>NZ_LGUR01000220.1 GCF_001270495.1 Streptomyces viridochromogenes
GCTGGCGCGGGCCGGGCTGGCTACGAGGGAGGGGGTCGCTCGTTCGTGTGGGTTCCAGTGTACCGCGTGCATCAGGTTGATGCAGCATGTACCGTTGGCAGAAACACGGGACACCCCCCAACCACCCGGGCGGGGCGCGGGAAGCGAGGACTCTTTGAATCCGTCGGGCTTCGAGAAGCGCTTTGAAGCGCGAAAGGAAAACGATCGTGAGGTTAATTCGGCACTGGACCCGGAGCTGATCCGCTATCGGATCGTGGCGCAGCGCACCGATCCGGAGCACCCGGGCGCGTCGGTGGTGACGAACTACGCCTACGGGCGGTCGGTCGAGGAGGCCGTCACCAAGGCCCGCAAGGCGCTGGAGAAGCCGGACGGTCTGTACGGGGACCAGGGCATGTACCGCGTGGTGGAGGTGGTCGAGGAGAGCCCGTCCAGCGAACTCCGGCAGCAGGAGGAGGCCCGCCGGCGGTACCTCACGACCATCCTGGAGAACGCCACCACCACCGTGCGCGGCCGCGAGCCGGACAGCCCGGATGCGGAACTCCTCAGCCGCCTGGACGACTTCTTCACCCGCGCCGTCGCCTTCCCCGACCCGCACACCAGCGGCGTACACCCCCGGCCTCACCAAGCCACCTTCGGCTGGATCAGCGAGCCGCCCGGGATTGAGCACGCCAGCGACCCCGGCCGGGCCCTGGCCCTGTTCCTCCTGGCCTACCTGGACCACCACGGCCTGGACCTGGTGGAGGCAAGTGCCCGCACCAGCGCCCTGCCTGAAGAGCGCACGGACGTCGGCCGGCCTTCGGCCCGTGCCGCGGAAGAGAACCAGGCGTCGCCGGAACTTGTCGAGCGTGTCCTGGACATCTGCGGACAGCACTACGCGGCCGTGACCGGCACCAGCTCCGAGCAGTGGGACCAGGAGTCGGCCCGGGAGGTCGTGCGCATCGCCCTGTGCACCGTGCAGTTGGCGGAGCGGGACACCTACTACCCGCGGGCGCTGGAGACCTACCTGCAAACGCACCGGGCGCGGCTGGAGCGGCTGTGGCGCCGCTACGGGCCCGGCGGCATGTTCGCGGGCGAGCTCGTGCTGATCGACCTGCCCGCCTGCTTCGTGCTGTGCGAGAGGATCGACGAAAGCCCGCTCTGGCTCGAAGGGGTCTGGACGCGAGAGGGCTGGGAGAAAACCACGCTGGAAAGGCTTGAGAACGCCTGGCTGTACGACACGGGAGAGGAGGACGGACGATGAGCAGGATTCCGCTCAAGAAACACCAGATCGACCAGAAGTCGAGTTTCCGTAAGTGGGTCGGATTCCCTGCAAGGTCATCTGTGCCCCCTCAGGGTGCCCGTGGCACGATCGTGTCAGCGACCGGGTCAGGGAAAACGATCATGGCTGCCGCGAGCGCCCTGGAGTGTTTCCCCGAGGGCCGGATCCTCGTGACCGTGCCGACCCTGGATCTGCTCGTGCAGACCGCCCAGGCGTGGCGGGCTGTGGGTCACCGCTCCCCCATGGTCGCGGTGTGCTCGCTGGAGAACGACCCGGTGCTGAACGAGCTGGGGGTGCGCACCACCACCAACGCGATCCAGCTCGCCCTGTGGGCCGGACACGGGCCGGTCATCGTGTTCGCCACGTACGCCTCTCTCGTGGACCGCGAGGACTTCGAGGACCCGATGGGCCAGGGACGCGTTCGCGGGCCGCTGGAGGCCGCTCTGGCGGGCGGAGAGCGCCTGTACGGCCAGCGCATGGACGGTTTTTCGCTCGCCATCGTGGACGAAGCCCATGGAACTACTGGTGATCTTGGGAGGCCGTGGGCGGCGATCCACGACAACGCCCGGATCCCGGCGGACTTCCGGCTGTATCTGACCGCCACGCCGCGCATCCTCGCTTCGCCCCGGCCGCAGAAGGGCGTCGACGGCCAGGAGGCGGAGATCGCGAGCATGGCCGACGACCCGGACGGCACGTTCGGCGCCTGGCTTCCTGGTGCTGAACTCGGGCTCTCGGAGGCGATCGAGCGGGAAATCCTCGCCCCGTTCGAGATCGACGTCCTGGAGATCCGCGACCCCTCCCCGGTCCTCGGGGAATCGGAGGAGGCGCAGCGAGGCCGGCGCCTGGCCCTGCTGCAGACCGCCCTGCTGGAGCACGCGGCGGCGTACAACCTGCGTACGGTCATGACTTTCCATCAGAAGGTGGAGGAGGCGGCGGCGTTCGCGGAGAAGCTGCCGGAAACCGCTGCCGAGCTGTACGTCACCGAGACGGATGACGAGACCATGGTCAAGGCGGAGAAGGAGCTCCCGGCGTCGTCGATCGACGCGGAGTTCTACGGGCTGGAGGCCGGCCGCCACGTCCCGCCGGACCGGGTGTGGTCGGCGTGGCTGTGCGGCGACCACACCGTCATCGAACGGCGCGAGAAGATCCGCCAGTTCGCCAACGGGATCGACGCCAACAACCGGCGCGTACACCGCGCGTTCCTCGCCTCAGTTCGAGTCCTCGGGGAAGGCGTCGACATCACCGGCGAGCGCGGAGTGGAGGCAATCTGCTTCGCCGACACCCGCGGCTCCCAAGTGGAGATCGTCCAGAACATCGGCCGCGCGCTCCGGCTCAACCGCGACGGCACCACGAAGATCGCCCGCATCATCGTGCCGGTCTTCCTGGAGCCCGGCGAGGACCCCACCGACATGGTCGCCTCCGCCAGCTTCCGCCCCCTTGTAGCCGTATTGCAGGGCCTGCGCTCGCACGATGAGCGCCTGGTCGAGCAGCTCGCCTCCCGGGCCCTGAGCAGCGGGAAGCGCAAGGTGCACGTCCGGCGCGATGAGGACGGCCAGATCGTCGGGGCCGGCGGCGAGGGCGACGGCGAGGACCAGGAGCAGGACGACACCGACGCCGCTGCCGAGTCGGCCCTGCTCCACTTCTCCAGCCCGCGCGACGCATCGACCATCGCAGCCTTCCTGCGCACCCGGGTCTACCGGCCCGAGTCCCTGGTGTGGCTGGAGGGATACCAGGCCCTCATCCGCTGGCGGAAGGAGAACGAGATCACCGGCCTCTACGCCGTTCCCTACGACGTTGAGGTCGAGGTCGGGGTCACGAAGGCGTTTCCGCTTGGGCGATGGGTCCACCAGCAGCGGAAGGCATTGCGGGCCGGGGAACTGGAGGAGCGGCGCAAGACCCTGCTGGACGCGCCGGAGGCCGGGATGGTGTGGGAACCGGGCGACGAGGCGTGGGAGGCCAAGCTCGCCGCGTTGCGGTCGTACCACCGGGCCACCGGGCACCTCGCGCCGCGTCAGGACGCGGTCTGGGGCGAGGGCGAGGCGATGATGCCCGTCGGCCAGCACATGGCCAACCTCCGGCGGAAGGGAGCGAAGAACGGCCTGGGCAAGGACCCGGAGAGGGCCGCCGTGCGTGCGGCGCAGCTGACGGAGATCGACCCGGACTGGGACTGCCCGTGGCCGCTGGACTGGCAGCGGCACTACCGCGTGCTGGCGGACCTGGTCGACGCCGACGGCAGCCTGCCCGAGATCCAGCCCGGCGTGCTGATGGACGGCGACGACATCGGCAAGTGGCTCCAGCAGCAGAAGCAGCCGGGCACCTGGGCGCGGCTCCTGCCTGAGCAGCAGGAGCGGCTGTCCCAGCTGGGCGTCAAGCCGCTTGAGGCGCCGTCTGCCGCCCCGGCCGCCAAGGGGGCGACGAAGGGTCAGGGCAAGGCGCAGCAGGCGTTCCAGCGGGGCCTGGCGGCCCTCGCGCAGTGGGTGGAACGGGAGGGCCAGCGGCCGGTGCCGAGGGGCCACAGCGAAGAGATCGTGGTCGACGGCGAGGCGGAGCCGGTGGCTGTGAAACTGGGTGTGTGGGTCTCGAACACAAAATCGAGGCGCGACAAGCTCGCCCAGGACCAGCTGGCCGCGCTGCGGGAACTGGGCGTGGAGTGGGCGTGACGCTCCCGTCGGCGGGTCGTTGAACCGCTCGGACATCCCAGAGCACAGAGAGACCCCGGGTCGCAGATGCCCGGGGTCTCGTCCTGTCCCGCCGCAAAGGCGAGGGCCGCTCTCGCGGCACGGGTCAGCGCCGTTCGACGGGCTGTCCCGAGGTGGCCGCCCTGTTGCGTACGGGCTTGCCTTCGTTCCTCTTCTCCGTGCCCACAAGAGCCGGGTTGGCGAGGGAGTCAGTGAGGCTGGGCGGAGGCGGAGGAGGAGGTGGGGGTGGGTTCCCCTGGTTCTGTGTGTCTGTCATGGCCGCCAGTGTGCAGCACGAGACTGACAGTGGAGAGGACGATCCCGGCGGCGACAGCGGCCAAGGCGACCGTCCATCGCTTCGTCTTCCGCTGGTGCAGGCGGGCGTTCTTCTCGAACATCCCCACCCGCGTTCCGGCCAGAGCCCCCAGCGTCGCGCCCTTCTCCGAGCGTGCGTAGGTGTCCAGGACTTCCCGCGGCTTGATGTCCTCGTACTCGGCGAGGTTGAAGACCGAGATGCCGAAGCCGACGGCCACCGCGTACGCCGCGAAGGCCGCGGCGCCGGTGAACGGCTCGAAGCTCCGGGAGGCAAGGAACTGGGCGGCTGTGGCCGCGAAGCCCACCAGGAAGATCGCCTTGGTGTCTACCTTCGCGCCGGAATCCGCCTGCCGCGCCAGGCGCGCCGCCAGTTCGCTGTTGATCAGCTCCAGGGTCTCCTTCTGATCCTCGAACTCCTGCGGCGTCATCGTCATGTCCTGAGCGTATGAAACGCCGAGCGTCCTCTTCGGCTACAGCCCGAACTGGCTCATCAGGTCCGTGCACAGTTCGTCAGCGCTGCTGCGTCCTTCGTCATCCGCCGCCGCAGGGGAAAGGACGGTGTGTGCGGGTTGGAGATGGTGGGGCCTGCGGGCGTACGGCGGCTCCGTCTCCGCCCCGTCTCCCCAGGTCGAGGTGAGCGGCGTCATGGCCCTGGGTTTGTCCGGGGAGATGATCAGCGCAGTCAGTTGCAGGGTGCTGTCCAAGCGCAACTTTCGCTGGTGCTCCTGCGCGGTGGCGATGAAGTCGTAGCAGCATGCCGTCACCAAGCGCTCGGATACCCGGAGGACGTCGTCTTGTCCCGGGAGCTCCGCCCCCGCATCACGGATGAAGGACAGGTTGGCGGCCATCACCACGGTGCCGTCGTAGTGCAGCTCGGTGATGATCTCCCGGTTCATGGGTGACTGGAGGTTGTTGCACACCCAGCGGCGCAGACCAGGGCGCGGGTTGAGTCGAGTGTCCGGCCCCATCCCGACCAGGGGGCCTGGCACCAACTCTCTCGCGTGCAGAACGCGGGCTCGCGTCTTGGCGGCCTCCAGGACCTCCCGAGCCTCACCCCGGCTCATCGTGTAAGCACCGCGCGGCAGGGGCCGCTGGGGCCGGGAGACCGCGAGGAACCATGCCGAGGGCGCGTAGGCGTGCGCGGTGATGGTCTGGGTGGTGAAGTCGATGTGGCGCTGGATTTCTTCCTCTGCCCGGCCGACGCGGGCGAAGCGGTCGCGGTAGGCCCGCTCGATCTGGTGCTCTGACATCCAGGCGGTGTGGTCGTTGTCCCGGTAGGGGACGACCGCGGCCTGCTGTTCCTTGTCGCGTGCTGCGCCGCCGTAGACGAAGTGGGGTGCCATCTCGCTGGCCGGCACATCGACGACCAGGACGGTCTTCGTCCCGTCGGTCAGCTCGAATATGTCCAGGTCCGGCAGGTAGGGCTGGACGTGGTTGCGGATCCACTGGGCGTACTGCTGCCGGTTGACCTGCTCGGGGTCGATGCCCACCAGGGCGGTCGTCTTGTCCTGGACGCCGAAGATGATCAGCCCGCCGCGGGTGTTGGCCATGGCGGCGACGTCCTTGGCGAACTCGTTCCACCGGCCGTCCCGGGGCGGCTGGGGAAGCATCTCCTTCCAGTCCAGGTCGTCGGTCTCCTCCAGGTTGTCCGCTGCGGCCTGGTGGACCATGTCGAAGGTGAGGGGGCCGGGCGGGCATCCGAGGTGTTCGTGGAGTCGTGTCCATGTGCGTGCCATGCGCGGCAGCGTAGAGGGCGTATCGAGCCCTGTCAGAGACGCTTCCCCCTTGCGATGGCGGGCGGTGATTAACACTCCAGGAAACCGATGGCTCACCCTGAACAGGAGAGCCCCCGTACTCACTCGGAACATCGGGCGCCGCTGGCCGAACCGGTCAGCGTGAGGTGACTCCGGCGCTCTCCGCTCGCGTCGCTGCGTCCGGCACCGATGCCCGCCTGAGCCTGTACAGCGCTTCGAGGGCCCGGTCCACCACGGCCGGCTGCCGGATCCGATTGGACGCCATACCGGTACTTACCGCTCTGCGTCGCCCCGCGTATGGGCCTGGACGCCTGCCGCCTCCCGGGCCAGGCTGTCGAGATGAACGACGCGAACGACTCCGGCTCGGACGACGGCAGGATCGACAACGTCTCCCTCTACATGGAGACGCTCAAGGCCCGAATGGACCCCGAGCAGTACGACGTCCTGGCCAAGGCCGTGCACGAGACAGCGCACCTGATAGCCGAGGGCCATCAGGCCGGCCCTGTCGGTGACGCCTCACAGTTCACCGATGAGGTGCAGCGGGAGTACGCGACGGTCCTGGCGATTCTCCTGACCGGCCGCATGGACCACCGACTCGTGGAGACGCCCAGCCCCGACGGCAGCCCCGGCTTCGCCATCGTGGAAGCCTCCGCCGCCGACGACCCGGCGAAACTGCAAGAGTTGCGCGAAAAGCACCGTCGCTTCGTCACTGAGCAGCAGGCCCTCTACAACGAGCTGGACGGCATCGCCCGTGCCAGCGGCCTGAGCGCCGACGACTGACCATGCGCCGCACGGCTCACCCCCGCACCGCGCCCCGCCGCCCCCGGGCGGCGGGGCGCTGGGACCGTCCTCCCCGCGCGCTGGCATCGCCCGCAGCCGGACTGCTCCCCGCCGATGTTCCCCGCCTGACGCCGCTGCGGCGCGGCGGCCCGGCCGACGCGCAACCGGCTGAGCGCGCCCCGATCCCCGGCCGCGGCCGCGCCGCCCATCCCGCCCGTCCCTTCCTCCTTGACTTCAGCCAAGGGACATGGGCAGATCAGCCGCAACGGGGATGTCAGCAGGCCGACCATGGCAAAACGGCGTGGTGACCTGCGCGGACATGGGGACGGTTCTGCGGGCCGCGCAACACCTAGCGCACCCCTTGGCGCAACATCCAGCGCAACAGATAGGCGCAGCCCCCAGCGCAACCTCGTGCTCCTGGTCGACCGGGGCGACCGGTCACGCGGCCCGGACGGCTCCGTGGGCGCGGGCGAGGTGGCGCAGCTCGGAGCGTGCCGCTGGCACCGAGGGGACGGTCTCCCAGTAGGGATGCCACCACAGCCGTACGGACAGGAGCAGCAGGCGGCGGCGCAGGGTTGTGGTGTCGTGGGGGCGGGGGGCGGCGAGTGCTTGGTAGGTGGCGTTCCATGCGGCTTGCGTCTGCACCAGGTCGTCGGGGAAGTCGGTCACGTCCATACCGGCATTAGATCGCTTGTTCGAATTGCGTGTCACTTCGGACACGCCCTGTCTGGCGCTGTGGTCGGGGGTCGCGACTGGCGTGGTCGGCCTCATGGTCGGGCCTGTGGTCGGCCCCACCAAGGTGGTCCGGCCCGGTCTGGAGCGGCACCCGGGCGGGTGATTTCCCTTCGCGTACGCGGGCGCAGTCCTAGCGGTGCGCGTCCAACTTGCCTATTTCCAGGGGGTATTGACAGCTTTTCATGTGTTCTGTCATGTTCTGTCCCGCCGCTTCCGGCGAACGAGCGAGAGGTGATCTCATGCGACGAACTGAGTACGACGCGAGCCAGGCCGCCAAGCGACTGAAGGTGCCCGCAGCGGCCTTCCGGTGGGCCCGGCACACCGGCCTCATCCCTGACCCGGACGCGTCGTCGTTCCAGTGGTCCCGGGCCGCTGTGGAGGCTCTGGACGCCGACGCCGTCCGGGCCGCGATGGCGTCCCCGCCGATCGGCGGTGGCGCGGCGGCGGACCGGATCGCGGACGCGCTCGGCACCCCGAACGTGATCGGCGAGAAGGCGAACGTCACGGCCTTCGTGGTGCGGCGGTTCATCGACCGCGGCCTGCTGGTCGACCTGAGCGCGAACCCGGATGGGACGCTGCACCACCCCGGCCAGGTCGCGGAGGTCTGCCGCCGCGAGGACCTGGCGGACCTGGTCGCCGCCGACACTCCGCTCGGTCCCGAGCAGGCCGCCGCCAGGCTTGGGGTGCGCAGGGTCGAGTTCGACCACATGGTGCGGCTCGGCTGGGTCCGCTCCCCGCAGTCGATCGAGGTCCGCTTCGGCACCAGCCGGGCCGGGGCCGTCGACGTCGCGCTCTACACCACGGCGTCCGTCGACGCGGTCGTCCCTGCCCATCCCGAGGTCGACTGGGAGCAGCTGCGCGCGGTGGAGAAAGGCCGGCGCTCTCCTCTGGGATCGCTGCGCCCGGCACCGGCACCCGCCTGAGCGCCCCCGCGCCGGTACAGCGCTACGAGGGTGCTCCCCCGCCCGCCGCGTCCCAGCCGTCCAGAAAGGCGGCCAGGGCGCGGCGTTGTGCTTCCTCGCGGGCGATCTGCCGGGCGAGGGCGTCGCGGTCGATGTACGGGTCGACGGCGGCGAGGACCAGGCGCCGGAGTTCGGCCGGCTCCAGCGCCTCCACCTCCCACTGCACCGGGCGACGGGGGTCGAAGCCGTAGCGGTCGGCGAAGGCCGGCCACCTCGGATCGCCGCGCTTGCCCTCGGTCGCGGGCAGCTCGTAGGCGCGCACCTGCTCGTAGGTCAGCAGCACCCTCTCGGTGTGGCTCCAACAGCCCGTGCGCGCCACCCAGTCCCGCTCGATGTCCTCGCCCGAGCAGTCGAAGTCACCGACCACCAGGAGCACGGCGTCCCGCGGGTCGGCGGTGACGCGGTCGTGGACGACGTCGGCGTACGACTGCGAGCCGAAGCCGCGGACCACCAGGACCGGGATACCCGCATCGGCGAGCCAGCCGGTCAGCTGCTGGCGCAGGGTGTCCTTCTCCGCCGCGACGTACAGGGCGTGCTCCTGGCCCTCGGTGCGGTCGAGGCGGAACCAGTCGGGCATCTCCGCGAGGAACGCGTCCGCGCCCGTCCAGGCCGGCGGGACGTGGACCTCCCGGACGGTGTCGATCAGGTCGGGGAACCGGCCCTCCCGGCGGGCCTTGGCCAGCTGTGCGGACAGACGGCGGTACATCGGCGCCGTGTGCGGCAGCGTTCCCTCGGAGGCCAGGCGGTACATGACCTGGCGCAGCGTGACCTTCATCGGCGCGTACCCGTTCACGATCTCCCGCGCCCGGTCCACCACGGACGGCCACCGCACCCGCTCACGCGCCATACCGGTACATGTACCCCTCGCTGCTCTGCGGCCCCGATTCGAAGTTATCCACAGGCCCCAGGCGTGACCGGCGGCTCCCTCGTACGCTGCTGCCCGAATCGATCACACGGGGGTGTGCGGGATGCGGTACGGCGTGGTGGTGGAGGAGCTCGCGGTGGAGGTCATGGCGCAGCTGCCCGACGACCGGGCGCGGCGGGAGGTGATGGCACTGGTGGAGGTCGCGCGGATGGATCCGCGGGCCTGGCCCGATGTCCGCGATCCGGGCTCGGTGGAGGAGATCCGGGAGGCGTTCGGGCGGCGGTGCTGGATCCAGTTCATGCCGCACGCCGGCGCGATCGAGGTCCGTGACATCGGGTGGGTGGGCTGATCTCCGGTCTGGCGCTGTCGTCGCCGTCTGTTTCGCGCTCTGGCGCCGAAGCCGACTGCCTGGCAGGGGGCACATATCGGGCGCGGTGGGCGAGCGCAGGCCAGTAGTGTCTGTGGCCTCCAGTGGTGACGGACAGGGAGCGCGCGAATGCAGTCTGATGAACCATCCCGGCGGGGCGCCGATCCATGGCTCGGCCACTACGCGGAGCGGGCAGCGGGGATGGTCGCGTCCGAGGTGCGGGCCCTCTTCGCGGTGGCGTCGCGCCCCGAGATCGTGTCACTGGCTGGCGGGATGCCCAATGTGAGTGCCTTGCCCATGGATGCCGTCGCCGGGCTGATGGCCGACCTGGTGACGGAACGCGGGCCGGTCGCGCTGCAGTACGGATCCGCCCAGGGCGATCCGAGCCTGCGGGAGACGATCTGCACGGTGATGGCCGAAGAGGGCATCGACGCTCACCCGGATGACGTGGTGGTCACCGTCGGCTCGCAGCAGGCGCTGGACCTGGTGGCGCGCGTGTTCCTCGATCCGGGTGACACGGTGGTCACCGAGGGCCCGACGTATGTCACCGCGCTGGGGACGTTCGCCGCGTACCAGGCCCGCGCCGTCCACGTCGACATGGATGAACGGGGCGTGCTGCCAGAAGCGTTGGCGGAGACGTTCGCCCGGCTGGAGCGCGCCGGGCGTCCGGCGAAACTCTTCTACACGGTGCCCACCTTCCAGAACCCGGCCGGTGTCACGCTGGCCGCTGAGCGGCGTTTACGCGTCCTGGAGGTGTGCCGCCGGGCCAAGGTGCTGGTGCTGGAGGACAACCCCTACGGCCTGCTACACCTCGAGGGCGAGCCGATGCGGGCCCTGCGCGCCGACGCCCCCGCGGACGTCGTCTATCTGGGCTCGTTCTCCAAGACCCTGGCGCCGGGGCTGCGGGTGGGCTGGGCGCTGGCGCCGTCGGCGGTGCGGGACAAGCTGGTGCTGGCGGCGGAGAGCGCGATGCTGTCCCACTCCGCTTTTGCCCAGCTCGCCGTGGACCGGTACCTGCGCACTCAGCCGTGGCAGGAGCAGCTGAAGGCCTTCCGGGAGATGTACCGGGAACGGCGCGATGCGATGCTCGACTCCCTTGAACAGCACATGCCGGCGGGGGTGTCGTGGACAAGGCCGGGCGGCGGCTTCTTCGTCTGGGTGACGCTGCCTGAGGGGCTGGACTCGAAGGCCATGCTGCCCCGGGCGGTCCAGTCGAGGGTGGCCTACGTGCCGGGCACCGGCTTCTACGCTGACGGCGCTGGCCGCCGGGCCATGCGCTTGTCGTACTGCTATCCGCCACCCGAGCGCATTCGGGATGGTGTTCGGACCCTCGCCGACGTGATCGGCACCGAGCTGGAGCTGTGGGAGACCTTCGGCGCCACCGCGCACCCGCACAGCGGAGGCCCGCAGACCCCGGGCCCGGACCACTCCTGACGCCCCTGACTGCAGAGGAACGGAATCAGCATGAGCGACCTGAACGTCACCGTCATCGCCGGGGGCCTGTCACCGGAACGCGAGGTGTCACTGCGCTCCGGGTCGAGGGTGGCCGACGCGCTGCGCCGGGCCGGGGTCGAGGTGGAGCTCCGCGACGTCGGCAAGGACCTGCTGCCCGCGTTGGCGCAGGACTCGCCGGGTGTGGTCTTCCCTGTACTGCATGGCATTGCCGGGGAAGACGGGACCATAAAGGAGGTCCTGGAGCTGGCCGGGGTGCCGTACGTCGGCGCCCGCCCGCACGCGTGCCGCACCGCGTTCGACAAGACCACTGCCAAGGCGATCCTGGACCAGTCCGGGCTGAAGACTCCCGAGTCGGTGACGCTGCCGAAGCAGGCGTTCCACGACCTGGGCGCGGCCGCGCTGACGGCCCGGGTGGTGGAACGGCTGGGTGCTGAGCTGTTCGTCAAGCCGCGTGCGTGCGGCAGCGCGTTCGGTGTGAGCCGGGTGGAGTCCGCGGGGGACCTGCCGCAGGCCTTGATGGCGTGCTTCGCGTACCACGATGAGGCGCTGATCGAGCGGCGTGTGACGGGCACGGAGATCGCCGTCGGGGTGGCCGATCTCGGTGACGGTCCGCGCGCGCTGCCCGTGGTGGAGATCGACGCGGGGACGGGCCTGTACGACTACACCGCCCGCTACACCCCGGGCGCCGTGGAGTTCCACTGTCCGGCCCGCCTGCCCGCCGAAGTGGCCAAGGAGGCCGCCCGGGTGGCCGTCGCCGCGCACCAGGCGCTGGGGCTGCTGGACCTGTCGCGCACGGACGCGATCGTCACCGAGGCCGGAGAGGTCTTCGTCCTGGAGACGAACGTCGCCCCCGGGATGACCGAGACCAGCACCTACCCCATGGCGCTCGAAGAGGCGGGTCTCGACTTCGGCGTCTTCTGCCGCGATCTCGCGGCCTTGGCCGCCCACCGGCACGGTCTGTCTGTCTGACGACGTGCGACGGCCGCCGCACCCGGGCGAAGGGTGCGGCGGCCGTCGCGCGTGCTACTGGCCCTGTCCGGCGAGCCGGTAGAGCGAGATGTGCCGGCCGCTGGTGTCCGTGTCGTACGGGGTGCGGTCCCAGTCCTCCCACCGCTCCCGCAGCAGCAGCCCCGCCTCACCGGCGAGCACGTCGATCTGCTCGGGCCGCCAGTAGCGCATCTGGCCGGGCAGCACCCGCACCGGCTCCCCATCGCGCAGGACGACCTCGGAGTAGTGGAACTCCTGCTCGGCATCGTGGTTCTCGGCGGCGAAGACCACCACGGTGTCCGTGGTCCGGCGCTTGAGCGCGACCACGCTGCGCCCCTCGGGGAACACCCCCGGGTGCGGCCCGTCGGGCAGGCGCTGGCCGGGCCGCGGGACGAAGGTCTCGATCAGCAGCGTGCCGGTGTCGGTGAGCATGCGCGCCGCGTTGTGCAGGAACGCCCGCTGCGTGGCTTCGGAGGCCAGCAGGAAGAAGGTGTTGAAGCAGGCGAACACAAGGTCCACGCGCCTGCCGGCCAGGTAGTGGGCGGCGTCCGCGGTGATCGGGGTGACGGACAGGGTGCCGGTCTTCTTCGCCAGCTGGCGGGTCATCTCCTCCGACGCGTCGACCGCGAGGACCGGAACGTGTTCGGCCAGCGGCAGCGTGATCCGCCCGGTGCCGGAGCCGATCTCCACGGCAGGCGTGTCACCCGCCAGCTCGGCAAGTAATCGGATCTGCGCGGTCGGCGGCACGAAGTCGCCGTACAGCACGTCGTACTCGTCAGCGGTGCGCTCGCCGTAGGTGTCGCTGCCGTACGTCATGGAGATTCCCTTCGTCGGGCAGTTGGGAGTTGGCTGTCTTCGCGGTCCGTCAGCTGTACGAGGTCACCCGCACCCGCCACGCAGGGCACCGTTGCGCCGGTCACTGCGCACTCTCCTGCGACGTCTCGCCCTGCGCCTGGCGACGGCGGCGACGCTGGACGGCGTCGATCGCGTGCGCGCTGCCCTCGCCGTCTTCGACCCGGGCCCGGTAGTCCGCCCAGTCATCGACGGTCCAGGCATCCAGCCCGGCCGGGAAGTCGTCGGTGCCGGCGCGGGTCACTGGTCCGCCTCCACGGCCGGGACGCCGTACATGGACGCGCACGGGCTGCAGGCGAACAGGGCGTCACCGCGCAGTATCGGCACCGGAAACCTGGGGTCCGGGGTCCCGCTGCACCAGCAGCACGAGCGGCCTGCGATCTGCTGCGGGCTCAGCCGCTCACGGTGAATCACCGGGGCGTCCACGTAGGCGCCGGCCATGGGCTGCGTGCTGCGCGTCGTCATGTTGGTGCCTCGCGCTCGCGGTCGGGAGCTTGTGGCGGCCATCTCCCACGGGGGAACGAGAGACGGCCGCCGGGCGCCCGCGGTGTTCACCGGGGCACGTGTCCAGTCCAACGCCGGAGCGTGGTCAACGGGTAGGAAAAGTGGGCCGATTGCTACTCGCGGTGACCGGAAATTTCGGCGGGCGGGATCCGCGCAACCCCTCCACGCTGCATGATCACGCGGCTACGGTGAGTGTGTGGAAGGAAATTTCCGGTTGCAGGCCCACATGACCGAACACGCTTTCAAACAGGGCGGGTTGGCCGACCGGGTGAACGATGAGCTGAAGGCGGCCGGTCACCAGGGGACCGTCGGTGACCGCACGGTCCGCAACTGGGTAACCGGAAAATCCCGCTGGCCGCACCAGCGCCAGCGAGACGCCCTCACGGCAGTATTCGGATGCACACCCGCATGCCTTGGCTTCTATCCCCCCGGCATGCCCGCACCGCCCTACGAGGACCCCTCAGACATGCTCCGCCGCCGCTTCTGCACCGCCGCCACGTCCGCGCTCACAGCCACCGCCCTGCCGACCGTCGACACCCGCCCCACCACCGTGGGCACCTCCGACGTGATCCGCCTGCGCGACGGCCTGGACCGGCTCACCCTGCTCGATCAGAGACGCGGCGGACACGCCACCCTCGAACGCGCCGCACTCGCCGGCGCAGCCGAGGCCGTCGGCCTCCAGGACCACTCCGCCTCGCAGACGATCCGCCAGCGGCTGTTCGGAGTCGCCGCCGACTACACCACGGCCGCCGCCTGGTCGTGCATCGACGCCCGCCAGCTCGAGCGCGCCCGCGGCCACGTGAACGAGGCCCTTCACCTGGCCGGGCTGTCGCAGGACCCCGTGGCCTTGATGCGAGTGTGGAACTCCACGGCGATCCTCGCGCACCAGCTCGGTCACCACGCCGAAAGCGTGGCAGCAGCACAGGCGGCACAGTCCTGCGCGATCACGCGCCGCGATCCGCTGTTCGGCTCCCTCGCGCACGCCCGTGCCGCAGTGGGGCACGCCTACCGGGGCGACGGACAGGCCGCCGTCCGCTCGATCGGATACGCCGAAGAGGCCCTGACGCGAGCCGAGGCGCGCCCCCGGCCGTCCTGGGTCGCCTTCTACGGGCCCGCAGAACTGCACGCCCTGACCGGGATCGTCCGCAGCCGTCTCGGCCAGCCCGCGGAGGCGGAAGCAGCCTCACACCGCGCCCTGTCCGCGCTCCCCGCCGCCTACCGGCGCAACCGCGCCATGACGACCGTGGACCTCGCCATCGCCCAACTCCACCAGGGCGACGCCGAACAAGCCTGCACCACAACCGAGGACGCCTTCACCCTGATGACCGGAAGCCCCTTACCCGGCCGCCTGCGCGTCCTTCTCGGCGACTTCTACCGTGATCTCCTCACGCTCGCGCCCTCCACCACCGTGGCGCGCGAGTGGGCCGACCGCTACCGATCCGAATGGAGCCCCGCGTGACCACGGCACCCGCCATCGAACTGCGCCGCTACGGACACAACGACCTGCCCGACATCCGGCAGACCCTGCTCGATGTCCACGCCGACGCCTACTTCGAGCGGCGGCACGAAGAGTTCGTCCAGCGCTTCCCCTGGTTCGTGGACCACTGGGGAGGCCGCGAAGGATTCGCGTGCGTGGTCGCCTACGAGGGCGGCGAGCCCATCGGGTTCACCTACGGGGCGCCAGGCGAGCCGGGCCGCGAATGGTGGCGCGAGTACCTGACCGAAGAGCCGGCCGACCCATCGACGTTCTCCGTCTCGGAACTGATGCTCAGGCCGAAATGGCGCAAGCAGGGCCTCGGACAACGGCTTCACACCGCGCTACTCGCCGACCGGCCCGAGGCCCTGGCCGTGCTCACGGTGGACACCAAGCGGCCCCGGCTCCAGGCGCTGTACGAGGGCTGGGGGTACCGGAAGGTCGGCGAGCGCCAGCCGTTCCCGGACTCCCCGCTGTATGCCGTGATGCTGCTCAACCGCACGCAGACAACCTGACTGGCACCGCCGATCGTGGAGACGATCCGATGAAGCGCCGCAACCTGCTGCGCGGCGCGCTGGCCGCCGGCCTCACCGCTCCGGCCCTCGCCGCACTCACCGCCGCCTGGACCGACGTCGACCAGACCCTCTCCCCCGATACTCCCCAGGACCTGGCCGACCTCGAGGCCGCAGCCGAGAACTACGGATACGGCTACCACGGACAAGCACCCACCCGCGTACTGGCCGACCTGGTCACCGACTTCACAACCCTGCGCCCGCTGCTCACCGTCCCACAGCCCGCACCGGTCCAAGCCCGGCTGTTCCGGACAGCCGGGCAGATGGCCGGGATGACCGCGATCGTCCTGCACGACCTGGGTAGCCGCCGGGAGTCCCGCGCCTGGTTCGCCACCGCCGCCCGGGCCGCCGCCGAATCCGGCGACCATCAGCTACACGCGTGGGTCCTCGCCCGGGAGGCGATGGTCCCGCTCAACTACGGCGCTCCGAGGGCAGCGGCCAGCCTCGCCGAACAGGCCCGGCAGGCGGCCGGCACCAGGCCGACCGCCCCCGCAGTGCTGGCGGCCGCTGTCGCCGCCCGCGCCTACGCCCTCAACCACCAGAGCGAGCAGGCCCGCGCCGCGCTCGAGGCCGCCGACGCCCTCATGGACCGGCTCCCCGAGTCCGAGCGGTCGGACACGTGGCTGACGTACGGCGAGCAGAAGCACCACGTCCACCTCAGCCACGCCTTCACCACCCTCGGGGACACCCACCGCGCCCGGGAGAGCCAGGAGCGCGCCCTGGAGCTGTCCGCGCCGACCAGCACCATGACGCGCACCCTGCTGACCATCGACGGCGCCGCCTGTGCCCATCACGACGGCGACACCGAGCAGGCCTGCCGCCGCACCGTCGCCGCCCTGACCGCGCTGCCCGCGGACTACTGCACCGGCCTGGTCCGCCGCCGCGCCCTGGACCTGTACGAGGCGATCCCCGCCCAGCACCACCGGGAGCGTGCCGTACGGGAACTACGCGACGTCCTGGTCAGCTGAGAACGACGGCTTCCACAGCGGGCGGGCCAGGCCCCTCCCGCCGCAGTGAGAGCAGTCCCCCTCTCCGGGGCCGCTGCCCGCGCCGATGGTGCCGAGGGCATCCCGCAGGAGCCGGGTGAGACCTTCGACGTGGGCGATGTGCAGCGGCAGTTCCTGTCGCACGCCGATCATGAGCTCCAGCCCGACGTCGGGCACGAGCGCGTACTCGCCGATCCCGCCGTCCCCGGCGAGGCGGCGCGACACCGATTCGATCACGTCGTGAAGACGGCTTATCGGCTCATCCTCGAACAGCTCCACACGCGCCGAGAGGAGGATGTCGTTCGGATCCGCGATCGACAGCCGTGCCGCCGGCCGCTCGAACGGCACGCTGAGGCCGACCGGCTCGGGATGGGTCGCATGGAGACGGGCCATCGCGTGCCACAGGTCTCCCGGGTCGCCGTGCCTGGACGGCATGTCCGCGTTCTGCTGCGTGCTGTGGTGCCTGTGAAGCCTCATGGCTGCCTTCCGGTCGATGACGTCGGAATACCTGAGTACGCCGTGGACCGGGCGCAGTTCGCGTCCTGACCCTCGTCATCCCGCCGGGTGGCGCGGCGACTTCGCCAGCCGTCCCGGCTGGCGCCACCGGCCTGGTCCGCCGTCGCGCGCAGGACCTGTACGAGGCGATCCCCGCCCAGCACCACCACGAACGCGCCGTCCGGGAACTACGCGACGTCGTAGCCGGCTGACAGCGACCGCTTCCACGGTGGGGACCCGACAGCCAGATGGGCCGGATAGGTGAACGACGGGCCCCTGGCGTAGCCCGGTCGGCGGGCTGTCGGTTGTGGGTTCAGCGGGCCGACCGGCCCGCGCACGGGGCCACGTCTGCGAGGCACAGCATGGGACGTCAGAAGCAGCACAAGCCACGCCACCCACAGGGCGAGAGCGGCCAGCCGACCACGGAATGGTTCGGCACCGCGTTCCACTCCACCGAGGGGATGCAGCACCTGGACGTCCGCCAGTCCGGCAACGGCATCCTGATCACCTCCTCCCCTGCCGAGATCGACGGTGCTCCGGCCTCCTGGCCGCTGCGCCTGCGCAACGACGTCGACGGCGGGCTGAACGAGGTGGGCGCGGCCCTCGCGGCCGGGCGCGGCCACGTCTTCGGCGTGACCGAGGGGCCCGGACACAGGACCGTCCTGGCGTTCCTGCCCGACCACCCCGAGGAAGGCGTCGGCACGCTGGCCCGGGTCCGGACCCCCGAGGACCCGGACGGCGACGTCGTCTTCGAGCGGAGCGCGGAACGGCCCATGGGGCTGTGGGCCGAAGCCGGGGAGAACCTTCTGCGGATCGTGCCGCTGCTCGGTCCGGACGCGCCGCCGGCGGACGAACTCGAGGACTGCCTGCTGTGCCCCGGCTGCTACCGGCCCGTCTACGAGAGCTCTTCCTCGCACACTCTGATCGGTGTCGGTCCGATGCCGGTGATCGGGCTGTGCAGGCTGTGCGCCGAAGGCACCACGCTTCGCTCGCTGCGCCAGGCCGACGTTCCCGTCGACCCGCAGCAGCGCGCCGTCCTGGAGACCGTGGCCGCCGCTATGGCGTAGCCGGGCGACCAGCTCTCGGGCAAGCCACCGTTGTGAGGCGGCTTGCCCGACCCTGTCAGCGGCCTGCTGGCTCGGGGTAGCGTCGGCGGCGCCGGTCCGGGTCGTCGACGCCGATCTCGTACCAGGGCTCGCCTCGCTGGAGCCGGGGCAGGGTGTTCACCCACACGGCGACGGCGATGCCCTTCACGTCGTCGGCGAGCGCCTGGAGGCGGTTGTCGAGCAGGTGCTCCTCCTTGCCCGCCAGGACGACGTGCAGCCGCGGGAAGGTCTGGGAGCGGGTGTAGCGGTGGCGCTGCCAGAACGGGAACGTGTTGCCGATCGTGCCGCGGGCGCCTTCCCAGACGCGGTGCCCGGCGTAGCGCTCGTAGTCCCAGACCTCCTTGGCGAGCCGGGCCTGGGACATGGTGCCGTTGTCGAGCTCGAAGAGGCGCACCTCGCTGGTCTTCGTCGGCAGCGCGAGGACGGCGTCGGTGTTGAAGCTCAGGCCGGTCTCCTTGATGGCGTGGTTGACCTCCACCTGCCAGTCGGTCAGGTGCTTGCAACCACCGAAGGCCAGGATCATGTCCGTCACCGCGACGCCGTGCGGACCGAACCCGGCCTTCACCGCCTTCGCTCCGGTGCCGGCCTTCGGTCGGGGAGGCAGCTCGTTGCCGTCGGCCAGAGCCTTCTGTCCCGCCGGGGTCAGGTTCCAGATCGGGTGCTTGCCGTCCTTGCCGTTCGTCTCCGCCAGCCCGAGCTCCGCCAGCTTCCTCATCGCCCTGCGCACGTACGACCGGCCGTCGGCGTCTTCCTTCGTGATCACCTGAGCCATCTGCCGGACCGTGGCTATCCGCACGCACCCCAGCATCCGCAGCGCATCGGCCCGCACCTTCATGGCCGGAGTGGACTTCTTCCCCTTCGCTGACGTCTCAGGGGAAGGGAGAGAGGTGTCAGCGTGCCGGGAGACCCCTTGTCGGGCGGTGTGAGCTGCGGTGATGGGCACGACGTTGGAATCGTTCGCGGCACCGTTCACGGCACTGGATTCCGGGCCGCCCGGCGGGCGTTCAGCACCCCTTGTCCAGGTCGGGCGCGGCTCCGGTTCGGGCTGCCGGGCGCTGCTGGTGTCCGTCATGACAAGGCTCCTCACACAGGTGACGCGGGGGCCCGGATGGAATTCCCCCGTCACTTGCTAGAGGTGTGGCGAAAGTCGACGGTGTGACACTCCACTGAGCGCCGTTACCGATCCGTGATCGTCAGGCAGGTGCGGCGCAGAGCTCGGAGACGATCGTGAACGAGGTCGTCACCATCGGGATCGCCATGGCCGGCGGCATCGCCGCGTGAGTGGTCTGGCCGTGCGCCATGCCGTTGCGGATCTGCCGACCGTAGTCGAGGTACTCCGCCTGCCGGGCCGTCAGGATCCCGTCGGCGGCGCCCTGCTTGATGAGCTGGTGCAGCGGCTTCTTGCCCGCGTCCGGGATCCGGTCGCGCAGCACGATCTCCACCGCGATCAGGGAGTGCATGACCGCCACGGTGGAGAACTCGTAGCAGTAGTACGACTGGCGCAGCAGCTCGCGGGCCGTATGCAGGACGGTCGCCGCGGCCTCGGGCACACCGTCGGGCACGACCAGGTCCTCAACGAGGTCGTGCATGTCGGCGTAGCTGTCGACGAAGTAGTGGGCGCGTTCGTCCGGGACCGGGAACGGCAGCCGCTGCGTGGTCATCCCCGCAGTCTCCCAGCGGCAGGCCCCGGGCGGCAGCGGCTTTTCCCCAGGGTGTCGCGCAGCGTGCCGGGACGGAGATTTCTCCTCACCGGAATGGGCGGAATGTCGCAGGTAGCGGAGCCGGACAAGGGGGCCACGCGAGCGTCGGCCGGGCGAGTCCGCTCACCGTCGGTGCGCGGAATCTATCCACAGGCAACCTCTCCGAAGATCGCTTCTGAGGCCGCCACGATCAGCGCGGCGGCCCGTCGACAGTGAGGAAGCGTCATGGAGACGACTGCGTCGAAGGTCCAGCTCGCCCCGGAGCAGATCGCGCGAGCCGCCGATTACGTGGAGCTGGTCTGGCGGGGCCAGGGCAGCGAGCAGGACAA
Organism: Streptomyces viridochromogenes; assembly: GCF_001270495.1. GTDB lineage: Bacteria > Actinomycetota > Actinomycetes > Streptomycetales > Streptomycetaceae > Streptomyces > Streptomyces viridochromogenes_A. The sequence goes on from NZ_LGUR01000220.1 coordinate 20,175, forward strand.
GGCCGCGCTCGCGGCATTCCACTCCGACGGGTCGGAGCTCGCGCGGCTGATCGGCGAGTTCGGCGAGCTGCTGCTGGCCGACTACATCACCGCAGTGCCCGACGAACACGCCGACTGCGAGTCCGCGTACGCCCTGCGGCAGATGGTGACGGTGGCGAGCCGGTACCTCAAGCGGTGGTGCCTGGCGGGCGGTGGGGCGCAGACCGCATGGATCGCGGCGGGGTTCCTGATCGAGTGCATGCAGGAGGTCGACCAGGTCTCCCAGTTCCTCGCTGACGTCCGCGGCAACGTCTCCACCGAGTGCCCGACCACCGCCTGAGCCACCGGACGGCCACGCCTCGCAAGCCACAACCGGCAAGCCGTCGTCAGTCACATCCAGCCCTCCCGGGCCAGCCAACAACTTACGGAGCCGTCATGCCCAAGAAGAACACCACCGCCACCACCGAGCCGTTGACCCCGATGCACCCGGATGATGTCGCCGGCGCGTTCGCCTACATCCGGGCGTTGCAGGCCCGCGACATCGACACCGCCGGCGCGGTCGCCAACGACACAGGACCGGAGCTGCGCCAGCTGCTCCTGGACGTCGCCGCGCGCATCTTCATCCCCGTCACCGCCGTGGACGACTGCGACGGTGAACCGTGCCCGCACTCCTTCCTGGCCGCGGCGCTCGGGCGACTGCTGCTGGAGGTCCTGCGCCACGGCGACGGCGCCTGCCTGGCCTTCCCGCCGGGCATCGCCCAGACCATCGTCCGCTTCGCAGAGAACATCCTCACCGAGGACCACGGCGACGTCGCCGACGTCCTGCGCCAACTGGAGGCCGCAGGGATGAGGCAGGCGATGGAGGCACACCCGGCGCACCGCACCACCGCGTAGCCGCACCTCCGGGACGGCGGTGGTGCGGTGCGGCGCGCATCGCGGGCGCACCACCGCACCACCGTGGTGCGGTCCACCGCATCGCCGCACCGCACCGGGCGCGCGCCGCGGCCGGGCGGGTTCCTCTATCACACGCCCCCTTGACCACGGCCTGATCGCCAGCCGGAACGGGCTGTGTCAAGGGGAATCGTCCTCGGTAGCAGACCTGGACAAGGGGGTGGAGCGGAGCTGGTCAAGGGGTCGCGCGCCTCCGGCCGCACCTGGTCAAGGGGTCGGTCGGCGGTGAGCGCACCGGTGCGGTGCGGGACATCGCGTGCGGCGCACCGGGCGCGCGCGAGAGTGCCGGGCATCGCCGGGCGCGGTGCACCGGGTGCGGTGGCCGACATCGCGATGCGTACCACGGTGGCGTCCATCGTCATCCGGCGCACCGGAGTGGAGTCCACTCGGTGGAGCCCACTGAGTGGAGTCCATCGGGTGGAGTCCACCCGATGTCGTGCATCGCCACTGGATGCTGAACATCGTGGGCTCCACTCGGTGGACGATGCCCGACATCGTCACCACAGCCAGGCACTGGAGTGCCGCACCCGGGACAGGGCGCGGGCATCACGGCGCGCGGCCGCGTTGCCGATCCGGCTCTGCCGGGAGCGGGGCCGACGCGACTGTGCGGCGGCGAGCCGGCGCTTCCCGGCTTCCTGGAGCCGCTTCCGCTGCTTGCGCAGCTCCCTCTTCTTGTCCGCCTTCGACTTCGGCTTCCGGGGCCGCTTCCAGATCGGCTGCCACCCCAGGGGCTCGTCGGGCTCGGGCTCCTGGTCCTCGGTGAGCGCGGCGGCCATCTGCTCGCGGGCGGAACGGGCGCGGGCGAGTGCGTCGTCGGGGTTGGGGCGTTCTTCCGGGGTGTTCACGTGACTCCTCCTGTGGTTCGGCCCGGCGTGTGCTGGGTGCCGGGTTGCTGGGTGTGCGGCGGCGGGGCCGTCGCCGGGGTGGGCTGCGGGCGGGGGCCGTGGGCGACTTCGCGCGCCCGCCGGCTGTCCTGGAGCGTGGCGGCCACCTGCGCGGCGGCGGCTTCCAAGGTCTGGCGCGTCTGTTCCACCGTGTCGACGCCGGTCTCCGGCTCCAGGAGGCGACCGTTCTTCGGGCCGGTGCGGAACGGCCGCGGGTGCGACCTCGAGGCGGCGGGCACGGCGACGGTGCGCGGTCGGGTACGGGAGCCCAGGCGCTCTGCCCGGCGCACCGCGTGGACCCGGGCGGCCAGGGCGTCGGCGGCGAGGCGGGCCCGCTCGTAAGGCGGGGCGGTCCGCTTGCGGGTCAGCGGGCGCAGCACGGCCTGGTCCTCGGTGTCGCGCGGGTACAGGGCGCGCAGGTCGGCGGTCATCATCCGCCGGCTCGCCGGGCGGGTGTAGTCGTCGACGACCGTTTGCACGATCTGTTCGTCCAGGCCCGGCTCGTGGGGCCGGCCGCGCAGGACGTAGGAGAGGTGGCGGCGGGCTTCGGCGAGCAGGTGGTGGCGCTTGAACGCGCCGCGCATCACGTACACCACGGCGACGACGTCGACGGCCGCCAGGGCGATGTCGACCACCGGCCGCACCCGTGCCCACACCGCTGCGGCCGCCGCCCGCGCCCGCTGTGCGAGCCGGTAGACGGTGCAGGCGCCGAACGCCCGGATCGCCGAGGCGCGCCATCGCTTACGCAGCTCGGTCAGCGACAGCAGCTCGGTGCGCTTGGGCGGGCGGGTCTGGTCGGCGGCCTGGCAGGCCAGCGCGTAGGCGGCCCGCTCCCCCGGCGCGTGTCCCTGCCGTTCCTCGTACTTGGCGGTGAGGACGGGCAGCGCGTCCTCGATCTGCTGGCGGCGGGTCGACTGCCAGTCGATGAGCCGCCGGTCGATCCCGGCGATGTCCATGACGGGCCGGCGGCCGGGCGTCACCTCGCGCGGCTCCCACGCCCACCCGAGCCGGGCGGACAGCTCCTCCATGAAGTACAGGGTGTAGAGGGTGTCGGCCGCGACGATGTGGGCCATCAGCGAGTCCGCCGACAGGTTGCCCCACTTCCCGTCGTGTGGCCGCCGGGCGCGGATCGACACGACCGCGTGCGCGTGGAGCAGCGGCCTCGATTCCGTGGCCCTGGACTCGTAGTGCCGGAAGACCGCGACGATCAGCCCGTCCTTGACCCGGGCCCGCTGCTTGCCGCCGGCCTTCCAGCGGATCTCCGCGACCGACTCCTCCAGCCACGCCAGCGTCTTGTCGCGGGCGATGTCGTCGCACAGCTCCAGCACCAGGCGGTGCCGGTCGTCCATCAGGGCCCACGCGATGTGTGCCGTCGGCGGGGGCCGGAACGTCAGGTCGAAGGCCAGCCAGGGCGTGCGCTCCTTGGCCTTGTCGGTCTTCGGTGAGCGGTTGTGCTCGATGGGCCTGCCCAGCACGGTCGCCCGCCGCGCCTGCGCCGGGCTCCTGCCCTGCGCCAGGAGCTCGCGCTCGATCCGGTCGGCGTCCGGGTGCCGGCCCTCCCCCAGGAGGAGTTCGGCCTGCCGCTCGGTCACCACGTCCCCAGCCGTCAGGCCGAGCGCGGCCAGCCCCCGGCCCTTCCACACGCCGGGTGGAACACCGGCTTCGTCCTGGGCGGCGCGTAGTGGCGTGCCCGCCCGGCGGTGGCCGTCGCCGACCATCACGCCACGGAACAGGTAGCGCCACCCGGTCCCCGGGCGAACTGGCGACATGCTGATCATCGCCACATGGAACCCCGGTGTTGACCTGCACAGAAGCGCGATCCGGGGTCCTTCCCGCCGGGCGGGAGGGCATCACCAAGTCTTTACCGGAGCGCCCGTCAGGCGGGCCGCCCAACCAGCCCAAGACGGTAAGCCACCGACGTGTGCACCCTGCCGCCCATGAACCCGAACCTCGTTCACGACGACCTCTGCCCGCTCTGCCGCCGACCGCTCCGGATCGAGTACGGCCACACCCAGCGCTCCGCCCAGCAGGACCACCCGGCCCGTAACTGGATCACAGGGCGCCGATGCTCCATCTGCGAGGCCACCCGGCCCCAGCAGTTCTGGGACGCCATGCGCGCTCTCTACGAGAGCTGACCGTGCCGTGCGAATACTGCGCCACGACCACACGAGCCGATGGAGGAGATCGCGGACGTCATCATGTGATCAGCGCGCACGACCTTGCGCGGTCACATCTCGTTGGGCGGGACATGAAGCTGACTACCGGGCCGGGCAGGGTCGAGGCGTTGGCGGAGGAGGCCGTCGTCGCGGCGTGCACGCTGGCCGACGCCGCCGACCCGTTGCGCTGGAGCGCGGACGCGGTGGAGGACGTGGCCGCCGCCCTCGAGGTCCTGGCCGGTGCGCTCGCCCAGCTCGATCCGGAGTGCGCAGAGATCCTCTCCGTCGTGCCGATCGCCGCGGCCGCCGTCGTCGAGCGCGCCGAACAGGCCGGAGCCGGGGCGAGCGAGTCCGTCGGCGGCAGCGCTGCGGCCGGAACGAGCGCGGCGCTGCGCCAGGCACTCGCCGCTCACGGCTTGACCCGGAACCGCGTCCACCAGCTCGGGGCCGCGCTGATCACGGTCACGCTGGACGCATCCGAGGCACAGGCCCTGGCCGTGCTCCTCAGCCGACGCGACACCTTCCCCCGACAGGCGCAGCAGGGGGACGAGGGCGGTTGGGGGGCCGGGCCGGCGGAGACCGCGGCGGCCGCGCTCGCCGACGCTCTCCGCACCCACGGCACGGGCGCATACGCACGGGTCCTGGCCTCCGGGCAGGTGAGCGCCGGCCTCACCCCGCAGACTGCCCAGGCGGTGGTCGCGGCCCTCACCGCACGGCCCGGCGCCGCGTCACACGGCAAGCGGCGCGGGCTCGGTCCGGGCTTCAAGGGTGTCGCCTCACGCTGACCGCCCGGAGCAGTGCCGCCAAAAATCGCGGGACTTCCCCAATTGGGGAAGTCCCGCTCAACAGCAGGGGTCAGCCCTCAACCAGCTCTGCATCGACGATGCCGTCCTCGTCGACGGCGCCAGCGTCGACGTTGACATCAGGGATGGCGTCGGCGTCGACCTTTACCTTGCTGAGGATGCGGCCGATGCGGCGGATGGCGTCCTGCTGCCGCTGGGCTTCTTCGCTGCTACGGGCCTTACGTGCGGCCTTGTCCTCCGTGGCGTTCTCGATTGCCTGTCGCGCCACATTCAGCAGCTCTAGTGCGCCGTCTACGGGGTCCGAGCTCCGGCTGGGCGTGCCGCTCTGCCCGCGCTCCGCTTCGACACGTTGCGTGGGCATCACCGCTTCGGGTGCGGTCGTCCAGGCGGCGCTGACGGCCTGGCTGCGCTCTACCGGATCGGACACGCCCTTGGCGGCTGCCACCGCCTTCTTCACTCGCTGCTGGACCTGGTTGGCGACAAGCCGGACGCCGCCTTTCTGGTGGGCCCAGTACAGCTCGGCGTAGGCGCGCGCGGCTTCTTGGTCGCTGGTGCGCTCCGCGTACGGCTGCAGCTTTCGCAGGTGGCTGTCGGGCAGGGGCCGGCCGAGTTCCTTCTGCACGGTCTGTGCCAGACGCCAAGTCTTCTGGAGACGATCCGCCTCGCTGGTCGAAAGACCATCGTGCTCCTGCTGCAGGTACTGCTCCCAGGTGCGGGTGCCGTCGCCGCGGTACAGGCGGCGCCTTCGAACCACTTCCAGGGAGAAGCCGAGCATCCAGCGGGCTGTGCGGGCGTTGTCGACGGCGCGGTGAGCCTCGGCAAGGAGACGCTGTTCGTGCTCGTCGAGCGGTCCGTTCGCGGTTTCCGGCGTAGCGTCCACGTCGGGGAGGGTCAGTCCCCAGTGCTCCATCGTGAACGGCTGAGCGCGCATCTGCGGAGGTTCGGCGGGGCGTTCAGGCACAGCCACGCTGTCCGATGTGGGATTCGCGCTGGTGGCGGGAGGCTGCTGGGCTCCCTTGTTGGCCGCCGCTCGGAAGTCACGACGCTTAGGCACTCTTGATCAGCCCCCGCTCCTGCAGCTCGGTGATGAGCTCACCGAACGGCCCTCGGGCCGCGCGTTCCACCGGGAAGCCTGTGGCTTGCTTGATGTCGTCCAGGACCGGGATCTTCACCGTGAGCACGTTGTATTCAGCTTCGGTGAGCAGGTCCCGGATCTCCTTCTCGCTCCGGACATTGGGGCGTACGCGGTTGAGGAGTACCCACATCGGCGGGGCCGTGCGTGAGGGCCTGTCGAACGCGGAGCGGCCGACCATGGTCTTGACTGGTGTGGAAGTGCGGGGCTGATGGACGCGCTGGTAGTCGGCCATCGACGGTTCCATGTGGATGAGGACCAGGTCGGCCACCTTGAGCACGCTGTCTGCGATGTGCGGGTGGTTCTCGGTGTGACCGACATCGACGATGTCGATCCCGGCTTCTCCGAGCGGCGTGTACTCCTCAGCGAACTTGGCGGAGGCGTTGTGCTTCACAGGGAAGGGGAAGTCCGCGAGCTCGGACCACTGAGTGAGGTGCTCAGACTCGTCCGCGTCCCACAGCTGCACACGGTATCCAGCCTCGTGGAATGCGTGTCCCATCATGCCGGTGTCGGTCGTCTTGCCCATACTTCGGGGGCTGATGTTGGCGATGAGCACGGCGCGGCTCTCTCCTCGTGCAGTGGCTACGTTCCGCAAGATGCTGCCATGTCTCCCCCGACACGGTGACCGGCACCACGTCACAAATCGCTACCCAACATCACGGTGACCGCCAACTGGCACGAGGGTGACGGTCGTAGACGTGTTGAGCCTGAAACGCAAAAAGGCCCGTGCCTCGCCACAGATCATGGCGAGGCACGGGCCTCTTTCGTGCGGTGACCCGCATCAGGCCGCCCAGCTCGCAGGCGCGCCTTCGTCAGTGGTCTCGATCTCGGATAAGGCCTTTGTGGTCACGCGCTCACCCCCGCGAGGGCGTGGGCCAGGAGCTCCACGGCGTCGGCCTCGTAGGGGTCGGCGAACAACTGGTGGTCGCTGACGTCGAACGGCGCGTACCGCGCGGAGATGCGGTGCCCAGGGACGACGGTGGTCTCCCGTCCGTCCAGGGCGGCAGTGAGCCGGTCGTAGTCCTGCTGGGCATGCCGGGTCTGGGTGTACGGGCCCAAGCGCAGCAGGGTGTAGCCCGCGCTGGCGTCATCGCGCCTACGCGCCTCGAGGTAGAGGGCGTAGTGCGCGGGTTCCATGCCGAGGTCATCGGGCAGGGGCAGGTTCGCGGCGGCGTGGGTGAGCATCGCGTAGCCCGGCTGCCAGAAGCCGAGGATCGCGGTGGTCTCGCAGCGCAGCCAGCCGCGTTCGGTGTAACCGAGCTGGCGGCCGTGGAGGTAGGCCGCGGCGTGCGGGGTGTCGGGGTGGACCAGGGCGACGGCGATCATGTCGGGGCCGTGGTCGTCGCCGGGCCGGGTGTGGGCGCGTTCCACGAACGGGCCGATCCGCACGGCGATGTCCTGGGCGCCGCCGGATGTCCAGGGCTGCGGGTTGCGCAGGGCGGTGAGCATCGCGCGGAACTGGTCGACGACGGCCTGGTCCTCGGTGGAGAGGGCGCCGGGGGCGTGGCCGCAGCGACGGAAAGAGGGGCGCTTCATCGGGTGGGCTCCTGTTCGCGGGTGGGGTGGTCCGGAGGGGTGGCGAGTCCGTCGCCGGCGGTAGACGCAGGAGCGCCGCCCCGGCCGGGAAGGTCTGGGCGGCGCTCCTGCGTCGGGGTGGTGTCTCAGGGGGTGGGGGCCGTGGCCGCGCGGAGGATGTCGGCGTGGTCGAACGCCAGCTGCCCCGGCAGGTTGTCCAGGGGCCACCAGCGGGCGGTGCGGGCGTCGTCCCCGGCGGCGATCGGAGTGCCGACGGGAATGACGGCGAGGTAGGCGTCGGTGCTGTACCTGCCTCGCGGGTCGCGGCCGGGTTGGTCCCAGGTGCCGATCTCGCGCAGGTCGTCGGCGGTGACGTGGACGCCGGTTTCCTCAGCGAGCTCCCGGGCGGCAGCCTCGCGGCTCGACTCTCCCGAGTCGACATGGCCACCGGGCAGGGCCCATGCACCCTCGTACGGCGGCCAGTCGCGCTCGATCAGCAGGACATTGCCGTCGGGCGTCAGGGCCACCACGTCGGCGGTGTAGCGGATGGTCTCGGTCATGTGCACCTCTCGGCTGGGTGGGCTAGTGGGTGGTGGTGTCGGTGACCACGAGGAACTGATCGGTGGGCAGGTCCATCACGACCCGGGCGTCCGGGTGGCCTTGGGTGCGCTGGGCGGCGGCGTACTCTTCGGCCGGCCAGGAGCCGCGGGGGCTTCCGGCGGGGAATCGCTCAAGGACGGTCCGGGACGGCGTGCTGGTGGTGGTCATCAGGCGTCGCCGCCGTTCACGCGCTCGTGGATGTCGATGAGGGTGGCGATGGCGTCGGGGTTGTCCGCCTCGCCGACCCACTGCCCGAGCGCGGTGAAAACGGGCACGGCGTCGCTGTCGGCGTTGAAAACGACGCAGTAGTCGCCATAGCGGTCCATCACCATGTCCCGCAGGATCGGGACCAGCGCAGTGTCCAGGACCTCCAGGGCGTCGACGGTGAGCCGGGCGGGCTCGCCGGGCGACGAGGGCTGGACCAGAGTGCCGGTGACGCGGACCAGGTCGCTGGGCTGTATGCCGTTCAGCAACTCGTGGGTGATCCGGGCGGCCTTGCTGGTGCAGGACACGATCGTGTCGGGGGCGTCCTTGGCGACGCTGTCCGGGTCGTCGGGTCGGACGACCAAGTCGAAGGTGGCGGTACCGCGCGGGCCAGGGGCGGGTGGCGCGTCGACCCAGCCGTCGACGGTGCAGTGCTTGGTGGTCATGAGTGGGCCTCCGCCAGGGTCTCGGTGGGGCGAGGGGAGCGGGGTCGGGTGGTGCGCTGGGCGATGTCCAGGAGCTCGCGGTTGCGTCGCTTCTGGGCGTCGGTGAGCGGGCGGGCCTTCGCGCCGTGGCGGTGCCAGAGCGGCGAGGCCGGCGGCTCGGGGTAGGCAAGAGCGTGGTCGACGTCGCGGTCGGTGCTGCTCATGGAGGCCCTCCAGGTGGAGGTCAGGAGTGGTCGCCTTGGCCCTTGGACTTGGACTTGGGCTTCGGCGTGAGGTCGGAGGCGAACCGCCCGAGGCGGGCCTCAACGGGGTTGGCGGTGATCCAGTCCTCCGCGCATGCCTTGTGCACGGGCTCACCGGAGTGGGAGCGCATGGGCGTGGGCTGGCCGCACAGCGCGCAGGGGAGGTCCTGCCAGCGGTCGAAGTGCTGGCCGTCGCGCCAGACGAGAAGTTGACCGGGAGCCGGGATCAGGCCCGGCTCGAACGGCGGCTTCTCCTTCTTGCGTCCCCTGCCGGTCACGGCCGGAAGTCGGGAAGCTGCTGGAACACGCGGCCCAGCAGGTCCGGCGACGGCTTCCAGGGCACGACTTGCCCGCGTGCGGGGACCGGCAGCGGCAGCTCCTGGACGTCCTCGAGGACCAGGTGCCAGGCTCCCGGGTGCGCCCACTCCGAGCAGAGCGGCTTTCCTTCGGGGTCCTGGTGGCAGTCGGTGATCCGGGCGATGCCGACCACCGCGCCCGTGACCAGCTCGCGGCCGCGGATCGTGCGGCCGATCAGCGGGATGCGCAGGGCGGGCTGGTCGACGGTCTTGCTCGTGTGCAGCAGCACCCAGCCGGTCCGCCACCGGCCGGGCCGGTTCTCAATGGTTTTGGCACCGGCGAGGATGCAGGCCGCGTACGGCTGCCTGATGCTGATGCCTCGGATCCAGTCGCCTCCGGGCAGGGTCGCGATGCTCATGCGGCTCGCCCCCACACGGCCGTGCCCGGACGGCCGGCCCGGCGTCCGTTGACGGACGGCACCGCGACGTGAGCGGCGGTGGCGACGGTCGCGCGGCCGGAGTGCTTGCCGTCGTACAGAGCGGCGTCGGCTGCCCTTTGCAACGCGGTCAGGTCGCGGGAGCCGACCCCGGCCGGGGTCGCGGCGCCGACCGAGGCGGCGACGTCGACGGTGCGGCCGTCGTCCAGGACGACCGGCGTGTGCAGCATCCGGACCAGCTGCGCGAGGCGCTGCTCCAGGCGCGCGGCGGGCAGCTCCAGGACGACTGCGAACTCATCGCCTCCGAGCCTGCCCACGGCTGCGCGCGGGCCTGCCCACGCGGTGAGCCGGGCGCCGAAGGCCGTGAGGACGGCGTCGCCTGCCGGGTGGCCCATGGTGTCGTTCACGGCCTTGAAGTGGTCGGCGTCGACCAGGACCAGGGCCGTGTCGTCGCCGTGGCGGGCCAGGAGCCGGCGGGCGCGGGCGGTGTAAGCATCGCGGCGCAGCAGGCCGGTCAGAGGGTCGCGCTTCGTCGCAGCGAGCTGCTTGTGCAGCGCGACCGCATGGACCGCCCAGCCGGTCAACGGCACGGCGGCGGTGGTCAGCAAGAGGGTGCGCTGGCCGATCCGGCTCTGAACGCGCAGGAAGGACGACATACTTGGGTTCTCCGTCTCGTCTCGTACGGGATGGATGGGCCCGGGACAGCCGTCGAAGCCGGTCAAGCAGAGCGGCTGTCCCGGGGCAGAGCTACAGATCGAAGTTCACGCGCTGACCGCGTCCGCGTACTGCGCCTCCAGGTCGGCGCGGCCCTCGGGGTCGTCCTCCTGGTCGTCGTCCTCGTGCGGACCGTGGACGGTGCAGCGCACGTCCGGGTCGTGCATCAGCTCGCCGGTCAGGGCGCGCAGGAGATCAGTCACGTTGTAGACCGGCGCCCACGCCTGGCCCTCGCATTCGTCGTCGGCCGCGCAGCCCACCAGGACCTCGAACCCGACATCGCCCGCGCCGTCGACGTCGGTTCGCAGGGCAAGGACGATGTGGTCCGCTCCAAGTCGGATCTCCGCGACGCGGTCGCCACCGGCGAGGACCGAGGCGTCGCGCCAGCGCCACATCGGCAGGATCTCGGGGCCGAAGTAGCGTCGCACCAGGAGCAGGTCACCCAGGCCCTCGCCGCCGTCCCAGCCGAGATCCGCCCGCCGGGCGTCACTGAGCCGCTGGAGCAGCGGCTGAAGGCGGTAGATGTTCTCCGCGACGACGACGTGGTCGAAGCCCTCGCCGGGCAGGCCGGGCCATGCGTCGACCATGGCGGCGTGCTGCGCGAGGACGACCGGCTCGGGCACGCGCCGGTTCGCTGGCCGGCCTTCCTGTCGTTCGACGCACACGGAGGCCGGGGTGGGGATGACCAGCGCGACCGTGGGCACGCCGTGGCGGCGGGCAGTCGCGATCAGGTTGGTGCGTACAGCCTGCTCGCAGTTCGTGGCGTCGATGACCGCCATCTTCCGGCGGGCGAGACGGGCCTCCAGGACGGCCTGGAGCGCGAACACGGCGTCATCTGTTGATTCCTGGCATCCCGAGTCGTCGCTGACCAGGGCCCTGAACCTGTCGAGCTCCAGGACCTGCGTGGCGGGCCAGGTGCTCGCCCACGTCGACTTGCCCGACCCGGCGGCGCCGATCAATACCACCAGCGACGGGTCGGGGATGGTCGTGTCGACGGGCAGCGCGTTGTCCAGGTGGAAGGACTTCATTCAGTTTCTCCCTGCGGGTCAAGAGCACGGGTGGCGTAGTAGGTCTGCAGACCGGCGTTGTCGGTGATGAGCGCGGCGGCCTCGTGCAGCGGGCACGACATCTCGCCGTCGCGGTCCGGCTCGATCCGTCCGGCGGCCTGTGCGGCGGTGGTGAGCAGCTGCGCGAGGGAGCCGAAGACGCCGTCCTGGCGGTGGTCCTCGTGGTGGAGTTCGCGCAGGATCTCCGCGAGCTCTTGGCCGCCGATCTCGCCGCGCAGTTCGTCCTCGATCTGCTGGAGGGCGAGCTGGACGATTCCGGCGGAGGCGCGGACGCGGTCGATGCGCGTGCGGGGCGTGGGCCCCGGGGTCGCCGTCACAGCGCGGTGCCGGCGGCGGCCAGCGCGAGCAGAGCCAGAGCGGCAAGGCTGAGGTCGACCGCGCGGCGCAGGTGGACGAACTTGCGGACTGCGAGCGAGGACAGGACCCGGATGCGGGCGGCGCGGGGGTCGCCCTGCATGCAGTCGCGGATCGCGTCTTCGTCGAGCTGCGCCCAGTACGGGAAGGAGGCCCGGTCTGCGCCGCTGAGCCGGGGCCGGACGACCAGGAGCAGCAGCACGGCGGCTGCGCCCAGGGCGAGGACGGCCGCCGCGCCGAACACCTTGGTCGGCAGGGGCAGGTCCTTGTCGGCGACGGACGCGAGGCCCGCCAGGACTGCGCCGTTGAAGGCAAGCAGTAAGGACGACTTTCCGTCCGTCCTGCTGATCTCGTTGACGACGGAGGCGCAGGCGGCGTCCATGTTCTTGTCGATGCTGGGAGCGGTGACCGTGGAGGTCATGGGCGGTGCTTCTCCTTGTTGTTGCCGGGCGGGCCGCGCGGCCCGCCGCGGGTGGTCAGAACGGTGGTTCGTCGGGGGTTGCGGGCAGCGGCAGGAGCCGGATGCGGAGCTCGCGCCGGTCGGACCAGCAGCCGCACGCCTCCATCTCCGGGTTCGCGCCGCCGACCCACCAGCCGCCCGCGCCCTGACAGTCGGGGCAGGAGCGGCGGGGTCGGGGCGTCAGCTCGATGCGGTGCCGGTCGGAGTGCAGCTGCCAGTGGCCGGCCTCGAGGACGGCGGCGGCCGCGATGACCGTGACGGGCACGGCGGCCGCTACCAGCGCGGCGGTTCGGGCGCGCACGACGTCAGGGACCGTCGAAGGGCTGGACGGTGAAGCGGGTCCCCTGCCCGGAGCTGGCGGAGGTCGCGGCGAGGAAGCCGGGGTCGGCCTGCGCGATGTCGCTCAGCAGGGCCATGATCCAGTCGGTGGGGCGCTGGAGGTCGACGCGGAGCCCGGTGAAGTCGGACAGGCGCACCTGGTGCGGGGCCGTGCCGTAGCGGCGGGCCCACAGCCGGGTGCGGATCATCTTCGCGGCCTGGGTGTCGTCGGGTCGGGCGGGGATACCGCGCGGCACCGCTCGGCAGGCGGCGGCGTGCGCGTTGGCGGCCTGGGCGGCCTCCGCCTCCGTCATCACGTTGCCGGAGGCGTTGCGCTCCCTGCGGTGGGTGCAGCCCAGGCAGGCGGCGGCGTAGCGCGGGGTGCCCTGGTCGGTGTCGGAGGTGTAGACGAGGACGGTCGCACCCTCCAGCGCCCGGTAGCGCTGGGAGACGAGCGTGCCCTCCGGCGTCCAGGTCTCGGGCGCGAGGGCGGGGGCAGCGCGGGTGAACAGAGCCACGGTGACTCTCCTTCGAGAGGTTCGTTGATCAGGCGGCGAGCCGGTGGATGACCGGGGCCGTGGAAGCGAAGTAGGTGTCGGGACTGGGCTCGAAGCCTCTGGCGCAGGGGTCGCAGCAGCCCTGAGTGCGCAGCGGGAGACAGAACCAGTACCGGCGGCTGCATTCGGGGCAGGTGGACCTTGCTGCCATCGCCCGGTCCAAGGCCCATTCCTGAGCGAGCGTCGGAATGCGCTTGGGCTTCGCCAGGTCGACGCGGAGCAGGAAGCCGCGGGTGGGGTGGATGCACGACCACTGCGGCCGGTAGGAGCACCACTTGCAGCGCAGGATCGCGACTGGTCCCTTGTTGCCTCCCGGGCTGAGGCCCATGTCCCTCAGCTGGCGTCTGGTGGCCAAGCCCTCGGGGACAGCGCCGCGGTCATACTCCGGCAGGAGCGCGTCGCTGCGTGGCACGCGCTTCACCTCGCGGGGAGGCCGCTTCTTCCGGGGGCGCGTCATCACCTGTTCCAGGCGCCGGGCAGCCGGTCGGGGCGGTGCGGGTAGCGGGGGCCGGGGCGCTGCGGGCGGGGCCGGCCGATGCGGCGGCGCGGTCGGGGAATGAGCACGGTTGTTCCTCCAGCGGGTCGGTGGCAGGGACGGCGGCGCCCCACCGGCGATGGGCTGTCCGGCGGGCGCGTGGTGCTGTGCGGTGATGCGCGCTACGGCGTGTTGGTGTCGGCCGTGGTCGGCGCGGTGGTGGCCGCGGGGGTCTGGGGCGGGGTGGTGCTCTGGTCGTCCGCGTTGGTGTGGGAGCCGAGCACGACCGCGAGGACGGCCGCGGCGGCCAGCACCAGGCGCAGCAGGAGCGGCATCTTCTTCTTGGCCGGGGCGGTGGGCTGCGCGGGTATGAACCAGCCCTGCACCGGCTGCGGGGTCTGGGTGTTGTGCGCCATGGCGGATCTCCTTGCGGATCGGCGGGAGGACTGGAGCGGTGTGGTGGTGCGCGGCCGGACGGCCTGTCCGGTCCTCGCTCACCGCGCCGGGGCGGTGAGCGAGGACCAGGCGGAGCGTCCGGAGGTCAGTCCTGGAAGGGGCAGTTGCCGTGCGAGGGCTGGTCGACGGGCTCGGCCGGAGCGGGCACGTAGACGTGGACGTGGTTCTCGGGCCGTACGGAGACCTTGGCCGGGCGCCCGGCGACGACGCGGCGGCGCAGGGTCAAGCCGCGCATCGCGAACGCGGAGAGGAACGTCCAGGCGAGGACGCTGAGTCCGACCGCGACGGGGCGGCTGGCGTCCGGGGTGGTCGTCCAGACCATCCAGACCGTTGCCGCGCCGTGTGCCGCCCACAGTGCTCGTACGCCGTTGTTCCGGGAGAGGTAGCCGAGGACCAGGCCGACGATGCCGGTGAGCAGCCACAGCGTGTAGACGGTGGAGCCTTCGACCGGGAGGCCGGCGGCGTGCTGCGCGATGTACGTGCGCACCGGCTGGTCGACGACGGCGGCCACGCCGTTGGAGGTGTCGACGCCGATCTGCACCTTGGGCACGGCGGTGAGCAGTTGGTGCAGCGCCTCGAGGACGACTTCGCCTGCGGCCTGGGCCATCAGCACGGCGAAGGAGACTCCGGCCACCATCAGGACGGCGCGGATCCAGGGGGCCATGTGCCGGAGTCCGGCGTCGGGGGCGCTGAGTACGTCTTCCCACATGTTGTGCAGGACGCCGTCCTCTTCCCACGCGGTGTCCCACCAGGCGCGCAGCGCGGCGAACCGCGGCTCCTTGGGCGGTGCCTTCGGGAAGGGCACGGGGAGGTAGGTGAGCTCCTGGCGGTTCTGGCCGTGGGTGTGGTCGTTGGACTGCACGGGGCGACTCCAAGGGTGTCGGTGGGTGGGCACGGAGAAGTGCGAGTGGGCCACGCGGTGAGCGGCGGGCCTGGGGGCATCGGCTGCGGGGCGGCGGGCAGCCCCCGGGGGCCGGGGCGATGACCACGGCCGCGACGGGATCGGCTGCGACTGGCCGCAGGGCCGGATGGCCTGTCCCGCACCCGAAGCCCGGCCCATGCGGCGGGGTGTCGGATGCGAGGCAGAGCGTCCGGAGTTCAGTGGACGTCGTTGCGGGTGCGGGAGAACATCCCGCGCTGGTTGCTGGTGTTGTTGATCTGCGTGTTCTGGGTGACCGGGCCCTCGTACACGTTCTTGGTGACCGCGTTGCGGGCCTTGTTGATCGCGCCGCCGATCGCGGTGGCGACCATCGCGACGCCCGCGAAGGGGAGAGTCACCATGAGGACGCCGTAGAGCGTGACGGAGGCCAGGCCCTGGAGGACCAGCCAGGCCCCGCAGCCGATGCCGGTGACGCCGGCGCCCACGCCGATGCTCGCGACGGCGATCCCGGCCGCCCAGGCGGGCACGATCCGCTTGTCGTCCTGATGGACGGGCGGGGCGTCGCCGTAGGGGGGCAGCGGGGTGTCGTCGCGGAACGACGTCGGGATGTGCCGCACGACGGGCACCTCGGGGCGGAAGTTCTCTTCGATGATCCGCTGGGCTTCGGCCTTGGCTTCGGCGTCGGTCATCGGGCGGGTGATGCGGTCGGCGTCCACGGTGTTCTCCATCCGGGCAGATGCGGGGCGCCCTCCCGGCCGTGATGGCGGGGAGGGCGCAGGGGGCGGGGGCGGGGCGGTTCAGCCGATGCTGCTGAGCATTCCGGCGATGCTGCTGATGAAGCTGGTGACGGCGGGGGCGATGCCGGTGGAGGCGAGGGTGAAGCCGAACAGGACGGCGGCGAGTGCGGGCCAGATACGTAGGTAGCCGGTGCGGAGCAGGATCAGCACGGCGATTCCGGCGAGGACGACCAGGGAGACGGTCAGCGCCACGGTGGGGAACTCCTTCGGGAAGGTCGGCGTAGATGACGCCGATGCGGGAGCGCCCTCCCGGCCGGGGCGGCGGGGAGGGCGCAGCGGGTGGGGCAGTGAGGGCGCCCTGGGTTCGTTCTCGGGGCGCCGGTGATCACATGACGAGGCTGATCAGGCCGGATGCGTCCCTGGGGGCGATCTTGTCTTCGCCTCGCAGGGTGCTGATCGTGGTGCGCACGGAGCCGAGCTTGGCTTCCTTCCCGCCGTCCTCATCGAGGGCCGCGCGAAGGTCTGCCTCGGACATGGGGCCGGACTCCAGTGCCGAGATGATTCGCTCCTTGAGCGTCCTGGGCATCGGCGGCAGAGACTCGGACTCGACTTCGTCGCCCTCGCCGTACTCCAGGTCGTCGCCGTCCTCTGCCGCCTGGCCTCCCTTGCCGTCCTTGGGCGGCGGGAAGATCAGTTTCAGGGGTTCACCGGGAGGCGGTGCGGAGCCGTAGAGCTGCCGGATCACCGGGTCGTACCCCTCGTGCGGTGAGAGGGAGCCGACCAGGAAGAAGCGCGCCATCGACGTCGGCCGGGCTGACGTCAGGTGGTAGCACATGCCCTGGCTGTTCGGCTTCTCCTTGCTGCGGTCGACGGGCGTTCCCCATCGCTGGATGCGACGGGTGCGACCGATGATCTTCGGGATGGGCTGGAGGTTCTCGCCGGTCGGCAGAAGGCCGTCGCCCACGAGCGAGGCCATCATCTGCGAGCTCCACCTGAGGAGGATGACTTCGCCTTCCTTCAGCATGGCTCGCAGGGTGTCGCTGCCACCGAGCTCGTCAAGGTGGCCGGCCTGCGCCGCGAGCACGATGCCGATACCGACGCTGCGCCCGGTCCGGCCGATCTCCTTGATCAGCTTGGCCGCTTCCGCCCGGAAGGGACTGCCCTTCTCCAGCAGGCGGTTGGCTTCGTCGATGACGACGTATTCGAGCGGGTCCGGGTTGTTGATCAGGAAGCCCGAGCGGCCCATGTCGGCGTACCGGTTGAACCGAGCTTCGGCCTTCGCAACGGCGGCCCGCAGCAGGCCCATCGTCTCTTTCATCGTCCGCACGTGCGTGGCGACGTTGCCCCTCGCCTCGGGTACGGACTGGCCGCCCTTGAGGTCGGAGAGGTGCACGACGATCCCGTTGCGCTTGCACGCGGCGAGGAACGCCTGAAGGGCACGGCTCTTACCGGCGCCGGTCGTGCCGAAGATGATGATGCGCTGCGCGTTGCCGGTCTCGGGGTCGTGCACCCGCATCCGCAGCGGCTCGCCGTCGTAATACGAGCCGATGTGGATGCAGCCGTCCTCATCCATCTGAAGGTCTTCGAGGGTGATCGCCCGCATCTTCGCGAGCGGGTTCACGGGAAAGACCCGGACGACGGCCTCGCGGCCGCTGCCCTGCTCGAAGATCACGCGTGAGGGGTCGTCGACGTCCAGGAGGTCGCACAGGGCTTTGTGGTCGGCGCCCTTCACGCCGCCCGGCCGGGTGCGCAGCATGTACTCGCGCATCACCTCCTTCTTCTCGTCGACGTGCTTCTTCGCGAGGGCGGCCGGGGTCACGGGTTGAGCTCCTTCGACATGTCGTATTCGTTGATCTCGGTGAGGGTCACACCGGGCAGCGCGGACCGGCCGATCTCCGTCCACACGTCCTCGTCAGCCGCGGGGACCGCCTCGGGCTTGGGGCCGATCAGCAGCATCGCGACTCCGGCGCCGTGCCCGGGGATCGGTTCGATTTCGAGCAGCTGCTCGGGCACGTTCATCAGGGCCGACAGGCGCTTGATCTTGATGTCGGGGACGGGCTCGCCCTTCTCGATCGCGGCGAGTGCGACGGCGACGCGGCGGCGGTCCTCGATCGCCCGCACGGCGATCACACGCGTGCCCTCAGCGACGCCGTCCTTCTTCGCCGCGTTCAGGGCCCACCAGCGGCCCGCCGGGTCGTCGGGGAGTTCGACGGCGACCTCGACCTCAGCGCCGGTGGCGTCCTGGTCGCCCTCGGTGTCGTCGGTCTCGACGACGGGCTCGGGCCACTTCGCGACCCGCTTGGCGAGCTGCCCGGGGCGCAGCCACCACACTCCGGCCGTCCACAGCACGGCGACGCCGCCCTGGACCAGGCGGCCCTCGGTCGCGTCCCACACCAGCTCGGTGACGAGGTTGGAGACGAGCAGGGTGTGCGGCGCCAGGTAGATCGTGAAGACGATCGGCTTCTTCAGCGGGTGGGCGAGCTGGAACCGGGGCGAGAGGAACGCCCCGCCCAGCCCGGCCGCGATCGTGGTGAGGATCGCGGGCAGGGTGCCGGCGTCGGTGAACAGCCCGGCCGTCATGGCGCTGCCGCCCGCGAGGGTCGCGAGCCGGCCGACGCCGCTGATCGCGGCCGAACCGGCGCGGCGGGTGGTCTGGATGTACGTGCGCAGCGGCATCGCCGGCACTCCTTTCAGGTATGCGGAAGGCGCCGGCCCCTCGTGTGGGGACCGGCGCCTTCGGGATGGATGGGGTCAGCGGTTGCTGTACCACTCGCGTTCGGCGACGTCGTACGGGCCGGCCTGCATCGCCTCGTTCACGTCGCCGTAGTCGCTCTCGTGGTCGCGGGCCGCGTTGTCGAACTCGGTCGACATCTCCGCCGCCTCAGCGGCGAGCGCGTCGGCGAGTGCGAGGGACTCGCGCATCGTGGCTGCCGCGTCGTGGTGTGCGGAGGTGACCGAGTCGTCGACGGCCAGCGTCGCGGCGACGTCGGCGAGCCCGTCGACGGTCTGGGCGCAGTCCTCGACGTAGGAGTACGCGCCCTTCACCGCCTGCGAGAGCAGCCGCATCGCCACCGCCGCGATTCCAAGGCGTGCGATGACGAGCATGAACGTCATCGCGTCGGCGATGACGTCGACGATGCGGCCGCTGCGTTCGGCAGGCAGATCGGCCGGAGCGTCCATCCCGTCGCCGGGGGCCGGCAGGTCGGACGCACCGGAGGCGGTGACCTCCGCGCTGCTCTGGACGTTCGTCGGTTCGATCGCGCCGCCGCTTTCGGATTCGGTGCTCATGGTCAGGCTCCGCTTCGGTCGTGGTACTCACGCTCAGCCGGGGCGACGTGCCCGGCTTCCTTGACCCGGTCGGCGCGCAGCTTGTCGGCCTCGATGGCGGTGTCGCGCGCGGACAGGATCGCCTCGGACGCGCGCGGCAGGGAATCGCGCAGCGCCTCGGCCTTGTCCTGGACGCTCCCGGCCCGCTCCATGAGGCGGATGGTCCACTTCACGAGGACGCCGGGCACCTTCTTCTCGATGCACATCGCGTAGAGGTTTTCGAGCCCGGACTTCAGGCCCTCACACTTCGCGGCAACGAGGTTCATGTGATCGACGCCCTGGAGGATCTGCTCGCCCATCTCTTCGTCGGACTCGATCAGGTCGTACACGGTCAGTTCGGCGTCGACGAACTGGGTGTCGCCGACCTCGCCGACGGAAATGGCTGTACCCATGACGATCGGGCTCTCTTTCGGTACGGAGCGGGTGGGCGTGACCTGACCGGATGACCCGGCGGGCAGCTCCCTGCGACCTGTGGTGATGCCGGCGGGCTGACGTCGCCGCGGCTCGGGCCGGATGACCTCGACCTCGACCTTGTAGGTGACGTCCCAGCCGGGCGGGGGGCGCAGCCACTCGCCGTCACCGCCGGGCATCGACCCGGGGCCGCTCGTGCTGCGGTCCGTCCTGCGCCGCCGACGCGTCTTCGGTCCCGTCGTGCTCCCCTTCGGCTTCCGCCGCCAGCTGCGCGGCTTCTTCTTCCGGGGCGCCTTCGGCGTCTTCTTCGTCCCGCCCTTCGAGCCACCGGCCTTGGGCTTCTTGGTGAGGTCGACCTTCTCGGTGTCGTCCTTCGCTTCGGTGCCGTCACCGGCCTTGGGCTTCTTGGTCGGGTCGGTCTTCTCGTCAGGCTTGCCCTTGCCGGTCTCTTTCGGGTCCTTCGTGGCCTTGGGGTCGGTGGCGCCGGCCTTCTCGCGCTCGCGCTTCGCCTTCCGCTTCTCGGCCCTGCGCTTGCGCCGGTCGGCGGCCTCGGCTGCTGCTTCCTTTCGGGCGGCCGCGCGGTCGGCGAGGTCGGCCTTGCGCTGATCGGCCGCGGCCTGGCGCTGAGCCTTCGCTTCGTCGTTCTTCCGCTGCTGCCGCCCGGTCGCGAGCTTCCCGAGCGTGCCCGGGGACTTCTTCGCCCCGCTCGGTGAGCCCTTGCTCGATCCCGAGCCCGATGAACCGGTGCCGCTTCCGGCCGCGCCCTTCGAGCCCTTGCCCGATGAGCCCGGCCCGGATGTGCGCGACCCCGACCCCGACCCCGAGGTGCGTGAGCCGCTGCCGGCGGTTCCGTTCTTCGATCCCTTCGGCCCCGTTCCCGAGCCCGAGCCGCGGCCGCCGGCCCCGGTGGAGCCGTTGGTCGTGCTGCCCCGGCTGCCACTCTTCGGTGAGGGCTTCTGCTGCTGGCCGAAGGTGCCGCGCCCGGAGCCGCCGCTGGTGCCGGACCCGCCCGAGCGACCGCCGCCGCCCTTGCCGGTCGCGCCTCGTCCGAACTCGGGCCCGGACTGCACGCCCTTCTTCGCGCCGGCCGCCGCGTTGGCGACCTTCTGCTTGTCGGCCGCCTCGCGCGCCTTGTCGGCGACGGCGTCGTGGTGCTCGCGCCGTGCCTTCAGGTAGTTCGCCACCGACCAGGTGCCGCGCAGTGCCGCGACGGCGATGGCCGCCATCGTGACCATCGCCATCGAGGCCGTGGCGCGGGCCGGTGTTCCGGTTCCGCTTGAGGCGTTGGCGACCATCTGCGGGGCGACGTCGTCGGGGTCGACGGTGCTCGAATCGTCGTCGTCTCCGGGGGTCGAAAACGGCAGGAAGAAGTCGGGCGGCGGGGCCAGGTCACCGGCCTCCGGCGGGGGCGGAACGCCGTCATCGGGAGCGCTGCCGGGGGGCGACAGATTGAGCTGGGGGAGCGTGATGACGTCCGCGCCCCGACCGTCGTCGGTCATCTTTTCGTCCTCACTTGACGTAACCGCCGCTCTCGCGTACGCGCGCGCGTGACGCGCGCGTGTGGCGACAGCTGGAGCGGCCGGATTCCTTGATTTGAACGTTGATTTTGAACGCGGAGAGTTACGAGCCGAAGCCCTTCTCCTTCAGGTACTTCCCGAGCTGGTCGGCCAGTGCCTCCCACATCGGATCGTCGTCGGGAAGGTGCGCCCGGGCCGCGTCGACGAGGACGACGACCCGGTCGCGAGGGGTGGCCGCCCCGTTGATCCGGGGCGACCACAGCTCGAACGTGAGGCGCTTCGACCGCGCGGGGTCCTTGCCCGGCATCACGCGCCCTTGTTGAGGTGCGCGAAGAACGGGTTCGTGTCCGCAGCGGGTTCCGCTTTCGGCTCGGGAGCGTCGATCTGCCGCTGCGCGCCGCCCGCCTTCAGCTCCTTCAGGCGCTGCCGCTCGGCCTCCTTCTCGGCCCGCTTCTCAGGCAGTTCCTCGTAGCTGCGCCGGTACCGCGCGCTGTACGCGGTGAGCTGAACGATCACGTCCTCAAGGTCCGCGACGACCTTCGCGAGCGGCCGGACCGTGTGCTTTGCCCGCAGCTTCGCCTGAAACGGCAGGTCACCGGGCAGCTTGTCGGCCTCCATCAGGTCGGCCTCGATCTCTGCGAGCAGGGCCTTCGACTCCGCGAGCAGGGGGGCGAGGTACTGCCTGCGCTGCTCGATGAACACACGGCGCTTGTCCGGGCCTTCCGCGAGCAAGTCGGGCGTCCACACTCCCTTGCGCGGCTGCTTCTCGTCGCTCATCAGGGCTACTCCTTCGTCGGGTTGTGCAATCGGGTCGGCACCGATTCGGGCCAGGGGGCCGTCCCTGCTCGGGGGCGGGAACGGGAAATCGGCCTGCCGGCCGTGGCCGTCACCGGTCCGCGCTCGGGGTGCGAGCGCGAGCCGGTGGCGACTATGAGCGGCAGGGGTTCTGCCAGAGGGGTGAGCGTCGACGCGCTCACCGGGCGCTCACCTACGCGCCCGGGGCGGCCTCTTCGACCTGAGCGCGCAGGCGCTGCGCGGTCGGGCGGGAGACCGGGGTGTCGGACAGGCCCGCGTCGGTGAGCGCGTCGCGGATCTCTGTCCACTCGGGGCGGCGCCCGAGCTCGGTGTAGAGCAGACGGATACGAGCGTGGCGGCGCTCGGTAAGCGCCTCCGTCTCGCTGCGTGTACGAGCGTTCTCCGCTCGCTGAGCGTCCGTCTCCTCTGCGGCGCGCTCACCCTCGTGAGCGCCGGAGGTGAGCGCCGGGCGCTCACGCTCGCCGCGTACCTCCTCGGAGGTGAGCGCGCTCATGTCGGGGTGAGCGTGCTCGGTTTCCTCCACGCGCTCGATGGTGTGAGCGTCCTCGGGGGTGAGCGTGTCGGCGAGCGCGGCGGGCGCGCTGCCGAGCTTGAGCGTCATCCGCTGCTCCAGCGGAGCCTTCCACCGCCACAGCAGACCGTGCTCCTCCTTGAGCTGCGCTCGCAGGTAGGTCTCCTGCTGGAGCCGGGTGAGCGCGTCCTCGTAGGAGGTGATCTCCCACAGGATCATCCGGCGGCGCAGCCGGGCGGTGGGGATCGGGGCGAGGATCCAGCGGGAGCGGCGCACCGTCTCCATCCGCTTCTTGCCGGTGACCGCGCCGATCCTCGTGGCGTACACGTGGGAGGCGATCTCCGAGAAGACGACCCACAGCAGCGTGAGGGCCGCGTGTCCGAGACGCCCCGAGGCGCTGTCCGAGGCGTTCCAGTTGAGGTAGACGGTCACGGCCGTCAGCGCCCTGGGCACCCAGCGGATCCAGCGCAGCTCCATGCCCATGCGGATCAGCACCAGGTTGGCGCCGGTGAAGGCCGGGATGGCGACGTCGATGCCGACGGGGAGCAGCCACGGCCACTCCCAGCCCCACCCGGCCGCCTTGGTCTCCAGCGCGGTGTAGGAGGACAGCAGACCGAGGGTGGAGACGACGGCAGCCGCCAGCACGATCGCGACCACGCCGACCAGTTCCTGCCCGGACAGCGGCGGGACCCCGCCAGCAGGCCGGGCATCAGCCCGTGCCTTACGCCGCTTGGCGCGCGACTCGGTCCGGATCTCCCGGCGGCGGGCCCGCTGCACGGTGCGCTGCGTCGCCGCCTCCATGACCCGTTCGGCCTCGGCTCGGGCCTGCGCGGCGGCGGCCTGGTCGGCCGTGGCCTTCGCCGCCGCCTCCCGGGCCGACTTCGCGTCCGTCTCCGCCTGCTCACGCAGCCGGGCGACGTCCTTGTCAGCGGCGGCCCGCAGCTCCTCAGCGGAAGTACGGGCGTCGGCCAGGGCGCGGTCGGCGTCGGCACGAAGGCCGGCGGCCACCTTCTCGGCTCCGGCCCGCACCTGCACGGCCTGGTCGTCAGCGCTCTCACGCAGCCGGTCGGCCTCGCCCCGCGCCCGCTCCAGCACCTGTTCGGCGTCGGTGGTGGCGCGGGTACGGGTCTCAGTCGCGGTGCGCTCCGCAGCCGCGAGCAGCTCGGTGCGCTTGGTCTCCGCGTCGGCGAGGGCCTTCGCCGCGGCCTGCGCGGCCTCGGTCCGCACCTGCTCCGCCTGCGCGGCCGCCGTGGTGGTGACCTCTTCCGCCCGGCGGCGGGCGTCGGCGAGCAGCTGCTCGGCAGCCGCCTGGGCGTCGGTGAGGACCTGGTCGGCCTCGCCGGACGCCGTCGCCGTGACGGTGTCGGCCTCGAGGCGCGCGTCGGCGAGTAGCTGCTTGGCCTTCGCTTCGGCGTCGGCGAGGACCTGCTCCGCGTCGGCGGCCGCGGTACTCGCGGCGTCGTTGCGGACCTGGTCGGCGTCGGCCTGGGCGGCGGCGAGGACACGGGCCTGCTCGGTCGTTGCCGCCTCGGTGATCGAGGCGGCCTCGGTGCGCGCGCCGTCCAACAGCTCGGTGGCGCGCTCCTGGCCGTCGGCGAGGATGCGCGCGGCGTCGTCGGCGGCCTGGTCCCGGAGGTCGGCGGCGCGGTCGGCGGCGTCGGCCAGGACCGGGTCGGCCTCCGGGTACACCAGCGGCGTGGTGTCCTCGGTGGCGGCGGCCTGAGCGGGGATGGAAGCCGGCGGTGTCGGCGCCTTGGCGCGCCCGTTGGCGCGGGGCTTCGCAGCCGGGGCGGCCTGGCGCCTGCGGCGGGTGGCGGTCTTGGGGGCCACGGGGTGTCCTCTCTAACGTTCCGGCGCCTCGTGCAAGAGGTCACCGCGGGTCGGCGTCGGTCGGTAGGGTCGTGACCAGGCCCTCCGAGGCCCCGGCAGGTCTAATGCCGGGGACTTGGAGGGCCGTCTGCGTTTGCAGGTGGTCAGCGCTGGTCGGGCAGCTCGGGCCGCTGGTTGGCGGTCGCGTGCTGCTGGGTGAGCCAGGCGATGGCGGCCGCGGTCATGTCGTCGGCCGCGCCGTCGGTGTTCAGCGGCGCGGTGTCGATGTCGCGCATCGCGTCGACGGCCGGCAGGAGCCGCATGTAGTCCGGGTTCGCGTAGTAGATCGGGCGACCGTTCGGCAGCGGGGTCAGGTCGTAGGTGTTGTCCAGGCAGACCCGGTCGATGCGGCAGACGAAGGTGTGGTTGCTCTGGCCGGTCCAGAACATCTCCGGGTCGCGGTACAGGACGAACTGGCCCCGCTTGTAGGTGACGGCGGGGGTGGTGCTCTGGGTGCTGTTGCGCACGGCGGCTCCTGGCGGGTCAGGTGGTCCGGGCTGTCCGGCTCCCCGTCACCGCCCGACCCGGCCGCCGGGGTCCGGCGGTCGGTGCGGGCGGATCAGGCAGCCTTCAGACCGCGACGAGGTGGCGGTGCGGGGGGATGATCTGGCCGTCGGGGAGCAGCTCGCCGGTGTCCTCGAAGAGCACCAGGCCGTTGCACAGCAGGCTCCAGCCCTGCTCCGGGTGAGGGGCCACGACGTGCGCGGCCTCGCGGTCCGGGCTGTCGGCCGACGGGCAGTTGGGGGTGTGCGTGCACAGCGAGTCCGGCAGCCGGGTGGTGCCGGTGGCGGTCGTCGCGGTGTCGAGCTGGGTGTTGCTGCGCATGGGCTCTCCTGCGGGGATGCGGGCCCGAGACTCTCTCGGGCTGGAGGCGTGCGAAAGGCCGGCCGCCCGTGGTGCGGGCGGCTGTTGGGTGGCAGTGCTGCAGGGCGGGCAGGGAGTTGCTTGTCGCTCCCGTCAGGCGGAGGCGGCCGCGGCGCGCTCGCGGGCCGCGCGGCGCTTGAGGGAGCGGCGCTCCTTCTCGGACAGCCCGCCCCACACGCCCGACTCGTTGCGGTCCAGCGCGCCCTGGAGGCAGCTCTCGATCAGCGGGCAGCGACGGCAGACGGCCTTGGCCTCCTCGATCTGGAGCAGCGCCGGGCCGGTGTCGCCGATGGGAAAGAAAAGCTCGGGGTCCTCCTCGACGCAGGCCGCGCGGGGCCGCTCCGGCGCGTCGGTGGAGACGGTCGCGTAGGCGTGGCTGCGTACGAGGGCGACGGACGCTCGCTTCATGTGGGTCTCCCAGAAAGTCCGTGTACGAGGCAGCCCCGGGGCGGGATCCCCGGGGCTGTCTCATGTGTTGGCGGCGGGCTGAACTACCTGGCGTCGATGCGGCAGCGGATCTGCTTGCCGACCGGAGAGGACGCGATGTCCCAGCCGGGCGCCAGCATGTCCAGCAGGCCCAGGCCGCGCCCGGACTCCGCGTTGTCGCTGTCCATCGCGACCGTGCTGCGGTGCGGCAGCACGTCGGCGGCGGGGTCGTGAACGTTCACCTGGACGCTGCGCCCGGTGACGTACACCTCTACGACCAGGGGCACGTGATCGCCGCAGGCGCGCACGGCGTTGCCGAGCAGTTCCGAGACGAGCCACTCGGCGGTGTCGGCGGTCGCCTGGCTGGCCCCGTACGCCTTCAGCGCCGACACGGTCAGGCCGCGCACCGTGCTGAAGGCGGACTCGGAGGCCGTGATGTGGGCGACGAAGCCACGGTCGCGGTGCTGGACGTACAGGCCGGGGATGCAGGCCGGAAGCTCCGGCCGCTGCGAACGTCGCTGGTCTTCCATACGGGCCCGGCGCAGCATGTCGTCCATGTCCGGGCTGCTGTCTGCCCGTGCACCGGGAGGCGCGGGAGATGTCATGATGGGACTCAAGGTTTTTCCTCCACTGGATTGACCTGCTGAACGGCCCTGGGGCGGAATCCCGGGGCCGCTCGTTTTGGCTGTTCGTACGAGCAGCCAAGGCCCCGGCCTCCCCTCTTACGGGGTGGCCGGGGCCTTGGTCGTTCGTCCGGGCCGGTTGGTCAGGCGGCGAGTGCGGACCTGTGGCAGCGGGTGGTGTACGCGGCGGCGGTCTCACCCGGCGTCGGGGCGGGCAGCGCGGCCTGGACCGCAGCCACCAGGGCGGTGTGCGCGGGCTGGTCTGCCGGGGTCAGGGGGCGGCCCCAGATCGTGGCCAGGTGCGTGTAGGCGGCGCGGGTGAGATGTTCCGCGAGGGCGTCGCTCGCGCACCGGTCCTGGCCGGCGTCGGCCAGGGTGCGGAGGATGCCGGTGGCCAGGGCGCGGACGGAGCGCCGGTCCCCGGCGGTCTGGGGGGTCATGGCCAGCGGAGCGCCGGCGGGTCCGTCAACGGCCAGACCGCGCGTGGTGGGGATCGCGTCGGCGGGAACCGTACGGGCGGCGTCGGCCCGGCGGGCGGCGGGCACCGCACGCTCCCACTGGGCTCGCCGGTCGGCGGGGCGCTCCTGGGGCCGGGAGGCCTTGAGGGTCTGGACGGTGGCGCGGCGGTGACGGGTGAGGTCGACCGCGAGCCGCTCCTCGCGCGCCCAGTCCCTGTACTGGCGGCGCCAGACGTAGTCGGTGATGTCCACGTCGACGAGCCTGTTGCTGGAGCGGCAGCGGATCGCGTCGGCGACGCCGGCCTTGCCGGTGTGGTGCGGGACGAGCTTGAGCAGGTAGGTGCCGCGGTGGGGGGTCACGGGCACCCAGGTGTCGCAGTCCGGGCACACCACCGAGATGCGGCGGGTCTGCGTGGTCTCCACGGTCCGCATGTCGATGTGGCCGGGCGACAGGGTCGAGAGGACGATCGCGTCGAGCGGGCTGACGCGAGAGGTACGGGTGCGGCCGCGGCGCTTGGCGGCCTTCGGCATGGCGAGCTCGGGCATGGCGACTCCTCGGCAGGAAGAGAGGGGAGGGGTGTTCGCGGGGCGGATGCTCTCTCCACCCACCAGGTCCACGAGCCAACAGCCCGAATCCCGGCGGATAGACAGCGCATCAGCGCTGATCAAGCAGTCCTGCCAGCCGGGGGGTTTGATCGTGCTACCGCCTCCGACCACCTGCCCGTCTCCGAAGAGGCGAGCCGCAGGGACCGCGATGGTGCAGTGGTACGTCCAGCAGGGCTCCGAAACGCATGAGCGCACCACCGGCTACGCCCTGCATCCGGCTACTCACCGCTTGCTGGGCATCTCGATTAGAACCCCGCTATCCACCCCAGGTCAACCTGTCTAGCTAACTTGTTTATGACAGCAGCTCTGACCTGCTAGTTTCTGGTGTCGGTTAAACGAGTGTGAGTCTCGGCTTTCGAGAAACAACTAGTCATGCCATGCTGTGCGCATCGGGTAGCGAGATCCGCTAGCCCGCATGATGCGTACGAGAGGGGGAGCGGTGGCCGCCAAGAGGGAACCAGGGAAGGTCGAACGGATCGCATCCGAGATCCGAGACAAGATCGCGCGGGGCGTACTCGCGCCTGGGTCACGCCTGCCTGGTGTGCCTCAGCTCCAGAAGGACCACGGCATCGCCTACCAGACGGCCCGCGACATCTACGGCCTGCTGGAGAGCGAGGGCCTGCTGTTCTCCAAGCAGGGAAAGGGCACCTACGTCTCGCTGGTGCTCGGCAAGATCGTGAGCGAGCGAAACCGGCGCTACCTGCCATCGCTGCGGGAGGCCGGCGGAGCGGTCGGTGCATTCGAAGCCGAGATGCGGGCCATGGGGTTCGAACCGCGGCCGGTGGTCCTCACCATCGCCAGGGACGTGCCGCCGAAGAAGGTGGCGGAAGCCTTCGGGATGCACCATCGGGCCAAGACCCTCAAGCGCGAGCGGATCATGCCCGTGGGACTCCCTGGCAACAATGAGGCCGAAGAAGTCGTCCAGGTCGCCACGTCGTGGTTCCCCCAGGATGTAGCGGATGCGTGCCCGGTACTTGCCGAGAGCAATACGGGTACTGGAGGCAGCAAGTCCCGTATGGCGGAAGCGGGCTTCAAGCAAGTCCGCCTCCGAGAGGAGATCGAAGTTCGGTCCCCAACTGCGGCAGAGGCAAAGGCACTCGGCATCCCAGCCGAGCAGGCCGTTATGGAGATCACGCACAAGGGGCTGACCGCTGAAGGCCGTGTTGTCGAGATCGGCCTACACGTCCTGCCGCGGTCGAAGTGGAGATTGGCGTACGAGTGGGTGATTGATTCGCCCGATGCGCCCTAAGAGCACCCTCGTGTACTGACTCAGCAACCCAAAGACCCGAGCAACCAATAAGGAGCACGCACTACATGCCCAGCAACAGCATCGACAGCACCGGCACGATCCTGCGTGACGCGCGCACTCGTTACACCACCGGTCAGCGTGAGGAAGGCGGAGCGCATGGCGCCTTCGACGCTGAACTGCGCCGCACCGGACGCACTCCTCGTACCGAGGTTTCCGTGAGCCGCGCCGCCGCGCCCGCCGACGTCGCTGAGCTCCTGGGCTCGAACGACACGGTCGTGGTCCGCAGTCGGGAGATGTTCGACGGTGACCGCCTGGTCCAGCTCGCCAACACCTACATCCCGGTCGATGTGGCCGAGGCCGCAGGCATCGAGCAGGTGGACACGGGCGTCGGCGGCATCATCAGCCGGATGAAGGAGGCTGGCTTCGACCAGGGCGACACGGCCGTCGAAGACGTCGAGCTCCGGCCCGCCACGCAGGATGAGGCATCCCGCCTTGGACTGACCGAGGGCGAGTCGGTCATGACCATCACCCACGTCGGCCGCACGGCTGAGGGCCGCGTCGTCGAGGTCACCCAGCATGTGCTGAGCAAGGGCTGGAAGCTCCGCTTCGCGGTTCCGCTGGCCTGACCCAGGCGCCCCGGCCGGAGGGTCGGGGCGCTTGTTGATATCCCCCTTCGAGCTCAGGAGTTCACTTCCATGACCGCCGAGCGGCGCCTGACCAGCGAGCAGCTGGTGCAGGAGCTCCGCACCGCCTTGGACGCTGACACCGGTTGGCTTCCCGCTCTCTGTGCGCCCAACGGTCCGGCTGGCCTCCCTGCCCATGCAGGACTTGAGGTGGTCGTGGAACGACTCCTGGCGTTCGCCTCTGCCCCAGAAGTGCCGGCCGTCCTAGCGCCGGTCCTTCAGCGCGCCGCAGACGCTGCGGACATGGCACTCGTGACGGAAGGTATGGCCCAGTACAGCCATCTGGGCACGGCGTATGCCTACCTGACGCAGGCTCAAGGGCTCATCGGTCGGGACGGCCAATGAACTGCTTCCCGTTTGGCGGGCAATTTCCTTCGCACTTCGCGTCTGACGGGCTCGGCATTCCGTGCGTCTCGGACTCTGTGCGAATTCGTCCCGCAAATCTGTCGGGTCGTAGGGCTAGGCTGTACGCAACAGTGATCCATAACGGCGAGAACCCCAGGGACCGTGCCTGGTCCACTGGGGCTTCTCGAACGGGGCTAAGCCTCGTTGGGCGACACACCTGGTTGGGAGGTGCTCGCGGGATGAAGGCTACCCGCCCGCGCGGAACTACACGCGCAGCTACGCCGTTCCTCCATCGCGATCACGCCATCCGGGCAGTGTGCGCGCATGCTGACGCCAGCCTCCGAATTCAGGGGGTTGGGATGACCTAGTGGCCATCGGCCGCGCGCGCCAAGAAGTGGACTCGCCATCCTCTTCGGCCTCGCGCGGCCCGTCTACCGCCTGGATTCGCAACCCAGAGCGGTTCGCTCAGATCTCGGTTCGCACCCGACTCTGAGCCGCGGCTTATCAAGCCGCTGCATTCCCACCGGCCCCTCATCAGGGCCGCCATTGCAAACACACCCGCGGGCCCCTGCCAGGGGGCTTCGCGGTTCGTTCCGAGGCCCGGCCAAGGGCTTTCGGAACACCAGCACCAAGTCCATCGACGAAAGGAGATCCGCCTCTGGCCTTCGCACTGCCACCCACCACACGAGCCATCGAGATCGGCCCCGGCCAAGGGGCCCCTCTGCGTTGATCCATATGGAAGGTCGGTATCGCCATAGTGCACGAGCGTGAGTCGTCTTGTCAGGTCGACCACGACCAGGTCAGTACCCCCTCTGAGGAGATTGCTGCAGGTTGCGGTGTCCCCCCTGACTGGATTGTGACGTACATCACACCCCTCGACTGTCACACGGATGTCGCCGATTCGGCGGCCCGCCTGACCTGGGGGGGTGCCTCCGTGAGCGCGGTCGCAGCGTCTGCCGCGCCGCTCATGCACCGGCTTTCGGAGGTCATCGACAACTCCGTCGACGGCGGGGTACGCGAGCGCGTCGTCCCGTGTGGCGGGACGGGTTTCAAGATTGTTGCCCGCCGTGCGGGAGCACCGGGGGGTATCGGGGCTGTGCGGCCTCTGTCCACAGGCCGTCCGGTGCACGGTCGGTGGGTGGATGAGGAAGCACGAGTTCTGACTGCTCCGGACGGGGGTGTCCGCTTTGGCGTGTACACCGGCCCGATGGCGACACAGGCGATCTTGGGATGTTCGGCTCTTGCGGTGTCCGCCGCTCCTGTCGGGGCGGTGGGCCGATGAGCGCCGTGACGGCACAGGCCGCCATGCTGGACCGCCCGCTCGGTGAGCTCTTCGACGACTCCGTCGACCAGGCCCCGGTGCTTCCCGGGCAGCGGACCGCGCTGCGGTCGGTGCCGGCCTCGGGGCAGGCGGGCGACGAAGGCTCGGACGACCCGTTGCGCCTCGGTCGGAAGATGCGGCTGCGGCTACTCGCTGCGGTCCAGGCGCTGCTGTCGGATCCGTCGATCGCCGGTTTGAAAGACGCGCCGAAGCTGGCGGCGGTGGTGCTGTACGCGAAGTCGCGGGCGCCCAAGGGCGAGAAGAACGACAACCAGACCTCGATCTGGGGCTCGGAGCTGGGCCGCTGGCTGGGCATGAAGGAGTCCACGGTCCACCACAAGGTGCTGCCCGTGCTGCGTGGCACGGACGCGCTGCACACCCAGGTGGTGAGGGACTCGAAGGGGCACCCGACCGGGCTGAACTGCCTGGTCATGCCGCTGTGGAACGCCCGTAAGAGCGGGGGAGCGGCGCACCCTCTGGCGCTGGACAAGGCGGAGCTCGCAACGCTGCTGCGCCTCATCGAGGCCCTGTTCGGGCCGGGTTGGACGCCGGAGGACAAGGAGCCGACGCCGCCGGGGCTGCTGGCCGGCCGTACGGGCAAGGGAGCGGCGACCGACCGGCTCGGGCTGCTGCTGATGGTGCTGAACACGCGGGCGTCGGGCTGGCTGCAGCTGTGCGGCGGCTCGGTCAAGAAGAAGGAGGGGCGTGGGGCGGCGACGCTGGCGCGGCTGCTGGGCTGCTCGCCGTCCGGGGCGCGGAAGGTCCTGGCACGGCTGACGGAGGCCGGTGTCGTGGCCCGGCAGCGCAAGGCGACAACGACACGGATGAACGGCCGGGGCAAGGTCATGCTGCTGCCCGTGGCTCGTGCGTACGGCCGGACCGTGGCCTCTGTGGAGGCTGTTCAGAGCTCCGAGGACGTGTTTTTGGCGCGTCCTGATGGTGCGTGCGGAGATCATGCTCCCGCGGATGTGGCTGGTGCCCTTGGTACGTCTGGGATCTGCGGTGCTGAGGGTGGTGAAAGTGCGGGAGATCAGGAGCGTCCCGATGGTGCAGAGCTCCACGCAGTCCACGCTTCTGTGGTTACTCCTGTAGTTCCTCCGCAGCTCTCTTGTGGTTTTTCCGGCGAAGGCCGTGGGGGTGAAGGCGGTCGGCCGGAGCGCGTGTGCGTGCGCGAGGACCAGGCCGTCGACGGCGAAACCGCCGCTGCCGGGTCGGCGTCGCCGGTGGCTGAGGGCGGCCCGCTTCGCGGGGAAAAGCCGAAGGAGTCCTCGGTCGATGAGCGGGGTGAGCAGCGTGCTGCCGGGGCTGTGGCCGGTGGTCGGCTGAAGGCCGTGGGTGGTGGAAAGGCGCAGCAGCAGCGGAGGGTGGACCTTCCGGCTGATCTTGGTCTGCAGGTGGCTCTGGGGCCGGTCTCGGGCCTGTGGGAGCGGCTTTCGGGCTGGCAGCAGGACCAGGTGGAGGCGGCCGCGAGGGCGGAGCTGGCACGCCTGGAGGGTCTGCTGGCGCTGCCGGGTGGCGCGCCTCGGCTGCTGGCCGACCGGCTCACCGACCGGCTGAAGGAGACCGGCGGCGAGGCCTTGGTCGACCGGCCGTATCCGTGGCTGATCCGGCGGGGCCTGGTGCAGCGTCAGGCGTGCACGGACCGGCGCTGTGACGACGGGATCCGGCTGGACACCGGCGGGGAGTGCGAGAACTGCGGCAACGTGGTCCACATCCGGCGTGCCCGGCGGGCGAAGATCGCGGCGAAGGTCGACCGGGAGCTGCCTGGCCTGAGTGAGGGCGAGCGGCGCCGGGTCCTCGAGGAGCGGCTGCGCGAGCAGGTGGCCATCGAGGCGGAGGGCCTCGTGCGGCGGCGGGAGCAGGCCCGTGCGGAGCAGGCCCGCCGCGATGCCGCCCGTGCGGCTGCCCGGAAGCGGGCGGAGCGTGAACGTGAGGCTGCGGCCGCCGCCGACGCGGTGCGCCAGGCGCTGCCGTGCGAGGACTGCGGGAAGGACCAGGCGGCCGGGCTGTGCGAGACGTGCGACCACCGCCGTCAGACCGAGACCCTGATCGGTGAGGCCGGTCTCCTCGCAGCGGCCTGGTCCGCCGACCCGACCGACCCGGGCAACGTCGCGGCCGTCGTCGCCGAAGTCCGGACGGCCATCGGCAACAGCATCGCCACCGCCTGGCAGGAGTTCCTGCAGATCACCGACGTCGCCATGCTGGAGGCCAATCCGCAGGCGGCTGAGGACGCGTACGCCTTCGCCGCGTTCCAGACCGCACAGCAGGCCGTCCAGGAGTACCAGGACAGCGCCCTGGCGATGCTGGGCCGGACCGAGGAGGCCGAAGCCGAGGCCCGGCGGGCGTTCAAGGCCGAGCAGGGCCGCCCGTGGTTCCAGCACAACCCGAGCGGCGCGGACGCCATCGCCGCCGCGACGAAGGCAGCCGACGCGGCCCGGGAGCGCGTGGCCGAGTACCTGCTGACGGCGCGGCTGGAGCAGCTGCGCGAGCAGGCGGCGGCCCGCACCGAGCAGGCCGCGCCCGCGCCGTGGACGGACCGGCTCACCAGGCTCGCCGCGCGTTCGCTGGACGGCGGTACGGCCGGGGCGGTGATGGCGTGAGTACCGAGCTGAGCGGGGTCGACCTCGCGCGCCAGGCCCTGGTCGCGGCCCGGGAGGCGGCGAAGAAGAACGGCGGCACCCGCAAGGAGAAGCCGAAGCGGCGTACCGGCACGGTCGTACGCCGTGACGGCCGCGAGCCTCTCGGGCTCGGTGCGGCGATCGGCATGATGATGACCGAGCGTGGCATGGTCGCCCCGGCCGCCGGCGGCAGCGTCCTCGCCCAGTTCGACGACATCCTCGCCGTAGCGGCGCCCGAGCTCGCCGGGCACGTCCAGGCCGTGGCGTTCGACGCGGACACCGGCCGCCTGGACGTCGCCCCCGATGCCCCCGCGTACGGCACGAAACTGCGCTGGATCGCACCGAAACTGGTCGCGGCCGCCAACGAGAAGGTGCAGGGCGC
This sequence comes from Streptomyces viridochromogenes, assembly GCF_001270495.1. Lineage (GTDB taxonomy): Bacteria > Actinomycetota > Actinomycetes > Streptomycetales > Streptomycetaceae > Streptomyces > Streptomyces viridochromogenes_A. The sequence continues at coordinate 53,864 of NZ_LGUR01000220.1, forward strand.
GAACGTCCGCACCCTGCACGTCCTGGCGCCCGCACCCGTGAAGGCCAGCCCCGCCACGGCTGCCGCCGACCCGACTCCGCCGAACGTGCCCGCCGCGCCGGTGCAGCGACGGACCCCGCCGGACGGCTACCGCCGCGCCATCGAAGCGCACCGCCAGGCCGCGCGGCCGTCCCGGGTCGACCCGGACATCGCGGAAGCGGTGGAGCGGCAGACCGCCGCGATGCGGGAGCTGAGCCGTCGTGCGTTCCCGGAGCCGGACGTGCCTCCGGACGACGCGCCGGCCCCGATCGACGCGACCCGCGCTCAGCGCCGCCGCCAGGCCGCGGCCACCGAGGCCGCCGCACTGCGCCGGGCCCGGCAAGAGCGCGCGGCCCGGGAGCCGGGGACGACCACCAGCCTCCCGGAGTCGGCTGCGCTACGGACCACGGCCTGAGCCAACTGATAGATCAGATCCCCCTGTTACTGGTGGTTGTCCCGGCGTAGCGTTACGGGTACACGTCTGGTACACCGTGCGTCGCGTCGCGCACCGAAGGGGGAGTCGTGCAGGCAGGGACCGTGCTGGACGGCCGCTACCGGCTGATCGAGCCAGTCGGCGCGGGCGGGTTCGGGCAGGTCTGGCAAGCACACGACCCGAAGGTCGACCGGCTGGTGGCGGTCAAGGTCCTCACCGGTGACGGCAGCGCCGACCACGACCGCCAGGTGGCCCGGTTCGCCCGCGAGGCCGCGGTGGCCGGCGGCCTCGCGCATCCCCGCATCGTCACCGTCCACGACTTCGGCTCCGCGATGCACCACGGACGCCCGTACGCCTACCTGGTGATGCAGCTGCTCCCCGGCAAGTCCCTCAGCGCCCTCCTGGAAGCCGGCCCACTGCCCCTGCCGAAGGCCCTGTACGTGGCGTCCTGCGTCGCCGACGCCCTGGACGCCGCGCACGAGGCCGGCCTCACCCACCGGGACATCAAGCCGTCCAACATCATGGTCCGGGACAACGGCGAGGCCACAGTCGTCGACTTCGGCATCACCAAGGGAAGCGACGCCCGGCACGACCTCACCACCACCGGCGTCCTGATCGGCACCCCGGCCTACATGGCACCCGAAGCACTGTCCGGCACCTTCGACCACCGCTCCGACCTGTACTCGCTCGGCTGCGTGCTCTTCGAGACGGTCACCGGCCGCCGGCCCTTCACCGGCACGTCCTGGCACCTGATCAACCAGCACCTCAAAGAGCCGCCCGCCCCACTGCGCACCCTGCGCCCGGACGCCCCTGTGGAACTGGAGCGGCTGATCGCCCGGCTGCTGGCCAAGGACCCCGCCCAGCGGCCGGAGAGCGCCGATGAGGTCTATGACCTCATCGAAGAGATCAACGACCGCTACTTCGGTGACACCCCGCCGCCCAGCCGCGGGGCCGACGTCACTTCCGAGGTCTCACTCTCCCCGAGCGAAGCCACCGCCGGCGCGGTCGTTCCCATGCGTATGACCGCCCACGAGAACTGCCCCGCCTGCGCCACTACAGGCGACGAAACGAGGGTGCTGGACTGCACCGTCTGTAGAGGTGAGGGCAGGGTCGCCAGCAAGCGGCGCACCTTCTCGGTTCGCATTCCCGCTGGTGTCCGGAACGGGCAGAAGATCCGGCTCAGGGAATTTGGCGCGCCGGGGAAGCACGGCGGAGCGCCCGGAGACCTGTACGTCACCGTGCATGTGACCGACTGATCGTCACACCCGCGGGGTCAGGCGCTGGCCTCCGCACGGTGTTGTCGACCTCGGGCACGGCCTGGCCGTCGTCGGTGCCCCAGAGCGCGCGGGCGAGGAAGTACAGGGCGACCATCCCGGCGTAGACGAACGCGCCCCAGCCGCGGGCGAGGGGTCGTCAGGACGGGTCCGCTGGCGCCTTCTTCGGGCGCAGGGTGTCGAGCAGGTGCGGCGACAGGGTCGGCGGCAGGAGCCACAGACCGGCGATGCCGATGGTCGTGACCATCACGGTCAGCAGCAGAGCGACGAAGTCCTGGTGCGCGGAGCCGAAGAAGCCGGCCATCAGGGACAGGGCGACGACGAAGACCATCATGAACCGCCAGTGCTTGCGGCCCAGGAGGAACGGGCGGTCCTCGGTGCTGTACCACCAGGAGGTGCTGGACATCGTGGTGAAGCTGAACGCGGCGAGCGGGACGACGATCGGCAGCCAGAAGCGCAGGCTGTCGTCGGCGGGCAGCTGCTGACCCCAGCGGTCGCCCATGTGGTGAAGGAACCACAGGTACAGCGGGATGCTCACGAGCGCGTACAGCCACAGCACCACCCGCATCGCCCAGTCCGCCGGGCCGATGGACGTCTTCCCCTTCGCCATGGTCCCGACGGTAGTGACCAGCACCGCGGGCCGGTGCGCGTTCGTCAGAACCAGCCACCAATCCGGCCAGAACACCCGACACAGCACCCATCGAACACGCTTCGTACGGTATCCGTACGGTGAAAGTACGCGATCCTTACGGTTCATGGGGTAGAGTGTGTGTCAGGAGGTGCTCCATGTCCGAGTTGTTCGACGCGGTAGACGCGCTGGTCGCGTCCCGTTCTCCGCTGCCGTCGGCGGAGGAGCGCAAGCGGCTGCGCACCGCGCACGGCCTGACCCTGGACGAAGTGGCCGGCGCGCTGAAGGTGCGTCGGGCCACGGTGTCCGCCTGGGAGTCGACGAAGAAGCCGACCGAGCCGCGAGGCCCGGAACGGGAGGCGTACGCGCGGCTGCTCAAGCAGCTCGCGGAGCTCTACCCCGCACCCGCAACGCCGGAAGAGCCAGCTGCCCCGGTGCCCGCCACGTTCACCGGCGCGCCCGACCCGGCAGGCGAAATGCCAGAGGTTCCGGACTCTGTGTACGACGAGATCGCCGAATCCCTTTACCCCACCAGGGCCACGCAGACGTCGCGCCGACCTGGGACGCAGAAGGCGACAGCGACGGAAGCGCGGACTCTGTCCACAGGGGATGTGTCCGAGGCTGCGGCCATGACTGCAACCGAGAACACCCACACCCCTGCCCCTGTCGCCGCTGCTCCGGCCGCCGCGCCGCGTCCGGCGCGCACCACCAGGACGTCGTCGACGTCGCGCCGCCCGGGTGCTAAGAAGGCGGCCCCGGCCGGTACCCCGGCGGGCTCCGCCGATCCGCGGTTCGAGAACGGGCCGCTGGCGGTCGTCGATGTCGAGGACGGGCAGGTGCTGGCGTACTGCACCGGCGGCCTGGTCCTGGACGTGCCCGCCAAGAGCATCCCGGCCCTGGTCGACTGGACGCTGCGCGAGGCCAAGCTCGGTCAGCCGAAGCTCGCCGGTCCGGGCAAGGACGCCGACCCGCTGATCGTGCTCACCGAAGCCGCCCTGGAGCGCTACGGCCTGCCCGTCGCGCTCACGGAGGAGGAGAAGCACGCCGGGCGGATCCCGGAGGGCCACAAGGTCATCAAGCAGCTCACGCGGGCGGAGTGGAAGCTGACCAAGCGCGGCTTCGGCCCGTGGGCACGGATCTACCGCCCCGCCACCGGTTCGGAGCGGGCCTGCGTGCAGCTGTGCATCCCCTCCTGGAACGCGCTGGACACCCGGCACTGGGGCGAGGCCGGACAGCTCCCGCCCGCCGAACTCGCCCGCGTCCTGGGCGTGTACGCCTCGCGCGTGATGACGCCGCGCGGATCGACCGCCGTGACCGGCCTGGAGCTGATGACCGCGCTGCACCCGCCGACGCGCGCCTCCGAGCCCGACGCCGACGGCAGGCGGCACTCCGAGCACAACCCCGGCTCGCTGGGCAAGGACGCCATCGACCCGATGAACTGGCCGCCGTGCGAAGTCCCCGACGGCCACCCCGTCCTCAAGGACCTGCCCCGGTTCCACGTGCGCGGCCCCGGCGAGAAGCTGTTCGAGGAGGCGTACGACTGGGCACGGCCGATGACCGACGCGGAGTGCACCCTGCGGCACCTGGTCGGCATCGACGTCAACATGGCCTTCGCCGCCGGCGCCAACGGCCTGAACGTCGGCCTCGGCGAGGCGACGCACGTCAAGGCCCCCGCGTTCGACCCGAAGCTGCCCGGCTCGTGGCTGGTCGACCTCTCCCACGTCGACCTGTCCCGCGTGAAGGTCGGCAAGGAGTGGGTGGAGCTGGACGGCTCGCTGCTGCCCTCCCCGTTCACGCCGAAGGGTGAGCGCCCGGAGGGGCCGGCCTGGTACGCGACGCCCACCGTCGCCTACGCAGCGGAGCTCGGCTACGAGGTGCGCCCGCTCGAAGCGTGGGTGCGGCGGGAGAACGGCCGCTACCTGGACGGCTGGTACAACCGGCTGCGCGACGCCTACCTCGCCACGATGGCCGACCTCGGCGTCGACGCCGACCTGTCGCCCGAGGACTTCCTCGCCGCGATGGACGGCTACAAGGCCCGTGACCCGGAGCTGGCGATCGTCGTCTCCGCGGTCAAGGCGACGGTGAAGGGCGGCCTGGGCAAGCTGCGCGAGCGCCCGCGCGGCGAGGGCTGGCGGCCGGGCGAGCCGTGGCGCGCCCTGTCCCGCCCGACGTGGCGGCCGGACATCCGCGCGGCGGTCATCTCCCGCACCCGCATCAACCTGCACCGCAAGATCGTCAAGCACGCGGCGTTCACCGGCCAGTACCCCATCGCGATCCTGTCCGACTGCGTCGTCTACGCGGCCAGCGGCGAGAGCCCGCTGGACTTCCTGCCCTACCGGGAGGGCAGGCCGCTGCCCGGCGGCTTCAAGCTCGGCATCAACCCCGGCCTGGTCAAGCACGAGGGCACGCAGGACGTCCTGTGGGGCGAAGAAGTCCGCGAGCGGTTCAACGCCCCGGAGCTCAACCTCGCCCGGTACATCAAGGACGGCACCGTCACCGACGTCGACAACGGAGAGTAGGAGTAGGCCACGATGAGCCTGTTCGGGGACGGCCTGGACGCCGCCGTACAGAAGGCGTTCACCCGCCCGGCACCCAAGAGCGCGGGTGCGCAGATGCGGTACCTGGTCAAGCAGCTCAAGAGCACCAAGGCGGTCGCCCAGATGCTGCGGGTCTCCCAGCGCACCGTCGAGCGGTACGTGAAGGACCAGATCAAGAAGCCGCGTCCGGACCTCGCCGCGCGCCTGGAGCGTGAGGTGAAGGCCCGCTGGCAGCCGCAGATTAGGGCCAAGGCCCGGCAGAAGGCGGCGACGACCGGCGGCATCGTCGTCGACACCCGCGCCAGGCTCGGCTATACCGCGCCGATCGGGTCGACGGACCAGGACCGCATCCGGCACCTGACCGTCGCCCTGCCGCCCCGCTACGCCGCCCGCCTCTTCGACGCCCAGGAGGCCGGCGCCAGCGACGCCCGACTCCAGGAGATCGCCGCCGAAGCGCTCAAGGAGGTGTACTTCCAGGACGGCGGCCGCCGCGCCGGCAGCCTGGAAGAGGTCCGGTTCACGGACATCGAGCACCTCGAGTTCGAGCTGTAGCAGCCGCGTCCCGAACAGCCCGCGAGCCCCGGACCAACGCAGGTCCGGGGCTCGCTCGCGTATCCGGGGTCGGATGGTCATGCACGCGATGCCGTGCTCAACGAGGGCGACGTGCCTGGGTCACCGGCTCAGTGCGCGGGGCCGGGCAGGACGCCACGGATGACGAGCTGGCGTCCGTAGGGGGTGGGCATGGCCTGCATCTGGACGCCGGTGCGTAGCGGCTTCACCGAGAAGCGGAAGCCCTTGATCGGGCCGTGGCAGATGAAGCCGGCCGGGGTGGGGATGCCGATGCCGTCGGGGGAGAGGGTGAAGCCGAGCCCGGCGTAGAAGTCCGTCAGCTCCGGCTCGTGCGTGACGTACAGGATGGCCGCGCCGAACTTCCCCTTCTCGTGGGCGCCGGCCGCGCGCTCCACGTCGGCGACCAGGGCGCGGGCGATGCCCTTGCCGCGCCACGCTTCGACGACCGCGAGGGAGTCCAGGGTGGCGACCAGTCCGGCGATGATGTGGGCGTTGGGCGACCCCAGGAGCATGGGGTGGGTGAACGCCCACGCCGCTGGCAGCGTCATCGTGCCGCCGACCAGTGCGCCGGATTCGGTCTCCTGTACCGCGCGGACGCGGGTGTACTTGTCGGCGTCGAGGCTCTGGCGGATCGCGGTGGGGAGCTGCCGCCAGGAGCCGTCGGGGTTGTCCGGGTCGGCCAGCCGCATTACGGGCTCCAACGCGGCCGCGTCGGCTGGTGTCGCGTCCCGGAGCACCACGCCGTCCGGCAAGGCCGGGACGCTCACGGGGATGACTTCGCCCGGCTGCACCCCGGCCCCGGGGGCCGTGGCGGCGTACATGCGCTCGCCCATCACGTTCCCCGAGTACAGGCGCTCCGCCTCACGGCGCGCCGGATTCCCCGACCGCCGGGCGCCCTTGCGCGCCCCGTTCCGCTTCCCCACGGCGTTCCTCCCCTTGTCACCGCAAACCTCCCCACCCGGCACCCCCACCTAACACCCCTCGCTGGCAGGCGACTTGGGTACGCCGGGCCGGGAATCTGTCCACAGGCGATCCGTGATCCCTAGGAGGTATGAACGAGCACGAGCAGCAGCAGCCGGCCCCGCGCCGCGGCAAGGTCCTGGAGGCCCTCACACGGGCGGAGCGGAAGGTCTTCACCCGGCCCGTGCCGAAATCCGCGAAGGCACAGGTGAAATTCCTCCTCACGCGGGCGAAGGGGTCCACCAAGGCCCTGGCGGAGCGCTTGGGCGTCTCGCGCCGCACGGTGGAGCGCTACCGCGCCGGGAAGCTGACGACCCCGCAGAAGCGCCTCCAGGCCACCCTGGTGGAGGAGACAGAATCCGAGTGGCAACCGCAGGTCAGGGCACAGGCGCGGGAGCAGGCTTCCACCTCCAGCGGGATGATGGTGGAGGTGACGGCGTACTTCGGATTCACGTGCACGGGCAGCTCAGACGACGGCCGCATACGCACCATCACCACCCCGATCTCACCCACCTACGCGCGGCAGATCCTCGATCTCCAGGAGGCCGGAGCGACGGAGGAGGATCTGCATCCGATCGTCGCGGAGGCCATCACCGAGTCGTATTTCACGGAATGGGGCACCCGCGCCGATGGTCTGCGCGCGGATTTCACGCACGTTCAGGCCATCGAGTTCATGTTCTGACGCGGTCGAATTCCGGGCCTGCTATAAAGCAATCCGGCGGGTCGTCGTACAGCGCTCTGGCGGCGGCCCGCTCTGATTTCTCACCACGAATGCGAGGTCGAAGATGACCAGGATGTGGCCGCCCGGCGGCGGTACCCGTCGACCGCTCGCCGCGCGCGTCGCCGTGCCCCGTGAGCCGGTCGATCCGGCCCGCATCGGCCGCCGGGTCGTACGGCGCCGGGCGAAGGGGATGGACGCCGGCGCTGTCGCGGCGGCCCTCGAGGAAGCGCGGTTCGACGCCCGGCAGGCGTCCCGGCACGAGGACCTGGCCGACGACGTCCGCGGCCCGGCGGAACTCGCGGAGTGGGAGCGCATCGACCAACTGCTCGCCGACGCCGTCCCGGGCACCGTCTACGACCCGGCCGCCGACGACGTTGTCCAGGCCGAACTCGCCGCCGACGCCGCGGCCGCCGCCGCCCGGGAAGCCGAACTGCGCGAAGCCGCCCGGATCGCGGCCCGTGCCGACGAGCTCCAGGCGCTGCGCGAGCTGGGCACGCTGGAGCAGACCGAGCCCCGTACCGGGGACGAAGCCGTCCGGGACGAACTCACCCGGCGAGCCGGCGGGTACGTCCAGGCCGACGTCGACGCCTGGCTCGCGCACGCCCTGGCCGCGCACCTCGGGCACTACCGCGACCCGGCCGCCCGCAAGGAGGCCGCCGGCCTTCTTACGCCGCCGGTCCTCGCGCACGCCGCGCTGCTCGCCGAACTCGTCCGCCTGGTCCCCGGCGCGGACGTCGCCCAGCTGGCGTTCGCGGCCCGGCTCGCCACCACCGAGCCCGAAGCCGCCGGCGCACTCGCCGCGTTCCTCACCCGCGCCCGGACGTAGCACCGCATCCATCGCGATCACCGAGGGTGACTGTCACGCTGTCACGCCGACCGGTGTCACGCACCCCGATCCGGCTGTCACGTCGGGGTGTCACGCTGACGATCGCCGGAACCACGGGCCCGGCCCCGGATCTGGGCCACCTCGCCAATCAGCGTGACACCCCTCCCGGAGCGACTACGGTCCGCATCCGGCTGCGATCCCTCCTCGTAACGACGGCGACGGCCAGCACGTGGTGAGCGTCGGCCACGCGATGACCGCCCGCCTCCAGATCACCAACGGCCAGGCCGTGCCCGGCGTCCCGGCCTGAACAGTCCGGCCGACCTGTGTCATCTGTGTCATCAACCCCCCGTTTCCCCAGGTGGGCCCACTCATCTGTGTCACTGTTCAGCTGATCTGTGTCATCGCGCGGGCGGACCCCAGGGACCCAGCAACCGACCCGGAACCTGGGTCCCGAGACCGGTGTTTTCGCTGGCGGACACAATCAGCAACGGCTGCTGGGTCCACCTGGGTCTCTGGGTCTTGCACCCTCGTTGCGAGCCGGTTCGTCCGGAGTGGTCCCCAGGGCCCTGGGCGGCCGATACCGTGGAAGCAGACGCCAGTTCCGCCTTCCTGGAGCCCTCGATGAGCGAACAGCCGGCCCCCGCCGACCACGCCCGGCAGCAGCTGGAGCCCGCGGCCGCCGACGCGGTCCGCGCGTACGCGGCCAGGACCCGCGCGAACGCCGACCAGTTCGCTGCCGTCCTCGAGGACATCGCGGCCAACGGGCTGCCCTCGGTGGAGGACTGCACGCCGTGGGAGGAGCTGCGCGAGGCCCACCTCGCCCGGCTCGCCTCGCAGCGCCCGGCCGTCGCCTGATGCCGTCGGTACACGGGCCTCGCCGCGCCCGTATCGCCTTCTCCGACTCCGCCGCGAAGCAGCTGGAGAACATCACCAGCGAGGCGGAGATCCACGCCCTGGACCGCGCCCTGGTCGTCATCTCCGTCGACCCGGACGTCGGCGAGCCGATCCCCGGCGACACCGCCGGCCCCCAACTGCGCCAGTACACCGACGAAGTCGAAGCCGTCCGCGTCCTGTACTTCGTCACCGCGCTGCGCACCGTCGTGGTCGTCGCGTACATCGAGGTCTAGCCGCCGAAGGAGCCCAAGGTGCCGTCCGACATCAACCAGCTCACCGCCGGCCGACAGCTCACCGGGCTCCGCCAGGTGCTGGACTGCCCCGCCACGCCGACCGTGCTCCGGCAGGGCCCCGCCGCCGCGCCGGGGGAGTCGCCGGACTGGCTTGCACTGCTGTGCCCCGCCCACTCCGAGGCCCTGCCCGGGTGGCCCGGCACCGCCGCCGACACCGACGGGCTGCGCCTGTCCTGCGGGTCCGTCCTGGACTACCGGTCGGCCGAGCAGCTGCTCCAGTCGCACGCCGACCTGTGGCTGACGCCCCTGACCGGGGTGGACCCGAAGGCCTACGCCGGGGTCTGGCCCGAGGTCCTGGACCAGGCCGACCGCGTACTGCGCGCCCGCCTGGGCGAAGACACCGCCGACGGAGACGAGACGCTGCACAGCCTCGCGATGATGCTCGCGATGGCCTCCCGGAACGCAGCCGAGGGCAACCTGTACCAGGCGACCGTTCCCCTGGCCTACTGCGAGACCCTCGCCCAGCGCCTGTAGCCAGGCCGCGCCGCACGTCCGCTCCGGTCTTGCACCCATCAGCCGGCTGCCGCTTCCGGGTCGCGGCTGGTGCTGCGCCACGGCTTCCGCCCGGGCCCGGCCCGAGGACGGCCGTTGCACCCCAATGTAGGTAGGTACTTGTAGTACCTATCTGCGGGTTGTTCTTCCTTCCCCCCTGAGAGCAGAGCTCGCAGCGGGAACCGATCATCTGCCCTCGCCTGTGATCAGGGACCGCCGGTGTCCGGCGCGCATGATCCTTCCCGGCCTCGTGTGGCCGTCTGCCGCGTCCTGAGGCTTCCCGGACTCCCGAGCGACGATCAAGAGCCTCAGAGACGCTCACAGCGGCGTACACGCCTTCGAGGGCCGGAGGTGTCGCTGATCCGCCGCCAAGGGCGAGCCCAGCAGGGCGGCAGCACCCCTGGGCTACTGCGAGACGCTCTCCAAGGGCCTGACGTCACGGCGCGAAGGCGGCGTTGCACCCCAATGGTGGTTAGTACAGATAGTGCTTCTGGTGCGGGTTGTAGATCCCTTCCCCCTGAGAGCGGAGCTCGCGGAACGGGACCCGATCTTCCCGCCTCGCATGTGACCATGGCCCGCCAGCGTCCGGCGGACATGATCCTTCCCGGCCCTCTACGGCCGCCTGTGACCTTCTGAGGCCCTCCGGGTTCCCGAGCGGCGATCAAGGCCGCCAGAGGCGCTCACAGCGCCGCACAGCGCCTCCAGGGGCCGGAGGTGCCGCTGATCCCCTTGGAGCGGCTCCGCGATCGTCTCGCCCGCCGTCGTGGTCTCGCCGCGGTTCCCGGTTGTCCCCGGACCGAGCTCTGCTCTCAGGGGGAGGGGATTACCTACCCGCACAGAACCGCTATCTGTACTAACCACTATTGGGGTGCAACGCCGGTGTCGATGAGCCCCGTCGTCGCCGGGTGCCGGCGCTCCCGGTGAAGTCCGCCGTTGCTGCAACCGACTGCACACCGACTGCACGTTGCAGTCCCTTGCACCCTTCCCGGCCTGCACGGTGCAGCGTCCGTTGCGCAACCAGCTGCTGCTCCTGGTGGTGAAGGGTGCAAGGCCGGTTGCTGCTCGGGGTCGGGTGCTGTGGCGCAGTATTCGCACGACCCGGGCGGCGCAAGGGTGCTGCACATGCAGCAGGCCCGCCCAGCCGGAGCAGCAGCTGCGCGCTGCACGGCCTCGCTACAGCAGTCGAGCGCCCGCTGCTCCGGGGCCAGCAGCAGGGCTGCGGACCCGTCCTGGCGGCTGCATAAGTTCGCAGATCTGCGATGTTCCGCGTGAGATCTATGCACAGCTGCTGCATGCAGCGCCCCGAGCAGTCGTCGGTTGTTCTGCTGCTCCAGAACAAGCCGGTTACCTGGTGCTACCGCCCGCCCGCCGTCCGGCACCGGCCCCGGAGTCCCCGCGTCCCCACGCCTTCCGCCGGAGCTGCACCCTCGCTCGACCGCTGCGTCCGGTGCGGCTACGCGTTCGCGCCTGCTTCCACCGGTGCACTGTCGGCCCGGCCGCTGCCACGCGAGCACGCCCTCAGCGCGCAGTCGAAGAACACGTCGATGTCGACGCTGGAGTCCCGGCGGGTGATCTCGTACAGCCCCTTCGTCGCCTCGAAGGCGGCCACGACGGGGAGGGTGATCTCCTGGTGCGCCTCGGTCTCGAAGTCCAGGTGGTGGGCGAAGCCGAAGTGGTGGGCCCGGTTCTGTTCCGCGGTCACCACGCGCTGGTGGGCCCTGCGGGCCGCCTCGAACCACTGCGCTGCGTCGTCCGTGCCCAGCGCGTTGACGACGATCGTGAAGAACGGGATCACCTGCTCCGCGCTCGCGGGCCAGCTGTCGGTGGGCGAGCCGAAGCGGTTGCCCAGCTCCTGGGCGAAGTGGAGGCCGAAGTTGTGGGTCACGCCCCCACTCGTACCGCGACGGCCGGCGCTCGGGCGGGCGGCGCGCGGCAGGGCCTTCCGAGAACGCTCGTGCGGGCCGTCCTGCCTGCGGCTTTCCCCTGGAGGGGAACGATGTACGCGCTTCTCGGCGGACCGTCGGCTCGTGTTCTGGAGAACCAGAACAAGACGGTTCCCCTGGTGCTACCGAAACTCGGGCCGCGCTCCGTTGACCAGCACTTTTCTCCTGGAGGGGAATGGCGTACGCCCGGCGGCCCGCTCACGGCGGCGCGTGTTCTGGAGAACTAGAACATGTCGGTACCCCTGGTGATACCGACATCCCGGGCGGCAGCGCGGCGACCTGCGGTTTCCCCTGGGCGGGAACGATGTACCGCCTGGAAGCCCCGAGTGACTCCCCCGGGCATGCGAACGGCGCCGCACCTTGGGTGCGGCGCCGTGGCGTCGAAAGGGCCCTGTGGGGCTGCTCAGGCGCTTTGCGCGAGGTTGGCGACCTGCGCGGCGAAGCGGGTCCGTCGCTGCTCGGTGAAGTCCTCTGCGGGCGTCGTGTTGATCTCGGGGACGGCCATCGCGGTGCCGGCGACCCGCCCGCCGGTGAGGACGGGGTGGAGCTGGTAGCAGCCGCGGCGCAGGAGCCAGGCGAGGCCGGCCTCCCTCAGCTCCTTGAAGCCGCGGTTCACCGCGGGCTTCCCGGCTCCGAGTTCGGCGGCCATCTCGGCTTGGCTGATGCCGACAGCACCGTTGTCCGGGTCCTGGAAGGCCAGGAGCACGTCGAGCACGCGGCGAGCGGTCAGGGAGATGTCCACGAGGGCGAGCATCCGCAGGGCGTCGCGGGTGAGCGTGACCGGCTCATTGGACGGGGGGCCAGGTACGTAAGTGGTGCTCACGAGGGCCTCCTGGTCGTTGTCGTCTGGCTTTGAGGATATGCCCGCGCGCGTCACGCGCTCGCCTTCCGGGCGGGCAGGCGACGGCGCGACAACGTCACGACCTTCTCGCTGCGGCGGGCGGCCTCGGCTTCCTTCTTCGCCTTCGCCCGCTCCGCGCGCCACTCGGCGGGGTAGTCCGGGGCCGGGATGATGCAGGCCGGGCCCTCGGCGGCGTTCCACTCCTTCTGCCACTGCTCCTGCTCGGCGGAGGTGCCGGCCACCGTGAGCCACGGGTTCAGCTGGAGCACGCCGGGCTTCGCGGTCCGCATCCAGCCGATGTGGTGGAAGAACTGCGCGGGCTCGCTCACCGAGGCTGCGGACAGGCTGCACAGCTTCTGGAGGTCACGCTGGTTGATCCGGACGTACCCGCGCGGCGCCTTCGTCCGGTCCACGCCGTGGTACGCCGGGTCCTGGGCGGCCACGAGCTTGCACCACACCTGGAACCAGCTGCCCGGCATCTTCAGGCTGCCCAGAACGTCCATCAGCAGCCGGGCGTCCAGGACGTAGCCCTTCACCTCCGCGCTGACCGCGAACTCGCGGCCCTGGATCTTCTCGACACTGACGACCATGCCGCCCTTGCCGTCGGACCGCGCAACAACGCGCTGGCCGGGCCGAACGACCGGCAGCTGCTCCATCAAAGCCTCCAGGAAGATCATCGAGCGTGGGCCGAACGGTATCACTAGGGGAACCGTCTTGTTTCAGAGGGGTAGAACACGCGCCGCCTCCAGCGGGCCGCTGCGCCGCCTCGACACGCCCGGAGTTTGTTCTAGATCTCCAGAACAAACCGACCCCCCTTTGTTCTGGAGATCTAGAACACGCCGTTTGGCGTTTGCCCAGGTCAGCGCGTTTTGGGGCCGCGAGCACTCTTAGGTGTCTGTAAGACACCCTCCGGGCCCGTCGGGCGGGTGCCGGCCCCGGCTTCCCAGTGCTGGCAACAGCTGGAAGCCGGGCGTGTCCGGCCTCGCTCGCGCCCGTCCCGGGGCTGGGGCGTGGTGGCTGAGGCGGCTTCGCGCGCGGCTCTGCAGTTCGGGTGCGGACCGTAGGCGGCATCAGCGGCTCTGAGTCTCGGGTGGTACCGGCCGTGACGATCAAAAGCGAGGAAGCGTGGCCGGTGCCGGTGGGCGGTTCCGCCGCCCGGCCCGGGAGGCCGTTCGGCTTCCGTACCTCCGCACGCCGGAATTTCGGCTTTCCGATTTCCGAGGAACCGTTCTGTGGCTGAGGTCCGAGCCTTCCCAATTCGTGATTCCTCGCCTAAGTGGTGGGCCGAATACCGGCGCTGATGCAGCCTCAAAAGCCGCGCCTGGAAGAGGTGGTTGGGGGGTGTCCCGTGTTTCCGCCAACGGTACATGCTGCATCAACCTGATGCACGCGGTACACTGGAACCCACACGAACGAGCGACCCCCTCCCTCGTAGCCAGCCCGGCCCGCGCCAGC
>NZ_LGUR01000221.1 GCF_001270495.1 Streptomyces viridochromogenes
CCCCTCATGCGCCCCCACGGCCCGATAGAACTCGGCGAGTCTCACCTCACCCCACCGGTCCGCGATCATCCGGCACGCCATCCACCCGCTCTCGTAGGCCCGCGCCAGATCACCCCCGTCCCCGGTGAAACCGAACTCCGCGTCGCCCGGAAGCTCCTCGGGCACCCGCCCCTCGGCCACCGCGCGATACAGCTCGGGCGCGGCCTGGGACGGGGAGCGGCCGGTGCCGAGGTAGCCGATCCAGTCGGCGTAGCCCTCGGAGAGCCACAGCGGGGTGGCGGCGCCGGTGTGGGCGCGGGTGGCGACATGGGTGGTCTCGTGGGTGAGGACGACCTGCTTGCCGGTGCCCCCGAGGACGCCGTACGCGTCGGGATTGACGATGATCCGGTCCGCGGGCGCGCTCGCCGGCGCACCGGTCTCCCCGGTGGTGACCGCGGCGATCCCCCGGTAGGAGGACGCGGGCGCGCCCAGCAGCCCGGCCATCCCGGTCAGCGACTTCGGTACGAGGACGACGACGCGCCGCGGCCAGTCCGTGCCCCACGCCCGGGACACGGCCGGCACCGCGTGGTCCGCCAGCTCGGCGTACGAGCGCAGCCTCGCGTCGGACTGCCCGACGCCCAGGACGAGGCTGTCCTCACCCCGTACCACGCTGACCTCGCCCTGGTCCCACAGCTGCTGGGCGGAGCCCTTCGCGGGCCGCTCGGCCTCGACGTACCACCGGCCCTCCAGGTCCAGGCTCAGACTCAGGGTGCGGCCGACGCTGACGGGGGCCCGGTCGTAGCCCTGGACGCGATAGCGGAGCTCGGCCTCGGCGAGCGCGGTGTCGCCGGTGCGCCGCACGCTGGTCAGGCGGTACGACCAGGCAGCGAGGGGCATCGCGCGCAGGTTGCCGTACCGGTCCCGCGCGCCCGTGCGCAGATACGCCGCCTCGTCCCGGTCGAGGATCGCGCCCGCCCGCCGGTCGAGGACGCGCTGCACCTCGGCCTTGGTGCTGTCGGTGGCGGGCCGCCCGCCGCAGCCCACCAGCGAGACGAGCAGCAGACAGAGCGCGATGACGACTCGCGTTCCCGACGCCCGCCTTCGACCAGCCATTTCCCGATCGTACGGCGGGGTGGGCGCGGAGGTCAGACCCGCGTCCGACCCGGCTCAGACCCTCGTGACCGTCGCGCCCGGCATCATGCCCACCGGGTCGTAGCGCACCGGGGCGCCCGGGTAGGGCGCGTGGATCACCTGGCCGTTGCCGGCGTACATCCCGACATGGCTGGCGTCGGAGCGGTAGGTGACGACGTCGCCGGGCTGGGCCTCGGAGAGCGGGACCTGTCGGCCGGCGTACCGCTGGCCCTGCGAGGTGCGCGGCAGGGCGACGCCGGCCTGGGCGTACGACCACTGGATCAGGCCCGAACAGTCGAACCCGGAGGGGCCGTTGGCGCCCCAGACGTACGGCTTGCCCAGGGCGGAGTGGGCGGCGGCGATGGCGGCCCCCGCACGGCCCGAGGGCGCGGGGAGGTCGCCGAAGTCGGGCATGACGTCACGGCCGGAGCGGGAGGCGCGGTCGTAGGCGGCGCGGTCGGCCGCCGTGAGGGAGTTGAGAAGCCTGCGGGCCTGGGCGAGCTTGCGCTCGACGGTCCGCTTGTGGGCGGCGACGGTCTTGCGGCTCTTCTCCAGTTGAACGAGCTTTCCGGCCGCCTCGGCGCGCTCCTGGGCGAGTTCGCGCATGGCGTCCTGGAGGTCCTTGAGCTCGTCGGCCTGGTGGGCGCTGATCCGGGCGATCCGGGCGGCCCGGTCGAGGTAGTCCTCCGGGTCGTCGGAGAGCAGCAGGGCGAGGGAAGGGTCGAGGCCGCCGGAGCGGTACTGGGCGCCCGCCAGCGAACCGAGGGTGTCCCGCATGGAGTTGATGTGCTCCTGCTGGCGGGCGATCCGGTCCTGGGCGTCGCTCACCTGCTCCCGGAGCTTGTCGGCGCGCTCGTCGGCCTTGTTGTAGAGCTCGGTGGCCTTCTCAGCCTCCTCGTAGAGGTGGTCCACCTTGGCCCGGGTGTCGTCGTGCGGCGCGGCCGTGGCCGGTACGACCCCGAGGGCCGCGGCGGCGGCCGACATGACGCAGAGGGCTGCGTTTGCGCCCCGGTCGAACCCGGGCGATACAAGGCGGCGATGGGACCCCACGGGAAGCCGCTCTCCTTCCGCTGACGACAAGGACCTTCCCCGGCGAGGGGGAAACGCGGCAGACAGTAGCTCCGTGCCGGGGTGTCGACCAACGACCGC
Organism: Streptomyces viridochromogenes; assembly: GCF_001270495.1. GTDB lineage: Bacteria > Actinomycetota > Actinomycetes > Streptomycetales > Streptomycetaceae > Streptomyces > Streptomyces viridochromogenes_A. The sequence goes on from NZ_LGUR01000221.1 coordinate 2,260, forward strand.
GGCGGGCACACAAAGTGACGCCCCGCCTATGACGCAGGTCATGGGCGGGGCGCGGGGTCAGCGAGAGTTGTCGTGATTCGCCCGTTCGGGCGGCACGCCGTGTTGATCTTGCGGAAGTTCGGCCGGGATCAGATCCGGACGCCGAACATGAACGGCATGTTGTTGATCGACTCGTAGCGGACGACCGTGCCGCTGCGCGGGGCGTGCAGCACCTGGCCGTTGCCCGCGTAGAGGCCGACGTGGTGCAGGTCGTCGTAGAAGATGACGAGGTCGCCGACCTTGAGCTCACCCATGGACAGGTGCCTGCCGTAACTGGCCTGGGCCTGCGAGGTGCGCGGGATGGAGACGCCGGCCTGGGCGTAGGCCCAGGAGGTCAGGCCCGAGCAGTCGTAGGAGGCGGTGCCGGTGGCGCCGTAGACGTACGGCTTGCCGATCTGGGTCTGGGCGGCCTGGAAGGCGGCCTGGGCCCGGCCGGAGGCGGAGCCGACGTTGCCCAGGTCCACGCGGTCGGCGGCGGAGCGGCTGGCGCGCTGCTCCTCGGCGGCGAGGGCGGCCTTCTCCGCGGCCGTCAGGGTGTTGAGCAGCTTCTGGGCCTCGGCGAGCTTGGCCTGGACCTGCTTCTTCTTCTTGCCCAGTTCGGTGCGGGTGGAGGCGAGGTCCTTGAGCTTGTCGGACGCCTCGGCGCGCTGCTGGGAGAGCTCGCGCTGCTTGCCCTGGATCTTCTTCAGCGAGTCGACCTGCTGGGCGCTCAGCTGGTCCATCGTGGACGCCTTGTCCAGGTAGTCGTCCGGGTCGGACGACAGGAACAGCTGGACGGAGGAGTCGATGCTGCCCGTGCGGTACTGGGCGGCGGCCGCGAGGCCCATCGAGTCGCGCAGCTCGTTGAGCTCTTCCTGGCCGCGCGCCACGTTGTCCTGGATCGTGGAGATCTCCTTCTGGAGCTTCTCCTGCTTCTCCTTGGCCCCGTTGTACTTCTCGGTGGCCTGCTCGGCCTCCTCGTAGAGCTTGTCGACCTTGGCCTTTACCTCGTCCTTGCTCGGCTTCTCGCTGGGCGCCGCGTTGGCGGCCTGCGAACTGATGGCCACGGCAGCAGCGGCGGCGGTGGTCAGCACGGTCACACGTGCTCGGCTCGGCTGCTTGGGTCGACGGTGGGACGCCACGGAGGTGAACTCCTTCTTCTGAGTGATCACCCGCTCGGAGGTTCGAGGCCAGACCCTAGTGACCTAGTTGTGATCAGATCAAATCCTCACACGAATTTTCTCGCCACACCCGTCATTCTTTACACACAACTCACATCGTGTGACACGGGCTTGACACTACGTTGTCCATGGTTGACGCCAATTCGGGCATTGCGCCGGTACATTGGCGTTTTCAGGACAGGCGCTTGAGAAGCACCGCAGAAGCCACCGGGCGGGCTCCGGCCCGGGCGACCCCGTCCGCGACCTCGCGGTCGGTCGAGGCGACGATGACCGGACGGCCCGGCGGCTCGGCGCGCACCAGCTGGCGGATCAGCTCGTCGGCGGTCACGCCCGGCTTGGAGAACAGCACCCGCACCCCGCGCGGCGGCGCGAGCAGGACGGGCGCGGCCAGTTCGGCCCCGTCGAAGACACAGGTCACCTCGGCGCCGGTCTGCGCGGCGAGCTGCGAGAGCTGGCCGAGCAGCCGCAGGCGCTGTTTCTCCAGCGGCATCTGGGGATAGCCGGTCTTGGTGACGTTGTAGCCGTCGACCACCAGATGCGCCTGCGGCAGCGCGAGGAGTTGGTCGAGGATCGCGGGGTCGTTCTCGGACAACGCCCGTGCGGCGATGTCCTTCGGGGTCATTCGTCCCGGTTCGACCGCGTCCACGGTCTCGGCGGGCCGTACGGAGACCGGCGGCAACGCCAGCTCCCGGCGCAGCCCTTGGGCGGCGTCCAGCATGGTGTCCAGGAGCAGCCGGACGCGCATGTCCTCGACGCTGCGCCCCTCGCGTGCCGCCTTGCGTGTGGCCTCCAGGGCGGCCTCGGCCTCCCCGAGCCGCGCCCTGAGCCGCCGGGTCTCGCTCTCGGCCGCGGAGACCTGGGCGTGGCCCTCGGCGCGTACGGTCTCCATCTCGCCCTGGACCTTGCGCAGGGCGGCCTCGCCGCGCTTGACGTCACTGACCGCCGACCGCAGCTTCCGGTGCAGCGACTCGGCTTCCTTCTTCGCCGCGTCCAGCTCGGTGCGCAGCCGCTCGGTCTCGTGCCGGGTGTGCTCACGGGCGTGCGCGAGCTCCTCGCGCAGCCGCTCCAGCTCGGCCCGGTTCTCCTCGTCGGCGCGCTCGGCGTCGGCCCGCTGGGCCTCCTCGCCGGCCGCGGTGACCAGCTTGACCCACCCGGTGGGCCGCAGAACATAGGCCGCGGCCGCCACGTCGAGCGGGTCCGCGGCCGGGGGCGCCGAGCCGGAGTCGAGGGCGCCGGAGAGTTCCGGCTGGGCCTCTCTGAACTTCTCCCCGATGCGCTGGCGGAACAGCGGATCGGTCTCCAGCGCGGCCGCCATCGCGTTGCCGGCGAACTTGGCCCGGCGGTTCGGGGCGAACCGGGCGTACTGCCGAAGTTGTGCGGGCAGTTCGCCGACGGTCAGCCCGCCGAACCCGTCGGACACGATCTGTACGACCCTGCGCCGTACCCCGTCGGGCAGCGGACGGTCGAGCACCTCGGCGGCGCCGTCGCCCGGCCCCCCGCCTTGTGTCTCCACCATCCGTCACACCCCAATGCTGTGCGGGGCCGGCTCCTGTCAGGAGCCGGCGCCCGGCCTGTCCACGAGTTCCACCTTGTCCACGGCGTTGCACCAGCGGCAGCGCACCGACTCGATGGTCTCACTGAGCACCTCGCGCTCCTCGACCTTGGGCTCGCCGGCCAGATCGAGGTGCATGTACTCCACGACCTTGGACGAGCGCGTCACGTCGAAGCGCGTGAGGTTGCCGCAGAGGGTGCAGCGCCACCGCGTCGTGTCGGTCGGCAGGGGAACCGTCATCGTGACTGTGCTCTTTCCTTCTAGGCCTTCTATTGTCCGCGACGCCCCGGGCTCCCCGGTGCGTGTGGCTCGTTACCCTACGGCCTGGCGGGTACCCGCCGCCCGTCCGTCCACGGCGGCGAGGCGGTCTGCGCGGGTGCGTCCGGTTACGTCATGCTCTGTGTTCATGATCGGCAACTGGCGCGTGGCGCGTTTCGGTGCTCGGTTCGCCAAGGCGGGCCGATCGGCCTTCCGGGCGCCGGCTCCGGTGACGTACGCCCTGATCGCCCTGTGCTGCCTGCTCTTCCTGATCGGTCCGGCGGCGGGGCTGAATCCGGCGTACGGCTCCGGCGACGGGCTGCTCGCCGCGCAACGGGCCTACTTCCACCGCTGGGGTGTGGTGCCCGCGGAGCTGTTCGAGGGCGCGCCCCGGGCCGCCCTCACGCCCGCCACGGCCCTCTTCGTGCACGGCAGCTGGGTGCACCTGCTCGGCAACATGCTCTTCCTCTACGTCTTCGGCGTGATGACCGAGGAACGGATGGGTCACGTCCAGTTCACGCTCTTCTATCTGGGCTGCGGCTATCTGGCCCTGCTGGGCTACGCCGCCGCCAACGACGACTCCACCCAGTCCCTGGTCGGCGCGTCCGGGGCGATCTCGGCGATCCTCGGCGCGTTCCTGTTCCTCTTCCCCGGGGCGCGCGTGACAAGCCTGCTGCCGTTCCTGCTCTTCCTGCCGCTGCGCTTCCCGGCGTGGGTCGTGCTGCCCTTCTGGGCGGGCCTGCAGTGGGTGGCGGCGGGGCGGGCCGCCCAGGGGCCGGGGGTGGCGTATCTGGCGCACCTGGTGGGCTTCGGGCTGGGCTTCGGCTACGCGTCGGCGCGATTCGGGCGGGCGACTAGAGTGAAGGCCGCCCCAGCTCCGGCCTCCGAGGGAGAGAACCAGCCGTGATCACCGCGATCGTCCTCATCAAGACCAGCGTGGACCGGATTCCCGAGATCGCGGAGCGCATCGCTTCGCTGGAGAGCGTCACCGAGGTCTTCTCGGTCACCGGGACGTACGACCTGATCGCCATGGTGCGGGTGAAGCAGCACGAGGATCTCGCCGAGGTCATCCCGGGCCGGATCAGCAAGATCCCCGGTGTCGAGGGGACGGACACGCACGTGGCGTTCCGTACGTACTCGCAGCACGACATCGAGGCCGCGTTCGCCATCGGCCTGGACAGCTGACCCGCGCGGCCCGAGATGAAGAGTTCTTCATCCTGGACTCATCCTCTCCGCCGGGTGCCGGGGGCAGGCTCGGTCGCATGGTCTTCTCGCACCGGATCGCGGCCCTGGCCGCCGTAGTGGCTATTCCGCTCGGTATCGCCGCGACCAGCTTCGCGCTCACCGACGCCCCGGAGTCCCCCAAGGTCCCGGCCAAGGTGGAGCTGGACAGCAGCTCTCCCACCCCGACGCCCACCCGGCCCACGCCGACACCGAGCGACGAGGTCGTCTCCCGGCCCCCGGTGACCGACAGCCCCACGAGCGACGACGATGACGACGCCCCCGACCGGGAGACCGGGGACGACGACCGGGGTGAGCCCGGGGACGACGGCTGAGCGCTCCGCCGGCTGTGTCGGTACGCGGCGGTGAGGAAGGGTGCCTTATGGCGACACCCCCCAGTCCGGTGCGCCGCAGGATCTCCGCCCGGGTCCGGATCCTGCTCTGGCTGCTGTTCGTCATGGCCGTGGGACTCGTGTCCGTGGCGACGACCACGCGGTCCATCCTGTTGCGGGACGTCGACCACCGGGCGAACGGGCTGCTCGCCCAGGAGGCCGGTGAGTTCGCCAACTTCGAGGAGCGGGGTGTCGACCCGGAGACCGGGCGTCCGTTCACCGACCCGTCACGGCTGCTGGTCGAGTTCCTGGTACGGCAGTACGCCGACCCGGACGAGGAACTGATAGGTCTGGTGGGCCGGCCGGGCACGACCCCGGCGCAGTACCGCCAGCCGCGTGACATCCCCGTCGCCGTTCCCCTGTACAAGGACGCCGACGCCCGCCGCCGCATCTTCGACTCGCCCGACGCCACGGGCACGCTGCACCGGGCGTCCGGCGAGATCCGCTGGGCCAAGGTCACGGTCGCCCGGGCGGGAGGCGAGGCGGAGGCCGCGTTCGTCGTCGCCTTCCACCCCGGGCGCGAACAGGCCGCGGTGAACGACCAGTTCCGCATCCTGCTCGCCATCTCCGGTGTCGCCCTGCTGATGACGACCGGCATCGGCTGGGCGGTCGCGGGGCGGATCCTCAAACCCGTACGGCTGGTGCGCACGGCGGCGGCGCAGCTCACCGAGCAGGACCTCACCCGCCGTATCCCGGTGCACGGGCGGGACGACATCGCCGCGCTCGCGGAGACCTTCAACGACATGCTCGACCGCCTTGAGCGCGCCTTCGCCGCCCAGCGGGAGTTCGTCGACGACGCCGGTCACGAGCTGCGCACACCGATCACCATCGTGCGCGGTCATCTGGAGCTGATGGGCGACGACCCGGCCGAGCGCGAGGAGACGATCCGGCTGGTCACCGACGAGCTGGACCGGATGAGCCGCATCGTCGAGGACCTGCTGCTGCTCGCCAAGGCCGAGCGCCCCGACTTCGTCACCCCCGAGCCGGTCCAGCTCGCCGAGCTCACCGCCGACGTCTACGTCAAGGCCCGCACCCTGGGCGAGCGGGACTGGCAGCTCGCCGAGGTGGCCGACGTCGAGGCCGAGCTGGACCCGCAGCGCATCACCCAGGCGATGGTCCAGCTCGCCCAGAACGCCGTACAGCACACCGCGACCGGCCAGGCCGTGCGGATCGGCTCCCGCGTCGACGGTCCGGGCGTCGAGCTGTACGTCGCCGACTCGGGGTGCGGTGTGCAGCCGCAGGACGGCGAGGTGATCTTCGAACGGTTCCGGCGCGGTACGTCCCGGCGCGGCGCCCGGGGCTCCGGAGCCGGGCTCGGCCTCTCGATCGTCCGGGCGATCGCGGAGGCACACGGCGGCCGGGTACGGCTGCGCGACACAGAGGGCGGCGGCGCCACCTTCGTCCTGCTCCTGGGAGAGGCACACACGTGAACCGCATTCTCATCGTCGAGGACGAGGACAGGATCGCCTCCTTCGTCGAGAAGGGCCTGCGCTCCAACGGCTTCACCACGACCGTCGTCGGCGACGGCGACGCCGCCTACGAGTACGCGCTGACCGGCGGCTTCGACCTGGTCGTCCTGGACATCGGCCTGCCCGGCCGGGACGGCTTCACGGTGCTGCGCGAACTGCGCGAGGCCCGGGTGACGGTCCCGGTGATCGTGTTGACCGCGCGGGACTCCGTACGGGACACGGTGGCCGGTCTGGAGGGCGGCGCCGACGACTGGATGACCAAGCCGTTCCGCTTCGAGGAACTGCTCGCCCGGGTGCGCCTGCGGCTGCGTACGGCGGCCAGGGCGCCCGAGGTGACGGTGCTGCGGTCGGGCTCGCTGACGCTGGACCTGCGCACCCGGCGGGCGCGGGCCGACGAGCGCACCGTGGATCTGACGGCCCGTGAATTCGTGCTCCTGGAGCTGTTCCTGAGGCATCCGGGGCAGGTACTGTCCCGCGAGCAGATCCTGTCGCACGTGTGGGGCTACGACTTCGACCCCGGCTCCAACATCGTGGACGTGTACGTTCGGGCGCTGCGCAAGAAGCTCGGGGCCGAGCGGGTCGAGACGGTGCGCGGCGTGGGGTACCGCCTGTCAGCGTGACGTGTCCCCGCCGCGTGAAGTCTCCTTCATGTGCGGCTCATCGAGGGCTCACGGCCGAGGTGAACCCTCGATGACGTGACCATGAACCTCCGACTGGGCGCGGCCCTGTGCGTGGCACTCTCCCTGTGCGCGCTGCTCGCCGTGCCCGGCAACTTCCCGGGGCTCGGCGCCGACGCCCGCCTCACCCTCGCCGTGTTCGCCCTGGCCACCTGCGCCTGGATCGCCACCCCGGTCGACGACACCTACATCGCGCTGGGCGCCGGACTCGCCCTGACGGTGACCGGGGTGATCAGCAGCGACACGCTCTTCGGCACCCTCGGCGACTCGACGGTGTGGCTGCTGATCTGCGCCTTCGTGCTGGCGGCGGCGGTGACCCGGACCGGGCTCGCGGGACGGGCGGCGGCGTTTCTGGTCGGCGGGGCGCGGACCGTACGGCAGCTCGTGCACCTCAGCACAGCCGCCCTGGTCGTGACGGCGTTCGCGGTGCCGGCCACGTCGGGGCGGGCCGCCCTCGCGCTGCCGGTGTTCCTGGCGCTCGCCAAGGTGCTGGCCGACCGGAGGCGACTGGTGGTGATGCTGGCACTGCTGTTCCCGACCGTGATCCTGCTGTCGGCGGTGGCGACGCTGATCGGGGCGGGCGCCCATCTGATCACCGTGTCGGTGCTGTGGCAGGCGACGGGTGACCGGATCGGCTTCACGGAATGGCTGCTGCTGGGCCTGCCCCTCGCCGTGGCCTCGTCCCACCTGGCCGCCGAGGCCGTACTCCTGACGACGACCCGGCGCGCGGACCGCAAGGGCGCCGTGCACATCACGCCCGAACAGATCCAGGAGCACAGCGACGCCCCGGTCACCGGCCCCTGGTCGCAGGCCGAGAAGCGGTGCGCGCTGCTGCTCGGCACGGTCGTCGTGCTGTGGTGCAGCGAGCCGCTGCACCGGGTGCCCCCGGCGGTCGTCGCGCTGATCGGCGCGGTGGTGGCGGCCTCGCCGGCCCTCGGCACCGTACATCTCAAGGACGCGCTGAAGACGGTGCCCTGGGCGTTGCTGCTGTTCATGGCCGCGACGATGGCGATGGGTGTGGCGCTCGCCGACTCCGGGGCGGCGAAGTGGCTTGTGGACGGGCTTCCCGGTGGAGTCGGCCCGGTGTTGTTCCTGATCGTGGTGATCGCGATCAGTACGGCGGCCCATCTGGTCCTGCAGTCCCGGTCGGCCCGTTCGTCGGTGCTGGTGCCGCTGGTGGTCGCGGCGGCGGTGGGGGCGGGGGTGAATCCGGTCGCGGCGGCGCTTGCGTCCACTGCGGCGGCTGGGTTCTGTCATACGTTGCCGGCTTCTGCCAAGCCGGTGACTCTCTTTTCCGACCTTCCCGGGACCCCTACCTACACGCCGCGCGACCTGTTGCGCCTGTCCGCCGTCCTGGCTCCGCTGACTGCCGTGCTCGTTCTGCTGTTTGCCGTGGCGGTGTGGCCGGCGCTCGGTGTGCCGGTGACGCGATGACGGTGCCGCGCATGTGTCGTCCTTCATCTGCCGCGCCGTCGTGGCTGGTCGCGCCCGCGCGGCGGAGCCGCACATGTCACAGCCCCGCGCCCCTGAGGGCGTTGCCGCAGCGCAGTGAGTTCACCCGACCTGCTGAGGAGATCTGATGCTGACCCGAGTCGTCGTAGCCCCCAGCGGCTTCAAGGAGTCCCTGTCCGCCCAGGCCGCCGCCGAGGCCATCGCGGACGGTGTCCGGCGGGTCTTGCCGGAAGCCGTGCTCGACCTGATCCCCCTGGTGGACGGCGGTGAGGGGACCGCCGCCACCCTGGCCGCCGCGACCGGCGGCCGACTCGTCGCGCTGCCCGCGACCGGCCCCGTCGGTGAGCCGGTCGGCACGCACTTCGCGCTGCTCGGCCCCGGCGAGCGGGACACGGCGGTGGTGGAGATGGCCGCGGTGGCCGGGCTGTCCCTCGTCCCCCGCGCCCTGCGCGACCCGGGCGCCACGACGACGTACGGCGTCGGCGAGCTGATCCGGGCCGCGCTCGACACCGGCGTACGGCGGATCCTGGTCGGCTGCGGCGACTCGGGTACGTCCGACGGAGGCGCCGGTGCGCTCCGGGCGCTCGGCGCCCGGCTACTGGACGCCGACGGCTTCGAACTCACGCCTGGCGGACGGGAGTTGAGGCGACTGGCGCGGATCGACCCGTCCGGCCTGGACCCGAGGCTGCGGGACGTCGAGCTGCTCGTCGCCTGCAACCCGTACAACGTGCTGTGCGGCGAGCGCGGCGTGGCCCGTGTCTTCGGCCCGCAGAAGGGGGCGACGCCCGCCCAAGTGGAGGAGTTGTCGGCGGGGCTGGAGAACTGGGCGGACGTCCTCACCCGTGACCTGGGGGCCGTGGGCACCGACCTGCGTCTCGGCCCCGGCACCGGCGCGTCCGGCGGTCTGGGCGCCGGCCTCGCCGCGCTGGGCGCCCGCCTCCTCCCCCGCTTCGACGTGCTCCTGGACCACCTGGACCTGGACGCCCGCCTCGCCCGCGCCGGCCTCGTCGTCACCGCCGAGGGCGCCCTGGACCACCAGACGCCCCGGGGCAAGGTCCCGGCCGAGGTGGCCCGCCGGGCCAAGCTGTACGGCCGCCCGGTGCTCGTGCTGGCGGGCACGCTCGGCGAGGGCGCGCGCGAAGTGCCGGGCGTGGACGCGTTCAGCGGGATCCTGCCGGGGCCGATGGCCCTGGCGGAGGCCCTCGTCCGGGCCTCCGAGCTCCTCACGGACGCCACCGAACGCGCCCTGCGGATGATCCTGCTGGGCGCCCGGCTACCGGCTCACGCGGAGGTGTCCGGCACGCAACGCCCGTCCTCGGTGCGGTAGTTCCACCGGGCGCCGTCCGTCACGAGTTCCTTCACGGCGTTCACGAACCGCTCGACGTGCTCGTCCGGCGTACCGGCCCCGAAGCTCACCCGGATCGCGTTGAGGGACTTCTCGCCGGGCGCCGCCTCCGGGGCACCGCACTCGCCCTGAGTCTGCGGGTCGCTGCCCAACAGCGTCCGGACCAGCGGGTGGGCGCAGAACAGGCCGTCGCGCACGCCGATGCCGTACTCGGCGGAGAGCGCGGCGGCGAAGTGGGAGCTGTTCCAGCCGTCGACGACGAAGGAGATGACCCCGACGCGCGGGGCGTCGTCACCGAAGAGGGAGAGGATCCGGACCTCGGGGACCTCGGCGAGGCCCTCCCGCACCTTCTCGATCAGGTACTGCTCGCGTGCGACCAGGTTGTCGAACCCGGCCTCGGTGAGGGCCTTGCAGGCCGAGGCGATGGAGTAGGCGCCGATGACGTTCGGGGAGCCGGCCTCGTGGCGGGCGGCGTTCTCGTGCCACTCGACGTCCACTCCCCCGTCCTCGCGCCGGGAGACCTTGCGGCTGGCGCCGCCGCCCGCGAGGTAGGGCTCGGCCTCGCGCAGCCAGTCGGCGCGGCCGGCCAGGACGCCGGAGCCGAAGGGGGCGTACAGCTTGTGTCCGGAGAAGGCGACCCAGTCGACATCGAGGTCCTGGACGCTCACCGGGTGGTGCGGGGCCAGTTGGGCGGCGTCGAGCACGATCCGGGCGCCGTGAGCGTGGGCGGCGGCCGCGAGCTCCCGTACGGGCCACAGTTCACCGGTGACGTTCGAGGCACCGGTGACGCAGACCAGGGCCGGGCCGTAGCCCCCTTCATTCGACACAGTACGGTCGGCGAGGGCGCGCTCCAGGGTCTCGACGGCCTGACGCGGGGTGCGGGGGGCGTTGAGGTAGGTGACGCGGGCGTCACGCCAGGGCAGCAGGGAGGCGTGGTGCTCGGTCTCGAAGACGAAGACCTGGCAGTCGGCCGGGAGGGCGGCGGCGAGCAGGTTGAGGGAGTCGGTGGTGGACCGGGTGAACACGACCTGGTCGCCGTCCCGGCAGTCCAGGAACTCGGCGACCGTCCTGCGGGCGTTCTCGAACAGGTCGGTGGACAGCTGCGAGAGGTACCCGGCACCGCGGTGGACGCTGCCGTAGTACGGCGCGTAGGCGGCGACGTCGTCCCAGACCCGCTGGAGGGCCGGGGCGCTGGCGGCGTAGTCGAGCGCGGCGTAGGTGACCTCGCCACCGGTGACGAGCGGGACGGTGACATCACTACCCAGAACGGGCAGCTGGGCACAAAGGGTCTGGGCGGTGGCAGCGGTGAAGACGGACATGGCGAACTCCCGTGAGGGGCATGCGAGTTGAAGGCATGCGGAGAAGAGAAAAAGGGTGCGCGGAGGCGGGGCTCGGCAGCCCTATCGCATTCGCTTGCTCACGGAAGACTCCCTCGAACGACCAGGACCCCTGGTTTCGAGAGGGGCCCGCGCTTGCCGTAGACCTCGCTGCCTACGGCCTGGTCTTCACCCGGGGCACCCCGCCACGGACGGAGGGTTGCCGGACAGTCGGCCGGGGCCTCATGACTGTCACTCATGACCTGGTCCAACATCCTGCCATACGATCTTCGATGCGCAAGGGCGCAGTCCGGATGCTGGACTGCGCCCTGCGTCACATGCTGCCGGATCAGGCGTTGCTGGCAGCCACCCACCGGTCGAGGGTCCGCTTCGCCGCGCCCGAGTCGATCGACTCCGCCGCCCTCGCCATGCCGAGCCGGATCTGCTCCGTGAGCGGGGCGTCCGTCGGCTCCAACGCCACCAGCGCCGCCGCCGAGTTGAGCAGTACGGCGTCCCGCACCGGCCCCGGGGCGCCGTCCAGCAGGCGCCGGGCGACCTCCGCGTTGTACGACGCGTCCGCACCGCGCAGCGCCTCCACGGGCACCAGCTCAATGCCGACTTCGCGCGGGTCGAAGGACTCCTCGGTCACCTTGCCGTCGCGGACCACCCACACCCGGGAGGTGGCCGTCGTCGTCAGCTCGTCGAGGCCGTCGTCGCCGCGGAACACCAGCGCGGACGAGCCGCGCTCGGCCAGTACGCCGGCGATGAGCCCCGCCATCCGGGTGTCGAAGCAGCCGACGGCCGAGGCGGTGACGCGGGCGGGGTTGGTCAGCGGGCCGAGGAGGTTGAAGGAGGTCGGGATGCCCAGGTCCCGCCGTACGCCACCGACGAACCGCATCGAGGGGTGGAACTTGGCGGCGAAGCAGAAGGTGATGCCGGCCTCGTCCACCACCCGCGCCACGCCCTGCGGCGACAGGTCCAGGTTGATGCCGAGCTTCTCCAGCACGTCGGACGAGCCGCTCGCGGAGGACGAAGCGCGGTTGCCGTGCTTGACGACCTTCGCCCCGGCGCCCGCGATCACGATGGCGGACATCGTCGAGATGTTGACCGTCTTGGCCCGGTCGCCGCCCGTGCCGACGATGTCGACGGCCGGTCCTGGAATGTCCAGCGGCTGCGCGTGGGCGTACATCGCCTCGACGAGGCCGTTGATCTCCTCGACCGTCTCGCCCTTGGCCCGCAGGGCCACCATGAAGCCGGCGATCTGGGCGTCCGAGGCCTCGCCGCTCATGAAGCGGTCCATCGCCCATGCCGTGTCACCGGCGCTCAGGTCCTGGCCACCGAGCAGCGCACTCAGCACCTCGGGCCAGGAACGGCCCGCCGCGGTGTCGCCTCCAGCGGGGGTCACAGCGCTCATAAGCCGCTCCTGGGTCAGTTGTGGTGTCCCGCACTACGGGACGCGAGTCTCAACGGGGTCCACCCTATCCAGCCACGGGGTATGGCGAAGGGCCCCGTCCGAACACCGGACGGGGCCGGCGCACGGCCGAGGGCCCCGTCCGTGTGTCCGGACGGGGCCCCCAACCGTGGCGTAGCTGGCGCAGCCTCAGTGATGACCGTGGCCGCTCGTGATCTCCTTGTACTCCTCGACGGTCGGCTTCGGGATCTGGCCGTCCTCGTCGAAGTACGCCTTGCTGAGCTTGGCGCGCAGCTTCTCGGAGCCCTTCACCTTGCGCTCGACGCCGTTCTCGTCGACCGTCGGGCCGATCTCGAGCGGCTTGTACTGCTCGTGCGCGGTGAGGGTGTGCAGCGCGTCCTGGCTGAGCGGCTCGTGGATCTCGATGAACTCACCGTGCGGCAGGCGCTTGATGATGCCCGACTCGCGGCCGTGCAGCACCTTGTCCTTGTCCCGGCGCTGGAGGCCGAGGCAGATCCGCTTGGTGATGATGAACGCGAGGACCGGTCCGACGAAGAAGCCGATCCGGACGAACCACGTGACCGCGTTGATCGACAGGTGGAAGTGGGTGGCCCACAGGTCGTTGCCACCGCCGACCAGACCGATCATGTAGACCGTGACCCAGGCGACGCCGAACGCGGTACGCGTCGGGGCGTTGCGCGGGCGGTCCAGGATGTGGTGCTCGCGCTTGTCGCCGGTGACCCAGGACTCGATGAACGGGTAGACCGCGATGGCCATCAGTACCAGGCCGAAGAGGACCAGCGGGATGAACACACCCAGGACGAGCGTGTGACCCCAGAAGTTGATCTCCCAGCCCGGCATGTACCGGACCAGACCCTCGGCGAAGCCCATGTACCAGTCGGGCTGGGCGCCCGTGGACACCTGGTCCGGACGGTAGGGGCCCATGGCCCAGATCGGGTTGATCTGCGCGACCGCCGCGATGATCGCGATGACACCGAAGACCAGGAAGAAGAAGCCTCCGGCCTTGGCCATGTAGACCGGCAGCAGCGGCATGCCGACGACGTTCTTGTTGTTCTTTCCGGGGCCCGCGAACTGCGTGTGCTTGTGGTAGAAGACCAGGATCAGGTGGCCGACCACCAGGCCGAGCATGATGCCCGGGAGCAGCAGGATGTGGACCGAGTAGAAGCGGGCCACGAAGTCGACGCCCGGGAACTCGCCGCCGAAGAGGAAGAACGAGATGTACGTGCCGACGACCGGCATGGACAGGATCGCGCCCTGGGTGAAGCGGACACCGGTGCCGGAGAGCAGGTCGTCCGGGAGCGAGTAGCCGGTGAAACCGGTGAACATGCCCAGGACGAACAGCAGGAAGCCGAACAGCCAGTTGATCTCACGCGGCTTGCGGAACGCGCCCGTGAAGAACACGCGCATCATGTGCACGAACATGCCGGCGAGGAAGATCAGCGCCGCCCAGTGGTGGATCTGCCGGATCAGCAGACCACCGCGCACGTCGAAGGAGATGTGCAGCGTCGAGCTGAACGCCTCCGACATGAGCTGTCCCTGGAGCGGGACGTAGGAGCCGTGGTACTCCACCTCGTTCATCGACGGGTGGAAGAACAGCGTCAGGTACACACCCGTGAGGATGATGATGATGAAGCTGTAGAGGCAGACCTCGCCCAACATGAACGACCAGTGGTCGGGGAAGATCTTGCGCATGTTGGCCTTGGCCAGGGAGTAGATCCCGAGCCGGCCGTCGGCCCAGTCGGCGACGCGCTCGCCGGCCGGTGCCTTCCCGCGAGAGCGGGACTCGGTGGTCTCTGTAGTGCTCATCCGCGCTCCCAGAATGCAGGACCGACGGGCTCTTCGAAGTCGCCGAGCGCCTCGAGGTAGCCCTCGTCGTTCACGCCGATGCGCAGCTGCGGCAGGGCGTGACCGGCCGGGCCGAAGATCACTCGGGCACCGTCGGAGAGGTCGAAGGTGGACTGGTGGCAGGGGCAGAGCACGTGGTGCGTCTGCTGCTCGTACAGGGAGATCGGGCAACCGACGTGGGTGCAGATCTTCGAGTACGCGACGATGCCCTCGTGCGACCACTCGAGCTCGCGCTTGTCCTTGATGTCGTCGGGCTGGAGCCGGACGATCATCAGGGCGGCCTTGGCGATCTCGTTCTGGAAGTCGTGGTCGTGCTCCTCCAGGTCCTCCGGCTTGGCGAAGGTGAGGGAGCCGACCGCGACGTCCGAGGGACGCAGCGGCTCGTTGGTGTTCATGTTGACGAGCAGCTTGCCCTTGGACCACAGGGTGTGGCGCAGCTTGGTCCCGGGCAGCGGGCCGAGGTCACGCAGCAGGACCACGCCGGAGAGCGGGAACAGGGCCAGCGCGCCGAACATCGTGTTGCGGATCAGCTTGCGGCGCCCCAGCGCGGACTCCTTGGCGCCCTGCTTGAAGTCGGCCATGACCTTGGCCTTGACCTCGGGCTCCGCCGCGATGGCGTGTCGCTCGTCCGCGACCTCCACGTCGGACATCAGCGTGCGGGCCCAGTGGACCGCGCCCGCGCCGATGCAGAACAGCGCCATACCGAGAGTCAGACCCAGCGCGAAGTTCAGCGCGTTGAGGTGACCGATCGGGAAGACGAAGACCGACTTGTCGTGCGGGATCGCGACGTACGCGGCGATGAAGGCGACGGTGGCCAGCATCGACACCGTGAACAGCAGGGCGACCGTGCGCTCGGACCGCCTGGCGGCCCGCTCGTCGATGTCCTGGATCCGGTGCTCGTGGGGCGGCAGGCCGGGGTCGGCGAAGGGGTTCTTCTCGTCCGCTACCGCGACGGTGGTGTCCTGCTCAGCGGGCAGGTTCTCTTCTGGAATGTCTTGGCTACTCATGACTTCTTGGCCTTTGCGGTCCGAGCGGCGACCCAGACGGCGACCGCGATCAGTGCACCGAGCCCGAAGATCCAGGCGAAGAGGCCCTCACTGACCGGCCCGAGGCCGCCCAGCTCCAGACCACCCGGGTTGACCGTCTCGTCGCTGTTGACCGCGTGCAGGTACGCGATGATGTCCTTCTTGTTCTGCTCCGACAGCGTGGTGTCGGGGAACGACGGCATGTTCTGCGGGCCGGTCTGCATGGCCTCGTAGATGTGCTTGGGGTCGACACCCTCGAGGGTCGGTGCGAACTTGCCCTTCGTCAGCGCGCCGCCCTTGCCGGTGAAGTTGTGGCACTGGGCGCAGTTGTTGCGGAAGAGCTCGCCGCCCTTGGCGATGTCCGCGCCCTCGGGGCCGTACTGCTCCTCGGTCGGGACGGACGGACCGGCACCCAGCGAGGCGATGAACGCCGCGAGCTGGTCGATCTCGGCCTGCGAGTAGATGTTCTTCTTCTTCGGGACCTGGGCGCCCTGGGAGGTGGCGGCCGGCATACGGCCCGTCGAGACCTGGAAGTCCACGGAGGCGGCGCCGACGCCCACCAGGCTCGGCCCGTCGGAGGTGCCCTGACCATCGGTTCCGTGGCAGCTGGCGCAGCCGACGGTGTAGAGCTTCTTGCCCTCCTCGATGGTGAGGGACTGGGCGGTTTCCTCGGCCTGCGCCTTGTCCGCGGGAGCGAACACGGCGTACAGCCCCCCCGTGCACGCCAGCGCGAGGAGTAGGACGACGACCGCCGCCAGCGGATGGCGTCGTCGTGCGGAGAGCTTTTTCACGGATTACCCCGGTGTCAGGATCTTCTGCGTCGATGCTTCGGTATGTGCGTTTGTGGAACGCGCGCGGGATCGGGCCCAGCTACTTGATCATGTAGATCGTGGCGAAGAGGCCGATCCAGACGACATCGACGAAGTGCCAGTAGTAGGACACGACGATCGCGGCGGTCGCCTGCTCGTGCGTGAACCTCTTCGCCGCGTAGGTGCGGCCGAGGACGAACAGGAAGGCGATGAGGCCACCCGTCACGTGCAGGCCGTGGAAGCCGGTCGTCAGGTAGAAGACCGAGCCGTACGGGTCGGACGAGAGCGAGAGGCCCTCGTGCTTGACCAGCTCGGTGTACTCGTACACCTGACCGCCGATGAAGATCGCACCCATGATGAAGGTGACGATGAACCAGCCCCGGAGCTTCTTCACGTCACCGCGCTCGGCGGCGAAGACGCCGAGCTGGCAGGTGAGGGAGGAGAGCACCAGGATCGTGGTGTTCGTCGCCGAGAACGGGAAGTTCAGGGCGTCGGCCTTCTCATGCCAGAAGTCCGGACCGGTCACCGATCGCAGGGTGAAGTACATCGCGAAGAGGGCCGCGAAGAACATCAGCTCGGAACTCAACCAGATGATGGTTCCGACGCTGGTGAGGTTCGGTCGGTTGACCGACGGGTGCGCGTGACCCTTGTCTACTGTCGTTGCTGTCGCCACGACCGACATTATGTCGGTCGCTTATCCCGCCCTCACTCCGGGGGGTGCCGTTCGGAGTGTCTTCCCCGTTCATACCGGTGTTGACGTGGTGTTCAAGGGAGTAGCATCCGGCTCAACGGGCCTGTCCTTACGACGCAGACGTCACGGAGGAACAATGCAGCCGACCGCCACGGTGCTGGTCTACAGCGACGACTCCAACACCCGCGAGCAGGTGAGGTTGGCTACCGGGCGCCGGCCCGCGCCGGATGTGCCTGTCGTGCAGTTCGTGGAGTGCGCGACGCCGGCCGCCGTCGTCAAGGAGCTGGACAAGGGGGGCATCGACGTCTGTGTGCTGGACGGTGAGGCCGTGCCCATGGGGGGCATGGGGGTCTGCCGGCAGATCAAGGACGAGGTGTTCAACTGCCCGCCGGTGCTGCTGCTGATCGGGCGGCCGCAGGATGCGTGGCTGGCCACGTGGAGCCGGGCTGAGGCGGCGGTGACGCTGCCGGTGGAGCCGGTGGAGTTCGCGGCGGCGTTGGCTTCTCTGCTGCGTACGAAGAATCTTCAGAGCGCCTGAGAGCCCGGTTCAGCAGGTGGTCCGGCGGCTGCGGGCCGGCCCCAGGGGGGGGTCAGACCGCTGTCGGCCTGAGACGTGCCGCGTCTTCAGGTCGCGGCCCCTCCGGCGTGCCGCCCACCAGGGCGCTGCCGTTGCGCCAGTTCTTCCACTCCATGTTCCAGTCGCCGAAGCCGTTGCCGAACGGCTCCATCGTGTTGCCGTACGAGTTGATGACCTTGACGATGTCGCCCTCGCGGACGTTCTCGAAGAACCACGCGGCGTTGGCGGTGCTCATGCCGGTGCAGCCGTGGCTGACGTTGGCGTAGCCCTGGGAGCCGACCGACCAGGGGGCGGCGTGGACGTATTCGCCGCTCCAGGTCACGCGGGTGGCGTAGTAGACCGGTAGGTCGTACGAGTCCGCGGAGCCCTCCGCTATGCCGATGCTCGTGCCGCGCATGCGTACGAAGTACTCCTTGCCCAGCACGACCTTGACGCCGTTACGGGTCTCGAAGCCGGGCTTGCCGGTCGTGACGGGGATCGACCTGACCTCCTCGCCGTTGCGGTAGAGCGTCAGCTGGTGGGTCGCGGCGTCCGTGACGGCTATGACCTGGTCGCCGATGGTGATGCGCAGGGGCTTGGCCTTGCCGCCCCAGAGGCGGTCGCTGATCTTGATGCCGTCGAGGTTGCTGCGGGCCTGGATGGTGGCGCCGGCGGGCCAGTACTCCTGGGGGCGGTAGTGGAGCTTCTTGTCGTCCACCCAGTGCCAGTTGCCGTCGACGGCGGGGGCGGACTCGACCTTGAGGGCCCGCTCGACTATCGCCCGCTGGTTCTTGTCCTTGACGGGGTGGCTCAGTTCGGCCGTGACGGGCTGGCCGACGCCGTATGTGCCCGCCTTGGGGCCGAACGTCACCGTCAGGTGCTGCTTGCTGGTCGGCCTGCTGGTGTCGAAGGTGAGGACCTTGCGGCCGGGGGCGCCGTCCTCGTCCTCGGTGCTCACGCGGAGCGTGTAGCGGGCGTTGGCGGCGAGCGGGGAGGTGCTGTGCCAGCGGGTGCCGTCGACGGAGAGTTCGCCCGCGACGTAGCGTCCTGCGGCGTCCCTGGCGGTGACGTCCGTGATACGGCCGTCGGAGTCCTCGGCGGTGATCTCCAGGGGCTTGTCGGGGTCGGCCTTCCTGCCGTCGCCCGTGGGGCCGTTGAAGGCGATCTGGTCGGCCGCGTCGTAGGGCTCGGCGGACAGCGGGTTGCCGTCGCTGCTGCACCCGGCGGCGCTCGCGCCGAGCCCTATCAGCAGGAGCGTGCAGCCTATGACGGTGCTCTTGCTCGGTGTTTTGCTCATGGCCTCACGCTAGGAAGCGTGGTCACCCTCGGCGCGCCGGATAGCGCGTACGGGTGACGTCCGTTGCTGCAAAAGCATGAGCCCGGACACTCCTGACGGAGTGTCCGGGCTCATGTGAGCTCAGCTCGTGTTACTGGGTGCGGTTCTCACCGCGGTAGTACTCGAAGACCCAGCCCCAGAGGCCGATCAGCAGCATCGGGAACGAGAAGTACAGCAGCCACCAGCCGACCGCGATCGCCAGGAAGGCGAGCGCGCCACCGATCGCGAGGGAGAGCGGCTGCCAGCTGTGCGGGCTGAAGAACCCGACCTCGCCGGCGTCGTCCGCCACGTCCGCTTCCTTGTTGTCCTGGGCGCCCGTGTCGACCCGCCGGGCCGTGAAGCCCAGGTAGAAGCCGATCATGATGGACAGACCGAAGGACAGGAAGAGGGCCGTCGTACCGGCCGGCTCCTTCGACCACACGCCATAGACGATCGCCATGGCGAGGATGAAGACGCTCAGCCAGATGAACATCTTGCCCTGGATCTTCACTTGCCGGCCTCCTTGCCACCAGCGAGGGCCTTCTCACCGTGAGGTGCGTTCTCGAGCTGGTCGAGGGCGGCGATCTCAGGGTGGTGCAGGTCGAACGCCGGGGATTCGGAACGGATCCGCGGCAGGGTGAGGAAGTTGTGCCGCGGCGGCGGGCAGGACGTGGCCCACTCGAGCGAGCGGCCGTAGCCCCACGGGTCGTCGACCTCGACCTTCTTGCCGTACTTGGCGGTCTTCCACACGTTGTAGAAGAACGGCAGGATCGAGGCGCCGAGCACGAACGAGCTGATCGTCGAGATCGTGTTCAGAGCGGTGAAGCCGTCGGCCGCGAGGTAGTCGGCGTAACGACGCGGCATGCCCTCGGCACCCAGCCAGTGCTGGACCAGGAAGGTGCCGTGGAAGCCGACGAACAGCGTCCAGAAGGTGATCTTGCCGAGGCGCTCGTCGAGCATCTTGCCGGTCATCTTCGGCCACCAGAAGTGGAAGCCGGAGAACATCGCGAAGACGACGGTGCCGAAGACGACGTAGTGGAAGTGGGCCACCACGAAGTACGAGTCGGACACGTGGAAGTCCATCGGCGGCGAGGCGAGGATGACACCCGTCAGACCACCGAAGGTGAAGGTGATGAGGAAGCCGGTCGCCCAGAGCATCGGTGTCTCGAAGGACAACGAGCCCTTCCACATCGTGCCGATCCAGTTGAAGAACTTCACGCCGGTCGGCACGGCGATGAGGAACGTCATGAAGGAGAAGAACGGCAGGAGGACGCCTCCGGTGACGTACATGTGGTGCGCCCACACCGTCACGGACAGGCCCGCGATCGCGATGGTCGCCGCGATCAGACCCATGTAGCCGAACATCGGCTTGCGGGAGAAGACCGGGATGACCTCACTGATGATGCCGAAGAACGGCAGCGCGATGATGTACACCTCTGGATGGCCGAAGAACCAGAAGAGGTGTTGCCACAGCAGCGCTCCGCCGTTGGCCGAGTCGAAGACATGCGCTCCGAACTTGCGGTCCGCCTCCAGGGCGAACAGCGCGGCCGCGAGGACCGGGAAGGCGAGCAGGACCAGGACCGCGGTCAGCAGCACGTTCCACACGAAGATCGGCATGCGGAACATCGTCATGCCGGGGGCGCGCATGCAGATGATCGTGGTGATGAAGTTGACCGCGCCGAGGATGGTGCCGAAGCCGGAGAAGGCCAGACCCATGATCCACAGGTCGGCGCCGATGCCCGGGCTGCGGACCGCGTCCGACAGCGGGGAGTAGGCGAACCAGCCGAAGTCGGCGGCGCCGTTCGGGGTGAGGAAGCCGCCCACCGCGATCGTCGAGCCGAACAGGTACAGCCAGTAGGCGAACATGTTCAGCCGCGGGAACGCCACGTCCGGCGCGCCGATCTGCAGCGGCATGATCCAGTTCGTGAAGCCGGCGAACAGCGGCGTCGCGAACATCAGCAGCATGATCGTGCCGTGCATCGTGAACGCCTGGTTGAACTGCTCGTTCGACATGATCTGCAGACCAGGCCGGGCGAGCTCGGCGCGCATGAAGAGCGCCATCACGCCACCGATCACGAAGAACGCGAACGACGTGACGAGGTACAGCGTTCCGATCGTCTTGTGGTCGGTGGTGGTGAGCCACTTGACCACGACGTTGCCGGGCTGCTTGCGCCTGACCGGCAGCTCGTTCTCGTACGAGTCCTCAGCTGCCGCGGCACCCTGGGGTTCGTTGAGGATGCTCACAGGTTTGTCGTCTCCCGGTTCTTCTCGTGACCCGTCTGCGCGATGCCGGCGGGAACGTAACCGGTCTGCCCCTTCTTGGCGAGGTCCTTGAGGTGCTGCTCGTAGCGCTCGGGGGAGACGACCTTCACGTTGAACAGCATCCGGGAGTGGTCGACGCCGCACAGCTCGGCGCACTTGCCCAGGAAGGTGCCCTCCTTGTTGGGGGTCACCTCGAAGGCGTTGGTGTGGCCCGGGATGACGTCCTGCTTCATGAGGAACGGCACCACCCAGAAGGAGTGGATGACGTCACGCGAGGTGAGGACGAAGCGGACCGTCTTACCCTTGGGCAGCCACAGGGTGGGGCCCGGGTTGCCCGTCTGGGGGTTCCGGCTGGCGGGAGTGCCGGCGTCGTAGACACCGCCCGCGTTCGCGGGGAAGTCCTCCTTGAACCGGTCCGGAATGGCGGCCAGGTTCTTGTCGGTCTTCGCGTCACCGGTGGAACCGTCGACGGGCTGTACGTAGTTGAAGGCCCAGCTCCACTGGTAGCCCACGACGTTGACGGTCAGGTCGGGCTTGTCCTTGAGGCTGAGCAGCTTCGTCTCGTCGCGGGCCGTGAAGTAGAAGAGCACCGAGACGATGATGAGCGGGACCACCGTGTACAGCGCCTCGATCGGCATGTTGTACCGGGTCTGCGGAGGAACCTCGACCTTGGTGCGGCTGCGCCGGTGGAAGACGGTGCTCCACAGGATCAGGCCCCAGACCAGGACGCCCGTGGCGAGCGCGGCCGCCCACGAGCCCTGCCACAGGGAGAGGATCCGCGGAGCCTCTTCCGTGGTCGGGGTGGGCATACCAAGGCGGGGGAAGTCTTCCCAGTTGTACGAGCAACCGGTGGCTGTCGCCAGGACCAGGCCCGCGGTCATTGCCTGCAGCAGCTTCCGCCGCATCGGGCGCCGCGGCGAGCGGTCGGAGCCGTTGGGACTCACGTAGCGCCTTCCCGAGAGTCTCGCCCGCGCGGTATGGCTGCGGCCTGCCTTCTCGCTGGTCGGTCGCCGCCCTGCGACGGGCAGGGGTTTGGATGTTTATGCGGACCAAACCCTAGCCGACGCCCTCCGGGGGTTCGCGGGGAGGGGTGCCTATGGGGTGGGGTGGTTCGCTTGTTTGGCGGGTGCGGGTGATTTGTGGCTGGTCGCGCCCCGCGGCGGAGCCGCTGATGTCACAGCCCCGCGCCCCTTTGGGGCGCTCCTTTGCCGGACGTTCTAGCGTTGCTGTGTGAGTTACTTCGACGCTGCTTCCAGTGCTCCTCTTCATTCCGTCGCCCGGCAGGCGCTCGTGGCCTCCCTTGATGAGGGGTGGGCCGATCCGGCCCGTCTGTACAAGGAAGGGCGGCGGGCGCGGCTGTTGCTGGACGCGGCTCGGGAGGCTGCTGCCGAGGCTGTGGGGTGCCGTGCCGATGAGTTGGTGTTCACCTCATCGGGGACGAAAGCCGTCCACTCGGGTGTCGCCGGAGTGTTGGCGGGGCGGCGGCGGGTCGGGCGTCACCTGATCGTGTCCGCCGTCGAACACTCCTCTGTGCTCCATGCGGCTGACGCGCACGAGGCCGGCGGCGGGGCGGTCACGCGGGTCGCGGTGGACCGTGCGGGGGCGGTGAGCGTGCGGGGGTACGCGGAGGCCCTGCGTCCGGACACCGCCCTCGCCTGCCTCCAGTCGGCCAACCACGAGGTGGGCACCGAGCAGCCGGTGGCGGAGGTGGCCGGGGTGTGCCGGGAGGAGGGGGTGCCGTTGTTGGTGGACGCGGCGCAGTCGCTCGGGTGGGGGCGGGTCGAGGGTGACTGGTCGGTGCTGACCGGGAGTGCCCACAAGTGGGGCGGGCCGTCGGGGGTCGGGCTGCTCGTCGTACGCAAAGGGGTGCGGTTCGCCGCGCAAGGGCCCGCGGACGAACGGGAGTCGGGGCGGGCGCCCGGGTTCGAGAACATCCCGGCGATCGTCGCTGCGGCGGCCTCGCTGCGGGCCGTGCAGGCCGAGGCGGCCCAAGAGGCGGTACGGCTGCGGGAGCTGACGGAGCGGATCCGGGCGCGGGTGCCGGGGCTGGTGCCGGATGTGGAGGTGGTCGGCGACGCGGTGCGGCGGCTCCCCGGCATCGTCACGTTCTCGTGTCTCTATGTCGACGGGGAGGCGTTGCTGCACGAGCTGGACCGTGCCGGGTTCTCGGTCTCCTCCGGTTCGTCCTGCACGAGCAGCACGCTGACGCCCAGCCATGTGCTGAAGGCGATGGGGGTGCTGAGCGAGGGGAATGTGCGGGTGTCGTTGCCGTTCGGGGCGGCGGCGGAGGACGTCGAACGGTTCCTGGAGGTGCTGCCGGGGGCGGTCGCGGGGGTGCGGGAGAAGCTGGGGGCACCGGTCGCCGAGACGGTCGTACGGGACGACGTCCTGGTCGTGGACTCCCTCGGCAAGCTGTGCCCGATCCCCGTCATCGAGCTGGCCAAGGTCATCGGCGAGGTGCCGGTGGGCGGACTGGTCCGCGTCCTCGCCGACGACGAGGCGGCCCGGCTGGACATCCCGGCGTGGTGCGAGATGCGGGGGCAGGAGTACGTGGGCGAGGAGCCGGCTGAGAAGGGGACGGCGTACGTGGTCCGCCGGGTGACCTGAACGCCGCCCTTCCTGGGGGCGCGGGGCTGTGCCGATACGCGGCTTCCGCCGCGTGTGCGCGACCAGCCCCCACGCGCCCGCCCCCGACAACGAGAGATCAGCCCAGGTGGGCCCGAACCTCCTCGCCGGCGTCATGCCCGTACGCCTTGGCGAACCGGTCCATGAAGTGCGCCCGCCGCAGCTGGTACTCCTGCGTGCCGACGGTCTCGATGACGAGCGTCGCCAGCATGCAGCCGACCTGAGCGGCCCGCTCCAGGGACACACCCCACGCCAGTCCCGACAGGAACCCCGCGCGGAAGGCGTCGCCGACACCCGTGGGGTCGGCCTTGCGGTCCTCCTCGGGGCAGCCGACCTCGATCGGGTCCTCCCCCTCGCGCTCGACGCGGACGCCGCGCGAACCGAGGGTCGTGACGCGGTGGCCGACCTTGCCGAGGATCTCCTCGTCCGTCCAGCCGGTCTTGGACTCGATGAGGCCCTTCTCGTACTCGTTGGAGAAGAGGTACGTCGCCCCGTCCAGCAGTATCCGGATCTCGTCGCCGTTCATACGGGCGATCTGCTGGGAGAAGTCCGCGGCGAAGGGGATCCCGCGGGAGCGGCACTCCTCCGTGTGGCGGAGCATCCCCTCGGGGTCGTCGGCGCCGATGAGGACCAGGTCGAGGCCGCCGACCCGGTCCGCGACGGTCTTCAGCTCGATGAGGCGGGCCTCGCTCATCGCACCGGTGTAGAAGGAGCCGATCTGGTTGTGGTCGGCGTCGGTGGTGCAGACGAAGCGGGCGGTGTGCAGGGTCTCGGAGATGCGGACCGAGCCGGTGTCGACGCCGTGCCGGTCCAGCCAGGCCCGGTACTCGTCGAAGTCGGAGCCCGCGGCGCCGACCAGGATCGGCTGTGTGCCCAGCTGTCCCATGCCGAAGGCGATGTTCGCGCCTACGCCGCCCCGGCGTACGTCCAGGTTGTCGACCAGGAACGAGAGCGAGACCGTGTGCAGTTGGTCCGCGACGAACTGGTCGGCGAAGCGGCCGGGGAAGGTCATGAGGTGGTCGGTGGCGATGGAGCCGGTGACTGCGATGCGCACGGCGAGGAGTCTCCTGCGGGGGAGGTTGGGTTGACAGTCCACGCTACCGTTCGTGACCGGGACTCTGAAGCGGCCAAAACTACCCGATAGTAGATCTTTCTTCGCGGGCTTCGGCGTGTCTACGGTGCCGCTATGACGAAATTCGAGGTCCGCGCCCCCGCTCCGGCCGACCTGGAGGTCGACCTGGCGTCACTGCTCGGTGACTGCGCGCGGATGGCTCCTCACTGGGCCGCTCCCGATCGTGTTCTTTCCCGTCCCGTCTCCCCGTCACGCATCCATGGAGTGACCGTTCCGCCGAAGTCGGCGCGACTGCTGGACGCGATGTCGGACTACGGCGACTGAGCCGTCCGCGCCGTTCGGGGAACCGTGCGCTCCCCCGCTGCGTCCCATCGGCGTCCCCCGTAGAGGGGATGCGGGATACGACCCGACGGACCCACCCTTTTGACAGGGTCGGGTCAGGGTCATGGGACATGTGCGCAGCCGAAGGAGCGATGCGGTGAACACCGAGCGACCCGAGAACGACGACACGGGCGCCGACGGCTCCGCCGAGGAGCAGGACGCCGGGCAGGAGAAGGGCGCGGACGTCGCTGGTGCCGAGGCTTCCGGCGGCGGCGTGGAGGACGGTACGTCCGTTCCCGACGCCACGGACGCCGCCGAGGACGCCGCCGAGGTCGACGCCAAGGGCGGGACCCAGGGCGAGCAGGTCGGCGTGGCCGGTGATGCCGAGGGGCCGGATCCGGCCGGCGTTCCCGATGCCGCCGCTGACGACGCCGACGTCTCCGATGTGCCCCGGCGTCGCTCCCCCGCGATCATCGCCTCCGTCGCCGCCGCCGTACTGCTCGTCGGGGGCGGTGGGGCCTACCTGGCCGCGAACGCGTCCGGGGGCTCGGACGGCGGTACGACGTCCGGGGCGGCCGACGGTGACACTCCCCCGCCGCTCCGTCTCGACGGCTATTCCGAGGGCGGCACCGAGGGCGGTACGAACGGCATCGCGCCCGGGGAGCCCAACCCGTACGGCGTCACCTACAAGGCCGACGGGGAGCTGTCGGACGGGCCCGGGTCGGCGCCCGTGTACCGGGCGGGGGGCGAGGTCGGCGCGGACGAGGTGGCCCGGCTGGCCGAGGCGCTCGGTGTGGACGGGACACCGGTGGCGCAGGGGCAGACCTGGCGGGTCGGCGCGAAGGACGGGGCGGGGCCGAGTCTCCAGGTGACCAAGCAGGCGCCGGGGACCTGGACGTTCTCCCGGTACGCCCCCGGCACGGACAACTGCGAGAGCACCACCGTCTGCGCGAAGGCGCCCGCCGAACCGACGGGCGACCCGGTGAGCGAGGCCGCCGCGAAGAAGGCGGCCGCGCCGGTGCTCAAGGCGGTGGGTCAGGACGACGCGAAGCTCGACGCGAGCCAGCTCATGGGCGCCCAGCGGGTGGTGAACGCGAACCCGGTGGTCGGCGGACTGCCCACGTACGGCTGGACGACCGGGGTGACCGTGAGCGCCCAGGGCGAAGTGGTCGGCGGCAGCGGTCAGTTGAAGGCGCCGGTGAAGGGGGACACGTACCCCGTACTGAGCGCCGAGAAGACGCTCGGGCTGATGAACGCGGCGCCGGGGGCCGGCCACCGCATGGGCATCGGCGGCTGCGCCAGCCCCGTACCGCTGAAGGACCGCCTTGAGGCGCCCTGCGGTGCGCAGGCGTCGACGGGGGCGCCGGCCAAGGACACCGTGACGGTCGAGAAGGCGGTGTTCGGGCTGGCCGCGCACCAGGTGGACGCGCGGCAGGCGCTGGTGCCGTCCTGGCTGTTCGAGGTGCGGACGCCGGACGCGCGGGACAGCTTCACGGTGACGTATCCGGCGATCGACCCGGAGTACCTGGCCTCGTCCACGCCGTCCGAGGAGCCGTCCGGGCAGCCGACCCCGCGGCCGAGCGGGCCGAAGGACGACCCGAGTTCGTCGCCGGTCATCCGGAACGTCGGGGTGGACGGCTACACGGCCGACGGCAGGGAGCTCACCGTGGCCTTCACGGGCGGCGTGTGCGCCGACTACAAGGTGACGGCGAGCGAGAGCGGTGGCGAGGTGACGGTCCGGGTGACCGAGACGTCGCAGCCGGACAAGGTGTGCATCCTGATCGCCAAGGTGTTCCACGAGACCGTGCGGCTGGACGAGCCGCTCGGGGACCGGAAGGTCGTGGGCACGGACGGACAGGCGGTCCCGCTGGAGAAGCCGGGACAGAAGTTGCCGAACGCTCCGGAGACGTCCGGGGCCCGGTAGAAGCCTGTCCACGGGCCCCTACCGGGCCCGTGGACATGGGAAGGCGGCGGCCCCGTCGGAGGGGGTCGCCGCCTTTCCGCGCGTCAGCCGGGCTCGGCCGGGCTGCTCAGTTGAAGGAGTCGCCGCAGGCGCAGGAGCCCGTCGCGTTCGGGTTGTCGATCGTGAAGCCCTGCTTCTCGATCGTGTCCACGAAGTCGATGGACGCGCCACCCAGGTACGGGGCGCTCATGCGGTCGGTGACGACCTTGACCCCGCCGAAGTCCTTGACGACGTCGCCGTCGAGCGAGCGCTCGTCGAAGAAGAGCTGGTAGCGCAGGCCGGAGCAGCCACCGGGCTGAACGGCGACACGCAGCGCGAGGTCGTCGCGGCCTTCCTGGTCGAGCAGGGCCTTGACCTTGGCCGCGGCGGCGTCACTCAGGATGATGCCGTCGGTGGCGGTGCTGGTCTCGTCCGATACGGACATCTACATCTCTCCCGGGTTGTACGGAGACTGCTTGCCGACGAGTGCAACCGGCGGGGCCGCTGATTCATTCCAGGGCCGGGCGCTTGTCTTTCGGTCTTTCGGTCTTTCTTCATGCTCGCACACGGCGTGCGAAGCGGAAAACGCCTCTTTGGGGAATACGCGGACCCGTCACCGGGATTCACGTCACATCGACATGATGGCCATCGTCAAAGTGACGTGAACCGGTTATGATAGATAGCGTCAAATCGACGAGAAGGTCGATAAGGTGTCCCGCTTGACCCGCCGGCACAGGATTCTCCGGTGCCGGCGAGCCGCAGAACAGAAAGGGTGCGTGTCGTGACCACCGCCCAGACCCAGGAGCTCGACGTACAGCCGACGCCCCTCGCCCTGCTGCTCCTCGGCCGTGAGGCCGACCCCAGGAGCGAGCGCGGCGTCGAGTGTCCCGGCGACCTTCCCTCGCCGTCCGACCCCGACCTGGTCGAGCGCGCCCGCGCGGCCAAGGCCAAGCTCGGGAACAAGGTCTTCGTGCTCGGCCACCACTACCAGCGCGACGAGGTCATCCAGTTCGCGGATGTGACCGGTGACTCGTTCAAGCTGGCCCGGGACGCGGCCGCCCGCCCGGAGGCCGAGTACATCGTGTTCTGCGGCGTGCACTTCATGGCGGAGTCGGCGGACATCCTGACGTCCGACGACCAGAAGGTCGTCCTGCCCGACCTCGCCGCCGGCTGCTCGATGGCCGACATGGCGACGGCCGAGCAGGTCGCCGAGTGCTGGGACGTGCTGACCGAGGCCGGCATAGCCGAGCAGGTCGTGCCGGTGTCGTACATGAACTCGTCCGCGGACATCAAGGCGTTCACGGGCAAGCACGGCGGCACGATCTGCACCTCGTCCAACGCGAAACGGGCCCTGGACTGGGCCTTCGAGCAGGGCGAGAAGGTGCTCTTCCTGCCCGACCAGCACCTCGGCCGCAACACCGCCGTCCGGGACATGGGCATGTCCCTGGAGGACTGTGTCGTCTACAACCCGCACAAGCCGAACGGCGGGCTGACGGCCGACGAGCTGCGCGCCGCGAAGATGATCCTGTGGCGCGGCCACTGCTCGGTGCACGGCCGCTTCAGCCTGGACTCGGTGAACGACGTGCGCGAGCGGATCCCGGGCGTGAACGTCCTGGTCCACCCCGAGTGCAAGCACGAGGTCGTGGCCGCGGCGGACTACGTCGGCTCGACCGAGTACATCATCAAGGCCCTGGAGGCCGCCCCGGCCGGCTCCAAGTGGGCCATCGGGACCGAGCTGAATCTGGTACGCCGCCTGGCGAACCGTTTCGCGCCCGAGGGCAAGGAGATCGTCTTCCTCGACAAGACGGTCTGCTTCTGCTCGACCATGAACCGCATCGACCTCCCCCACCTGGTGTGGGCCCTGGAGTCGCTGGCCGAGGGCAACCTGGTCAACCGCATCGAGGTCGACAAGGAGACGGAGGCGTTCGCGAAGCTGGCGCTGGAGCGGATGCTGGCGCTGCCGTAGCCCGGAGCGGATTCCGAGCGCCGTACGCGTGAGGGCGGGGCCCGACCATCCCGGTCGGGCCCCGCCCTTGTTCGTTCCCCCTCAGGCGCGGCAGCGCAGCATCTCCAGCGGGGGCCTGGCGAGGAAGTCGGCCCAGAAGTCCGCGCCGAACTCGCCCAGACCGGCCTCGGACACCTCCAGGGGCACCCAGGTCAGCTCGCTGAATCCGGCCGCCCGCAGAGACGCCTCGTAGAGTTCGCGGCTCGGCACGGCGCCGATGATCGAGATCGGCGGGTCGAGCAGCGCCGTGACCCGGAAGCGCGCCCCGGTCTCGATCTCCTCGCCGGTCGGCTCGCAGAGAAAGCCGTACTTGGCCAGGGCCTGCTCGCCGCCGCGGTAGTCGGGTGACTGGGCGAGCACGAAGAACTCGCCGCCGGGCACCAGGCCGCGGTGCACGTTGCGGCACATCGACTCCAGCTCGGCGATGCTCTGCGCGTAGTTGAGCAGCTGGACCCCGAGGGCGATGTCGAAGCGCCGCTCCAGGGGCCGCAGTTCGGCCACATCGCCGACCTCGTAGCGCACGCCCAGCGGATCGCCCTCCTCCAACCGCTGTGCGGCGGCGATCATTTCACCGGAGATGTCGATGCCGAGTACGTCCGTGGCGCCGCGCCGCCTGAACTCCCTGCTGTAGAAGCCGGTGCCGCAGGCCAGGTCTAGAACCGACTTGCCGCGCACGTCCCCGACCAGGCCCAGAAAGCTGGGCACCTCTCCGTACCGCGTCAGCGGCAGGGACTTGAAGCCCTCGAACGCCTCGCCGATCTCGTCATACTGCTGCACGCTCATCGTGGTGTCCTCCCCTGTGCTTCGTCTGTGCTTCGTCGTTGCCGGGCAGTCTTCCGGCACCCCGAGACAGGGCCGTACTGGCAGAAGCCACAAAGATCCGGAGGTCGTTCCGTCGGTCTGTTCGCCGGGCCCGGCCCAGCCCGGCCCGGCCGGTGTGCGGTGGCCCAAAAGATTTTCTGCGGGGATGTCGAGAACCCGTGATCGGCTCCGTCCCTGCTATGAACGCGACCAGAATGGGTCGCACAGCATCGAGGAGAAGCATCATGGCGAAGTACCTGCTGCTCAAGCACTACCGTGGCGCCCCGGCTGCGGTGAACGACGTGCCGATGGACCAGTGGACGCCGGAGGAGATCTCGGCGCACGTGCAGTACATGAACGACTTCGCGGCCCGACTCGAGAAGACCGGGGAGTTCGTCGACGGTCAGGCGCTCGCGCCCGAGGGGTCGTGGGTCCGGTACGACGGCGAGGGGCGGCCGCCGGTCACCGACGGGCCGTTCGCCGAGACCAAGGACCTCATCGCCGGCTGGATGGTGATCGACGTCGACAGCCACGAGCGGGCCGTCGAGCTGGCCGGAGAGCTGTCCGCCGCCCCGGGCGCGGGCGGGAAGCCGATCCACGAGTGGCTGGAGGTGCGGCCGTTCCTGACCGCGGCGCCCAACGTCACCGAGTGCCATTGATGAACGAGGCCCTGCTGAGGAGCCTCACGCCGAGCGTTCTCACGATCCTCGTCCGCCGCGGAGCAGACTTCGCGGCGGCCGAGGACGCCGTGCAGGACGCGCTGGTCGAGGCCGTGCGGGTGTGGCCGGCCGATCCGCCGCGCGATGCGAAGGGCTGGCTGGTCACCGTGGCCTGGCGCAAGTTCCTCGACTCGGCACGGTCGGACGCCTCCCGCCGCCGGCGTGAGGACCTGGCCGGCGAGGAGCCCGCGCCCGGGCCCACGCCCGCCGCGGACGACACGCTTCAGCTCTACTTCCTGTGCGCCCACCCGTCGCTGACGCCGTCGTCCGCGGTCGCGCTCACGCTGCGTGCCGTCGGCGGGCTCACCACCCGCCAGATCGCCCAGGCCTACCTGGTGCCCGAGGCGACCATGGCGCAGCGCATCAGCCGGGCCAAGCGCACCGTCTCCGGCATACGGTTCGACCAGCCCGGCGATGTCGCCACCGTGCTGCGCGTCCTCTACCTGGTCTTCAACGAGGGCTACTCCGGCGACGTCGACCTCGCCGCCGAGGCCATCCGGCTCACCCGGCAGCTCGCGGCCGCGATCGACCACCCCGAGGTGGCGGGGCTGCTCGCCCTGATGCTGCTCCACCACGCCCGGCGCGCGTCCCGGACCGCGCCCGACGGGAGCCTGGTGTCGCTCGCGGAGCAGGACCGTGGCCGGTGGGACACCGCGTCGATCGCCGAGGGTATCGGGATCCTCCAGGCGGCGCTGGCGCGTGACCGGCTGGGTGAGTTCCAGGCTCAGGCCGCCATCGCGGCGCTGCACGCCGACGCGCCCACCGCCGGGGAGACCGACTGGGTGCAGATCGTCGAGTGGTACGACGAACTGGCGCGCCTCACCGACAGCCCGGTCGTCCGGCTCAACCGGGCCGTGGCGGTCGGTGAGGCGGACGGACCGCGCGCCGGGCTGGCCGCGCTCGCGGAGCTGGACGACTCGCTGCCCCGGCATGCCGCGGTGGCGGCGTATCTCCACGAGCGCGACGGTGACCTGGTGACGGCGGCGCGGTTGTACGCCCAGGCGGCCGAGAAGGCGTCCAACCTCGCCGAGCGCGACTACCTGACCCGCCAGGCCGCCCGGCTCAACGCCCGCACGCGTCACTGACGTACCGGTCCGGGAACGGCTCGGCCCGCCCCAGGATTTCTCCTGGGACGGGCTGCCTCTGCTCGGCTGGCCCGCACGGTCGGATCGACCATCGGACCGACCGTCAGACCCCGGCCGGCTCCGGCTCGTCCGAAGCCGTACCCGACTCCGATTCCGACGTCGGCTCGGTCGGGCCCCCCGCCTTCTTCGCCCTCTTCGCCGCCCGCTTCTTCGCCCGGCGCTCCTTGCGGAGCTCCACCATCGCGTACAGCGTCGGGACGAGGAGCAGGGTCAGCATGGTCGAGGTGATCAGACCGCCGATGACGACCACGGCCAGTGGCTGGGCGATGAAGCCGCCCTCACCGGTGACGCCCAGGGCCATGGGCAGCAGCGCGAAGATCGTCGCGAGCGCGGTCATCAGGATGGGCCGCAGACGGTGCCGGCCACCCTCGATCACCGCCTCCACGACGCCGTATCCCTGCCGCCTGTACTGGTTGATCAGGTCGATCAGCACGATCGCGTTCGTCACCACGATGCCGATCAGCATCAGCATGCCGATCATCGCGGGGACGCCCATCGGGGTGCCGGTGGCGACCAGGAGGCCGATCGCGCCGGTCGCCGCGAACGGGATCGACACGAGCAGGATCAGCGGCTGGACGAGCGAGCGGAAGGTCGCGACCAGCAGCATGAAGACGATCGCGATCGCCGCCAGCATCGCCAGGCCCAGGTTGGCGAACGCCTCGTCCTGGTCCTCGGAGACACCGCCGATCTCGGCCGTCGCGCCCGCCGGGAGCGTCAGCCCGTCGATCTCGGACTGGAGCTTCGTGCTCACCGCACCCGTGTTGTCGCCGGTCGGCTTCGCGGTGATCGTGGCGGCGCGCTGACCGTCGATACGGGTCATCGAGACCGGCCCGTCCACCAGCTTCACATCGGCGATGTCGCCCAGCTTCACCGGCCCCAGGGGCAGGTCCTGAAGCTGCTTCAGGGTCCTCGCCGGCTTGGCCGACTTGATGACGATGTCCCGCTCGGTGTCGTCGAGGGTCGCCTGGGCGGCCGTGTTGCCGCGCACCGCCTGGGCGACGGCCATCCCGAGGGTCTGGTCGCTGAAGCCCGCCGCGGCCGCCTTGTCGTTGGCCTTCACCGAGATGCGCGGCACGCTCTGCGCCAGGTCGCTGGTCACGTCCGTGACGTCGTCCAGGCCGGCCACCGCCTCGCGGACCTGCTCGGCCGCCGTGCGCAGGACGTTCCCGTCGGCCGCCTTCACGACGACGCTCAGGTCCTGGGCGCCGAAGCCGTCACCGGCCGCGATGGTGGTCGTGCCGATGCCGTCGAGCTTCTTCAGGCCCGCCTCGATACGGTCCTGTACGTCCTCGTACGACGCCGAGTCCTCCAGCATCACCTGGTACGACGCCTGGTTGGTGTCGGTGCCACCGCCGAAGGCCGCCATGAAGCCGGACGAACCGATCGTGACCTGGTAGTCCCTCACGCCCTTGGTGCCGGCGAGCAGCTTCTCGACCCTCGTCGCCTGCTCGTCGGTCGCCGCCAGGCTGGTGCCCGGCTTCAACTCCTGCTTGACGGTGAGGACTTCCTGCTCGCCCTGGTCGAAGAAGTTCGTCTTCAGCAGCGGCGCCATGCCGAACGTGCCGATGAGGACGACGATCGCGAGCAGCACACTGGTGAGACGGCGGCGGGTCGCGAACCGCAGGACGGGGACGTACAGGCGCTGGAGCCTGCTCCTCGCCTCCTTCTCCTCTGCCTTGCGGCGCGCCTCATCGGCGTCCGCCGGGGTGCCCTTCGGGGCGCGCAGGAACCAGTACGACAGCACCGGTACGACCGTCAGCGAGACGAGCAGCGACGCCAGCAGGGCCGCCGTCACCGTCAGGCTGAACGAGCCGAACAGCTCGCCCACCATGCCGCCGGTCAGGCCGATCGGCAGGAAGACGGCGACCGTGGTGAGGGTGGAGGAGGTGACCGCCCCGGCGACCTCGCGGACCGCCTTGAGGATGGCCTCCTCGCGCTCCTCGCCGTAGCCGAGGTGCCGCTTGATGTTCTCCAGGACCACGATCGAGTCGTCGACGACACGGCCGATGGCGATGGTCAGCGCGCCGAGCGTCAGCATGTTCAGGGAGAGGTCCCTGGTCCACAGCACGATCAGGGCCAGGACCACCGACAGCGGGATGGAGACCGCGGTCACCAGCGTGGAGCGGATCGACGCCAGGAAGACCAGGATGATGAGGACCGCGAAGAGCAGGCCGAGGGCGCCTTCCGTGGTCAGGCCGTCGATGGACTTCTTGACCGCCGGGCCCTGGTCGCTGACGACCGTGACCGTGGCGCCCGTACCGAGGTCCTTGCGCATCTCCGCGAGCTTGTCCCGCACCGCGTCCGAGATCGCGACCGCGCTGCCGTCGCGGTCCATGGTGACCGCGACCGCGAGGGACGGCTTGCCGTCCGTGCGCGTGATGGAGTCGGCCGCGGCCTGCTCCTGCTTGACGGTGGCGACGTCACCGAGGCGGACCGGCTTCTTGGCGGAAGCGGAGGCGGACGCGCCCTCGCCGGTGACCATCAGGTCCTTGATCTGCTCCAGCGAGGTGAAGCCACCGCCCACCTGGACCGTGCGGTTGCTGCCGTCCTCGTCGAAGGAGCCGGCCGGGACGGTGGCGCCGCCGGCCTGGAGGGCCTGGGAGAGGGCCGCCGAGGTCAGGCCGGCCTTCGCCAGCTTCGCGTCGTTCGGCGTCACGGTGACCTGGAGGTCGCGTACGCCGTCGACGGTGACCTGGCCGACGCCGTCGATGTCCTCGAGGTCCGGGACGACCGTCCGGTCGAGCTCGTCGGCCAGGGCCTGCTGGTCCTTGTCGGAGGTGACGGAGAGGACGACGGTCGGGATGTCGTCCGTGGAACCGGCGATGACCTGCGGGTCCACATCGTCCGGGAGCTGCACGCGGGCGCGGTTGACGGCCTGCTGGACGTCGGCGACCAGCTGCTGGGTGTCGGGGCCGTAGTCGAAGGACGCCATGATCACGGCGTTGCCCTCGCTCGCGGTGGAGGTGACGCCGGTGATGCCGTCGACGGCTTCGAGGCTGTCCTCGATCGGCTCGACGACCTGCTTCTCGACCACGTCCGGTGACGCGCCCTGGTACGGCGCCAGCACGGACACCATGGGCAGTTCGATGGAGGGCAGCAGTTGCTGCTTGAGCTGAGGTATCGCGATCGCGCCGAAGGCGATGGCGATGATCGACATCAGGCCGATCAGGGCACGTTGGGCGAGGCTGAATCTCGACAGCCAGGACATGGGTCAGGGTCTCTCTTCTGTGAGCGGCAGAAGCGGGAAGCGCCCGCCCTAACACCCTGAGCCATCGGGGAGCCCGGTTTCGTAGACCCCAGGTCCATTTCCTTATACGGCGCATACTCCGGCCGCAGTACGCCCGCTCCGGGTCACTCCACCCTTGGACGTACCAGGCCGGACTCGTACGCGATCACCACGAGCTGGGCCCGGTCGCGGGCACCCAGCTTGGACATGGCCCGGTTGACGTGCGTCTTCACGGTCAACGGGCTGACTTCCAGCCGCTCGGCTATCTCGTCGTTGGAGTGCCCGCCGGCGACCTGGACCAGGACCTCGCGCTCCCGGCCGGTGAGCGCGTCGAGCCGCTCGGCGCGGGCGGGGTCGCGGTCGTCGTCCGCGCCGTCGCCCTGGGCGAGGAAACGGGCGATCAGGCCCTTGGTGGCAGCCGGGGAGAGCAGGGCCTCACCGCCGGACGCGACACGGATGGCGCTGAGGAGTTCGTCGGGTTCGGACCCCTTGCCGAGGAAGCCGGAGGCGCCGGCGCGCAGCGACTGCACGACGTAGTCGTCGACCTCGAACGTGGTCAGGATGACGACGCGGACATGTGCCAGGGCCGGGTCGGCACTGATCATGCGGGTCGCGGCGAGGCCGTCGGTGCCGGGCATCCGGATGTCCATCAGGACGACGTCCGCCCGTTCCTCCTTGGCCAGCCGCACCGCCTCGGCCCCGTCGGAGGCCTCGCCGACGACCTCCATGTCGGGCTCGGAGTCGACCAGCACGCGGAAGGCGCTGCGGAGGAGGGCCTGGTCGTCGGCGAGCAGGACACGGATGGTCATGCGGGGGTCCTCGTCTGTCCTGGGGCGTAGGCATCTTCGGTCGTCGTTCCGACGGCCGTCTCGGCAGTCGTTCCGACGGCCGTCTCGCTGGCCGTCTCGCTGGCCGTCTCGCTGGTCATACGGCGTCTTCCGCGGCGCGGGTGCGGCTCTTGAGCGGCAGGATCGCATGGACGCGGAAGCCGCCTCCGTAGCGGGGGCCGGTGGTGAGGGTGCCGCGCAGGGCGGTGACGCGTTCGCGCATACCGAGCAGTCCGTGGCCGCCGCCCTCGCCGGTCTCGTCGTCGCCGGCTCCGTCGTCGAGGATGGTGATCTCGACGTTCGGGCCCACGCGGACGACGCTGACCTCGGCCTTCGCCTCCGGGCCGGCGTGCTTGCGCACATTGGTGAGGGCTTCCTGGATGACGCGGTAGGCGGCGAGGTCCACGGCGGCGGGGAGCGTGGTGCCCTGGTCCGCGCGGGCCACCTCCACCTGGAGGCCCGCGCTGCGGAAGGTGCCGGCGAGTTCGTCGAGGCGGTCGAGGCCGGGGGCGGGCTCGGTGGGGGCCTCGGGGTCGCCGGACTGCCGGAGCAGGCCCACGGTCGCCCGGAGTTCGTTGAGCGCGGACCGGCTGGCCTCGCGTACGTGCGCCAAGGCCTCCTTGGCCTGGTCGGGCCGCTTGTCCATGACGTGGGAGGCGACGCCGGCCTGGACGTTGACGAGGGCGATGTGGTGGGCGACGACGTCGTGCAGGTCCCGGGCGATACGGAGGCGTTCCTCGGCGACGCGGCGGCGGGCCTCCTCCTCACGGGTGCGCTCCGCGCGTTCGGCGCGCTCGCGGATCGCGGCGACGAAGGCGCGGCGGCTGCGGACGGCGTCGCCCGCGGTGGCGCCGATGCCGGTCCAGGCGAAGATGGCGAGGTTCTCCTGGGCGTACCAGGGCAGGGGCCCGGCGAGCATGGCGGAGCCGGTCAGCACGGTCATGGTGAGCAGGCCGACGCGCCAGGTGGTGGGGCGGTCGGTGGTCGAGGCGACGGTGTAGAGAGCGATGACCGCGGACATGGCGACGGGGGCGCGGGGGTCGCCGGTGACGGACTCGACGACGGAGGCGGCGCCGGTGAGGGCGAGGACCGTCATGGGGGCGCGGCGGCGGAAGACCAGGGCCGCGGCGCCGAGGGTGATGAGCAGGAGGCTGAGCGCGTCCGGGGTGCGCAGGACCCAGGTGACCTCGTTCTTCCCGTGCGGGTCCACGAACGATCCGGCGACCATGCAGGCGAGTACGCCGACCGCCAAGGCCGCGTCCAGTGCCATGGGGTGCGCCTTGAGGTGCTGCCGGACACGATTCCCTGCGGGGCTTGGGACGGGGGCCAACTGGAGGTTCCTTGGGTTGTGTGCTGGCGTCGCAGTGGGCGTGGCCTGGGGGCTGCCGCCCTCAGACCCCCGCGTCGGCCCTGAACGGGCCTCGTCCTCAAACGCCGGACGGGCTGGGTGGGCTCACCCCGGGATCAGGCCGTCGTCGCTCAGCAGTTCCCGGACCTCCTCCAGCGTCGCGTCCGGCGACGGGAGGATCAGCTCCGACGGTTCCAGGGAGTCGTCGGGCAGGGGGTCGCCCAGTTCCCGGACCTTGGAGAGGAGGGCGCCGAGGGTGCGGCGGAAGCCGGGGCCGTCGCCGTTCTCCATTTCCGTCAGGAGCTCGTCGTCGAGCTTGTTCAGCTCGGGCAGGTGACTGTCGGACAGCTTCACCTGCCCCTCACCCATGATCCGGACGATCATGTCGCCCATCTCGCCCTCCTCGGCGTGGGCCCCGGCCGTCGGCTACTGCTTGTCGAAGCGCGGGGTGTCCTGCGGCTGCTGCTGGGACTGCGACTGGCCGTTGCCGCCCTCGATCGCCTGCTGGCCAGCCGACGAACCGCCCGCCAGCTCAGCCTTCATGCGCTGCAGTTCCAGCTCTACATCCGTACCACCGGAGAGCCGGTCCAGCTCGGCCTGGATGTCGTCCTTGTGCATGCCGGACTGGTCGTCCAGGGCGCCGGAGGCAAGGAGTTCGTCGATGGCTCCGGCTCGGGCCTGGAGCTGTGCCGTCTTGTCCTCGGCACGCTGGATCGCCAGGCCGACGTCGCCCATCTCCTCCGAGATGCCGGAGAACGCCTCGCCGATCCGCGTCTGCGCCTGGGCGGCCGTGTACGTGGCCTTGATCGTCTCCTTCTTGGTGCGGAAGGCGTCGACCTTCGCCTGGAGGCGCTGGGCCGCGAGGGTGAGCTTCTCCTCCTCGCCCTGGAGGGTGGCGTGCTGCGTCTCCAGGTCCGTCACCTGCTGCTGGAGGGCGGCGCGGCGCGACAGCGCCTCGCGGGCCAGGTCCTCGCGGCCGAGCGCGAGCGCCTTGCGGCCCTGGTCCTCCAGCTTCGACGACTGCTGCTGGAGTTGGTTGAGCTGGAGTTCCAGGCGCTTGCGCGAGGTGGCCACGTCGGCGACGCCGCGGCGGACCTTCTGGAGCAGCTCCAGCTGCTTCTGGTACGAGTAATCGAGGGTCTCGCGCGGGTCCTCGGCCCGGTCAAGGGCCTTGTTCGCCTTCGCGCGGAAGATCATCCCCATACGCTTCATGACACCGCTCATGGGCTTCGCGCGCCCCCTTCTGACGTCCAGCTCCAGCTCTGCGACAGAACCCACAGTACGGGCCCTGCATCCATTGACGCACTGTTCGGGGACGGATGCGCTCATCCCCAAGGACGACTGCTGACGCTCGCGCTCCGGCGTAAGGAGTAGGTGACTCCCGGGTGGCTGACGGGTGGACTCATGGGTGAGCCCACGAGTGTCCACCCGGTGCCGCCCGAGTGCCTCCCCGATGGCCGCCGGACGAACCGTCTGCAACGTCCCCTCTGTCCCCCTACGACGACTGGTGTTGCCGGATCGTTCCCCGCCGGGCTGCCGTCCATGCCCCGCCACCCCGTACCCTTGGGTTTTGTGTTCCGTAGCCGTGCCAAGGATGAGAAGGCCCAGGCCGCCGACAAGGCGCCGGTGACCGACTCCACTCAGACCCGCCACCCCGAGGCCCCGAAGGGCCGCCCCACGCCCAAGCGCAGTGAGGCCCAGACCCAGCGCCGCAGCGTCGCCAACACGCCGACGACGCGCAAGGAGGCCGCCAAGCGCCAGCGCGAGGACCGCCGGGCCGCCCTGGAGAAGCAGCGCCAGGCGCTGGCCGGGGGCGACGAGCGGTATCTGCCGGCCCGTGACAAGGGTCCGGTCCGCAAGTTCGCGCGTGACTTCATCGACTCGCGCTTCAACGTCGCGGAGTTCTTCCTCCCGATGGCCGTGGTCATCCTCGTGCTGAGCATGGTGCGCGTGGGCGCCCTGCAGAACATCGCGCTGCTGCTGTGGCTGGTCGTGATCGTGCTGATCGTGCTCGACTCGTTCGTCACCGGCTTCCGTTTGAAGAAGCGCCTCGCCGAGCGCTTCCCGGACGACAACCGGCGCGGCGCCGTCGCCTACGCGCTGATGCGCTCGCTCCAGATGCGTCGGCTCCGGCTGCCGAAGCCACAGGTCAAGCGCGGAGAGCGGCCCTGAGCGCAACTGCTTTTTCCGGGGGTGCGGCGGACGCTTGGCTCAGCAAGCTGGGTGGGTTGCGTGATGTCGTACGGCAGGAGCTGGTGGGCCGACAGCTCGACGAGCAGATAGCCGGGCGGTTCCCCGTCGGGCAGCGGCTGCGCGTGCTCGACGTGGGGATGGGCCAGGGCACGCAGGCACTGCGGTTGGCTCGCGCCGGGCACCAGGTGACCGGTGTCGAGCAGGACCCGAAGATGATCGCGACGGCCCGCGAGGAGCTCGCCGGTGAGCCGGAGGGGATCCGGGAGCGGGTGCGTATCGTCCAGGGCGACGGGCGCGACACCGGCGTCCACTTCCTGCCGGGCAGCTTCGACGTCGTGCTGTGCCACGGCGTGCTGATGTACATCGAGGAGCCCGACCCGCTGCTGGCCGGACTGGCCCGGATGCTCGCCCCGGGCGGACTGCTGTCGCTGCTCGTGCGCAACGGCGACGCGCTGGCCATGCGGCCGGGACTGTCCGGGGACTGGGCCGGGACGCTGGCCGCCTTCGACACCACCGCGTACCGGAACCGCCTGGGCCTCGACGTACGGGCCGACCGGCTGTCCGACCTGACGGCGACACTCGCGGGGATCGCGGCGCCGCTGCACGCCTGGTACGGGGTGCGGGTCTTCACCGACACGGCGGCCGACGGGACGGAGTTCCCGGCCGACATGGAGGCGTTGCTGGCGGTCGAGGAACGGGCCGGCAAGACGGACCCCTATCGGAGCGTCGCGGCGTTGCTGCATCTGTGCGGGGTGCGCGGCTGAGGTCGTGGTCCGTGCGCGGTGCGCGGCTGAGGTCGTGATCCGTGCGCGGTGCGCGGCTGAGGTCGTGATCCGTGCGCGGTGCGCGGCTGAGGTCGTGATCCGTGCGCGGTGCGCGGCTTGGTCGTGGTCCGCGCGGAGTGCGCGGGCTGAGGTCGTGAACCGTGCGGAGTGCGCGGCTGGGTCGTGGTCCGTGCGGAGTGCGCGGGCTGAGGTCGTGAACCGTGCGCGGAGCGCGGGCTGAGCCCGATGCAGTGCGAAGGTCGAGCCCGAAGCCCGTCCGAGCCACGCGGGCAGCCCGAAGCCCATGCAGAGTGCGCAGGCCGAGGCGAATGCAGTGCGGAGGCCGAGCCCGAAGGCCGTCCGAGGCACACGGGCCGCGCCCGAAGCCCATGCAGAGTGCGCAGGCCCGAGCCCACTGCCCACCCGAAACACACGGGCCAAGACCGACACACAGCGCAAGCCGAACCCGAAACCCATCCGGAACCACACAACCCCAACCCAAAAACCCGCCAAGTACGCAGGCCCAAGCCCCCTGCCCACGCGCAGTCTGAGCCCGACGCCCGTCCGGGAGTACGCAGGCCAAGCCCGAAGTCCCCGCAAAGTGCAGCCGTCCGAAGCACACGGGCCCAGGCGACGCCGGTCCGAAACACACGGGCCGAGCCCGACGCCCGTCCGAAGCACACGGGCCCAACCGACGCCCATCCGAAGTGCGCGGCGCGGGCCCAGCCCGATGCTCATTCGACGCCCATCCGAAGTGCGCAGGCGCGGCTCGTTCGGGTGAGCAGGGCGGGCCGGATCGTGGATCCGCGGTGAGACTCGGGGCATGGATGCTCGCCGTTCCCGTGCTCTGCGGCCCGCTCTTCCGATCGTCGCTCTCCTCTGCTGCCTCGGGCTCGTCGCCGGGTGTTCCGGCTCCTCGTCCTCGCGGGAGCGGGAGGACTCGACGAGCCAGGCCGCCGTTCCGAAGACGGTCGGGGCCGTCGACGATCTGCAGGACGGCTATCTGAAGGTGATCAGGGACGTGCTGCCCTCGGTCGTGCAGATCCGGGCCAGGAACGACCTGGGATCGGGCGTGGTCTACGACGGTCAGGGACACATCGTCACCAACGCGCATGTCGTCGGGGACGAGCACACGTTCCGGGTGACGACCGCCAACAGCGAGGACGAACTCACCGCGCGGCTCGTCTCCTCGTACCCGGAACAGGACCTCGCCGTCGTGAAACTGGAGCGGGTGCCGGAGGGGCTGAAGGCGGCGAGGCTCGGGGACTCCTCGAAGGTGGAGGTCGGCCAGATCGTGCTGGCCATGGGCTCGCCCCTCGGGCTGGCGTCCAGCGTGACGCAGGGCATCGTCTCGGCGACCGGACGCACCGTCACCGAGGGCAGCGGCAACGGCGGTACGGGCGCGACGATCGCCAACATGGTGCAGACGTCGGCCGCCATCAACCCCGGCAACAGCGGCGGCGCCCTGGTGAACCTCGACGGCCGGGTCATCGGTATCCCGACCCTGGCCGCCACCGACCCCAGCCTCGGGGAGGGCGCGGCGCCCGGCATCGGGTTCGCGATCCCGGCGTCGACGGTGAAGTCGATCGCGGACCAGATCATCCAGGACGGCAGGGTCACCGACTCGGGCCGGGCGGCGCTCGGCATCACGGCCCGTACGGTCGTGAACGACGACTACCAGGCGGCGGGCGTGGCCGTCGTCGAGGTGCTGGCGGGCGGGGCGGCCGACAAGGCCGGTCTGGAGCCCGGGGACATCATCACCCGGCTGGGTGACGAGGACATCACCACCATCACGTCCCTGTCCGAGGCGCTGGCCGGCGACAAGCCGGGTGAGCGGACGACGGTGACGTTCACCCGCGACGGCAGTGAGAAGAAGGTGGATGTGACGTTGGGCGAGCAGTGACGCTGGTGAGCAGTGACGTGGGGCGAGGGCGGACCGCCCTCGCCCCGGCGGCTCATGCCTCGGCGTGCAGGCTCATCGGCCCGTAGATCTCGCCGGAGTCCTCGAACAGCCGCACCTGGTCCGCGCCGCCCTCCTGAAGTGCCTTCCAGTGCTCGCCGATCCATGACTCGGCGTCCCCTTGGGTGGTGAACTCCTCGGGCTGCACCGCGGGCTGGACCTCCGCCCCGTCGGCCTTCTCGAACCGCCACGTCCATGCCGCCATGTACGCCTCCAAGGTGTCAGCACGTGCAGACTGCGAGCCGGATCGAGGTCCGGCTCCTGCCCTGAGCCTAGTCGGATGCGCGAGACCTGCGTGGACAGGCGAAAATCAGTCCGTGGAACTGACTCTCCTCGGCACCGGTGCCCCCGCGGGACTCCCCCGCCCCGACTGCCCGTGCGCGGCCTGCGCGACCGCGCTCGGGGGTGACGCGCGGGCGGCGACCGCCTTGCTCGTGGACGGGGCGCTGCTGCTGGATCTGACGCCCGGGGCGGCGTTCGCGGCGGCCCGCGCCGGGCGTTCGCTGGGGAACGTACGGCAGGTGCTGCTGTCGCATCCGCACAACGGGCCCGCCGTCGAGGTGCCGGCCGGGGTGCCGCAGCCCGGGCGGGTGCCGGACGGGCGGGAGTTGGCGTTGCTGACGGGGCATCGGGTGCGGGCGGTGGCGATGGACTCGCCGGGCACGGGGTACGCGGTGACCGGGCCGGACGGGCAGCGGCTGCTGTATCTGCCGCCGGGGGGTGCGCCGGCCGGGCTGGAGAACGGGTCCGTCGGGATGTACGACATGGTGGTCGCCGACGTCGTGGGACGGCCGGACGCGCTGGCCAGGCTGCGGGCGGTGGGGGCGCTCGGGCCGACGACGGACGTCGTCGCCGTACATCTGGATCATGACGCTCCGCCGGGCACCGAACTGCGGCGGCGGCTGGCCGCGGCGGGGGCTCGGGCGGTGCCGGACGGGACGACGCTGACGGTGGGGGCGTACGAGGACGTGCCGGACGTGCCGCGCCGGACCCTGGTGCTGGGCGGGGCCCGGTCCGGGAAGTCGGTGGAGGCGGAGCGGCGGCTGGAGGCGTTCCCGGACGTGCTGTACGTGGCGACGGGCGGCACCCGGGGCGGGGACGAGGAGTGGGCGGCGCGGGTCGCCCTGCACCGGGAGCGGCGGCCGGGGTCGTGGCGTACGGCCGAGACGTGCGATCTGCTGCCGCTGCTGGCCGAGGAGGGGGCGCCGTTGCTGATCGACTGTCTGTCCCTGTGGCTGACGGACGCGATGGACTCCGTGGGGGCGTGGGATGACGCGGTGTGGGCGGATGGCGGGGAGCGTGCCCTGCGGGGGCGGGTGCGCGAGCTTGCGGAGGCGGTGCGTCGGACGCGGCGGACTGTTGTCGCCGTGTCGAACGAGGTGGGCTCGGGGATTGTGCCGGCTACTGCTTCGGGGCGGCGGTATCGGGACGAGTTGGGGCGGCTGAATGCTGCGTTCGCCTCGGAGTGCGAGCAGGTGGTGCTGGTGGTGGCGGGGCAGGCGGTCGTGCTTCGTGGCTGAGTTCGCCTATGAGAGTGCCGCGGATCGTCGTTGTGCGTCTGCGGTTTCGTTGTGACCGGTCGCGCCCGCGCGACGGCAGCCGCACATCGGATACAGCCCCGCGCCCCTTCGGGGCGCGCCCCGGTCACCGGCGCTCCAAGGCTCAGGTCGGCTCCTTGCGGGCGATGACTCTGTACGCGTTCGAGAAGCGGGTGGCGCGTAGGAACGGGGCCAGAAGGTGGTCCAAAGCCCAGGCCACGGCTACCAGGGGTGCGCAGGCCCGGGACAGGAGTGAGGGCAGCAGGCGGGTCAGGGCCAGTGAGGTGGTGGCCGCGATGTCGTACGGGATGTGCGGGGCGCGGTGGTCCGCCGAGATGACCGTGCAGCCCTGGAGTTCCAGTTCCTCGCAGAGGGTGTCCAGGGGCATCAGGTGCAGATGGCCGGGGCGGCTGTGCGGGATCCACAACCTGCCGAGCAGTACGGCGAACACACTGCGTGGGTTGGGGAGTTCGAGGAGGAGATGGCCGCCCGGGCGGAGGACCGTGAGGGCGGCGCGGAGTTCCTCGCGGGGGTCCGGGGCGTGTTCCAGGTGGCGGAACATGCTGACGACGTCGTAGCGGGCGCGGAGCCGGGCCGTGATGCGGGGGTCCGTGAGGTGGCCGACGTGGGCTTCCTCCACCCGTTCGGCCACGCGGGCGTCCAGGACACGGTGGGTCAGGTCCAGGCCGTCGAACGCCGTGTACGGGAAGAGTTCCTTCGCCGCCTCCGGGAAGCGGGCGAAGCCCGTGCCGACGTCCAGCCAGCTCTCCGGCTCGGGGAACGGGAGCGCCGCGCGGGCCGCGGCTCTCAGCCGGCGGTACGGCAGCCGGCTGAGCCGCAGGTGCCGGGGGACGAAGCGCAGGTCCCGGCATCTGGCGAGAGTGAACGCGCAGTCGGCGCGGTGTCGTTCGGAGGGTGCGGTCGCGGTCATGAGCGGCTCCCGGGCGCGAGGGCGTACGGCGGGGGCGTACGCCCGGGGGGTACGGCGGGTGGTGCGAGCATGCCCGGACCATGCCCCGACAATCCACTGCAAAACGGAACGTATGGGATGCCGATCTTGGGTGCAACGACGTCGGGCGGACGTGGCGGTGATGTGGCGGGGTCCCTGGTGGCCAGGTGGCGCCGTTCTGTTCGACCGGTGCCGGTACTGTTCGGCGAATGAGCTCGCTTAATCTCGACGACTTCACTGATCTGATCGAGCGCCCCGACGGAGGGGTACGCCGTGACGCAGAGGCGCGCCGTGAGCGTCAGATCGTGCCGCCCGGGGCGCT
Source organism: Streptomyces viridochromogenes (assembly GCF_001270495.1). Taxonomy (GTDB): domain Bacteria; phylum Actinomycetota; class Actinomycetes; order Streptomycetales; family Streptomycetaceae; genus Streptomyces; species Streptomyces viridochromogenes_A. The sequence continues at coordinate 46,833 of NZ_LGUR01000221.1, forward strand.
GGGCCGCCTCGACGACCTGGGTGAGTGGCTGGCGGCCGCGCAGTCCGCCGTGCCGGTACGGCCGATCGAACGGCCGCGGGTGGTTCTGTTCGCCGGTGACCACGGTGTCGCCGAGCTGGGCGTGTCGGCGCGGGAGGCGGGCAGCGCCGCGGAGTTGGTGCGGGAGATCCTGGAGGGCGGCCGGCCGGTGTCCGTGCTCGCGCGGCGGCTCGGGGTTCCGGTGCGGGTCGTGGACATGGCGCTGGACTGCGACCCGGAGTCGCTGCCGGAGGCTGTCGTACGGCATCGGGTGCGGCGCGGCAGCGGCCGTATCGACGTCGAGGACGCGCTCACGCCGGAGGAGGCCGAGGCGGCCTTCCGGGCCGGGGTCGCGGTGGCCGACGAGGAGGCCGACTCCGGTACGGATCTGGTGGTGCTCGGCGATGTGAGTGTCGGCGGGACCACGGCGGCGGGAGTGCTGGTGGCCGCGCTGTGCGGGACCGACGCGTCGGTCGTCACCGGGCGGGGCGGGCTGGCCATCGACGACCTGGCCTGGATGCGCAAGTGCGCGGCGATCCGGGACGCATTGCGCCGGGCGCGGCCCGTGCTCGGGGACCAACTGCAGCTGCTCGCGACGGTGGGCGGTGCCGACCTCGCCGCGATCACCGGGTTCCTGCTCCAGAGCGCGGCACGGAAGATGCCGGTCGTGCTGGACGGGGTGGTCGTCGCCGCCTGCGCCCTGGTGGGGCAGCGGATCGCCTTCCGGGCGCCGGACTGGTGGCTGGCCGCGCACAACAGCGGGGAGCCCGGGCAGGCGAAGGCGCTGGACCGCATGGCCCTGGAGCCCCTGCTCGACCCGGGCGTGAAGGTCGGCGAGGGCGCCGGAGGGCTGCTGGCCCTGCCGATGGTCCAGTCCGCCGCCGCGCTGGCCGCGGAACTCCCGGAGAAGCCCGAGAAGCCCGAGGACTCGGAGGACTCGGAGGACTCGGAGATGATGCCGGGTGCCGAGGAGCCTGAGGCGGGACGGCCTGCGACCGAGTAATCGGTAATCGCCGCGGGCAGGGTGCCGGCGTCCGGCCGGGCAGCGCGTCCCCACCGAGGGATGAAAGGTACGAAAGGGGCGATTGCCGGTAACTGTCGGCATAGGATCCCCACTCGTGAGAGCTGACACCCTCGGTCGCCGGGCCCGTGCCGAGTGGGGTGCCTTGTACCTCGCCGTACGGAGGGCGTCGGCCGAGCGGCGGTGGTGGGCGGCTGTGCCGATGACCGTGGGGGCCGTCTGTCTGACGGGGCTCGTGCAGGTCGTGCAGAACCAGTCCTGGGGCTATCAGGTAGTCCAGAACCTCGGGGCCGTGAAGGCCGAGGATCCGCTGTGGCTGGCGCTCCTGCGGACGCCGCTGTCCCTCTTCGTGCCCGCCCTCGACCTGCCGGTGTGGGGTGCGCTCGCGCAGATCCTGCTCGTGTTCGGGCTCGCCGAGCTCTGCCTCGGCTGGTGGCGGACCCTCGTCGTCGCCTACGTCGCGACCCTCGCCGGAACCCTGTACGCGCGCGTGGGCATCGCGCTCGGCCCGGACAACCCGATCGGGCTGCCCGCCTCGGACGCGCGGGTCGTGGACACGGGACCGTCGGCGGCCGTGGTGGGCCTGGCGGTCTTCCTCGGGTGGCGCTACGGCGCGTATGCCACGGCCGGTGCGGTGATCGCGGCGATGGTCGTCGAGGTCGCGCTGAAGGAGAACCTCGCCGGCAAGGAGCACCTGGCCGCCGTCGCGGCGGTGCTGGTGCTGTGCGCGGTGGGGGCGGTGCGTCAGCGGCGTTCCAGGGCGCGGGCCGAGTCGACGTCGGGTGCGCCGCCGATCCAGTCCTGAAGCTTGCGGCTGGGTCCCGCCCAGCGCTTGTCGTGGTGGTAGGCGCGCAGCTGGGCCCTGGCGCGGGCGCGCGGCCTGCGGCGGTAGAAGCGTTTCGCCCAGGGGGACGTGGGGCGGGCCAGGCGGACGGCACCGAACAGGGCGATGAAGGGGATGACCACCCCGAAGATCGCGATCCGGGCCTTGCCCTTGGCCAGGGCGATCAGGGCCAGGAGGAAGTTCCCGAAGATCGTACTGAGCACCGACCCCCGGTTCTGCAGCTCTTCGTCGCTGAGGTCGTTGACCCCGAAGGGTGCGTAGCCGAGGAGGAACAGGCCCACCACGGCGGCGGTGAGCACGACCACCTCGACGCTCTTGCGGCCCGCCTCGGTCCAGTAGACGTCGTCCAGATGCAGGATCAGGGCGAACTCGTCCATCACCAGCCCCGCGCCCATCCCGAAGACCACCGCGGCGGCGGCCGAGCCGAAGCCGCGCTGCCCGCTGGCCACCGCGCAGAAGCCGCCGATGACCGTGAGGACGACGCCGGGGACGACATGGTGGATGTGGACGGCGCCGGTCTCGATGTTGCGGAAGGGCCCCTTTCCCGCGCGGATGAGGCGGGTGATGACGCGGGTGACGAGGAAGGTGACCACGAAGGCGGTCAGGGCCAGGAGCAGCGGAAGCTTCCCCGGCTCGATGATGTTGCGCTGCCACCAGTCACCCATGTTTTCAGTGTGTGCGCGTCAGGGGTGGGCTGCCTGGCGGGTACGGCGTCCGGGCTAGTCTGCGGGCGTGTCCATGACCCCGCCACCGCTGCCCGGCCTCCGTCTGCGCGGCCTCCTCGCGCACGGCCTCCGCTTCGCCTTCGGCACCCTGAGCGTGCTCCCCGTCAAGGTGAGCCGCTGGGACCGGGAGGCGGCGCGCGGGGGGATGCTGTGCGCCCCGCTGGTCGGGGTGGTCCTGGGCTGCGGTGCCGCCTTCGCCGCGCTGACGCTGCTGTTCCTCGGCGCCGCTCCCCTCCTCGCCGCCGTCGCGGGCGCCGCCGTCCCCGCCGTACTGACCCGTGGACTGCACCTGGACGGCCTCGCCGACACCGCCGACGGGCTGGGCAGCGGCAAGCCCGCCGAGGACGCACTGCGGATCATGAAGCAGTCGGACATCGGGCCCTTCGGCGTCATCACGCTCGTGTTCGTGCTGGTCGCGCAGGTGGCCGCGCTGTCCCGGCTGTACGACGACTCATGGGCCCGGGGCGCCCTCGCCACCGTCGTGTCGGCCGCCGCCGCCCGGCTCGCACTCACCGTCGCCGCGCGGACCGGCGTACCCGCCGCCCGCCCGGAGGGGCTGGGGGCCGCGGTGGCCGGCGTCGTGCCCGTACGGGGTGCGGTGGCCGTCGCCCTGGCCGTGACGGGCGTCGCCGCCGCGGCGGGAGCGCTGCTCGGGACGGACGACATCGCCCGCGCCGCCCTCGCGGCCCTCGCCGCGCTCGCCGCCGCCGAGCTGCTGCTGCGGCACTGCGTCCGCCGCTTCGGGGGCGTCACCGGTGACGTCTTCGGCGGGATCGCGGAGACGGCGGCGACGACCGCGCTCGTGGTGCTGTCACTGGGCTGAGCCTCGGCACCCGTCAGCAGGCCCGGCGCCATACCCCCAGCTCGTACCTCTTCAGCATCGAACTCAGCTTCAGGCGACGCGACTCGGCGCAGAAGCTGCGCGTCGGGACCTCGTACTCGACGTGGAACACCGCCTTGCCCGCCTTCACGAAGGGGCTCAGGGCCGCGCATTCCCCGTACTGGGCGCACTGTTCGTTGACCGCGAAGTCGAAGTCGCCGACCAGCTCGGGGATCTGGTCCAGGTCGTTCTTCAGGCCGACCGCCATACCCCGCTCGTGGGCCAGCTCGGCGATCAGACGGTTGTAGCGGAGCTGGTCGGATGCCTTCAGCGGGAAGCCGGTGCGGTTCTGGTAGCCGTCCATGTTGTCCGGCTCCACCGCGTCGAAGCCCTTCTCGCGGCACATGTCGACACGGGCCGCCATCAAGGGCTCCAGCACGTCCGTGCGGCGGATGTCGAGCCAGCGCTCGCCCTCCCAGCCGTTGCCCTTGCCGAGCACCGACTTGGGGAACTTCCCGGCGTCGGGGCGCCAGTCCTCCCACGCGCCGGTGGAGAGGTAGCAGATGACCTTGCGGCCCTGGTCGTGCAGTGCGGCGACGGTCTTCCCGGACTGGTCGAAGCCGTCGATGTCGTAGACCGGCACGTCGACGGTGGTGTCGATACGGCCGCGGAGCTGCCACTGCCAGGCCACGCCGGGACGCGGCTGCCAGCGCGAGCCGCTCGGGCCGTCCTCGCCGTCGTCGGCGTTGTCGGATGCCGTCGTGCAACCCGCGAGCAGGAGAAGCAGAACGGCCAGCGGAATGAGGCGTCTCACCGAGCGGGCTCCAGGGTGTGCGGCAACGTACCCCAAGGATGATCGCCCATCCCCGGCACCGCGCAGTACACGGAGGCACCGCGGGCACGCGCCAGGTCCCCCGGCACCGCCGGATCGACGTCCGCCGGGACGCCGTACACCAGATGGCACAGGCGCACTCCCCCGCCGCCCCGCCACTGCTGCGGGCCGAGCCGGGTGTACGACGCCCAGGTGCCCTCGAAGGTGACGAGGAGGTCGGCGATCCTGGCGTACGAGGGGTGTGGTGCCGTGCCGTGGTTCAGGGCGAGCGTGCCGCAGCCGACGCCCCAGGCCGCCGTCGCGAGTCGTTGGTAATGGGTGAACTCGGCCCGGCTCACGGCGACTTGGTCGAGGAAGACGCCGTCCGTGCCGTACCAGTCGCGGTGCCGGGTGATGTCGCGTACGACGTCGGCGTGCGGTCGGCGGCCGTAGTCGGTGTCGGCGTAGCCGAGCACCCGCGCTCCCCCGGAGGGGGTACCCCCGGCTGTTCGCAGGCGGGCCGCGACCTCGGCGAACGCCGGGTCGGGCTGCTCGCCGGGGCCGCTGGCCGGGTTCAGCACGACCCCGTAGAGGCGGGGCGCGGCCGCGATGATCGCGTCCCACTCGGCGGGCCGGACGGACGGATGCTCGTAGTAAGGAACCAGCAGATCGTTCATCGGTGGGCGGTCGCCCTCCCCAACAGGGCGCAGACCAGGACGACCTGGGCCACCGCCGCCGTTCCGTGGACAATCAGACCGGCCCAGTGCGGGCTGCCCGTGTGCGTCAGCAGGGCCGCCGTCTGCGCGAGGGCGGCCAGGCAGCAGATCGTCGCCGCGCCGAGCACCGCGCCGAAGGACTGGAGCAGCAATCCCGTCCACAGGACCACGCCCAGCAGGAACAGACCGGCGAGGCGGACGCCCGCGATGCCCGCGGCGTGCGGGGCGTGCGGCCACAGGGCCGCGGTGGCGAGGCTGAGCGCGAGCAGGGTGACCAGGTAGGCGGCGAGGCATTCGACGACCGTGAACACCGTGGTGCGCCGGAACGCCCTCGGTGTGCTGCTGGAGCGCAGGCCCGCGAGGCCGCTGCTGCGGAAGCGGTACAGCAGCCATTCGGCGGGGCCCATGCTCAGGGTGAGGGCGACTGCGGCGGGGGCCGCCACCGCGCTGTGCTGCTCGCCGGTGAGGGCATCTCCCAGGGCCGCGTGGAGGACCAGGACGCCTGTGGCCAGGCCGAAGCAGGCGTATGGAAGGGAGCCCAGGACAGGGGGGCCCGTTGTCGGTTGGCGGCTGCGGGTGTGTTGTGGCTGGTCGCGCTCATGCGGCGGCGGCCGCATATCCGATACGGCCCCGCGCCCCTTGGGGGGTGCCACCTCGCGCAGGCCCAGAAGTACCACCACGGCGAGCGAACCCAGGAGGAGGACTAGACGCGCGGCGTCCGGTACCGGGTGGACCAGCGCAGTCACCGCTCCCGCCGCCATCGGCAACAGCGCGGCCAGCAGAGCCCGTTCGCGGCCCATGACCAGCAGTACCGTCGCCGCGCCCAGGTAGACCGACTGGCCGGCCGCGAAAGCCACGGCGGCCGGGTGGGCGACGCCCGCTACGGCCAGCGCGGCCAGGGCACCGAGCAGCGCGCCGGCCGGGGCGCCCAGGAGCAGCGCGCGGCGGGCGGCACCGCGGTCGCCCAACCCCAGCCACGAGTACGCCCGATGGGCGAGCCCCTGGTTCCAGGTCCACCCGACCAGGGCGCCGGCCAGTAGTGGGACCGTGCCCGCGGGGAGGCCGACGTCGTCCCGCGGCCCCGCGAGCAGGGGGGCGCCGAGGACGTAGCCGAAGCCGGGGAGGGCGAAGACCACGCCTCTGAGCAGGCAGCCGAGCAGGCCGATCCGCCACGGGTCGTGGACCGGGCTCTCGGGCTCCGGGTATCGGCGCTCGACCCGCTCGTAGAGCTCCTCGGCCAGGGCGAAGGAGTTCTTCACGCCGTAGCGCTCGCGTATCTGGTCGTCGGACAGGCCGTCGGACTCCAGCAGCGCGGCGATCTCGTCCGGGTGGACGGCGGCGGCTATGAAGTCGTCGAGGCGTTCGGCGAGTTCGTCGAGGGGGTCGGGCTGCGCCCAGCTGGGTGTGGTGCGCTGGCGCGGGATGGCGGGCAGGGTGTCGGGGCGGGAGCCGGGCGGCATCCAGATGCTTCCGCTCACCAGCCGGTTCCGTCCGTCGCGACCTTCTCGTACCAGGGGTCGCGCAGTTCTAGGGTCCAGTCGGCGACGGTTTCGAGCGTGGGCTCGTACACCTCGGTGCTGCCCGCGAGCTCCTGGTAGATCGTCCGGAAATTGTCCACGGAGCGGCGGAGTGTGAAGCGGTCGATCACGCGCTGTCGGGACAACTCGCCCAGTTCACGGCGCCGTTCGTCGTCCCTCAGCAGTGTCAGTGCGGCAGCCGCCATCTTCTCCGGCTCACGCGGCGGGACGACCAGTCCCGTGTCGCCGACGGCCTCGCGCACTCCCCCGACGTCCGTCGAGACCGTCGTACGGCCGCAGGACATGGCCTCGATGATGGAGAACGGGAAGCCCTCGGAGATCGACGACAGCATGACGACGTGGCCGGCTGCGTAGGCGCGCCAGACCTCGCTGATGCGGCCCTCGAAGGTCAGGCCGTCCGTCAGGCCGAGTTCGGCGGCGAGCTTCTCCAGTCTGGTGCGGTAGGCCTCGCCGCCGGGCGGGACCGGGCCGAACAGCCGCAGGCGGGTTTCCGGGAGTTCGGCGCGGACCATGGCGTAGGCGCGCAGCAGGGTCTCCAGGTCCTTGATGGGGTCGACGCGGCCGCACCAGGTGAGCGTGGGGACCTCGGGCTCGGGGCCGGCGTGCGGGAAGGCGTGCGGGTCGACGCCGTTGTAGACCGTGCGGATCTTGTCGGCGTCGGCGCCGCCGCGCTCCTCCCAGCGGCGGTTGTACTGGTTGCAGGGTGTGATCAGGTCGGCCGTGCGGTAACCGTGTGAATTCAGTTCACGGTAGAAGCCGAGCATGAACGCCTTGACGGGCCAGCGCTGGGCGCCGCCGCGGTAACCGATATAGCGCTCGCGCAGATAGATGCCGTGCTCGGTGAGGAGGAAGGGCACGCCGTCCAGCGTGCGGGCGGCGAGCGCGGGGAGGGTGGCGAGGCCGCTGCTCACCGCGTGGGCGACGGAGTCCTCGGGGATGCGGATCCCGAGCGGGCGCAGGGCGTGTTCCAGCAGGTCGGTCGCGGTGAGGGCGTCGTGCACGGTCGGGCGGGCGGCCGCGGTCGGCAGATGCGGCATCGTCCATATCCACATCAGCGAGCGCAGTGCGGATTCCGTGCGCAGGGCCGCCGACAGGCGTCCGTCGCGGGCGAGTCCGGCCAGCTCGTCCAGGGCCTCGCCGAAGTCGCAGTGCGCCTCGGGGTCGAGGAAGGAGAGCAGGAAGCGCTCGTAGGAGTCGGTGAAACGGCGCCTTGCCCTGCCGTACGGCGCTCGTTTGCGCCCCGGACGCGGGCCCCAGGTCGGTACCGAGGTGTGCCGGTAGACGTTGGGCGGCAGCTCCCAGCTGACGGGTTCGCGGCCCGTGCCGGTGAGCGACACGACGTGGAAGTCGACCTCCGGCATGCCCTTGACGAGCTGGTCGCACCAGGTGCTGACGCCACCGTGGACATGCGGATACGTGCCTTCGGTGAGCATGGTGACATGACGGCCCGTGCGCATCATGCGAGTTCCCCCCTGTGGAACAAAAGGTGATGCTGCGGCTCGGAAGCGCACCCCGGCGGGTCGGTCGTGAAGTGTGCCGGGGTGCGCCTGAGATCCGGCCGGGCCGCCCTACGACGGCAGCTTCAGCTTCAGAGCGCTCTGCAGCAGCGCCGGCGTGGTCCAGGCCGACCGCTCCCCCGCATACGGCGTCCCGAACGCGGTCGTGCTGAGCAGGAGTTGCTTGGTGGTCCCCTCCGGGGCGGTCACCGGGATCTGGGTCCCGGACGGTGCGGTGACGGTGACGGTGTTGCCGATGCGGTAGGCCGTGACGGAGCCCTTCGCCAGGGCGGTCTGCCAGGCGGCGCGGCGCTGGAGCTCGGTGCCGATGGCACTCTGGGCGAGGTTCTCCACCGGGGTGTTGTCGGCGAAGAGTGACTGGTAGTCGGCGAGCACCTTGTCCAGGACCGGGTACAGCGTCCGGTCCTCGGCCAGGTTGGACTGATGCGCGTAGTGCGGGCGCGGGTCGTTGCTGATCACGTGTCCGAGGGCGGTGCGGGCCTCCAGCGGGACGATGTACTCGTCGTACCCGGTGGCCGGGTCCAGCGGGTCGGCCAGACAGGTGGAGGCGGGGTTGTTCTCGCAGACGCCGCTGCCGCCGTCGGCCGTGGCGGTGTAGATCCAGTTGTACTCGTCGACCATCTCCTCCTCGGTGCCCACGTTGTAGTACACGTTCATCGGGTGCCGGGGCACGGTCCGGGCCGCGCCGACCGAACGCTGGGCGGGGTCACGGGAGTTGTCCGAGGCGATCCACTTGACGCCGTTGTCGGCGAGGGCGCCGGCCAGGTTGGGGTTGTCGTCGGGCTGCTGCGGCAGGGTCCTCAGACCCGAGTGCTCGCCGGTCACGAGTTCCGTGCGGTCGAGCGGCAGCCCCTTGCCGACACCCCAGTTGTGGTTGTCCCTGATCTGCGCGGAGATGTCCGCACGGCTCATGTACCGGGTGGTGCCGTCGGCGTTCTTGGCGCAGCTCCACGGGACGGTCGAGGTGTCCTGGACGCAGCCGAGGAACGGGTGCGTGTAGGTGTGGTTGATCCAGCGGTACTGCGCCTTGTCGGCGAGCAGCCGGTCGGTGAGCGCGTCGGTGCCGCCGTTCTCGCTCTTCCACTCCTCGCCGGAGCCGGCGTTGTAGACCATGTCCAGCTTGAAGCCGCGCTGGCGCTGCCACTGCGCGGCGTGGACCGCGTCCTCGGCCGTCATCCGGATCGGCGGTGCCTCCCCGCCACCGCCGCCCACGCAGTCGATGTCACCGGGCGTGCAGTTGCGTTCGGTGTCCCAGCGGGCGTCGGGCGCGAAGACGTCGTCGACATGCACCGCGAAGTAGTTGCGTGCCTGCCCCAGGTGCACGCCCTGCGTCAGCCATTCGACGATGCCCCGGGCGAGGACCCGGAACTGCTGCTGGTACTCGTTGTACGCGAAGGTCACCACCAGCTCGCGGCGCCCGTCGTGGCTGTACTCGCCGATCAGGCTGCCGCGCCCGGAGCCGGCGGGCACGGGGACGTCGACGTAGCTGGTGAATCCGGTACGGGGCCGTGCGGCGAAGCCGTAACTCTCCAGTACGGCCGCGTCGTTGTCCTCGAACGTGAAGGCGCCGTCGAGGTAGCCGAAGTACCCCGCCTTGCCCGCGGTCGTGACGGCCGCCTCGCGCCCGTCGAGGGATCCGGCCCAGCCGCCCTCGCTGGTGTAGTCGAGACCGACGCCCGGGTGGGCCCAGGTGTAGGCGTCGACCTGCGGGATGCCGTAGGTCCGCTCGTAGCTCTCCAGCGCGCTCTGTTCGGCCGAACCCTCGCCGAAGGGCGCCTCGTTGGGCAGGACGACGCCCTGGTACTTGGCGCGGGGCGTGCCGTTCACCGTGTCGCTGAGGAACGCGCCGGTGATGGTCGGGCGGCTCGCGTCGTTCAGGTCGACGGTCGTGTACGGGATGCCGGTGCTCTTGAGCTGGGCGGTGATGGCCCGGACGGGGCTGTCGCCGTTGTCCACGACCAGCACCCTGAGATCGATGCGCGGCTGCGCGGCGGCCGCGGCGCCGGGCACTCCCAGCCCCAGCGCCAGCAGACCGGTGGCCACCACGACAGCGGCCGGGTTTCTCCATCTGTGCGCACTCTGCGCCATAGATCGCCCCTTCCCCCCAGAAGATCCCCTTATGGCCGCTTGCGGTGAACCGGCGGAGGATCCGTGGAAATCATGCAAAGCGGCAAGCTGACGGCTCACCGGAACCAGACGAGTGTGACTCAGCTCACCGGGGTGGAGGATCGCGAAATGACCATGACGCCACCGACAGGTGAACGCCCGCAGGAATGAGCGAACGCTCACACGAGCGTAGGCTCGTCCCGAGTGTTCGCCGTACCGGGGAAGGCCCCGCTGATACCGCACCCGCCGATACCGCACCCGTAGGTCGGAACTAGGGTCGGCCGTCGGGCCCGGTCGACCCACACTATTCGGCCATCACAAACTTCACATCGGAAGCGAGATTCCACCACCGTGACTGCTCTCACTCTCAGCACCGCCGCGGCGCCCGGCCTGCGGGCCGACGCGATCGTGATCGGTGTCGCCAAGGGCTCTGGTCCCAAGGCCACGGGTCCGGTCGTCGCACCGGGCGCCGAGGCCGTGGACAAGGCGTACGACGGCAAGCTCGCCGGTGTCCTGGAGACCCTCGGTGCCTCGGGTGCCGAGGGCGAGGTGACGAAGCTCCCCGCGCCCGCCGGTTTCAAGGCCCCGCTCGTGGTGGCGGTGGGCCTGGGTGCCGCGCCGGAGAAGGACGCCGAGTACGACGGCGAGGCGCTGCGCAAGGCCGCCGGGGTCGCCGCCCGCGCCCTCGCCGGTTCGAAGAAGGCCGCGTTCGCGCTGCCGCTGAACGACGCCGGCGACATCGGTGCCGTCGCCGAGGGCGTGCTGCTCGGTGCGTACTCCTTCGACGCCTACAAGGACAACGGCAAGAACGCGTCGGCCAGGAAGAACGGCAAGGCCCCCCTCGCCGAGGCCGCGCTGCTCGGCGGCAAGCCCCGCGACAAGGAGCACAAGGCCGCCGTCGAGCGCGCCACCGCCGTCGTCGAGGAGCTCAACCGCGCCCGCGACCTGGTCAACACCCCGCCCAACGACCTCACCCCCGAGTCCTTCGCCGCGATCGCCACGGCGGCGGGCAAGGAGCACGGCATCAAGGTGCAGGTGCTCGACGAGAAGGCGCTGACCAAGGGCGGCTACGGCGGCATCCTCGGCGTCGGCTCCGGGTCCGCGGCCGGTCCGCGGCTGGTGAAGCTGTCGTACACGCACGCCAAGGCGGACAAGCACCTCGCCCTCGTCGGCAAGGGCATCACCTACGACTCGGGCGGCATCTCGCTGAAGCCGGCCGGGCACAACGAGACGATGAAGTGCGACATGAGCGGCGCGGCCGCCGTGTTCGCCGCCGTGGTCGCCGCCGCTCGGCTGGGCCTTGAGGTCAACATCACCGGGTGGCTGGCGCTGGCCGAGAACATGCCCTCGGGCTCCGCCGTGCGCCCCGGTGACGTGCTGCGCATGTACAGCGGCAAGACCGTCGAGGTCCTCAACACGGACGCCGAGGGGCGGCTGGTGCTGGCGGACGCCCTCTGGGCCGCGTCGCAGGAGAAGCCGGACGCGATCGTGGACGTCGCGACGCTCACGGGTGCCATGGTGCTGGCGCTCGGCAACCGCACGTTCGCTGTGATGGGCAACGACGACGCGTTCCGCACCGCGGTCCTGGAGGCGGCCGAGGAGGTCGGTGAGGCGTCCTGGCCGATGCCGCTGCCGGAGCACCTGCGCAAGGGGATGGACTCACCGACCGCCGACATCGCCAACATGGGTGAGCGCATGGGCGGTGGCCTGGTCGCGGGTCTCTTCCTGCGCGAGTTCGTGGGCGAGGGGATCACCTGGGCGCACCTGGACATCGCGGGGCCGGCGTTCAACGAGGGCGGGCCTTTCGGGTACACGCCGAAGGGCGGCACCGGCAGCGCGGTACGGACCCTGGTCCGGCTCGCTGAACTCACCGCGGCCGGCGACCTGGGGTGAGGTTCCTCTGAACAGAAGGGGGCTCCGCGCGCGGGTAGGGCGGGGCCCCCTTGTTCATGCGCCTCGCGCATCCGCTCAACTGAACGTGGGACGTCTCACACACCGGCCCGGCGTCTCGTTCGGTGTGGACAAGTGCGAAGATGGGGCTCGGCAGGACAGGGCCCCCACCACAGGGCCGAAGAAAGAGCGGCCGGACACCAGCCGCCGCCCGGTCACCGACGACCGGCGTACGGCGCACATGCATGGAGGACGTGACGTGGCGAACGACGCCAGCACCGTTTTCGACCTAGTGATCCTCGGCGGTGGTAGTGGCGGTTACGCCGCGGCCCTGCGCGGGGCGCAGCTGGGCCTGGACGTCGCCCTGATCGAGAAGGACAAGGTCGGCGGCACCTGCCTGCACCGGGGATGCATCCCCACCAAGGCCCTGCTGCACGCGGGCGAGATCGCCGACCAGGCCCGCGAGAGCGAGCAGTTCGGTGTGAAGGCCACCTTCGAGGGCATCGACATCGCCGGGGTCCACAAGTACAAGGACGGCGTGATCGCCGGCCTGTACAAGGGTCTGCAGGGCCTCGTCGCCTCCCGCAAGGTGACGTACATCGAGGGTGAGGGCCGCCTGTCCTCCCCGACCTCCGTCGACGTGGGCGGCCAGCGCGTCCAGGGCCGCCACGTCCTGCTGGCGACCGGCTCCGTGCCGAAGTCGCTGCCGGGCCTGGAGATCGACGGCAACCGCATCATCTCCTCGGACCACGCTCTCGTCCTGGACCGCGTACCGAAGTCCGCGATCGTCCTCGGCGGCGGTGTCATCGGCGTCGAGTTCGCCTCCGCCTGGAAGTCCTTCGGCACCGACGTCACGGTCATCGAGGGCCTCAAGCACCTCGTCCCGGTCGAGGACGAGAACTCCTCGAAGCTTCTTGAGCGCGCCTTCCGCAAGCGCGGCATCAAGTTCAACCTGGGCACCTTCTTCCAGAAGGCCGAGTACACCGCCGACGGTGTCAAGGTCACCCTCGCCGACGGCAAGGAGTTCGAGGCCGAGGTCCTGCTGGTCGCCGTCGGCCGCGGCCCGGTCTCCGCCGGTCTCGGTTACGAGGAGCAGGGCGTCGCCATGGACCGCGGCTACGTCCTCGTCGACGAGTACATGCGCACCAACGTGCCGACCATCTCCGCCGTCGGTGACCTCGTCCCGACCCTCCAGCTCGCGCACGTCGGCTTCGCCGAGGGCATCCTGGTGGCGGAGCGTCTGGCCGGTCTGAAGACCGTTCCGATCGACTACGACGGTGTCCCGCGGGTGACGTACTGCCACCCGGAGGTCGCCTCCGTCGGTATCACCGAGGCCAAGGCCAAGGAGATCTACGGCGCGGACAAGGTCGTCGCTCTGAAGTACAACCTGGCGGGCAACGGCAAGAGCAAGATCCTGAACACCGCGGGCGAGATCAAGCTCGTCCAGGTCAAGGACGGTGCCGTGGTCGGCGTCCACATGGTCGGCGACCGCATGGGCGAGCAGGTCGGCGAGGCCCAGCTGATCTACAACTGGGAGGCGCTGCCGGCCGAGGTCGCCCAGCTCATCCACGCCCACCCGACGCAGAACGAGGCGCTCGGCGAGGCCCACCTGGCCCTGGCCGGCAAGCCGCTGCACGCGCACGACTGATCCCTCGGTCGAGAAGCGACGACTCAGACTTCCGCAATTCGTAAGGAGCAACCGAAACCATGGCGGTTTCCGTAACCCTTCCGGCGCTCGGCGAGAGCGTCACCGAGGGCACTGTCACCCGCTGGCTGAAGGCCGAGGGTGAGCGCGTAGAGGCCGACGAGCCTCTGCTCGAAGTGTCGACCGACAAGGTCGACACCGAGATCCCCTCCCCCGCCGCCGGCGTCCTGGCCTCCATCAAGGTCGCCGAGGACGAGACGGTCGAGGTCGGCGCCGAGCTGGCCGTGATCGACGACGGCACGGGCGCGCCCGCCGCCGCCCCGGCCCCCGCCGCCGAGCCCGCCCCGGCCGACGAGCCGGAGCCGGCCCCGCAGGCCGCTGCCCCGTCCACCGAGCAGGCCGCCCCGGCCCCGGCGCCCACCGCCGAGGCCACCGCCGGCGCCGGCTCCGCCGAGGGCACGGACGTCGTCCTGCCCGCGCTCGGCGAGTCCGTCACCGAGGGCACCGTCACCCGCTGGCTGAAGTCGGTCGGTGACAGCGTCGAGGCCGACGAGCCGCTGCTGGAGGTGTCGACGGACAAGGTCGACACCGAGATCCCGGCGCCCACCTCCGGCACGCTGCTGGAGATCGTGGTCGGCGAGGACGAGACGGCCGAAGTCGGCGCCAAGCTGGCCGTCATCGGCGTCGCGGGTGCCGCTCCGGCGGCCGCCCCGGCCCCGGCCGCCCCGGCTCCCGCCGCCGCTGCCCCGGCCCCGGCCGCCCCCGCGGCTCCGGCGCCCGCCGCTCCGGCCGCACCCGCCGCTGCCGCCCCGGCTCCGGCCCAGCCCGCGGCTCCGGCTCCCGCGCCGGCCCCGGTCACCCCGGCTCCGGCCGCTGCCGCTCCCGCCGCCGCCAAGGCGACCGACGAGGGCGCCTACGTCACCCCGCTGGTGCGCAAGCTCGCCGCCGAGAACGGCGTCGACCTGGCCACCGTCAAGGGCACCGGCGTCGGCGGCCGTATCCGCAAGCAGGACGTCATCGCCGCCGCCGAGGCCGCGAAGGCCGCCGCTGCTGCTCCGGCTCCGGCCGCCGCCGCCGCTCCGGCCGCCGCCAGGAAGGCGCCGACCCTGGAGGCCTCCCCTCTCCGCGGCCAGACCGTCAAGATGCCCCGCATCCGCAAGGTCATCGGCGACAACATGGTCAAGGCGCTGCACGAGCAGGCCCAGCTGTCGTCGGTCGTCGAGGTCGACGTCACGCGCCTGATGAAGCTGCGCGCCCGGGCGAAGGACTCCTTCGCCGCCCGCGAAGGCGTCAAGCTCTCCCCGATGCCGTTCTTCGTCAAGGCCGCGGCCCAGGCGCTGAAGGCGCACGCGCCCATCAACGCCAAGATCAACGAGGCCGAGGGCACGATCACCTACTTCGACACCGAGAACATCGGTATCGCGGTGGACTCCGAGAAGGGCCTGATGACCCCGGTCATCAAGCACGCGGGCGACCTCAACATCGCCGGCATCGCCAAGGCCACGGCCGACCTGGCGGGCAAGGTCCGCGCCAACAAGATCACGCCCGACGAGCTGTCCGGGGCGACCTTCACCATCTCCAACACCGGTTCGCGCGGGGCGCTCTTCGACACGATCATCGTGCCGCCGGGCCAGGTCGCGATCCTCGGCATCGGCGCCACGGTCAAGCGCCCGGCCGTCCTGGAGACCGAAGAGGGCACGGTCATCGCCGTCCGCGACATGACGTACCTGACCCTGTCCTACGACCACCGCCTGGTCGACGGCGCCGACGCGGCCCGTTACCTGACGGCGGTCAAGGCGATCCTGGAAGCGGGCGAGTTCGAGGTCGAGCTCGGCCTGTAAGCCACCAGGGCCTTGAGCCTGCACGGCGCCCCGTCCGGAGCTTCTCCGGGCGGGGCGCCGCTTTTTGGGGCGCGGCGGAGCCGCATATCGATGCAGCCCCGCGCCCCTTGAGGTGGGTGCAGTGGACGCCCTGAAGGGGCGCGGGGAACTGCGCGACCAGCCACAAACAACCCGCACCCGCCCGACGACAGGTCACACCGAGCTCTTGGGCACCCCCGCCCCACGCCGTGTAAGTCTCGTCTCACCTGCACCAAAGCACCCTTGTCGGCCCACCCAGCGGAGCGCTACGGCCGTATTGTCTAAACGTCAACGCGCCCTAAGGAGCCCTCATGACCGCCCCCGTCATCCACTCGCTGCGCGAACAGATCCGCGAGCACATCCTGGAGGGGATCATCAGCGGGCGCTGGCAGCCGGGCGAGCGGATCGTGGAGCGACGTATCGCCACCGAGCTGGAGGTCAGCCAGACCCCGGTCCGCGAGGCACTGCGCGAGCTGGAGTCGCTGCGGCTGATCGAGTCCGCGCCCAACAAGGGCGTACGCGTTCGGAGTCTCACCGCGGCCGACCTGGAGGAGAGCTACCCGGTCCGGGCCGGCCTGGAGGCCATCGCCGCGGAACTCGCCGCCGACCGCCTCGCGGAGGACTGCTCCGCCCTGGAGCCCCACGTCGCCGCCCTGTACGAGGCCGACCGCAAGGCCGACGGTACGGCGCAGGTGCGGCACACGGTCGCCTTCCACCGCGAACTGGTGCGCGCCGCGGGCAACTCCGTGCTGCTGCACACGTGGGAGGGCCTCGGCATCGAGGTGTTCACGGCCCTGTCCATCCGGTGGCTGGGAACGGTGCAGCAGTCGTACGCGGAGGAGCACGAGGAGCTGGTGGCGGCGTTCCAGCGCCGGGACCCGCGGATCCCCGAGATCGTCAAGGCACATGTACTCGGCTGCGCCCCGCGCCACGAAGGCGAGTAGCGGGCGAATTGCCCGTTCCAACCCGGTTCACCCATACGCCGGGATGGAAGGCGGGCTGGGAGGACCCCCGACCGGGGATCCCCCGGACCCACACCTTCCAGCAGGGGAGGACGACGATGACTTCCCCAGAGCCACAGACCCGGCACGAGGCGCGGCGGACCGGCGGCAAAGTAGTACACCTGCACACCGCACACCCCCGCGTCCCCATCCCCTACGTGACACCGGGCGACATGTTCTCGGGCGCCCGGAAAGCCACCTCCACGGCCACGACGACGGCCACGTCCACCGCCATGGGGATGCTCCCCTCACCCCGCAAGCTGGCCTTCTACGGCATTCTCGGCGGCATGACCGCCGCCGGCGCCATGGCCTGGCCGGTCGCGGTCGCCATCGGCGCCGCCACCGAGGTGATCACCCGCGAGCAGGACGCACACCACCGCCGACAGCACGAGAGCATGCGGCGGGAGGGTGCCGAGGCCGGGCACGAACAAAGCCCGCCGCCCTCCACCGCCGAGCGGGCGGCCCCCGGGACGACCCGGCAGACCGCGACGGGATGAACCCCCGAGCCGTTCGAGCCGCCCAAGCTAGCCACCCCTACCTCAGGTGAGCAGGGGAAACGCGGCACCCCGTGCCTGCTCACCCGGCACCGGATGCCAATTTCCCGCTATCGAGACTTTTTAGCTCTTCCCCCTTTGATCGATCATCGATCAGGGAGTTACAGTCGCCGACGGGCCACGCGGCAGTGCCGCAAGGTGTCACCGCACCGAGGCCCTCCGCCCTGTCCTGCCAAAGACAAAGGGCACCCCCGAACCCTTACCGATGAGGGAACCCCCTTCGACTGAGGAAGGCGGCGACATGACCGACCCCAACGCCATCCAGCCGAGCGCGCTCGACCAGCTCCCCGACCGCGACCCGGAGGAGACCGCCGAATGGCAGGCCTCGCTGGACGCGGTCGCCAAGGCTGCCGGTCCGCACCGCGCGGCGTATCTGATGCGCCGCACGCTGGAGAGGGCCGAGGGCACCGGCATCGCGCTGCCCAAGCTCCTCGAGACCGACTACGTCAACACCATCCCGACCTCCGCCGAGCCGGCCGTGCCCGGTGACGAGGCGATGGAGTCCCGTATCACCGCGTGGAACCGCTGGAACGCGGCCGCCATGGTGTCCCGGGGCAGCAAACACGGCGTCGGCGGCCACATCGCCACCTTCGCCTCCGCGGCCTGGCTCTACGAGACCGGCTTCAACCACTTCTTCAAGGGCAAGGAGGGGGACGGCTCCGGCGACCAGCTGTACATCCAGGGCCACGCCTCCCCCGGCATCTACGCCCGCGCCTTCCTCGACGGCCGGCTGAACGAGGGCCACCTCGACAACTTCCGCCAGGAGGCCGGCGGCAACGGACTCCCGTCCTACCCGCACCCCCGCCGCCTGCCCTGGCTGTGGGAGTTCCCGACGGTGTCCATGGGCCTCGGCCCGCTGTCGGCGATCTACCAGGCACGCTTCAACCGCTATCTGACGGCGCGCGGCATCAAGGACGTCTCGAACTCCCACGTCTGGGCGTTCCTCGGCGACGGCGAAATGGACGAGCCGGAGTCCACGGCGGCACTCGCCCTGGCCTCCCGCGAGGGCCTGGACAACCTGACCTTCGTCATCAACTGCAACCTCCAGCGCCTCGACGGCCCGGTCCGCGCCAACTTCAAGATCGTGCAGGAGCTGGAGGCCCAGTTCCGCGGCGCCGGCTGGAACGTCGTGAAGTCGCTGTGGGGTACGGCGTGGGACGAGCTGTTCCAGCTCGACACGACCGGCGCGCTCGTACGCCGCCTGCGCGAGGTACCCGACGCGCAGGTGCAGACGTACCAGACCCGCGACGCCGCCTACATCCGCCAGGACTTCTTCGGCAAGGACCCGGCGCTCGTCGAGCTGGCGAAGCTGCTCAGCGACGACAAGATCCTGGAGTGCTTCCACCTCTCCCGCGGCGGCCACGAGGCCCGCAAGGTCTTCGCCGCGTACAAGGCCGCCCTGGAGTTCAAGGGCGCGCCGACCGTGATCCTGGCCCAGACGGTCAAGGGCTTCACCCTCGGCGAGGGCTTCGCGTCGAAGAACGCCAACCACCAGATGAAGAAGCTGACGGTGGACGAGTTCAAGGCGATGCGGGACCTGCTGGAGCTGCCGATCTCCGACAGCCAGTTCGTCGACGGGGTCGTCCCCTACGGCCACCCCGGCGCCGACTCCCCCGAGGTCCGCTACCTCCAGGAGCGCCGCGCGGCCCTCGGCGGCCCGGCCCCGGCCCGCCGCGTGCACCCGGTGGCCCCGCTGCCGGCCCCGGCGGACAAGGTCTTCGCGTCCTTCGACAAGGGCTCGGGTACGCAGAACGTCGCGACCACCATGGCCTTCGTCCGCCTCGTCAAGGACCTGGTCCGCGACAAGGAGACGGGCAAGCGCTGGGTGCCGATCGTCCCCGACGAGGCCCGCACCTTCGGCATGGAGAGCCTCTTCCCGTCCCTGGGCATCTACTCGCCCAAGGGCCAGACGTACGAGCCGGTCGACCGCGACCAGCTGATGTACTACAAGGAGGCCAAGAACGGCCAGATCCTCAACGAGGGGATCACCGAGGCCGGTTCGATGGCCGACTTCATCGCCGCGTCCACCGCGTACTCCACGCACGGTGAGGCGATGATCCCGTTCTACATCTTCTACTCGATGTTCGGCTGGCAGCGCACGGCCGACCAGATGTGGCAGCTCGGCGACCAGCTCGGCCGCGGCTTCCTGGTCGGTGCGACGGCGGGCCGTACGACGCTGACGGGCGAGGGCCTGCAGCACGCCGACGGCCACTCGCCGGTGATCGCGGCGACGAACCCGGCGGCGCTGACGTACGACCCGGCGTTCGCGTACGAGGTCGCGGCGATCGTCAAGGACGGTCTGCGCCGGATGTACGGCGAGGCGGCGCCGGGCGAGGACCCGAACGTCTTCTACTACCTCACCGTCTACAACGAGCCGCTGCCGCAGCCCGCGAAGCCGCAGGGCCTCGGCATCGACGAGGGCATCGTCAAGGGCCTGTACCGCTTCAGCACGGCGGAGTCGGCCGAGCTGTCCCCGACGGCGAACGCCCCGCGCATCCAGCTGCTCGGCTCCGGCACGGCGATCCACTGGGTCATCGAGGCGCAGAAGCTGCTCGCGGAGGAGTGGGGCGTGGCGGCCGACGTATGGTCCGCGACCTCCTGGACGGAGCTCCGGCGCGACGCGCTGGAGGCCGACGCGGCCCTGCTCCGCGGCGAGGAGCGGGTGCCGTACGTCCGTCAGGCGCTGCACGGCGCCGAGGGCCCGGTGCTGGCCGTCTCCGACTACATGCGCCAGGTCCCCGACCAGATCGCGCAGTGGGTCGAGCAGGACTACTCCTCGCTGGGCGCGGACGGCTTCGGCCTCTCCGACACCCGTGAGGCGGCCCGCCGCCACTTCGGCGTCGACGCGCGGTCGATCGTCGTCGCGGCCCTGGCCCAGCTCGCGAAGCGGGGCGAGGTCAAGGCGACGGCGGTGAAGGAAGCGCGGGAGAAGTACGGCCTGTAGGACGCGCAAGGGGTTTCGCCCCCGCCGCCCCTACCCGTCCCATCCCCAGGGGCTCCGCCCCTTCGACCCCGGTGGTCTTTCGGGTGCGGGCGGGAGGGGGCCGGTCGCGCCCACGCGGTGGAGCCGCACATCGATACAGCCCCGCGCCCCTTCTGGGGCTCCGCCCCAGACCCCGCTGGATCTTTCAGCCCGTCCGGCGTTTGAGGACGAGGCCCGCAGGGCCGACAGCGGGGGTCTGGGGGCGCAGCCCCCAGGGATGGGACGGGTAGGGGCGGCGGGGGCGAGG
>NZ_LGUR01000222.1 GCF_001270495.1 Streptomyces viridochromogenes
GTCCGGGGGCGGGGGTGCCGGGAGGGTTTGGGGCGTAGGCCGTGGGGCTTGCGCCGCGGGCCGTGGGCGGTGGGTGGTGGTCCCGTGGGACCTCTGCCTCTGCCCCGCGCCCTGGCGGGACTCCCCCGTTTCGGCTGCGGCACCTGTTCGCCGCATCAATGTCCCGTTTCACCCCAAAGCTCCCTAGCCTGGAGTGATGGGTGAGGACAGACGTCTCGCGGCCGTGGTGACGCTGGCGCAGGGGATGGCGGCGGCGCACACCCCGCGTGAGTCCTGGCGGGCGGCGGCACTCGGGGCGTGTCGGGCGTTGGCCGGGAGTTTCGCCGCGCTGTCGGTGTGGGAGCGGGAACTCGGGCGGCTGCGGGTGCTCGTGAACGTGGGGGACCGCGCCGAGGGGGAGGAGGAGTTCCCGGGTGACGAGACCTACCCGGTGCATCAGTTTCCGGAGATCGCCGAGTTCCTGCACGAGCGGTGGGCCTCCGGGGGTGAGCCCCATGCCTGGGTGGAGACGGCCGACGGTCCCGCCACCGGGCATCCCGGGTACTGCCATCAGCGGGTCGCGGCTCTCCGGCGGCGTGGGCGGGGGTGCTGTGTCGTCGCGCCGCTCGTGTTGAACGGGCGTGCCTGGGGTGAGCTCTACGTCGCCCGGCCGGCCGGTTCGCCCGTCTTCGACCGGGGGGACGCCGACTTCGCCACCGTGCTGGCCTCCGTCGTGGCCGCCGGGCTCGCGCAGAGCGAGCGGCTGGAGGAGGCCCGGCGGCTGGCGTTCACCGACGCGCTCACCGGGCTCGCGAACCGGCGTGCCGTCGATGTGCGGTTGGAGGAGGCCGTCGAGCGGCATCGCGGCCAGGGTGTCGTCGTCAGTCTCGTCGTCTGCGATCTCAACGGGCTCAAGCGGGTCAACGACACCCAGGGGCACGCGGTCGGTGACCGGCTGTTGGAGCGGTTCGGGTCGGTTCTGTCGCTGTGCGGTGCCATGCTGCCGGGCGCGCTCGCCGCTCGCCTCGGCGGTGACGAGTTCTGTCTGCTCGCCGTCGGGCCGCCGGCCGACGACGTGGTGAAGGCCGCTGACGAACTGTGCCGTCGGGCGGGTGAGTTGGAGCTGGGTGAGGGGGTCGCGTGCGGGGTTGCGTCCACCGAGGATCCGATCGGGGTCGTGCGGTCTGCGCGGCGGTTGTTCCGGCTTGCTGATGCCGCGCAGTATCAGGCCAAGGCCGTGCGGGCCGATCGGCCTGTGGTCGCGGGGCGGGAGGGGCCGGACGATCCGGTCGTGCGTCTCGCCGACGAGCCCTTCGGGGAGGAGACCGGGGAGCGGCGCCGTTTCCGGGGGCGTCTGCCGTGACGCCCTCCGGCGTCGGTGCGGGCCCGTGGCCTTCTTCGCCCCCGCCGCCCCTACCCGTCCCATCCTGTGAAGGGGCTCCGCCCCTTCGACCCCGCTGGGGCTGCCGCCCCAGACCCCGCTATCGGCCCTTAACTATCGGCCCTTAAGGGGCCTCGTCCTCAAACGCCGGACGGGCTGAAGGTGCCTGGACCGGCGTCGAGCTGTGGGGTCTGCTGGTAAGGGGTGTAGCGCCCATCCACTAGTGACATCTTCGTCTTCACTGCGTACGCTCCTGAATATGGATATGCACACTGTGATGGTGGGGACGTCCGGGGTCACCGCGTCCGACGTTCTCGCCGTGGCGCGCGGCGGCGCCCGGATCGAGCTCTCGTCGGAGGCCCTCGCGGCCCTTGCCACGGCCCGGGAGATCGTGGACGCGCTGGCGGCCAAGCCCGACCCCGTCTACGGCGTCTCCACCGGCTTCGGTGCCCTGGCGACCCGGCACATCAGCCAGGAACTGCGGGCCCAGTTGCAGCGCAACATCGTGCGTTCGCACGCGGCGGGGATGGGGCCGCGGGTGGAGCGGGAGGTCGTACGGGCCCTGATGTTCCTGCGGCTCAAGACCGTCTGCTCGGGGCACACGGGCGTACGGCCGGCGGTCGCGCAGACCATGGCCGACATCCTCAACGCCGGGATCACGCCCGTCGTCCACGAGTACGGCTCCCTCGGCTGCTCCGGCGACCTCGCTCCCCTGTCGCACTGCGCCCTCACGCTCATGGGCGAGGGGGACGCCGAGGGCCCGGACGGGACCGTGCGGCCCGCCGGTGAGCTGCTCGCCGCGCACGGCATCGCGCCGGTGGAGCTGCGCGAGAAGGAGGGGCTCGCCCTTCTCAACGGCACCGACGGCATGCTCGGCATGCTGATCATGGCCCTCGCCGATCTCGACACCCTCTACAAGTCCGCCGACGTCACCGCCGCGCTGAGCCTTGAAGGGCTCCTCGGGACCGACAAGGTGCTCGCACCCGAGCTGCACGCCATCCGGCCGCACCCCGGACAGGGTGCCTCCGCCGCCAACATGCTGGCCGTGCTGAAGGGTTCGGGGCTGACCGGGCACCACCAGGACGACGCGCCCCGCGTCCAGGACGCCTACTCGGTGCGCTGCGCCCCGCAGGTCGCCGGTGCCGGGCGGGACACCATGGCGCATGCGCGGCTCGTCGCCGAGCGGGAGTTGGCGTCCGCGGTCGACAATCCCGTCGTGCTGCCCGACGGGCGGGTCGAGTCCAACGGCAACTTCCACGGGGCGCCCGTCGCCTACGTCCTCGACTTCCTCGCCATCGCCGTCGCCGACCTCGCCTCCATCGCCGAGCGCCGCACCGACCGGCTGCTGGACAAGAACCGCAGCCACGGGCTGCCGCCGTTCCTGGCCGACGACGCCGGTGTCGACTCGGGGCTGATGATCGCTCAGTACACGCAGGCCGCCCTGGTGAGCGAGTTGAAGCGGCTGGCCGTGCCCGCGTCCGCCGATTCCATTCCCTCCTCCGCCATGCAGGAGGACCACGTCTCCATGGGCTGGTCCGCCGCCCGCAAGCTGCGTACGGCCGTGGACAACCTCACGCGCGTTCTGGCGGTGGAGCTCTACGCCGCCACCCGTGCCATCGAGCTGCGGGCCGGACTCGCCCCGGCGCCGGCCTCGCAGGCCGTCATCGACGCCGTACGGGCCGCCGGGGTCCAGGGTGCCGGTCCGGACCGGTTCCTGGCGCCGGACCTCGCCGCGGCCGACGCGTTCGTGCGCGGCGGGGAGTTGGTCGCCGCGGCGGAGAAGGTCACCGGGCCGCTCCAGTGACATGCCAGGGGCCCTGTCGTACGACCGACAGGGCCCCGATGCCGTAGGTGCGGGTTACTTCAGCTTGGCGGCCTGCGCGTCGATGACGGCGGCCGGGACGTCGTACGCCTTGTCGGTCATCATCAGACCGATGTTCATCGTGTAGTACGTGGCGATGGTGCTGCCGTGCCGCACCACCTCGACGTGCGTGGTGGCCACGTCGCCGTCCTCCGCGTCGCTCTTCGCGGTGAACCCGACCGACTCGTCACCGGCGCCGGACGCCTTCTCGGCGGTGATGGCCGTCAGCTTCTGGTCCGTGCCCTGCATGACGAGCGGGAAGCCCCCGGAGCACTTCTCCACCGCGTCCGACACGGACTTGAAGGTCTCCTCGGCGCCGTCACCGTCGTAGGAGGAGAGTCCGACGACCGTCATGGTGAGGTCCAACGCGTCGGTGAACGAGTCCTCGAACTCGCCCTCCGTGAGGTCCTCCAGGGACTTGGAGGGGTTGTCGGTGGGCTTCTTCTTGTCCTGCGTGACCATGACGGCCGTCTGCGAGGCCGCATCGCCCGGCGCCTGGCCGCTCATGGCGTAGGCCAGCGGCGTGCACTGCTCCTCGCTGCTCTTGACCTGGTCCTTGGACTTCGGCAGCTGCTTGCCGGACGCGTCCACCTTGTAACCCTTGACATCGCCCTGAGCGATGATCGACTTCTTCAACTCCGCGGCACTGAGCGCCTTCGCGTCAGAACCGGCGGAGTCGCCCCCGCAACCCGTGACAAGGGCGAGCGACAGCACGCTCACGGCAACCGTGGCGGCTACACGCACGCCCGATGATCTCTTCATGGGCGGACTATGAAGCCAAGGTGAAGGGAGCGTCAAGCCTATTCAAAATCCGAGACGCTCCCGGCGCACCGAGTAGGCGACGAAGCCCGCGCCCAGCGCGAGGAAGACGGTCCCGCCGACGATGTACGGCGTGGTGTCGAAGCTTCCGGTGTCGGCGAGCCGGGTGCCGTCCCCGGTGGTGTCGTCCGCGCTGTCCGAGGCGGCCCGAGCCTGCTGGGTGACCTGGGTCGTGGGGGTCGCCGAGGGCACCGTTCTCGCCGGTTCGTCGCCTGTCGCGTTCGCGGAGGGCACGAACCACAGGGCGCCCAGCAGGGCTCCCGCGGCGGTGGCGGTCAGCAGCGATCGGCGTGCGGTGGACGACGATCGGTGAGCGGCGGACACGGAATATCGATCCCCTTGTGGCGCTGGCGAATTGGCCGTGTGGGGCGATGTTAGTGAAAGTCGCGGGTCACGGGAAAGTCACGGGAGAAAAGGGTCGTACTCTCCGGGCATGAGTACACCAGAAACCTCACGTTTTGTACGGCTTCGCGTGGAACTCGTCCTCGAAGTGGACGACCAGGACGCCGTCACCAAGGCCGCGCTGCGCCGGATCGCCGACGACACCACCATGCCGGTCGACGAACGGGCCCACGCCGAGGCCGCTGTGACGGAAGACACTGCGGAGGCCCTCGCGTATCTCGTTGATCCGTTCGACCTGGTCAGCGAGGTACCGGGGGTTGAGCTGGCGCAGGCATCCTGGTCCAGCGAGCGGATCGAGTACGACCCGGATTCGCCCGAGTGGGACCTTGACGAGGATGATGAGGAGGACTTCGACGGCGAAGAGGCCGAGCGGGCCGGCTGAGGCGTCTTGGGGAAATCGTGACCCCGGACGGCAACCGCCGCCCGGGGTTTCGTCGTCTCATGGGGCGCACTGACCGACACCCGCACCACCCGCCTCGGCGGAGGTGGCGTGCCCCACACATACAAGAGATGTGGAACGGGACGAACCGGTCGTAGCGTTGAAGATCCTTGACGGGGACTCTCGGGGTTTGGGGATTCGGGAACAGATGGAGAAGCGTGTGATGACGAACAGTAAGCGGCGCAAGGGCCTGACGGTCGCGTCCGCGCTGCTCGGTGGTGTCCTGGTGCTCTCGGCCTGCTCCGGCGGCGACGACAACGCCTCCGGCAGCGACGGCGGCGACACCTCGCAGTCCAAGGTCGACGAGGCGGCTGCCAAGAAGACCTCCGCGGCCCAGATCAAGATCACGCCCGAGGACGGCACCGACAACGCCTCCATCAACAACTCCGCCGCCGTCACCGTGAGCAAGGGCACGCTCACCGAGGTGACGATGACGACCGCCGAGGGCGCCGCGGTCGAGGGCGAGATATCCGCCGACAAGACCAGCTGGAAGCCCAGCGCCCAGCTGGAGCGCTCCACGACCTACAAGGTCGCCGTGACCGCGAAGGACTCCAAGGGCCTGGAGGCCCACGAGAACGCCTCCTTCACGACCGTCTCCCCGAACAACAGCTTCCTCGGCTACTTCACGCCGGAGGACGGCTCCACGGTCGGCGTCGGCATGCCCGTGTCGATCAACTTCGACAAGTCGATCACCAACAAGGCGGCCGTCCAGAAGGGCATCACCGTCTCCGCCACCAGCGGCCAGGAAGTCGTCTGCCACTGGTTCAACGACACCCGCATGGACTGCCGGCCCGACGAGTACTGGAAGGGCGGCTCGACCGTCACCCTGAAGATGGCCCTGGACGGCGTCGAGGGCGCCGAGGGTGTCTACGGCGTCCAGGAGAAGACGGTCACCTTCAAGATCGGCCGTAACCAGATCTCGTACGTCGACGCGAAGACCAAGCAGATGAAGGTCACGCAGGACGGCAAGACGATCAAGACCATTCCGATCTCGGCCGGTTCGCCGGAGAACAAGACCTACGAAGGCATCATGGTGATGTCCGAGAAGTTCAAGGAGACGCGCATGAACGGCGCGACCGTGGGCTTCACGGACGACGACGGCAAGGGCGAGTACGACATCAAGGACGTGCCGCACGCCATCCGCCTGTCCAGCTCCGGCACCTTCATCCACGGCAACTACTGGGGTGCCAAGTCCATCTTCGGCAGCGTGAACACCAGCCACGGCTGCGTGGGCCTGTCCGACACCAAGGGCGCCAACGACAAGGGCACCGCGGGCTACTGGTTCTACAACAACTCGATCGTCGGTGACGTCGTGATCGTCCAGAACACCGGCGACAAGACCATCGCCCCGGACAACGGCCTCAACGGCTGGAACATGGACTGGGCGCAGTGGAAGGCCGGTTCGGCGGTCTGACCGACCCGACGGGCACAGCAGCCCCACAGCTCTCCCACACAGAGCCGATGCCGCCCTCAGGGGCGGCATCGGTGTTTCCGGGCCGGGTCTCAGCCTTCTCATCCTCCTCTTATCCCGGCCTTATCTCTTCATCACGCGCCGTCCCTACCTTGCGGCGCATGTTCTTCACCTATCTGAGGCGCGAGCTGCGCCGCCGCAGAAAGGCGGCCCTCGTCGTCGCCTCTGGACTGGCGCTGGGAATCGCGCTGGTCATCGTGGTCAACTCCGTGTCCTCCGGCATGAGCAAGGCCCAGGACAAGGTCCTGCAGTCCCTGTACGGCCTGGGCACGGACATGACCGTCACCAAGGCCGCCGAGCCGGCCGCGAACAGCTCCGAGCGGCCGCGCTTCCAGTTCGACGCGCGGGACAGCGACTCCGACGAGGAGCAGAGCACCGACCGGGTGATGGTCCAGGGCTTCCAGACGCTGGCGAGCTCGACCGTCACCAAGGTCGGCTCGCAGACCGGTGTCTCGGACGCGGTCGGCGGTCTGAGCCTTCAGGTCATCAAGGTCAGCGGGCAGTTCACGCGGGGTCAGTTCCAGCAGGACCAGAGCGGCAGCGGTGGCCAGCAGGGCGGCGGCCCCGGCCAGGGCGGCGGTGGTGGCAGCAGCCGGCCGCAGGGTGAAGTGCGGGGTGGCGGCGCCGACTTCGACGTCAACAACTACTCCGTCTACGGCGCCGACGTCACCAAGCCGGCGCTCGGTCCGCTGACCTCGTCGAAGATCACCAGCGGCCGTACGTTCAAGACGACGGAGACCGACGCCAAGGTGGTCGTGGCCGACACCTCCTACGCCAAGGAGAAGAAGCTCAAGGTCGGCTCGACGGTCACCATCAAGGGCACCAAGTTCAAGGTGATCGGCATCGCCACGCCCGACAGCGGGGACGCGGCCGCCAACCTCTACATCCCGCTGCAGCGGGCGCAGACGCTCGCCGACGCGAAGGACAAGGTCACCACGATCTACGTCAAGGCGACCGACTCCCAGCGGATCGACTCCGTCAAGTCGACGATCCAGAAGAACATCTCCGGTACGACGGTGACGACCTCCGCCGATCTCGCGGACACGGTGTCCGGCTCCCTGTCCACGGCGTCCTCGCTGGCGACGAGTGTGGGCAAGTGGCTGTCCATCGCGGTGCTCGTGGCGGCCTTCCTGGTCGCCGGTCTGCTCACCTCCTCGGCGGTCTCCCGCCGGGTGCGGGAGTTCGGGACGCTGAAGGCGCTGGGGTGGAAGTCGGGGCGGGTGACCCGGCAGGTGGTCGGCGAGGCCGTGGTCAACGGGTTGCTCGGCGGTGCGTTGGGTATCGCGGTCGGGCTGGCGGGCGCGTATGTCGTGACCGCGATCAGCCCGACGCTGCAGGCCCAGTTGGGCGGCGGTGGCGGTGGCGGTGGCATGGGCGGTGGCCCGGCAGGCGGCGGCTTCGGGGACGGACCTGGTCGGCAGACGGCGAGCACGACGCTGGACGTCGCGCTGACGGCACCGGTCAGCCTCACGACGGTTGCGCTCGCGGTCGGCCTCGCGGTGACGGGTGGGCTGATCGCCGGTGCCTTCGGCGGCTGGCGGGCGTCCCGGCTCCGCCCGGCGGACGCACTGCGCCGCGTCGAGTAGCTGACGCCGGGGACTTCGGCTGCGGGCAGTGGAGGGCTGGTCGCGCAGTTTCCCGCGCCCCTGGGCGTTGCAGTCCCGCCACCCCCACAGCCAGCCACCCAACGGTGCCGCCCCGCCCTCAGAGGCGCGGAGAACTGAGCGATCGACCCCCACCCAAGCCCCTAGGGGCGCCCCACCAACCCGCAGCCGAAGTGGATTGCGACGCCCCGCAGTCATGGCCGACGGGACTGCACCCCCCTGGGGGCGCGGAGAACTGAGCGATCGACCCCCGCCCAGCCGCAGTCGCAAACGATCCGAGCCACCCCCGAAGCCCACGCAACCCCACCCCACCCAGGAGCACCCACCATGTACGACCTCAGAAGCGTCACCAAGCGCTACACCCGAGGCAAGGACACCGTCCACGCCCTCGACGGAGTCGATCTCACCATCGCCGACGGCGACCGGCTCGTCATTCAGGGCCCCACCGGCGGCGGCAAGTCCACCCTCCTTCAGATGCTGGGCGGACTCGACCGGCCCACCGCAGGTGAAGTCGTCCTCGACGGCACCGACTTGGCCAAGCTCTCCGAAGCCCGGCTGACAAGAGTCCGCAGTGAGAACATCGGCTTCGTCTTCCAGTCCTTCAACCTCATCCCCACCCTCACCGCACAGGAGAACGTCGAGACCGCCCTCGTCCCCCTCGGCGTGAAGCCGAAGGAACGGCGCGAACGGGCCGCCGAGGCACTCGAGTCGGTCGGGCTGGGGGAGCGGCTCGGACACCTGCCCTCCGAGATGTCCGGAGGACAGCAACAGCGCGTCGCCATCGCCCGCGCACTCGTCAAGCAGCCCAAGGTGCTGCTCGCCGACGAACCCACCGGAAACCTCGACGAGTCGATGCGCGACGAGATCATGGACGTACTCGAACGCATGTGGAAGGAACTCGGTTTGACCTTCGTCATGGTCACCCACGACTCGGCGATCGCGAAAAAGGCCCCACGCGTGGCGACCATCCGCAAGGGACGCATCAGTGTCAAGGAGAACGCGGGGGCGTAACCCGGCGACTGCGTAACGGAGTTCGCGCCGTCGCGTAACAGTCGTCCGGCGTGCTTCTTACCTTCTTCTCATGTATTGGCTGCCTGATCACCCCTCGGCATACTGCGTATTCCGGGGGGTGACGCGCATGCGTACGTGACTTCCTCCGGCCGGGTGAACGGGAATTCGCCCGGACCTTCTGCAAGGGGGAAACTTGCGCAGAAAAGTCAAAAGAGTATGCGCCGCCTCTGTCGCCACGGCGGCGGCCGTCGCCCTCGCCGCGGGCATGACCAGCCCGGCGTCGGCCGAACCGGAGCAGCGCCCGTCCGGCGCCGCTGCCTCGCCCACGTCCCCGCACCGCATCACCCTGATCACGGGTGACCGGGTCTCCGTCGACTCCAAGGGCCGGGTGGTCGGCCTGGAGCGGGCGAAGGGGCGCGAGAACATAGCCGTGAAGATCCGGAAGGCCGACGGGCACACGCTCGTGATCCCGGCCGACGCGGCCCAGCTGGTCGCCGCGGGCAAGCTCGACCAGCGGCTGTTCGACATCACCGAACTCAACAAGTCCGCGACCCGAACCTCCCAGGCCAAGGGCCTGAAGGTCATCGTCGGCTACCAGGGCGGAGCGGCCGGCGCCAAGGCGGACGTCCGTGACGCGGGCAAGCTCCGCCGCACCCTGAAGTCCCTGAACGCGGACGCGGTGCAGACCCCGCACCAGGACACGCCCGAACTGTGGGACGCGCTCACCAACGGCGACCGGACGGCCTCCGGCATCGCGCACGTCTGGCTCGACGGCGTCCGCAAGGCCAGCCTCGACACGTCCGTGGCGCAGATCGGCGCCCCCAAGGCGTGGTCGGCCGGCTACGACGGCAAGGGCGTCAAGATCGCCGTCCTGGACACCGGCGTGGACGCCACCCACCCGGACCTCAAGGACCAGGTGATCGCGGCCAAGAACTTCACCCCGGCCGCCACCACGGACGACAAGGTCGGCCACGGTACGCACGTCGCGTCCATCGCGGCAGGCACCGGTGCCAAGTCCGGCGGCAAGTACAAGGGTGTGGCGCCCGGTGCCGACATCCTCGCCGGCAAGGTCCTCGACGACACCGGCTCCGGTGACGACTCCGGCATCCTCGCCGGCATGGAGTGGGCCGCCGAACAGGGCGCCCAGATCGTCAACATGAGCCTCGGCGGCGGCGACACCCCGGAGATCGACCCGCTGGAGGCGGCGGTCAACAAGCTGTCCGCCGAGAAGGGGATCCTGTTCGCGATCGCGGCGGGCAACTCCGGGCCGGAGACGGTCGGTTCGCCGGGCAGCGCGGACGCCGCGCTCACGGTCGGCGCCGTCGACGACAAGGACGTCCTCGCTCCCTGGTCCAGCACCGGCCCGCGGGTCGGCGACGGCACGATCAAGCCCGACGTGACCGCGCCGGGCGTGGCCATCACGGCGGCGTCCGCCAAGGGCAGCCTCATCGAGCAGGAGGTCGGCGAGAACCCGCCCGGCTACCTGACCATCGAGGGCACGTCGATGGCGACCCCGCATGTCGCGGGCGCGGCGGCGATCCTCAAGCAGCAGCACCCGGACTGGACGTACGCCGAGCTGAAGGGCGCGCTGACCGGTTCCACCAAGGGCGGCAAGTACACGCCGTTCCAGCAGGGTTCGGGCCGGATCCAGGTCGACAAGGCCATCAAGCAGAGCGTGATCGCCGACCCGGTGTCGGTGAGCTTCGGTGTGCAGCAGTGGCCGCACACCGACGACAAGCCGGTCAGCAAGGAGCTGACGTACCGCAATCTCGGTACGAAGGACGTCACGCTCACGCTGGCCGCGACGGCCACCAACCCCAAGGGCCAGGCGGCCCCCGAGGGCTTCTTCAAGCTCGGTGCGACGAAGGTGACGGTCCCGGCGGGCGGCAAGGCATCCGTCGACTTCACCGTCGACACCAGGCTGGGCGGCACCGTCGACGGCGCCTACTCCGCTTATGTGACGGCGACGGGCGGCGGGCAGAGCGTCCGTACGGGCGCCGCGGTGCAGCGCGAGATCGAGTCGTACGACGTCACCGTCCAGCACATCGGCAAGGACGGCAAGCCGGCCCCGGAGTACCTCACGGACCTGTTCGGCTACTCCGACCTGGCGAAGGACCGCTACTACCAGGTGCCGCTCGCCGAGGCCGGCACCACGAAGATGCGGCTGCCCAAGGGCACGTATCTGCTGGACGCCTGGATCGCCAAGGACTGGGTGAACATGGAGGGCGGCCTCGACTGGCTGGTCCAGCCGAAGCTGAGCGTCACCAAGAACACCTCGGTGACGATCGACGCCCGCACGACCAGGTCGGCCGACATCACGGTGCCGGACACGCAGGCCAAGCAGGTGCTCGCCAGCACGAACTACTTCTACGCCCCGGCGGTCGTCAGCATCGGTGCCGTGCACGACTCCTTCGCCAACCTGCGCCTGGCACACCTGGGCCCGGAGGTCGCGAGCGGTCTCACCCAGACCTGGAACGGGCAGTGGACCAAGGGTGCCGACACCGAGTACGACGTCGCCACCACCGCCAAGGTCAAGAAGATCCAGGGCGACAAGGTCCGCCACTTCAAGGCGGCCGAGCTGGCCAAGGTGAAGAACAACCTCGGTGCCGCGGCTCCCGGCAAGACCGGTGGGCTGCTGCCCTTGGGCGTCTTCCCCGACGACGTCGTCTTCGCCGCGCCGGTCGAGCAGAAGCTGCCGGGCTCGCGGACGGTGTACCTGTCGACGTCGGACAAGGTCCAGTGGACGTTCGACCTGGAGCAGTACGCCGGTAAGGACGCGGACGGCTTGTCGATCGTCGACGCGTACTACACGCTGGGCACGCCGCAGACCTTCAAGGCGGGCCAGAGCTACTCGAAGACCTTCAACACGGCGGTCTTCGGCCCGCACATCAACAAGGAGTTCGGTCTGTTCCGGGAGGGCAACGAGATCTACGGCTCGCTGCCGCTGTTCGCCGACGCCAACAAGCACGCGGGCTCGTCCGAGTTCACCGCGGTGACCACCAACCTGTACCGCAACGGCACCAAGGTCGGCACCAACGAAGACCCGCTGTTCGGTGAGCCGTTCAAGGTCCCGGCCGGGGACGCCGAGTACAAGCTGACGACCTCGGTCAAGCGGAGCGTCAAGGTCGCGGCGGCCTCCACGCGGATCGACGCGAGCTGGACCTTCCGCTCCAAGAAGCCGTCCACCGACCAGGTCACGCTTCCGGCCTCCACGGTTCGCTTCAACGCCAAGACGGGCCTGGACAGCCGGGTCGAGGCGGACAAGAAGGTGACGTTCCCGGTCACCGTCGTGGGCTCGGCCGCGGGCAGCAACCTGAAGTCGCTGCATGTGTACGTGTCGTACGACTACGGCCAGAGCTGGAAGAAGCTCGACGTCAGGAACGGCAAGATCACCGTGAAGAACCCGGCGAAGGGGAAGGCCGTCTCCTTCCACGCCAAGATCGCCGACAAGAAGGGCAACAAGTCGACGATCTCGATCTACAACGCGTATTACGGCAAGTGATCCGGTGGCGGATATCTGAGCCATGAGCGAACCGCCCGCCGGAAGTGCAGCTTCCGGCGGGCGGTTCGTGTTTCCGTGAGGCCATGACGGCTCACACGGTGGAGTACATCCGGTACCGCGTTCCCGAGCAGCAGTCGGCGGAGTTCCTGTCCGCCTACACCCGTGCCGCGGCCCAGCTGGCCGCGTCCGAGCACTGTGTCGACTATGAACTCGCCCGCTGCGAGGAGGACTTCGAGCACTACGTCCTGCGCATCACCTGGACGTCGACGCAGGACCACATGGAGGGCTTCCGCGAGTCGGAGCTGTTCCCCGACTTCCTCGCCGAGATCCGCCCCTACGTCCCGTACATCCAGGAGATGCGCCACTACAAGCCGACGACGGTCCGCGGCGCGGGCGCGTCGGTGCCCACGCTCTACGCCTGGGCGGGCGGAGCGGAGGCATTCGCCCGCCTGACGTCGGTCTTCTACGACAAGGTCGTCAAGGACGACCTCCTGGCCCCGCTCTTCGCGGGCCTTGACCCCGCCCATGCGGAACATGTGGCCCGCTGGCTCGGCGAGGTGTTCGGCGGCCCGCCCGCCTACTCCGAGACCCAGGGCGGTCACGGCCACATGGTCTCCAAGCACATGGGCCGCGGCATCACCGAGCCGCAGCGCCGCCGCTGGGTCAACCTCATCCAGGACGCGGCGGACGAGGCGGGCCTGCCGACGGACGCGGAGTTCCGCTCGGCGTTCCTGGCGTATGTGGAGTGGGGGACACGGCTGGCGGTGTACTTCTCGGGTCCGGACGCGGTGCCACCGGTGGAGCAGCCGGTCCCGCGGTGGAACTGGGGGGCGGCACCGCCGTACCAGGGGTGACGAGCGCGTCAGCCGCCGCTGCCGTACGGCCTCGTCAGGATCTCCAGGTTGTGGCCGTTCGGGTCCTCGAAGTATGTGCCGCGGCCGCCGTCGTTGTGGTTGATCTCGCCGGTGCGGCGGTGGTGCGGGTCGGCCCAGTAGGTCAGGCCGGCCGCCTGGATTCGGGCGAAGATCGTGTCGAAGTCGTCCTCCGACACCAGGAACGCGTAGTGCTGCGGCGTGATGGTGTCGGGTGAGTCCATGTAGTCCAGGGTCACACCGTTGGGGATCTCGACCGGGATGAACGGGCCGTACTGCGGGCTCACCTCCAGGCCGAGGATGTCGGCGAGAAACCGGGCCGATGTCCTCTTGTCGTGCGCGGCGACGATGGTGTGGTTGAGCTGGACGGTCATCGGGGCTGCCTCCTCGTGTGCACGGTTCGGTCGGGCTCCTGACCTCACGCTAGGCAGGGTCGCCGCACGGCACATCGGTCCTGAGTAGGGGCCGGTTCTAGTCCTCCGGTACTCCGCCTACGGAGCCGACCGTTCCGCATGAGATCGACCGGGTTAAGGGATCGCCCTCGGCCTCGCGAACGGCTTCGGCGGCCATGTCTGGTACGCCTTCGCCGGTGCCGTCGTCGCCGCGTGCCTGGTGTACGGCATCGCGGCACGGGGGCGGGGTGGCGCGTCGCCGGTGAAGCTGGCGCTGGCGGGGACTGCGCTGTCGGCGATGACGGCCGGTGCCACGACCGTCGTCCTGACCTCCAGCTCGGCCACGCTCGACCAGTTCCGGTTCGGGCAGGTGGGCGCGTTGAGCGGGCGGGACGCGGGGACGGTCGTCCGCATGCTGCCGTTCCTCGTCGTCAACGAGCTGCGCGTCCCGCGTATCGCCGTCGGTGCCCTCGTGGGCGCCGCCCTCGGGGCGGCCGGGGCGCTGGTGCAGACCGTGACGCGGAATCCGCTGGCAGGTCCCGATGTGATCGGTGTCGGGCACGGGGCCGCAGCCGCGACCGTGCTCGCGCTGGCGACCGGCGCGGTGAGCTCGCCCAATGCCCTGCCCCTCGTCTCCGTGCTCGGCGGGCTCGTCGCGGCCGCCCTCGTCTACATGCTGGCCTGGCGGCGCGGGATGCAGCCGAGCCGGTTCGTGCTCACCGGCGTCGGTATCGGTCTCGCGTTGTCGGCCGTGGTGCAGCTCTATCTCACCGACAGCGAGTTGGAGGCCGCCGAGCAGGTCAAGCTGTGGCTGACCGGGAGCCTCAACGGGCGCGGCCTGGAGCAGGCGGGGCCGCTGGCCGTCGTACTGGTTCTCTCGCTGCCCGCCCTGGTGTGGGCGAGCCGGGCGCTGCGGCCGCTCGGGCTCGATCCCGAGACCGCGGCCGGACTCGGCGTACGGGTGGACCGGGTGCGGCTCGGGCTCACCGTTCTCGGCGTGGTCCTCGCCGCGACGGCGACCGGGGCCGCGGGACCGATCGGGTTCGTGGCGCTGACCGCGCCCCAGCTGGCCCGGCGACTCACCCGTACGCCCCAACTCCCGCTCCTCAACGCCGCGTCGACCGGCGCGATCATCCTGGTCGCCGCCGATCTCGCCGCCCGCACCCTGCTGCCCCCGCTGGAGATCCCGGTCGGCGCGCTCACCGCGCTCGTCGGCGGGCCGTATCTGCTGTGGCTGCTGGGACGCCGTACGGCGACACGCTGAGGCCCCGGAGCAGTGCGGCTCCGGGGCCCTCGGTCAGGGTGATCCGAATCAGATCGTCGCCGTGTCGATCACGAACCGGTACCGCACATCGCTGTCCAGCACCCGCTTGTACGCCTCGTTGATCTGGTCCGCGCTGATCACCTCGATCTCGGCGCCGAAGCCGTGCACCGCGCAGAAGTCCAGCATCTCCTGGGTCTCGGCGATGCCGCCGATCATCGAGCCGGCGAGGGTCTTGTTGCCGCCGATGAGCGAGAACAGGTTCAGGGCGACGGGCTCTTCCGGGGCGCCCACGTTCACCAGGGCGCCGCCCGTCCTGAGCAGGCTGAGGTAGGCGCCGAAGTCCAGCGGCGCGGACACCGTGGAGAGGATCAGGTCGAAGGAGCCGGCGAGCTCCTCGAACGTCTTCGGGTCACTGGTCGCGTAGTAGTGGTCGGCGCCCAGCTTCAGCCCGTCGTCCTTCTTGCGCAGGGACTGGGAGAGGACGGTGACCTCGGCGCCGAGCGCGTGCGCGATCTTGACGCCCATGTGGCCGAGACCGCCCAGGCCGATCACGGCGACCTTCTTGCCCGGGCCCGCGCCCCAGTGCTTGAGGGGCGAGTACGTGGTGATGCCCGCGCACAGCAGCGGCGCGGCGACGTCCAGGGACAGGCCGTCGGGGATGCGGACGACGAAGTTCTCGTCGACGACGACCTTCTCCGAGTAGCCGCCGTAGGTGGGCTCGCCGTCCTTGCCGATGGCGTTGTACGTGCCGACCGAGCCGCCGGTGCAGTGCTGCTCCAGGCCCGCCTTGCAGTTGTCGCACTCACGGCAGGAGTCGACCAGGCAGCCGACGCCCACGCGGTCGCCGACCTGGTACTTCGTGACGCCCGGACCGACCTCGGAGACGATGCCGGCGATCTCGTGGCCGGGGACCATCGGGAAGATCGCCTTGCCCCAGCCCTCGTGGGCCTGGTGGATGTCGGAGTGGCAGATGCCCGCGAACTTGATGTCGATCAGCACGTCGTGCTCGCGGACGGCACGGCGCTCGATGGTGGTGCGCTCCAGCGGAGCCTTGGCGGAGGGGGCTGCGTATGCGGCGACGGAGGTCATGCCGGGGTTCTCCTAGAGGGGGTTTCACGCCCGGCTGCCTTCTGACGTCGTGTTGTCCGGCCGGGCATGGCATTCAGCCTGCTGGAATGCGCCGGAGTCACCCAGACCTCGGTTGTGCGTACGTCCGCTGGTCCTACCACTGGCGGGGTCAGGCTCGTGCGCGTATGACCGGGAATACTTGAGGCATGGACGAAAAGCCCGAATCCGTGACGGGAGCCACAGCCCCTCCCGGTACCGGCCCCGGAACGGGCCCCGGTACCGGTACCGGCCTGGACCGGCGGGCCGAGCTCAGCGAGTTTCTGCCCCCCCGCCGCGCCCGGCTGAAGCCGGAGGACCTCGGGCTGCCGGACTTCGGGCGGCACCGCAGGGTGCCGGGGCTGCGGAGGGAGGAGCTGGCGCAGCTGGCCGGTGTGTCCGTGGCGTACTACACGCGCCTGGAGCAGGGCAACGGGCGGAACGTCTCGGCGGAGGTCCTCGACGCGATCGCACGGGCGCTGCGGCTGAGCGACGCCGAGCACGCGCACCTCATGCATCTGGCGAAGCCGAAGCAGCACAAGAAGAAGCCGACGACGCGTATGGAGCAGGTGCGGCCGGCCCTGGCGCAGCTGCTGGACTCGATCAACGACGTGCCCGCGTACATAACGGGCCGGCGCTCGGACATCCTCGCCTGGAACCGGATGGCGGCGGCGCTCTTCGGCGACTGGGCGGAACTGCCGGAGCGGGAGCGGAACTGGGCGCGGTTGGTGTTTCTCCGGCCCGAGTACCGCGATCTGTTCGTGGAGTGGGACCAGAAGGCGTCCGACATGGTCAGCTTGCTGCGCATGGACGCGGGCTGCCATCCGGACGATCCGCGGCTGTCCGCCCTCGTCGGCGAACTCTCCGTCAAGAGCGAGGAGTTCCGCCACCTGTGGGCCAGGCACGACGTCAAGGAGAAGACCTACGGCGTCAAGCACCTCCGGCATCCGCTGGTGGGCGAGCTGACCTTGAACTTCGAGTCGTTCCGCCTCACCGACGGCACGGAGCAGGGCCTGGTCACGTACCACGCGGAGCCGGGGTCGCCGTCGGCGGAGGCGTTGCGGTTGCTGGCCAGCTGGGGCGCGGATGCGGCGAAGGCGGGGGCTGGGACTGGCACGGGGTCCGGGGCCGGGACGGGGTCGGGGACCTCGGAGGCGTAGGCCGGTATGCGCGCGTGCGGGTCAGCCCGCGCGGCCCTCGATCGCCACGGCGACGTCATCCAGATCCTTGGCGACGGCCTTGCTCACCGCTCGTGCGCCCACTCCGCCCAGAAGCTTGGCGAGCAGGCCGGTGACACCGCCGGAGGTCACGCCCGTGAACGTCATCCGGACCGTCGTCGCCGACGGGCCGTCCGGCCGCAGCTGCCACTCCGAGACGTAGTGGGTGCCATGTGACTCGGCCTCCACCACATAACGCTCGGGCGGTTCGCTGGCGGTCACCCACATCTCCTCGGTGGCTTCCTTCCCGAACATGCGCCGCGTCTCGCGCCACCGTGTACCGACGCCGAAGGCGCCGGGCGTGAGGACCTCGACGCGGGTGACTCCACTGAGCATGTGCGGCATGCCCCCCAGGTCGGTCAAAGCCTCCCACACGGGCCCTTGGCCTGCGGCGATACTCCGCTCCACGACGACGCTTCTGCTGGTCATGCCCTCCATGAAAGCAGCAGGGTCCGACAATCGCGCGCCCACTTCGACCAGGGTGCCCCGCCCTCCCGGCCACAGGTGTCACAGGCCGGCTGGATGGGCGGAGAGCCATTCGGCGTGCCGGGCGCGCATCTCGTCGCGCTCCGCGGGCGTGGTGAGGACGACGTCCGCGCCGCCGTCGTACGGATGATGGATACGACGAAGTTCCGTGTCGGTGATGAACACCTCGACGAGCGCCTCGTCGGCGACGGCGCGCAGCAGGCCATCGGCACATCCGTGCCGCCACGGCCGCCGATCTGCGTAGAGGCGCGTGTGGGTGTGCAACTCCGGATCCAGATCCAGATCCGGGTCCTCCCGGTTCGCTTCGGTCCACCAGCGGACGCCGTCGGGATGAAGTTCCTGTCGCGGTGTCGGATAGCCCGCGGGGCCGTCCTGTGTGTACGACCAGTCCATGGTCACGACGAACACGTCCAGGCCCGTGAACAGTTCGTCCAGGACCGTGTTGTAGCGCTCCAGCACGATCCCGTACTCGTCCTCGGACTCCGGATAGCGCTTCGAGCCCGGAAGACTGTGGAAGCGCACCCAGCGATCCGCGTAGGTGCCGCGAAAGGTGTGGGCGACGGGCGGGCCCGACGGCCGTCGGTCCCGCCACAGCGCTGCCAACCGCGTCGGTGTGACGCCAGTGCTCACCCGTCGGCCTCGGCGACACCGATCGGGCAGGAGACGCCGGTGCCGCCGATCCCGCAGTATCCCGCCGGGTTCTTGTCGAGGTACTGCTGGTGATACCCCTCCGCCGGGTAGAAGGTCCGCCCCTCCGCCGGCAGGATCTCCGTGGTGATCGTGCCGTACCCCGAGCCCGTCAGGACCTTCTGGTACGACTCCCGGGACGCCTCGGCCGCCTTCGCCTGTTCCGGGGTGTGCGGGTAGATCGCCGAGCGGTACTGCGTGCCGACGTCGTTGCCCTGGCGGAAGCCCTGGGTGGGGTCGTGGGCCTCCCAGAAGGTCTTCAGGAGACGCTCGTACGAGATCACGCTCGGGTCGAAGACCACGCGGACGACCTCCGTGTGGCCGGTCAGGCCCGAGCAGACCTCCTCGTAGGTGGGGTGCTCGGTGTGGCCGCCCTGGTAGCCGACCAAGGTCGTCCACACGCCCGCCGGGAGCTGCCAGAACTTGCGCTCGGCGCCCCAGAAGCAGCCCAGCCCGAAGTCGGCGACCTCCAGGCCCTCCGGGTAGGGGCCGAGGAGCGGGTTGCCGAGGACCGTGTGGCGGTCGGGGACGGAGAAGGCCGGTTCCGGACGGCCCTGAAGCGCCTGCTCGGGGGTGGGCAGGACGGGCGTACGGCCGAAGAGCATGAGGGTTCCTTCCTCGCGGGCGACACGGACCTCGCGGGCCGGGGCACAGGCTGCGGTACGGCGGCGGGGGCACTCGGGGTGCTCCCCGCCGGGCGGTACCCCCTTCAACGTACGGCCGGGCCCTCAGATTCCGCTCTGCGCCTTCGCCACCTGCGTCAGTGCGGCAGCGTCGCCGGGCTGCCGCCGTTGGCCTCGTAGCCCGCCACCGCCAGCGCGCGGTAGACCGCGAACTCCGCGGCCGGGTCGGGGGAGAGCGTCCAGGGGAGGGCGCCGACGTGGCCGTCGACGTGTATCAGCTGGTTCATGGCCTCCGCCCAGCGCTCGCCACGGACCAGGAAGAAGACCAGCAGGTGGCGTACGTGCGCCAGCATCGGGTCGTCGTGGCGGGCCGCGCCCACCGCGAACAGCGCGCCGTGGATCGCCTTCGTCACGACCTCGCTCTGGTAGAAGCCGCTGACCAGGTTCACCTCCGGCAGGTGCTCGAAGACCGCGAAGAGCGGCATCGCGGCGAGGAGGGAGCCCTGGGGCGCGCGGGCCGCCGCCGCTTCCGCGAAGTCGTACGCCAGCTGGCGTGAGCCGTGCCACTTCTCGCACCAGTAGTGCAGGGCCGCCAGGTGTGCGCCCATGTGGGCCGGGGCCCGGTCCAGGATCTTCAGCCAGAGCTGCTCGAACTCCGGGCGGGGGTAGGCCAGTCCGCGGGCCACCGACAGCTCGATGATGTACGGGATCGGGTCACCGGGGGCCAGCAGCGCCGCGTCCCCGCAGGCCGACTTCGCCTCCTCCATGATGATCCGGAACTCGTCCGTGCCGGGCGTCGCCGTCCGCCACGCCTGCTGGACCAGGAACTCCGCGTGGACGGCCGCCCCGCCTGCGTCCTTGGGCTGCTCGGTGCGCCACACCCGCAGCCACTGGCCGCCCGGCGACTCACTGACCCCGCCCGGCCGCCGCTGGAGCTCCAGCGACGCGGCACCGGCGAAGGCCTGCACGCGCTGCCAGCGCAGCTCGCCCTCCGTCTCGGTGCCGGCGAGCAGCTGGGACGCCGCCTTGTAGTCCTGCGTGCGCTGTACCAGGTCCAGGACGTCCAGCAGGTCCTGGTCGGGGCCGGGCATGCGGATGTCCAGCTCCTCCTGGCGTACGAAGCCGTAGTTCGCCGGGTCCGCGGCGTCCGGGTGTCCAGGCGGGACCTGCTCGATCATGGCCCGCCTGCGCCGCATGAACGGCAGCACCACGAAGCCGATCATTACCAGCGCGATCAGGACCCAGAGAATCTCCATGCCTCCAGCGTTCCAGACGCCTCTGACAATTGGCCAACGGGTGCCTCCGGCGGTTGGGCGGGTGGGGTGCCTGCGGTGGCCTGGTGCCGGTGGGTGGGGGTGCGCGTCTGCGCCTGCGGCGGCTTGGTGCCGGTGGGTGGGGGTGCGCGTTTATGCCTGCGGCGCCTGTGCGGGTCCGGTGGGGGTTCGCGTAGCGCCTGAGGGTTTCGTTGTGGGGCGGGGCCGCGTCGGGGGGTGTCCGTCCTCGGTCCGGTGGTGGGCCTTGCGCCAGAGGTGCTGTTTCTTGACACCGGACTCTGCGGGCGGACACCCCCCGACGCGGCCCCTCGCCGCCGTACGCGGCTGCGGGCTCGTGGTGTGCTCTGGAGCTCCGGGCGCATCCGGCTCGTTCGCGGACTACGCTCGGGGGCCATGAGCGACAGGCACATCAGTCAGCACTTCGAGACCCTCGCGATCCACGCGGGCAACACCGCCGATCCCCTCACCGGGGCGGTCGTCCCGCCGATCTACCAGGTCTCGACCTACAAGCAGGACGGCGTGGGCGGGCTGCGCGGTGGCTACGAGTACAGCCGTAGCGCCAACCCGACCAGGACCGCCCTCGAAGAGAACCTCGCCGCCCTGGAGGGTGGCCGCCGCGGGCTCGCGTTCGCGTCCGGACTGGCGGCCGAGGACTGCCTGTTGCGTACGCTGCTCAGCCCCGGCGACCACGTGGTCATCCCCAATGACGCGTACGGCGGCACGTTCCGGCTGTTCGCGAAGGTCGTCGCACGGTGGGGGGTGGAGTGGTCGGTCGCCGACACCAGCGACGCGTCCGCCGTGCGGGCCGCCATCACCCCGAAGACCAAGGTCGTCTGGGTGGAGACCCCCTCCAACCCGCTGCTCGGTATCACCGACATCGCCGCCGTCGCGCAGGTCGCCCGGGACGCCGGCGCGAAGCTCGTCGTCGACAACACCTTCGCCACGCCGTATCTCCAGCAGCCGCTGTCCCTCGGCGCGGACGTGGTGGTGCACTCGCTGACCAAGTACATGGGTGGTCACTCGGATGTCGTGGGTGGCGCTCTGATCGTCGGTGACTCGGACCTGGGCGACGAACTGGCCTACCACCAGAACGCGATGGGCGCGGTCGCCGGGCCCTTCGACTCCTGGCTGGTGCTGCGCGGCGCCAAGACGCTTTCGGTGCGCATGGACCGGCACAGTGAGAACGCCACGAAGATCGCCGACATGCTCACCCGGCACGCGCGCGTGACCCGCGTTCTGTACCCGGGCCTGCCCGACCACCCCGGTCACGAGGTCGCCGCCAAGCAGATGAAGTCGTTCGGCGGCATGGTCTCCTTCCAGGTCACCGGCGGTGAGGAGGCGGCTGTCGAGGTCTGCAATCGCGCCAAGGTGTTCACGCTCGGCGAGTCCCTGGGCGGTGTCGAGTCGCTCATCGAGCACCCGGGGCGTATGACCCACGCCTCCGTGGCCGGGTCGGCTCTGGAAGTTCCCGGAGACCTCGTCCGCCTCTCCGTGGGCATCGAGAACGTCGACGACCTCATCGAGGACCTCCAGCAGGCCCTCGGCTAGGCCCGGGGCTCACCAGCCCATCAGGGGTGGAGTCGTCTCCGACGGCGGCTCCACCCACGGGCGGGCCGTCACCGCCCACACCACGAACGCCACCGTCGCGGCGAACAGCAGCAGCCACATCAGCCGTACGGCGACCCTCCTGCGGCGCAGCATGCGGCCACCGCGCCTGACGGCCTCCGCGTACAGCTCCGGCGGCACCGTCGCCGGAGCGCGCTCCATGATCTGTCGTGCGGCCGCTTCCCGTTGGGGGCGGTTCACGGCGACACCGCCTTCGCGTCCAGCACGGCCGGCGTGGCCCGCCTCGGCGGATGCAGCAGTGTTGCCGTCGCCCGGTCGCAGATCGTGTGGACGCGCTCCAGGGGCAGACCGAGCAGGGCCGCGGCCTGTTCCTCGGCGACCCCCTCGTACAGCCGCAGGACCAGGATCAGGCGTTCCTGCGGGGAGAGGCGGGCGAGCGGGCTGGCGGGGTGGGGGCGGGACCGGCCGAGGGCGCCCAAGCCGCCGTACTGGTGCCAGGCGGCCCGGGAGAAGCGGGTGGCCAGGTACGCGCGGGCGCGGTCGTACGGGTCCTCGCCGCGCAGCCGGTCCCAGCACGCGTACGTGTGCGCGAGGGACAGGGTCAGCAGGCGCCGCGCGCGCGGGTTGTCGTCCGGCGGCTCCGCGGTGAGCAGCGTGGCGGCATGCAGCAGTCGCCCTGCCGCGCCCGCGACGAACGCCTCGAACTCCCGGGCCCGGCGGGCGTCCTGGGCCACACGCCGTCGTTCCACCGTCCCCTCCTGCCTGAGCGCGCCCCCTGATGAACGCGTCGGTCGCGCACGAGAGGGGACCCGGTTTCATAGGAGGCCAGCGGAGGCCCGGGGTCAAGAGCCGGGAGCGGATCGCGCGGCCGGGCGTGGGTTCCGGCATTCGAGCCCGGTCGGGGCCGGGGGGGGCTGGGGGCGGCAGCCTCAGGGA
The DNA here is from genome assembly GCF_001270495.1 of Streptomyces viridochromogenes. GTDB lineage: Bacteria > Actinomycetota > Actinomycetes > Streptomycetales > Streptomycetaceae > Streptomyces > Streptomyces viridochromogenes_A. The sequence continues at coordinate 22,891 of NZ_LGUR01000222.1, forward strand.
GAGCCCCGTCCCTCAGGACGCCGCCGGTGTCTCGGCGCCCGAGATTCCCTGCGCCGCCATCCGTGCGGAGAGCGCCGTGTTGAAGCGGGTGAGGAGCGTGCAGAACGCCTCACGCTCCTCCGGCTCCCAGTCGTGCGTCAGCTCGGCCATCAACTGGCGTCGGGACGAGCGCACTTCCTCCAGTCGCGACTGCCCGCGCGGGGACAGCTGGAGCACCACCGCCCGCCCGTCCTCGGGGTGCGAGGTGCGCTTGACGAGCCCCGTGTCGACGAGCGGTGCCACCTGCCGGGTGACCGTCGACGAGTCGATCCCCATGCTCGCGGCGAGCGCCTTGACGCCCATGGGGCCTTCCTTGTCGAGGCGGTTGAGCAGCAGGTATGCGGCGCGGTCCATGGAGTTGCGCACCTGACCCACGCCGCCGAGCCGGGTCTGTTCGGCACGCCGGGCGAAGACCGCCACCTCGTGTTGCAGCGTGTCGAGGAGACCGCTGTCGGCGACGGTCGTCATGTCCATCGACATTTCAGGTGTTGTGGGCATGGCCGGAGGCTCACTTCATGAAGGGGGTGCTGGGTTGGGGGACAGGGTACGCGGCCCGGACGCGGGGTGTACCGGCGCTGCGCAAACCCATCTCGGTGCTTGGTCACAACAGGGCCTTGCGCCTGTGAACTGCGAGACTTGTGTCATGAGCTACAGCACGGCTGACTCCTTGCCTCCCGTCACGCTCGACGACGTACGGGGCGCCCAGAAGATGCTGACGGGCGTGGCGCGGGTGACGGCGATGGAGGGCAGCAGGCACCTGTCCCAGCTGGTGGGCGCGCCGGTGCACTTCAAGTGCGAGAACCTCCAGCGGACGGGATCGTTCAAGCTGCGCGGCGCGTATGTGCGGATCGCCGGGCTGCTGCCGGAGGAGCGGGCCGCGGGGGTCGTGGCCGCCAGTGCCGGCAATCACGCGCAGGGCGTCGCGCTGGCGTCGTCGCTGCTCGGCGTGGGCTCGACCGTGTTCATGCCGAAGGGCGCCCCGCTGCCGAAGATCAGCGCCACCAGGGACTACGGGGCCGAGGTGCGGCTGCATGGTCAGGTGGTCGACGAGACGCTCGCCGCGGCCCAGGAGTACGCCGCCGAGACGGGCGCGGTGTTCATCCACCCCTTCGACCACCCCGACATCATCGCCGGCCAGGGCACCGTCGGCCTGGAGATCCTGGAGCAGTGCCCGGAGGTGCGGACGATCGTCGTCGGCATCGGTGGGGGAGGGCTCGCGGCGGGTATCGCGATGGCGGTGAAGACGCTGCGGCCCGACGTGCGGATCGTGGGTGTGCAGGCGGCGGGCGCCGCGGCGTACCCGCCCTCACTGGCGGCCGGGCACCCGGTCGCGGTCGACAACCCGGTGACGATGGCCGACGGGATCAAGGTCGGCCGGCCCGGTGACGTGCCGTTCCGGATCATCGGGGACCTGGTGGACGAGGTCCGCACGGTCACCGAGGACGAGCTGGCCACGGCCCTGCTGCTGTGCCTGGAGCGGGCCAAGCTGGTCGTCGAACCGGCCGGGGCGAGCCCCGTCGCGGCGCTGCTGAGCGACCCGGGATCCTTCGAGGGGCCGGTCGTCGCGGTGCTGTCCGGCGGCAACGTCGATCCGGTGCTGTTGCAGGGCGTCCTGCGGCACGGCATGGCCGCGCAGGGCCGCTACCTGGCCGTACGGCTGCGGCTGACGGACCGGCCGGGCGCGCTCGCCACGCTTCTCGGGGTGTTGTCGGCGGTGGACGCCAACGTCCTCGATGTGAGCCATGTGCGGACCGACCCGCGGCTCGGGCTCACGGAGGCGGAGGTCGAGCTGCACCTGGAGACGAAGGGCCGTGCGCACTGCGTCGAGGTCGGCCAGGCCCTGCGCGAGGCGGGCTACACGGTCATCGGCTGAGGCACGGGCTCCTCTTGTCACTCGTTCGGGCAACTCTGTTGAGAGACGCGATACATCGCGTTATGGTGTGTCTCGTGATTCCGCCTCCCAGCGGAATGAAAAGTGCAAACCTAGGCTTTCCGAAGTTTCCCCGACGACGTGGAGATTCATATGCCAGGCGCCATCTATGCCGAAGGCCTGGTGAAGACCTTCGGTGACGTAAGGGCTCTGGACGGCGTCGACCTCGATGTTCCCGAGGGCACGGTCCTGGGCCTGCTCGGGCCGAACGGCGCGGGCAAGACGACCACCGTCCGCTGCCTGACGACCCTGCTGCGCCCCGACAGTGGCTCGGCGGTCGTCGCGGGTATCGACGTCCTCAAGCATCCCGACGCTGTGCGCCGCTCCATCGGCCTGTCCGGTCAGTTCGCGGCTGTCGACGAGTACCTCACCGGCCGCGAGAACCTTCAGATGGTCGGGCAGCTCTACCAGATGAAGGCGAAGCCGGCGAAGGCCCGAGCGGACGAACTGCTGGCGCAGTTCGACCTCGCCGACGCCGCCGATCGCCCCACGAAGACCTACTCCGGCGGCATGCGGCGCCGCCTGGACCTGGCGGCCGCCCTGGTCGTCTCCCCGCCTGTGATGTTCATGGACGAACCGACGACCGGCCTCGACCCCCGCAACCGGCAGATGCTGTGGGATGTCATAAAGCGGCTGGTCTCGGGCGGTACGACCCTGCTGCTGACCACCCAGTACCTCGAAGAGGCCGACCATCTCGCGCACGACATCGCGGTCGTCGACCACGGCCGTGTCATCGCGCAGGGCACCTCCGACCAGCTCAAGGCCCGCACCGGCGGAGAGCGCGTCGAGGTCGTGGTGCACGAACGCGACGACATCCAGCCGGCCTCAGAGGTGCTGCGCGGCTTCGGCAAGGGGGACACGACGGTCGAGGAGCACATGCGCAAACTCACCGTCCCCGTGACCGGAGGTGCCAAGCTCCTCGCCGAGGTCATCCGTGAACTCGACACCCGTGGCATCGAGATCGACGACATCGGCCTGCGCCGCCCGACCCTGGACGACGTGTTCCTGTCCCTGACGGGACACCTGGCCGAGGCCAAGGACGAGGAGAACGGCAAGGAGGCCGTCAAATGAGTGCCCTCACCGACGCCGTGCGGGTCGCGCCGAGCACCAACCCGGTCAGTCAGTCCTTCCGGGACTCGATGGTCGTCGCGAAGCGCAACCTGATCCGGATGTCCCGGATCCCCGAGATGATCATCTACGGGCTCATCCAGCCGATCATGTTCGTGGTGCTGTTCACCTACGTCTTCGGCGGATCCATGCAGATCGGAAGCAGCACCAGCGCCGTCGACTACAAGAACTTCCTGATGGCGGGCATCTTCGCGCAGACCGTCACGTTCGCCACCGCCAGCTCCGGCGCGGGCATCGCCGACGACATGCACAAGGGGCTCATCGACCGCTTCCGCTCGCTGCCCATGGCGAGAGGCGCGGTGCTCACCGGGCGTACCTTCGCCGACCTCGTCCAGACCGCGCTGACCCTGGTCGTCCTGGCCGTGGTCGCCCTGCTGGTCGGCTGGCGCGTCGGGTCGGACGGCAGCACCGACGCCGGCCGGGTGCTGGGGGCCTTCGGACTGCTGCTCCTGCTCGGTTACGCGTTCACCTGGATCGGCGCCCTGATCGGCATGTCCGTCCGTACGCCCGAGGCGGCCACGTCCAGCGGACTGATCTGGCTCTTCCCTGTCACCTTCATCTCGAACGCGTTCGTGGACACCAGCCATATGACCCCGTGGCTGCGGCACGTCGCCGACTGGAACCCCTTCAGCGCCACGGTCCAGGCGTGCCGTGAGCTCTTCGCCAACCCCGGGGTCTCACCCTCGGACGCCTGGCCCATGCAGCACCCGGTGTGGGCCTCACTGATCTACTCGGTCCTGATCATCCTCGTCTTCCGTACCCTGGCGGTTCGGAAGTACCGCTCCGCCACCGCATGACAAGACCCCCGGCGCCGAGGGGCAGCCGGGGGTTCGTCACGGTAGGGCGGGCCCGCTGGGCCCTGCCGGTCCTGAGGGCTGGGTCAGCCGTTGTAGGGCTCGGCCTTGAGGATCTTCACCGAGGCCGTCTTGCCGTTCGGCAGCTCGTACTGGGCGTCCTCGCCGACCTTGTGGCCGATCACGCCCGAGCCCAGCGGGGACTGCGGCGAGTACGTCTCGACGTCGGAACTCGCGTACTCGCGCGAGGCGAGCAGGAAGGTCATCGTGTCGTCCTCGTCGCCGTCGAAGGCGATCGTCACGACCATGCCGGGCGCGACCGCACCGTCCGCCGACGCCGGCGCTTCGCCGACCTTGGCGTTGTCCAGGAGCTGGGTCAGCTGGCGCACTCGGAGCTCCTGCTTGCCCTGCTCCTCCTTGGCCGCGTGGTACCCGCCGTTCTCGCGCAGGTCGCCCTCCTCGCGCGCGGCCGCGATCTTGGCGGCGATCTCAGTGCGCGCAGGACCAGACAGGTACTCCAGCTCGGCCTTGAGCTGGTTGTACGCCTCCTGGGTCAGCCAGGTGACGTTCTCGCTGGTCTGGGTCACAGGTGCTCCTCGTAGGTACTGGGAATACAAAGCATCGCCCTACCCAGAAGGATGTTCCTTCACGGATGGGCGAAACCACGAGCCTAACAATTCAATGGCCGAAGGGGGAGGACATAAGCCATCAGAATCACGTCAACGCAGGTCAGCGGCTATGTATTCCGGACACGACCGGTCGGGAGTGACCAAGGGCGGTCGATTCTGGTCAGCATGATCAGCCGATGTGATCGGGCTGTGTGATCGGGCCGTGTGATCAGTCGGTGTGATCAGTCTGTGTGGCAGCCGAGCAGTTCGGCCGTCGTCCCCTGGGACGTCGTACGCAGCGTGACGACCTTGTCGATCCGCGTGGCGTCGCCGTCGAAGCGGAAGTCGGCCCGGCCCACCTCGGCGCCGCTCTCCGCCTGGGAGCGCAGCGTGCAGTAGCCGGAGACGCCGGCGTCCTTGCGGACCTCCAGATGCACCTTCACCGAGTCCTTGCCGGCGTCGAACTCGATGACCTCGGCGCTGATCTTGTTCTGGCCGATGTAGTGATAGGCGAAGTAGCCGATCAGGGCCAGCAGCACCGCCCCGAGGACGGCGCCGACGACCTTGAGCGTGCGGTCGGCGCGCTCGTCCGAGGAGCGGCCGTAGCGGCTCTCGGGCAGCCGCGTGCTCGCCGTACTCATGATCGTCCTCTCGGCCGGGGCGGGACGGATGTCCCGAAACGGGGCCTCCGAGCCGTACCCCGGAATTATCCGCCCCCCGATTCGGTCACTATAGAAGCCGCCGATCGCACCGGCCCACGCCGGGGCGCCGACTACGAGGATTGAGTCTTGACTGACCAGCTGCGACTGATGGCCGTGCACGCCCACCCCGACGACGAGTCGAGCAAGGGCGCGGCCACCATGGCGAAGTACGTGTCCGAGGGGGTGGACGTGCTGGTCGTGACCTGCACGGGCGGGGAGCGCGGCTCCATCCTCAATCCGAAGCTCCAGGGCGACAAGTACGTCGAGGAGCACATCCACGAGGTACGCAAGAAAGAGATGGACGAGGCCCGCGAGATCCTCGGGGTCAAGCAGGAGTGGCTCGGTTTCGTCGACTCAGGTCTGCCCGAGGGCGACCCGCTGCCCCCGCTCCCCGAGGGCTGCTTCGCCCTGGAGGACGTCGACAAGGCGGCCGGTGAGCTGGTGAAGCAGATCCGCTCCTTCCGTCCCCAGGTGATCACCACCTACGACGAGAACGGCGGCTACCCGCATCCCGACCACATCATGACCCACAAGATCTCGATGGTGGCGTTCGAGGGAGCGGCGGACACCGAGAAGTACCCGGAGGCGGAGTACGGCCCCGCGTATCAGCCGCGGAAGCTCTACTACAACCAGGGCTTCAACCGCCCCCGCACCGAGGCGCTGCACCAGGCCATGCTCGACCGCGGCCTGGAGTCCCCCTACGGGGACTGGCTCAAGCGCTGGGACGAGTTCGGCATGAAGCAGCGCACGCTGACCACGCACGTCCCGTGCGGCGACTTCTATGAGATCCGCGACAAGGCCCTGATCGCGCACGCCACCCAGATCGACCCCGACGGCGGCTGGTTCCGCGTTCCGCTGGAGCTCCAGCGGGAGGTCTGGCCGACGGAGGAGTACGAGCTGGCGAAGTCCCTCGTCGATACCTCCCTCCCCGAGGACGACCTCTTTGCGGGCATCCGCGACAATGCCTGACATGAGCGCAAGCGCAAGCCTGGCAATGACACAGCTCGCCACCCTCGCCAAGGAGGTGGACGAGGACAAGGTCACCCCCGGCGTCCTCGGCTTCATCGTCTTCGCGGTGATGGCACTGGCGGTCTGGGGCCTGATGAAGTCCATGAACCGCCACATGAGCAAGGTCGACTTCAAGGAGGCCGCGGATCCCGGGGCGGGGGCCTCCGGCGACGGTGCCGACGCCGACGCGGCGGGCGCGGACGCGAAGCGCTGACCACAGGCGCTGACCGCGCGGCAACGCGGTGACGGCATGATTCGGTGATGCCCGGGGGCATCGGGGAGTCATGCCGTATCGCCCGCCTGCCTCACCTCGGGCCCCGCCCGGCCGAACCTCTCCCGCACCACCGGTGCTCAGGGCTCGGGCACGAACTCCGCCGCGGCCCAGAGTTCGGTGAACTGGCTGACGCGGTCGTCGACGTGCTCCGGCTCCGCCCTCAGCCGGGTGCCGTCCGGGGCGGACTGGAGGTCCGGCATGGTCTCGAAGCACAGTTCGCCGTCGAAGACGATGAAGTCGTCCACCCGGGTGTGTGACTCCATCAGCGAGCGCACCGCGATCCGCGCTTCGATGCCATGCCTGCGGTGGTCCTCGCACAGCGCTGTGAGTTCCGGCGTGACCTCGTCCGGTTCCCGCACGACGAACAGGCGCCGGATCGCCACTCCCCGCCGCTTCACCGCCTTCTCCTGCGCGGTGAGGTACCGCTGGCCGGGCCCGCTGGACCAGAACTCCCGGTCCACGGAGGTGCTGGTGGCGTCGAGGGTCATCTTGACGCAGTCGGTGAGGTCGATCAGCCACTCGTGGTTCTCGCCGGAGGCGTCCATGCTGCCGCCGCCCAGGCCCTCCAGCGTCCTCGCGAGACGGCGCAGCTCCCTCTCGGCGAAGGCCTGCACGATGTCGCCGCCCTGTTCACGGACCTTCGTGTAGCCGAGAAACAGCCGCGTCACCTCCTCGGAGCGGAGCACCGAACCGTCGACCCGGCTGAACAGCTCGGCCGCGGCGCAGATCTCGGCGAGGCGCCGGTCGACCGTCTCGAACCGCTGCTCGAAGTCCCTCAGGTACTGCACGATCAGTGCCACGCCGCCACTGACGAGGGATGCCGTCCACGGCCACGTCCGGGTCGCGTCCTCGGTCAGGGCGAGCGTCAGGAAGAACGCGCCCGTCGCCACGAACGCCGTGACCAGCGCCTTGCGCAACGCCGTCGACCGGTGTCGCCCCCGGAACGGTGCCGTGCCCTGGACTTCCCCTGCCGTACGTCCGTCCACGTCGGTTCCCCCCGGCCGGATACCTTGTTCGCGCCGCTCCTCGCCCCTGCGCCGCGTCGGAGGGCGAGGCCCTCTCATCGAGGCGAAGCCGAGGTCGGCACTCCCATGACCTCTCGGGCATGCCGGTTCGGCACCATCCCCAACCGCCAAGCCTGCCAGCCGGCTTCCAGGTCCACGCCTCGTTCCAGCAACAACAGATAGGCCTCGACGAAGTCGTCCAGCTTCCCGTCCCGAAGCGCGTGCCTGCCCCGCGCCAGCTGCGTCAGCTCCTCCTGCGCCACAGCCGTCCCGACCTCGACGCCGCCCGGCGCCGCGTACGGCAGCAGCGTGCAGCGCAGGAAGCGCGCCCAGTCCTCGCCTCTTCGGTCGCCGTACGACGAGAACAACGCCACCGCGTCGTCGCACAGCGTCAGTGCCTGCTGGGTACGGGCGTTCCCGGCGTCCACCACCGCGAGCTCGAGGCACGTCCACGCCTCCCCGTGGGCGACGCCGATGCGCTGGAAGTTGGCGCGGGCGTCCACGAGGAGCTGGCGGGCGAAGCCGGAGTTCTTCAGCGAGCCGGTCTGGGCGGCCCGCTGGTCCCGGGTCACGCGGGCCGAGTGGTGCCGGGCGCAGGCGAGGCCGTAGACGTCCTGGATGCGGGAGAACATCGTGCGGGAGCGCTCCAGCTCGCGCACCGCCACATCCAGGTTGCCCGTCTCCTCCAGGGCCTGGCCCAGGTAGTAGACGGACCAGGCCTCGCCGCGCGCGTCCTCGTTGTCGCGATGCCGGGCGGCCGCCTGGCGCAGACCGTCCACCGCCGGGGACGGGTCGCCGGCGACCAGGCGCGCGCGGGCCAGCTGGGTCAGCGCCCAGGCCTCCCCGCGGGCGTCGCGCGTACGGCCGTACAGCTCCAGGGCCTGGCGCAGCTCCGACTCCGCGCGCGGGACGTCGCCCATGCGCAGCCCGAGCTGGCCGAGCTGGAAGTGGGCCCACGCCTCGCCGTGCACCGACTCGCCGGCGCGGTGCAGGACCAGGGACTCGGTCAGCAGGTCCATCGACTCCGACACCCGGCCCCGGTCCCGCTCCACGGCCGCCAGCGCGTGCATCGTCCAGGCGCGGTCGGTCGACAGCTGGGGAGCCGACTGGAGGTCCAGGGCCGCACGGAGCTTGGCCACGGCCTCGGTGAGGTTGCCCTGGTGGTGGAGGGTGATGCCGAGGGAGCAGAGCGCGCGGGCCGCCCCCGCGTCGTGGTGGGCCTCCATATAGAGGTCGACCACCGAGGTCAGGGTCGTGCGGGCCTTGTCCAGCTCGCCGAGCTGACGGGCCGCGATGCCCGTACGCCACTGCACCGAGCGCACCAGCAGGCCCTGGTCCACGGCCTGGGCCAGTTCGCTGATCTCGCCGAGGCGGTAGAGGTCGCCCCGCAGCAGGCAGTAGTCGCACAGGGCGCCCAGCAGGTTCAGGACCGCCGCCTGGTTGGCGTCCTCCGCGTGCCTGAGCGCGGCCGTGATGAAGCTGGACTCGTCGTCCAGCCAGCGCAGCGCGTCGTCCAGCGAGGTGAACCCGTGCGGGCTGAAGCGGTCCGAGCGGGTCGACATGTTGCCGTCGACCAGGCGCAGAACGGACTCCGCGAGGTCGGCGTAGTTCACGATCAGCCGCTCCTGCGCCGCCGTACGCTCCGCGGCCTCCTCCTCGTCCAGGAGACGGGCGTGGGCGAAGGCGCGGACCAGGTCGTGGAGGCGGTAGCGGTTGCCGCGCACATGGTCGATCAGGCCGGACCGGGACAGGGCCACCAGGTGGCGCGTCGCCTCCGCCTCGTCCGTGGCCAGAAGCGCCGCCGCCGCTGCCGCGCCCAGCGAGGCACGGCCCGCCAGGGCCAGCCTGCGCAGCAGACGCCGCGCCGCCTCCGACTGGTCGGTGTAGCGAAGCCACAGCACCCGCTCGACCGGCTCCACCGGGCCGTACGCGCCGAGGTCCGTCGCCAGCGTGCGCGGTGACCGCGGGCCCAGCGACGAGCCCGCGATACGCAGCGCCAGCGGCAGCCCGCCGCACAACTGCCGGATCAGGTCGGCGGATTCGGCGTCGTAGGGACTGGAGGAATCCTGTGCCGCCGAGCTGAGCAGCTCCTCCGCGCCCGCCGCGTCCAGCGGCTCCACCGGCAGCTGGTGCACCCAGGCGGCGAGATCCGCGGGCAGGTCGAGGGGCTCCCGGGCGGTGACCAGGACCAGGCTGTCGGAGCGCTCGGGGACGAGGGTGCGGACCTGCGCCGCGTCCGAGGCGTCGTCCAGTACGACGGTGACCGGGAGGCCGGTGAGGTGCTGGTGGTACAGCTCGCTCAGCCGCTTGACCTGCTGGTCGGTCGAGGAACGCTCGCGGAACAGGAGCTGCTCACGGGGGGCGCCCAAACGGTTCAGCAGATGCAGGAGCGCGTCTCTCGTCGACAGCGGCGCCTCCTCCGTCGTGTCGCCCCGCAGATCCACCACGCACGCGCCGCGGAACTGGTCCTTCAGGTCGTGGGCCGCGCGGACCGCCAGTGCCGTACGACCCCCGCCGGGCGGCCCGTGCAGGACGACAACCGTCGGCTTCGTCTCCGTGCTCGCCCGCGCCGCCTGGACCCACTGCCGGATGCGGGCCATCTCCTGTCGGCGACCCGCGAACGGGCCCGTCGGCGCCGGGAGTTGACCGAACGACTGCTCCAGCGCGTTCCGGCCGCGGGCCGCCGCGCTCTTGTCCGCGCCCTTCAGCCGCCGCCCGGTCTGCTTCGGGCCGGTGGACGCGCTCAGCACCCGCTGCTGGTCGAGGAACGGACGGATGCCCCGTACCTCCAGCGCCGTCAGCCACTGCAGCCGCAGCTGTTCCGGGCCGCCGGGCTGGCTGACGGCGCCCGCACGGTGGTGCGCGGCGGGCAGATGCGTGCCGGCCACCTTCACGACCGTCGCCGCCGCGCCGACGACACCGACGGTCACACCCGCGCCCACGGCCGTCCCCGCGCCGGTGCCGAGCGCCAGGTCGGACACGGCGGCCGCGACCGCGGCGACGCCCGCCACCATCAGCGGCGTACCGCCGCCCTCCCTCGCGAACCGCTGCCCGAACGTGAGCCGGCCGGCCTCCGCCTCGTCCAGCGCGCGCGTGTACGCCTCGTACTCCTCGGCCGCCGCCTGCGCCATGGCATCGAGCGCCCCGCGCGCCCGCGACAGCAGCACCGGCCCGTCGATCCGCCCGCCCGAACGCCGGACTTCCTCCTCCACGGCCCGGGCCAACAGCCGCTCGGCATCGGCCCGATGACTGTCCCGCATGTCACGTCCCCCTCCGGCGGCAACGGTGTTCTTGGTCAAGTGTGCTGTGGATGGGGTGTTGTTGGGGAGAGGGCCGGGGTCCCCTGGGGGCCGCGAGGGGTTTTGGCTATGGTGATCGCGCACACGAACGGGAACCACGGGGGAGAGCATGAGCTGGGCGAACAACGGGCCGGCGGGTCCACCGCAGGGACAGCCGTACGGTCCGCCGCAGACCCCGCCCCCGCAGGGTCCCCACCAGCCCCACCAGCCCCGCTGGGCCTGGTGGGTCATCGGGATCGTCATCCCGGTCGTGGGCATCCTGATCACGATCCTGGTGAGCAGGCCGGGGGCTTCGGACGACAAGAGCGCGGAGGAGACGACGACGCCCGCACAGTCGTCCGCATCCACCGGTTCGACCGACCGGGCCGACCAGGAGCAGCAGCCCACCCCGACGAAAAGCGCTTCCGCCGCCAAGCCGCTGTACGGGCCGGTCGAGGTGGCGGACGACATCACCGACGCGGGGTTCTACCTTGAACTGGACACGTCGAAACCGGTCGTGGTGAGCTCCAAGGGCGCGGACGTCATCTTCTCGGCGTCCATCGGCGACCCCGGTCTGACCGTCCCGGGATCCGCTTCCAACCTGGCCCCGTGGCCCGACCCCGAAGCCGTCCCGACGGCCGCGGAATGCCTCCAGAGCGTGGAACGCAACGGCAGCTATTCGGCGTACGTGAAGGCGGGCGACGGCTTCTGCCTGCGGACGAGCGAGGGCCGCGTCGCCTACCTCGACGTCATCAGCGCACCCGACCGGGGCACCGGGAAACTCAAGGTCACCGTATGGGAGACGCCTGACGTCTGACCGGCGGGGTACTGCGGCAGGATGGACCCCATGCCGAACCGACTGGCTCACGAGACGTCCCCCTACCTGCTCCAGCACGCGGACAACCCCGTCGACTGGTGGCCGTGGTCGGCCGAAGCCTTCGACGAGGCCCGCAAGAGCGGCAAACCGGTCCTGCTCAGCGTCGGCTACAGCAGCTGCCACTGGTGCCATGTGATGGCTCACGAGTCGTTCGAGGACCAGGAGACGGCCGACTACCTCAACGCCCACTACGTCAACATCAAGGTCGACCGCGAAGAACGCCCCGACGTCGACGCCGTCTACATGGAGGCCGTCCAGGCCGCCACCGGCCAGGGCGGCTGGCCCATGACCGTCTTCCTCACCCCGGACGCCGAGCCCTTCTACTTCGGCACCTACTTCCCGCCCGCCCCCCGGCACGGCATGCCGTCCTTCCGGCAGGTGCTGGAGGGCGTGCGCAGCGCCTGGGTGGACCGGCGGGACGAGGTCGCCGACGTCGCGGGGAAGATCACCCGGGATCTCGCCGAGCGGGAGATCTCCTACGGCGGTACCGAGGCACCCGGCGAGGAGGAGCTGGCCAAGGCGCTGCTCGGGCTGACGCGGGAGTACGACCCGCAGCGCGGCGGATTCGGGGGCGCGCCCAAGTTCCCGCCGTCCATGGTGATCGAGTTCCTGCTGCGGCACCATGCGCGGACCGGCGCCGAGGGCGCGCTGCAGATGGCTCAGGACACCTGCGAGCGCATGGCCCGGGGCGGTATCTACGACCAGCTCGGCGGTGGGTTCGCGCGCTACTCCGTCGACCGTGACTGGGTCGTGCCGCACTTCGAGAAGATGCTGTACGACAACGCCCTGCTGTGCCGCGTGTACGCCCACCTGTGGCGCGCCACCGGCTCCGAGCTCGCGCGCCGTGTCGCTCTGGAGACCGCCGACTTCATGGTGCGGGAACTGCGCACCGACGAGGGCGGGTTCGCCTCCGCGCTGGATGCCGACAGCGACGACGGGACGGGCCGGCACGTCGAGGGCGCGTACTACGTGTGGACGCCGGAGCAGCTGCGCGAGGTACTCGGCGACGAGGACGCCGAACTCGCCGCCCGGCACTTCGGCGTCACCGAGGAGGGCACCTTCGAGGAGGGTTCGTCGGTGCTTCAACTCCCGCAGCAGGACGGTCTGTTCGACGCCGAGAAGATCACCTCGATCCACGAGCGGCTGCTCCGGCACCGCGGCACGCGCCCCGCGCCCGGCCGGGACGACAAGATCGTCGCAGCCTGGAACGGCCTCGCGATCGCCGCCCTCGCCGAGACCGGCGCCTACTTCGACCGCCCGGACCTCGTGGAGGCCGCCCTCGGGGCCGGCGACCTGCTCGTTCGGCTGCACCTCGACGACCACGCGCGCCTCGCCCGTACCAGCAAGGACGGCAAGGCCGGCGCCAACGCGGGTGTGCTGGAGGACTACGGCGATGTCGCCGAGGGCTTCCTCGCGCTCGCGTCCGTCACGGGTGAGGGCGTCTGGCTGGAGTTCGCCGGGTTCCTGCTCGACCACGTCCTCGCCCGCTTCACCGACGCGGAGTCCGGCGCCCTCTACGACACGGCCGCCGACGCCGAGCAACTGATCCGCCGCCCCCAGGACCCCACCGACAACGCCGCCCCCTCCGGCTGGAGCGCGGCGGCCGGCGCACTGCTGAGCTATGCCGCCCAGACCGGCGCGGAGCCCCATCGCGCCGCCGCCGAGAAGGCGCTGGGCGTGGTCAAGGCCCTCGGCCCGCGTGTGCCCCGCTTCATCGGCTGGGGGCTGGCCGTCGCCGAGGCCAACCTCGACGGGCCCCGCGAGGTCGCGATCGTCGGACCGGGCCTTGACGACAAGGCCACGAGGGCCCTGCACCGTACGGCACTTCTGGGCACCGCCCCCGGCGCCGTCGTCGCCGTCGGGACGCCGGACAGTGACGAGCTTCCGCTTCTCGCCGACCGCCCGCTGGTCGGCGGTGAACCGGCCGCGTATGTCTGCCGTAACTTCACCTGTGACGCCCCGACGACCGATCCTGAGCGGCTGCGCACGTCACTGAGCGGCTGAGGGGTCGAGGGAGGACCGGAAAGCGGAAGCGGAGGGCGTGGGTTCCGCATGCCCAAATTGGGCGTGTGTTCGGATAGATCGCGCTTTCTGCCGCACCGTTCCGAAACAAGCTATTTATCGGAACAGCCCTCGCGCTTCACACTTCCCCCCTAATCTCTCCACAGTGACGCGACGGATGTGACTCGCCGTTCGCGACAGGGGGCATTGGGGATCTGGGGGGATCTGTTGCTGACGTCTGTCTTCATAGCCTTCGTCTCGCTGGCCTTGTTCTGGATGGCGGCTTTTACTCTGTGGTGGCAGATGCACGCGTGGCGTACGCCCGAGGTGCTCGCCTCCACCCGGTTCAGCAGTCCGGACGGCGGCGAGCACGTTTCGTTCTCGCTGCTGTTGCCGGCCCGGCACGAACAGGCCGTGCTGGACCACACCATCCAGCGGCTGCTGGAGTCCACACACACCGACTTCGAGATCATCGTGATCGTCGGGCACGACGACCCGGAGACCACGGCGGTGGCCGAGACGGCCGCGGCACGTGATCCTCGCGTCCGCGTCGTCGTCGACACCCACGAGAAGAAGAACAAGCCGAAGGCCATGAACACGGCGCTGCCGCACTGCCGCGGCGACGTCGTAGGGGTCTTCGACGCCGAGGACCAGGTCCACCCGGAGCTCCTCGCCCATGTCGACCACGCGTTCCGGACGACCGAGGCGGACGTGGTCCAGGGCGGGGTCCAGCTGATCAACTTCCACTCCAGCTGGTACAGCCTGCGCAACTGCCTGGAGTACTTCTTCTGGTTCCGGTCGCGACTGCACCTGCACGCGCAGAAGGGGTTCATCCCGCTCGGCGGCAACACCGTCTTCGTACGCACCGACGTGCTGCGGGAAGCCGACGGCTGGGACCCGAACTGCCTCGCCGAGGACTGCGACCTGGGCGTCCGGCTGTCCAGCGTCGGCAAGAAGGTCGTCGTCGCCTACGACTCCGACATGGTGACCAAGGAGGAGACGCCCGGCAGCCTGATGTCGCTGCTCAAGCAACGCACCCGCTGGAACCAGGGCTTCCTCCAGGTCTACCGGAAGAAGGACTGGCGGCAACTGCCCACCTTCGGGCAGCGGTTGCTCGCCCGGTACACGCTGATGACGCCGTTCATGCAGGCCTTCACCGGGCTCGTCATCCCGCTCAACATCGCGATCGCGGTGTTCCTCGACGTGTCCGTGACCGTCGCCTTCATCACCTTCCTGCCGGCCGTCACCGCGCTCGTCACCTTCGTCTTCGAGGTCGTCGGACTGCACGACTTCGGCAAGCAGTACGGGCTGCGCGTCCGCTTCGTCCACTACCTGAAGCTCATCGTGGGCGGCCCCTTCTACCAGGTGCTCCTCGCCGGGGCCGCCGTCCGCGCCGTATGGCGTGAGCAGCGCGGCCGTAACGACTGGGAGCTGACCACCCACGTCGGCGCGCATCTCACCCATGCCGAAACGAGCCGAGAGCTCCGAGAGGACGTCCCCGCGTGACCTCCACCCTTCCCGCGGTGACCACTCCGAAGGTCCCCGCGCAGCGGCAGCCTGCGCCTGAAACGCGGCCGACCGGCCGAACGGCCCCGCCGAAGCGGCTGCGTTCGTCCAGACCCGACCTGATCCTGTGCGGTGCGCTCCTCGTGGCGATCCTCGTCGTGCAGGGCTGGAACATCGCCGACTACCCGACTCTCAGCGACGACGAGGGCACCTACCTCGCCCAGGCCTGGGCCGTCCAGGAGGGCCGGGGGCTCGCCCACTACACCTACTGGTACGACCACCCGCCCCTGGGCTGGATCCAGATAGCCCTGCTGACCTGGATACCCGCCGCGCTCAGCCCCGACTCGATGACCGTCGGCACCATGCGCGCCGCGATGCTCGTCATCAGCGCGGTCAGCGCCGTCCTCGTCTACGTGCTCGGGCGGCGGCTGTCGCTGCCGCGCTGGGCGGCCGGGCTCGGCATGGTCCTGTTCGGCCTTTCACCCCTGTCGGTCGTCCTCCAGCGGGAGATCTTCCTCGACAACCTCGCGGTGATGTGGACGCTCCTCGCGTTCGCGCTCGCCGCCTCCCCGAGCCGCCACCTCTGGCACCACTTCGGCGCCGGGATCGCGGCCGCCACGGCCGTGCTGACCAAGGAGACGATGCTCTTCGTCCTCCCGGCGGTCTTCGTCACCATGTGGCGGCACAGCCACCGCGACACCCGCAAGTTCGCCCTCACCGGCGCCGTCACCGCCTGCGCGCTGATCGGCCTCTCGTACCCGCTCTTCGCGTTGCTGAAGGGCGAGCTGTTCCCGGGCAGCGGGCATGTCTCGCTCTGGGACGGCATCAAGTACCAGATGACCAGGCCGGGTTCGGGCTTCATCCTCGACCAGGGCTCCGGCTCCTGGGGTGTCCTGCAGTCCTGGCTCTACTACGACCGCGTCCTCATCCTCGGCGGCCTCGCGGGCGGTCTGCTGCTCCTGGCCACCTGGCGCTGGTCGGTCACCGCCCGCGCCCTGGCCGGCCCGTCGTGCGCGGTGGTCATCCTCGCCCTGGTGGCCATGCGCCCCACCGGCTACCTGCCCGCCATGTACGTCATCCAGGCGCTGCCCTTCCTCGCCCTCGTCCTCGCCGGAGGAACGGCCTCGGTCGCCCACGCGGTACTGCGGAGATGGCGCTCGGGGGCCGAGAAACGGTACGTCACCGGCGGGCGGTACGCCCTCGCGGCCGTCCTCGCACTCGCCGCCTGCGCCTACGTCGTCCCGCGCTGGTACGACGGCGCCCGCACCGCCGTCACCGCCGACGCCAACGCGCCCTACCAGGCCGCCTCGAAGTGGCTGGCCACCGAGGTGGCGGACCCGGAGGACACCCGGGTGCTCGTCGACGACGCGCTGTGGCTGGACCTGGTGCACGCGGGGTACGAGCCCGGGCTCGGCGCCATCTGGTTCTACAAGGCCGACCTCGACCCGGCCGTGACGAAGACGATGCCGCGCGGCTGGAAGGACCTCGACTACGTGGTCGCCTCGCCGACGGTACGCCGGGATGCGGTCGACCTGCCCAACGTCAAGGCGGCGATGGAGCACTCGACGCCGGTCGCCGTGTTCGGCACCGGCGAGGACCGGATCGAGATCCGGCGGATCCAGACAGCATCCGGAGGGGTTCGATGACGCACGAGTACACCGCCCCCGGAGAGCTGGGCGATCCGTCGGTGGACGCCGCCGAGGTTCCCGAACCCGGCGCCGTCACCATCGTCGTACCGACCTTCAACGAGTCGGCGAACGTACGCCAGTTGCTGCACCAGATCACCGAGTCGGTGCCGTCGCGGCTGCCCTGCGAGGTCGTCTTCGTGGACGACTCCACCGACGACACCCCGCAGGTCATCAAGGAGGCGGCCCAGGACTGCCCGTTCCCCGTGACCGTCATCCACCGGGACGAACCGGTCGGCGGGCTCGGCGGTGCGGTCGTCGAGGGGATGAAGGCGGCCGGGTCGGACTGGATCGTCGTCATGGACGGCGACTGCCAGCATCCGCCGTCCCTGGTCCCGGAGTTGGTGGCCACCGGCGAGCGGGCTCAGGCCGGGCTCGTCGTCGCCTCCCGGTACATCAAGGGCGGCAGCCGGGCCGGGCTCGCCGGCAGCTACCGGGTGGCCGTGTCCAGGGCGGCGACCTGGCTGACCAAGTCCCTCTTCCCGCGCCGGCTGCACGGCATCAGCGACCCGATGAGCGGCTTCTTCGCCATCCGCCGCAGCGACATCACCGCGGAGGCGCTGAAGCCGCTCGGCTACAAGATCCTGCTGGAGCTGGCCGTCCGCAGCCGCCCGCGCACGGTCACCGAGGTGCCGTTCGTCTTCCAGGAGCGGTTCGCGGGGGAGTCCAAGTCCACCGCGTCGGAGGGGCGCCGCTTCCTGCGGCACCTCGCCGGGCTGCGTACGGCCGACCCGCTGTCCCGGATGGTGGTGTTCGGGCTGATCGGGCTGACGGGCTTCGTGCCGAACCTGGCCGCCCTGTGGGCGCTGACACAGGCGGGCCTGCACTATCTCCCGGCGGAGATAGTCGCCAACCAGTTCGGTGTGGCCTGGAACTTCCTCCTCATCGAGAAGTTGCTGTTCCGCGACCGGCGCATCCACCGCCACTGGGCCGACCGCACGGTCCGGTTCGCGCTGCTCGCCAACGCCGACCTGGTGCTGCGCATCCCGCTGATCGCGCTGCTGGTCGGCCAGTTCGGCCTCGCGGTGCTGCCGGCCACCGCGCTGGCCCTGGTCATCACGTTCGTCCTGCGCTTCGTCGGTACCGAGGCGCTGGTCTATCTGCCGCGCAGGAGCCGCACAGCAAGGAGTACTGCATGAGATCGAGACCGAGAACGGCCTTGCTGGCCGTGTTGGGCCTCACCGGAGGTCTCCTCCTCACCGCGCCCCAGCCCGCCTCCGCCGCCAACCTCATCAAGAACCCCGGCTTCGAGACCGCCGGCACCGACGACATGCCCTACTGCTGGAAGAAGTCCGGCTGGGGCGACAACGACTTCACCTTCGAGACGGTGGCCGACGCCCACTCCGGCGGCAAGGCCATGAAGGTCACGCTCACCCGCCGGGTCGAGGGCGACCGCAAGGCGCTGATCACCGAGTCCGCCGAGTGCGCGCCGGTCGTCACGCCGGGCAAGCAGTACGACCTGGGGCTCTGGTACAGGTCGACCACCCCGGACGCCTCCGTCACCCTCTTCCGGCACGACGCCACGGCGGGCTGGCAGTACTGGACCGACCTCAAGACGCTGGAGATGGCGGCCGGTTGGACCGAGGCGACGGTCCGTACGCCCGAGGTACCCGCCGGTACCGACCGGATCGCCTGGGGCGTCTCCGTCTACGGCACCGGCTCCGTCACCACCGACGACTACACGATGGACCAGGTCGCCGACCCCGTCCCCGACCCGGTGTGCACGGGCACGGCCGAGGAGTGCGCGAACGGCCGCTGGGACGTGCTGCCCACGAAGAACCCGGTCCGCTCCATGCACTCCGTCGTGCTGAACAACGGCAAGGTGCTGCTGATCGCGGGCTCCGGCAACGACCCGGAGAAGTTCGCGGCGGGCACGTTCACCAGCGCGGTCTACGACCCCGAGAACGGCACGTACAAGCAGATCCCCACCCCGAAGGACATGTTCTGCGCAGGCCACGTCCAGCTGGACGACGGGCGTGTGCTCGTGATGAGCGGCAACAAGGGCTATCCGTCGGCCGACGGCACGATCGGTTACCAGGGCTACAAGGACTCGTACCTCTTCGACCCGGTCACCGAGACGTACAGCAAGACCAACGACATGAACGACGGCCACTGGTACCCGTCGGCCACCATCCTCGGCAACGGTGACGTGATCTCCTTCGGCGGTCTGAAGGAGGACTCGACCGGTTCGGTGGCCGCCGAGCTGTGGTCGGACGCCGAGCAGAAGTGGCTGGAGCTCTGGAAGGTCAACCAGACCTGGTCGTACTGGGGCCTGTACCCGTCGATGATCCTCATGCAGGACGGCCGCCTCTTCTACTCGGGCAGCCATGTCTTCGGCAACAACATCCCGGGCACGGGTTCGGCGATCTACGACTACGACGCCAACACGATCACCCAGGTCCCCGGCCTGCAGAACAAGGACCAGCGCGACCAGTCCGCGAGCGTGCTGCTGCCCCCGGCCCAGGACCAGAAGGTCCTCACCGTCGGCGGCGGCAACATCGACTCCAACCCGGACGCCAACCGCCTCACCGACGTCATCGACCTCAAGCAGGCGAACCCGTCCTACGTCGCCGGCCCGCCGCTCCCGCAGGGCACCGTCGACCTGGGCGCCGGCAAGGTCCCGCAGACCGGCAACCAGGGCAAGATGTACGTCTCCGCCGTGCTCCTGCCCGACGGCAAGGTCCTGGAGACCGGCGGCGCCCTGCACAACCGGGCCAACCCGGTGTACGAGTCGTCGCTCTACGACCCGGCCACCAACACCTTCGACCCGGTGGCTCCCGACCCCGAGGAGCGCGGCTACCACTCCTCCGCCTTCCTCCTGCCCGATGGCCGGGTGATGACCACCGGCGACAACCCGGGCAACGGCACCTGGAACCACGACGTGTCGGTCTACACCCCGCCTTATCTCCTCAAGGGCGAGCGCCCGACGATCACTTCGGTCATCGACACCGAGTGGACGTACGGCGACACTCAGCGGATCACCGTCGACCGGCCCATCGCCAAGGCAGAGCTGATCCGTCCGGCCGCCGTCACCCACTCCTCCGACCCGAACCAGCGGTTCGTGGATCTCCCCCTGTCGGTGGACGGCAACAACGTCGACCTGAACGTGACGAGCAACCCCAACCTGGCCCCGCCCGGCTGGTACATGCTCTTCGCGGTCGACGCCAACGGCGTCCCGTCGGTCGCCAAGTGGGTGCACCTCCAGGGCCCGCAGGCCCTGAGCGCCACGGACGCCTCCGCCCACGTCCACGACTTCGCCGACAACCTCAAGGGCAAGGTCACGGGCCCCGGCAAGAAGCGCACCTCCCAGAAGGTCAGCCTGACCGTCGCCGGCTGCGACCGGCACTACGGCTCCGCCAACGTCTGCGTGCCGACGGACTTCCCGCCGACCGTGAAGGCGACGACGAAGTCCCGCTGCGACTGGCTGAAGAAGAACGACTACGGCCGACTGAAGGTCAACGGCAAGGACGACCCGCTGCGGTTGGACCCGAACAGGGACGGAATCGCCTGCGGAAAGGGTGATGTGACCCGGCGTTAGCCGGCGTAGTCGGCGAGGGCGCGCTCCACGATGGCCACCAGCTGCTCGTGGTGCGCGCCCTTCCAGTACGCGCGCCCGCACTCGGTGCACTGCGCGAAGACGTCGTACGACCGCTGCGTGCCGCCCTCCAGCCGGTCCGCCACCTCGTCCTTGGTGGCCGCCTTGAGTACGCCGTTGCAGGCGGAGCAGCGGGTCCAGGGCCGCAGCTCGGGGCGGAACCGGTCGAGGATGTCACGGAGTTGGTCCTCGGGCCGCGTGCTGTAGACATACGCCCCGGCCCACAGCTCCCGGCGCCGCAGCAGCCCCCGGTCACGGCTGAGCATGACCCGCTGCTCGGCGGCCGAGAGCGCGGCCAGCGCGGGGTCGCCGATGTCCGTCGACTCGTACGCCGTGTCCACGCCGAGCAGGCGCAGCCGGCGGGCGAGGGTGCCGAGGTGGACGTCGAGCAGGAAGCGCAGGGGAGCGCCGGGCACCCGCTGGGGGCGCCGGACGGGGCGTACGGTCACGGACTCGCCCGCCGTCGGGATGTGCGACACCGGCACCTCGTGGCCGTCCACGACCAGGGTGCCGACCTCGGTCAGCGGGATGCCGAGTGACTCCACGACATGGCCGAGGGTCGAGACGCCGTCGGTGGTGACGGCGCTCGCGCCGGCACGCCGTCCGTTGGGGAGGAACAGGCGCAGCTCGGGGGCGAACTCGACATGGATCTCGGGACCGTTCACCTGGTCAGGATGTCACGGCACGGCCCTCGCGCCTCAGGTGTTTTTCGCGGGGAGGCCGTGCTCGATGACGTCCAGGGTGCGGTCCACAAGGTCGAGGAGATCGTCCTCGAAGTCGTTCTCGGCCCAGTACAGGGAGATCTCCGCGAGGCCGCCGATCAGGGACATCGTGTAGACCCGCGCCTCCAGGCTGTTCCGGTCGAGTCCGTTGCGCTCGGCGACGGCCTCGGCGAGCATCCGGCCGGTGACCGACATGCTCTCCAGCATCCGGGACCGTACGGCCGGGACCTGGACCAGCAGATGCGACCGCAGCCGGACGACCTCGGGCCCCTCCTCCATCGCGGCCCTGATCGCCAGCCGCATGACGTACCGCAGCGACTCCATCCACGGCTCGTCCGCCGGCCGCCTGCGCAGCTCGTCCAGCAGGATCGGGTCGTACTCGTCCGTGAGGACGATGTCCTCCTTCGTCGGGAAGTAGCGGAAGACCGTGGACGGCGACACCTCGGCGCGCTCGGCGATCTGCTCGACCGTGGTGGCGTCGTAGCCCTGCTCCTTGATCAGCGCGTACGTCGCGTTACGGATCGCCGTCCGGGTCTTGATCTTCTTCCGCTCACGAAGCCCCAGCTGGGGGCGGTCGGTCAGGGGAGAGGATTGTGCGGGGGTCATGGGGCTCATTGTCGGGCATCGGCCCCCTCGGCAGCCATGTCCGGGGTCTCGGGCTCACGCGCCTCGGGCGTGCCCGGCAGGAACGCCGCCGCCAGCAGGGCGGAGACGAGGGCCGCGATCCCGCACACCAGGAGCACGACGCCCATGCCGTGGACGTACGCGCTGTTCGCGGAGGCCGCGAGCTCCGCCGAGCCGGCCCGCTCGGCGACGAGGTGCGCCGCGACCACGGACTCCCCGGCGGTGTCGGCGGCCCGCGCGGGCAGCCCGGTGACGTCGAGCCGGTCCCGGAAGGCGGCGGCGAGCAGGCTGCCGAGCAGCGCGATACCGATCGCGCCGCCGACCTGACGCAGGGTCATCAGCAGCCCCGAGCCGCTGCCGGCGCGGTCCCGGGGCAGGGCGCTCAGGCCGCCGTTCATGGCGGGGATGAGGGAGAGACCGAAGCCGAGGCCCGTGATGGTGAGCCACAGCGCGACGAACCCGTAGCCGGAGTCCACTGTCGTACGGCTGCCGAGGAGCCCGGCGAAGGCCAGGACCACCAGACCCGCGCTCACCGCGGCCCGCGCGCCGAAGCGGGCGACGACCTGCGGGGCGAGGCGGGAGGCGACCAGCAGCCCGCCCATCATCGGCAGCAGCCGCACGCCGGTGCCCAGGGCGTCGTGGCCGAGGACGGCCTGGAGGTAGGGCGGCAGCACGAACAGCAGGCCGGTCAGGATGAACGTCACCAGGGTCGCGGCGACGGTGTTGAACAGGAAGCCGCGGTGGGCGAGCAGGGCCATGTCGAGCATGGGGCGCTCGACGCGTCGTTCGCGCAGCACCAGCGCGGCGATCAGGAGCACGGCCGCCCCGAGCGTGCCCAGCACGAGCGGGTCGCCCCAGCCCCGGACGGGCGCCTCGATGATGGCGTAGACGAGGGCGCCGAGCCCGGTCGCGGCGAGCGCCGTCGAGACGGTGTCGACCTTGGGGGAGGCGGGGTCCTTCGTCTCGCGGAGCAGGAAGACGCAGGCGGCGATGCCGATCGCGGCCATCGGGACGTTGATCAGGAAGACCGAGCCCCACCAGAAGTGGTTCAGCAGCCAGCCGCCGATGATCGGGCCGAGCGGCAGGCCGAGCGCGGAGGCGGCGGAGGTGATGCCGACGGCCTTCGTGCGCTCCTCGGGGCCGAAGAGCGTGGGCAGCACGGAGAGGGAGAGCGGGGTGACCAGCGCCGCGCCGACGCCCATCACCGCACGCGCGGCGATCACCGAGTTCACGTCACCGGCCAGGGCGCCGACCAGCGATCCGGCGAGGAAGATGCCGAGCCCGGTGACCAGCATCCGCCGCCGCCCGAACCGGTCGCCGAGCAGCCCGGCGGGCAGCATCAGCGCGGCGAAGACGACGACGTACGCGTCCGCCATCCACTGCTGCTGGCCCGTACTGGCGCCGAGATCGGCGGCCATCGTCGGCAGGGCCACGTTCAGGATCGTCATGTCGAAGCCGAGCGTGAGCATGCTTGCGACGAGGGCGCCGAGAGCCCACCAGCGGCGAGGATCTGTAGTGACAGTAACCATGAAATGAGAGTAGCTCTCAAAAGAGAGGTGCTGTCAATGTTTTTGGGTGCGGAAAAGGGCCACGGCCAAGAAGCCGTGGCCCTCGAAGAGGCGGTGCGGTGGGCTACCCGTGCTGGTACGCCACCAGCGAGATCCCCACGTAGTGCGTGATGAACGCCGCCAGCGTGAAGGAGTGGAAGACCTCGTGGAAGCCGAACCAGCGCGGTGACGGGTTCGGGCGCTTGATGCCGTAGATCACGCCGCCCGCGCTGTAGAGGACGCCGCCGACGATCACCAGGACCAGCACCGCGATACCGCCGGTGCGCATGAAGTCGGGCAGGAAGAAGACGGCAGCCCAGCCCATCGCGATGTAGCAGGGGGTGTAGAGCCAGCGCGGGGCGCCGACCCAGAAGACGCGGAAGACGATGCCCGCCGCGGCGGCCGCCCAGATGCCCCACAGCAGCCACTGGCCCTTGGCTCCCGGCAGCAGCAGCATCGTCAGTGGCGTGTAGGTGCCCGCGATGATCAGGAAGATGTTGGCGTGATCCAGCCGGCGCAGGATGCCGTCCATACGGGGGCTCCAGTTGCCCCGGTGGTACAGGGCGCTCACGCCGAACAGCAGGCAGGCGGTGAGGGCGAAGATCCCGCAGGCGACCCGGCCTCTGGGTGAGTCCGCGAGGGCGGTGAGTACCAGGCCCGCTACGAGCGCGGCCGGGAACATGCCGAGGTGTAGCCAGCCGCGGAGCTTGGGCTTGATCTCGTCCGTGAGCTGCTGGGCGTGGTGTGCGATCTGGTGCTGTAGGGAGGGCGCGCCGGAGTCGCGGCCGGCGGCCGGCGTGTCCGTGGAAGCGTCGGGGACGGGCGCAGTCATGCGGGGCATCGTACCTACGGAACCGTAAGTTACGTATCAGCACGGCGAGATGAGAGCCCGGAAGTGGCCATCATCTCATGAAGTACCCCGTGCGGGCGCACCCGGGGTGAAGCCGTGGTGACGCATTGAAAACATCCCGATGAGTGGCGATGCTCACGCCGCTCACCTGTGACGCCCTCTGGACATATGGGCGGACGCGTCGGATGATCAAATGAGTGCGGTCGGCACCGGATGAGCGCGGAAGATCGGGACGGCAGATCCAGTCGGATCCCGTCCGCGAAGCATCCGGGTCGCGGCCCCCACGGGGCATACAAGGGCATATCAGAACAAAATCCCTCTCTATAGGAGCAACCGTGGCGCGCGACATCGCGGCTCCCCCCGTCCCCACCAACCACCGGGAACTGGTCTCGTGGGTCAACGAGATCGCTGAACTGACGCAGCCGGACAACGTGGTCTGGTGCGACGGATCCGAGGCCGAGTACGAGCGTCTGTCCGAGGAGCTCGTCGCGAAGGGCACCTTCCGGAAACTCGACCCGATCAAGCGCCCCAACTCGTACTACGCGGCCTCCGACCCGACCGACGTCGCGCGCGTCGAGGACCGGACCTACATCTGCTCCGAGAAGGAGGAGGACGCCGGCCCGACGAACCACTGGATGGACCCCGCCGAGATGCGTGAGGTCTTCTCCGGCGAGAAGGGCGTCTTCCGCGGCTCGATGCGCGGCCGGACCATGTACGTCGTCCCGTTCTGCATGGGCCCGCTCGGCTCCAAGCTCTCCGCGATCGGCGTCGAGATCACCGACTCCGCCTACGTCGCGGTCTCCATGCGCACCATGACCCGTATGGGCCAGGCCGTCCTCGACGAGCTCGGTGAGGACGGCTTCTTCGTGAAGGCCGTGCACTCCGTCGGCGCCCCGCTGGAGGAAGGCCAGGAGGACGTCCCCTGGCCCTGCAACCAGACCAAGTACATCTCCCACTTCCCGGAGAGCCGCGAGATCTGGTCCTACGGCTCCGGCTACGGCGGCAACGCCCTGCTCGGCAAGAAGTGCTACGCCCTGCGCATCGCCTCCGTCATGGCCCGCGACGAGGGCTGGCTCGCCGAGCACATGCTGATCCTCAAGCTCACCCCGCCCACCGGTGAGTCCAAGTACGTCGCCGCCGCATTCCCGTCGGCCTGCGGCAAGACCAACCTCGCCATGCTGGAGCCCACCATCTCCGGCTGGACCGTCGAGACGATCGGCGACGACATCGCCTGGATGCGCTTCGGCGAGGACGGCCGTCTCTACGCCATCAACCCCGAGGCCGGCTTCTTCGGCGTCGCGCCCGGCACCGGTGAGCACACCAACGCCAACGCGATGAAGACCCTGTGGGGCAACTCGGTCTTCACCAACGTCGCCCTCACCGACGACAACGACATCTGGTGGGAGGGCATGACGGAGGAGACCCCGGCCCACCTGACGGACTGGAAGGGCAACGACTGGACGCCGGCGTCCGAGACCCCGGCCGCCCACCCCAACGCCCGCTTCACCGTCCCGGCCGCCCAGTGCCCGATCATCGCGCCCGAGTGGGAGGACCCCAAGGGCGTGCCGATCTCCGCGATCCTCTTCGGCGGGCGGCGCGCCACCGCCGTACCGCTGGTGACGGAGTCCTTCGACTGGAACCACGGCGTGTTCCTCGGCGCCAACGTGGCGAGCGAGAAGACCGCCGCCGCCGAGGGCAAGGTCGGCGAGCTGCGCCGCGACCCGTTCGCGATGCTGCCGTTCTGCGGCTACAACATGGGCGACTACATGGCCCACTGGGTCGACGTGGCCAAGGACAAGGACCAGTCCAAGCTGCCGAAGATCTACTACGTCAACTGGTTCCGCAAGAACGACGAGGGCAAGTTCGTCTGGCCCGGCTTCGGCGAGAACAGCCGCGTCCTGAAGTGGATCGTCGAGCGCCTCGACGGCAAGGCCGAGGGCGTCGAGACCCCGATCGGCATCCTGCCGGCGAAGGGCGCCCTCGACACGAACGGTCTCGAACTGGCCGACTCCGACCTCGACTTCCTCCTCACCGTCGACAAGGAGATCTGGCGCGAGGAGGCCGCGCTCGTTCCCGACCACCTCAACACCTTCGGCGATCACACGCCGAAGGAGCTGTGGGACGAGTACCGGGCGTTGGTGCAGCGCCTGGGCTGAGGCCCGCCTCCCAAGACTCCGCGGCCGGTCTGGATGCGCCCTGACCAGTGATCGTCACGGCCGGCCGCGGTGTGGAACGGCGAGGCCGCGCACAACGGCGTGTGTGGCTCTGGGCCTGTCGCTGACTTCTCCGTCCGCCCCGACGGGGAGTGTCAGCGGCAGGTCTTCGCCGTTCGGGGACTCCGAGGCGAACCCGGCGTGAGGCAAGCCAGTGGTAGCGAGGGGGCGTCAGGCCGTGCTGTCGCCGGCCTTGCCGTAGCGGCGGAAGCCGGCGGTCTCCACTCGCCACGGGCCGAACGGCACGACGTCGCCGTAGATGTACGGCTCCTTGCGGCTGTCGCCGGCCTTGGACGGCTCGGAGTGCACCTCGATGGTGCCGGTGCGCGGGTCGACGATCAGGTGTGGGCGATGCCCATGGCGGGGTATTCGGCGAGCTTCTCGTGGTGGGCGTTGGCCGGGCCGGACGGCGGGACGATCTCAATGACGCCGAGAACCGCCGCGGCATCGACTGCGAAGCCCTCTTCATCAAGGGCATGTTCGGGGATGACCACGGCGTCGGGGCGACGCATGCGGCCGAGCGCGGGGTGCTTGATCCCAGGGCCGCCGGCGCAGACGTAGCCGGGGCGGGTGGTGGGGAGTTGCGCGTCGAGTTGCTCGCGGATGCGGTGGGCTGTGCCGTGGTGGCGTGTCGACGGGCAGCTCATCGCCAGTACCGGCCCGGCGGGGCCGATCTCGACGCGCTACGCCCCTTCGAACCGCTCGGCGTAGGCATCGAGTTCCTCGGCGATGGCGAGCGTCTTCGCGTACTCCACGCCGTCAGCGTAGCGAGGCTGTGGCACCCGGTCCGCGCGTCGCTGCGGGTGCACGCGGACCGGGGCCGTTCAGGGGGAGGGGCTCAGCCGACGCCGGTCAGCTCCTGCGGCTCGGCCTGCGCGGCGGCATGCGCGTCCATGCGCTCCGCCGCCAAGATCGCCGCCGCCGTGTCGGCCCGCGACGCGGCGACCACCAGTGCCCGCCCGGCGAGGGCGTGCGCACGCCGGTGCAGTGCCGCGAGCTCGGCCTGACCGCCGGATGCCGCCGCGCGGGCCGGCTTGCGTCCTTCCCGCAGTCGGGCCACCTGGTCGGCGAGCCGTACGGCGGCCGCGTCGAGGTCGGCGGAGGGCGCCGTCGTGCGCAGCTCGTCCGTGACGGCGAGCAGCGCGGCGAGATGGCCGGCGAGCTGGATGTCGAGCTCCTCCTCACGCGAGCGGTGGGGGAAGTCGGTGGTGTTGCCGGCCATCGTGCTGTGGACCGACTTGGCTCGGATCGGTTCGTACATGGGATGGCCTCCTGTGCGCTGACAGGAAACCATCCTAGCTTAGATTTCGTCTAAAGTTGAGCAGGTCACAAGACAGGAGTCATCCACCTACACAGGGTCACGGCTGGCCGTACCCGTCGAGGAACCGGCCGATCCGGCTCACCGCGTCCCGCAGGTCCGTGACTGTCGGCAGGGTGACCACACGGAAGTGGTCCGGCTCCGGCCAGTTGAAGCCGCTGCCCTGGACGACCATGATCTTCTCGCTCCGCAGCAGGTCCAGGACCATCCGCCGGTCGTCCTTGATCTTGAAGACCTTGGGATCGAGGCGCGGGAAGAGATACAGCGCGCCCTTCGGCCGTACGCAGGTCACGCCGGGGATCTGGGTCAGCAGCTCGTACGCGACATCCACCTGTTCCTTCAGCCGCCCCCCGGGCAGCACCAGGTCATTGATGGACTGCCGCCCGCTGAGGGCGGCGACGACCCCGTGCTGACCGGGCATGTTCGCGCACAGCCGCATGTTCGCGAGGATGGTGAGGCCCTCGATGTAGGAGTCGGCGTGGGCGCGGGGACCCGAGATCGCCATCCATCCCACCCGGTATCCGGCGACCCGGTAGGCCTTC
The DNA here is from genome assembly GCF_001270495.1 of Streptomyces viridochromogenes. GTDB lineage: Bacteria > Actinomycetota > Actinomycetes > Streptomycetales > Streptomycetaceae > Streptomyces > Streptomyces viridochromogenes_A. The sequence goes on from NZ_LGUR01000222.1 coordinate 51,135, forward strand.
GACATGCCGTTGAAGGTGAGGGTGAGCAGGTCGGGGGCGACGGCGGCGGTCGGGGTGTGCGTGGCGCCGTCGTACAGGATCTTGTCGTAGATCTCGTCGGAGCAGACGAGGAGGTTGTGCCGGCGGGCGATGTCCGTCAGCCCCCGGAGCATGGCCTCGTCGTACACGGCCCCCGTCGGATTGTTGGGGTTGATGATGACGATGGCCTTGGTGCGGTCGGTGACCTTGCGCTCTATGTCGGCGAGGTCGGGCATCCAGTCGGACTGCTCGTCGCACCGGTAGTGGACGGCGGTGCCGCCGGACAGGGACACGGCGGCGGTCCACAGGGGGTAGTCGGGCGCCGGGACCAGCACCTCGTCGCCGTCGTCGAGCAGTGCCTGCATCGCCATGACGATCAGCTCGGAGACGCCGTTGCCGATGAAGACGTGCTCGACGTCGGTCTCGATGCCGAGGGTCTGGTTGTGCATGACGACGGCCCGGCGCGCGGCCAGCAGGCCCTTCGCGTCGCCGTACCCATGGGCCGACGACACGTTGCGGAGGACGTCCTCCAGAATTTCGGGCGGACACTCGAAGCCGAACGCGGCCGGGTTCCCGGTGTTCAGCTTGAGGATCCGATGCCCCGCCGACTCGAGCCGCATCGCCTCCTCGAGCACCGGGCCCCGGATCTCGTAACAGACGTTGGCGAGCTTGGTCGACTGGATCACCTGCATGTCAAGGAGCTTACGGCCCGGTAACGCGCCTTGGGTCGTGTTTTCCGCCACGTGAGACGCGGTGGTTTGCGGGGATATCGTCCACGGGCTGTCCCGCGGGCGTCTCACGTGCCTCTTCAGCTCCTCAGGGAACAGGGCGGCGGCTCAGCCCTTGACGCGCCGGGCGACGGCCCGGACGAGGTCGGTCTTGGCGACCTGCAGCGCGAACCCGGCGCCGCTGCCCGGGGCCGGCTTGGCGTACCGGGGGAGGGCCCGCCGACGCCACTTGGCGGGCGGAAGGTCCTGCGGGAGCGGCGGGAGGGGCAAGGACCAGCTGCCCAGCCGGAGTTCGCCGTGCCAGACCCCGGCCGGGAGTCCGGTGACGGGGACACGGACGACGAAGGCACCGCCGCCTGCGGGGAGTGGGACGGCCTGGTAGGACGCCGTTTCCCCCTGTCCGTCCCACAGGGTCACCGTGAGGGCGCCCTCGGGGTGGGCGGCGAGCGTGCAGCGGCCGGTGAACTCCAGTTCGGTGGGGGCGTCCGGGGCCCACCGGATCACCTCGTCGAGGCTGAGCCGCGGCAGCACCGCGTGCTTGCGTTCGCCGAGGTCGAGCGTGAAGTTGCCGTGCGGGTGAGTGGTGTAGAGGGTGACCGCACGGATGCCCTCGGCGGTGTCCACGACGTGCGTCGCGGCCTTGCCGGACACCTCGGCGGCCCGCTTACTGCCGATGCGGACCTCGCGGGTGATCCCCTGGGCGCCGATGGCGAGCGAGATGTCCCACAGCCCGTCGTCCAGCGGGCGGCCGTCGGCGGCCGTGGTGATGTCGACGGTGGCCTCGAACCCGGCACGGTCGTAGGTGAACCGGCCCTCGTCCTCGTCGGCGCCCGCGTCGGGGGTCGGGGTGTGCGTGACGGGCAGCCGGAACTCGGCCTTGCTGTCCCGCTCGCGCAGGACCAGCTCGGTGGTGACGTCGCGCGTCTCGACGCGGTGGAGGTAGCCGTGCCCGGCGAGGTGCAGCACGGTGCCGCGCAGGTCGGCGCGGGTGACGCGGTGGCGCACTCCGAGCTGGGCGGTGACGTCGTAGCGGTCGTCGGGGATCGCGCGCGCGGGGTCGCGGAGGAAGGGGTAGCGGGCAAGGGCCCGGCCCGCGTCGACGAGCACCGGGGTCGACACCTTGGTCCGCGCCAGCTCCTTCTCGAACCGCACCAGCTCCAGCAGCTCGTCGAGCATCCGATGGCGTACGAGGTGAAGCCGCAGGCGGGCCATGGCCGAGAGCCGGTCGTTCAGCCCCTCGTGCCACAGCGGCGCGATCGTCTCGGCGAGGGTGGCGAGTGCCTTCTCCTGCTCGGTACGGGGTTCGTGGGCCAGGTGGTCGAGGAACTGCTGGACCTCGACCGTGAGGTGCCGGTGCGCCAGGTGGTCGAGGCCGGGGCCGGGCGGCACGTTCTCCAGGAGCATGTCGATCACACGCGGCAGGAACCGCAGCCGGGGTTCGGTCCCGCCCGTGCGCAGGGTGATGTTGCCCTCGTCCTCCCGTCGTACCCAGTACAGGCAGTCGTAGGAGGCCACTACGGAGATGCCCGCCGCGTGGAGGTAGGCGGAGCCGACGAACAGCTGGTCCTCGCCGATGGACAGGTCGGTGGGGAAGCGCAGGCGATGGCGCTCCAGCAGCTCCCGGCGGAAGAGCTTCATGGGGTTGAGCGTCCAGTACACCCGGGACGAGAAGACGTCCGTCTTCGGCTGGTCACGCCGGAACATCGAGGTGGGAGCCCCGCGTCCGCCGACGCCGACCATCTTGCCCAGCACGACGTCGGTGCCGTTCTTCTCGGCCGTCGCCACCATGCGTTCCAGCGCCTCCGGCCCCAGGTGGTCGTCGGCGTCCAGGAAGAACACGAACCGTCCGCGCGCGTGGTCGAGGCCGAGGTTGCGGGGCGCCGAGGGGCCGCCGGAGTTCTCCTGCCGGAAGACGCGCAGCAACTGCGGGTACTCGCCGGCCAGCCGGTCGAGTTCCTCGGCCGTCCCGTCGGTCGAGCCGTCGTCGACGACGAGGATCTCCAGCTGGTCCTGACCGATGGTCTGTTCGATGACAGAAGCGATGCAACGCGTCAGATACGGCATTGCGTTGTACGCGGCGACAATCACCGAAACGGCCGGGACAGTCATCGTCACGCTCTCCAATTGATACGGGGCACAACCCCGTTTCTCTTGGATGGCTCAGATATGGGACGACTCGTTGCCGTATAGCGCCATTTGCGAGGAGATCTGCCAACAGAGCTGTGAAGATATCATGACTTGTTGGTGCCTTTGAGGTGGCCTCCATCTCTCCGGCGTGAGCGTTCTGCGCCGCCCGCCCGGCGGGATCTGCCGGGCCCCTCACTCCCCGTGATAGGGAAAGCCCTACGGCTCGAACTCGCCGGTAATCAACTCCTTGTCCACACCCCCCTCCTGCGTGAGAATGCGCATGACAAAAGTGCGGGTGACCGGAGATTTTCCGGTCACCCTCCTCGTATGAGGGGACCCCCACATGAGAAAACCGCTCGGCGCCGCCCTCCTCGCCCTGGCGATAGCCGGGGCCGGCGCCGCACCCGCGGTCGCGGCTCCCGTGGACTCGGCCGCTTCCTTCGGCAAGAGCGTGGACACGGGCTCGGTCACGTCGGTGGTCAATGACACCGTCGCCTCCACCGCGGACACCCTCGGCCAGGTCCTGAACAGCCCCAAGGTTCAGGCCGTCAACTTCGCGGGCACCGTCGCGCTCAGCAACTGTTCCGGCTCCGTCGTCCGTTTCCCGGACTCGGAGGGCAACGACCCGGCGCTGGTGATGACCAACGGCCACTGTCTGGAGACCGGCATGCCGGGCCCGGGCGCTGTCGTGGTCGACCGGGCCTCCAGTCGTACCTTCAGTCTGCTCAACGCCTCGGGCAGCCGGGTCGGCACGCTGCGGGCCAGCAAGATCGCTTACGGGACGATGACCGACACGGACGTCGCCTTCTACCAACTCACCACCACGTACGCGCAGATCAAGAGCTCGTACAACATCAACCCGCTCACGGTGGCCGACACCCACCCGGTCAAGGGCACCGCCATCACCGTCGCCTCCGGCTACTGGAAGCGGCTTTACAACTGCAATATCGACGGGTTCGCGTACCGCCTCAAGGAAGGTGACTGGACCTTCAAGGACTCCGTCCGCTACACCTCCGCCTGCAACACCATCGGCGGCACGTCCGGCTCCCCGGTCATCGACCAGGCCACCAACCAGGTCGTCGCCGTCAACAACACCGGCAACGAGGACGGCGAGCGCTGCACGGTCAACAACCCGTGCGAGGTCGACGAGAGCGGCAACGTCACCGTCCGCCAGGGCATCAACTACGCCCAGGAGATCTACCAGATCCACGCCTGCTTCGGCGTCGACAACAAGCTCGACCTGAGCGCGAGCGGATGCGTGCTGCCCAAGCCGTAACCGGCAAGCTGCAAACCAGCAAGCGGTGGACCGGCTAGGCGGTTCTACGGATCGCCCGTCCCGCCAGTACGTCCGTGCGGCGGCCGTCCTCGATCACGAAACGGCCGTCGATCAGGACGTGCGGGATGCCCGTCGGTAGCGTGCGCGGCTCCTCGAAGGTGGAGCCCGCCGCTACCGTCGCCGGGTCGAACAGCACCAGGTCCGCCCGGTGTCCCTCGCGGACCAGCCCTCGGTCGGGCAGCCGCAGCCGCGCCGCCGGGCGCCCGGTCAGATGGGCGACGCACTCCTCCAGGGACAGCACCCCCAACTCCCGCACGTACCGGCCGAGATAGTGCGGGAACGTGCCGTACGCCCGTGGATGCGGCTTGGTGCCGCGCAGGATGCCGTCCGAACCGCCGGTGTGGACGCGGTGCCGCATGATCGTCCGCACGTTCTCCTCATGGCCGACGTGCTGGAGGATCGTCGAGCCCAGCCGGTCGTCCAGGAGCAGCCGGCGCGCGGTCACCCAGGGCGCCTCGCCCCGTGCCTTTGCCGACTGCCGGATCGTACGGCCGACGAAGTCCCCGAGCGCCGGGTCGCTCACGCCGGAGATCTCGATCGTGTCCCACTCGATGGGCACGCCGTGGCAGCCGTCCGCGCCGATGACCTCCATGTGGTGCCGGATGCGTTCGGCGGTGTCGTCGTCGGCCAGCCGGGCCAGGACCGCCTCGGGGCCGCCCTCGCTCGCCCAGCTCGGCAGCATGGCGACCAGCGTCGTACAGCCGGGTGTGTAGGGGTAGGTGTCGAGGGTGATGTCGGCCCCCGACTCCAGCGCCTCGTCCAGCAGCGACAGCAGCTCCGGCGCACGGCCCTTGTTCACGCCGAAGTTCATGGTGGCGTGGGCCAGGTGAAGGGAGCAGCCCGCCTCCCTCGTCAGGGCCACCATCGCCTCGTACGCCTCCAGGGCCCCGGCCCCGTAGGAGCGGTGGTGCGGGCAGTAGTAGCCGCCGTACGACGCCACCACCCGGCACAGCTCCGTCAGCTCCGCGTCCTTGGCGTACATGCCCGGCGTGTACGTCAGCCCGGACGACATGCCGACCGCGCCCTGCTCCAGGCCCTCCGCGACCAGCTGCCGCATCCGGTCGAGCTCGTCCGGCGTCGCCTCCCGGTCTTCCCAGCCCACGGCGAGGGCGCGGACCGTTCCCTGCGGGATCAGGTAGGCCGCGTTGACCGCGATGCCCTGGCCCTCGAAACCGGAGTCGAGGCGGTCCAGGTACTCGCCCACCGTCCGCCAGCCGAAGTCGATGTCGTCGCCGGAGCCGTTCCAGCCGGTGATCGCGCGGCGGACCTCCGCGAGGGTGCGGTCGTCGACGGGGGCGTACGACAGCCCGTCCTGGCCGATGACTTCGAGCGTGACCCCCTGCGCCGCCTTCGCGCTGTGGTCGGGGTTCCGCAGCAGCTCCAGGTCGCTGTGGGCGTGCATGTCGATGAAGCCGGGGGAGAGGACGAGGCCCTCCGCGTCCAGCTCCCGGCGCGCCTCGGGGCGTTGACAGCCCGCCGCGGCCGCCTCCTGGACGATCGACACGATCCGGCCGCCGTCCACGACCACGTCGGCGCGGTACGACGGGCCGCCGCTGCCGTCCACGACGTCCGCGTCCCGGATCACCAGCTCTTCCATGGCCGATACCTCCCCTCTCTCCCGCGTGTCCTAGAAGAACGTGCGGATGTAGTCGACGACCGTCCCGTCCGCCTGGGCGACCGGGATCAGCTCCCACTTGTCGAACGACGTGCACGGGTGCGACAGCCCCATCCCGAGCCAGTCCCCGACCTCCAGGTCCGCCTCCGCGGTCGTCCGCAGCCACGCGTGCTGGTCGGACAGCGCGGTCACCGAGATACCGGTGGCCGGACGCTCGGCGCCGTCGCGGCGCACCACCTGGGCGAACGGCAGGTCGAGGTCGTACGCCGCGTCGCGCTTGCCCGCGTTGACGAAGGCCTGGTCGGGGGTGGGGCGGGAGACGACCTGGGCCCAGAGGCGGAAGGCGGGTTCGAGGGCGCCCTCCTGCGGGACCCGGTTGAACGGGGTCAGCTTGCGGTAGTGGCCGTCGTCGTGCGAGACGTACGCGCCCGAGCGCAGCAACTTCAGTACCGGGAGGGAGAGTTCGGGGATCTCGGCGAACACCTCCGCCACCGCGTCGAACCACGCGCTGCCACCCGCGCTGACGACGATCTCCTCCAGCCCCGCGAAGCGCCCCGCCTTGTCGAACTCGGCGGCCAGCGCCACCAGCCGGCGCAGCCACGCGTGCACCCGCTCGGGGTCCGCCCGCGGGACCTCGCCCTCGTACCCCGCGACGCCCGCCAGCCGCAGCGTCGGCACGGCCGCCACCGCGTCCGCGACGGCCGCGCACTCATCCTCGGTACGGACACCGGTCCGGGCACCCTCGCCGGCCGCCAGCTCGACCACGACGTCCACGGGGCGGGTGGCCCCGGCACCGCGCAGCGCCGCGTCCATCTGCTCCACGCCGCGCACGGAGTCGACGTAGGTGATGAGGCGGAAGTCGTCGTCGGCGGCCAGCTCGGCCGCGATCCAGCGCAGGGCGGCCGCGTCCACCAGCTCGTTCGCGAGGAAGATCCGCTGGACGCCGTACGCCCGCGCGACCCGCACCTGGTGCGGCACCGCGAGCGTGATGCCCCACGCCCCGTGCTCGATCTGCCGCTGGAACAGCTGCGGCGCCATGGAGGTCTTGCCGTGCGGGGCGAAGGCGAGGCCGTGCCGGACGGCGTACGTCTCCATGAGGTCGAGGTTGTGCTCCAGGCGCTCGGCGGAGAGCGCGAGCACGGGGGTGGCGAAGCCGTCGGTGAAGAGGTTGCGGCGCTGGGCGGTCAGCTCGGCGACGGTCAGGCCGTCGGCATCCGGAGGGAGGCCCTTGAAGCGGTGGTCGACGCGTTCCTCTCCGAGGCGGGCGAGGGCGTCCGCGGGGCTGTCGGCTGTCATGGAGCCTCCCTGATCGAGTCCGTTGCAGATCCTGCAACGCTCATTGCGTATATCGCTTACCGCTGTCTAACATCTCGGCCAACCGCGGGTCAACGGAGCCGCCGATCAACCCGCACCAGACCTGGAGCTACGACGATCGTGACCCTCACCGGACCCTGCAACGCCCCCGACGTCGTGGACGTCGTCGCGCTCGGCGAGTCCATGGTCACGTTTCTGCCCTCGCGGCCGGGGCGCCTCGCCGACGTGCCGTCGTTCGAGCGGGGGATCGGGGGCGCGGAGTCGAACGTCGCCTGCGCACTGGCTGCCGCGGGGCACTCCGTGCGGTGGGTGAGCCGGGTCGGGGTCGATGGGTTCGGCGACCATCTGGTGGAGGCGATCGGGGGGTACGGCGTCGACGTCTCGGCGGTGGGGAGGGATACGGCGCGTCCGACCGGCGTGTACTTCCGCACGGCGGGGGACAGGGCGACGGACGCCCACGAGGTGGCGTACTACCGGGCGGGGTCGGCGGCGTCGGCCATGTCCGTGGCGAACGTCGACCTGGCGGCGGTCCGTTCGGGCCGGGTGCTGCATCTTTCGGGGATCACCGCGGCGTTGTCGGAGGGGTGCCTGGGGTTGATGCGGGAACTGACGGCTCCCTGCGAGGGCCGCCCGCTGGTCTCGTTCGACGTCAACTACCGGGCGGGGCTGTGGGGAGCCGGCGACGGGCCGGGCGTGCTGCTGGAGCTGGCACGGGCGGCCGACGTGGTCTTCGTGGGGGAGGACGAGGCGGAGGAGGCGTGGGGCCTCACGGGCGGACCGGAGGCGGTGCGGGCTGCCTTGCCGGAGCCGGGGGTGTTGGTGGTGAAGCAAGGAGCGGTGGGGGCTACTGCGTTTGTGTCGGTTGCGGGTGGTGGTGGGCTGGTCGCGCCCGCGCGGCGGAGCCGCACATGTCACAGCCCCGCGCCCCTCGGGTCGGCCGAGAGCCGCCAGGCGCAGGCCGCTGACGGCGCTCAGTCAGGCCGCCTCGCCCTAGCCGCGGGCAGTCGTGCCGCTGGGGCGGCTCCCGACCCGAAGAGAGGCGGCACCCCGCCGGCGCCGGGCTGCGCGACCCACCCCCGCCCGGCACCCCCGCCGGGCGACCCGCAAAGCAACGCTCCCGTTGTCCCCCCAACGCCGGACGCCGATGAAACGGCCACTTTCGTGCCCGCCCCCGCCGTGGACGTCGTCGCAGCGACCGGTGCCGGTGACGCCTTCGCCGCCGGATTCCTCTCCGCCGCTCTCCGCGGGCTGCCCATCCGAGACCGTCTCCGCCACGGTCACCTCTGGGCGGCAGCCACCCTCACCGCCCCCGGCGACCTCGCCGCACCCCCCTCCCGCGACACCGCCGACCGCCTGGTGGCCCTCGACGACGCCGGGTGGGAGAAACTTCGACTCGGCCCCGGCTGGACGCAAGCCGCTGAACGGGCCGACGAGGAGGTACGTACGCCATGAGTCAGACCGTCGACCGCGCGCTCAGCATCCTGCCGCTGCTCGCCGAGGGCCCCGCCGACCTGGGCCAGGTCGCCGACCGCCTCGGCGTCCACAAGTCCACCGCCCTGCGCCTCCTGCGCACCCTGCACGAGCACGGCCTCGTCTACCGCCAGTCCGACCAGCGCTACCGCCTCGGCGCCCGCCTCATCGCCCTCGCGCAGGAGGCGATGGAGAACCTCGACATCCGCGAGATCGCCCACCCCCACCTCGTACGCCTCAACGAGCAGTGCGGGCACACCGTCCACCTCGCCGTGTACGAGGAGGACGAGGTGCTCTACATCGACAAGGTGGAGAGCCGGTACCCGGTGCGGATGTACTCCCGGATCGGGAAACCGGTGGCCATCACCGTCGCCGCCGTCGCGAAGCTCCTCCTCGCCGATCTGCCCGAGCACGAGCGCCGCCCCCTCGCCGAGAAGCTCGACTACCCCATGTACACGGCCCGTTCCACCCCCAACGCCCCCGCCTTCCTGCGGGAGTTGGAGAAGGTGCGCGAACAGGGCTGGGCCACCGACCTCGGCGGCCACGAGGAGTCCATCAACTGCGTCGCCGCGCCGATCCGCGGTGCCGACGGCCGGGTCGTCGCCGCGATGTCGGTCTCCGCGCCGAACGTCGTCGTCACCGCCGACGAACTCCTCACCCTCCTCCCCCTGGTGCGCCGTACCGCGGACGGCATCAGCGGCGAGTACTCCGGCAGAAACACAGCGAAAGGCACCGCATGACCGAGAAGATCGCGCTCACCCCGAAGACCCACACCACCCCGCCCGCGAAGTTCTCGCACGGTGTGAGGAAGGGGAACATCCTCCAGGTCGCCGGCCAGGTCGGCTTCCTGCCGGCCGTCGAGGGCCAGGCCCCGACGCCCGCCGGCCCCACCCTGCGGGAGCAGACCCTCCAGACCCTCGCCAACGTCAAGGCGATCCTGGAGGAGGGCGGCGCCTCCTGGGACGACGTCATGATGATCCGCGTCTATCTGACGGACGTCGACCACTTCGCCGAGATGAACGAGATCTACAACGCCTACTTCGAGGAGCAGGGGCTGACCCAGCCACCCGCCGCACGCACGACGGTGTACGTCGGGCTGCCGGCCGGGCTCCTCATCGAGATCGACGCGCTGGCCGTACTCGGCTGACCGTCCCTTCGACTCCCGCACGCCGTACACGGCATGGTGTCCGTCATCCCTGGGACGCCATGCCGCGATCCCCCCTGCCCGAAAGCTTCATGTACTTACCGCGAGGACCCCCGAATGTCCCCCTTGTCCCTTCCGCTCGCCGCATCCGCCCCGGCCGAGACACCACCCCACACCGGCGGACTGCTCGTCCTCATCGACGGTACGGCCGGACTGCTCACGGTCGCCGCCATCGGCATCGCGCTGCTGCTCTTCCTGATCATCAAGACGCGCCTGCAGCCCTTCGTGGCCCTGCTCGCCGTCTCCATAGCCGTCGGCCTGATGGCGGGCCTGTCCGTCACCGAACTCTTCGGCACCGTCCAGCGGTCGGACGCCGTGTCCACCATCGAGTCCGGCATGGGCGGCATCCTCGGCCATGTCGCGATCATCATCGGTCTGGGCACCATGCTCGGCGCGATCCTCGAAGTCAGCGGCGGCGCCGAGGTGTTGGCCTCCCGCCTGCTGAACCTCTTCGGCGAGAAGAGAGCGCCCCTCGCGATGGGCCTGACCGGCCTGATCTTCGGTATCCCGGTCTTCTTCGACGTCGGCATCTTCGTCCTCGCACCGCTCGTGTACGCCGCGGCCAAGCGCTCCGGCAAGTCGGTCCTGCTCTACTGCCTGCCGCTGCTGGCGGGCCTGTCGATGACGCACGCCTTCCTGCCCCCGCACCCCGGCCCCGTCGCGGCCGCCGGTCTGCTCCACGTCCAGCTGGGCTGGGTCATCCTCATGGGCGTCGTCTGCGGCATCCCGGCGGTGCTGGCCGCGTGGGCGTTCTCCGCCTGGATCGGCAAGCGCATCTTCGTCGCCGTACCGCAGGACCTGGTCGAGGCGGCCGACGAGGCGAAGCGGGCGGTCGTCGACGAGCAGCGGGCCGCCGGGGTCGACCCCCGGGAGAAGCCCGTCCCCCTCGGCACGGTCCTCGGCATCATCGGTACGCCGCTGGTGCTGATCCTGGCCGCGACCTTCTCCTCGATCGCCCTGGACCCCTCCACCACCCGCTCGGTGATCGAGTTCTTCGGCAACCCGTTCGTGGCCCTGACGATCGCCCTGCTCCTGGCGTACTACTTCCTGGGCATCCGGCGCGGCTGGTCCCGCAAGTCCCTGGAAACGGTGTCGACTTCGTCGCTGAAGCCCGTCGGCAACATCCTCCTGGTGGTCGGCGCGGGCGGTGTCTTCGGCGCCGTCCTCAAGGCCAGCGGTGTCGCCCAGGCCCTCTCCGACACCTTTAACGACGTGGGCCTTCCGGTCATCGTCCTGTCGTACCTGATCTCGGTGGTCCTCCGAGTCGCCCAGGGCTCGGCAACGGTCGCGATCGTCACGACGGCCGGCATCGTCGCCCCCCTGCTCACCGAGGGCGACCACTCCCAGCCCTTCGTCGCCCTGGTCATCATGGCCATCTCGGCCGGCTCGATCTTCGCCTCGCACGTCAACGACGGCGGCTTCTGGATCGTCGCCAAGTACTTCGGCATCACCGAGCGGGACACGTTGAAGACCTGGACGGTCCTGGAGAGCGTGCTGTCGGTGGCCGGCTTCGTGGTGGCGGCGGTGCTGAGCGTGTTCGTCTAGCGGCGAGGGCGCCTTTCCGTGCCGGCTGCCGTTGCCTGACGGCTCGGAGACGGAGGCGGACTCGCCCAGCTGGTGGGGCTGCTCGGTCTTCGCCTCCCACGCCTCCCACGCCTCCCACGGCGCCCGCGCGCGGAGCGCGCTGACGGATGCGGCGAGCCTGTTCGTGTAACGATGCGGGGGCTGGTTGTGCGGGACACAGGGTTGTCGACCATACTGCTCCGCTGTGGAGCAGCGCATAGGTTCAGGCAGCCAGCCCCTGGAAGGCGCCGGTTTCGACCCGGCCTTCATCCCCGGGCTCACCTCACCCGCGTCCGCCGAGCCGGAGGGCGCGAAGAAGGCGGACGTCGCCGAGGAGGACGTGGTCGAGGACGACGCCTCGGAGCGGACCGCCGCCGAGGAGACCGATTCCGAGGTGACGGACTCCGAGAGCGCCGACGAGCACGAGGCCGACGACGCCGCCGAGGAGGCCCCCGTCGACGGCCCCGTCTTCGAGGCCGCCGACCGCCGGGCCCGTATCGTCGCCGACCACAAGGGCGTACGGCTCTCCCTGGACGACCAGGAGTGCGAGTTCCGCTGGGACGAGATCGGCGCCGTCGAGACCGAGGCCCCGCGCTTCGGGAAGCGATTCACCGTCACGGTGCACACTCCTGACCGCCGCTGGTACCCGATCGAGATCGAGGCGACGGCCAGGAGCCGCTTCACGGAGTGGGACGAGCAGCTGGACGCGGTGCTGGACGCCTACTTCGAGGAATCCGACTAGCTAGCTGCAGTACTGGGCTTCCTTGCCGATGGACCGGTACATGCAGTCCGCGTTCTCCAGCAGCTGCAGTACCGCGTCCCGGTTCCGGGACGTCTCCCGCTCGATCACCTCGTCGGGCGGGTAGAAGCCCCCGCCCCCGGACCTCGGGTACATCTCGAAGGTGTACCCGAAGATCTTCTGGTTGCCCCACAGCCAGTCGTCGATCGACCCGTCGGTGATGTACAGGTCGCTGGACTGCTCCGGCGTATAGCCGTTGCTGGCCGCCATCTTCTGCCCGACCGTGGCGAACGCGTTGCGGTCGTCGGCCGTCATCCCGGTCGTCGTGTCGGAGTACGTGTACCCGAAGGGCCACAGCACCAGCTCGCTGTACGTGTGGAAGTCGACGCCGGCCTTGATCTGCTGGACCCCGCCGACGACACGGCTGCGCACGAAGTTGGCGACGACCTTGACCTCCGGCGCAGACTCGGCGGACGCGCCACGGTACGTGTCCGAGGACGCCGACCCCGACGAACCGCCGCAGCAGCCCCACCGGTAGTTCCAGTTCCGGTTGAGGTCGGTCCCGACGGCCGACGAACCGGAGTTGGGCTGCCGGTTCTTGCGCCACGACCGGTAGGAGCCGGTGGCGATGTCGTACTCGCCGCCGTCCGGGTTGAGGTCGGGGACGATCCAGATCTCGCGGTTGTTCACCATGTTGGTGACGCGGGAGTCGCTGCCGTAGTCGGAGGTCAGCTCGCGCAGCAGATAGAGCGCCATCTCGACGGTCAGATGCTCACGGGCGTGCTGGTGGTGCGTGAAGAGGACCTCGGGCTCGGACTCGTCCGTCCCCACGTTGTCGCTGATCTTGATGGCGACGATGTTCCGGCCCTGGTAGGACGTGCCGATGACGCGCTGGCTCGCGATGGAGGAGTTGGCCGAGACGAGGGAGTTGATCTCGCTCGTCATCTCCGCGTAGTTGTGATAGCGCGAGTCGCCGGAGGGGAAGTCGTAGAGCCGGACGTCGTCCTCGCCGGCGGACCGGTCGGGGACCGCGCCGAGCGGGGTGACCTCGTAGCCGAGGGCCCGCAGCTTCCTGATCTGGTCCGCGCGGCCGGAGACGACGACACCGTGGCTGTCGACCTCGTCCACGGTCACGCCGGCCTGCTGAAGTGCCGTGCGGTCCTTGGCGGTCGAGTGCGTGTGGATCTCGTACTGCCGGATGTCGTCGGCCGAAGGGACCGCCTTGGCGGCGCTGTCGGCGTTCGCGGACACGTTCGCGGAGAGGGGCGCCGCGAGCGCGAGGGCGAGCATGGCGGCGAGAGCGGCGGTACGTCTGCCGCTACGGGCGCCGGAGCCGCGTATGCGAAGTCGCATGAAGTCTCCTTGTGGGAGTGGGGGGTGGGGTTCAGTGCGACGTACTTACGTGGTGCGGGTGTGGCGCTCATGGTGGGCCGCTGGCATGAGCAGGTCAAGAGCGGCTCGTTGATCGCGACGTGAACCATTCGAAAATCAGCCGCGCAGTGTACGCGTGCCGCCTCCGCACGGAGCGGTCCCGGGCGAAGTCCACCCGGGGGTGTGATCCGGGGGTGCGAACCGGAGCGAGGCGGGGAAGGGTGAGGAACCGCGCAAGGGGGGAGCGGTGGGAGCGACGGCACAGGCGGGGACCGGCGCACCCTCCGGCTCCCCGATTCCCCGCACTCCGATTCCGGCTCCCCTTCGACGAACACCCCCAGAGGAACGGCTGATCATGGGCGGATCAGCGCCACGGGATCACCATCTGCCGGTCGAGACGACCACCTTCGTGGACCGGCGCGGCGAACTCGCCGCCGGACGCGAGCTCCTGGCCAGGACACGGCTGGTCACGCTGACCGGTCCGGGCGGCGTCGGCAAGACCCGCCTCGCCGCACGCATCGCGGCCGCCGTACGGCGCACCTTCCCGGACGGCGTGCGGTTCGTGCACCTCTCCGGCCTGGACGACCCGGCGCTCGTCCCGCTCGCCGCCGCCGACGCGCTCGACCTCCACGACCACTCCGCGCGGCCGCCGCTCCAGGCGCTGGTGGAACGGTTGCGGGACCGCCGGCTGCTCCTCCTCGTCGACAACTGCGAACACCTGCTGCCCGCCTGCGCCGAACTCGCCGCGGCGCTGCTGCACGGCACGACCGGCGTACGGATCCTCGCCACCAGCCGCCACCGCCTGGGCCTCACCGAGGAACACCTCCTGGACGTACGTCCCCTGCCGGTCCCCGACCCGGACGGCGACCTCACCACGCCCGAGGGCTACCCGGCTCTGGCCCTGTTCGCGGACCGAGCCGCCGCGGTGGTCCCCGGCTTCCGGCTGACCGCCGCCAACCGCGGGGCCGTCGCCCGCCTCTGCCGCCGCCTGGACGGCCTCCCGCTCGCCATCGAACTCGCCGCCGTCCGGATGCGCGTCCTCGACGTCGAGCAGCTCCTGGACCGACTCGACGACCGCTACCGCCTGCTGACCGGCGGCAGCCCCGCGGCCCTGCCCCGCCACCAGACCCTGCGGGCCGCAGTCGACTGGAGTCACGAACTGTGCGACGAGCGGGAGCAGTTGGCGTGGGCGCGGTTGTCCGTGCTGGCGGGGAGTTTCGATCTGGAGACGGCGGAGGTGGTGTGTGCGGGGGAGGGGGCCTCTCCGGAGGAGGCGGAGGGGGAGGCCCCCGTGGGCCCCGCGGCGCCGCTGCGGAGTGACGACGTCCTCGACGCTGTCACCGGCCTCGTCGACAAGTCCGTACTGTCCCGCGAGTCCGGCCCCGACGGCATCCGCTACCGCCTCCTCGACACCCTCCGCCAGTACGGCCTGGACCGCCTGCGCCGGCTGCCCGGCGAGGAGGCCGCGGCCCGCCGCCGCCAGCGGGAGTGGATGCTCGGGCGGGCCGCCGCCTGCGAGCGGGCCTGGTTCGGCCCGGGCCAGCGGGAGATCGTCGCCCGGCTGCGCGCCGACCAGGACAACCTCCGTACCGCCCTCGACTTCAGCCTCAGCACCCCGGGTGAAGCCCTCTCGGGCCTGCGCCTCGCCGGCACGCTGTGGTTCTACTGGCACGCCTGCGGCGCCCCCCGCGAAGGCCGCCACTGGCTCGACCGCGCGCTCGCCGCCAACCCGGACCCGACCCGGGAACGGGCCCGCGGCCTGTGGATCGCGGGGCTCCTCGCCGCCGCCACCCATGACCTCACCGCGGGCCTCGCCCTCGCCCGGGACGCCCGTGCCATGGCCGACGACCTCGACGACGCGGCGGAGGCGGCGCACGCCGAGTACGTCATCGGCGTCATCACCCTCTTCATGGACGACCTGCCGACGGCGCTGAAGCACTTCGAGGCGAGCGTCGCCCGCGGCCCCGTCCCCGGCCAGCACCTCAGCCTGTACGGCCTCGACCAGGTCGAACTCGCCTGCGCCCTGGGGTTCCTGGGCGAGGCCGAGCGCGCCGTCGAGGTCTGCGAGCGGGCCCGCCGGATGTGTGAACGGCACGGCGAGGAGTGGGTGCATTCGTACGTCCTGCGGATGCTCGCCCTCGCCCACACCGTGCGGCGCGACTGGCAGCAGGCCGACCAGCACGCCCGTCACGCCCTGCGCCTCAAACTCGCCGTCCACGACGTCACCGGCATCGCTCTCACCCTCGACCTCCTGGCCCGCATCGCCACGGAGACGGGCGCCCACGAGCGCGCCGCCGTCCTGCTCGGCGCCGCCGACCACACCTGGGCCGGCATCGACCGCGACCGCTGGGGATCGGCGGCCCTCAAGGCCACCCGCCGCGACAGCGAGAGCCGCTCCCGCGAGGTGCTCGGCCCACCCGACTTCCGGCGGGCCTACGAACGCGGCCGCGGCCTCGGCGCGGACCTCGCGGAGACCGTCCACTACGCCGTCCACGACGCCGGCCCCCGCGAGGCGAAGGGCGGCCGGTCCGGATCCCCCCATCCCGCGACCGGCGGCGTCCACCTCCCCCGCCGCGAGACCGAGGTCGCCGAACTCGTCGCCCAGGGCCTCGCCAACCAGCAGATCGCCGACCGCCTGATCATCGCCCGCCGCACCGCCGAGGGCCATGTCGAACGCATCCTCGGCAAGCTCGGCTTCAACAACCGCAGCCAGATCGCGGCCTGGATGACAGCCCAACGCTGAGCCACCGCCTCCAACCCGACACCTCACCCGTACACCACACCCGGACACCTCACCCCGAGGAGAACCACCCCATGACCACCCACC
>NZ_LGUR01000223.1 GCF_001270495.1 Streptomyces viridochromogenes
CAGCACATCCGTGAACACGTTCGCCGGCATCCGTCCCTCCCCTACCCTCCCCTCCCCTCCCGTCCCGTCTTCTCCCGTCTTCTCCCCGAAGGACTTGTCATGGCAACGGTGCCAACCTCGCTCCGCACCATCGCGGGCAACCTGTGCCTGGGCTCGGCCCCCGACTCCTGGGGCGTCTGGTTCCCCGAGGACGACCAGCAGGTCCCGTACACGCGCTTCCTCGACGAGCTGGCCGCGGCGGGGTACGAGTGGCTGGAGCTCGGCCCGTACGGCTACCTCCCCACCGACCCGCAGCGGCTGGCGGAGGAACTCCGGGCGCGCGGCCTCAAGGTCTCCGGCGGCACCGCCTTCGGCGCGCTGCACCGGCCCGGCGCATGGGACGGGATGCTCGCGCACGTCCGGCAGGTGGCGGAGCTGACCGCCGCCGCGGGCGCCCAGCACCTGGTCCTCATCCCGCCCATGTACCGGGACGAGAAGACCGGCGCGTTCACCGAGTCGCCGGAGCTGACCGCCGAGCAGTGGGCCGGCTTCGGCAAGGCCGCCGACCGGCTCGGCAAGCTGCTGCTCGACGAGTACGACATACGGCTCGTGATCCATCCGCACGCCGACAGCCACGTACAGACCCAGCCGGAGATCGAGCGGCTGCTCAACGAGTCCGACTCCCGCTGGACGAACCTCTGCCTGGACACCGGGCACGTCGCCTACGGCGGCGGCGACAACGTCGACCTGATCCGGCGCTTCGGCGAGCGTGTCGGGTACGTCCACATCAAGCAGATGGACCCCGGGATCCTCGGCCAGGTCGCCGCGGAGAACCTGTCGTTCGGCGAGGCCGTCAAGCGAGGCGTGTGCGTGTCACCGCCCGCCGGCGTGCCGAATCCGGCCGACGTGGTGGCCGAACTCGCGCAGCTGGACGCCGAGTTGTTCGTGATCGTCGAGCAGGACCTGTACCCCTGCGCACCCGACGTACCGCTCCCGATCGCCGTGAGTACCCGTGAGCACCTGGCGGGCTGCGGCCTGTCGGGTACCCGGCGCCCGGCGCCCACGACTCTCGACCGGTGAGGAGAGCGCCCATGGACGTCAGGGACGACGACGCGACGCAGACCCCCGCCCCTCTCACGGACGACGCTCCGCCCGCGGTGTCCCGCAGGCTGCGGCTCATCACCGTCATCGCCACCTTCGGCGGACTGCTCTTCGGCTACGACACCGGTGTCATCAACGGCGCCCTGCCGTACATGACCGAAGACCTCGGCCTGACCGCGGTCACCGAGGGCATGGTCACCAGCTCGCTGCTCCTCGGTGCCGCGCTCGGCGCGGTGGCCGGCGGCCGGCTGTCGGACGCGCGCGGACGGCGCCGTACGATCCTCACCCTCGCGGTGCTGTTCTTCGTCGGCGCGCTCGGCTGCACGCTGGCACCCACGACCGCCGTCATGGTCGTCGCCCGGTTCGTACTCGGCCTCGCTGTGGGCGGTGCCTCGGTGACGGTGCCGGTCTACCTCGCGGAGGTCTCCCCCGCCGAGCGGCGCGGCGCGCTGGTCACCCGTAACGAACTCATGATCGTCAGCGGCCAGTTGCTGGCGTTCACCTCCAACGCGATCATCGCGCGGGTGGGCGGGGAGTCCGGCGGGGTGTGGCGCTGGATGCTGGTGATCGCCACCCTCCCGGCCGTCGTGCTCTGGTTCGGCATGCTCGTCATGCCGGAGAGCCCGCGCTGGCTCGCCTCCCGGACCCGCTTCGGCGAGGCCCTGGAGGTTCTCAAGCAGGTCAGGTCCCGGCAACGGGCCGAGGCGGAACTCGCGGAGGTGTCCGCGCTCGCCGTCAAGGAGGAGCAGGAGAAGCTCGGCGGCTGGCAGGACATGAAGGCCACGCCGTGGATCCGCAAGCTGATGTTCGTCGGCTTCGGCATCGCGATCGTGCAGCAGATCACCGGCGTCAACACGATCATGTACTACGGCACCCAGATCCTCACCGACGCCGGATTCGCCGCCGACAGCGCGCTGACCGCCAACATCGCCAACGGCGTGATCTCGGTGCTGGCCACCTTCGTCGGCATCTGGCTGCTCGGCCGGGTCAACCGCCGGCCCATGCTGATGGCCGGTCAGATGGGTACCACCGCCGCCCTGTTGCTGATCGGCGTCTGCTCCCTCGCGCTGCCCTCCGGCGACGGCCGCGCCTATGCCGTGCTCGCCATGACCGTCACCTTCCTCGCCTTCCAGCAGGGCGCGATCTCACCGGTGACCTGGCTGATGCTGTCGGAGATCTTCCCGATGCGGATGCGCGGCTTCGGTATGGGTGTCGCGGCCGTGGTGCTGTGGCTGACCAACTTCGTGATCGGGCTGGTCTTCCCGTCGCTGGTCTCCGGCATCGGGATCTCCAACACCTTCTTCCTGTTCGTGGTGGCGGGTCTCTTCTCGCTCACCTTCGTCAAGCTCTACGTCCCCGAGACGAAGGGCCGCTCGCTCGAAACCCTCGAAGCCGAACTCCGGGCGCGCTACTCCTAGTTAGGACAGAGAACCATGACTGTACGTGTAGGCGTCATCGGCGCCGGCTGGATCGGCAAGGAGCACATCCGGCGCCTGACCGACACCGTCACCGGCGCCCGTGTCACCGCGGTCACCGACATCGACGCCGTACGCGCCGAGGAGGCGGCGGCACCGGTCGGCGCCCGAGTGCTGCCCGACGGCGCAGCCGTGGTCGCGGCCGAGGACGTGGACGCCGTCCTCGTGACGTCCTGGGGCCCGACCCACGCCGAGCACGTGCTGAACGCGATCGCCGCCGGAAAGCCGGTGTTCTGCGAGAAGCCCCTGGCCACCAACGCCGAGGACTGCCTCAGGATCGTCGAGGCCGAGACCGCCCACGGCCGCCGCCTGGTCCAGGTCGGCTTCATGCGCCGCTACGACACCGGTTACCGGCAGATGAAGCAGGTCGTCGACTCCGGCCGGATCGGCGAGCCCCTGATCGTGCACTGCGCCCACCGCAACCCGACCGTCCCGGAGTCCTACACCTCCGGCATGGCCGCCCTGGACACGGCCGTGCACGAGGTGGATGTGCTGCGCTGGCTACTGGACGACGAGATCGTCTCCACGCAGGTGGTCACCCCGCGTGCCACGAGCAAGCGGTTCGCGCACCTCAAGGACCCGCAGATCATGCTCTTCGAGACCGCCAAGGGCGTCCGCATCGACCTGGAGGTCTTCGTCAACTGCCAGTACGGCTACGACATCCAGTGCGAGGCGGTGGGTGAGGACGGCCTCGTCCGGCTCCCCGACCCCGCCGCGGTCGGCGTGCGCACCGCCGCTCAGCACAGCACCGAGGTGCTCACGGACTGGGTGGGCCGCTTCTCCGCGGCCTTCGACACCGAGTTCCGCGAGTGGATCGCGGGCATCGCCGCGGGCGACGAGCCCACCGGGCCCTCCGCCTGGGACGGCTACGCCGCCACCGTCATCACCGCCGCGACCGTCGAGGCCCTGGAGTCGGGCCGCGTCGTCGCCACCGACCTCAAGCCCCGTCCCGCCTTCTACGGAGGTGCCGCGTGAAAATCGCCCTCGACCCGTACATGCTCCGCACGCTTCCCATCGACGAGATGGTGCGCACGGTCGCCGAACTCGGCTACGAACACATCGAGTTGTCGCCCCGCGACGACTTCATGCCGTTCTTCCTGCATCCGCGCGCCGACGACGAGCGGATCGCCGGGCTGAAGAACTCCCTGCGCACCCACGGCGTCCAGCTGTCCTCCGTGCTGCCGCTGTACAAGTGGTCCTCGCCCGACGAGACCGAGCGACAGGCCGCCGTCCGCTACTGGAAGCGGATGATCGAGATCACCGCCGAGCTCGAATGTCCGCTGATGAACTCGGAGTTCAACGGCCGCCCGGAGCGCGCCGCCGAGAGCGAGGCGGCCTTCTGGCGCTCGCTGGAGGAACTGCTCCCGGTGTTCGAGCGCGAAGGCATCGCTCTGAACCTGGAGGCGCACCCGGACGACTTCTGCGAGGAGAACATCCCCGCGGTCGACCTGGTCCGCGCGATCAACAAGCCCTGGGTGAACTACCTCTACTGCGCCCCGCACTCCTTCCACCTCTCGGGCGCGGACCCGACGGCGGACATCGCGGCGATGATGCGCTACGCCGGCGACAAGCTCCAGCATGTGCACATCGCGGACTCCTTCAACCACAAGGGCTCGTCCGGCCTGCGCTACATCCTCAACCCGCCCGGCACCCCGGCCCGGATCCACCAGCACCTGGACATCGGGCAGGGCGAGGTCGACTGGGACGCGTTCTTCGGCACACTGCGCGAGCTGAACTTCGACGGCGTGGCCACGGCCTGCGTCTTCGCCTGGGAAGAGCGGGCCGTGGAGTCCTCGGCGTTCATGCTGGACCGCATCCGCAAGGAGCTTGCCGCGTAAGCGGTACAGGAGTCAGCGGTGCAGAAGTCGGCGGCGCAGGGGTTCAGGCCGCCTTGAGCGCGAGCGGCAAGGCGCTGAGGCCGCTGAGGAAGTTGGAGTAGACGGGCTTCGCGGGGCCGGTCTGCTCCAGCTCCGCCACCAGATCGCGCAGGCCGGTCAGTACGGCGCCGATCTCCGCCCGTGCCAGATAGGCGCCGAGGCAGAAGTGGGGGCCGTAGGCGAAGGTCACGTGCTTGTTGGGCGTGCGGTCCAGGCGCAGTTCGCCGGGGGTGTCGAAAATCCGCTCGTCGCGGTTGGCGGAGGCGTTCCAGACGGTCACGATCTCTCCCGCCCGCACCGCATGCCCGCCGACCTCGGCGTCGGTCGTGGCGGTGCGTCCGGAGTGCAGGGCGGGGGTGGTCCAGCGCAGGATCTCCTCGACGGCGGTGTCGATGCCGGCGTCGCCCCGTTTGAGGGCCTGCCACTGGTCGGGGTGGTCCAGCAGGGCGAGGGCGGCGCCGACCATGGACAGGCGGGCCGTCTCGTCTCCGCCGAGGATCAGGCTGTAGCAGTTGAGCATGATCTCGTCGTCGTCCAGCGGCAGCCCGTTCACCTCGCTGCCCGCGAGCAGCGCGATGACGTCCGCGTGGCCGCTGTCGCGCCGGTCGCGGGCGAGGTTGGCGAAGTAGAGCAGGATCTCGTTCTTGGCGATCCAGGCGTCCGCCGCCGTACTGTCCGCCTCGTGCGAGCCCAACGCGGAGGACGTCAGGCTCAGCACGTAGGCCCGGTCCCGGTCGGGCACGCCTAGCAGGTCGCAGATCGCGCCGAGGGGTATGCCCGCCGCCACGTCGGCGGCGAAGTCGCAGGTGCCCCTCTCCAGCGCGTCCTCCAGCAGCCGTGTCACGGTGCGCCGCACGCTCTCCACGATCGGCTCCAGGGCCCGTGGCGAGAACGCGGACATCAGGAGGCGGCGCAGCCCCGTGTGCTTCGCCCCGTCGGTGATGGCGAGCATGCGCCCGGCCGCGGTGTCGCCGCCGGCGAGCAGGGTCTCCAGGACGTTGCCGCCCTCGGAGGTGAAGCGTGTGCTGTCCCGGTACACGGAGGTGACGTCGGCATGCCGGGACACCACCCAGAAGCCCGGGGCGGTGTCGGTCGCCGGGTTCCAGTGGACCGGCCGATGCTCCCTCAAGTGGCGCCACACGGCGGACAGGTCACTCTCGGCGTGCAGCCGCGGATCGGCCAGATTCAGCGTGTCGAGCTCTTCCGGCGCGATCGTCCGCCGTGTGGTCATCCCGTTTTCCTCCCGTTTCCGCTGTTCCCTATGCGCCCATGGCCCGGATGAGGCTCTTGGGACGCATGTCGGTCCAGTGCTCCTCAACGTAGTCCAGGCAGGACTGCCGGCTCGCGGCACCGTGCACGACGGTCCAGCCGGCCGGTACGTCGGCGAAGGCGGGCCACAGGGAGTGCTGGCCCTCGTCGTTGACGAGGACGTAGTGCTCAAGCGTGTCGTCGTCGAAGGGGTTGGTGCTCATGCGGGGTTCCTCCTGTGGGTGGGGTCGGGTGCGGCGGTGCGCAGTTGTCGGGCGAGCCGGGGGCCGATCAGGTCCAGCGGTCCCGGGCGGGTCATCTCACCATGGGTGCAGGGGATGTCGTGAGAGTGGACGCGCCCTCGCACGTACGGCTGCCAGGCCGTGTGCCGGTCCGGGTGCGCGTCGGGATCCCGGGCGGCGGAGAAGAGCAGCAGGTCGCCGTCGTACGGCAGGGGGTCGAACTCCTCCAGCAGGCGCCGGTTGTTCGCCGTCACCTCGACCAGGGCCGCGAGTTCGGCATCGTCGAGGCTGCCGGGGAGGTCGGGTACGCGGCGCACGAGCTCGGCGAACCGACGGTCCGTCAGTTCGTCGTCCTGCGCGGGGACTTCTCGTCCGAGGATGGCGAGGAGACCTCGGAGCACCGCGGGCCGGTCGGTGGGGCGCGGGCCCTGACTCGTCCACGCGCCGGGGAAGGAGTCGAGCAGGGCCAGCAGCGCGACCCGCTCCCCCGCCGCCTGCAGCGTCGTGGCGACGGCGTGGGCGACGAGGCCGCCCATGGAGTAGCCGAGCAGGTGGTACGGGCCCGCGGGCTGGATCTCGCGGATCCGCGCCGTGTGTGCGGCGACCGTCTCGGCGAGGCTCTCCGACCGCTTCTCCCCCGGCACCAGACCACGGGACTGAAGTCCGTACAGCGGGCGGTCGGTGTCGAGATGCCGGGTCAGCCCGGCGAAGCCCCAGGCCAGGCCGGAGGCCGGCGGGAGGCAGAAGAGCGGCTCGCGGTCGCCGCGGGTGCGCAGGGGCAGCAGAGGGCCGAGAGCGGCCGTTCCGCCGCCGGTGCCCGTCTCCCGGTCCGGGCCGCCGGTCGTCCGGCGGGCCAGCGCGGCCACGGTCGGTGTCTCGAACACGGCCGGCACGGGGAGTTCGACGGCGAGCTCGGTCCGGATCCGGGTGGTCAGCCTGGGGACCAGGAGGGAGTGTCCGCCGAGGTCGAAGAAGCTGTCGTGGACGCCGACCCGGGCCGGGTCGAGGCCGAGGACGTCGGCGACGAGCGCGCGCAGCTTCTCCTCGCGCTCGGTGCGCGGGGCGCTGCGGGCGGGGGCCGGGGTGCCGGGGGCGGGCAGGGCGGTGCGGTCCAGTTTGCCGCTGGCGGTGAGCGGCAGTGCGTCGAGGACGACGATCGCCGAGGGGACCATGTGGGCGGGCAGGTGCCGGGCCAGGTGCGCCTTCAGTACGTCCGTCTCGGCGGCCCCTCGCGCGGCCGGTACGGCGTACGCGATCAGTTGCTTCTCGCCGCGCGCGTCCTCGTGCACGGTCGCCGCCGCCTTGGTCACGGACGGATGGGCGGCCAACTCCGCTTCGATCTCGCCGAGTTCGACGCGGAAGCCGCGGACCTTCACCTGGTGGTCGGCCCGGCCCAGGAAACGCAGCTGTCCGTCGGGGTCGCGCACCGCCAGATCGCCCGTGCGGTACATGCGCTCCCCCGGCCCGCCGTACGGGTCGGCCACGAAGCGCTGCCCGGTCAGGCCGGGTCGGCCGAGGTAGCCGCGGGCGGGTCCGCCGCCCGCGATGTACAGCTCCCCCGTCATTCCGTCGGGCACCGGCTGAAGGGCCTGGTCAAGGAGGCGGAGGCGGTTGCGGGCGAGCGGGCCGCCCAGGGGCGGCGAACCGTTCTTGGGGTGGGGGTCGAGGTCGGACTGCCAGGCGGTCGCGTAGATGGTGGCTTCGGTGGGTCCGTAGAAGTTGACGATCCGGGCCTCGGGGAAGGCTCTTTGAAGGTCGGCGAGGAGTCGTTCGGGGATGGGCTCGCCGCCGAGCGCGACGACTCGGGGAGAGATGGCGGGCCGGTCGGCGACGACCGTGGCCATGACCGAGGGCACCCCGCTGACGAGGGTCGCGTCCCGGCCGCCCGACGTGGTGAGCGCCAGCAGGTTCTCGACGATCTCGATACGGCCCCCGCACAGCAGCGGGGAGAAGATCTCGAACACGGACACGTCGAAGTTGAGCGAGGTGGAGAGCAGCACCCTGGACAGCCGCTCGGGTCCGAACGCGTCGTGCGTCCACTCGACGAACTCGACGATGCCGCCGTGGGTCTCCGCGACGCCTTTGGGGCGACCGGTGGAGCCGGAGGTGTAGATGACGCAGGCCAGGGCGTCGGGGGACAACGCCGGTGAGGCGGAAGGCATTTGATGGTGCGTTGCGTCGCCCGTGAAGACGGGCGTTTCCCCGGGCAGTACCCCGGCTGTCTCCTCCGTGGCGAGGACGACCACCGGCCGGGCGTCCCCGACGATGTACGCGAGGCGCTCGCGCGGATAGGCGGGGTCGAGCGGGAGATAGGCGGCTCCGGACTTCAGGACGCCGAGGACGGCGACGACCAGGTCCGCCGTGCGGGGCAGCGCGATACCGACGACCCGCTCGGGCCCGGCGCCCAGGGCCGCCAACCGCCGGGCCAACCGTGCCGCCCGGTCGTCGAGTTCGCGGTACGTCAGCCGGACCTCGCCGTCCAGCACGGCCTCCGCGTCCGGCGTGGCCGCGACCTGGGCCGCCCACAGGTCGGTGAGGGTGCGGGTCGCCGGGGCGGGGGACGGGCCGGGGTGCTCCTCGTGCCGCGCGAGTGCGACGCGACCGAGCGGGAGGTCGGGGTCGGCCGCCATGGCCTCCAGGAGGCGTACGAGACGGTCGAGGGTGGCGTGGGCCCAGTCGGCGTCGAAGAGGTCGGGGCGGTAGGCGAGTCGGAAGCGCGGGCGGGGCCCCGGCACCGCCACCAGGGTCACGGGGTAGTGGGTCGCGTCGCGTCCGCCCGTGCCCACGACCCGCATACGGCCGGCGTCGTCCGACTGCTGCCGGTCCATCGGGTAGTTCTCGAACACGACGAGTGTGTCGAAGAGTTCGGACGTGCCGGCCGCGCGCTGGATGTCGGCGAGGCCGAGGTGGTGGTGGTCGAGCAGGCGGACGTATCCCTCCTGGACCCGGCGCAGCAGTCCGGCCAGGGGTTCGTCGGGGCGGAGGCGTATCCGCGTGGGAATGGTGTTGATGAACAGGCCGACCATCGACTCGACGCCCGGCAGTTCGGCGGGGCGCCCGGAGACGGTGGCGCCGAACACGATGTCGTCGCGGCCTGTCATCCGGCTGAGCAGGATCGCCCAGGCACTCTGGACCAGGGTGTTCACGGTGACGCCGAGGCGGGCGGC
This sequence comes from Streptomyces viridochromogenes, assembly GCF_001270495.1. Classification (GTDB taxonomy): domain Bacteria; phylum Actinomycetota; class Actinomycetes; order Streptomycetales; family Streptomycetaceae; genus Streptomyces; species Streptomyces viridochromogenes_A. The sequence continues at coordinate 9,090 of NZ_LGUR01000223.1, forward strand.
CAGCGCGGAGAGGGCCGTGCCGGTCTCCTGGGAGAGCTCGGTGCGGGCCTGTGCCAGGTCGCCGGAACCCCGGCCGTCCGGGGCGTGCGGGGCGAGGCGGGTGGGTTCCGTGACTCCGGCCAGCGCCTCCCGCCAGGCGGTCTCGGCGGCCGTACGGTCCCGGGCGGCCAGCCAGTCCAGGAAGGTGCGGTAGGGCGGGGCGGGCGGCAGCGCGGTGGGGTCGCCGTCGGCCTCGTACAGGGCGAGGAGTTCGCGCAGCAGGACGGAGACCGACCAGCCGTCGAGCAGGATGTGGTGGTGGGTGAGGAGCAGGCGGTGCCGTCGCTCGCCGGTGCGGGCCAGGGTGCAGCGGATCAGCGGGGGCGTGGCCGGGTCGAAGCCGCGGGCCAGGTCCTCGTCCAGCAGGTGGGCCCACTCCTGCTCGGTGTCGATGCCGGGGCCGGTCAGTTCGGCCTCGGTCCATGGCAGGGTCGCCCGGCGCGGCACGACCTGGACCGGCTGGCCTGCGCGGCGGCGCCGGAAGGCCGCCCGGAGCGTGGGGTGTCGGTCCAGCAGGGCCTGGGCGGCTGTGCGGAGCCGGTCGGGGTCCACGGTGCCGTCGAGTTCGAAGACCAACTGGACCAGGTAGACGTCCCGGGCGTCTCGGGCGTTCCGCTCGTGCTCGTACAGGGCGTGGAAGAGCAGACCTTCCTGGAGGGGGGTCAGGGGGAGGACGTCGATCTGCGCGGGCTGGGTGGTCATGTGCTGTGCTGTCCTTCTGGTCGGGCTAGCCGTCGAGGCCCGCGGCGAGTTCGTCGAGTTCGTCCAGCGAGAGCTCGTCGTCGGTCGGCGGCACGGCCCGCGCGCCGGAGGCGGCCCGCTCGGCGAGCGCGGCGAGCGCCACGAACCAGGCGTCCGCCAGGTCCCGTACCTCCGCCTCGGTCAGCACCCCGTCGGCCCAGGACCAGTCGGCCACCAGCCGGGGCCCGTCGTCGGAGTCCTGGACGACGGCGTTGAGGTCGAGGGCGTGCGCGGCGCCGAGGCCGGGGTCGACGCCGCCGCCGAGCGCGGACGACTCGGGGGCGAAGGTCCACTCGCCCGTGTTGTCGGGTGCGGTGAACCGGCCCAGGTAGTTGAAGCCGATCTCCGGGGCGGGGTGTTCGGCGAGGCCGGGTGCCGTCTCGGGGTTGAGGTGGCGCAGGAGGCCGAACCCGGCGCCGTGGTCGGGCAGTTCGCGCAGCCGCTCACCGATGCGCCGGGCCGCCGTCTCGGCGGCGGGGCCCGCGGTGAGGGCGTCGGGGAGATCGATGCCGTCCAGGTCGAGGTGGACCGGGTAGAGGGAGGTGAACCAGCCGACGGTGCGCGACAGGTCGAGGCCGGGCGCCAGTTCCTCGCGTCCGTGTCCCTCGATGTCGACGAGGACGTGCGGGGCGCCCTGCCGGTCGGCGACGGCCAGGGCGAGGCCGGTGAGCAGGACGTCCTGGGTGCCGGTGCCGAACGCGGACGGGACGGTCGTGAGCAGCGGCGCGGTCGCCTCGGGTGGCAGGGTGCGGCGCAGCGAGCGGGTGGTCGCGGCGGTGTCCCGGGCGGGGTCGAGCGGACGGGTGCCGAGCGCGGTGCGAGGGGCGGCGAGCATGCGGCGCCACAGCGCGGCCTCGGCGACCCGGGCGGGCCTGCGCGCCTCCTCGCCGAGGAGCGCGGACCAGCGGCGGAACGACGTGCCGACCGGCGGCAGCTTCGGCACCCGCCCCGCGGATACCGCCGACCACGCGGCTTCGAGGTCGGGTACGAGGATCCGCCAGGACACCCCGTCCACGGCCAGGTGATGCACGACGAGCAGCAGGCGCCCGGCGCGCTCCGGTCCGGGGTCGAACCACACCGCCCGCGCCATCGCCCCGGCAGCCGGATCGAGCAGCCCCACGGCCCGCTCGAACTCCTCCCTCACCGCCGAGTCGAGGTCACCACCGGCGCCGTCCCGCGCGTCCCGCACGTCCCGTCGGTCGAGCAGCTCGGCGGCGCGCAGGCGGCCGGCCGGGCCGACGTCGAGTTCACCGGACGCGGTGAGACGGGACCGCAGCATGTCGTGGTGGTCGATCAGGGCCTGCAACGCCTCGGTCAGGCGCGGCAGTTCGGCGCCCGCCGGGACGGTCAGGAGGACGGACTGGCTGAGCCGGTCGATGGGCCCGCCGCGCTCCAGCAGCCACCGCATCACGGGGGTGAGCGGCAGGGCGCCGACTCCGTCGTCCTCGGCGCGGGCTGCCCCCACCGGGCCCCGGGCCACCGCCGCGAGCCCGCTGACGGTCTGATGCTCGAAGACGTCCCGCGGGCTGATCACCACACCCGCCTCAGCCGCCCGGCTCACCAACCGAATCGACGAGATGCTGTCCCCGCCCAGCGCGAAGAAGCCCCGGTCGAACGGAACTTCCGACAGCTTCAGCAGATCACGGAAGAGCTCGGCGAGTACCTGCTCGGCAGGTGACGCGGCGGACTTGCCGGTGGGCGGCGCGGCCGGCGCGGGGACGGGCAGGGGCAGGGCCTTGCGGTCGAGCTTGCCGTTGGGGGTCAGCGGCAGTGCGTCGAGGACGACCACGGCCGACGGCACCATGTAGTCGGGCAGTGCCTGCTCGGCGTGCTGCCGCAGCGTCGCCGGTTCCGGGGGCGATGCGGGGGCTTCCGGTACGACGTACGCGACCAGGCGTCGCTCTCCGGGCTCGTCCTCCCGTACGACGACGGCGACGTGCCCGACCTGCGGGTGCCGGGACAGTACGGCCTCGATCTCGCCCGGCTCGATGCGGAAGCCGCGGATCTTGACCTGGTCGTCGGCCCGGCCCGCGTACTCCAGCTCCCCGTCGGCCGACCAGCGCGCCAAGTCGCCCGTGCGGTACATGCGTTCACCCGGGCCAGCGAACGGGTCCGCCACGAACCGCCCGGCCGTCAGGCCCGGCCGGCCCAGATAGCCGCGCGCCACACCCACGCCCGCGAGATACAACTCGCCCACCACACCCGGCGGGACCGGTCGCAGCCAGGCGTCCAGCACATGGGCTCGGGTCCCGGTGACCGGGCGGCCGATGGGCGGCGCCTCGTCGCCGGAGAGGGGCACGCTGATCGTGGCGCACACCGTCGACTCGGTCGGACCGTAGGCGTTGGCCATGCGCCGGCCCGGGGACCAGCGGGCGACCAGCTCTCCCGGGCATGCTTCGGCACCGACGACCAGGGTGCGCAGTTCGGGGAGGTCGCTCGCGGGCAGTGTCGCGAGGGCGGCGGGCGGGATGAGGGCGTGGGTGATCGACTCGTCCGTCAGGATCCGCTGGAGCGGCGCGCCGACCAGTGGGCCGGCCTCGGGCGGGACCACCAGCGTCCCGCCCGAAGCGAACGCCATGAGCAGTTCCATCACCGAGGCGTCGAATCCGGGCGCGGAGAACTGCAGCACCCGGGACGCCGCGTCGAGGCCGAAGCGCTCGATCTGGGTCCGGGCGAGGGCGGCGAGGCCCCGGTTCCCGACGACGACGCCCTTCGGCACACCCGTCGAGCCGGAGGTGTAGATGACGTACGCGGCCTGGTCCGGGTGATACGTGTCCGGAATCTCGCCCGGTGCGCCGTCCGGGGCGATGTCGTCGAGGACATACGCCGGCCGGGCGTCGTCGAGCATGAAGTCGATGCGCTCACGCGGCAGCCCGGGGTCCACCGGCAGAAACGCGGCACCGGTCAGCGCCACGGCCAGGATCGCGACGATCCGGTCCACGGAGCGCGGCAGCACCACCGCCACCACGTCACCCGGGCCGATGCCGCGCCCGGTGAGCAGGCGGGCCAACCGATCGGCACGCGCGTCCAGTTCGGCGTACGACAGCTGGTTGAGGGCGGGGGCTTCGGGCGTCCGGCGCACCTGCTGACGGAACAGCTCGGCCACGGACGCGGCAGGCGGCTCGGTCTGCGTACCGTTTCCCTCGGTCCGCGTACCGTTCCACTCGTCGAGGCGCCGCACTTCCTCGGCGTCCAGGAGGTCGATGTCGCCGAGGCGCCGGTCGGGGTGCGCGGCGACGGTGGACAGGACCCGGACGAGTCGGTGGACGAGGTGCTGGGCGGTGCCGGGGTCGAACAGGTCGGTGCTGTACTCGGCGACGCCGTCGATGCCCGCCGCGGAGCCGTCGGCGTGGCGGTGCTCGGTGAGGTACAGGGACAGGTCGAAGCGGGCGGCACCCGTCTCGACCGGCTCGCGGGCGACGCGGAGTCCGGGCAAGGAGAGGGCGGGCTCGGTGGTGTGGCCGGTGAAAGCCAGCATGACCTGGAAGAGGGGGTGGCGGGCGAGGGAGCGTTCGGGGCTGATCGCGTCCACGAGGAGGTCGAACGGCACGTCCTGGTGGGCGTAGGCGGACAGGTCGAAGTCCCGGGTGCGGTTCAGGAGTTCGCGGAAGGTGGGGTTGCCGGAGGTGTCGGTACGCAGGGTGAGGCTGTTGACGAAGAAGCCGACGAGGTCGTCGAGCCTGTCGTCGGTCCGTCCCGCGACGGGCGTGCCGACGGGGATGTCGGTGCCAGAGCCGAGCCGGGTCAGCAGCGCGGCGAGCCCGGCCTGGAGCACCATGAACAGGGTGACGCGTGAGGAGGCGGCGAGATCGGCGAGGCCGGCGTGCAGGTCGGCGTCGAGGGTGAGGGCGACACGGCCGCCTCGGCCGCTGGGTTCGGCGGGCCTGGGACGGTCGGCGGGGAGGGGGAGTTCCTCCGGAGCACCGCTCAACGACTGCTTCCAGAACTCGATCTGACGCGACATCAGGCTGTCCGCCGCGCCCTCCGGTCCGAGCAGGTCACGCTGCCAGCAGGCGAAGTCGGCGTAGCTGACCGGCAGTTGGGGCCATTGCGGGGCGTGACCCGCGCACCGTGCCGCATACGCCGTCTCCAGGTCGCGCATCAGCGGTGCCATGGACCAGCCGTCCACCGCGATGTGGTGGGCGAGGAGCAGCAGGACGTGGGTGTCGGGTGCGAGGCGGTACAGGGTCGCGCGCAGGGGGAGGTCGGTGGCGAGGGCGAAGCGGTGTCCGGCCGACCCGGTGAGCAGGGCGGGGAGTTCGGCCTCGGTGGCGGGGACGACCGGCAGGGGCGGCCGTGTCCCGTCCGGGGGCAGGATCCGCTGGTGCGGGGTGCCCTGGACGTCCGGGTACAGCGTGCGCAGCGGCTCGTGGCGGGCCACGACGTCACCGAGGGCCGCCCGCAGTGCCTCGTGGTCGAGCGGGCCGGTGACGCGCAGCGCCCATGGCACGGTGTAGGTGGTGTGTCCGCCGTCGAGGCGGCTCATGAACCACAGGCGCTGCTGGGCGTACGACAGCGGCAGCGGGCCGGGACGCCGGTCCCGGCGGGCGAGTTCGGGGCGTCGCTCGTCCTGGACGTCGCTCGCACGGGCCGCGAGTCCGGCGGGGCTCGGGGCCTCGAAGACCGCCCGTACGGGCAGTGCGGTGCCGAGCACGGCCCTGATCCGGTCGACCAGTCGCATGGCGAGCAGGGAGTCACCGCCGAGGGCGAAGAAGCCGTCGTCGGCGCCGACCTGGTGCGGGTCGAGGCCGAGGACGTCCGCGAACAGACCGCACAGGATCTCCTGCTGCGGGGTGCGCGGCGCGCGCCCGGCCCCCGTCGCGGAACCCGACGCGGGGGTGGGGGCGGGCAGGGCGGCGCGGTCGAGCTTGCCGTTGGCGGTCAGCGGCAGTCGGTCCAGGACGACGACGGCCGAGGGCACCATGTGGTCCGGCAGCGACCGGGCCGCGTGCCGGCGCAGTTCCGTGGGGTCGAGGACGGTGGGGTCGGTGTCGGCGACGACGTGGGCGACCAGGCGCCCGTCCCGGACGAGAACGACCGCCTGTGCGACGTCGGGGTGATCGGCGAGCGCCGCCTCCACCTCACCGAGTTCGATGCGGAAGCCGCGGATCTTGACCTGGTCGTCGGCCCGGCCCGCGTACTCCAGGTCCCCGTCGGCCGACCAGCGCGCCAAGTCGCCCGTGCGGTACATGCGTTCACCCGGGCCAGCGAACGGGTCCGCCACGAACCGCCCGGCCGTCAAGCCCGGCCGGCCGAGATAGCCGCGCGCCACACCCGCGCCGGCCACGTACAACTCGCCTGTCACGCCCGGCGGTACGAGGCGCAGGGCACCGTCCAGGACGTAGGCGCGCAGGTCGGGAATGGTCCGGCCGATCCCGTCCGGCCTGCCCGGCGTCAGCGGGAGTCCGGTGACATGGACGGTGGTCTCCGTGATCCCGTACATGTTCACCAGGACGGGGGCGCCGTGCGGGTGCCGTGTGTACCACTCGGCCACCAGGGCGGGGTCGAGTGCCTCGCCGCCGAAGACGACGTACCGCAGGGTCAGGTCGTCGGGGACGCCGACGCGCAGCAGTTCCCCGAAGGCCGACGGCGTCTGGTTCAGCACCGTGACCCGTTCGCGGGCGAGCAGCCGCAGGAACGCCTCCGGTTCACGGCTGACCTCGAACGGCACGACCACGAGCGTGCCGCCGTGCAGCAGCGCTCCCCACAGCTCCCAGACGGAGAAGTCGAAGGCGTAGGAGTGGAACAGCGTCCACACGTCGTCGGGACCGAAGTCGAACCAGTGCCGGGTCGACTCGAACAGTCGGACCACGTTCCGGTGCGGTACGGCGACGCCCTTGGGCTGTCCCGTGGAGCCGGACGTGTAGATGACGTAGGCGAGGTGATCGCCCGTCACGTGCGGGGTGACGGGGACCGCTTCGGGGATCGGTTCGTCGAGTGTGAGCACCGGGACCTGCGAGGCGGGCAGGTCGGCCGCCCTCTCGCCGGTCGTCAGGAGCAGGACCGGTGCCGCGTCGGCCAACATGAAGGCCAGGCGGTCCGCCGGATACTCGGGGTCCATCGGCAGGTACGCGGCGCCGGTCCGGAGCACCGCGAGGATGGCCACCACCAGCTCGGCGGAGCGGGGCAGCGCGAGCGCCACCAGTCGTTCGGGGCCCGCGCCGTGTGCCGCGAGCACCCGGGCCAGGCGCTCGGCACGGGCGTCGAGTTCGGCGTAGGTGAGGCGGGTGCCGTCGTGCACCACGGCGGTGGCACCCGGGGTGCGGGCAGCCTGGCGCGCGAACAGCTCGGGCAGGGTGGCGGCCTCCCCGGTCTCCCTGGCCGGAACCGGATCCGGAACGGGGACCGCCGCCGGATCCGGAGCCTCGCCGAGCAGTCGCTCCCGCTCCCCCGGCAGCAGGACCTCCACGTCGCTCAGGCGCCGGGACGGGTCCGTGGCCAGGGTTTCGAGGGTGAGGGCGAAGCGGTCGAGGAGGGTGCGCGCGCCGGTCTCGTCGTACAGGTCGGGGCGGTACGACAGCCGCAGGGCGAGGCGTCGGGCGGGCAGGACGGCGAGGGTCAGCGGGTAGTGGGTGGCGTCGCGGCCGGGCAGCTGGGTGACCGGGGAGGAGGCGGCTTTGGGGCTCGCGGCGCCGGGGTGGTTCTCGAAGGCGAGCAGGGTGTCGAAGAGTTCGCCGCCGGTACCGGTGGCCCGCCGGATGTCGGCGAGACCCAGGTGCTGGTGCGTGAGCAGGCCCGTCTGCCGGTCTTGGAGGGCGGTGAGGAGGTCGGCGACGGTTCCGCTGTCGTTCCAGCTCACCCGGGTGGCGACGGTGTTGATGCAGAAGCCGACCATCGTGGCGATGTTCCGCAGCTCGGGCGGGCGGACGGACACCGTCTGCCCGAAGACGACGTCGGTGCGGCCGGTGAGGCGGCCGACCAGCACACCCCAGGCGCCCTGGACGAGAGTGTTGAGGGTGATCCCGAGGGAGCGCGCCGTGGTCTCGGCGGCCCGGGTCAGCTCTTCGGGGAGTTCGACGACGAGTTCGGCCGGCAGGAGGGTCGCGGGGTTGGCGACATCAGCGGTGGCCGGGGCATGTGCGGCGGGAGCGAGGAGGCTGGGCTCGGTCACGCCGTCCAAGGCGTCACGCCAGGCCGCCTCCGCCGCGTCCCGGTCCTGCCGGGCCAGCCAGGCGAGGTAGTCGCGGTAGGCGGGCGCAGCGGGCAGGGACGTCGGGTGCTCGCCCGCGTACAGGGCGCTGAACTCACGTACCAGCAGTTGCTTCGACCAGCCGTCCAGCAGGATGTGATGGTTGGTGACGGCGAGGCGGTACCGGTCGGCGTCGAAGCGGACCAGCAGGTATCGGATGAGCGGGGGTTTCGCCAGGTCGAAACGGCGGGTGCGCTCCTCGTCCAGCAACCGCTCCCATTCCTTGTCCCGCTCGTCCTCGCCGAGCTCCGACAAGTCCGCCTCGGCCCAGGGGAGTTCGACGTCCGTCGGCACGATCTGCACGGGCGCCCCGGTCTCCCGGCGGCGGAAGCAGGCGCGCAGGTTGGGGTGCCGGTCGAGCAGGGCCTGCCCGGCGGCGCGGACGGCCGCCGGGTCCACGGGGCCGGTCAGCTCCAGGATCTGCTGGGCGGCGTAGACATCCGGGCCGTGCTCGTCGTCGTACAGCGCGTGGAAGAGCAGGCCTTCCTGTAGCGGCGACAGGGGCAGGATGTCGGCGATTCCGGACCGCGTCACCGTGGGTTACCTCCACTCGCTTCCGAACTCGGCTTCGAGTTCGTCGATCTCTGCTTGGGACAGGGCCACCAGGGGCAGGTCGGACGGGGTGTGCCCGCCCGCCGGACGGCCGTCGGCCTGAGCGGCCAGTTCCGCGCACCACAGGTCGGCGAGGGCACTGACGTCGCCCTCGGACCAGATGCCGGGGGCCCACGACCAGGTGGCGGTGAGCCTGCCGTCGCCGGTGGTCACGGCGGTGATCTCCAGGCCGTGGGCGACGGGCAGGGCGGGGTCGTGGGCCGCGCCCAGGCCCGGGGGTGTCTCGGGGGCCACCGACCAGTCGGCACCGGCCTCCCGGTTCGTACGGCCCAGATAGTTGAAGCCGATCTCGGGCGCCGGGAGCGCGGCCAGGACCGGGCCGGTGTCGGGGTTGAGGTGCCGGAGCAGTCCGTGTCCGATCCCGTGGTCGGGTACGGACCGCAGCTGCTCCTTGACGCTCTTCAGGACCTGGGCCCGATCGTCCAGGTCCACGTCGGCGAGGTCGAGCCGGGCCGGCACGACGCTGGTGAACCACCCCACCGTGCGTGACAGGTCCACGCCGTCGGTGATCTCCTCCCGACCGTGCCGCTCGATGTCGAGCAGGACGGCCCGGTGGCTCGTCCGGCGGGCGAAGGCGGCGGCCAGCGCGGCGAGCAGCACGTCCTCGGGGCCCGCGTGGAAGGCGGCCGGGACGGTGGTGAGCAGCTCGGCGGTGACGTCGGCGGGGAGTTCCCGGGAGAGGTGGCGCATGGCGCCGACCGTGTCCACCGCCGGGTCGGGCCGTCGGCTGCCGAGGAGTCGCCCGGCGTGCGCGTCAGGGGTGCCCAACCCCCGTTGCCATAGGTCGAGTTCGGCCGCCCGCTCCAGTGCCGCGCGCTCCAGCAGCAGGGCCCACTGCCGGAAGGACGTACCGGGCGGGGGCGGCTCCTCCGCGCGCCAGGCGGCCACCAGGTCGGTGCGGAGGATGTTCCAGGAGACGCCGTCCACGGCGAGGTGATGGATCGTCAGCAGGAGGCGTCCGGATCGGGCGGGTCCGGCGTCGAACCACACGGCTCGCAGCAACTGGCCCTCAGTCGGGTTCAGTTGAGGACCGACCCCGGGGCCGGGCATGGCGTCGGACGAGGGAACCCGCTCCAACAGCGCGCCCGCGTCGACACTGCCCGGCGGCATGATCTCGGCCGTCCAGTCATCAGCGCTCAACCGCGTCCCTGTCCGCATACGTATCCGCATCCGCAGGGCGTCGTGGCGGTCCACGAGGGCCTGGAGCACGCGTGTCAGTCGCTGCTCGTCGGCGTCGGCGGGCGTGACGAGCAGGACGGACTGGCTGAACGAGCCGATCGGACCGCCGCGTTCACGCAACCGGTGCAGGGCCGGGGTGAGGGGCAGCTCACCGAACGCCGGTTCCCGGTCCGGGGGCGGAGTGCCGGGCGCGGGGCGGGCCGCCGCCAGCGCCGCGAGCGCGGCCACGGTCCGCTGCTCGAACACATCACGTGGGGTGAGGCGCAGCCCCGCGGCGAGCGCGCGGCTCACCAGATGGATCGAGGTGATGCTGTCGCCGCCGAGGTCGAAGAAGCCGTCCTCGACGCCCACGTCCGCCACGCCGAGGACCTCGGCGAAGAGTTCCCGGAGCGCCCTCTCCTCCGGGGTGTGCGGCGCGCGGCCCGTACCCGCCGCCGCCGAGGCACGGGCGGGCTCGGGCAGGGCCGCGCGGTCCAGTTTCCCGTTGCCGGTCATCGGCAGGGCGGCCAGCGGCACCAGCGCCTCGGGCAGCATGTGGGCGGGCAGGTGGCGGGCGCAGTGAGCGCTCACGGCCGGGAGGTCGGCCTCGCCGGCGCCGACGACGTACCCGACGAGACGCCGGACACGGCCCGCGTCCTCCTCCCGCACGACCACTGCGGCCTGGATGACGGCCGGATGGGCGGTCAGCACACCCTCGATCTCCCCGGGCTCGATCCTCAGCCCCCGGATCTTGAGCTGGCCGTCGGCACGCCCCCGCAGCTCCAGGGTTCCGTCGGGGCGACGCACGGCGAGGTCGCCGGTGCGGTACATGCGCTCACCGGCGGGCCCGAAGGGGGCGGCGACGAAACGCTCGGCGGTCAGGCCCGGACGATTCCAGTAGCCGCGCGCCACATGGTCGCCGGCCACATACAACTCGCCCTCGACGCCGGCCGGTACCGGGTTCAGGTGTGTGTCGAGCACGTAGGCGCGGGTGTTCCACATGGGCCGGCCGATCGGCACGGGTCCCGTCGGGAGGTCGTCGCCGGGTTCGATGCGGTGATCGGTGCAGCCGACGGTGAGTTCGGTGGGACCGTAGTGGTTGATCAGCCGTACATGCGGGTGCGCACGGCGCCACTCGCGCAGGGCCTCTCCCACGAGTGCCTCGCCACCGAGCATGAACTCCTCGCCGGGCGACAGGTCGTGCGGGAGCGCGGAGAGCAGGGGGAGGTGGCTGGGCGTGGCCTTGAGAAAGCCGTAGCCGCCGGGCAGGGGCGCGGCACCGGCCTCGTGGAAGGCGGCGATGTGCACGCGCCCGCCGGCCGCGAGTGCCCCGTGCAGGGTGGTCACGGTCGCGTCGAACGACATGGTGGCGTGCAGGAGCGAGGCGCCCCGCAGACTCGGGTACGCCTCGACGCACCGGGCCACGTAGGTGGTGAGGTTGCGGTGCTCGACGACGACACCTTTGGGGCGCCCGGTGGTGCCGGAGGTGTAGATCAGGTAGGCGGGGTCGGCGGGCCGGGCGTCGACGAGGGGCAGGCCCGCGTCGGCGTCCTCCGGTACGGCGTCCGGGGATACGACGGGACAGTCCACGGAGTGCGGCCGGTCCCGGGTGATCAGGCACACCGGGGCGGCGTCGGAGAGCACGTAGGCGGTGCGCTCGGCCGGGTGCTCGGGATCCAGCGGCAGATAGGCGGCGCCCGCCTTGAGGACGGCCAGCACGGCGACCGCGAGGTCGACCGAGCGAGGCAGCGAGAAGGCGACGAATCGCCCCGGCCCGGCACCGCACGAGGTCAGCACCCGCGCCAACCGCTCGGCCCGCTCGGCCAATTGCCGATACGTCAGGCGAACGCCGGCGTCCTCGACCGCCACCGCGTCCGGCGTCCGTGCGGCCTGCTCCTCGAACATCCGGGGGAAGGTGGTGTCCGGGATCTCCCGTGCCGTGTCGTTGCACTCGGCGAGCAGCCGGTGCCGTTCGCCGACCGCGAGGATGTCGAGCGCGCCGATCGCCCGGTCCGGGTCGTCGACGGCGGCCCGCAGCAGCCGCTCCAGACGGGCGGCCAGCTCCTCGGCCGTACGGCGGTCGAAGAGGTCGGCGCTGTACTGGAGGACGCCGTCGATGCCATCCGGGGATCCGTCGGCGGTGCGCCGCTCGCCGAGGTTGAAGGTCAGGTCGACCTTCGTCGCTCCGGTCTCGACCGACAGGTTCCGAGCGCGCAGACCCGGCAGGTCGAGGCCCGGGTCGGTGGAGGGCCGGAAGGCGAGCATCACCTGGAAGAGCGGGTGCCGGGCGAGCGAGCGCGGCGGGTTGAGGGCTTCCACCAGGTGCTCGAACGGCAGGTCCTGGTGGGCATAGGCGGCCAGGTCGGTCTCCCGGACCCGGTCCAGCAGCTGGCGGAAGGTCGGGTCGCCGGAGGTGTCGGTGCGCAGCACCAGGTTGTTGAGGAAGCAGCCGACCAGGTCGTCGAGCGTCTCGTCGGCCCGTCCCGCGACCGGGGTGCCGAGCGGGATGTCGGTGCCCGCGCCGAGGCGGGTGAGCAGGGCGGCGAGCCCTGCCTGCACGGCCATGAACACGGTCGTTCCGGTGGCTGCGGCCAGCCCGCGCAGGCGCCGGTGCAGGTCGGCGTCGAGACGCACCGGGATGTCGCCGCCCCGGTGGGTGGCGCGGGCCGGACGGGGGCGGTCGGCGGGGAGGACGAGTTCGTCGGGGAGTCCGGCGAGCGCCTCATGCCAGTGGGCGAGCTGACGGTCCTGGTCGTGTCCCAGGAGGTCCTGTTGCCAGGCGCCGTAGTCGGCGTACTGGAAGGGCAGTGGAGCCCAGTCCGGCTCCCGCCCCGCGGCCCGGGCCCGGTACGCGGTCGCCAGGTCCCGGAGCAGCGGGTCCAGGGACCATCCGTCCGCGGCGATGTGGTGCAGCACGAGGAGGAGTACATGGTCCTCGGGGCCGAGGACGAGGAGGTGCGCGCGGAGCGGGGTCTCGTCGGCGATCCGGAATCCCGCCGACGCCAACTCCAGTAGTGCCTGTGGCAGTTCGGGCTCAAGGACGGCGCCGGTGTGCAGCTCGGGCCGCACGGCATCCAGCACCCGCTGACAGGGGAGCCCGTCCGCGTCGGGGTACACGGTACGCAGGATCTCGTGCCGGGCGACCAGGTCGGCGAGCGCGGCGCGCAGGGCGTCCGCGTCGAGCGGCCCGCCGGTCAGCCGTACGGCGAGGGGGATGTTGTAGGCGGCGCCGGGCCCTTCCAGCCGGTGCAGGAACCACAGCCGCCGCTGGGCGGAGGACAGCGGCGCCTCGGCGTGTGCCGTCCTTCGAGGTCCGGGTCGTGGTCGTACGGCCGTCCCCGCGTGGACCAGCCGGGCGAGCCCGGCCGGTGTGGGTGACCGGAACACGTCGCGCAGGGTCAGCTCGGCGCCGAGCGCGGCGCGGACACGGCCGAGGAGCCGCAGCGCGAGCAGCGAGTGGCCGCCGAGGGCGAAGAAGCCGTCACCGGCTCCCACCTCGGGCAGGCCCAGCACGTCGGCGAACAGTCCGCACAGGACCTCTTCGCAGGGCGTGCGGGCGGCGGCAGCGTCCGCGGGTGCCGAGGCGGCCGTCACGGCCCGCGGGGCCGGCAGCGCGGCCCGGTCGAGTTTCCCGTTGGCCGTCAGCGGCAGTCGCTCCAGGACGACGACGGCCGACGGGACCATGTGGTCGGGCAGCCGGGCGGCGAGGCGGTCACGCAGGGCGTCCGGTGTCGGTGCCGCGCCCTCGGCGGGGACGGCGTACGCCACCATGCGCCGGTCGCCGGGCCGGTCCTCGCGGATGACGGCGACCGCCTGGGCGACGCCGGGGTGTTCGGCCAGGGCCGTCTCGATCTCGCCGAGCTCGATGCGGAAGCCGCGCAGCTTGATCTGTCCGTCGGCGCGGCCGTGGAACTCGAGTTCGCCGTCGGGCGTGAGGCGGACACGGTCGCCGGTGCGGTACATGCGGGCGCCGGGCGGGCCGAGGGGGTCGGGGACGAAGCGCTCGGCGGTCGCGGCCGGTCGGTGCAGGTAGCCGCGCGCCACACCGGGGCCGGCGACGTACAACTCCCCCACCGTGCCCGTGGGGACCGGCCGGAGGGCGCCGTCGAGGACGTGGGCGCGCATGCCGTCCAGCGGACGGCCGACGGGGAGCGGGTCGGGCACGGGAACGCCCGGCGGGCACGGTCGGTACGTGGCGAAGGTGGTCGTCTCGGTCGGGCCGTAGCCGTCGGTGACGGTCAGCCCCGGGCAGGCGGCGAGCACCCGGCGTACGGCGGCGGCCGGGACCGGCTCGCCGCCCGTCCACACCTGACGCAGTCCCGTGAAGCAGCCCGGGTCCTCCTCGGCGGCGAGCCGGAACAGCCCGGCCGTGAGCCACAGCGCCGTCAGTCCGTGCCGTCCCGTCAGGCGCGCCACAGCCACGGCGTCCACGTCCTGCTCAGGGTCGGCGACCACGGCGGTGCCGCCGGTCAGCAGCGGCACCCACAGCTCGTAGGTGGACGCGTCGAAGGCGGTCGGCGAGTGCACCAGCACGCGCGCGTGGGCGCCTCCCTCGAACGCCGCGTCGGTGGCGAGGGCGGTGACGTCGCGGTGGGTGACGGCGACACCCTTCGGGGTGCCGGTGGAGCCGGATGTGTAGCTGACGTAGGCCAGTTGAGCCGGGTGTATCGGAAGTCCGGGGTCGGTGTCCGGCTCGGTGGCGAGCGACGGGTCGGTGACGGTGACGAGGACGGGGCCGTCGTAGGCGTCCGCGGTCGACTCGGCCTCCGCCGGAGCGCCCGCCCCCGCCCCTGCCTCCGTCTCCGGCTCCGTCAGCAGGACCGCCGCACGTGTCTCGGCGAGGATCCGCCGGGTGCGGGCGCCCGGGGCCCGTGGATCGAGGCCGACGTACGCGCCGCCCGCCTTGAGGACGGCCAGCAGCGCGACGACCAGGTGGTCCGAACGGCCCATCAGCACCGCGACGCGGTCCTCCGGGCGGACACCGAGGCCGATCAGCCGGTGGGCGAGGCGGTTGGCGCGGGCGTTCAACTCCCCGTAGGTGATGTCGTGTTCACTCTGGCCGAGGGCGGATCGCAGCGCCGTGCCCGTCGGGTCTGCGGTGACGCGGGCCGCGAACAGGGCGGGCACGCTCACCTCGCCCCGGCTCGGGTCTGCGCCGACAAGTCGTGAGTGCTCTCCGGCAAGGGCCGTCTCGACGCGGCCGACCGGGGTGCCGGGACCGAGCACGGCCCCGGCGAACTGTTCCAGGAAGTGCGTGAACCGCCGGTGGTGGGAGGTGAGTTCGGCGTCCGTGTAGTGCGCGGGGCTCGCGTCGAGGTCGACGCGGATGCCGTGGCCGTCCGCGCGGTCGTACACGTTGAAGGCCAGGTCCTCGATCGGGCCCGTGGAGAGGTTGTGGCGGGTGGTCGGGTGCCCGGCGAAGCGCAACTCCGGCCCGAACGCCATGATGTTGACGACGGGCCCGAAGAACCGCCGCCCGCCCTGTGGCCAGTCCAGCTCCCGCCGCAGGTCCTCGCCGCGCAGCCGCTGGTGGGCCAGCAGTTCGCGGGTGGCCGTCGCGGTCTGGCGTACGAGGTGGAAGGCGGCCGTGTCGGGGCGTACGGACACTCGCAGCGGGAGCACGTTGGATGCCATGCCGGGGGTGGCGAGTTCGGTCTCGCTCTCGCGGGCGGTGACGGCGAGGCCCAGCACGATGTCGCGGGCTCCGGTGAGCCGGTGCAGATAGGCGGCGGTCGCGGCGAGGACGACGCGCGACCAGCGGGTGCCCGCACGCCGGGCGGCGGCGTGGACCAGGTCCCCTGCCGCTTCGGGGAGATGACCCGTGCGGCGCAGGAAGCGGGCGGCGACCTGGGGTGGGCGTGCGGACAGGCCCACGGTGTCGGGGCGGTCGGTGAGAGCGCGGGTCCAGTAGGTCTGGTCCTCGGTGTGTCGTTCACCGGACCGGTAGGCCCCGTCGGCGGCGACCAGTGGGGCGAGCGGCGCGGCGGGCGGGGTGTGCGGGGTGCCGGCGAGCCGGGCGGTGTAGGCGTCGGCGACACGGGCGGCGATGAGGGAGCAGCTGTAGCCGTCGACGGCGATGTGGTGGTAGCGCTGGTACCAGATCCAGTGGGCGTCCCCGAGCTTCAGCAGCGCGTACCGGAAGAGCGGGGGCCGGTCGAGGTCGAACGGCGTGGCGAAGTCGGCGGCCATCCACGACCGGGCGGCCGTCCGGGCGTCGGGCTCGTCCGTGAGGTCGATGACGGGCAGGTCCCAGTCGGGCTCGGCTTCGACGCGCTGGCGCACGGTGTCGTCGTCGGCCGTGAAGCGGACCCGCAGCGTCTCGGTGGCGTCCACGACCTGACCTGTCGCGGCCCGGAAGTGCCGGGGGTCGAGGGGCCCGTGGATCTCGGTGTACTCGCCCACGTTGTAGGCGGCGCCCGCCGGGTCCAGCCGGTGGCCGAACCACATCGAGCGCTGCGCGGCGGAAAGGTCCAGGTCCGGTGCGTCGGTCATCGGCCCTCCGCCACGGCGACGGCGCCGGTCAGCAGGAGGCGCACCTGCTCGGCGACGGACAGGGGACCCGTGTCACGGCCCGGCCAGGGGACGCGCAGCCAGGGTTCGGCGGGGGTCAGCGTGAGGTCGTGGGCCTGGCGGGCGCGGCCGCCGCCGGTGATGTTGAGGAGCACGAGTTCGTCCCGGCGGACCTGTCCGTCCCGGACCGCGTCGGCCAGGGCGGCGAGGGCGACTCCGGCGCCGGGCTCGATGTCGATGCCCTCGATCTCCTCGAAGAGCGCCATGGCGGCGAGCGCGGACTCGTTGTCGGTACATCGGATGGCGCCGCCGCTCTCGGCGAGCACGTCCCGGACGCCGCCGCGGACGGTGAACGGCGGGCGGCGGTTGGTCAGTTCGCGGGCCAGCGGCTCGTGTTCGCGGTGGGCCGGGGCCGGGCCCGCGTCCCGCCAGGCGTCGTACAGCGGCGTGAAGGGGGTGTTCTGGCACATCAGCAGGCGCGGCAGCGGCTCGCCGTCCGCGCGGACGCGGCGCGCCGCCTCATGGGCGCCGATGGCCCCGGTGCCGCTGCCCACGGCCTGGACGTACGTCTCCGGCAGCCGGCCCAGCGCCTCGGCGGCGGCCAGCATGACGGTGCCGAGGCCGTCGCGGCGGCCGACGTTGCGGCAGCCGCCCTCGGCGTGGTGGCCGGGGAGTCGCGCGAGGAGGTCGGCGCAGGCGATGGCGTCGCTGTAGGTGGCGGCGCCGTCGAGGACGACGAGCCGGACGCAGGGGTCGAGCGGGGCCGGGAAGCGCATCCGCTCCAGGGCGGGGGCGGGCACGACGAGCAGACAGGGCACCCGGTGCCGGGTGGCGGCCCAGGCGAAGGCGGCGGCGGTGTTGCCGGCGGAGGGGATCACCAGGACGGGCGGATCGACGGGCAGCCGGCCCAGCACCGTGTACGCCTCCAGGTCCTTGAACGTGCAGGTGGGCAGCTGCGCGCCGCGCTCCGGCCAGTACCCGTTGAAGGCGACCCAGAGCCGGTCGAGGCCGATACGGCGGCCGAGGCGTTCGGCGCGGTGGACGACCGGGCCGGGCACACCGGGGAAGGTCTCCGCCACCGGCAGCAGCGGGGCGTGCCGGAACAGCCCCGTGCTTTCGCCGACACGCGTTCCGGTTCTCTCGTACTCGGTGCGCAAGAATGCCGGTTCGTGCCGACGGGAGCAGTCGAGGAGGAGGCCGTCGTCCTCGTATCGGGTTCCGCATGAGGAACAGACGAGTGTGTAGTGACGTGTTCCCGGGCGTACTCCGGACATGTTCACTTGCCTTCCGCAGTGCCGCGTTTCGCTGATCAATTTGACCCGGCGCTTCGGGAAGGGCGAGCGACGTACGAATTACCTTTTCACGACGCCCGGTTGACAGATAGGAAGCGCTTACCAACCTCTTACCGAGAACGTCGGAGTGTTCAGTTCCGCTTCACTTTCCCTTATCTGCCGGACAGTTGAGAAAGCACATGCCCTGGAGATCATCCGAGCGCCACAAGCCGTGAGGAAGGGGTGGCGGAAACATGGGTCATACGCCGACGCATACGACTCCGGGGAATGGGGTGGAGCTCTCGCCCTGGCTCCCGTCCCAGGTTCCGGTTTCCCTTCTGTCACCGCAAGACAGAACAGCGAACGAAGCGAACCGGACGTACCGGGAGCCGTCGTCCGAGACCCTGCTGACGGCGTACCGGAGGATGGTCCTCGGGCGCCGCTTCGACGAGCAGGCGACCGCGCTCGCCCGGCAGGGCAGGCTGGCGGTCCACCCGTCCAGCCTCGGTCAGGAGGCCTGCCAGGTCGGCGCCGCGCTCGCGTTGCGCGACACGGACTGGCTGTTCCCCACCTACCGGGACTGCGTCGCGCTGATCAGCCGCGGGATCGACCCGGTCGAGGCGCTGACGCTGCTGCGCGGCGACGCCCACTGCGGCTACGACCCGCTGCACCACCGCACCGCGCCGCAGTGCACCCCGCTCGCCACCCACGCCGCGCACGCCACCGGACTGGCCCACGCGGAGCGGCTCAAGGGCACGGACACCGTCGCCCTCGCGCTCGTCGGCGACGGCGCCACCAGCGAGGGCGACTTCCACGAGGCGCTCAACCTGGCGGGCGTGCTGCGCGCGCCGGTGGTCTTCCTCGTGCAGAACAACCGGTACGCCATCTCCGTCCCGCTGTCCGCCCAGTGCGCGGCCCCGGGCCTGGCCTACAAGGGCATCGGCTACGGCGTCCGCTCGGAACAGGTGGACGGCAACGACGCCGCGGCCGTCCTCGCCGTGCTGAGTACGGCGGTCGAGGAGGCGCGGGCGGGCGGCGGACCGTGGCTGGTGGAGGCGCACACCTACCGCCTGGGCCCGCACACCAGCGCCGACGACCCGTCCCGCTACCGCCCGGCCGAGGAGGCCGAGCACTGGCGCCGGCGCGACCCGATCACCCGCCTGGAGTCAGCCCTGCGCGAGCGGGGCGTGCTGACCGCCGCGGACGCCGACGCCGCGGCCGCCGAGGCGGAGGCGTACGCCGCCGACCTGCGCGCACGACTCGCCGCCGACCCCGAGCTCAACCCCGAGACCCTGTTCGACCACGTCTTCGCCGAGCCGCCCCCGCACCTGACCGAACAACGCGCCGCCCTACGGGCCGAGTCGGAGGGCCGCTGACATGACGACCAGCGTGACGATGGCGCAGGCCCTCAACGCCGCCCTGCGGGACGCGCTCGGCGCGGACGAACGCGTCGTGGTCTTCGGCGAGGACGTCGGCCGCCTCGGCGGCGTCTTCCGGGTCACCGACGGACTCACCGACGAGTTCGGGGACCGGCGCTGCTTCGACACCCCGGTCAGCGAGGCCGGCATCGCGGGCCTCGCGGTCGGGATGGCGATGGCCGGGTTCCGGCCGGTGGTGGAGATGCAGTTCGACGCGTTCGCCTACCCGGGGTTCGAGCAGATCGCCTCCCACATGGCCAAGATGCGCAACCGCACCCGGGGCATGCTCCCGCTGCCCCTGGTCGTCCGCATCCCGTACGGCGGCGGCATCGGGGGCGTGGAGCACCACAGCGACTCCAGCGAGGCGTACTACGCGCACACGGCGGGGCTGAAGGTGGTGACACCTGCGACGGCCGAGGACGCCTACTCCCTGCTGCGCGAGGCGATAGACGACCCGGACCCGGTGATCTTCCTGGAGCCGAAGCGCCACTACTGGACCAAGAAGACGGTCCAACTCCCCATCCGCACCGAGCCGTTCGGCACGGCCGCGATACGCCGCCCCGGGAGCGACGCGACGCTGGTGACGTACGGCCCGTCGGTCGCCGTCGCCCTGGAGGCGGCCCGCGAGGCCGCGGCCGAGGGCCTGGACGTGGAGGTGCTGGACCTGCGCAGCCTCGTCCCGCTGGACGACCGTACGCTCACCGCGTCGGTCCGCCGCACCGGCCGCTGTCTGGTGGTGCACGAGGCGCAGGGCTTCGCCGGGGTCGGCGCCGAGATCGCGGCCCGGGTGCAGGAGCGGTGCTTCGACGCGCTGGTCGCGCCGGTGCTGCGGGTCACGGGGTTCGACATCCCGTATCCGCCCCCGCTGCTGGAGGGCGCGCATCTGCCGGGTACCGGGCGGGTGCTGGAGGCGCTGCGTCGGCTGCTGCCCGAGCTCGACGGAACGGAGCGGTCGGCCCGTCAAGTCGTCCCCACCGCAACCGAGTCGACCGAACGGACCTTCCATCTGCCCGATCTGGGCGAGGGGTTGGCGGACGCCGAAGTGCTTGAGTGGACGGTCGCGGTAGGTGACACGGTCGAGCAGGACCAGGTCGTCGCCGAGGTGGAGACCGCCAAGTCGGTGGTGACACTGCCGAGTCCGTACGCCGGGACGGTGACGGCCCTGCACTGCCGGGCGGGCGAGGTCGTGCGGGTGGGGGCGGCGCTGCTGACGGTGGCGGACCCCGCGTCGGAGGAACCGGCATCCGGGGCCGTACTCACGGGCTACGGGACGACCGGGGCACGCCGGTCCTCACAGGCGCCTTCACCGGCCGCCTCAGGGACGTCCTCACCGGCCCCCTCGGGGGCGCCCTCAGGGGCGTTCTCGCAAACCTCCTCACGAGCCTCCGCAGCGCCCCGCCAGCCGGATCCGGGCACCCGCACCCCGCTCGACGCCACCGCCGAGAAATACCTCCGCGGTCACCGCGACACCCCCGCCGTGACCATCTGGGCGGACGCCGACGCCACCGGCCTCCTCGCCGCCCGTGCCACCCGCGGCACCAGCCTGCTGCCGCTGCTCGCGCGGGCGTGTCTGGCGGGGCTCGCCGCCTTTCCCGACCTCAACTCCCGTGTCGACACGGGCCGCAGGGAGATCGTGCGCCTGCCCGAGGTGCATCTCGGCTTCGCCGCGCAGACCCCCCGCGGTCTGGTCGTCCCCGTGGTCCGGGACGCGCACCGCCTGGGCCCCGACGAGCTCGCGGCCGAGCTGGGCCGCCTGACCGGCCTGGCCCGTGAGGACGCCCTCCCCCTGGAGCACCGGACCGGCGGCACCTTCACGCTGAACAACTACGGCCCGCTCGACGTCGACGGGGCCACACCGATCCTCAACCACCCCCAGTCCGCGATGCTCGGGGTGGGCCGCATCACCGACCGCCCCTGGGCGGTGAACGGCCGCGTGGAGGTGCGCAAGGTCGTCACGCTCTCGCTCACCTTCGACCACCGGGTGTGCGACGGCGGCACCGCGGCAGGATTCCTACGCCATGTCACCGACCGTCTCGTGGGCGACTCCGGGACCTGACCCACCGCCCGACTCACCCGCGGCCGTCCGACGTGCGGCGGTCCGCCCTGCCCTGGGCCAGCCACAGCGCGACCGCCTCCGCGATCGGCTGCCCGGTCTCCAGCTCGACGAAGCCGAACTGGCCGCCCTGGTTGCACTCCAGGAACCACCAGATGCCGTCCTCGTCCTCGGCGAAGTCGAAGGCGGCGTACGCCAGTCCGGCCAGACCGACGTACTCGTGCACCGACTTGCCGATGCGTTCGGGGACCGGAACCGGTTCCCAGCCGTGTCCCGTGTCCCCGTAACGCCCGTCGACCTGGTCGGGTTCGGCGGTCTTCCGCGCGGCGAACAGCCGGGAGCCGACGCAGGTCAGCCGGATGTCGGCCCGCTTGGGGATGTACTTCTGGAGCAACGCCGGCCCGGCGGCCACGGCGCCGAAGTCGGCGTCGGGGCCGATGAGGGTGGTGGGCAGGGCCAGCGCGGGGTCACCGGGCGGCGGCCCCGAGGCGGACTTCACCACCACGTCCCGGTACTCCTCGGCGAAATCACGCGCCAGCCGGGGTGCCGTGGTGATGACCGTCGGCGGCACGGCGAAGCCGCTGAGGTGGGCGACCCTCAACTGCCAGGGCTTCAGCCGGGCCTGGTCGGCGTTGCGCGGATGGTTCATCCACCGTGCGGCGGCGGAGTGGAGCATCCCGTACAGCGCCTGCCTGGTCTCGGCGGTCAGCCACGGTGAGGGGTCGACCGCGTGCGCGGCCGGTTCGCCGGGCCTGCGCACCCAGATGGAGCGCAGGCCGCCCATGCTGAGTACATGCCCGTTGACCGACAGGTGCCCGTCGAAGTCGCCGTAGGCGTAGTCGGCGGACAGTACGGCCTTGCCCGGCAGGTCGGCGGGATCCAGTCGCATCACGGGCGTCCCCGTCCGGTGCAGCCCGGCCACCACCATGTCGGCGGTCACGTCCTCCTCGGACGTCAGGATCAGTACGGTCATGCGCGCACGGATCGTCAGTCGTCGAAGTGGGTCGCGGATCCGGCGGTCGACGTCGTCGTGCCGACCGCGAGCAGAAGGTCCGGATCACTGACGGCCGGACGGCCGTCGGGCAGCACGTTGAGTTGGCGGGCCGGGTCGAAGTGATACGGCGTCACCGCGTTGGAAAGCCCTCTGGGAAAGGCGTAGTTGAGGGTGAACGGTCGCACGGTGAACCTCCGGTGTAGTGCGTGTGAATTACCGTCACTTACGCACTGCTTGCGTAAGGAATTCATCACTTTCCGCCACATCGACGTGAACGTCGTCACACCCTTCACCGGATCCCCTGACTCCGCGCAGGAGTCCTTGACGCTGAACCGTTTCATTGCTTCCCTCGAAACGCAGTTCTACATGGGAGCGCTCCCAACCCCCCACGTGAAAGGGACCCCGTGCAGACATCCCCTCACCCCAGACGCACCCTTCCCCTCCTCCTCACCGCGGCGCTCGTCGCCTGCCTTCTGTCGCTGTCCTGGGCGGGCGGTTCGCCGGCGCGGGCAGCGGCGGGCGACGGCTCGGTGTCCGACCCGAACATCGTCTACGTCGGCCGCTGGGACACGAGTTCGGGCACCGCGGCCGTGCCCCAGTGGTCCGGCGCGTACCTTCAGACGGCCTTCACCGGCACCACCGTCAAGGTCAGGGCCAGGGACGCCGTCAACTTCTACACGAGCGTCGACGGCGGACCGGACGTCTTCCACGCGGGCGTACGCGGGACGGTGAACCTCACTCCCCAGCCCCTCTCCCCCGGCACCCACACCCTACGGATCTCCTACCGGTCGGGCGACACGGTCTTCCAGGGCCTTGTCCTGGACTCCGGCGCGCGCACGGTCAGTCCGGCCGTGCCGTCCGGGCTGGTCGAGTTCGTCGGCGACTCCATCACCGCCGGCGCCCTCACGGACCGGCTGGCGCTCGACTCGTACGCCTGGAAGACCGGCGAGCGGCTGGGGATGCGGCACACCCGGATCGCCCGCGCCGGCTACTGCCTGGTCGCCCAGTCCGGTTGCACGGGCCTGAGCGGCCAGTACTTCCGGGCCGGCAGCACCGGCGGCCAGAACTGGGACTTCTCCCGCTACCGGGCGAACGCGGTCGTCATCAACCTCGGCACCAACGACATCGGCCACGGCGTCTCCGGCTCCGCGTTCCAGGCGGCGTACACCAAGTTCCTGAGCGACGTGCGCGCCAGGCACCCCGAAGCCCAGCTCTTCGCCGTCCAGACGCTCAAGAAGCGCTACGTCACCGAGACCAGGGCCGCCGTCAGCGCCCGCAACGCCGCCGGTGACACCAAGGTGCACTACGTCGACACCACGGGCTGGCTCACCGACGGCGCCGACTACGAGGACGGCAACGGCCACCCCAACGAGGCGGGCCACACCAAGTTCGCCGGCCGTCTGGCACCCGTCGTCGCGGCCCGGCTGGGCAGCGCCGCCGAGGTGTCCGCCAAGGCCGCCGCTCCCGGACAGCCCGGCGACCCCAACATCAAGTTCGTCGGCCGCTGGGACACCCGGAGCTCCAGCACCCTCTACACGCCGTACTGGGCCGGGGCGTACTACCGCGTCGGCTTCACCGGCCGGACGGTCAAGCTCAAGCAGCGCAACACGATCGACTTCTGGGCGCGTATCGACAACGGGCCGGTGAAGTTCTACGACGACGTCAAGGGCACCGTGAACCTGACCCCGACGCCGCTGTCGGCCGGCAACCACACGCTCCAGGTCAACTACCAGGTGGTCGCGGGCTCCTATCGCGGTGACGCCGTGTTCCAGGGGCTGGCCCTCGACAGCGGGGCGACGACGTTCGCTCCGCCGGCCCCCGCCAAGCTGGTCGAGTTCGTCGGCGATTCGATCACGGTGGGCACGACCACGTCGCAGAACGCCCGTACGGCATATGGCTGGTTGATAGGTGAACGGCTGGGTGTCGAGCACACGCAGGTGGCCCAGGGCGGTGCCTGTCTGGTCGCGACGGCCGACGGATGCGTCGGCCTGGAGCAGCAGTTCGGCAGGCTCAACCCCAACTCCACCACGCCCGACTGGGACTTCGGCCGCTACCAGGCGGACGCCGTCGTCATCAACCTGGGCACCAACGACGTGGGCCACGGGGTGAGTTCGACACAGTTCCAGTCGTCGTACGGCAGCCTGCTGCGCAAGGTCAGGGCCGCCTATCCACGGGCCTGGATCTTCGCGCTGGAGACCTTCCGAGGCCGCTACGTCCCGCAGACCGAGGCGGCCGTCCAGGCGGCCGTGGCCGGCGGCGACACCCGGCTCTCCTTCGTCGACACGACGGGCTGGCTGGGCTCCGGCCACCTGACGGACTCCGTCCACCCCAACGACCAGGGCCACCGTGTCATCGCCGACCGCCTGGCACCGATCATCGCGGCGCGCATCGGCGGCTGACCGCGCCGCTCACCCCTGGGAGGCGCCCGACCGCAGCTCGCGCAGGAAAGGCGGCGCCGCCTCGATCAGTTGATCCACCTGGCTCTCGATCAACGGAAGGTATTCGCCGAGCGAGCCGGCGAATGCCTCCGGGATCTCCAGCAGGTAGCGATATCCGCCGTTCTCCTCGTCCTCCGGGGCGTCCACCCCGATGTCCGCCTCGACGGAGAAGGCCTCCGGTGACATGCGCACGGTGATACCGCAGAACATGGCGCGGCCGTCCCCGAGGTCGAGGCTCACGCCGAGGACCTGCATGCCGGGCGTCGCACCGTACTTGGCGAACTCACGCCAGGTGATGTGCGGTTGGTGCTCCAGGAACAGTGCGTACGCCATCTCGCTGAGCCGTCCGGCGGCGCTCCACAGGGCGACGGGCAGGCGCTGGGCGTCTCGGTCGGCTGTGTCCACGCGCCGATCATAGAGGCCCGCCCTGTCGCCGTCCCGGGGTCAGGCCGGCGGCATTCCCCCGCCCTGGAGGCGTTCCAGGTCGGAGGGGCGGACCTGGATGACGAGGAGGGCGATCACCGCGGCGATGGCGGTGAAGATCGCGGCCATGATGAAGGCTGCGGAGACTCCGGCGGTGAGGATCTCATCGCCCCAGGGTGACGGGAGCTGCCCAGTGCGCCGGTAGCTCAGCCGCTCCGCGGGGGTCGCCTGCTCCTGGAAGGCGGCCATCTGCTTCTCTGCCTCGTTTCTGCTCGCCGTACCGTACATGGTGACCAGGATGGACAGCCCCAGGGAGCCGCCGACCTGCTGGGTGGCGTTGAGGAGCCCGGAGGCGGCGCCCGTCTCCTGGGTCGCCACGTTGGACAGCGCCATCAGGGTCAGGGACACGAACTCCATGCCCATGCCGAGGCTGAAGACGAGCATCGGGCCGAGGATGCTGCCCGCGTAGGTGGAGTGGACGTCGGTCAGGGTCAGCCAGGCGAGGCCCGCGGCGGCCAGGATCGCACCCGTCACCATGAAGGGTTTGGGCCCGTACTTCGGCAGGAGTTGGGAGGCGAGCCCCGCGCCGATCGCGATGACGACGCTCACCGGGAGGAAGGCCAGTCCGGCTTCGAGCGGGCTGAAGTCCATTACGTTCTGCACGAAGAGCGTGAGGAAGAAGAACATGCCGAAGATCGCGGCGGCAAGGCTCAGCATCATGCCGTAGGTGCCCGCCCGGTTACGGTCGGCGAACATGTGCAGGGGCGTGATCGGCTGCCGGGAGCGCTGCTCGACCAGGATGAACAGCAGCAGGAAGACGACGGCCGCCCCGAACGCGGCCAGGGTCAGTGCGTCCCGCCAGCCGTCCTGCGCGGCCCGGATGAACCCGTAGACCAGCAGCACCATGCCGATGGTGGAGGTCATCGCGCCCAGCACGTCGAAGTGCCCGGCATGCCGCTCGGACTCCCGGATCCAGCGCGGGGTGGCGAGCACGATGAGCAGTCCGATGGGCACGTTGACGAACAGCACCCAGCGCCAATTGAGCCACTCGACGAGCATCCCGCCCGCCAGCAGCCCGATCGCGCCGCCGCCCGCCGAGACCGCCGCGAAGACGCCGAACGCCCTGTTGCGTTCGGGCCCTTCGGGGAAGGTCGTGCTGATCAGGGCGAGGGAGGTGGGGGAGGCGATGGCCCCGCCGACGCCCTGGAGGGCACGGGCGGCCAGGAGTTGCCACTCGTTCTGGGACAGTCCGCCGAGCAGCGAGGCGAGGACGAACAGCAGGACGCCGAAGACGAACACGCGCCGTCTGCCGAGGATGTCGCCCATCCTGCCGCCGAGCAGCAGCAGTCCGCCGAAGGTGAGCGTGTACGCGTTGACCACCCAGGACAGGCTGGTCGTGGAGAAGCCGAGCGAGCGCTGGATGTCCGGCAGGGCGATGTTCACGATGGTGATGTCGAGCACCACCATCAGCTGACAGGACGCGATGACCAGCAGCGCCATACCGCTGCCACGGCTCTCGCTCCGCTCCGTTTCCTGCGGGGTGGTCCGTGCTTCGGGTGCCGGCTCGGGGTTGCTCATGGCGGTGTGCCGTGGGCGGGGTTTCGGTGGCTGGTTCCCGCCACCATTCGACCGTACGCCGGTGCCGTACGGCGCTCCACTCGATCACCGCAGCGAGCCGAGCCGATGCCGGACGTCCAGGTCAGCGAGCGCTGCGGATCAGGCCCGTCAGATAGCGCCAGAGCGACGACCGCTGCCGGGCGGAGCGGTCGGGCAGCACCACGTCGGCCGTCTCCGGTGCCGGATCGGGCGCCGTCTGCGGTGGCGCGGTCCGCTCGGGCGGCGAAGCGAGTTCGTACCGTACGGGCAGCGAGCGCAGGCCGCGCATGAACGGCGAGGAGCGCCAGGGCAGTTGGTCGGCGGGCAGGGCGAGGTCCAGATGGGAGAACCGTTCGAAGAGACGGCCCACCCCGACCGCCGCGACCGTCGAGGCGAGCTCGCGTGCCGGGCACTGGCGGCGCCCTGCTCCCCAGGACAGGTGTGCCCGGGTGCTGATCGTGCTGCTCGGGGCCACATGGTCGGCGAAGAGCGGGTCGGCGTGCGCGGCGGCGGAGGAGACCCAGACGGGGTCGCCCGCGCGGATCGTGTAGTTGCCGAGCGGTGTGTCCTCGGCGGCGAAGCGCGGGACGAAGTTCACCAGCGGCGGCTTGCGCATGACCACCCGGTTCATGGTCTCCCTGATCATCCCGGCGGAGAGGCTGGCCCGCGCCCCGCCGTCGCCGGAGATGACCTCGACCACGGTGTTGGACATGAGGATGCCGACGTGGTCGGAGGTCATGCCGAGCAGCATGAACAGCTCACGGGCGAGCTCGTCGAGCGACAAGCCGGGATGCGCGGCGAGCAGGTACGAGGGGAAGTCGTCGCCCGGCTCCTTGAGCTTCACGGCCGCCAGTTCCGCGAGCGTGGCGAGCAGTCGTTCCAGGGCGGGCTCCGCGTCCGGACCGGCGTCCAGCACGCGCCACATGTCCATCAGGGCGTCGTCGCCCTGGGATCCGGGGAAGCCGAGCAGATGGCTGGCCACCATCAGCGGCAGCGGCCGGGAGAACTGCGCGGACAGGTCCGCCACGCCCGTGCCGCCGCCCTGTCCCACCAAGGTGATCAGGTCGTCGGCGTAGGCGGTGACGGCCGCCTTCAGACGCTTGGCCTGCGGGTGGCCGGGGTCCTGGAACGGCTTGAGTGCCGCGTCCCACGCCGTGCGCAGCGACGGGTATCCGGGACCGCCCTGGATCAGCACGTGGTTGACCTCGAGGGAGGGCCCGAGCGGCCAGTCGGCGGGCACTTCGCCCGCGGTGCGGGCCCGCCAGTTCTCCAGCCCCTTCGGCCAGGCGTCGTCGTCCTGGAGGACCTCAAGCGCCTCGCGGTACCCGAGGACCAGCCAGGCGGGCACGCCGAGCAGGTCGACCGGCGCGACGGCCCCGTGTCGCTGGCGCAGCCGCTCGTACACGAGGGAGGGGCGTGTCTCGTAGTCGCGGGTCAGCAGTGGTTCGGGTGTCAGTTCTTCCAAGCGGGTGCCGTCGACGTCCACGGATCCGCTCTCGCCCACCTGGGATTCCATCGCCCTGCCGCTCCTCCGACACTCCCCGCACCGGCGCACTACCAGTCAGTAGCCGGCGACGCCGGTGACCCTACCCCAGACGGCCTCTCGGGTGAACGACGGGTGCGGTTCGGACGGGTGCGGCTCGGACGTCAGCCGGCCGTCGGCGGGATGTTCTGGTTGGCGTGGAAGAAGTTGTCCGGGTCGTAGGTGTGCTTGGTCGCGGC
Source organism: Streptomyces viridochromogenes (assembly GCF_001270495.1). Lineage (GTDB taxonomy): Bacteria > Actinomycetota > Actinomycetes > Streptomycetales > Streptomycetaceae > Streptomyces > Streptomyces viridochromogenes_A. The sequence goes on from NZ_LGUR01000223.1 coordinate 37,254, forward strand.
GAGTCGGTCGTAGTGGCCGCGGTAGGTCGCCCGGACCCGGTCGGCGCTCTCCGCCTCGCCGAGGAAGTTGATGTAGGAGCCGCCCATGGAGTGCGGGTGCAGATCGGTCCAGTAGTCGACGCTCCACTGCCGGATCAGCTCGGCGTTGGCGGGGTCCGGGTCGACGCCGGCGATCACGCCGGACCAGACGGCGTCGCGGTAGGCCCAGGCCGTGTCGTCGGCACCGACCTGGTGGGCCGCGGCGTCCACGGGATAAAGGTGCATCAGGGACAGGTCCGTGGGGAGGTTCTCGCCGTACTTGTGGTGCACTTCGATCGCGGCGTCGGAGATGGTGTCGAAGAAGTCACCGCGCCAGTACCACTGGTAGCCCTTCGGGATCAGTGTGTCGAACATGCCCTGCAGGGCGGGGTAGGGCATGGGCGTGGTGAAGTGGAAGGCGGACGGCGCCGGTTCGTCGACCGCGGTCAGCGCCTGCTCCAGGCGGTCGCCCGCCAGGTCGCCGGTGTAGCACCAGACGACGCCGCACACCTTCTGCCCGTGGATCGGCTCGGGGAACGGCGGCCCGGGTGGGATGGTGAAGACGGTGAAGAAGCCATAGAGGTCCTGCGGCGCGGCGGGCAGGAACTCCCGGTACCAGCGCAGCACTTCCGGAGTGCGGTCGACCGGCCACGCCGTCACCGCGACCCCGACCGTGTCCACCGGGTGCAGCCCGAACGTGAACGACGTGACGACGCCGAAGTTCCCGCCGCCGCCGCGCAGCGCCCAGAACAGGTCCGGGTGCTCCTCCTCGGAGGCGGTGACGAACGATCCGTCGGCGAGGACGACGTCGGCGGACCGGAGGCTGTCGATGGTCAGGCCGTACTTGCGGGTGAGGTAGCCGTGGCCGCCGCCGAGGGTGAGGCCGCCCACGCCCGTCATCGAGATGATGCCGGCCGGTACGCCCAGGCCGAACGTGTGGGCCGCGTGGTCCAGGTCGCCCAGTTGTGCGCCGCCGGCGACCTGAGCGGTCCCCGCGCGCGGGTCCACGTGCACCCCGCGCATGGTCGACAGGTCGAGGACGAGCCCGTCGTCGACCAGGCACAGTCCGGGTCCGCTGTGGCCGCCGCCGCGCACCGAGAGCTCCACTCCGGTGTCCCTCGCGAAGGAGAGCACTGCCCGCACGTCCGCCACGTCCACGCACTGCGCGAAGGCCGCGGGGTGCCGGTCGATCATGGCGTTGTAGATGCTGCGGGCCTCGTCGTAGCCCGGGTCCTGTGCGGTGATGACTGGTCCGCGCAGCGTCTCGCGCAGGCCTTCGAGTGCCGTTCCGTTGATGCCGCCCATGGCCGGGCCCCTCTGTGTGAAGACGGTGAACCGCGAACAAATAACGGCGCCTGACGTCCGGGCGGGCAGCGGGGGCGTGGTGCGCGGATCCGTTCGCACCTCGTATCGATGTATCGATGTAACGGTGTGTCGATGTGTCGATGTCGGCAGGACGGACCGGCCCCGCCACAGCCCAGTCTTCACCTCGCCGGCGGCGGTCGCACGTCGACCAAGGGCGTCGCCCGGCCGGACCGCCGGGGCGCTGCTGCGGCGTCAGACCAACTCCGCGGCGGACCGCGCCCCCTGTTCGCGCAGCCATGCGACCAGCGTGGGGTGCCCTGAGCGGTCGGCGGCGTCCAGCGCGGTCAACCGGTCGTGACCGACCCAGTTGATGTCACCGCCGCGTCGCAGCAGGTATTCGGCCATCTCGTGCTGTCCGCCGTGGCAGGCGCACCACAGCGCGTTGGTGATGTCCTCGGCGCTGGGCGGGGCCGCCTCGGACGTGCAGCAGGCGGCGACCCGATCGGTTTCGCCGAGGGCTGCCGCCTGCCACAGGTTGGCGCGGGCGCCGCGTTCCACCAGTCGTCGTGCGCACTTCCACTGCCCGAAGGCCACCGCGTCCGCCAAGGGCGTGCCGTCGCCGATGACCGCGCCGTCGGCCTCGATGTCCGCGCCCAGATCGAGCAGGGCGTCCAGGACGGGCACGTCGTCGGTGCTGGCCGCCCAGTGCAGCGGTGTTTCGCGGTGCGCGCCGGTGAACCGGGCGTTGACGTCCGCGCCCGCGGCGACCAGCGCGGTCACCGTCGCGGGGCCGTCGGGCAGGTGGCCGGGCCAGTCGGTGGCGAGGTGCAACAGGGTTCGCGCGCACTTGATGTTGCCCACCCGCGCCGTGGCCAGCCCCGGATGCGCGGTGAGCAGGTCCTGCAACGCCGCCACGTTGCCGCTCCGGATGGCCTCGCCCACGGCACGGGCGAGTGGAGCGGTCGTATCGATCAACATCGGGCCTCCTCCCGGGTCCCTTCTGGATAACACGGCCCACTGACAACGCCGAACCCCTGTCTGTTACGCTCCCCGGGCCTCCCGCGGGGGAAGTCCGGTGAGAGTCCGGCGCTGACCCGCAACGGTGTGCGTGGGGACCCTGTGGTCCGTCGCGTGAGCCCGATCGCCCGTGGTGGGTGCGACCCGATGACTGCTCGCCGTGGACTGCGAGAGGGGACCGCGCGGCCGGCACGGTCGTACGGGCTGCCTCCTTGATCGACGTTCACCGGCGGCCCCAGGCGAAGGACCCGCCCGCCCGTGCACCGAAGCAAGACACGGATCCCGACACCGGTATCCGCCGCCGCCCGCGTATCCGTGCCACTGCTCGTCCTCGGGCTGGGGCTGCTCCTGCTCGTCTCCCTCGTGTGCGGCGTGGGGCTGGGAGCCGCCGGGATCGGGTGGGCGGATGTGTTCCGGCTGCTCGGGGCCGGGCTGACCGGCGGGACCATCGACGCCCGGGATGTCGCCGCGTACACCATCGTCTGGGAGATCCGGCTGCCGCGCGTCGTACTCGGTGCCGTCGTCGGGGCCGGGCTCGCGGCCGTCGGTGTGGCCGTGCAGGCGATGGTGCGCAACGCGCTCGCCGACCCGTTCGTGCTGGGCATCTCCTCGGGTGCCGCGGTGGGGGCCAACGCCGTGATCCTGCTGGGCGCGTTCGCGGGGCTCGGCGTCTGGGCGCTGTCCCTGTCCGCCTTCGCCTCGGCGCTCGCGGCGATGGTGCTGGTGTACGCGGTGTCCCGGTCGCCGCACGGCCTCACCCCGCTGCGGCTGATCCTGACCGGGACCGCGCTGGCGTACGGCTTCGAGGCCGTCACCACCGTCATGGTGTTCGGCGCGGCCCGGGGCGAGGCGGCCCGCTCGGCGATGATGTGGCTGCTGGGGAGTCTGGGCGGCGCGACCTGGGCCCAGGTGCCGCTCGCCGCGGTGACCGTGGCGGCCGGGTGGTCGTGGCTGCGGTGGCGGGCGGAAGCCCTCAACGCCCTCGCGATGGGTGACGAGACGTCCGCCGCACTGGGCGTCCAACCGGCTCGGCTGCGCCGGGAGTTGTTCCTCGTCACCGCCGCCGTGACCGGGACGGTGGTCGCGGTCAGCGGGGCCATCGGGTTCGTCGGGCTGATGGTGCCGCATGTCGTACGGATGCTGGTGGGCGCCGATCACCGGCGGGTGCTGGCCGTGGCGCCGCTCGCCGGGGCCGTGCTGCTGGTGTGGGCCGACCTGCTGTCCCGGCTCCTGCTGGCCCCGGCCGAACTGCCGGTCGGGGTGATCACCGCCGTGGTCGGGGTGCCCGCGTTCCTGCTGCTGATGCGGCGCGGCGGCTACGCGTTCGGAGGTCGGTGACATGCGGCTCGACATCAAGGGCGTCACGGTCGAGGCCGCCGGGGCCCGGCTGGTGGACGACGTTCGACTCGCCGTGGACAGCGGGGCGTTCGTCGGGCTGATCGGCCCGAACGGCAGCGGCAAGTCCACGCTGCTGCGGTGCGTGTACCGGGCGCTGCGTCCGGCCGGCGGGGTGGTGCGGCTCGACGGGGACGACGTGCACGCCATGCCGCCCCGCGCCGCCGCCCGGGTGCTGGCCGCGCTGCCGCAGGAGTCGTCGGCCGAGTTCGACTTCACCGTCGCCGAGGTCGTGGCCATGGGGCGGCTGCCGCACCGGGACCGTACGGCCGCCGCCGACCGGGAGATCTGCGCCGCGGCCATGGAGCGCACCGGTGTCACGCACCTCGCCGACCGCGGGTTCCTCGCCCTGTCCGGCGGTGAGAAGCAGCGCGTGCTCATCGCCCGCGCACTCGCCCAGCAGCCGAAGGTGCTCGTCCTGGACGAGCCCACCAACCACCTCGACATCGCCCACCAGTTGGACGTGCTGTCCCTGGTGCGGGCCAGCGGCCTGAGCGTGCTGGCCGCCCTGCACGACCTCAACCTGGCCGCCGCGCACTGCGACGTCCTGTACGTCATCGCCGGGGGCCGGATCGTCGCCTCGGGCCCGCCGCACGAAGTCCTCCGACCCGCCCTGCTCGCCGAGGTGTTCGGCGTCCGCGCACATCCGGTACGGCATCCGGAGACCGGCGCGGTCCAGCTCCTGTTCGACCTCCTCCCCCAAGGAACCACATGCGCAAGCTCATAGCCACCGCCCTCTGCCTCGCCGCGACCGCCACCGCGACCGGCTGCGGAGCCACGGTGGACAAGCCGGCCTCGAACGCCGAGTCCTCCGCGGTCACCCTCACCAACTGCGGCCGCGAGGTCACCTACGACAAGGTCCCCGAGCGCGTGGTCACCAACGACGTCGGCATCACCGAGCTGATGTTCGCCCTCGGCCTGGAGGACCGCATGGCCGGGTTCGCGATGCCCGACGACAAGGGCGATCTGAGCGGCGTGCCGTGGAAGGACGGCTACGGGAAAGTGAAGTGGCTGTCGAAGGACCAGCTCACCAAGGAGAACGTCCTCGACGCCCGCGCCGACCTCGTCTTCGCCGGCTGGAACTACGGCTTCCGCGAAAACAGCGGCTTCACTCCCGACGCCCTGAACAAGCTCGGCATCCCCTCGTACGTCCTCACCGAGTCCTGCCACAACGGCCGTACCGAGTCCTCGCGCGGCATCATGCCGCCGCTGGACGCCCTGTACGCCGACCTCACCAACCTCGGGAAGCTGTTCGGTGTGGAGAAGCGGGCCGCCGCGCTGGTCGCCGACTTCAAGAAGCAGGTCGCGCAGGTACGCGCGAAGGCGCCCGCGGCTGCCGACCGGCCGAAGGTGTTCCTGTACGACAGCGGGCAGGACCAGCCGTTCACGTCCGGCCGCTACGCCGCCCCCGAGCAGATCATCAGCGAGGCCGGCGGCGTCAACGTCATGCACGACGTCCAGGACTCCTGGACCACCGTCGGCTGGGAGAGCGTCGTGCAGCGCGACCCGGACGTCATCGTGATCTGCGACTACGGTGACGTGAGCGCCGAGCAGAAGAAGAAGTTCCTGCTCTCCTACCCGCCGCTGCGCAACGTCTCCGCCGTCCAGCACAAGCGGATCTTCGTCCTCGACTACGTCGACCTGGTGGAGAGCCCCCGCAACCCGTCGGCCGTCGCCCGGCTCGGCACGTATCTGCGGACGGTGGCCGAGGAGCGGTAGCCACTGGATGGTCACCGCTCGAAATGGCTCGGTCTGCCGTCACGGTGCACGAGCCGGCCGAGCCGCTGCGCCCTGGCGCGGGGCATGAGGGTCCAGGTGCCGTCGAGTCCGCGCAGGGCGGTGGAGTGCCAGGGGGTGGTCCAGGCGTCGGGAGCGTCCAGGAGCCGGATGCCGAACTTGGCGGCGCCGACGGGCTGGGGGTGGATCGACAGACGTACGGCGCGCGGGTGATGGTCGGCGATCAGCTCACCCCAGGCACGGCTGCGCTGGATCACGCCGTACGCCCGTCTGCGGCACTCGCGTTGGAGCGCGGAGCGGGTGCCGGTGAACCCGGCGGTGTCCTCGACCAGGAAGCGGGTGATGCCGCGATACAGGGCGAGGGTCGGGGCGTCGGTGCGGACCTCGGCGCGCAGGGCCTCCAGGGTGGGGGCGTGGCGGTCGTGGACGTGGGCGCGTTTGGTGTCGTGGGGGAGGTCGCCGAGGACGTCGCGCAGGTCGAAGACGGAGAGATGCCTCAGGTCCGACTCCCTTATGAGCGCGCGCAGTTCGTCCGCGTAGGCGTCGATGTGGTCGTCGGGGACGCGGATCAGGTCGCCGAAGACGTGGCCGTCGGAGCAGATGACGACGTGGGCGCCGGGCGGGTAGATCCTCTCGATCTCCTGGCACAGGGTGTCGAGGAAGGCGAGGGAGAGGCGTTCACCCATGTCGGGGAGGTGGCCCAGGGCCTTGGCCGGGTTGGGTGACTTGCAGGGGAAGGCGGGGAGGGTGAAGGCGATGGGGGCGCCCTCGCGCACGAAGTCGGCGATCCGGCGCAGTTGACGGGGGAAGGCCTCGGCCGGGAGACGGGCCTGGCCGGTCGGGGGCTGGAAGGCCGGGAGGCGGCCGGTCGTGCGGTGGTGCGGCAGGAGCAGGTTCAGGATCTCTACCCCGGTGGTCTCGGGGAGGGTGTCCGGTGCGGTCGTCAGCAGCATGTCGTTCCTCCGGGGGCATGCGGGCAGGGCGGCATGGCGCCATGGCGGGCCAGGCACTGTGGGGCAGGCGGGTGGGTCAGGCGGGTGGGGTCAGGCGGGCTGAGGCAGCCGGCGGGCGGACGTCGGTCACAGCCGTCGGTCGTAGCGGACCGGCAGACGATGGGCGCCGCGTCCCAGGACGGACGGGATCCATTCGATGTCCTCGTCGCTGATGGCGAGACGCAGGCCGGGCAGTCGCGGGAGCAACGTGCCGAGCGCGACCTGGAGTTCGGCGCGGGCGAGGGCGGCTCCGGGGCAGAAGTGGATGCCGTGGCCGAAGGCCAGATGAGGGTTGGGCGAGCGGTCCAGGTCGAGACCGTCGGGGTCCTCGAAGCGACGCGGATCGCGGTTGGCGGCGCACAGGGAGACGATCACGGAGTCGCCGGCCGGGATCTCGGTGCCGTGCAGGTCGCTGTCCTGGTCGAAGAAGCGCCAGGTGGTCAGCTCGAAGGCGCTGTCGTGGCGCAGGAGTTCCTCGACCGCGCGGGGCAGGAGGCCGCGGTCGTCGCGCAGCCGGGCGAGCTGGTCGGGGTGGCGGAACAGGGCGATCAGGGCCGTCGTGATCTGGTTCGTGACCGGTTCCTGACCGGCGACCAGCAGCTGGAAGATCATCGAGTCCAGCTCCTCCCGCGACAGTTCGCCCTGGTCACGGGCGGCGACGAGGCGGCTGAGCAGGTCGTCGCCCCCGTACTCCCGCCTGTGGGCGACGACGTCCGCGATGTAGCTCTGCAACCCGTGCAGCCGGGCCTCGTACAACGGCCGCCCGGGGTCCGTCGGCCCGACGGGCTGGACGACCTTGCCCCAGTCGCGGTCGAAGCGCGCGGCCAACTCCCCAGGCAGCCCGATGACTTCGGCGAGGACCTGGAGGGGAAAGCGGGCGGCGAAGCCGGCGACGAGGTCGGCGGGTCCGGCCGCCGGGAGGGCATCGACCAGCGCGTGCGCCGACTCCTGGAACCGGGGCCTCAGTTGCTCGATGCGGCGCGGCGCGAAGGCGTCCGTCAGGTAGCGCCGCATATGCGTGTGGATCGGCGGGTCCTGGTGGAGGAGATGGGCCTGGAGCCGGGAGTGCTGGGGCTCGGGCATGATCGAGGCGCGGGCCCGCCAGCGGTCGTTTCCCCGGTCGTGGTTCTTGCCGAGGCGGTCGTCGTTCAGGGCGGCGTGGGCGGCGTCGTGTCCGGTGACGAGCCAGGCCTGTACGCCGCTGGGGAAGAGGACGCGGTGGACCGGTCCGGCCTCGCGCATCCGCTCGTAGAGGGGGTAGGGGTTGCTCTTGTACGGGCAGCCCATCAGCGGGACCGGGTCGGGGAGCGGCTGCCGTGGGTCCACGGCCGGGAGGGGTTCTCGGAGGGTCATGCGCGAGGTCTCCTAGAGGGCGAGTTCGGGCCGGTGGTGGTCCAGCCACAGGGCGAGGTCGACGACGCGTTCGAGGCGGAGGCGGTGACCCCACTCCAACTGGTCGGGCGGGGTGTCGAGGCAGGGCTTGACGCGGGTCTCGTCGGCCAGCGCCCGGACCTGTTCGAGGGAAAGGGCGTCGCGGGCCAGGTCCTGCAGGCCGCGGTTGTAGTCGGGGTGGTGGGTGGCCGGGTAGTGGTTCTTGGGGCGGTGCAGCACCGAGTCGGGAGCCAGCCCCGCTCCGGCGGCCCGCAGCAGGCTCTTCTCCCGCCCGTCGAAGCTCTTCAGCGCCCAGGGCGCGTCGAAGGCGTACTGGGCGAGCCGGTGGTCGCAGTACGGCACGCGGACCTCCAGCCCCCGCGCCATGCTCAACCGGTCCTTGCGGTGAAGCAGTTGGCGCAGCCACCGGGTCAGGGACAGGTGCTGCATCTCGCGTTGCCGGTGCTCGACGGGGCTCTCGCCGTCGAGGTGAGGGACGGCGGCCAGGGCGGTGCGGTAGGTGTCGTCGCGGAACTCGCCGATGCGCAGGTCGAGTTCGGGGTTGAGCGGCATGGCGGCCTCGTCGCCGGTGACCAGCAGCCAGGGGAAGGTGTCGGCGGCGAGCGCCCTGGGGCTGTGGAACCAGGGGTAGCCGCCGAAGACCTCGTCCGCGGCCTCGCCGGACAGGGCGACGGTGGAGTGTCGTCGTATCTCCCCGAACAGCAGGTACAGCGAGGTGTCCATGTCGCCGACGCCGATCGGTGAGTCGCGGGCCACGACCACGGCCTTGCGGTGCTCCGGGTCGAGCAGCGCACGCGGGTCCAGTACGACCGTGCTGTGGTCGGTGCCGATGAACGCGCCCGCCTCGGTGGCGTACGGGGTGTCGTGGCCGGTGCGCAGGATGTCGCCGGTGAACCGCTCGGCCTGGTCGCTGTAGTCGACGGCGTAGGACCGGATCCGGGCGTCCGGGCCCTCACTCAGCCGCAGTTCGTCGGCGAGCAGGGCGGTCAGGACGGTGGAGTCGATGCCGCCGGACAGCAGGCTGCACACCGGGACGTCGGCCTCCAGCTGGCTGCGGGCGGCCGTGCCGATGAGGCCGCCGATCCGCTCCACGGTGACGTCCCGGTCGTCGTCGTGCGTGCCGGCCTCCAACTGCCAGTAGCGGCGTTCGCGGATGCCGTCGCGGTCCAGGACCAGCAGGCCGCCGGGCTCGACCTCCCGCACTCCGGACCAGACCGTCGGCCCGGTGTTGAACAGCAGGCTGTACGCCTCCCGGAGTCCGTCCGCGTCCACCCGGGGCCGTATCCCGGGGTGCCGGAAGAGCGCCTTGGGCTCGGAGGCGAAGGCCAGACCTCCGTCGACCGCCGCCCAGAACAGCGGTTTGACGCCGAGCCGGTCGCGCACGAGGAGCAGCCGCTGGGCGCGCTCGTCCCAGACGGCGAACGCGAACATGCCGTCCAGGTGGTCGGCGAGTCCTTCGCCCCACTCGGCGTAGGCGCGCAGCACGACCTCGGTGTCGCTGCGGGTGCTGAACCGGTGTCCCCTGGTGCGGAGTTCGGCCCGTAGCGCGCGGTGGTTGTAGACCTCTCCGCTGTAGCTGAGCACGGTCGTGGGCTCGTCCGGGCGGTCGGTCATGGGTTGGGTGCCGCCCGCGAGGTCGATGACGGCCAGACGGCGGTGGCCGATCGCGGCCCGCTCGCCCAGCCACACGCCTGCGGCGTCGGGACCGCGCGGGGAGAGCTCGGCGGTCATGGCCTCGATGACCGGGGCCTGGGTGCGGGCGTCGTCGCGGAAGGACGCCCAGCCGGTGATTCCGCACATGGGAACTCCACTCCTGGATGGATCAGGTCGAGACGGTGTCGGTGGTCCGCTCGGGCGCGGCGGCCACGCGTCGGCCGGGCCGGGCGAGCAGGGGTACGGCCAGGCAGGCGGCCCCGGCGGCGAGGGCCAGCCCGGCCCGCGCGCCGTCGCCGCCGGAACCGGCCAGGGTCCAGGCCGCGGTGGCGAGCGCGGGGCCGAGGGTGAAGCCGAGGCTGCGGGCGACCTGCACCGTCGAGCCGACGGTGGCGGCCCGGTCCGGTGGGGCGGCGCCCATGAGCAGGGCCTGGGTCGGGCCTCCGCCCAGGCCCATGCCGAGACCGGCCAGCGCGAGCCGCCAGGCCACGTCGGGCGGGGACCAGACGTCGCCCAGGGGGATCAGCAGGAACAGTCCGGCGGCGGTGAGGGCGGCCCCGGTGGTCGCGATCCGCCGGGAGCCGTACCTGTCGGCGAGCCGGCCGCCGAGCGGACCGGCCAGCGCCATGCCGAGGGGGAAGGCGAGCACGGTCAGCCCGGTCGCGGTGGCGCTGACGCCCTCGTCCTGCTGGAGGTGCAGGGCGACGACGTAGTGCATGGCGGCGAACCCGGCCCCCAGCGCCAGCACCGCGCCGTGTGCCCGGAACAGTCCCGTCGCCCGCAGTACACCGGTCACCGGACGGCCGCCCGGTCCGCGCAGCCACCACCACAGCGGCGGTACGGCGGCGGCCGCGAGCAGGAACCACGCCGCTTCCTCGGCTCCCAGTGTCAGGGCGAGCAGCAGCGCGGCCAGGCCGCCGGCCACCGACAGTGCGTCAGCCAGTGCCCGTCGGCCGGGTGGGCGCGACGCACCGTCGTCGGGCATCGCCTTCCAGGCTACGGCCAAAACCAGCAGACAGAACGGGATCTTGACCAGGAAGACCCAGCGCCAGCCCAGGTGGTCCAGCAGCAGGCCGCCCACCGCCGGGCCGGTCACGGCGCCCAGTGGGCCGAGCGTCGCGGGCACGCTCATGGCCCGGCCGCGCACCGCGGGCCGTACGGCGCGGATCACCAGCACCGGCATCAGCACGAACAGCACCGCCGCGCACGCGCCCTGCCCGATCCGGGCCGCGATCAGCCAGGCGGCCCAGGGAGAGAGGGCGGCCAGGGCACCGCACAGCGCGAAGCCGGCGGTCGCCGCCAGCAGCGCGGGCCGGGCGCCCGTGCCGTCCAGCCATCGACCGAGGGGCAACAGCAGGGCGACGACCGGGAGTTGGTATCCCAGCGCCGCCCACTGGGCCGTGGCCGACGGGATGTGCAGGGCGGCGGAGATGTCGGCCAGCGCCACGTTGACGATGTTCATGTCGAGCATCGCCACGAACGACAGCGCGCCCGCCACGGCCACGAGAACCCAGCGGTCCCTCACTCTCGCGTCCCCTCCCCCTCACGGCCGGCTGCCGTACAGCAGCCTCGTTCCAGAGGTCGGGGACGCCGAGGGCTGAGTTCCCGGGCGTGACCGAAAATGTGATCGACGCGGGAACGGCCCGGCTACGGCGTCAGGCCGTGGCGATGCCGTCCAGCTTGCCGGACTTGGCCTCCGCGACCAGCGACGAGAACTGGTCCGCGCTCATCTGCACCCGCTGCCCGAAGTCGTCCGTGAGGACCACCCGCCGCTCGGCCGGGGCGGCGGGGTCCACGAACAGCTGCGGACAGCCGCAGTCGCAGTTGCCGCAGAACGTCGCCACCGGGTCCAGGCCGTCCATCCCGTGGATGTCGCTCATAGTTCACAACCTTTCTCGATCGTGGGCGCTCACCGGTGTGACCGCCCGGCACCGGCCCCCGTGGCACTGCTCGGGGCCGACAGTGGGATACCCCTGTCGGGCGGTCCGTCCACCGGGGCACGGTGATCGAAGGCGATCAGCGGCTCACCGGTCAGCGGATGGTCCACCACCGTCGCCCGTACGCCGAACACCTCGGCCAGCAGGGCCGGTCGCAGCACCTCCCGCGGCGGCCCCGAGGCGACCACCCGGCCGTCGTGCAGGACGTGCAGCCGGTCGCAGACGGAGGCGGCGGCGTTGAGGTCGTGCAGCGACACCAGGGTCGTACGGCGTCCTGCCCTGAGCAGGGCGAGGAGTTCCACCTGGTGGCGGATGTCGAGGTGGTTGGTGGGCTCGTCCAGGACCAGGACGTCCGGCTGCTGGGCGAAGGCACGGGCCAGCAGGACGCGTTGGCGTTCGCCGCCGGACAGTTCGGTGAACCGGCGCTCGGTGTGCTGCTCCATGCCGACGTCCGCGAGGGCGCGGGCGACGACATCCCGGTCGGTGGCGTCCTCGCCGGCGAAGGCCCGCTTGTAGGGCGTACGGCCCATGGCGACGACCTCGCGGACGGTCAGCTCGAAGTCGCCGCCCCGCTCCTGCGGGAGGGCCGCGACATGCCGGGCCGCCTCGCCGGGGCTGAGCCGGCGCAGATCGGTGCCGGACAGCAGGACCCGGCCGCTGACCGGCTTCAGATGCCGGTAGACGGTGCGCAGAAGCGTGGACTTGCCGCTGCCGTTCGGCCCGACGAGGCCGGTGATCTCACCCTCGGCCGCGATCAGCCGGGCGCCGGAGACGACGGTGCGGCCGGCGTACGCGATGTGCAGATCCTCGGTCTCGATTCTCAACTTCCGCTCCCCAGGCGCCGGTCCAGCAAATACAGCAGTGCCGGTGCCCCGACCAGCGAGGTGACGACACCGACCGGCAGTTCCTGCGTGTCCATGGCCGTACGGCACACGAGGTCGACCACGACGAGGAGCAGCGCGCCGAACAGTGCCGAGACGGGCAGGAGGCGGCGGTGGTCGCCGCCGACGACCAGACGGCAGGCGTGCGGCACCATGAGCGCGACGAAGGCGATGGCACCGGAGACGGCGACGAGTACGCCGGTCAGCAGGCTGGTGAGCGTGAACAGTTCCCTGCGCAGCCGGGTGGCGTCGACGCCGAGTCCGGCCGCCGTCTCATCCCCCATGAGCAGCGCGTTGAGCGCCCGGCCGCGCGCCAGGAGGCACAGCAGGGTGAGCGGTACGGCGACGGCCGGGGCGGCGAGCAGTGGCCAACTCGCGCCGCTCAGGCTGCCCATGAGCCAGAACAGCACACTGTGGGTCTGCTGCTCGTCGCCCGCCCGGAGCACGAGATAGCTGGTGAACCCGGACAGGAACTGCCCGATCGCCACCCCGGCCAGCACCAGCCGCAGCGGTGCGAATCCCCCTCGGCGTCGGGCCACCGCCCACACCAGCGCGAAGGTGGCGAGGGCGCCCGCGAAGGCGGCGCCGGAGAGTCCGAGCCCGAGCGCGCCGCCCGCACCGGCGCCGAGCACGATCGCGGCGACCGCCCCGAGGGAGGCGCCGTTGGAGACGCCCAGGAAGTACGGGTCGGCCAGCGGGTTGCGCACCAGGGCCTGCATCGCCGTACCGACGAGGCCGAGCCCCGCGCCGACGAGGGCCGCCAACAGGGCTCGGGGGAGGCGGAGTTGCCAGACGATGAGGTCGTCGGTGCCGGGGCGTGGCGCCGCGCCGGACAGGCGGCGCCAGATCACACCCCACACCTCGCCGGCCGGGATGGACGTGGAGCCCCAGGACACCGCCGCGGTGAGGGCGGCGAGCAGGGCCAGGGCGAGGACCAGCGCCAGCGGCAGGGCGGGCACGGAGCGCGTCCGCGTGCCCTCCTCCGGATTCGCCGCTTCCCTCCGGCGCACCAGGGTGTCGATCACGGCCGGCCGGCCTTGCCCGGGTACAGGGTCTTCGCGATCTCCTCGACGGTGTCGGCGTTGGTGACGCCGGCGATGGTGGTCCGCTCGGAGCCGATGCGCAGGAAGTGGCCCTCCTCGACGGCCTTCAGGCCCTTGGTGGCGGAGTTCGTCTCCAGCCACTTCCGCGCCTCGTCGAAGGCCTTGTCGTTCGCGGCCTCGCTGCCCCGGTCGCGTACGCCGAGCTGGATCCAGTCCGGGTCCTTGGCGACGACGTCCTCCCAGCCGACCTGCCGGTAGTCGCCGTCGCAGTCGGCGAAGACGTTGCGGGCCCCGGCGAGGGTGATCACGGCGTGGGCGATCTGGCGGTTGCAGACGGCCATGGGCTGCTTGGTACCGGCGTCGTAGTCGAAGAAGAAGTACGTGGGCCGCTCGCCCTCGGGCGTGCCGCCGACGGCCTCGCGGACGGCGTCCACCTTGCTCTTCATGCCGTCGACGAGGGCCTTCGCCTTCGCGCTCGTGCCCGTGACGGCGCCGAGGGAGGTGATGTCGTCCTCGACGGCGGACAGGTCGGTGACGGGACTCTTGCTCGTGGCGGCGCAGGCCGTGGACTTCAGGAAGGTGTGCTTGATACCGGCCGCCTCGAACTCCTTCTCGGTCGGCGCGTCGCCCATGCCCCCGCCCATGTTCATCGAGGCGAAGGTGTCGATGTACAGGTCGGCGCCGGAGCCGAGAAGCCTCTCCTTGGGGATCACGGTCTCGCCGAGCACCTTGACCTGTTGTGCCTGTGCGTCGAGTCGGCCCGGCAGGGTGCCCTTGCCGGGCGGGAAGCCGGTGCCGATCACCTGGTCCCCGGCGCCCAGGCGCAGCAGCAGTTCGAGGCTGGAGGCGTTGCTGGTGACGATGTTCTTCGGGGCTGAGGTGAAGGTGGTCTCGGCGCCCATGCAGTCGGTGACGGTGACCGGGTAACCGTCCGTGGAGGCGCCCTTGTCGGCGGCGGAGCTCTCTGTCTCGCTGTTCCCACCGCCACTGCCACTGCCGCTGCTACTGCCGCAGCCCGCCGCCAGCAGGCCGCCGAGCACCGCGGCCGTCGTGGCCCGCCCCACACGAGAACGCATCGAAACTCCCCTGGATCCACTGGATGCACGGGCGGGTCTGCGCCGCCCGATCCAGTAGTCGGGGCGAACCCGGTGTCAGTTCCCGGCAGGGGGAACCGACACCGGGTTCCCGGTCACGCGGCCACGACGGCCGGTTCGGCCAGGACCACGGCGTCGGCCGTGACCTCGACTCCGGCTCCGACCCCGACCCCGGCCCCGGCCTGGGACTCGGACTCGGTCAGCAGGTCGACGAGGGTCGCCCGGGCTCGGGCCACGCGTGAGCGGACCGTCCCGACCGGGCAGTCGCTCATCGCGGCCGCCTCCGCGTAGGGCAGGCCCACCAGCTGGGTCAGGACGAACGCCTCGCGCCGCTCGTCGGGCAGCGCGTCCAGCAGGTCGAGCAGCGCGATGCCGTCGTCGAAGCCGGGCAGGCCGGTCGGCTGGGCGCGTTCCGCCATCAGCGTCCAGTCGTCGGTGTCGCACAGCCGCGGCCGGGCGGCGGCGTACCGGTGACTGTCGATCACCGCGCGACGCGCGATGGACAGCAGCCACGCGCGCGCCGAGGAGCGGCCCTCGAACCGGTGCAGGCTGCCGAGCGCCCGCAGGAACGTGTCCTGCGCGAGGTCGTCGGCGGCCTGCGGATCGGCGGACAGATGTGCCACGTACCGCACGACGTCGCGGTGCAGCGAGCGGACGAAACGGTCGGTCGCGTCCGGGTCACCGCCGCGGGCGGCCAGCGCCCACGCGGTCGTCGACTCGTCGCCGCCGACCGTGCGGGAGGTGGTGTCCGCCTTCGTGTGCCTCACGCGGGTCGCGCGTGAGGAGGGCAGGGCAGGAGTGATCACCTGGTTCCTTCTCGGGTAGTCCGGACACCGGCTCGGCGACCGGTACGTCGGCGGGCGCGAAGGCGTCACCGCCGGGTACGGGGCACCGGGGCACGTGTACGTGAGACGTACGCGCACGCTGTACCGGAGGAGTCCGGGGATACGGGGGATACGGCCGTACGGCAGGTACGGCCGGGGCCCGAGGCACGGTCGTCGTCGTCGACGACGGACATCAACGAACATCGACGGCGTCGACTGGTCGACGTCCGTGTCCGTACGGCCTCGGGAAACCAGCTGTCTCAGACGACAGCGATCCCCGCCGGAGGCCCCCGAGAAGTGATCGTGTGAACGAGCGGCAGCAGCCGCGGTGCCCGGTCGGAACGGCCGCGCCGCGGACGCAGACGCGGCCGGTGCGGCGGTACGGGCAGGTCGAGCGACACCCGCAGCGGGGCGGCCAGCCAGCCGGCGACGGCCCGCAGGATTCGGAACGCGGCACGCTCACCGTGGCCCAGCCACAGGCCACACAGCAGCGCGGCGAGGGTGTGGGCGGCGAACATGCCGAAGGAGGACGAGCCGGCCATGTCGTGGCCCAAGCCCATGTGGCCGATGCCCGTGTGGCTCACGCCCATGTGGCCCATGCCCATGTGCTCCACGGACATAGAGCCCATGGAATCCATGGGCATCGAGCCCATGTGCTCCATGGACATGGGATCCGCGGAGCCCGCATGTGTGGGCATGGAGCCCATGTCGTGCGCGGTGGTGGCGGAGGAGGACTGCGCGAACTCGAAGGCCGCGTGCAGCCCGCCCTGGGCGACGACCACGACGGACACGACCAGCGGGAGTCCCCGCTCCCGGCCCGCCAGGCACCAGCCCGCGCCGCCCGTCAGGACGGCACCGGCCGCCAACGTCCACCACGGGACGCCCACGCCCGACATCAGAACGTGGCCGAGGGCAGCGAGCAGCACACAGACGGACGCGAACACCGCGGCCCGTATCGTGCGCACACCCCACCCAGCAGTCATGACGGCCCTCATCCTCGCATCCTGGGCCCAGTCGTCACGGGTGGGTACGCACGACACCCCCGTCCCGCACTCAAGCCCAGAAGAGTGATACAGGACACATCGACAGGAGGGAACTGGGCACGCACGCCAACCGACAAGTTGAGGGTGTGAGCGCTGTCCTCAGTCGATCTCGCCGGGACGGACCACCATCGCCTGTACGTCGATCCGCCCTCCGCGCTCGAAGTGGAGTGTGAACGGCACATAGGTGCCCGTCTGCCACTCCGGTTCGGCCCGTAGCGTCACGTCGAGGCCGTACGGGGACATGGCGAGGCCGCCGTCGGCCGGGACGCGGGCCGAGTCCACCGTCTGTGCCGACGCCGCGTTGCCGCTGGTCATGCGGTGGCGGCTGAGCGTCATGTCACCCGCGACGGCGGACGACGTCACCTTCAGCAGCCGGTCGTCCGCACCCCCGGAGTTGGTGATCCGGAAGAACGCGGCGGTGTCCCGGACGTCGCCGTACGGCAGGAAGACCCGTCCGTCGGCTACCGCGATCCGCGCGGGGCTGCCCGCGCTGCCGGAGCCCACCCAGGTGGTCAGGCCGCCCAGGGCGACACCGCATGCGGCGATCGGGGCGAGCGCGGCGAACAGGCTCTCGGCGATCCGGCGGCGGGTCGGCCGCCAGGCCCGGGGGTCGGCCGTTCGCTCGGCCCGTCCCTCGGTCGCTCGTTCGGCGGTGGGTCCGGCAGTGGACGCTGCAGTGGGTGCGGTCATCGGGTACCTCCCTCGGTCGGAGCGGGCTTCGGGCCCCGGACACCGGCCTGCTCACGGCCGCGCCCCGCCGCCGTTGCCGGTGCCGGCTGCCAGGCCCGTAGCCGCAGGCTGTTGCCCACCACGAGGACGGAGCTCGCCGACATGGCCACCGCGGCGACCATCGGGTTGAGCAGCCCGACCATGGCGAGGGGCACGGTCACCAGGTTGTAGCCGAAGGCCCACAGCAGGTTCGCGCGGATCGTGCCCAGGGCGCGCCGGGCGAGCCGGACCGCGTCCCCGAGGGCTTCGATGTCACCGCGCACCAGGGTGACGTCGGCGGCCCCGATCGCGACGTCCGTGCCCGCGCCCATGGCGATGCCGAGATCGGCGCAGGCCAGCGCCGCGGCGTCGTTCACGCCGTCGCCGACGACCGCGACCCGGCGGCCCTGTTCCCTCAGCTCCCGTACGAGGGCGGCCTTGTCCTCGGGGCTGCGGCGGGCGTACACCTCGTCGATGCCGAGCGCGGACGCGACCGCCCGGGCCGGTTCCTCCCGGTCGCCGGTGGCGAGCACCGGGTGCACTCCGAGGCGCCGCAGGCGGTCCACGGCCCGGTAGCTGCCGGGGCGTACGACGTCCCCGATCTCGATCAGCGCCTCCGTCGCCCCGTCGACGCGGACGACGACCGGCGTGTGCGCGGCCGACTCCGCCGCCGGGAGCGCGTCCGCCAGGGCCGAGGGCAAGTCGTCGTCCGGAGCGAGGACTTCGACCAGCCGGCCCTCGACCAGGCCGCGCACGCCCCGCCCCGCCTGCGCCCGGAAGTCGCGCACCTCGGGCGGCGGCCCCTGCTCGGGCAGGGCCCTTCGGGCATACGCGACGATCGCGCGGCCCAGCGGGTGTTCCGAGCCCTGCTCCACCGCACCGGCCAGCCGCAGCACGGCTTCCTTGCCGAGCCCACCGGGCACGGCCGTGACGCGGGCGACGCTCATGTGCCCGGAAGTGAGGGTGCCGGTCTTGTCGAGGACGACGGTGTCGATGTGCCGGAGCCCCTCCAGGGCCTGCGGGCCCCGGACCAGAACGCCGAGTTGGGCACCGCGTCCGGTGGCGGCCATCAACGCGGTCGGGGTCGCCAGACCCAGCGCGCAGGGGCACGCCACGACGAGGACGGCCACGCAGGCGGTGATCGCCGCCTGCGGATCGGCTCCGGCCCCGAGCCAGAACCCGAGCACGGTGACGGCCAGCGCCAGCACCACCGGCACGAACACCCCGGCCACGGCGTCGGCGAGGCGCTGCGCCCGTGCCTTCCCGGCCTGCGCCTCCGTCACCAGCCGTGTGATCCGCGCGAGTTGGGTGTCCACGCCCACGGCCGTGGCCCGCACCAGCAGCAGCCCGCCCGCGTTGACGGCACCGCCCACCACCGCCGAGCCGGGCCCGGTCTCGACGGGCTCGCTCTCTCCGGTGACGAGCGACAGGTCCACGGCGGAGTTGCCCTCCACCACGGCACCGTCGGTGGCGACGCGCTCGCCGGGGCGTACGAGGAAGACCTGCCCGACCGCCAACTCCTCGACCGGGATGAGGCGTTCGGTACGGTCGTCGTCACGTACCGACACCTCCTTGGCGGCGAGCCGGGCGAGTGAGCGCAACGCCGCCCCGGTGCCGTGGCGGGCCCGTGCCTCCAGGAACCGGCCGGCCAGCACGAACAGCGGGACGCCGACGGCCGCTTCGAGGTAGACGTGCGCGCTGCCCACATCAGCGGCTCCGCCGGGGGCGCCCATGGCGGAGGGCAGCAGGCTGAACGGCATCCGCATGCCGGGCGTGCCCGCGCCGCCGAGGAACAGGGCGTACGCCGACCAGGAGAAGGACGCCACGACACCCAGGGAGACCAGCGTGTCCATGGTCGCGGTCGAGTGGCGCAGCCCGCGCAGTGCGCGCACGTGGAAAGGCCAGGCACTCCACACGGCGACCGGCGCGGCCAGGACGAAGCACAGCCACTGCCAGTTGCGGAACTGCCAGCCGGGCACCATGGAGAGCACGAGCACCGGCACCGCGAGCAGCGCGGTGATCAACAGCCGCTCACGCTCCTGCCGTACGCCCTCGCCCTGCCGGGCATCCGCGGACTCCCGTACGCCGGGCTCCCGGGCGCCCTTGGACTCCCGTTTCCGCGGCGGCTCCGGCAACGCTGCCGTGTATCCGGCCTGTTCGACGGTCGCGACGAGTTCCTCGGGGCGGACGTCGGGCGGGTGGCTCACCCGGGCACGACCGGTGGCCAGGTTGACCGTCGCGGTCACGCCCGCCAGCTTGGCGAGCTTCTTCTCCACGCGCCGGACGCAGGCCGCGCAGGTCATCCCGCCGACGGTCAGGTCCGTGGTGGTCATCGGGGGTGCCGGTTCGATGGCCATCAGCCGCCGCTCCCGTGCCGCATGTCCATGTCCCCCATGTCCCCCATGTCCCCGTCCCCGGTGTCCGTGCCGCCGCCGTAGTCACTCCCACCGGAGCGGTGCATGCCGGGCGCGACGGGCCCGGCGGCGGCTCCGACGGCGTACGACACCGTGAAGATCAGGGCGAGCAGCAGCAGAAACCCGCAGAGGGCGGGCGGCACAAGTGGGGGTGGTTTCATCGACGGCCTCCTGACGCACGTACCGCTTCAGGAGTCGGACGCGGAGGGCCGGGAGTTCCCGGCCGCCGTAAACGCGGGGTAATACCTCAAGGCGAGGGGTCCTCGGGACCGGGGTGGCGGAGGCAGGAGGCGACGACCACGAAGGGCCACAGGGACTGGAGGGCCGTCACCAGGCGTTCGGCGACGCCGTCGGCGCCACCCTGGTTCATTTCGAACATGAACCAGACGGCGCTGACGAGCATCAGCACGGTCGCCGTGAGGGAGGGCCCGGGCCGGAGCCCCCATGGTGCGGCCCGGCGCCGGTCGGCGGCCAGAACCGGCCATACGGCAAGGAGCGTGAAGCCGACCGCGACCGCCGAGCCATGGCGCAGGGAACCGCCGCTGCTCGGCGGCGGGAGGAGCGCCACGGCGCACGCGGCCACTCCCCCGGCGCCCAGCGCCACCCGTCCGGGGAGTGCGGCCGGGCGCAGCCCCAGGGCGGTGATCAGGTGGCAGACGCCCAGGGCGGCCAGCGCCCCGGTCATCACCCAGAAGCCCGCGGCGCCGTAGGCCGCGAGGACGCTGATCGTCTGTGTGGCGGGGTCGTAGGCGGGCCCTTCGAGCAGCGCCGCGATCGTCCAGCCGCCGATCAGCACGACAGGCGCGCATCCCGACGAAAGCAGAGCCCATCTTGGGATAGATCGCATCAAGTCACCGTAGATCGGCCACTCGGTCCCTCGGCTCTTCCGTCACCGGCACGCGCACGCCGTGTCGTCGGCCGGCGTCTCGGTGCCGTTCCAGGCGATGGACGGCGGGGCGGAACCCGCAAGCGAACAGCCCTGCTCACATCGAACAAATCGACCGTAAACGCCAGGCCGCGCCACCCCTTCCGGCACATAGAAATATCCACCAGCATGAAGGGCCCTGCCCGGGGCGGCAGGGTCTAGTGCTGGGGGTAAGGACATGCAGCGCACCATGGGGAAGCAGGCCGTCGAGTGGCTCGCCGCGGCTGCCGCGGATCCTCGGTCGTGCAAGCGGCAGTGGGACCAGGGCGCGGACGCGGTGCTGCTGGAGGCCGGCCGGATCTGGGACGTGCTCAGCGTTCCCGAACAGATCGGCCTGAGCGCCCTGGATCGCCTGAGACGGGCGCGCCCGCGGGCATCCGGCCCCGTCCTGGTGAACAGCGGGGCGCGCCGCGTCGGCTTCTTCCTCCCGCCCGATCCCGTCAGCGACTGGGTCGGGCCCGGCGTACGCCATGTCGGCAGGGGATCATGGGTCGCCGTGCCGCCGCCGTACCAGTCCGCCGGCTGGCGCCTGGACTGGCTGCTGCCGCCCGACGGGACCGGAGTCCTGTACGACCCCGCCGCAGTGGAGTGGGCGCTGCGACAGGCCGGCGGCGCTCGTACCGCCCTGACGCGGGTCAGTCGGTCGGGCGGGGAGCGGCCACGCTGACGCGCCCGTTCCTGCCGCTCCACTCCCACAGGTCCACCGGCCCGGGAAGGCCCCGGGGCACGACTACGGCCGGTACCCGCTCGGCCGGCTCGACGTGCCGGTCACCCGCCGGTTCGGTGCCGGCCACCCTGGCCAGCCCGGTGAACCTGCCGACCGCCCAGGAGGTGACGGCCTGACCTTGTCCATCGCCGGTGCCCACGCATTCCCACCAGGTGTCACGGCGCTCAGGTACCGCACGCCCCTTGGCATGCCACTCCGCGACCAGAGCCGCGTAGATCGACGGCTGGCTCCGGACGCCGGTGGCCGGTACGACGTACGACACGGGTGCGGCGGCGCCTCCGAGGCCACGCCGCGCCGTCTCAAGTCTGTCCATGCCGGAGCAACGCCGAGGCGTGCGCCGGTGGTACGCCCGCCGCCGCCGCTGCCACCCAGTCGAGTGAGACCGTCCCCCGGATGGAGTCATGCGCCACACACACCGCCCGACGCCGTCCGCCTCGATCGAGACAGGAGCCGCTTCCATGGACCGGAACGACAGTGACGACACCCCCGACTGCCCGTGGTGCGCCGCGCTGCGTGAGACGAGCCCGTCACCGACGGCGCAGCCGGCCACATCGCCGGGACGACGGTATGACCCGTATGTCTCGGGCACCCAGTACGACAGTGACGACTGGTGAGGGCAGGGGCGGCGATGAGGGCCGGAACAGTCCGGTCCTGAACAGCCAGTCCTGAACAGCCCGGTCCGGAGCAGCCCGATCCGGAGCAGCCCGGCTCAGCGCTGCGCCTCGTGACCGCGCGGGGAGCGCTGGTGCAGCTGGGCGGCGAGTACCGCGACGTCGTCCTCGGCGTGCCGGGCGTCGAGGCGGGCGAGCGCCGTGTCGATGACGTCCTCGACCCCGGTGGCGGACGCGAAGCCGACGCCGATCAGCCGGTCCAGGGACTGATCGATGTCCTCACCGCGGTGCTCGACGAGCCCGTCGGTGAACAGCAGCAGCGTCTGGGCCGGGTCCAGTCGCCAGGTGGCCGGCTCATAGCCGCCGAGGCCCGTCCCCAGGGGCGGGCCGACCGGGACCGACAGGAGTGAGGCGCGGCCCTCCGCGTCGATCACGGCCGGGGGCAGGTGACCGGCGCTGGCCAGGGTCACCTGGCCGCGGTCGGGATCGACGCGGGCGATCAGACACGTCGCCGGGCGGCGCTCCGGTTCGGCGGAGGCGGTGTCGTCGAGCTGGCGCAGCACACGGTGCGGCGGAAGGTCGGCGGAGGCGATGTAGCGCAGGGCGGAGCGGTACGCGGTCATGTCCACGGCGGCCTCCAGGCCGTGCCCCATGACGTCCCCGACGACGAGCAGTGTCCGGCCGAAGTGCAGCCGGACGGTCTCGCACCAGTCGCCGCCGACCAGGGTGCTCTGCCCGACGGGCAGGTAGCGGATGGCGACGTCCAGGTTCGGGTGCGGACGCCCGGGCTCGGCGAGCAGAGCGCGCTGGAGCTTGCCGACGATGCCCCTGACCCGGTCGTGCTCCCGGGCGTGCCGGATGTGGGAGGCGGCACGTTCGGCGAGGAGGGCGAGCAGCTCCGTGTCCGCCCGGGTGTACGGCGCTCGCTCCCGGGCACAGACCAGCACGCCGTAGCGGTGTTCGTCGGTGGCCAGCGGCACGCAGACCGCCGGCCGGGCGCCGCCGTACGCCGGACAGGGAGCCTCGTCTCCGCCCCGCGGCACCGCCGCCTCCCGTGCTGCCGCTGCAGCCCACCGCACAGGGGGCAGCATCGCCGGGTCGCCGTGGACGGCCTCGTACGCCGACCCGGCCTCGTCTCCGCCGCGCAGCACCGCCGCCGCACCGCCCGTCTGCCCACCCGCCTGGCCGCCCGTCCGCCCGGCGGCCTCCCTGGTCAGCTCCGCGCAGGTGGCGCCCTCGTCCAGCGTGGTACCGATCCGGGCCACCGCCGCACGCAACGCCGTCAGCCGGGACGGCGCATCAAGGTCCTGCTCGGGTGTGCCACCGGACGGGACGGGCTCCGTCGTGGCCGGTCTGCGAAACCTCTGCAACCAGCGCACCACACCAAACACCCTAGAGGGTCACAAAAGCACACAAAGGTCGGATGGCGACACGGGCGGCGGGGGCGGCGGGGACGGCCAAGGGCGGGCAGAGACAGAGCAGCGACGGCCAGAGACAGGTGAGGACGGACAGGGACAGGTAAGGGCAGGCGGGAGCAGGCAGGCGGCAGGCACGGGCAGGCGGACGTGGGGAGCACGGGGGCGCACGTCCCGCATATATCTGCCGGTTTGATGCGCGGGCGCTCGCCCCATACGGGGAATTGAGCCCCCGCCGTATGGCCGCACCACCTGGCACCCGGTGCACTGAGGCCTCCATCCCGCGATCGTCGGCACCACAAGGAGGCTCTTCATGGCACTCACGGAGTGGACGAAGTCAATGGAGTGGCTGGCAGCGGCGTCGGAGGACCCCGGCGCCTGCAAACAGGAATGGCAGAACGGCAGCACCGGGGTCGCACTCCTGGCCGCCGGGCGGTTCTGGGACGTACTGATCGTGCCGGAGGACCTCGGGCTGCGCGTCGCCGACCTGCTGGACGAGCTGTCCCTGCTCGACCGCGGCCCCTGCCTGCTGGACACCCGACGACGCAACGTGGGGTTCCTGCTACCCCCGGAGCCCCAGGCCGTGTGGATCGGCACCGGCGTGCGCCTTCTCGGCGCCGGCACCTGGATCACGGCCCCCGCCCCGCACTGCCGCTGGGGCGCCCTGCGCTGGCTCGTCCCGCCGGACGGAACCGGAACCCTGAACATTCCGGAGGTCCTGGAAGTGGCCATGCAGCGCTGCGCGGGCGAGCTGAACCGCCTCCAGGGTCGCCCCGCGCCCGCCGCGTGCGCGTCAGGGGGCCGCGTACGGCCGTGACCGGCCCGGCGGGCCGCTCCGACCCGCCCGGTGACGGGGGCGCGCGCAAGAGAAAGGGCGCCTGTGACACGCCCGTGACAGTCGACGGACACCGCTATGACGTCCACCAATCAAGGTATTGGAAACGGACAAATTGCAGCTTTCGGACATTGACCGCTTCCGGTGATGTGAGCAGAGATGGCCGAGTCGATCTGTCAGAGGACCCCCCATGAGCTTCACCATCACCACGACGCACGACGAAGCCACCGCCCCCGCCCTGGCCCCGCGCGAGAGGGAGACGTTGCAGCACATCGCCCGAGGCTGCACCTATCTGCAGGCGGCTCGGCACATGGGACTGTCCAAGCACACGGTCGACGCCTACCTCCGTCGTATCCGCGCCAAGCTCAACATCAACAGCACCGCCGAGCTCACCCGGGTGGCCATCGCCCTGGGTCTGTGAGCTGCGAGCGGTGAGCGGTGAGCGGCGACACGACGGCGTCGGCGACCGTGCGGCGATCAGACGCTGCCGTCCCCACACCGCGCGGGACCGAAGCGGCGCCGGACCGAAGCCGCGCCGCGCCCCGGAACTTCCTGCCGCTGATCCCTGACGCGTCCGTAGTCCCTGACGCACCCGACGTCAAGTAACGAACAGCCGGGGCTGGGGCGTCCGCCCCCGGCGGGGCACGGTTGCAGTCCACCACCCGACCGCTCCCCTCCCGTCGTTCCCTCGTCCCTCGTCCCCCATCCGCCATCCGCCATCCGCCATCCGCCATCCGCCAACTCGACCCCCCACAGGTTCCCCATGAATGACATCGCCATCGTCGGACTCGGCTGCCGCTTCCCCGGAGCCGCGGACCTCAGGGCGTACTGGAAGCTCCTCCTCGGTGGAGAACGGCAGTTCACCGCGGTCCCGAAGGATCGCTGGAACCATGACACGTTCCACCGGCCCGACGATCCACAGGCCCCCGACAGTGCCTACACCGACCAGGTCGCCTTCCTTCAGGGCGTGGACCGCTTCGCCGCCAGGCACTACGGTCTGCCGCCTCGCCGCGCCGAGGCCATGGACCCGCAGCACCGCCTGGCACTCGACGTCACCCGCGAGGCGCTCGACGACGCGGGGCTGGGCCGTGGCGGCTTCGACCGGGAGCGCACAGGCGTCTTCTTCGGCATCTCGGTGTCCGACTACAAGGAACTCGCCACGGCCCGGATCCGGGCCCTCGGCCTCGCCGACGGGTCGCTCGGCACGGCGGCCGACGCCGACGCCCTGAACGCGTTCAAGTCCCGCTCCACACGGGACCTCCCTCCCGTCGGCACCTTCACCATGCCGGGCGTTCTGCTCAACATGGCGCCCGCCACGGTGAGCCGGCACTTCGGTCTCGGGGGTCCCAGCTTCGCCGTCGACGCCGCCTGCTCCAGCTCGCTGGTGGCGCTCGACCACGCGGTGGCGCAGCTGCGTCACGGCACGTGCAAGGCGGCGGTGGTCGGCGGGGTGTACGTCAGTCTCACGCCGGACAGCCTGGTCGGCTTCTCCCGACTCGGCGCGCTGTCGGCGGCGGGGGTGTGTCGCCCGTTCGATGCCAGAGCCGACGGCTTCGTACTCGGCGAGGGCGCCGGCGCCGTATTCCTCCGGCCGCTTCAGGACGCCCTCGCCGACGGCAACCGTGTCTACGCCGTCATCAAGGGCATCGGCTCCGCCAACGACGGCGCCTCGTCGGGGCCGCTGACCCCCAGCGCCGAGGGACAACTGCGGGCCATGCGCGGCGCGTTCGACGACGCGGGCCTGCCACCCGGTGCGGCCTCCTTCATCGAGGCCCACGGTACGGGGACCGGCGTCGGTGACCGCGTGGAGGTGGAGGCCCTGCGCCGGTTGCGGACCGAACGCGGGGGCGCGGCCCCCGGCGTCTGCTACCTCTCCTCCGGGAAGGGGCTCATCGGGCACTCGCTGTCCGCGGCCGGCATCGCGGGGCTGATCAAGACCGCGCTGGTGGTGCACCACCGCACGGTCGTACCGCAGCCCGACGTCCTCCCCCACCCGGACCTGGGACTGGACGCCGCCGGCCTGCGCCTGGCCGACACCGCGCGGGCGCTGCCGGAGGGTGCGGGACCGGCGTGCGCGGCCGTCAGTTCGTTCGGTTTCGGTGGCACGAACGTGCACGCGGTGCTCCAGCAGGCGCCCACTACGGCCCCCGTCCGGCGGCCGACCGCCAACAGCACGCACACCGCCCGCGAGGCGGAGCCCCAGCTCGCGCTGGTCTCGGCCGGCAGCCCGGAGCTGCTGCGGGAGCACATAGCCGACCTGCTCGGCCACCTGGAGCACACACCCCAGGCGTCCCTCGCGGCGTTGGCCCACACCTTGGCCGGGCGCGAGCCGCTGCCGAGCAGGCTCGCGATCGTGGCCGACAGCACGGCCGAGTTCACCGAGCGGCTGCGCAGGGCCCATCGGCAACTGGCCGAGGGTGCCCGGGGCGACCTCGGCGACGGTGCCTTCGCCGTGGACGCTCCCCTGCCGTCCGTCGCACGCCGGGTCGCCTTCCTCTACCCGGGCCAGGGCAGTCAACGCCCCGGCATGATGCGGGAACTCCACGAACGCTCCCCCGACTTCCGCGATGCCGTTGACACCCTCGGAGCCGTAGCCCGGCGGCACACCGGCGTCGACCCGGCCGACCTCCTCTACGGGCCGGCGCCGGACCTGACGGACGACTCCGGGCTCAGGCGGCGGCTCGCCCCCACTGAGGTGTGCCAGCCGTTGCTCGGCACCGTGCAGATCGCCACCACCGGGCTGCTGGCCGCGTGCGGCGTCGCCCCGGATGTCGTACTCGGCCACAGCGTGGGTGAGTTCGCGGCCGCCGCGACCGCCGGTGTCCTCCCGGCCGAGGAGACCGTGGCGCTGCTGGCCCGGCGGGGCGCGGTCCTGCGGGACGCGGAGGGCGAGCCGCGCGGCTCGATGCTCGCCCTCCAGACGGACGAGGAGACGTGCCGACGGTTGGTCGACGGCCGCCAGGACGTGTGGATCGCGTGCTTCAACGAGCCTCGGCAGACGGTGGTCAGCGGCGCCAAGGAAACCCTCGCCGCCCTACGGCGCGTCTGCGCGGAGGCGGGCATCGCCACCAGGGACCTTGAGGTCTCCAACGCCTTCCACTCGCCGCGGCTGGCAGCAGGCGACGAGGCCATGCGCGCCGACCTGGACGGGCGTTCCCTCACCCGTCCCCGGCTGCCGCTGGTCTCCTGCGTGAGCGGGGCCCTGTGCGACGACCCCGACCAGCTGCGTCGGCTGTGGGCACGTCACGCGTCCGCGCCGGTCCGCTTCACCGACGCCATCCGCAGTGCCTACGACACGGGCGCCCGCGTCTTTGTGCAGGTGACGGGCGGCAACTCGCTCCTGTCTGCCGTCCGACGCAACCTCGCCGGCCACGACGACGTCCACGTCATCGCCGTCGACAAGCCGGCACCGGACGGTCAGCGCGGCTACCTGAGCGCCCTCGCCCGTCTCGCCGTCCTGGGTGTCGACGTCGACCCGCGCGCGCTGATCGAGCCGGCCGACCGCCGCCTGCTCGACCTGCCGGTCGCCCGGCTGGAGCAGCAGTCCTACTGGTGGGGGCAGCGGCCGGCACCGGCGGACGACGAGGCCGCCCGCCCTGCGCCGACCCCGTCGTCCCCGCCGCCCTCGTCGACACCGCAGAACCCGTCGTCCCCGGCGGACGCACCCCGACCCCAGACGTACCTCGACCCGAACAAGGACAATCCCATGCACGAACTGCTCGACCTGATCCAGCACCAGATGACCCTCCTCGGCCGCCTCGGCGACGCGTTGACCGACGCGGGTATCACGGAGCCCCACACCACGCCCGCGCCGATGGCTACGCCTACCCCGACCCCGACCCCGACCTCGACCCCGACCCCGACCCCGACCCCGACGGCTGATTCCACCGACGCCGACGACGCCGACGACGCCGTAAAGGAGGCCGTGTTCGAGCAG
>NZ_LGUR01000224.1 GCF_001270495.1 Streptomyces viridochromogenes
GAGCGGGGGCGTCGTCCGTCACGAGGGGTCATGCGCGGGGGGGGCTGGTGGCGGAGGCAAGCGGATTTCGTGGACGTGGGCAGTCGCGCGCGCTCACCAGCCGGCGGGCGGCGGTGCCGTCAGTGAGTCCGCCAGCCGCGACAAGCGTTCCCGGAACCCTCGGCGCCTCCTCCCGGAGGGCGTCGCGTTCTCGCCGGCGGCCGCGCTCACCAGATGCTGCACGGTGTCCAGGTCCAGCTCCGCGCCCTGCGGCACGGCGAGCGTCTCGTGCGCCATGGTCGTCAGCTCCCCGTCGCCGGTGCCGAGCGCCAGCACCGTCGCCCCGGACCGCCGGACGTCGTGCACCCGTTCCAGGAGCGGGGCCCCGGGCTCGTCCGGCGCCACCACCAGCAGCGTCTCCCCGCGCCGTGCCGCAGTCAACCGCCCCAGACCGACCGCCAGATGCGCCGGATCGGAGGCCCGCGGGTCATGCCGTACGAGAGTCGGGGCCAGCTCCGGGGTCCCCGACCACGCGGCCTCGTCCACCAGGTGGGCCGCCAGATGCCACGGCTCGTAGTGCGGCGTGCCGACGAGCAGCAGCCCGCCCCCGTGCGCCACCGCCGACGCCCGCAGCGCCCCCGCGAACCGCCGGGTGGCTCCCAACCACTCGGTTCCGGCGAGTACTTCGCGCAGCAACGCGACACGTACGGCGTCCATGCGACCGCATCCTGCCCTAATCCACCACTCGTGACCCGGAGTTCACCACGAATTCGCCCAACCCGGGCAGAGGGGATCCGTCGAACCGTACAACCGTCCAGGAGCCCTCATGACCGAGACCAGCGTCCCCTTCCGCGCCGGCCGCGAGGGCTACGCGAGCTTTCGCATCCCGGCCGTCGTCGTCACCGCCGGGGGCACGCTCCTCGCGTTCTGCGAGGGCCGGGTCGGGTCCGCCAACGACGCCGGGCACATCGACATCGTGCTGAAGCGGTCGACGGACGGCGGCCGTACCTGGGGCCCGCTCACGGTGGCCGCCGACAACGGCAGGCACCTCGCCGGCAACCCCGCACCCGTCGTCCTCGACACCGGCCGCATCCTGCTCGTCCACATCCGCAACCACGCCGACGCCACCGAGGCCGCCATCCTGCGCGGCGAGGTGAGCGACGCCGACGGCCGCCGGATCTGGGTGCGCCACAGCGATGACGACGGTGTCACCTGGTCGAGCCCGAAGGAGATCACCGCGCAGGTGAAGCGGCCTGGGTGGCGCTGGTACGCCACCACGCCCGGCCACGCGATCCAGCTGAGCACCGGCCGGGTCGTCGTTCCCGCCAACCACACGATCCCGCCCACCGGCGCCGACGTCGGCAACGAGGCCAAGTACAACAGCGGGCACTGTCTCCTCAGCGACGACCGGGGGGCCACCTGGCGCATCGGCTACCTCGACGAGAACACCAACGGCTACATCAACGTCAACGAGACCACCGCCGCCGAACTCCCCGACGGCCGCGTGTACTTCAACACCCGCAACGACTCCCCGTCCCCCGGCAACCGCGCCGACGCCTACTCCGCGGACGGCGGCACGACCCTGGTGAAGCCCTTCCGCCCGCAGGCCGGCCTGTCCGCCCCGATCTGCGAGGGCAGCGTCCTGCAGCTCCGCGACCCCGACGTCCTGCTCTTCTCCGGTCCCGCCGACCCGGCCGTCCGCGCCCTGATGACCATCCGCGCCTCCACCGACGACGGCGTCACCTGGCGTTCCGCGCACACCGTGGACGGGCTGCCCGCCGCGTACTCGGATCTCGTACGGATCGACGACGCGACGGTCGGACTCCTCTACGAGACCGGCGACTTCGGCGCGTACGAGACCATCACCTGCCGGCGGGTGCCCGTGACGGACCTCACCTGAGCGGTGGGGGAGGGCCGGGGAGGCGTGCGGTCGGCCGACGTAAGGTCGGCCCATGACCTCTACCGACAGTGCACAGCAGCCCGCCGGGACCCCCGCGAAGGCCCCGGCCAAGGACCCCTGGGACCTTCCCGACGTCTCCGGGCTCGTCGTCGGCGTGCTCGGTGGGACCGGGCCGCAGGGCAAGGGCCTCGCCTACCGGCTCGCCAAGGCCGGGCAGAAGGTGATCATCGGTTCGCGGGCCGCCGACCGCGCCCGGTCCGCCGCCGACGAACTCGGGTACGGCGTCGAGGGCGCCGACAACGCCGAGTGCGCGCGGCGCAGCGACCTCGTGATCGTCGCCGTGCCGTGGGAGGGCCACGGCAAGACCCTCGAAGCGCTGCGCGAGGAGCTGGCGGGCAAGCTGGTCGTCGACTGCGTCAATCCGCTCGGCTTCGACAAGAAGGGTGCCTACGCGCTGAAGCCGGAGGAGGGCAGCGCCGCCGAGCAGGCCGCCGCCCTGCTGCCGGACTCGCGGGTGACGGCGGCCTTCCACCATCTGTCGGCGGTCCTGCTCCAGGACCCGGAGATCGACGAGATCGACACGGACGTCATGGTGCTGGGCGAGGTTCGCGCCGATGTCGAGATCGTCCAGGCACTGGCGGGCCGCATTCCCGGCATGCGCGGCGTCTTCGCGGGGCGGCTGCGCAACGCCCACCAGGTGGAGTCGCTGGTCGCGAACCTGATCTCGGTGAACCGGCGCTACAAGGCACACGCGGGGCTGCGCGTCACGGACGTCTGAGGGATGGGGGACACTGGTCGCCGTAGCAGTGTCCCCCGAAGGAGCCGACCGAAATGCCCCGCCTTGGTGTCTACGCCCTGATCGTCTGTCTGCTGGCCGTGGCCGCGGCCGTGATCTCCTTCGCGCAGGGCAGCCTGCTCGGGATCGTGTGGGTGCTGCTGGCCGGGCTGTCCTCGAACATGGCCTGGTACTACGTCAAGCGCGCCAAGGACGAGCGACGGGGCTCCGTCACGGGCTGATCGCGCAGTACTCGCTGGTGTCCTGCCAGAAGCGGTAGAGGCTTTCGCCGCAGTAGCGGTCCAGGCCGTGGACGCCCAGGTTGTCCAGCACCGTGTAGATCAGCCGGAAGAACTCCTGGTTCACCGCGGAGAGCATGAGCAGCGCGAACACGAGCAGCAGGCCGAACGGGGCGAACGGCTCCACCTGGCGCTTGACGCTCTGCGACAGCCAGGGCTCGATCACGCCGTAGCCGTCCAGGCCCGGGATCGGCAGGAAGTTCAGGATCGCCGCCGTGACCTGGAGCAGGGCGAGGAAGGCGAGCGCGAACCGGAAGTGCGGGGGGACGCCGTCCAGGGCGTCCAGCCAGAACGGGGCGGTGCACACGACGGCGAACAGCACATTGGTCAGCGGCCCCGCGGCCGAGATCAGACTGTGCCGCCAGCGCCCGCGGATCCGCCCGTGCTCGATGAAGACGGCACCGCCGGGCAGACCGATGCCGCCCATGATCACGAAGATGACCGGGAGCACGATGCTGAGCAGCGCGTGCGTGTACTTCAGCGGGTTGAGCGTCAGGTAGCCCTTCGCGCCGACCGAGATGTCGCCGCTGTGCAGGGCGGTACGCGCGTGTGCGTACTCGTGCAGGCACAGGGACACGATCCAGGCGGCCGTCACGAACAGGAAGACGGCCAGGCCCGGCTGCTCGGCGAACCCGGTCCAGGTGGCCCAGCCCGTCACGGTCGTGACGGCCAGGATCCCCAGGAAGACGGGGCTGATCCGCCGGTCGCTGCGGCGGCTGAGAGCGGTGGTCATGAGGGCGGGCTCCTGGGGGACGGGAGGACGGGGACGGGCCTGCCCGACCGTACCGGGCGCACGGGGAAAACGTCTCGCGGTGGGCCGGTGGTTCCGGAGAGGGTGGGGGCATGGGGCTTTGGCATGTGTTCTACGAGGACTGGCAGATGGAGTGCTGCGGTACACCGTTCCGACTGGGGGACGAGGTGAGCTGGCCGCTGCTGCTCAGTGACGCCGACGAGGTCCTGGGCGGCGGCTGGCACGACCAGCTCACCAGGATCGCCGGTCCGGTGGAGGACGTACCGGGCACGGCGGGCGCGACCCGCGTGGTCCGCGGGGAGACGGGGCTGACGGTCGCGTTGCAGGAGGACCCGGTCGACGTCGTCCCGGCGGAGGACCTGGGCGAGGTGCCTCCCGGCGACCGGATTCACGCGGTCGGCCTGCTCACGGCCGAGTCCCACACCGGCGCCGACCTGCCCGCCGCCCGGGGCCGGGTACGCGCGATCCAGGTCGTCACACAGGGCTTCGCCGAGCCGGTGCCGGGTTCCGGCACCTGGGAGCCGGTCGTGGGGGAGCGGTCGCTGCGGTCGGTACGGGAGTGCCCGAAGTGGTTCGCGAAGGCCGACGCCGGCGTCCTCGTGACGCTGGAGGTGCCGGACACGGACTCCTTGCTGTCGTACGCCCTCCGGGAGAACCGCGGCATCCCCCACGAGGGCGCGGCACCGGGCGCCGAGACCGAGGGCCTGCCGCCCGAGACCCTGGCGGCCGTACTGGAGATCCTCAGCAGGGCCCCGGCAGCCGGGCCGGAACGCCCCTAGAGCCTGTCCCCAGGGGTGCGGGGCCGGGTGGAGGTGCGCTTTGCCGCCCGGGCGGACCGGCCCGCTTCCCGCCGACCCGCCTCCCACCCCAACCCCGCGCCCCTCGCCGAACCGACCGGAGACAATGGACCCCGTGCGCTATCGCATCCTCGGCACCACCCAGGCAGTACGCCCCGACGGCAGCACCGTTCCGCTCGGCGGGGCACGTCTGCGTGCCCTTCTGACCGTGCTCGCGTTGCGGGGCGGCCGGACCGTGCCGGCGAGCATGCTGGTCGACGAGGTGTGGGCGGCCGGGCCGCCCGCCGACGCCACGGGCGCGTTGCAGGCGCTCGTCGGCCGGTTGCGGCGGGCGCTCGGGGCGGACGCGGTCGTCTCGGCGGACGGCGGATACCGCCTCGCCGCCCTGCCCGACGACATCGACCTGCACCGGTTCGAGCGGCTCGTCGGCGAGGGCACGCGCGCGTTGGCCGACGGCGACCCCGACAAGGCCGCCGTCGCCCTCGACGACGCCCTCGCGCTCTGGCACGGCCCCGCCCTCGCCGACCTCCCCGACCGCACCGCCGAGGCGTCCCGCCAGGAGGCCCGGCGCCTCGACGCCCTGCGCGCCCGCCACACCGCCGCCCTCGCCCTCGGGCACGCCGAGCAGTCCCTGCCCGAGCTGACCGCCCTGTGCGACAGCCACCCCCTGGACGAACCCCTCCAGGCGCTGCGCCTGCGCGCCCTGCGCGACGCGGGCCGCACGGCGGAGGCCCTGGCCGCCTACGAGGACGTACGACGACTCCTGGCGGACCGGCTCGGCTCGGATCCGGGGCCGGAACTGCGGTCGCTGCACGCGGAGTTGCTCCGGCCGGCGGAGGGCGGGCACGGGGTCGGCAGCTCCCGGGCGCCCAGTGGTCCCGCCCGCGACGGGCATGCCACCCGTTCTCCCGTCGGTGCCGACGACACCGGCCCGGAGGCGGCGCGCTCGACCTCCGGCAGTGCCGGCCCAGGCGCGTTCCGCGCGGTGACCGGACCGGGCGCTCCCAGCGATGCCGACGCTCGCCCCACGACCCCGGCCACGCCCGACGCGTCGCACACCCGCCGCACCGTCATCCGCCCCACCCAGCCCCTCGCCGCCCACCCGGACGCCGTCGTTCCGCCCGCCACCCCGCACCCGCCCCCCGGCAACCTCCGCGCCCGCCTCACCTCCTTCGTCGGCCGCGAAGCCGACATCGAGACCATCCGCGGCGACCTCGCCGGGGCCCGGCTCGTCACCCTGCTCGGCCCCGGCGGAGCCGGGAAGACGCGGCTGTCGCAGGAGGCCGCCGAGAGCGTGCGGGACGGCGCGCCGGACGGGGTGTGGCTGGTCGAGCTCGCGCCGGTCGACGACCCCGCAGCCGTACCCGAGGCCGTCCTCACGGCGGTCGGCGCCCGCGAGACCGTGCTGTACGGCGCCGGGGCCGAGGCCATGCGCGCCGGAGCGGAGCGCCCCGACGACCCCGTCGAGCGGCTCGCCGAGCACTGCGGCAAGCGTCGGATGCTGCTGATCCTCGACAACTGCGAGCATGTCGTCGAGGCCGCCGCCCGCCTCGTGGCGGAGCTGCTGGAGCGCTGCCCGGAACTGACGGTCGTGGCCACCAGCCGTGAACCCCTCGGCGTACCGGGGGAGTTGCTGCGGCCCGTCGAGCCGCTGCCCGAGCCGGTCGCGCTGCGGCTGCTCGCCGACCGGGGCGCGGCCGCCAGACCCGGCTTCCGCGTCGACGCCGACGACGCGACCGCGGCGGCCTGCGTCGAGATCTGCCGCCGCCTGGACGGCCTTCCCCTCGCCATCGAGCTCGCCGCCGCCCGGCTCCGTATGCTGACGCCGCGCCAGATCGCCGACCGGCTCGACGACCGCTTCCGCCTGCTGACCTCCGGCAGCCGTACCGTACGGCCCCGTCAGCAGACCCTCCGGGCGGTCGTCGACTGGTCCTGGGAGCTGCTGGACGAGGACGAACGGGACGTGCTGCGGCGGCTGTCCGTCTTCGCGGGCGGCTGTGACCTGCCCGCCGCCGAGGAGGTCTGCGGGCCCGCTGCCCTCGACACGCTCGGCTCGCTCGTCGACAAGTCCCTGGTCGTGGCCGCGCCCTCGGCGGACGGCGCGATGCGCTACCGGCTCCTGGAGACCGTCGCCGAGTACGCCGCCGAGCGACTCGACGAGACGGGACGGCGCGCCGAGGCCGAGCGCGCGCACCTGACGTACTACCGCGAACTCGCCCGCACCACCGACCCGTTGCTGCGCGGCCCCCGCCAGCTCGCCGCCATCGAGCGGCTGGAGCGCGAGTACGAGAACCTGAGGGTCGCCCTGCGCCGTGCCGTCACCGACCGTGACGAGCAGGAGGGGCTGTGCCTCATCCTGTCGCTCTCCTGGTACTGGCAGATGCGCGACCTGCGCATCGAGGCCCGCACCTGGTCCCGCGAGGTGCAGGCCCTCGGCCCCGACCCGTTCTCCGAGCCGGCCCGTCGAGCGCGGCCGGTGTGGGAGCGGTGCACGGACGCCCCGCCCCCGTGGACGGGAGAGGTTCTCGACGAGGCCCGGCGCGGTATCCATCTCGTCCATCTCGCCTGCATGGACACCGAGCTGGACGCCTGGCAGACCCCAAAGGCGCAGGCCAAACTGCGCGCCATCGCCGCCACCTACGAGCCCGGCATGCCGCAGACCTGCCGTCCCCCCGGCTCCCTCTGGTTCTTCGCCGTCATGCTGACCGGGGACATGGAGCGGCTGCGGGAGGTCATCGACGCCACCGTCCGCACGTCCCGCGAAACGCCCGGGTACGACTGGGAACTCGCCGTGGCCCTGCACTGGCGCGCCAACCTGCTCGCCAACCGCAGCGACTGGGCGGGCGACGCCACCCGTGACGCCGACGAGGCGCTGGAGATCTACGGGCGCCTCGGGGACCTGTGGGGCACCGCCGAGGCCCTCTCCGCGCGCGCCGAGGCATGCGAGCGCAAGGGCGAGTGGGAGACCGCCGCCGCCAACTACGAGGCGGCGATCGAGCACGCCGAACGGCTCGGCGCCCGCGCCCAGATGTCGGTCCTGAACGCCCGCCTCGGCAGCGCGCTGATGGAGATGGGCGAGTCCGAGCGCGGCGAACGCCTGCTGCACGAGGTGATCGCCGGCAGAGAGGGCGCGCGCAACGAGGCGATGCCGGCCGCCCGGATGTTCCTCGCGGGCCACCTCGGCATGACCGGCCGCATCCCGGAGGCGCGTGAGCAGCTCCGGCTGCTGCGCGAGGAGTTCTCCGTCGCCAGCTTCGTCATCTTCGACGCCTACATTCTCGGCTCGGAGGCATGGCTGGAAGCCGTCGACGGGTGCTACGAGGAGTGCCTGGGCAAGACCCGCCGGGCCCTGGAGCAGGCCGCGGACCCGCTGTCCCTGGCCATCGCGCCCAGCATGCGCACCCTGTTCCTGCACATCGCCGCCCTGGCCCTCGCCCACGTCGACGAGGGCGGCCGCGCCCGCGACGGCGCCCGCTGCGTCGGTGCCGGCGACGCGCTGCTGCCGTCCGGACATGTCCCGACGGCCATCGAGCGCGAGACGCGCGACAGGGCCGCACGGGAGCTGCGCGCCGTACTCGGCGACGAGGCGTACGAGTCGGCGCACGCGGAGGGCGGCGGCCTCTCCCCCGAGGAGGCCGCCGCACTGGTCTGACGCGGGCCGAGGGCCATCTCCGACCCGTGCCGTCGAGCCGGTCAGCTCTTCGTACGGAACTTGTGGATGGCGACCGGTGCCATGACCGCCGTGATGGCCACCGACCAGGCCAGCGTCACCCACAGGTCGTGCGCGACCGGCCCGCCCACCATCAGGCCGCGCGCGGCGTCCGCGAGCGTGGACAGCGGGTTGTAGTCGGTGAACGCCTGAAGCCAGCCCGGCATCGACGTCGTCGGCGCGAAGATCGACGAGCCGAACTGCAGCGGGAACAGCACCAGGAAGCCCATCGCCTGCACGGACTGCGCGCTCTTCATGATCACGCCCAGGGTGAGGAACACCCACATGATCGACGACGCGAACGCCGTGGACAGGGCCACCGTCGCGAACAGACCGGGCCAGTTGGTGATGTCGAACCCGACCGCCACGGAGACGATCATCAGCACGGTGGTCGCGAACAGCATCCGCAGCAGCTCCACCGAGATCTTCGCGAAGAGAACCGAACCGCGCCCGATCGGCAGGGACCGGAAGCGGTCCATGACACCGGAGTTGAAGTCCTGGCTGAACCCGGTGCCGACGCCCTGGGACAGCGTCATGCTCATCATCGCGATCATGCCGGGGATCACGTACTGCACGTACTGGTCCTGACCGCCGCCCAGCGCCTGCCCGATCGAGCCGCCGAACACGAACACGAACAGCAGGGTGAAGATGACCGGCATCAGCAGCGCGTCGGCCATCGACTCCGGGTCCTGCCGGATCCACAGCAGGTTGCGGCGGACGAGGGCGCCGGTGTGCCGAAGATGCGCGCGCAGGGTGATGCGGGCGTCGTCGGTGCCGGTTACGGCCGTGGGGGCCGGGGAAACGGTGGTGGCGCTCATACGGCGACCTCCTCGCGGGCGTCGGCGGGCATGGAGTCCTGCGGGGCACTGGCGCGGTGGCCGGTGAGCGACAGGAACACCTCGTCCAGGCTGGGCAGTTCGGTGGTGATGGAGGCGAGCGTGATGCCCTGCGCGGTGACCGCGCCGACGATGGCGGTGAGCTGCTCGTCGCTGAGCACCGGGACGAGCAGGGTGCCGGTCTCGGTGTCCACGGTGGTGGTCGCGAGGCCGGTGATGCCGAGCTCGTCGAGGTAGCCGGCGAGAGGCCGCAGCTGGAGGGCGTCGGCCGGCCGGATCCGCAGGGTCCGCCCGCCGACCTTGGCCTTGAGCTCCTCGATGCCGCCGCCCGCGATGACCTTGCCCCGGTCGACCACGGTCAGCTCGGAGGCGAGCTGTTCGGCCTCCTCCATGTACTGGGTGGTCAGCAGCACGGTCACCCCGTCGCCGACCATGGCCTTGACCTCGTCCCACACCTCGTTGCGGGTGCGCGGGTCCAGCCCGGTGGTCGGTTCGTCGAGGAAGAGGACGGAGGGCCGGCCGATCATGGAGGCGGCCAGGTCGAGCCGCCGCCGCATGCCGCCGGAGTAGGTCGAGGCGGGCCGCTTGGCCGCCTCGGTCAGCGAGAACCGCTCCAGCAGCTCATCGGCACGCGCGCGTGCGTCCTTCCGGGGCAGATCGAGCAGCCTCCCGATCAGATACAGGTTCTCCCACCCGGGAAGCTTCTCGTCCACGGAGGCGTACTGCCCGGTGAGGCCGATCACCCGCCGCAGCTGCCGAGGCTGCCGCACGACGTCGTATCCGGCGACGACGGCCTGTCCGGTGTCCGGTGCCAGCAGCGTGGACAGGATCCGCACCAAGGTGGTCTTCCCGGCCCCGTTCGGCCCGAGCACCCCCATGACGGTGCCCTCCCGCACATCCAGGTCCACCCCGTCCAGCGCCTTGGTCTCGCCGTAGTGCTTGACCAACCCCCGTACCGAGACGGCCGTGCTCGCACCGCCCGGGTTCTTGTCGATTCGCGTCATGGAGACGACGGTGTCAGCCCCCACCGACAAACCACCGACAGCTCACCGACACGACCGACAGGTGAACGACAGGGCCTGTGGCGGCACCCCCCAAGGGGGCCCAAGGGGGCCCTTGGGCCCCCTTGGGGCGCGGGGAACTGCGCGACCAGCCACAACGGCGCAGCAGTCGACAGACCACAGACCGCGGCACATCCGTGGTCGCGCCCTTGCCCCGACAGCTCAGTACCGAACCGCCTCGGCCCGCTCCGGAACCCGCCCCGCAACCACACGCTCCCGCCCGCCCCGCGGAGCGACTCGCGGAGCGACCCGACGCCGGTCCACCGCATACGCGACCGACGCCACCCCGAGCCCGAGCACGGCCAACGCCGCTCCGACCAGCGCCGGAGACGTCACACCGAAGCCGGCCGCGAGGGCGAGCCCTCCGATCCAGGCGCCGCCGGCGTTCGCGAGGTTGAAGGCCGCCTGGTTCGCGGAGGAGGCCAGGGACGGAGCCGACGACGCCTTCTCCATCACCATCAGGTTGAGCGGCGAGCCGGTCACGAACGCCGCCATGCCGAGCAGCGCCACCGCCAGGGCCGCGCTCCACGCCGTTGACATCAGGACCGGGAACAGGGCCAGCACCGCGGCCAGCGACAGCAGCCCCCCGAACAGCGTCCTGCGCATCGAGTGGTCCGCCAGCCGCCCGCCCAGCAGGTTGCCGACGGTCGCGCCCACGCCGAACAGCGCCAGCAGCAGCGTCACGCTGGCGTCGGCGTACCCGGCGGAGTCGGTCAGCATCGGCGTGATGTAGCTGTACGCGGCGAAGAGCGCGCCGAAGCCCGCGACCGTGGTGCCGAGCGCCAGCCACACCGGCAGGGAGCGCAGCGCGGCCAGCTCGCCGCGCAGGCCGGCCGCCGGAGCGGCGTGCGCCTCACCGCGGGGGATGAGCAGCGCCAGCGCCGCCATCGCGGCCAGGCCGATCGCGCTCACGCCGAGGAAGGTCGCCCGCCAGCCCATGCTCTGCCCCATGAGCGTGGCCACCGGCACGCCCGCGACGTTGGCCATCGTCAGGCCCAGGAACATCAGCGACACGGAGCGGGCCTTGCGCTCCGGCGCGACCATGTTCGTCGCCACGACCGCGCCGACGCCGAAGAAGGCGCCGTGCGGCAGACCGCTCAGGAAGCGGGCGGCCACCAGCCAGTGGTAGTCGGGGGCGAAGGCCGACAGGGCGTTGCCCGCGACGAACAGGGCCATGAGGCCGATCAGGACCGTGCGGCGCGGCATACGGGCCGTGACCGCCGCCAGCAGCGGGGCGCCGATGACGACGCCCAGCGCATACGCCGAGACCAGGTGCCCGGCGGTGGGGATCGAGATGTCCAGGTCGTTCGCGACTTCGGGCAGGAGGCCCATCATCACGAACTCGGTCGTACCTATGCCGAAGGCGCCGACGGCCAGGGCGAGCAGGGCCAGGGGCATGAAAAGAGCCTGTGCCTTTCAGGGGGTCGAGAGCAGAGTTCCGAACTTGTATGTTCAGTTACGGAACAAAGCCTCTCAGGCTCAGTATTCCGGCAGCTGACGATCAGGTTGCCGGGACCCGTCCGGAACCGGCCGACCCGTGGCTGGGCATGTGCTGACCAGGGGTTTTCAAGAGCGGGTCAGGACGCGGATGTGTCGACCTTCACACGCGCCGCCACCGGCAGATGATCACTTCCGGTCTCCGGCAGCGTCCACGAGCTCATCGGCTCGACGCCCTTCACCATGATCTGGTCGATCCGCGCCATCGGGAACGACGCCGGCCAGCTGAACCCCATCCCGCTGCCCGAAGCACCCTGCGTGGAGCGCATCTGGGCGGTGACGGCGCGCAGGGCGCGGTCGTTCATGGTGCCGTTCAGGTCGCCGAGCAGGACGACCTTCCGCACCGGCTCGTCGGCGATGGCCTCACCCAGCGCGTTGGCGCTCTTGTCGCGCTGCCGCGCGGTGAACCCGGCCTCCACCTTCACCCGCACCGACGGCAGATGGGCGACGTACACCGCGACCTGCCCGGACGGCGTGGCCACCGCGGCCCGCATGGCGCGGGTCCAGCCCAGCTTGATGTCGACGGGCTTGACGCCGCTCAGCGGGTACTTGCTCCACAGCCCGACGGTGCCCTGCACCGTGTGGTACGGGTACGTCGACGCCAGCGCCTTCTCGTACGTCGGGACCGCCGCCGTCGTCAGCTCCTCCAGGGCCACGACGTCCGCGCCGGACGCGGCCACGTCCTTGGCGGTGCCGGCCGGATCGGCGTTGTCGGCGTTGACGTTGTGCGTGGCCACCGTCAGGTCGCCGCCGCTGCCGGTCTTGTCGCTGAGCTGGCCGCCGAAGAGGTTCAGCCACACGATCGCCGGGAGCAGCACGGCGACGAGCGCGGTCGCGGACTTCCGCACCAGGGCCAGCAGGACCAGCACCGGGACGCACAGACCCAGCCAGGGCAGGAACGTCTCGGCCAGACTGCCGAGGTTGCCGATCGCGTTCGGGATCTTCGCGTGCAGCCCCATCACCAGGGCGAGGATCACCGCGAGGGCGGCCAGCACGATGCCGCGACGCCAGATGCGCCGGTCGCCGCGCCAGCCCGCCGACAGGCCCTTCAGGTGGTTCGTCAGGCGCCGAAGCCCGGATTCCCGACGCTCGGGACCCGAGCCGCCGTTGTCCGTCTCCGTCACGTACGCCTGCTGCGCCATACCGTCGCCTCACTACCTGCCGTGCACACCGTCGTCCCCCCGCGCCCAAAGAAACCCTAGGGGATGATCGGCTCCGATCCTGCCGTACTGATGACGGCCGTACGGGGGCGAGGACGTACAAGTCGCCTTCGGGAGTTCCGGTCACGGCGAGGGAAAGCGCGCTCTGTGACGAAACGCGCACATGCGATCTACGAGGTGCGTGAACTGACGGGCCGTAGACCTTCGAGCACGGCGTCGGCCATCTGCTCCGCCAGCCCCTCGGGGAGGTCGGTGTCCGGGCGCATGACCGCGCGCACCAGCATCGGACCGAAGATGATGTCGTTCATCACGTCGACCTCGATGTCCGTGCGCAGTTCGCCGTTCTCCTGCCCGCGGCGCAGGATCGCGTGCTGTTTCCTGCGCCGCGGCTCGACGACGATCGCGTGGTAGGCGTCCCAGATCTTCGGTGTGCTCTTCATCTGGGCGATGACGTTGTGCAGGAGCACCGACGAACGGGTCATCAGACCGCGCTGGCGCAACTGCTCCAGCAGCGCCACGAGATCGTCGCGCACCGAGGTCCCGGGCAGTTCGGGGTCCGGGGGTTCGGCGGCCCGCACGACGTCGACGAAGAGTTCCTCCTTGCCGCTCCAGCGGCGGTAGATGGTGGCCTTGCCGACGCCCGCGGTACGGGCGATGCGCTCGATGGAGAGTTCCGCGAGCGGCACGCCGTCCTCCAGCAGCTTCAGGATGCCCTCCATGATGGCCCGTTCCACGGCCTCGCTGCGGGGGCGGCCCCTGACCGGGCCGTCCGGCCGGGGCTGGCTGTCGGCGAGGCTCACTTGGTTCGGTCCTTTCCGTGGGCTGTGCTGATTCTCCCCCCGGATACGACGACGTCGCGCACGCGTCGGCGCCCGTCGGCGTGTGTCGCCGCCCTGTTCCTACTCGGTGGCGACCAACTCCCGCTTCTCCTCGCCCTCCTGGGGTGCCGTCGGCCGCCCCGGCAGGAAGAGCGCCACGACCACCGCGCCGAGCACCGCGATGCCCGCGCCCCACAACGCCGTGACGTGCATGGAGTGCAGGAAGGCGGTGTGGGCCGCGCCGACGAGGGACTCGCCCTGCGGGCCGAGCCGGCCCGCGAAACCGAGTGTGGCCTCGATGGACTCGCCCGCTGAGTGCCGTACGCCCTCCGGGAGCACCGTGAGCCGGTCCTCGATGCCGTTGCGGTACGCGGTCGACATGACGGAGCCGAGCACGGCGATGCCCAGGGCGCCGCCGACCTGGCGGAAGGTGTTGCTGAGGGCGGAGGCGGAGCCGGCCTTCTCGCGGGGCAGGGCCTGCATGATGACGACGCTGACCGGGGTCATGATGTGTGCCATCGCGGCGCCCATGAGGAAGAAGACGACCTCGAGGATCCAGATCGGCGTGTCCGCCTCGAACGTGGCGAACGCGGCCAGCGTGAGCGCGATGAGCAGCATGGCGCCGGTGGTCGTGGCCCGGTTGCCGAACCGGTCGACGACGAGCCGGGCACGCGGCGCGAAGATCATCTGGGCGGCGGCCAGCGGCAGCATCAGCAGGCCGGTCTCCAGCGGCGAGTAGCCGCGCACGCTCTGGGTGTAGAAGACCGAGAAGAAGGTCACGCCCATCAGCGCGAAGAAGACCAGCGCGATGACGCCGATCGCGGCCGAGAAGACCTTGTTCTTGAAGTACGTGACGTCGATGGACGGATGGTCGCTGCGCTTCTCGAACACCACGAAGGCGGCGAGGACGGCGAGCCCGGCGGCGATGGTCGCCAGCACCGTCACGTCCGTGAAGTCGGCGAGCTGGCCGCCCTTGATGATGCCGTAGACGAGCAGGACGAGCCCGACGACGGAGAGCACGACGCCGATCGGGTCGATCCGTCCCGGGTCCGGGTCACGCGAGTCCGGCACCAGCCACAGCATCAGCGCGAGCGCCAGCAGCACGATCGGTACGTTGATGAGGAAGACGGACCCCCACCAGAAGTGGTCGAGCAGCACGCCACCCGTGATGGGCCCGATGGCGATGGCGAGCCCGACGCCGCCGGCCCAGATGCCGATGGCCTTGGGCTGCTCGTCGCGCTCGAAGACGTTCATCAGGACGGCGAGGGTGGCCGGCATGACGAAGGCGGCGCCCAGGCCCATCACCGCGCGGAAGGCGATGAGCTCGCCGGGCGAGCCGGAGAACGCGGCGAGGGCGGAGCCGATGCCGAAGGCCGCGAGCCCGCCGAGCAGGACCTTCTTGCGGCCGAGCCGGTCACCGAGGATGCCCGCGCTGAACAGCAGCCCGGCGAAGACGAGCGTATAGGCGTTGATCGCCCACTCCAGCTCGCTCTGGGTGGCGCCCAGCCCGGTCGGGGCCGGGGTCGAGATGGTCTTGATGGCGACGTTCAGGATCGAGTTGTCAAGGACGACGATCAGCAGGCTCAGCATCAGCACGCCGAGAATCGCCCAGCGACGCCGGTGCACGGCTTCCGGTATGCGGGGGGCTGTGGCGGCGGGAGAAGTCATGCTGTCGAAGGTACCGGATTTACGATACGGGACCGTCTCGTATCTTAATTTCTTACCGAGAACTTACGCGCGGCGGAAGTCACGCGGCGTGGCCTAGCCCTCCCTGGCACGAAGTGCCACCATGGGAGGGATCCGGGGACGCCGTCAGGGCGCCTCGAGATGACGTGAAGGAGCCGTTGCAATGACGCAGCTTTCGGCTGCCCAGACGCCTCAGGCGAAGCCCTCCGACGGCAGCAAGGCGCTGTACGGGGGGAAGGGCACACGCCGCATCACTGTCCGGGACATCGCCCTCGCCAAGGAGCGGGGCGAGAAGTGGCCCATGCTCACCGCCTACGACGCGATGACCGCGTCCGTCTTCGACGAGGCCGGGATCCCGGTCATGCTCGTCGGTGACTCGGCGGGCAACTGTCACCTCGGGTACGAGACCACCGTGCCCGTCACGCTCGACGAGATGACCATGCTGTCGGCCGCCGTCGTACGGGGCACCTCACGCGCCCTGATCGTCGGCGACCTGCCCTTCGGGTCGTACCAGGAGGGTCCGGTCCAGGCGCTGCGCTCGGCGACCCGGCTGGTCAAGGAGGCCGGCGTCGGCGCCGTGAAGCTGGAGGGCGGCGAGCGCTCGCACGACCAGATCCGGCTCCTTGTCGAGTCCGGCATCCCGGTGATGGCCCACATCGGCCTCACCCCGCAGTCCGTCAACTCCATGGGCTACCGCGTCCAGGGCCGCGGCGAGGAGGCGGCCCAGCAGCTGCTGCGCGACGCCAAGGCGGTCCAGGACGCGGGCGCCTTCGCGGTCGTCCTGGAGCTGGTGCCGGCGGAGCTGGCGGCCGAGGTGACGCGCGTTCTGCACATCCCGACGGTCGGCATCGGCGCCGGACCGGAGACCGACGCGCAGGTCCTGGTCTGGACGGACATGCTGGGCCTGACCGGCGGCCGCGTGCCCAAGTTCGTCAAGCAGTACGCCAACCTCCGCGAGGTCATGGGCAACGCGGCGAAGGCGTTCGCGGACGATGTGGTCGGCGGAACGTTCCCGCTGGAGGAGCACTCCGTCCACTGAGTCCTACCGGGACCCACCGGGCTCACTGAGCCACTGCGGTACCACGGCAGCCCGCCGATCTTCCCCCGTCGGCGGGCTGTCGCCCCCCTTTGCGTCTGAACCGGCGCCGCTCTCGCGGACGTGGTTGCTCGTCGTCGTGGTTCCTCAATCGATGGTTGCTCTCGGGGGTCGCGGAAATGAACTTGGCCCGGATCTGCGGGACTTGAAGAATGGCGGCATGCGGATTCGGACGGCACGGCCTGAGGACGCGTCAGCGGTCGCCGATGTGTATGTGCGGTCCTGGCGGGCGGCCTTCGTCGGCCTCCTTCCGCAGTCCTACCTCGACGCCATGGATCCAGGCCGCGAGGAGCCCGGCTGGAAGGCGCTCATCGCCGAGGCGCGGTGGCCGTCGTCGGGCGTGCTGGTGGCCGAGTCCGACGCAGGGACCGCCGGGATCGCCGGCATTGTCGGATTCACCGGCTTCGGCCCGTCCCGGGAGGCCCCGGCCGTCGCGGAGATCGGCACGCTCTACACCCTGCCCGAGGTCTGGAGCACCGGCACCGGAAGGCAGCTGATGCGCGGTGCGCTGACGACCCTCGACCGGGCCGCCCACTACACGCACGCCACCCTGTGGGTCCTGGAGGCCAACGCACGCGCCCGGCGCTTCTACGAGACCACCGGCTGGAGCCCGGACGGCGCGT
This sequence comes from Streptomyces viridochromogenes, assembly GCF_001270495.1. Classification (GTDB taxonomy): domain Bacteria; phylum Actinomycetota; class Actinomycetes; order Streptomycetales; family Streptomycetaceae; genus Streptomyces; species Streptomyces viridochromogenes_A. Next base: position 16,988 of record NZ_LGUR01000224.1, read on the forward strand.
CCGTGACGGACACCACCGGCGGCGCATCACTGGGCAAGCTGCGCTACCGGCGCGCCGTCGGCGAGGCGTAGCTCGGGCCCGCACCGCCTTCGGAGCCCGCCTTCAGTGCCCGCTTCGGAGCCCGCTCCAGAGCCCGCCTTCAGACCGTCGGGTCCCAGAGCCCGTCGGCCTGTCCGCGGGCGAGGTGCTCGGCGTAGACGCCGACCTTCCAGGCGATGACCGACCGGCACTCCTCCAGCGCCCGGATCTGCGCCTCGACGCGCTGTTGATGGCTGTCGAGGAGCCGGAGACGCTCGGCCTCGTTGCCCGGACCCTGCCGGACCAGCTCGGCGAACCGCTTGAGGTCGGCGAGCGGCATGCCGGATTCGCGCAGCTTGACGCAGATCAGCAACCAGTCGACATCCACGCGCGTGTACCGGCGCCGGCCGCCCGAGGTGCGCCGCACCGGTCCGACCAGCAGGCCCTCGCGCTCGTAGAAGCGCAGGGCGTGCACGCTGAGTCCGGTTCGCTCGGCGACCTCGCCGATGCTCAGTGACTCCCCGCGAGTCTCGGCAGTCGTCATGCGGCCCAGCCTAGGAGTTGAGCCACGACCCGAGTCCAGGACTTGATCTAGACCTCGCTCTAGATCCTAGCGTCGTCGGCATGACCACCACGACGACCTTGACCACCTTGGCCACCATGACGACCACTGCGCAGCAGCCGCTCGGCTCGCCCTTCTCCGCCGCCGGCACCGCCGACGACGTCCTGGCGGGCCTCGACCTCTCCGGCGCGACCGCCGTCGTCACCGGGGGCTCTTCGGGGCTCGGCCTGGTGACCGCCCGGGGCCTTGCGGCGGCCGGAGCCCGGGTCGTCGTCCCGGCCCGCCGGCCCGGAACCGCCCGCGCCGCTCTCGCCGAGGCGGACGGGTGCGAAGTCATCCCCATGGACCTGACGGACCTCGAAAGTGTGCGCACCGCCGCCGCGCGGATCGCCGACTCCGTCGACCGGATCGACCTCCTCATGGCCGTCGCCGGCGTCATGGCCACCCCCGAACGCCGCGTCGGGCCCGGCTGGGAAGCCCAGTTCACCGCCAACCACCTGGGACACTTCGCCCTCACCTGCTCGCTCTACCCGCTTCTCGCCGCCGCCGACGGGGCACGCGTCGTCGTCAACAGCTCAGCCGGACACACCCTCACCGACATCCGCTGGCACGACCCGCACTTCCGCACCGGCTACGACAAGTGGCTCGCCTACGGCCAGTCCAAGACGGCCAACTCCCTGTTCGCCGTACGGCTCGACGCCCTCGGGAGGGAGGACGGCGTCCGGGCGTTCGCGCTCCATCCGGGCCGGATCATCACCGGCCTCCAGCGGGAGATGACTCTTGAGGAGCAGGTCGAACGCGGCTGGATCGACGAGGACGGCAATGTGATCGGCGCCGGCTTCAAGACGCCCTCGCAAGGCGCCGCCACCGGCCTCTGGGCAGCCACCTCGCCCCTCCTCGACGGCCGCGGCGGGCTCTACCTCGAAGACTGCGACGTCGCGCGTATCTCCGCTCCCGACGAGCCCATGGACGACGGCGGCGTCCGCGCCTACGCCGTCGACCCGGACGCCGCCGCACGGCTGTGGGAACTGTCCGCCGCGGCGACCGGGGCCACCCCGATCACCCGCTGAACGACCGGGTGGCGCGGCCCGCGTCCGCGCGCCGCGCCACCCTGCCGAAAACGCCGGTCAGCGCCGCCGGTACGACTCCACATAACCGGCCGCGGGCGTACCCACCCCGGTCACGTCGTCGTAGCCCTTCACGGCGCTCAGCGAGCTGTCCTTGCCGAGGGAGCGTACGGACGTGGTGAGGCCGTCCGTCGCGTCGTAGCCGTTGACGTAGTCGACGCGCGCGACCGCGAGGCCGGAGCCCGTCGGGTTGTCCGTGACGTCGTGGTACGCCTGCGACCCGTACCGCGCGTAGATCGACGGGTTGGCGAACCCGATCGGCTTCCCGCCGCGGGCCTCCTGGGCCAGGGCCTGGACGGCCGCGATGACCGGCGCGGCGAGCGAGGTGCCGCCGATGCGGTACTCGTCGTACGCCTGCGTCTTCCCGTCCGGCAGGGTCTGCGTCTGGCCCACCAGGAACCCGGTGTTCGGGTCGGCGATCGCCGCGATGTCCGGGACGACGCGGTTGCCGTCGGCGCTGTTGGCCTTGGCGAGCGCTTCCGGCACGACGCCCTGCTGCCAGTACGGCTCGGCGACGGTCTTGCTGGTGCCGCCGCCCGCGCCCGAGTTGAAGGCGCCGGGGAAGTCGGTCCAGCTCTTGCCGTCGGCCGACAGGACCGCCTTCTCGGTGCCCCAGCCGGTCTCCCACAGGTACTTGTCGCCCTTGCCGACCGCCAGCGAGGTGCCGCCGACCGCCGTCACCCACGCCGAACTCACCGGGATGTCGACCTGCTTGGTGCCGCTGCTCGCGACCTCGTCGCCGTCGTCGCCGGAGGAGTAGTAGAAGCCGATGCCCTCGACCGCGCCGAACTGGAAGACCTGGTCGTAGGCGGCCGCGAGGTCGGGCGTCTGGGCGGACTCCACCTCGCCCCAGGAGTTGGAGACGATGTCGGCCAGGTGGTTGTCGACGATCTTGCCGAGCGAGTCGAGCAGATCCTCGTCGTAGCAGGAGGCGGCGCCCACGTACGTGACCTGCGCGCCGGGCGCGACCGCGTGCACGGCCTCGACGTCGAGGGTCTCCTCGCCGTACCAGCCGGCCGCACCGCACTCCTCGGTCCGGGTGTACTTCGCCGGCAGGACCTGACGCAACTGACCGCGGGTGTAGGCCGCGTCGCCGTGCCTCTTCGCGTAGGTGGCCGCGTCGTAGGCGATGGTCGGGGAGGCGTACGCGTCGGTGATGGCGATGCGCACACCCTTGCCGGTGTGCTTGCCCGCGCCGTACGCGGCGCGCAGCTGCCTGCCGGTGTAGCCCTTGACGGCGTACGGGATCTTCGTGCCGTACGCGTCCGGCAGCGTGCTCGCGACGTTCGAGCCGTGGTACGTCGAGAAGGGCCCCGCGTTGCGGAACACGGTCTCCGGCTGTGGGAGTCGGTCCTTGTGGCTCGCCAGGTGCGGTGCGTTGTCCAGGCCGGTGACGGTGAGGACGGCGTCCTTCAGGCTGTCCGGCACGGACGCGGTCGCCGCCGGTGCGCGGTAGGTCCTGGCGCCCTTGGTGTAGTCGTGCAGCTGGGTGCCGAACGCCTTCTCCGCGGCGGCCACGTCACCGGAGACGGCGACGTAGTGCTGCGTGACGCCCGTGACCTTCAGCCCGGCGGAGGTCAACCACGCCTTCACTGCCGCGACTTGGGCCTCGGTGGCGCCGAATCGACCCCGGGCCTGGTCGGCCGTCAGGTACTTGCCGTACGACGCCGAGTCCGGGTCCGACACGGCCTTCGCGTAGGCGGCGAGGCCGGTCGCGTCCCGGCCCCGGAGGTACACGCGTGCGGAGACCCGGGCGCTGTCCGAGGTCGCCCCCCGGTCCGCCCGGGCCGTGGCCCAGGCGGGCTTGGTGCCGGTGAGCGTGTCCCGGCCCTGCTGGTCCGCGGCCTGCGCCGCGGGTATGCCGAGCGTCAGCGCTCCGGCGAGCAGAGGCAGTGTCGCCGCCAAGCTCACCGAGGCGCGCAGCGCGGCGCGTCGATATCTCATGGAATCCCCTGTGCGGTTCGTGTGCGCGAGTGGATCACCCGACGGTGGCCACTTAAGCGACGAACCGTTCACGCCAGGGGAATGCCCGGCCCAAGAAGGTTCCAACTAACCTAATGACAAAGCCATTTCGCGAAGCCGGCCGGCGGGCACGGCGCCGGGGACCTACGACCGCGGCTTCGCGCCCCGCTCCGCCAGCATCTCCTTCATCAGGTCGATCTCCGACTGCTGCGCGTCCACCATGCCCTGCGCGAGCCGCTTCTCCACACCGACCGTGCACTTGTCGACGCAGCCCTGGGCCATGTGGACGCCGCCCTTGTGATGGTCCGTCATCAGCTGGAGATAGAGAACCTCGGCCTGCCTGCCGTCGAGGCTCTCCAGCTTCTTCAGCTCCGTCCTGGTCGCCATGCCCGGCATCAGCGAGCCGTCCCCGGCCGAAGGCATGTCGCCCATGCCCATCCAGGTCATCGGCGGGTCCGACGACACCTTCGGCAGCCCCCACAGGTCCAGCCAGCCCAGCAGCATGCCGCGCTGGTTGGCCTGCGTCTGCGCGATGTCGTACGCCAGGAGCCGTACGTCCTTGTCGTCGGTGCGGTCCCGCACGATGAACGACATCTCGACCGCCTGCTGATGGTGCACCGCCATGTCGCGCGCGAACCCGGCGTCCGCCGAGTCCGCACTCGGCGTCGCGCTGGAACCGCCGTCCTCGGCGACCGCGTAGGTGAGCGCGCCGACCGCGACGAGCACGGCCGCGGCGGCCCCCGTGATCCAGCCGACGTGCCGCTTCACTCCGACAGACCGCCCGTGCAGGTCGCGCCCTTCTCGGGCGTCTGCTCGCCCTGGACGTACTTCTCGAAGAACCGGTCGACGTTCGGATCGTCCGCACCGGTCACCGTGCGCTGCACGCCCCACGCGGTGAGCATGATCGGATCCTTCTGCTTCTCGTCCGGGCTCATCAGCGTGTACGGCGTCTGCCCGACCTTCGCCGCCAGCGCCTCGACGTCGGCCTTGGCCGCCTTGGAGGTGTACGTCACCCACACCGCGCCGTGCTCCAGCGAGTGCACGGCGTTCATGTTGTCGACCGCCTTGGTGTAGACGTCGCCGTTGCAGTTCATCCAGGCCCGGAGGTGGTCACCGCCGACCGGGGGCTCCGTCGGGTACTTCACGGTCGTCGTGACGTGGGTGCGCCCGAGCGTCCCCTTCCAGACCTTCTCACCGTCCTCGCCCGCGACGAGCCGACCCGTGGTCTTCACCTTGTCGTCCTGCTTGTCGGCCTTGTTCGAGTCGGCCTTGCTGGACTGCGCCCTCAGGAGGAAGACACCTCCGACGACCAGCCCCGAGACGACCACCACACTGGCCGCGATCGTGAAGATCCGGTTGCGCCGCTCGCGGGCACGTTCGGCGCGCCGCATCTCCTCTATACGCGCCTTGCGCGACGCGTCGCTCTTGTTCTTGGCGGAACCCATGAGGTGTTGTCCTTCTGGGGGAAAGGGACGGGCGGGTCCGCTGATCGTAGTGGGGAAGACGGGATCTCTCGTAGAGCGGTTACGGGACAGATATTTTGAACGGTGGATGCGCATTATCTACGCTGCCCCCATGCGGCTGTTGCGCTCCACCGACCTGGCACTGCGGCTCCTCATGCGGCTCGCCGTCCTGGGGGACGCCATGCCGACGACCCGCGAGGTCGCGGCGGACATGGGGGTGCCGTACACCCACGCCGCCAAAGTGGTCGCCGAGTTGCAGCACATGGGCCTGGTGGACGCCCGTCGGGGCCGCGGCGGCGGGCTCTCGCTCAGCGACAGGGGCCGTACCGCGTCGGTAGGGGCGGTCGTACGCGCCTTCGAGGGGGACGGCGACGTCGTCGAGTGCGAGGGCGACAGCCCCTGCCCGCTCCACTCCGGGTGCCGTCTGCGCGGCGCGCTGCGGCGGGCCCAGGAGGCGTTCTTCGCCTCGCTGGACCCGCTGACGGTGACTGACGTGACCGCGGACCCGACCGGCCCGCTGCTCCTGCGGATCGGCCGGACGCCGGCGCCCTGAGGCCGGGCTCGGCCTCAGCCCTCGTGCGCCAGCCAGAGGTCCGGCCCGAACACCTCGTAGTGGATGTCGGCCGGTGCCACGCCCTTCTCGATCAGCTGCGCCCGCACCGCCCGCATGAAAGGCAGCGGACCGCACAGGTACGCGCGCGTGCCCTTCGGTACGGCGACAGGGGTGAGGTCGACCAGGCCGAGGCGGTGGCGGACGTCGGCATCCCCGGCATCCTCGGCGTCAGTCTCGTACCAGAAGTGGACCGACGCGTCCGGCAGCTTCCCGGCGTATGTCTCGTGGTCCGCGCGCAGGGCGTGCTCGGCGGGGGAGCGGTCGCCGTGCACGACGACCACCGGCCCCGAGTGCCCGGTGTCCACGAGCTGCCCCAGCATGGCGACCATCGGCGTCACACCGATGCCGGCGGAGGCGAGGAGCAGTGGTGCGGCCGTGTCGTTGCCGGCCAGGACGAGATCGCCGTACGGCGCCGACAGGCGCAGCCGGTCGCCGACGTGCACGCGCGCGTGGAGGTGGTTCGAGACCTCGCCGTCGGGAGTGGTGCCGCCGAGCACGCGCTTCACGCTGATCTGGCGTACCGGTGAGCCGGGTGCGGCGGAGAGGCTGTACTGGCGTATCTGCCGGGCCCCGTCCGCCAGCTCGACCTGGACGGAGACGTACTGCCCGGCCCGGAAGTCCGCCGCCGGGCCGCCGTCGGCGGGCCGCAGCCGGAAGGTGGCCACATCGGCGGTCTCCTCGACGCGCCCGACGACCTCCCACTCCCGCCATCCGCCCCCACCGCGCTCCTCGTACAGCCGCTTCTCGATCGCGACCAGCGCGTTCGCCATCAGCCAGTAGACCTCGTCCCAGGCGGCCGCGACCTCGGGCGTGACGGCCTCGCCGAGCACCTCCGCGATGGCGGCGAAGAGGTGCTCGTGGACGAGGGCGTACTGCTCCGCCGTGACGCCCAGCGAGGCGTGCTTGTGGGCGATGCGGCCCAGCATCGCGTCGGGCCGCTCGTCGGGACGCTCCACGAGGTGCGTCGCGAAGGCGGCGATCGAGCCCGCCAGGGCCTGGCGCTGGGTGCCGGCCGCCTGGTTGCCGCGGTTGAAGAGGTCGCGCAGCAGCTCGGGGCGGGCGGCGAACAACCCGGCGTAGAAACGCTCGGTGATCTCACCGATGGCCCCGCCGACGACGGGAAGGGTGGCACGCACGGTGGCGGCGGACTGCTCGGACAGCATCAGGGCTCCTCGGGGCACAGCGGGGCTCGACCGGGGCGATACGGAGGCGATCGCCCGCCATCATTAAAACTTGCATCCAAGATGCAAATTAAAGTGGGGTGGGTCCTGTGGGGCCGGGCATTACGGATGTCGGTGCGAGCAGGCAAGATGGGCGGCAGAGCAGTTCACCGGGCACCACGGAGGGACACCTGCCGTAGGCCGGGAGTTCAGCCCGGGGTCGCTCCGGCGATCAAGGTGCGCAACGCGCCTGAAATGGTGTTGTGGTGTGATGCTCAGGTGCCCGACCGCCTCCCGCTGTACCGGAGACAGGCGGCCTGACCAGCAAGGATGGGAAGCGGAAGATGGACAAGCAGCAGGAGTTCGTGCTCCGGACGTTGGAGGAGCGCGACATCCGGTTCGTACGCCTGTGGTTCACGGACGTGCTGGGCTTCCTCAAGTCCGTGGCCGTGGCCCCCGCCGAGCTGGAGCAGGCCTTCGACGAAGGCATCGGCTTCGACGGCTCGGCGATCGAGGGCTTCGCCCGCGTATACGAGTCCGACATGATCGCCAAGCCGGACCCGTCGACCTTCCAGATCCTGCCCTGGCGCGCGGAGGCCCCCGGCACGGCCCGCATGTTCTGCGACATCCTCATGCCGGACGGCTCCCCGTCCTTCGCGGACCCGCGCTACGTCCTCAAGCGCGCCCTGGCCCGCACCTCCGACCTGGGCTTCACCTTCTACACCCACCCGGAGATCGAGTTCTTCCTCCTGAAGGACCGCCCGCTGGACGGCTCGCGCCCGACCCCGGCCGACAACTCCGGCTACTTCGACCACACCCCGCAGAACATCGGCATGGACTTCCGCCGCCAGGCGATCACCATGCTGGAGTCGATGGGCATCTCGGTCGAGTTCTCCCACCACGAGGGCGCCCCGGGCCAGCAGGAGATCGACCTCCGCTACGCCGACGCCCTCTCGACGGCGGACAACATCATGACGTTCCGCCTGGTCATGAAGCAGGTGGCGCTGGAGCAGGGAGTCCAGGCCACCTTCATGCCCAAGCCCTTCTCCGAGCACCCCGGCTCCGGCATGCACACGCACCTCTCCCTCTTCGAGGGCGACCGCAACGCGTTCTACGAGTCCGGCTCGGAGTACCAGCTCTCCAAGGTCGGCCGCTCCTTCATCGCCGGCCTCCTCCGCCACGCGGCGGAGATCTCCGCGGTCACCAACCAGTGGGTGAACTCCTACAAGCGCATCTGGGGCGGCTCCGAGCGCACCGCGGGCGCCGGCGGCGAGGCCCCCTCCTACATCTGCTGGGGCCACAACAACCGCAGCGCCCTCGTCCGCGTCCCGATGTACAAGCCCGGCAAGACGGGCTCGGCCCGGGTCGAGGTCCGCTCCCTGGACTCCGGCGCCAACCCGTACCTGGCATACGCCGTCCTGCTGGCCGCCGGCCTCAAGGGCATCGAGGAGGGCTACGAGCTCCCGCCGGGCGCCGAGGACGACGTCTGGGCCCTCTCCAACGCCGAGCGCCGCGCGATGGGCATCGAGCCCCTCCCGCAGAACCTCGGCGAGGCCCTCACCCTCATGGAGAACAGCGACCTGCTCGCCGAGACGCTCGGCGAGCACGTGTTCGACTTCTTCCTGCGCAACAAGCGGCAGGAGTGGGAGGAGTACCGCTCCGAGGTCACCGCGTTCGAGCTGCGCAAGAACCTGCCGGTGCTGTAGCGCCCGGTCGATGTGAGGCGCCTTGGGGCGCGGGGACGTAGCGACGGCCCCGCGCCCCTGTCGGCTCCTGCTAGCTACTGCTCGGCCAGCTTCGACAGGACCTCGTGCAGCGGCTCGGTAGCCCTCCGGCGGTACTCCTGGACCGACCAGCCGTTGCCGTCCGGGTCCTTGAAGTACATGAACGTGGCGCCGTCGTCGGGGGAGTACTGCACGGGCTCCGAGACCTCCAGGCCGCGCTCCACCAGTTCCGCGTGGGCCGCCTTGATGTCGGCCACGCAGAGCTGGAGTCCCTGATAGGAGCCGGGCTGGGGAACGGTCTCGCCCTTGGTCAGGTCCCAGATGCTGTCGCCGAGGGCGATCGAACAGCCGGAGCCCGGCGGCGTCAGCTGGACGATGCGCATACCCGGCATGACCTCCTGGTCGATGTCGACGTGGAAGCCGACCTTGTCCCGGTAGAAGTCGCGGGCCCTGTCGATGTCACTCACGGGCAGCGGGATCACTTCGAGAGTGAAGTCCATTACTGGTCCTCCAAGGAGAATCGCCAGCGGGTCTGGCTGAACGGCTCACCCTTACCGAAGCCGAAAACCGTGCGCGGCGCCACCGAGTAGACGTAGGCGTGTCCCGCACCGTGCTGGAAACAGCCGTCCGCCACGTCGAAGTGCCAGAAGCTGCCGTACTTGGTCTCCCACCCGGCGGCCAGTTCGCGTAGACGGGCGTCGTCGGTGATCCGTACCGCCTCGCCCTCCATCACCAGGTCGTAGCCCTTGTCCCAGGTGTTCGTGCCGGTCGTCAGGACGAGGTTCGGGTTCGCGGCGAGGTTCCTCGCCTTGCGCTCCTCCGGGCCCGTGCAGAAGTGCAGCGCGCCGTCCGACCAGACCGCCGGCAGCGGAGTCACATGCGGCCGTCCGTCCGGCCGTACCGTGGAGATCCAGAACAGCTCGGCCTCGGCCAGCAGCTTCTCGGCCTCGGCCCACGGGATCGCCGTGGCCGTCTCGTCGCTGTAGCGCGCGTCCAGCCGGGTCTGTGGTTGGTTGTCGGTCATCGGACGCCCTCCAGATGTGTCGCCGGACGTGTCGCCGGACGTATACCTCGACAAGGCAGACCTCGCGCGGCGCCGGAACTCATCGGCGTCACTCCCCGGTACTCCGGCTAGGCTCGACCGCGTACGACCTTGATCGGGCGCGTACGGCCCCGATCGGACGGGAGGGCGAGCATGACGGCGCCGGGGCGCAGGAGCAGTACCTTCACACGGCTGCTGCGGCACGGATTCACCGACCCGTCGGCCGCCGACCGGCTGCTGGAGAGCCCCGAACTCGCGCCGATCAAGAACGACCCGGTGCTGCTGGAGGCCCTCGGCGCCACCGCCGACCCCGACCTCGCCCTCCACGGCCTCGTCCGGCTGCTCGAAGCACAGCCCGGCCCCGCCGCCCAGCGGGAACTCCTCGACACGGTGATAGCGGCCAAGCCCCTGCGCGACCGGCTGCTCGGCGTGCTCGGCGCCTCCGCCGCCCTCGCCGACCACCTCGCCAAGCACTCCGGCGACTGGCAGGCGCTGGTCATGTACGAGCCGCGGGACCTGCACCCCGAGGTGGAGGAGTTCGAGCAGGGTCTCGCCGAGGCCACCGACCCCGTCTCCCTGCGCGTCGCCTACCGGCGCTGCCTGCTGTCCATCGCCGCGCGCGACGTCTGCGGCACCACCGACGTGGCCCAGACCGCCGCCGAGCTCGCCGACCTCGCCACCGCGACCCTGCGCGCCGCCCTCGCCATCGCCCGAGCCGCCGCGCCGGAGGACGCCGCACAGTGCCGCCTCTCGGTGATCGCGATGGGCAAGTGCGGAGGCCATGAGCTCAACTACGTCTCCGACGTCGACGTCATCTTCGTCGGGGAGACCGCCGACGGCGCCGACGAGGCCAAGGCCCTGCGGTCGGCCACCAAGCTCGCCTCGCACATGATGCGGATCTGCTCCGAGACGACCGTCGAGGGATCCATCTGGCCCGTGGACGCCAATCTGCGGCCCGAGGGCAGGAACGGCCCCCTGGTCCGCACCCTCAGCAGCCACCTCGCCTACTACCAGCGCTGGGCCAAGACCTGGGAGTTCCAGGCGCTGCTCAAGGCCCGCCCGGTGGCGGGCGACATCGAGCTGGGCGAGGAGTACGTCGCCGCGCTGGAACCCCTGGTGTGGAAGGCCGCCGAGCGGGAGAACTTCGTCGCCGACGTGCAGAAGATGCGGCGAAGGGTCGTGGAGAACATCCCCGTCGCCGAGCTGGACCGCCAGCTCAAGCTCGGCCCCGGCGGCCTCCGGGACGTCGAGTTCGCCGTACAGCTGCTGCAGTTGGTACACGGCCGGGACGACGCCTCCCTGCGCAGCGGCACCACCCTGGACGCCCTCCAGGCGCTCGCCGCCGGTGGTTACGTCGGCCGTGCCGACGCGGCACAGCTCGACGACGCGTACCGCTACCTGCGTTCCATGGAGCACCGCATCCAGCTGTACCGGCTGCGGCGGACACACCTGGTGCCCGAGGACGAGGCCGACCTGCGGCGCATCGGCCGCTCCCTCGGCCTGCGCGTCGATCCGGTCGCCGAGCTGAACCGCGAGTGGAAACGGCACGCGAGCGTCGTACGGCGGCTGCACGAGAAGTTGTTCTACCGGCCACTGCTCGATGCCGTCGCCCAACTCGCCCCGGGCGAGGCCCGGTTGAGCGCCGGGGCGGCACGGGAGCGGCTGGTCGCGCTCGGGTACGCCGATCCGGCCGCCGCGCTGCGGCATCTGGAGGCGCTCGCCTCCGGGGTGACACGGAAGGCGGCCATCCAACGCACGCTGCTGCCCGTGCTGCTGGGCTGGTTCGCGGACTCCGCCAACCCGGACGCGGGCCTGCTGAACTTCCGCAAGGTGTCGGACGCACTCGGTAAGACGCCCTGGTATCTGCGGCTGTTGCGGGACGAGGGGGCCGCCGCCGAGAACCTCGCCCGCGTCCTGTCGGCGGGCCGGCTCGCCCCCGACCTGCTGATGCGGGCGCCGGAGGCCGTGGCGCTGCTCGGCGACGGGGACGGCGGGAGCGGGCTGGAGCCGCGCTCGCGGAGCCATCTGGAGCAGGAGATCCTCGCCGCGGTGCGCCGCGCGGACGGCGCCGCGCAGGCGGTCACCGCGGCCCGTGGGGTGCGCCGGCGGGAGCTGTTCCGTACGGTCGCCGTCGACGTCGTCGACTCCTACGGCACCGAGACGAAACCGGCCGAGGCCGACCGGGGCGCCCTGGTGGACCGGGTCGGCGCGGCGGTGTCGGACCTGACGGCGGCGACGTTGGCGGGCACGCTGCGGGCGGTGGTGCGCGAGGGGTGGGGCGACACCCTGCCGACCCGGTTCGCGATCATCGGCATGGGGCGCTTCGGGGGGCAGGAACTGGGATACGGCAGTGACGCCGATGTTCTGTTCGTGCACGAGCCGCGGGACGGGGTCGACGAACACGAGGCCGCGGTGGCCGCGAACCGGGTCGTCGAGGAGATGCGCCGGCTGCTGCAGATGCCCAGCTCGGATCCGCCGCTGCTGATCGACGCCGATCTGCGGCCGGAGGGCAAGTCGGGTCCGCTGGTGCGCACGCTGAACTCGTACGCGGCGTATTACCGCCGGTGGTCGCTGGTGTGGGAGTCGCAGGCGTTGCTGCGGGCCGTGCCGGTCGCGGGGGACGCTGACCTGGGGCGCCGTTTCATCGAGCTGATCGATCCGCTGCGGTATCCGGCTGACGGGCTCGGCGACGACGCCGTACGGGAGATCCGGCGCCTGAAAGCCCGTATGGAGTCCGAGCGGCTGCCGCGCGGGTCCGATCCCAAGCTGCACACCAAACTCGGTCCCGGCGGGCTGTCCGACGTGGAGTGGACGGTGCAGCTCCTCCAGCTGCAGCACGGGTGGGACGAGCCGGGGCTGCGGACCACCCGGACCCGGGAGGCGCTCGCCGCCGCCTGTGCGGCGGGGCTCATCCCCGAGGAGGAGGCGGCGATCCTTGACGAGGCGTGGGTGCTGGCCACTCGGGTGCGCAATGCCGTGATGCTCGTGCGAGGGCGGGCCGGGGACACGTTTCCCTCGGACAGCCGGGAGCTGGCGGCGGTGGGGCGCTACCTGGGGTACGAGCCCGGTCACGTGGGGGACATGCTCGACGCGTACCGGCGTACCGCGCGGCGGGCTCGTGGCGTGGTGGAGGAGCTGTTCTACGGGGGGTGACGGGTGCCTCCGGCGGTTGGGCCGGGAGTGCCTGCGGCGGCCTGTGCCGGTGAGCGGGGGTCCGCGTGGCGCCTACGGTCTTGTGGTGGGTCGGGGCCGCGCCGGGGTGTGTCCGTCCTCGGTCGGGCGGTTGCCGTTGGGCGGGACGTACTGTCCGTGGACGCCCGCCGTTGCGGGCGGAGACCCCCCGGCACGTCCTCTGCCCGCCATGGGCGGGTGCGGGTGCGTGTGTGGTTGCGCCACTCGCCTCGGGAGGGCGTGCGGGAGTGCTCCGTACCAGAGGCGGGCCACCATGTAGCCGAAGGCCAGGCAGATCAGGCCGCCCACCGCGTCCAGCCAGAAGTGGTTGGCCGTCGCCACGATCACGACGAGGGTGGCCAGCGGGTACAGCAGACCCAGGACCCGGACCCAGGGGATCCTCGCCAGGGCGAAGATCGTCAGGCCCGACCAGACCGACCAGCCGATGTGCATCGACGGCATCGCGGCGTACTGGTTCGACATGTTCTTCAGGTCGCCCGAGGCCATCGAACCCCAGGTGTCGTGGACCAGCACCGTGTCGATGAAGCCGCCGTTGGTCATCAGCCGTGGGGGAGCGAGCGGGTACAGGTAGTAACCGACAAGGGCCACTCCTGTGGTGGCGAACAGGACCAGGCGGGTCGCCGCGTAGCGCCCGGGGTGGCTGCGGTAGAGCCAGACCAGGACGGCCAGGGTGATGATGAAGTGCAGCGTCGCGTAGTAGTAGTTCATACCGACGACGAGCCAAGTCACCGAGTTCACGGTGTGGTTGATCGACTCCTCGGCGGCCATGCCGAGTTGGTGCTCCAGCTTCCAGAGCCAGTCGGCGTTGCGCAGGGCTTCGGCCTTCTGCTCCGGTACCGCGTTGCGGATGAGTGAGTACGTCCAGTAACTCACCGCGATCAGCAGGATCTCGAACCAGAGGCGGGGGCGGCGTGGAGTGCGCAAGCGGCGCAGGGGACCCCGCCCCGTCTCGTCCGCGACGGGGGACGGAACGGCCGCTTCCCGGCCTTCCAGTGTCGTCACGGTCGTGTCACCCATGGGCACAGAGTCTGCCAGAAAAGACTTCCCCGACCGATCATCCTCCGGTCGGGTTCAGGATGCACGTTCTACGGCGGGCGTAGAGCCTCGTTCTCCTGCCGACGGAGGGGTGGACGCGGGGATTCTCCGCCTTGCGGACGATTCAGGGCTGGTTTCTGTTCCCCGGTGCCGAAGCCGTCGAACCGCGCACCACCAGTTCCGGCATGAACACGAACTCGCTGTGGGGCGCCGGGGTCCCGCCGATCTCTTCGAGGAGCGTGCGTACCGCGGCCTGGCCCATCGCCGGGACCGGCTTGCGGACGGTGGTGAGGGGCGGGTCGGTGAAGGCGATCAGGGGGGAGTCGTCGAAGCCCACGACCGAGATGTCCGTCGGGACCTCCAGGCCGCGTTGCCGGGCCGCGCGTATCGCGCCCAGCGCCATCATGTCGCTGGCGCAGACGATCGCGGTGCAGCCGCGGTCGATGAGGGCCGTCGCGGCTGCCTGGCCGCCCTCCAGCGTGTAGAGGGAGTGCTGGATCAGGTCCGTCTCGATGGTGTCCGTGGGCAGGTTCAGCTGGTCCTGCATCGTGCGGACGAAACCCTCGATCTTGCGCTGGACGGGGACGAACCGCTTGGGGCCCAGGGCGAGGCCGATGCGGGTGTGCCCGAGGGAGGCGAGGTGCGTGACCGACAGGGTCATCGCGGCGCGGTCGTCGGGGGAGATGAAGGGCGCCTGGACCTTGGGGGAGAAGCCGTCGACCAGGACGAAGGGGACGCCCTGGGCGCGCAGCCGCTCGTAGCGCTGCATGTCGGCGGTGGTGTCCGCGTGCAGGCCGGAGACGTAGATGATGCCGGCCACCCCGCGGTCCACGAGCATCTCCGTCAGCTCGTCCTCGGTGGAGCCGCCCGGCGTCTGCGTGGCCAGCACGGGGGTGTAGCCCTGCCTGGTCAGCGCCTGGCCGATGACCTGCGCCAGTGCAGGGAATATCGGGTTCTCCAGCTCTGGCGTGATCAGGCCCACCAGGCCCTCGCTGCGTTGCCGCAACCGCACCGGGCGCTCATAGCCGAGCACGTCGAGTGCGGCCAGCACGGACTGGCGAGTGGTGGCGGCGACGCCCGGCTTCCCGTTGAGGACGCGGCTGACGGTCGCTTCGCTCACCCCCGCCTGAGCAGCGATGTCTGCAAGCCGTGTGGTCACGGCACTGGACTGTACCGGCCGTATGTCGCCTTGCACACCAATCGGACGCCGCGGGCGACCTGTTGGGCGGCCCGGTCCGGGTTGCTGCGTCATCGCGCTCCCTCGTGAAAGTGATGGCAAGAGCTTGCAGAGTCTTGCACAACCAGCCTCCATAGTGCTCCACCCGTGTAAACAAGCGTCTCACCCCGGTCGCCAAGAGGTCACACCCGGATAACTTCGGAGACCTCTTGCACTTTTTTTCTGCAAGGTCTTTCGTAAGTCTTTCAACGCTGTTACGTTCACGTCGCCCGGCCGCCGCAACGGCGCAGTCGGCAAGACATCAGGGTCAGGCAGACGGGGCCGACCCTGAGGGCCCTGTCGCCGCGAGGCCCGCCCTTCGGGCGGACGACGGGAATGTGACGACACGGCCCACCTACACGGGCTTTCACCCTCAAGGAGATCTCATGCGGCGTGGCATAGCGGCCACCGCGCTGGTGGCGTCCCTCGCCCTCGCGGCGACGGCCTGCGGCGGGGACGACAGCGGTAGCGACTCGAGCGGGCCGGTCACCATCACCTGGTGGGACACCTCCAACGCCACCAATGAGGCGCCGACGTACCAGGCCCTGGTCAAGGAGTTCGAGGCCGCCAACAAGGACGTCAAGGTCAAGTACGTCAACGTCCCCTTCGACCAGGCGCAGAACAAGTTCGACACCGCCGCCGGTTCCAAGGGCGCCCCGGACGTCCTGCGCTCCGAGGTCGGCTGGACCCCCGCCTTCGCCAAGAAGGGCTTCTTCGCGCCGCTGGACGGCACCGAGGCCCTCGCCGACCAGGCCAAGTTCCAGCCCAGCCTGATCGAGCAGGCCAAGTACGAGGGCAAGACGTACGGGGTTCCGTTCACCACGGACACCCTCGCCTTCGTCTATAACAAGGCCCTCTTCAAGAAGGCCGGCGTCGAGGCCCCCAAGACCTGGGGCGACCTGAAGAAGGCCGCCGCCACGATCAAGGACAAGACCGGCGTCGACGGCTACTGGGGCTCCACCCAGGCCTACTACGCCCAGACGTTCCTCTACGGCGAGGGCACCGACACCGTCGACGCCGACGCCAAGAAGATCACCGTCAACTCGGCCGCGGCCAAGAAGGGCTACGGCACCTGGCTGAGCCTCTTCGACGGCAAGGGCCTCCACAAGGCCGACACCACCGCCGACGCCTACGCCCACATCCAGGAGGCGTTCGTCAGCGGCAAGGTCGCCGCGATCATGCAGGGCCCGTGGGAGATCACCAACTTCTACAAGGGCTCCGCGTTCAAGGACAAGGCCAACCTCGGCATCGCCACCGTCCCGGCCGGCTCCTCCGGCAAGGCGGGCGCCCCGACCGGCGGCCACAACCTCTCCGTGTACGCCGGCTCCGACGAGGCGCACCAGAAGGCCGCGCTGAAGTTCGTGAACTTCATGACGTCGGCGAAGGCCCAGGAGACCATTGCGCTGAAGAACTCCACGCTGCCCACGCGTGACGACGCCTACACGGACAAGGTCAAGGCCGACCCGGGCATCGCCGGCTACCAGACCGTCCTCGCCGCCGCCCAGCCGCGCCCGGCCCTGCCCGAGTACAGCTCGCTGTGGGTTCCGCTCGACACCGAGCTGCTCAAGGTCGCCGGGGGCAAGGAGTCCCTCGACAAGGGCCTGAGCACCGCGGAGACCGAGATCACCAAGCTGGTCCCGGACTTCAGCAAGTGACCCCGCGTGGCCGTCGGATCCTCCTGATCATGGGGGGAAGGATCCGACGGCCACCGGCTGTGCGCCGTACACCCTGATCTGTCGATCCTCATGAAGGTTGTCGAACCATGACAGTCGCCATCGACCGCGCGACCGGGAAGCCCCGAGGCGAACGCGGGCCTCGCCGTGGGCTCGGCCAGCGTTTGAAGCACGGCTACCAGAAGCACTGGTACGCCTACGCGATGATCGCCCCCGTGGTGATCGTCCTCGGCGTGCTCGTCGTGTACCCCCTGGTGTACGGCTTCTACCTCACCCTCACCGACGCCAACAGCCTCAACAGCGCCCGCACCATCGGCGTCAACGAGATCGAGGCCACCTACAAGTTCATCGGCTTCGACAACTACGCCGACATCCTCTGGGGCGAGACGGCGTACGACCGCTTCTGGTCGCACTTCATCTGGACGGTCGTGTGGACGGCGGCCTGCGTCACCCTCCACTACACGATCGGCCTCGGCCTCGCCCTGCTGCTCAACCAGAAGCTGCGCGGGCGCACCCTGTACCGGCTGATCCTCATCCTGCCGTGGGCCGTGCCGACCTTCGTCACCGTCTTCGGCTGGCGGATCATGCTCGCCGACGGCGGCGTCGTGAACTCCTTCCTGGAGACACTTCACCTGCCGACCCCGCTGTGGCTGGAGGACACCTTCTGGCAGCGGTTCGCCGCGATCATGGTGAACACCTGGTGCGGTGTGCCGTTCATGATGCTGTCGCTGCTCGGCGGGCTGCAGTCCATCGACTCCTCGCTCTACGAGGCCGCCGAGATGGACGGCGCGAGCAGATGGCAGCAGTTCCGGTACGTCACCCTGCCGGGCCTCAGGTCCGTCAGCTCCACCGTCGTACTGCTCGGCATCATCTGGACCTTCAACCAGTTCGCGATCATCTTCCTGCTGTTCGGCAAGACCGCCCCGGACGCCGACATCCTCGTCACCTGGGCCTACCGCCTCGGTTTCGGACAGCAGCCGCGCGACTTCGCGCAGTCGGCGGCCTACGGCATGCTGCTGCTGGCCATCCTGATCGTCTTCACCTCCTTCTACCGCCGCTGGCTGAACCGCAACGACCAGCAGCTCGCGATCTGAGGCAGGAGTCCCCATGACCACCACCACTGTCGAGACCCCGGTGAACAAGCAGGACTCCGTGCCTACTGCAACCCCGCCCAAGGCCCGCCGCCGCGGTACGGCCCTCGTCTCCCACGGCATCCTCAGCGTGGCGAGCCTGATCGCGCTCTTCCCCGTCGCCTGGCTGCTCTTCCTGTCCCTCGGCCCGGACAAGGACGACTACCTCCACCCCGGCGGCATCTGGGGAAAGATGACGCTGGACAACTACACGTTCGTCCTCCAGGAGACGAAGTTCCTCGACTGGCTGACGAGCACACTCATCGTCACACTGGGCACCACGCTCATCGGCGTCGTCATCGCCGCCACCACCGGCTACGCGGTCTCGCGGATGCGCTTTCCGGGCTACAGGAAGTTCATGTGGGTGCTGCTGGTGACCCAGATGTTCCCGGTGGCCGTCCTCATGGTGCCGATGTACCAGATCCTGTCCGAGCTCCAGCTCATCGACAGCTACCTCGGCCTCGTCCTCGTGTACTGCACGACAACCGTGCCGTACTGTGCCTGGCTGATGAAGGGCTACTTCGACACGATCCCGTTCGAGATCGACGAGGCAGGACGCGTCGACGGGCTGACCCCCTTCGGCACGTTCGCGCGACTGATCCTGCCGCTCGCCAAGCCGGGCCTGGCGGTCGCCGCGTTCTACAGCTTCCTCACGGCCTTCGGTGAGGTCGCGTTCGCTTCGACGTTCATGCTGTCCGACACGAAGTACACCTTCGCGGTCGGTCTGCAGACCTTCATCAGCGAGCACGACGCGCAGCGCAACCTCATGGCCGCCACGGCGGTGCTGGTCGCCATACCGGTTTCCGCGTTCTTCTACTTCGTGCAGAAGAACTTGGTGACCGGACTCACGGCGGGCGGCACGAAGGGCTGAGCACCAACGGGAGGACTGCAGTTGATCGTCTGCGGCGCCGTCGTGGCTGGTCGCGCCCACGCGGCGGTAGCCGCACATTCAATACAGTCCCGCGCCCCAAAAGACGGGCGCTGCCGTCCCCTCCCCGTAAACCCGAGGCGGTCGCGGTGGCCATCCGACCCCGCTGTCACCGCGGCCGTCTCGTCATCACCCTTGTATGCACACCTGACCCCATGACCCCGTTACGTACCAAGGACGCCATGAGCCAGCAGCACTCCGCCCTCGCCCCGGCCCCGAACCCCGCCAAAGCCAAGCGCAGCGACTGGTGGCGGGACGCGGTGATCTACCAGGTCTATCCGCGCAGCTTCGCCGACAGCAACGGCGACGGCATGGGCGACCTGGAAGGCGTACGCTCCCGCCTGCCTTACCTGCGCGACCTCGGCGTGGACGCCGTGTGGCTCAGCCCCTTCTACGCCTCCCCGCAGGCCGACGCCGGCTACGACGTCGCCGACTACCGGGCCGTCGACCCGATGTTCGGGAACCTGCTCGACGCGGACGCGCTGATCCGCGACGCGCGCGAGCTGGGGCTCAGGATCATCGTCGACCTCGTCCCGAACCATTCCTCCGACCAGCACGAGTGGTTCAAGCGTGCCGTGGCGGAGGGCCCCGGCTCCCCGCTGCGCGACCGCTACCACTTCCGCGCCGGCAAGGGCGCGAACGGCGAACTCCCGCCCAACGACTGGGAGTCCATCTTCGGCGGCCCGGCGTGGACGAGGGTCACCGAGCCGGACGGCACTCCCGGTGAGTGGTACCTCCACCTCTTCGCCCCCGAGCAGCCGGACTTCAACTGGGAGCACCCGGCGGTGGGAGACGAGTTCCGCTCGATTCTCCGCTTCTGGCTCGACATGGGCGTCGACGGCTTCCGTATCGACGTGGCCCACGGCCTGGTGAAGGCGGAGGGGCTGCCGGACCTCGGATCCCACGATCAGCTCAAGCTGCTGGGCAACGATGTCATGCCGTTCTTCGACCAGGACGGCGTGCACGCGATCTACCGGCAGTGGCGCACGATCCTCGACGAGTACGCGGGCGAGCGGATCTTCGTGGCGGAGGCGTGGACCCCGACCGTCGAGCGCACGGCGAACTACGTCCGCCCGGACGAGCTGCACCAGGCCTTCAACTTCCAGTACCTGTCGACGGAGTGGGACGCGGCGGAGCTCCGCAAGGTCGTCGACCGCACCCTGGAGGCGATGCGCCCGGTCGGCGCCCCGGCGACCTGGGTCCTGTCCAACCACGACGTCACCCGCCACGCCACGCGCTTCGCCAACCCGCCCGGCCTCGGCACCCAGATCCGCACCGCCGGCGACCGCGCACTGGGCCTGCGCCGCGCCCGCGCCGCCACGCTGCTCATGCTCGCGCTGCCCGGTTCGGCGTACGTCTACCAGGGCGAGGAGCTGGGCCTGCCGGACGTCGTCGACCTGCCGGACGAGGTCCGCCAGGACCCGGCGTACTTCCGCGGCGCGGGCCAGGACGGCTTCCGCGACGGCTGCCGCGTCCCGATCCCGTGGACGCGTGAGGGCTCGTCGTACGGCTTCGGTACGGGTGGCAGCTGGCTGCCGCAGCCCGAGGGCTGGGGCGAGCTGAGTATCGAGGCGCAGACCGGCGACCCCGAGTCCACCCTGGAGCTGTACCGCTCCGCGCTGGCCGCCCGCCGCGAGCAGCCCGACCTGGGCGCCGGCGAGTCGGTGGAGTGGCTGAAGGCGCCCGAGGGCGTCCTAGCCTTCCGGCGCGGCGAGTTCGTCTGCGTCGCGAACACCGGCGGGGAGTCGGTGACGACCCCGGCGTACGGCCGTGTGCTGCTCACCAGCGGTGAGATCAGCGAGACGGACGGCGAGGCGAAGGTGCCGGGGGACACGACGGTGTGGTGGACGACCGCCTGACGGTCCGTCCCCGGTACGGGACCCGTTGCTCCGGGAGGAGCAGCGGGTCCCGTTCTCGGTTCAGGAGAGCACGCGGTACGTCACGTGCGTGACCAGGCTCGCTGACCGCGACTTCACTTGCTCCAGCTTCAGTGGCGGGACGCCCTGGAACACCCGGGTGCCGGCGCCCAGCGTGAGCGGCACGATGTGCAGCCGGCTGCGGCTCGCGCGCGTGGTGGGTGAGCAGACGACGGGGCTTCAGTATCCGCTGAGCGTGCGGCAGTTGAGAGGGGCACGTCAAGACTCGCACTGAAAGTGCTTGCTATGAGTTTCAATACTCTTGCTGTAAACCTTTCGTTAGCGGTACGTTCTCGCCGACGCCCGGCAATGAAGCCGCGCCGCGGCGCAGGGGGGATCCGAACTGAGCCGCAATCGCAAGGAGTCCAGCCTGTGATACCGAGAAGCTCGGCGCCCCCGAAGCGCCACCGCAAGCACCGTCGCACGGCTCCCGCAGCCGCCGTCACCGCGCTCGCCGCGGCCGCGGCCGCAGCCCTCGTGTTCCCCGGCGGCAGCGCCTCCGCCTCCCCGCCCGGCACCAAGGACGTCACCGCGGTGATGTTCGAGTGGAACTTCGCCTCGGTCGCCAAGGAGTGCACCAACACCCTCGGCCCGGCCGGTTACGGCTATGTCCAGGTCTCCCCGCCCCAGGAGCACATCCAGGGCTCGCAGTGGTGGACCTCGTACCAGCCCGTCAGCTACAAGGTCGCCGGTCGGCTCGGGGACGCCACCGCCTTCCAGAACATGGTGAACACCTGTCACAACGCGGGTGTGAAGGTCGTCGTCGACACCGTCATCAACCACATGTCCGCGGGCAGCGGCACCGGCACCGGCGGCTCGTCGTACACGAAGTACAACTACCCCGGCCTGTACTCCTCGGCCGACATGAACGACTGCACGGCCACGATCAGCGACTACACCAACCGCACCAACGTCCAGAACTGCGAACTCGTCGGCCTCGCCGACCTGGACACCGGCGAGGAGTACGTCCGCGCCACCATCGCCGGCTATATGAACACCCTGCTCGGCTACGGCGTCGACGGCTTCCGCATCGACGCGGCCAAGCACATGCCGGCGGCCGACCTCGCCAACATCAAGTCGCGCCTCAGCAACCCGAACGTCTACTGGAAGCAGGAGGCCATCTACGGCAGCGGCGAGGCCGTCCAGCCCACCGAGTACACGGGCAACGGCGACGTCCAGGAGTTCCGCTACGCCTACGACCTCAAGCGGGTCTTCAACAACGAGAACCTCGCCTATCTGAAGAACTACGGCGAGGGCTGGGGCTACATGAGCAGCGGCGTCTCCGGTGTCTTCGTCGACAACCACGACACCGAGCGCAACGGCTCCACCCTGAACTACAAGGACGGCGCCAACTACACGCTGGCCAACGTCTTCATGCTCGCCTACCCGTACGGCGCCCCGGACATCAACTCCGGCTACGAGTGGTCCGACACGGACGCGGGCCCGCCCAACGGCGGCTCGGTGACGGCCTGCTGGCAGGGCGGCTGGAAGTGCCAGCACGACTGGCCGGAGATCATCCGCATGGTCGCCTTCCGCAACGCCACCCGCGGCGAGTCGGTCACCAACTGGTGGGACAACGGCGGCGACGCGATCGCCTTCGGGCGGGGCAGCAAGGGCTACGTGGCCATCAACCACGAGTCGAGCAGCCTGACCCGCACCTACCAGACGTCCCTCGCGGCCGGCACGTACTGCAACGTGCAGAACAACACGACCGTGACGGTGAACTCCAGCGGGCAGTTCAGCGCCACCCTGGCCGCCAACACCGCGCTGGCGATCTACGCCGGCAAGTCCAGCTGCTGACAAGTCTCCGGGGAACGTGGGATTGACGCTCATGGAGTGTCGTCCTACGTTCCCTGGTGTTATGGGAGCGCTCCCATGAAGGGATGTGCAACATGCAGCGCAGACTCGGCAAGTGGGCGGTGGTGGCCTCGGCGGCTCTCCTGGCGGTCGCCGGCACCACCGCCGCCGGCCCGCCGGAGGCGACCGCCGCCATCACCGCCACCGTCAACGGCTCCACCACCTACCAGCCCATCGACGGCTTCGGCTTCTCCGAGCACTTCGGACGCGCCGACATCATGCGCGGCTCGCAGGGCTTACCGGCCCAGAAGCAGCGCGAGATCCTCGACCTCCTCCTCAACCGCACCACCGGCGCCGGCCTCAGCATCCTGCGCCTCGGCATCGACTCGGGCATCCAGCCCACCGACCCCGGCGGCCCGAACGCCACCCCCGAGTACGTCTGGGACCGCCAGGACAAGGGCCAGGTGTGGCTCGCCCAGCAGGCCAGGGCGTACGGCGTCACCCGCTTCTACGCCGACGCGTGGACCGCGCCCGGCTATATGAAGACCAACGGGACCGACGCCAACGGCGGCACCCTGTGCGGACTCTCCGGAGCCACCTGCGCGAGCGGTGACTGGCGGCGGGCGTACGCGAACTTCCTGGTCCAGTACGCGAAGTTCTACGGCCAGGAGGGCATCGGCATCACCGACCTCGGCTTCACCAACGAGCCCGACTGGACGGCGACGTACGACTCCATGCGGCTCACGCCCGCGCAGGCCGTCGAGTTCACGAAGGTGCTGGGGCCGATCGCCCACTCGGCCGGATACAAGGTCGCCTGCTGCGACTCCTTCGGCTGGAACCAGCAGAAGTCCTACACCAGCGCGATCGAGGCCGACGCGACCGCACGGAACCTCGTCGCCACCCACACCGGTCACACCTACGCCAGCCGGGTCGACGGGCCGCTGCCGACCCGGAAGCGCACCTGGATGTCGGAGTGGTCGCCCGACGGGACCGCCTGGAACGAGAACTGGGACGACGGCAGCGGCTATGACGGCTTCACGGTCGCCGCCGCGGTCCATGACGCCCTCACCAAGGGGAACACCAGCGGATATGTGTACTGGTACGGGGCTTCGGTCGGTGCCACCCGGGGCCTGATCCAGATGGACGGGGCGAACTACCGCGTGTCCAAGCGGCTGTGGGCGATCGCCAACTACAGCCGCTTCGTCCGTCCCGGGGCCACCCGCATCGCCGCCACGTCCCCGGACGCCGACCTCAGGCTGTCGGCGTTCCGCAACACTGACGGCACGCTGACCGTCGTGGCGCTCAACGCGGGCACCGGCGCCCAGCAGGTGTCGTACCGCCTGCAGAACACCGGCATCACGACCGGGACCGCGACCCCGTATCTGACCAACGGCTCGAACAGCATGGCCGGTCAGGCCGCCGTGCCGGTCAGCGGGGGAGCGCTCACCGCCACGGTTCCGGCCCGCTCGCTCGTCACCTACACCATCAAGCGATAGGAGACACGATGCGCCTGACAGGGCGTATGGCATGTGCTCGCAGCCGCCATGATCGGTAATGGCGTGGTGTACAGCATGGTCTACATCAACTACCTCAGACCCTCACCATCAACCAGTGCCGCCTGCAGTACCTGTACCAGGGTCTGGACCCGGCCGCCTCCGGCCCCTACAACACCCTGCCCTGGAAGCTCGGCCTGCTGACGCAGGCCAACTCCGCCTGCTGAGCACCCTACTGAAAATTCTTACCGATGGTTTCAAGACTCTTGCTGTAATCCTTTCGACGGCGATACGGTCACGCGGGGTCGGACCCAAGAGAGCCGCAATCGCAAGGAGTCCATCTGTGATACCGAGATGGCCGACGCCGTCGAGGCGCCGTACCGCACACGTCGGACGGGTCGCTGCGGTCACCGTGACCGCGCTGGCCGCAGCACTCGTCCAGCCTCTCGCGGCGCAGGCGGAGACTCCGCCCGTGCCCCCGTCCGACGCCAGGCTCGCCGCCGAGCCGGCCCGGCACGACGCCACCCGCGAGCAGTTCTACTTCGTCCTGCCGGACCGTTTCGCCAACGGCGACACGTCCAACGACAAGGGCGGTCTGACCGGCTCACGCCTCGCCACCGGCTACGACCCCACCGACAAGGGCTTCTACCAGGGCGGCGACCTCAAGGGCCTGACCAGGAAGCTCGACTACATCAAGGGCCTCGGCACCACCTCCATCTGGATGGCGCCGATCTTCAAGAACCAGCCCGTGCAGGGGACGGGGAGCGACGCCTCCGCCGCCTACCACGGTTACTGGATCACCGACTTCACCCAGGTCGACCCGCACTTCGGCACCAACAAGGACTTGGAGACCCTCATCTCCAAGGCCCACGCCAAGGGCATGAAGGTCTTCTTCGACGTCATCACCAACCACACGGCCGACGTCGTCGACTATGAGGAGAAGTCGTACGACTACCTCTCCAAGGGCGCCTTCCCCTACCTCACCAAGGACGGCAAGCCCTTCGACGACGCCGACTACGCGGACGGGAAGTCAAGGTTCCCCGCGGTCGACGCCGACTCCTTCCCGCGCACCCCGGCCGTCACCGCCGCGAAGAAGAACGTCAAGGTCCCGTCGTGGCTCAACGACCCGACGATGTACCACAACCGCGGCGACTCCACCTTCGCCGGTGAGAGCTCCGCACACGGTGACTTCGGCGGCCTCGACGACCTGTGGACCGAGCGTCCCGAGGTCGTCAGCGGCATGGAGAAGATCTACCAGCGGTGGGTCAGGGACTTCGACATCGACGGCTTCCGCATCGACACCGTGAAGCACGTCAACATGGAGTTCTGGACCCAGTGGGCCACGGCCCTCGACTCCTACGCGGCCAAGAAGGGCCGCGACGACTTCTTCATGTTCGGCGAGGTCTACTCCGCCGACACGGACGTCACCGCCCCGTACGTCACCCAGGGCCGCCTCGACGCCACGCTCGACTTCCCCTTCCAGGAGGCGGCACGGCAGTACGCCTCCCAGGGCGGCAGCGCGCAGAAGCTCGCGAGCGTCTTCGGCGACGACTACAAGTACACGACCGACAAGGCCAACGCCTACGAGCAGGTCACCTTCCTCGGCAACCACGACATGGGCCGCATCGGGTACTTCCTCGACCAGGACAACCCGAAGGCCACCGACGCCGAACTGCTCAAGAAGGACAGGCTCGCCAACGAGCTGATGTTCCTCAGCCGCGGCAACCCGGTCGTCTACTACGGCGACGAGCAGGGCTTCACCGGCGCCGGCGGCGACAAGGACGCCCGCCAGACGCTCTTCGCGTCCAGGACCGCCGACTACCTCGACGACGACCAGCTCGGCACCGACCGCACCCACGCGAGCGACGCCTACGACACGAGCGCCCCGCTCTACCGGCAGATCAGCGCCCTCTCCAAGCTCCGCAAGGCCAACCCCGCCCTCGCCGACGGCATCCAGACCGAGCGCTACGCCGCCGACGGCACCGGCGTCTACGCCTTCTCCCGCACCGACGCCAGGACCGGCACCGAGTACGTCGTCGCCTTCAACAACGCCGGCGACGCGAAGACGGCGACCTTCCCGACCGGCTCGGCGGGCATGACCTACAAGGGCATCTACGGCACCGACACCTCGCCGAAGAGCGACGCCGACAAGAAGCTCACCGTCACCGTCCCGGCCGGCTCGGCGATCGTCCTCAGGGCGGCCGGCAAGCCCGCCGAGCCCGCCGCCGAGCCGACGGTCACCCTCAAGGCCCCGGCCGCCGGCGCCACCGGCGCGGTGGAGATCGGCGCCGACGTCGACGGCGGACAGCTCAACCGCGTCGTCTTCGCCGCACAGGTCGGCAACGGCAAGTGGCGGACCCTCGGCTCCGCCGACCACGCCCCGTACAAGGTCACGCAGATCGTCGACAGGGCCGTACCGGCCGGAACGGCCCTGCGCTACAAGGCGGTCGTGATCGACTCGGCCGGCCGCACGGCGAGCGCGACGGCGGCGACCACCACCGGCACCCCGCCCGCCCCCGAGACCCCCTCCGCCTCCTCCCGTGACCACGCGATCGTCCACTACAAGCGCACCGACGGCGACTACGCGAACTGGGGCCTGTACGCCTGGGGCGACCTCGCCGACGGCGAGTCCACCGAATGGCCCGCCAGCCACCCGTTCGTCGGCCGCGACGCCTACGGCGCCTTCGCCTACGTCAAGCTGAAGCCGGGCGCCTCGAACGTCGGCTTCCTCGTCATCGACAAGGACGGCAACAAGGACGTCTCCGCCGACCGCGCGATCGACGTCACCAAGACCGGTGAGATCTGGATCGAGCAGGGCAAGGAAGCCGTCGTCACCGAGAAGCCGGCGGCCGACTACCCGGCCCCGGACAAGACCAAGGCGGTCCTGCACTACCAGCGCGCCGACGGGAATTACGACGGCTGGGGCCTGCACGTCTGGACGGGTGCCGCGAACCCCACCGACTGGTCGAACCCCCTCAAGCCGGTCAAGACTGACAGTTATGGCGCAGTCTTCGAGGTACCGCTCACCGACGGTGCCACCAGCCTCAGCTACATCCTCCACAAGGGCGACGAGAAGGACCTGCCCACCGACCAGTCGCTCGACCTCACGGCGAACGGCCATGAGGTGTGGCTGTTGAGCGGCCGGGAGAAGTACCTGCTCCCGCAGCCAGCGGGCGCCGCGTCCGCGCTCGACCTGACCACCTCCAAGGCGATCTGGATCGACCGGAACACGGTCGCCTGGAATGGCGCCGAAACGGCCGCCTCCACCCAGCTGCTGTACTCCCGCGACGGCTCGATCGAGGTCAAGAACTCCGCTCTGACCAGCGACGACGAGCGCTGGCTCCGACTGTCCAAGACCTCCCTCACCGACGCCCAGAAGGCCAGGTTCCCGCACCTGAAGAACTACGCGGCCTGGTCCGTCGACCCGCGCGACCGCGACCGGGTCCGCGAGGCCCTCCGCGGCCAGCTCGTCGCCTCCCAGCGTGCCGCCAACGGTGCCGTCCTGGCCGCGACCGGCGTACAGATCGCGGGCGTACTCGACGACCTGTACCCCGGCGCGACGAAGGCCGACCTCGGGCCGACCTTCGACAAGAGCGGTCGGCCCACGCTGGCCGTGTGGGCGCCGACCGCGCAGAACGTCGCCCTGGAACTCGACGGCGACACGGTGAGGATGAAGCGGAACCCGACCACCGGCGTCTGGTCCGTCACCGGCCCCAAGTCCTGGAAGGGCAAGCCCTACCGCTACGTCGTGAAGGTCTGGGCGCCCAGCGTCCGCAAGCTCGTCACCAACAAGGTCACCGATCCCTACGCCGTCGCGCTCACCGCGAACTCCGAGCGCAGCCTGGTCGTCGACCTCGCCGACCGGTCACTGGCGCCGAGCGGCTGGTCCACGTACACCAAGCCCAAGGCCGTACCGCTGAAGGACGCCCAGATCCAGGAGCTGCACATCCGGGACTTCTCGGTGGCGGACAAGACGGTGCCGGCCAAGGACCAGGGCACCTACCTCGCCTTCACCGACAAGGCCAGTGACGGCTCCAAGCACCTGAAGAAGCTGGCCGACGCGGGCACGTCGTACGTCCACCTCCTGCCCGCCTTCGACATCGCCACCATCCCCGAGAACAAGTCCGAGCAGGCGACCACCGACTGCGACCTGGCCTCCTTCCCGGCCGACTCCGCCAGGCAGCAGGAGTGCGTGGCGAAGATCGCCGCGAAGGACGCCTACAACTGGGGCTACGACCCGTACCACTACACGGTCCCCGAGGGCTCGTACGCCAGCGACCCGGACGGCACCGCGCGTACCGTCGAGTTCCGCAAGATGGTCAAGGCGCTCAACGACGACGGCCTGCGGGTCGTGGTGGACGTCGTCTACAACCACACGGCGGCGAGCGGCCAGGCGGACACCTCCGTCCTCGACCGGATCGTCCCCGGCTACTACCAGCGCCTGCTCGCCGACGGCTCGGTCGCCAACAGCACCTGCTGCTCCAACACGGCCACCGAGAACGCCATGATGGGCAAGCTGGTCGTCGACTCGATCGTCACCTGGGCCAAGGAGTACAAGGTCGACGGCTTCCGCTTCGACCTCATGGGCCACCACCCGAAGGCCAACATCCTGGCGGTCAGGAAGGCCCTGGACGAGCTGACCCTCGCCAAGGACGGGGTCGACGGCAAGAAGATCATCCTGTACGGCGAGGGCTGGAACTTCGGCGAGATCGCCGACGACGCCCGGTTCGTCCAGGCCACCCAGAAGAACATGGCCGGCACCGGCATCGCGACCTTCTCCGACCGCGCGCGCGACGCCGTGCGCGGCGGCGGGCCCTTCGACGAGGACCCCGGCGTCCAGGGCTTCGCGTCCGGCCTGTACACCGAGCCCAACTCCTCGCAGAACAACGGCACTTCCGAGGAGCAGAAGGCCCGTCTGCTGCACTACCAGGACCTGATCAAGGTCGGCCTGTCCGGCAACCTCGCCGACTACCGCTTCACCGACACCGGCGGCAAGGAGGTCAAGGGCTCCGAGGTCGACTACAACGGCGCACCCGCCGGCTACGCGGCCGCCCCGGGCGACGCCCTCGCCTACGCCGACGCGCACGACAACGAGTCGCTCTTCGACGCCCTCGCCTTCAAGCTGCCCACTTCGGTGAGCGCCGACGACCGCGCCCGGATGCAGGTCCTCGCCATGGCCACGGCGACCCTGTCGCAGGGCCCGGCGCTGTCCCAGGCCGGCACCGACCTGCTGCGCTCCAAGTCCCTCGACCGCAACTCCTACGACAGCGGCGACTGGTTCAACGCCATCCACTGGAACTGCGCCGACGGCAACGGCTTCGGACGGGGGCTGCCGCCGGCGGCCGACAACGAGTCCAAGTGGCCGTACGCCAAGCCGCTGCTCGGCACCGTGAAGGTGGGCTGCGAGCAGATCGGCGGCGCCTCGGCGGCGTACCAGGACCTGTTGAGGATCCGTACGACGGAGAGCGTCTTCTCCCTCGACACGGCCGGTCAGGTGCAGTCGAAGCTGTCCTTCCCGCTGTCCGGGAAGGAGGAGGCGCCCGGCGTGATCACCATGCGCCTCGGCGACCTCGTCGTCGTCTTCAACGCGACGCCCGAGAAGCAGGAGCAGCGGATCGCCTCGCTGGCCGGCGAGGGCTATCGACTGCATCCCACGCAGGCCACGGGTGCGGACCCTATCGTCAAGTCCTCGTCCTTCGAGCGGGAATCGGGCACGTTCGCCGTTCCGGGGCGTACTGTCGCCGTCTTCGCACGAACCTCTTGATGCCGCACTAATTTGAGTGGGGCGGCCCCGGTGCGATCGGGTCCGCCCCACTCGTGCGTATCCAAGGGCAAGGGCCCCCGACGATGGACGGTTTCGGCATGCAGTCGGGCACGACCGTGATGGTCGTCGACGACGTCTCGACCAGCCTCTTCGCCATGGGCGCCGTGCTGCGCCGCGCCGGCCACCACGTCGTGCCGGTCGCGAGCGCGGGTGAGGCGCTGAGCGAACTCGACCTACGGCTGCGCCTGGGCGCCCTGCCCGACGTGGCGCTCGTCGACGTCGGCCTGCCCGACATGAGCGGTTTCGAACTGTGCCGCCTGGTCAAGGCCCGGCCGTCCACGGCCGCGCTGCCCGTCGTCCACTTCTCCGCCGTGGCCGTGGACGCGGCGTACCGGTGCCGGGGTCTCGACGCGGGCGCCGACGCCTACCTGGCCGTGCCGGCCGAGCCGAGCGAGATCGAGGCCGTCGTGCGGGCGGCCGTCCGCGGGGGGCGTCGGCGCAGCGAGGCCGAGGTGCTGGCGCACCGGCTGACCCTGCTGTCCGAGGCGATCGTCACGGTGCAGACCGCGCGCTGTCTGGGCGAGCTGGCCGACGCCGCCGCCGCGGGCACGGCCCGGCTCACCGGCGCACCCGCCGTCGTCTTCGTCATCGGCCCGGACGGCGAGCCGCACTGGGGCAGCTCCCTGCGCCGACCGCGGGGCGACGGCTTCGCCCGCCCGGCGGGCACCCCCACCGTCCTCCCCGACACCGCCCCGCACGTGGCGGCGGCCCGGCTGATCACCCGACTCACGGAGGGCCGCACCGGCGGGACCGGCGTCCACAGCACGACCGTCCCCGCCTCCCTGTGGCCGGCGGGCTTCTTCCGCCCAGGCGTCCGAGAGGACGCCCACCTGGTACTGGCGTCGGCCCAGGAGGGCCGGGCCCGGGTATGCATCGCAACACCGGCGTGTCAGACCCCGGCACCCGCGGCGCCGTCAAGGGGCGCGGAGGGCGCGGAGCTGCATCGCTATGCGGCTCCGCCGCAGGGCGGGACCAGCCGCAGCGGACCCGCGGAAGACCGACGGCACAACGCGGCACTGCCTATAGCCGCATCCCCCACGGAGCGGCTCGCCCAGGCCACGGCCCTGGCCGCCGAGCCGCTGCTGATGTACCAGGCGGAGCGCCAGATCGCCCTCACCCTCCAGCACAGTTTCCTGCCCCAGCCCTACCGCCTGCCCTCCCTCCCCGGCGTGGAGGTCGTCGTCCGCTACGTCCCCGCATCCCGGCAGGCCGAGATCGGCGGCGACTTCTACGCCGCCCTGCGCACCCCGGACGGGGTACTCACCGCGGTCGGTGACGTCGTCGGACACTCCCTGGACGCGGCCACCGTCATGGTCGAGATCCGGCACGCGCTGCGCGCCTACTGCGTCGAGGAGAGCGACCCGGGCGTGCTGGCCGGACGGCTCGACCGGATGCTCGTGCACTACCACCCCGACGTCACCGCCACGGTCTGCCTGACCTTGGTCGACCCCGGCACCGGACGCACCCGGATCGCCAACGCGGGCCACATCCCGCCCCTGATCGTGCGGGACGGGGGCGACGCCGAGTACGTCCCGGTGGACGGTCCGCTGCTCGGCCTCGGCCTGGACCGGCCGGCGCCCACCGAGCTGGTGCTGAGCCCGAAGGACCGTCTGCTCATGGTCACCGACGGCTTGGTCGAGAGCCGCGGCATCGACCTCTCCGTCTCCCTGGAGCAGCTCCGCAAGGCCGCCGCCGACGCCCCGACCGGTGTGGACGAGCTGTGCGACACGCTGCTCGGGTGCTTCGGGCGGGACCAGGAGGACGACATCGCGATGCTGGCCCTGAGGTTAGGGTGAGCGCAGCTGCCGTAGAACAGGAGTGCCCATGCCGCAGATCACCGTCGACTACTCCGGCGTACTGTCCCACGCCTTCGACCGGAAGGGTTTCGCACGGGCGCTGCACACCGCCACCGTCGAGATCGCGGCGGCGAAGCCGGAGGCGTGCAAGACGCAGTTCCGGCCGAGCGAGTACACGGCGTTCGGCTATGAGGACCCCGAGGCCCGGGGCCACGCGGTCGTGCACGTCACGCTCGGCCTGCTCGCCGGCCGCACCGACGAGACGAAGGCGAAGCTGACCGAGGCCGTCCTGGAGCTGCTGCGCAAGCACGTGGCGGACGACGGTGTCGTTCTGCACGCCTCGGCCGAGGTACGCGACCTCGACCCCTCCTACCGCAAGTTCGAACGCTGAGGCGCCAGGACGCTAGGGCGCCAGCGAGATGAGCCGGCCGACCAGCTCGCTGAACGGGCCGTCGGTCGGCTCGTTCCTGAGCATGTGGCGCAACAGCGTGCCCATCTCCTCGTCGTAGGCGGCGCTGACGGCGGCCAGTGCGGCGAAGTCGTGCACGAGCTGTACCTCCAGCTCGGCGCGCGGGATGCGCCGGCCGTCCAGCCAGATCAGTGCCGTCGACTCCGCGAGCGAGATCCAGGAGCGGACCACCAGCTCCAGCCGCGCGGGCGGGTTCGCCACGTCCAGATGCGAAAGGATCTGGACATACGCGGCCTGCCGCACGGAGTCGATGAGCGCGTTCGTCGCGGTGGAGCCGACGGCCGGGCCGCCCCGCATCAGCGCCGCGAAACCGGGACCGTGGTCGTCCACGAAGTCGAAGAACCGCCGCATCACCCGCAGCAGCCGCGCCCCCAGGGGCCCCTCGTGCGGCTCGACGAAGCGGCCCGCCAGATCGTCCGAGGCACGCTTCAACGCGGCCTCGTACAAGCTGAGTTTGCCGGGGAAGTAGTGGTAGACCAGGGGTCGCGAGATGCCCGCCGCCGACGCTATCTCGTCGATGGAGACGTCGTCGGGCGAGCGCTGGCTGAACAGTTCGAGGGCGACGCCGATCAACTGCTGCCGCCGCTCCTCGACTCCCAATCTTCGGCGTACCCCGGTAGTCATGCGAACACCCTACCGATCGAATCCGGCCCCGAACGGACCGGACCGGTCACGGACGTTCACAGATCCAATACGAGTCGATCACCTCGCGCCCGCGACACACAGATCAGCATCGAGTCGGCCCGCTCCGCGTCGGTCAGCAACTCGTCCCGGTGCTCCACCTCGCCCTCCAGCACCCGCTGTTGGCAGGTCCCGCAGAAGCCCTGCTCGCACGAGTAGGCCGTGTCGGGCAACTCCGCGCGTACGGCGGCCAGGACGGTCGAGTCGGCGGCGACCGTCAACGTCCGTCCGCTGCGCCGGAGTTCGACCTCGAAGGCACCGCCCGCCGAGACGCGGGGCATGAAACGCTCCAGACGGACACGGGGGAACCGCTCCTGCACGGCGGCCATCAGTCCCTCCGGCCCACAGCAGTAGACGGCGGCGCCCTCGGGCACGTCCGCGAGGTGCGCGTCGAGATCCGGCACCCCCTCCACGACGGTCACCCTCCCCGTCCCGCCGCCCAGCTTCTCGACCTCCTCCAGGAACGGCATCGAGGCACGGTCGCGCCCGCAGTACAGCAGCCCCCACCCGACACCGTCGGGCAGCGCCCGCAGCATCGGCAGGACGGGCGTGATCCCGATGCCGCCCGCGACGAAGACGTACGACTCGGCCTCGGCCAACGGGAAACGGTTCCGGGGCCCCCGCACCTCCAGCTCCATCCCCTCCCGCACCTGCTCGTGCACCTCGCGCGAGCCGCCCCGCCCGTCCGGGACCAGCCTGGTCGCCACGGTGTACGACGAGGTGTCCTCCGGGTCGCCGCACAGCGAGTACTGCCGCACCAGCCCCGACGGCAGCACGAGGTCGAGATGCGCGCCGGGCTCCCAGCGCGGCAAGTCCCGCCCCTCCAGCCGTAGTTGTACGACCCCCTCGGCGACCTCTTCCCGCGAGGCCACCAGCAGCCGCAGCGCCCGCGACCGGGGCCGCCCCGAGACCGGCTCCTCCAGGGCGGGCATCGGCCACAACGGCGAGGTCCGGATACGGCGCCGCAGCGCCCGCCGGACGAGCAGGGCGGAACCGGCGACGACGGCGACGGTGCGGAGCTTCGGCATCAGGCGGCACCCTTCGCGGACTTCTCGGCGGTCTCGGCGGCCAGCGCGGCGGGGGAGGAGGCCAGATAGGCGACGGCCTGCGCGGTGGAACCCTCCTGCGAGGGGTGGTACGCACGGCTCAGATACCGGGGGATCGACCTGAGCATGTCCCCGGTCGCCGGCAGCGTGCCCCGCCTGCCCCGGACGTAGAGGTCCTTGAGGGAGACCCGGCCGTCGACGAGCGTCGGATCGTTCTCCATGAAGAAGCGCGCCCCGCGCTGCCACAGGAAGACGAGGGCGGTGAACGCGGTCGCCCAGGTCCGCACCCGCCGCCGGTAGCCACCGTCGACATGCATGAACAGGTCGAACGCGACCGACCGGTGCTCGACCTCCTCGGCACCGTGCCAGCGCAGCAGGTCCAGCATGGTCGGGTCGGCGCCGCGGCGGTCCAGCTCCTCCGCGTTGAGCACCCAGTCGCCGAGGAAGGCGGTGTAGTGCTCGATGGCCGCGATGATCGCCACCCGCTCCATCAGCCACCAGCGGCGCGCCCGGCCCGGCGGCAGGGTGCGGTCGCCGAGCAGCTTCTCGAAGAGCCAGTCGACCTGTGCGGTGTACGGCGTCGGATCGAGCCCCTGCTCCCGCAGATGCGGCAGCACCTCGTCATGGGCCTGCGAGTGCATGGCCTCCTGCCCGATGAACCCGATGACGTCCGCACGGAGCCGCTCGTCCCGGATGTACGGCAGCACCTGCTTGTAGACGTGCACGAACCACCGCTCGCCGGCGGGCAGAAGCAGATGCAGCACGTTGATGGTGTGTGTGGTGAGGGGATCGCCGGGCACCCAGTGCAGCGGGGTGTCGTCCCAGGAGAAGGACACCTTGCGGGCTTTGAGGGGTATCCGGTCCTGCGTATTGGACATGGCGTCAATGTACTGACGGGTAGGTCCGAGGTGAACCCTTGTGCGGCCCCTTATTTACATTCCTGTCAGCAAGCCGGGGGTCTCACTTGAGCCCGTCGATCGAGCGTCCGCTCTCCAACGTGCCCTTCAACTCGGCCCGCGCACCCTGCTCGGCCCGCACGGTCAGCAGGCTGCCCTGGGAGGTGCCGCGCACCCCGCCCGTGGCCCGGATCGACTCCGTGTCCCGGGTGCCCGCCGCCAGCAGATACCAGTTGCCCGCCTGCGCCTTCCAGAGCACCCCCGCCAGCACATGGGGATCACGCGCCCCGCACGCCGACACGTTCTGCGCCTTCGCCGTCACCGACGCGTGCGTCGAACCCGGCGTCCGGAACTGGGCCAGCACCCGCTCGCCGCCACCCCGCCAGGTCTCGGCGCGCGTGCACACCCAGTCCGCCGAGCCGGTCCCGTCGGGGAGCGCCTGCCGGGCGAACGCCCAGGCGTTGACCGTGCGCACACCCGCCGAGCGCATCGCGCCCAGCCAGCAGGAGTACGGCGCCCAGGCGTGCCGTGCCTGTGTGCCGGACACGTCCTTGGTCTCCCCGGGGCGGCCGGTGGTGAGGCGGGCCGGGACCAGCTCGGCGAGGTCGGTCAGCAGACGGGTGCCGGTGCTGTCGGTCACCTCCAAGGCGTTCCACGACGAACACGAGCCGGTCTGCTGGGCGGCGGGGCTCGCCAGCGGCGAGGTGACCCCGTCGGTCACGGTCAGGCCCATCGCCCCGGCGTCCGGCTTCAGCAGGTCCCGCTCGGCCGCCTTCTTCACCCAGGGCGCCATCAGATAGCGGACGTTGCCGTCGGCCCGGCTCAGCACCACCGCGCTCGCCTCTGCCCTGGTCGCGTTGTCGACCCGGGAGAAGTCCAGGGCGGCACCGGCCGTGCCGTCCTTCGGCTCGGCGTAGCGGGCGATGCGCAGCCCGTCGTAGAGGATCACCACGCGTACGTTGTCGATGAGCCCCGCGTACAGCAGCTGCGGCGCGCCGGACGGGCCGCCCGCCGGGGTGCCGGGTGTCGCCGAGACCGTGACCTTCTCGCTCGGGCGGGCCCACACGGCGAGCGCGCGGCGCAGCAGGGCCGAGTCGTCGGTGAGGTCGCCGCGCGCGGGCCACACGGAGAAGTCGGTCCGGGCGGAGGACTGCCAGGCCAGCGCGGGGACCTTCGTCAACTGGGCCGGATCGAGGGCCGCCTCGGCCGCCGGGTTCTGCGCGTACGAGGGCGCTGCGGGACCGTCGGGGCCCCAGCCCTCACCGGGCAGGCCGAGCAGCGCCCCGCACACGAGGAGGGCGGCCCCGGCGGCGAGCGCGGCCTTCGTGTGCTGCCGGCGCCGCATCAGATCGGTGGGCCGGGCGTGGAGCGAGCACGGGTCGAACTCGGGGGAGCCGAGCAGCGCGTGCTGCGCCGGCACGGTGTCGGCCTCCTCCAGAGCGTCGTCCACATCCTCGACGCCGGCCGCCGTCAGCACGTCCCGCACCTCGCCGTCCGGGAGCTTCTCCAGCCCGCGCAGGACGTAGGCGGCCCGCGCCGGGCCGGACAGCGCCGACAGTCGCTGGTCCAGAGCGAGCTCGTCGGCGCCGCCCGACCGGGGGAAGAGGCGCAGGCCCCAGATCTGGGGCAGCAGGGGCGGCAGTTGGGAACGCTTGGGCCAGGCCAGGCGGCGCAACGGCAGGCCCGCCTCCAACGCCGTACTCAGGATCCGGAGCCGGAGGAAGGCATACCCGGGGTCGCCCTCGCGTCCCGTCGACTGGGCCGGGATCGTGGGCGCCGACGCCGCCCGGCCCCGGGGCAGCGCACGCTGGGTGAGGGAGTGCGCGGTCACCACACGCCGGTTGCGGCCGAGGCTCGGCGGCAGCACCAGGTAGGCGAGCCGGACGAGACGCGGATAGTGCTCGACGAGCGCGGCCTCGGCCCGCTCGACGTCGACAACCGGATCGGCCGAGGCGGGCGCGGGGCGCGGGGCGACATCCTGTGACTGCACGTTCAGCAGAACGAGCGAATGGTCAGTAGGTCACAGGTGTGTGGACGGGCGCCGGGGCCGCAACGCCCTGAGGGGCGCGGGGCTGTATTGGACATGCGGCTGAAGCCGCGTGGGCGCGACCAGCCACGACGGGCCCGCAGACGCGAGACGGCCTGTCGCGGCTCTTCCTCCGGGCGGCTCCTCTAGCGGAGCGCAGCCGCGTAATTCGCCATCGACCTCTGGTAGCGCGGCAGATGCGCCGCAAGCGCCCCCAGCACCAGCGACAACCCCTCCCGATCCCGCCCGAGGCTCGACAGGCACAGCGCCAGCGTCGCCCGTACCGCGTCGTCCAGCTCGTCGGACGGCGCGTCAAGTTCGGGCGTCAGCAGCTTGACGCCCTCCTCCGCCTGCCCGATGTTCCGGAGCGAGCTGGACAGCTGGATCTTGGCCCGCCGCCCCTTGTAGCCGCTCACGTCGCTGAGCCCGCGCGCCAGCGCCTCCCGGTACAGCGGTACCGCCTTGTCCGAGTGCCCGGTCGAGTCCCAGGCGCATGCCTGCTCGAAGGGGGCCAGCGGGCTGTCGTACGGCAGTTCGGCGACGAGGGCGTCGATGACGGCACGGAAGTCGGCCGCGTCCTGCTCCGGGTAGGTGCCGAACGTCGACCACGCGGCGGTCACGCGATCTTCCCAGTCCTGGTTCATCGCGCCACTCTCGCACGGGAGGGCGAACACCGGCAGCGGTATTTTGAGCGCTCCGCGCGCGGGAGCCGTATCCATCGGGAGGCCCCTCAGGGAGGAAGACATGAAGGTGACCCGACCGATGCTCGTGGCGGCTGGTGTCGCGGCGGTGTTCGCGCTGGCTGGCTGTGGATCCGGCGGTGACGAGCAGGCCGCGGTGCCCGAGACCGCCACCGGCAGTCTGGAACACCTGGCCGCCGAGGCGAAGTGCAAGCCGAACATGCAGACCGACGCCGACGAGATCCGGCAGGCCATCTGCAAGAGCGGCAAGGACAAGTACGTCCTCGCCACCTTCGCCACCGACCGCGGCCAGGCCGAGTGGCTGAGCGGCGCCAAGGACTACGGCGGCTACTACCTCGTCGGCCGCAAATGGGTCGCCGTCGGTCAGGAGAAGACGGTCACGGCGTTGCAGAGCAAGCTCGGCGGGACCATGGAGGAAGGCTCCGAGCACATGAATCCCGGAGGCAGTCACAACAGCGGCAGCCACCACGGCTGACCCCGGATATCACTGACCGCGGATATCGCAGATATCCGGGACAGACGAAAGTCGGCGGTGGGAGGAGATCCCACCGCCGACTTTCGTTACCGGTCCAGAACCGCTACTGGCAGTCCTGCCCGCTGTTGATGCAGTTGACCATCTCGTTCATCGTGTTCTCGTCGAAGAAGTTGATGAAGTCGTTGTGGTCGGTGATCGCCTTGTGCAGCTGGTCCGGGAAGGAGTCGACCGCGAAGGCGTTCTGGACCTGTCCGTTCTGGATCTGCGGGGCCGGAACGTCGTAGACCAGGCGGACCTGGAGCTGGGGGATCGCCTGGAAACCGTTGGCGCAGGTGCCGTCGCCCTGGACGAACGCCACGTGCGTGCGGTGGTTGGCGCTGTCGATGTTCTGACCGTCCCAGCAGCTCTGGAAGTTGGACGTCCGCACCACGGAGCTGCCCTCGGGGCAGATCGGGAGCTTGTCGTGCAGCTGGACCTTGTCCTCGAAGCCGGTGCAGCTCCAGTTGGCGTTGGCGTTGGCGTTGCCGTTCACGAAGGACTTGGCGTCACCGGTGATGATGCGCAGGGCCTGCGGCATCGCGACGACATCGCTCGTCTTGTTGCCGACGAACTTCAGCTGTGCCTCGCTGGCCTCGACGATCGTGCCGACGTTGCCGTCCTGACCGCCGCCCGGGGCGTTGGCGTCGATGTCGTTCTGTCCGTCCTGCACCCGCAGCACCGGCCAGAAGTACGACGACTTGTCACCCTGGTTCTGGCAGGTGGTGTTGCCGTTCGCCAGGTCCTGGTCGCTCGCGAAAGCGTTGTTGGCCTGGTTGCCGACGTAGTCGTGCTGGTGCTGCGCACCGTTGCTGACACCGGGAGCGACGATCACGTTGTCCGAGTTGCGGTTCTCGTTCTCGTTGACGCCGCAGTTCGTGGTGAAGCTGCCGGTCGAACCGCTGTCCCCGTTCGCGGGGAGGCCGTTCGCGCCGACGCCCAGCTGGGCGTTGCCCTGGACCTGCGTGATGTCCACGAAGTCGTCCGCGTTCGGACCGTTGCCGGCCTGACCACCGTTGCCGCCCTGGTCCTGTCCGCCGCCGTCCTGGCCGCCCTGGTCCTGGCCGCCCTGGTCCTGACCGTCCTGGTTCTGGTCCTGACCGTCCTGGTTCTGGTCCCCGCCCTGCTGGCCGTCGTTGGTCTCCGGCTGCTCGGCCGGGACGCCCTGGCACTGGGCGAGCTGCTCCAGGTTCTGCGGTCGCTGGCCGCCGGCCCGGTTGATGTTGATGCCGATCCGGTCGAGCGTGGCCACGCGCTTGGACTTCAGCGGGCCGAGGATGGCGTTGTTGACGAAGTTCGCGTCCCCCGCCTGGGCCTGCCGCGTCTCGGCGAGACGCTTGTAGGCATCCGTGACCTGCCTGTCCAGCAGCGCCAGCTCCTTGGCGACGCCCTGGCGCGCGCTCTTCGGCACCTTCGTCAGCTTCTGGCCGACATCAGGGCAGTTGATCGTCGCGACCTGGGCGTTCGCGGACTTCGTCTGGTTCCACCCAGAGCTGTCCTCGTGCGCCGAAGCATAGAAGTTGGCCCATACAAGCCCGCCCCCACCGAGCGCTAGGGCTGCCGATGCGGCTATGGCCTTGGTGGCCAGCGGCGTACGGCGTTTTCTTGTGTTGCGTCCCATGGAACTCCTCTGACTTCCTTTTTCGGGGCATCGAGGGCGCCCGACAGGAGTGAAGCGGCTCCCATTCATACGGAGCGCGTCCCAGGGGTGTTCAGTCGTCCCGGAAATTGTTGAGAGATTCGTGAGAGCGCTGTGTGCTCAACAGCCCCGGAAACACCGGTAGTTGTTGATCCCGCACGGCGGGTGAATGGCCGGGTCCGTTTTCACCGGCCGTGGTCGAGATACGCGAGAACCGCCAGCACGCGACGGTTGTCGTCGTCCGACACCTCCAGGCCCAGTTTGGCGAAGATATTGGCGGTGTGCTTCGCGATCGCCCGTTCCGTGACCACCAGTCGCTCGGCGATCGCCGCGTTCGTCCGCCCCTGCGCCATCAGCTCCAGCACCTCCGTCTCGCGAGGTGTGAGCCGGGCCAGCGGCTGGTCGTCGGCCGCGCGCCGGGTCAGCAACTGCTGGATCACCTGCGGATCCATCGCCGTGCCGCCCGCCGCGACCCGCCGTACGGCGTCCACGAACTGGTCCGCGTCGAACACCCGGTCCTTCAGCAGATACCCCACCCCGCCACTGCCGTCGGCCAGCAACTCCCGGGCGTACAGCTGCTCCACGTGCTGCGACAGCACCAGCACCGGCAGCCCGGGCTTCTTCCGGCGGGCCTCCAGCGCGCACTGCAGCCCCTCGTCGGTGTTCGTCGGCGGCAGGCGTACGTCGACGACGGCGACGTCCGGCTCCAGCTCGGCCAGCGCGCGGGCCAGCTCGGGGCCGGTCTCCACGGCCGCCGCGATCTCGAAGTCGTAGGCCTGGAGGAGCCGGACGAGTCCGTCGCGCAGCAGGAACAGGTCTTCGGCTAGGACAACGCGCAAGGGATCTCCATGGTGACCATGGTGGGACCGCCCGCGGGACTGCTGACGGCCAGGACGCCGTCGAATGTACCCAGTCGCCGCTCGATCCCGGCGAGACCCGAACCGGCCTCGATCACGGCACCGCCCTTGCCGTTGTCGGTGACGGTGACGCGCAGCATGCCGGCGCTCTCCGTGTGCGCCGTGTGGTGGAGGTCGATCCAGATCCGGTCGGCGTCGGAGTGCTTCACGGCGTTGGTGAGCACCTCGCTGACGGCGAAGTAGGCCGCCGACTCCACCGGCGCCTCCGCCCGTCCGGGCAGCTCCACGTTCACCTCGGTCGCGATCGGCAGCCGCAGCGCCAACGCCCTCACGGCGTCGCCCAGTCCACGCTCGGCGAGCACGGGCGGATGGATGCCGCGCACCAGGTCGCGCAGTTCGGCGAGCGCCTCGACGGAGGACTTGCGGGCGTGTGCGAGGAGCTGCTTGGCCTTCTCCGGGTCCTTGTCGAGCAGCACCTCGATCGTCCCCAGGTCCATGCCCATCGCCACCAGTCGCGCCTGCGCCCCGTCGTGCAGGTCCCGCTCGATACGGCGCAGCTCGGCGGCGGAGGTGTCGACGGCGTCGCGTCGGGTCTCGGTCAATACCCTTACGCGCTCGGACAGTTCGCCCTGATTGGAGCCGAGGACGGCTTGGGTGAGACGGAAGTGGACCTGGAGCAGGCGTGCGGTGAGGAAGTGGGCGAAGAAGAGGAGGACGAGGGCGAGGGCGCCGGCGCCGAGCGCGGATGTCTGGTCGTGAACCCGCACGAAGCCGTACCAGTAGCCGCTCTCTCCGTCCAGGACCCGCCACAGCCACGCCGCGATCGCGAACCCCTCCAGCGGATAGAACAGCAGCACGGCCGGCAGCAGCGCCGTGACGAACCCGGCCGTCATGTCGACCGGCAGCCACCGCAGGTCCCGCCAGGTGGCCGGGTCGCGGAGCATCCCGAAGGTGCGGGTCCACGGATTGGCGTCCTTCGGCAACGGCCGGTACGCCGGCGGAATCCGCACCCCGCCCCACTCGGCGGCGAGCACCCGCCGCCAGTCGGCGTACGCCCGAACCC
Organism: Streptomyces viridochromogenes; assembly: GCF_001270495.1. Lineage (GTDB taxonomy): Bacteria > Actinomycetota > Actinomycetes > Streptomycetales > Streptomycetaceae > Streptomyces > Streptomyces viridochromogenes_A. The sequence continues at coordinate 58,548 of NZ_LGUR01000224.1, forward strand.
CCGTCAGCACCCAGGGCGTCGTGACAAGGCCGACGCCGATCGGGATCAGCGCGATCGACACGAGGGAGAGGACGAAGCAGAGGACGGACCCCGGCAGCGTGATCAGGGCCAGCCCCAGCCCGCGCAGCGCCGCGACCCCCATGCCCCGCGCCCTCGAACTCCGTGCGCTTTTCGTGTCGTTGGTCATGGCGTCAGTCTTGCCGAGGACGTGGTGGGGGTCACTGGGGCGGGGCCCCCGATCAGGAGGTGGTGTCAGGTACACCCCCCGCGCCCGCGAGCACCTTCGCCTCCACCTCCGGATCGAGCCCCTTCGACGTCCGGTCCGGCCGCATGGGCGCCGTGCCGCCGATGTCCGTCAGCCACCGCCAGGTGTCGGCGACGGTCTCCTCGACCGGCCGGCAGCGCAACCCCGTCGCGACGGCCCGGGACACATCGGCGCTGTGCAGGGCGTCGTGCATGTCGCTGCCCGGCGGCACCCACACCGGCAACTGGGTCCACGGCTCGATGCCCGCGTCCAGGATCACTTCCGGTTCGGTCCAGCGCAGTTCGGGGTCGCCGCCGACGGTGGCGACACACGCGTCGAGGAACTCACCCATGGTGGTGTGCCCTTGCCGGCTCGTCAGGTTGTACGGCCCGCTGAGCTCCCGCTCCACCGCACCGAGGATCCACTCCGCGTGGTCACGGACATCGACGTACTGGAGCGGAAGATCCCGCGGCCCGGGCGCGAGGACGGGCCCGCCGCGCGCGATACGACCGAGCCACCACGGCAGTCGGCCGACGTTCTCGTACGGCCCGAGGATCAGCCCCGCCCGCACCAGCACCGAGCGATCCGCCCCGAACTCCTCGACGGCGGCCAGCTCGCCGCCCCGCTTGTCCCGCGGGTAGTCGCTTTGGTCCGCACCGGCCTCGGCGCCTTCCACCAGCGGCGCGTCCTCGCCGTACCCGGCGGGCGGTGCCCACTCGTACACCGAGCGGCTCGACACGTACACATACCGCCCGGCGCGGCCCCGCAGCAGCCGCGCCGAGTCCCGCACCGCGCGGGGCGCCGCCGACCAGGTGTCGACGACGGCGTCCCACTCGCCGGTGTGCTCGGCGAGGGCGGCGAGCCCGTCGGACGCGGTGCGGTCGCCTCGCAGCAACCGCACCCCGGCCGGGGGCTCGTGCCGCCCCCGGTTGAAGACGGTCACGTCCCAGCCGCGCCCGAGGGCCGCCTCCACGACGGCCCGCCCGGCGAACTCCGTACCACCCAGCACCAGAAGTCTCATGCCGCCGACTCTGCCCGGTGCGGGCGCGGGACGGAACAGGACTCTGCCGTCAGCAGAAGGCTTTCGGGGGAGCGGCCGCCCAGGTCAGCGCCCGGCCGGCGGGGCGTACTTGTACCCCACGCGCCGCACCGTCCGGATGGTGTCCCGGTGCTCGGCGCCCAGCTTGCGGCGCAGCCGGGCGATATGGACGTCGACGGTACGGCCGTCCCCGACATGCCCGTACCCCCACACCGTGGTGACCAGCTGGTCGCGCGTGTGCACGCGATGCGGGTTGGCCACCAGGTGGGCGAGCAGCTCGAACTCCAGGTAGGTGAGGTCGAGTTCACGCCCGTCGACCGCGGCGGTGCGCCGCACGCTGTCGACGCTGACGAGGGGATCGCCGGCCGCGGGCGCCGCAACCGGCGGCTGCTGGTCGGCCGGGACGAGCACCAGGTAGCCGATCATCGGCGGCTGCCCCGGCAGCGTGGGCAGGGAGTGCTGCGGAGCGGGCAGCCAGGTGGCACCCGGCGGCAGGAGGTCCGCGACGTCGATCACCTCGTCCCGGTCCACGGCGCGCAGATGATGCCGTGCACCGGTCGGGGAGTTGAGCGTGGGGGCGGTGGAGAGAGAACGAGTGGTCGCCATGAGAGGTCAGCTCTTTTCGCGCGAGAAGTCCGTTGGAAGACGTACGTCGTTGCGCGCTGGCCGAAGGCCGGGAGGTTACGGCTTTACAGGGCCCGCGCGTTCACGCGCGGCAACACACCCGGTCGAAGTCGTGGTGCTGACGGGAAGGCCAGAAGGGCTCGAGGTCATGGCGACCTGTCGCGGAGTACTTCTGGAAGCTGGCCATACCCCCATTGAAGCAGAGACCGCCCACGGAGAGGAGCCTCCTCTCATGGGTCGGACGCTTCCTTGACCCGAAGTCGATGTTGCGTACCTCACCCCACCACGGCATGCCCCACGGACAACGAGAGGGGCGCCCACCGTCCCGGTGGGCGCCCCTGAGAAACCGTGGCGAGGATCAGACCTGGCCGGCCTTCTCCAGCGCGGAGCAGCAGGTGTCGACGATCAGCCGCGTCACGACGTACGGGTCGACGTTGGCGTTCGGACGACGGTCCTCGATGTAACCCTTGCCGTCCTGCTCGACCTGCCACGGGATACGGACCGAGGCGCCACGGTTGGAGACACCGTAGGAGTACTCGTTCCACGGGGCGGTCTCGTGCAGACCGGTCAGGCGGTCGTCGATGCCGGCGCCGTAGTTCTTGACGTGGTCGAGCGGCTTGGAACCCTCACCGAGCGACTCGCACGCGGTGATGATCGCGTCGTAGCCCTCGCGCATCGCCTTCGTGGAGAAGTTGGTGTGCGCACCGGCGCCGTTCCAGTCGCCCTTCACCGGCTTCGGGTCCAGCGTCGCGGAGATGCCGAAGTCCTCGGCGGTGCGGTAGAGCAGCCAGCGGGCGACCCACATGTGGTCGGAGACCTCCAGCGGGGAGACCGGGCCGACCTGGAACTCCCACTGGCCGGGCATGACCTCGGCGTTGATGCCGGAGATGGCGAGACCGGCCGCCAGGCAGTTGTCCAGGTGGGCCTCGACGACCTCACGGCCGAAGATCTCGTCGGCGCCGACGCCGCAGTAGTAGCCGCCCTGCGGGGCCGGGAAGCCGCCCTTGGGGAAGCCGAGCGGGTAGCCGTCCTGGAAGAAGGTGTACTCCTGCTCGATGCCGAAGATCGGCTCCTGAGCGGCGAACTTCTCGGCGACCTCGGTGAGCGCGGCACGGGTGTTGGACTCGTGCGGCGTCATGTCGATGTTGAGGACCTCGCACAGGACGAGGATGTCGTCGCCGCCGCGGATCGGGTCGGGGCAGGTGAAGACCGGCTTGAGGACACGGTCCGAGGAGTGGCCCTCGGCCTGGTTAGTGGAGGACCCGTCGAAGCCCCAGATCGGCAGCGCGTCCAGACCGGCGGGCTCGCCCGCCATGATCTTCGTCTTGGAACGGAGCTTGGCGGTCGGCTGGGTGCCGTCGATCCAGATGTACTCAGCCTTGAAGGTCACGGGCCACTTCCTTCGGGGGTGTGTCTGACGCACTGCGGGTGCTGCGGCGCTGCGGCACTGAGGCGCCGCTCTTGTTGCCCGCGAGCCTGTCAACAGGCGATTTCCCGATCATTGCTCGAATGTGAACCCCGTGTTACCTGGGGGTGGTGTGGCGCGATTCACTGCGACGGCTCGCAGGCATCCCGCCACCTGGCCGCACCGCACCGCACCCGCCCCGCACGCGTGCGGGCCCTGCCACCCGTGGCCGCGAGTGGTAGGACCCCTGACACGTACGACGTGGTTACCGGAGCCTCACCCCACCTTCTCGATGACCGCTCGCCGAATCAGGAACTTGCCGGCTTCACGCACCTGCTCGAAGGCCGCGTTGTTGAGCAGCACGCAGCTGCCGGAGACCGAGGTGACCTCCACCGTCGTGGACTTGTTGTTGTCCAGGTTGGTGACCTTCAGCTTCGTACCGGCCGGGAACTGGTTGCTGGACGCGGCCGGAGCCCCGCCCTCACCCGACAGCGTCACGGTCGAGCCGTTGCAGACCTGCTGCCCCGAGGCCGCGGCACCGCCGCCGGCGTCCCCCGCATCCCCCGCGTTCCCGCCGGCCCCCGCATCCCCCGCGTTGCCGGCGGTGTCGTCCCCCGCACCCCCGGCTTCCTCGGCACCCCCCGCGGGAGCGCTCGGCGCCGGCTGCGAAGCCTGGGAGTCCTGAGCCGACTCCCCAGCGACACACCCGGACGCTTCCTGCTGGACCTTGATCTGCGCGATGACGGCCTCGCGGTTGGCGATCCGGGCTTCGGACTGCGCGTCGGGGTTGGCCTGTTGCCCCTCGATGAACCGCTGGTTGTTGCCGAGCGCGGTGGCGAGCCCCTGGCAGACGCTCGACTCCGCGGCGGACTTGACGGTCGGCGTCTGGGAGGCGTTCGAGGTGCTCGCCATGACGAAGGCACCGCCTCCCGCCACCGTCGCCGCACTCACCAGCAGCGCGAGCTTTTTCTTCGTACTGACAGTTCTCCTACGCGACATGCGCGCCTCCTGAGAGGTCGGGGAGCGTACGCCGCTATGTACGAGATACCGAACGAAGTTACTCAGTGGTTTCGTGAGCCCCTGAAGTAACCTGCGTCACATTGGCCCTGAGGGGCCCTTCAGCCTTCCCGGGACAGCGCGTCCCGCACGGCGTCATCGGTGCGCGCCACCACGGCCGTACCATCCTGCGCCGTGATGATCGGCCGCTGGATCAGCTTCGGATGCTCGGCCAGGGCCTTCACCCACTGCTCCCGCGAACTCGCGTCCCGCGCCCATTCCTTGACCCCGAGCTCCTTGGCGACGGCCTCCTGGGTCCGGGTGATGTCCCACGGCTCCAGCCCCAGCCGGTCGAGCACCTCCCGGATCTCGTCCTCGCTCGGCACGTCCTCCAGATAGCGGCGCACCGTGTACTCGGCCCTCTCGGCGTCGAGCAACGTAAGGGCGCTACGGCACTTGGAACAGGCGGGATTGATCCAGATCTCCATGCCGCTCACGGTATCCCGAGCCACTCGGAACGACCCCCCGACCCGGGGTGTCACCCTCGCCTCCGCACACCCGGTGTTCGAATTTAACGCCGCCTCACACTCACCTCGCGGCACCGGCGTGACACGGTGACAACTTAATTGCTGACCAGGGCATTTCAGTGATGCTCAGGGCCCCCTGATTGTCAGTGCCGGGCAGTAAACTGTAACCAGTGTTCGAGAGCGTCGCCGGGTAACCCGGCCGGCGCTCCACCGCGACAGGAGGATGCCTGTGCCCGCTGCCGCACTGAAGCAGAAGCCGACCCGCAAGCCGCTGCCCACCCAGTCCACCGCGCAGCACCCGGTGCTGCTCGACCTGCCGTACGCGCCCGTGGAGAAGCGGCCGCTGCCGCCGGGCCGACCGCGTGAGTGGTACATCACCCACAACCGCCGCCTCAAGGCCCTGCGCCTCGCGATAGCCCTCCTCGACACGGGCGTCTACATGCCCAACCAGGCCCGCAACGAGACGATCCGGAGCACCGCGGAGACGATCGGCGTCCACCCGCCGTCGGACACCACGTGCCACATGGTGCGGGCGCTCATGAGGTACTCCAGGTAAGCCGCGCCGCCGCGTGCTGGATGCCCCGGCCGTCCCGGTCATCAGGGCATCCAGCACCCGGCGCGCACCCCTACGCCGACAACTCCCGCTCCAACGGCGTCCGGAACCGAGGCGTCACCCGAGCCGCTCCCACCCAACCCCGCACCCGCTCCG
>NZ_LGUR01000225.1 GCF_001270495.1 Streptomyces viridochromogenes
GGGCCCGCGGGGGCGGGGGCGGCAGGGTGGCCGGGTGGGCCGCCAGCCGTACGCCGTACCGGCTCTTGAGCCGGCCCATCTCCAACAGGGCGATGCCCGTGACCGTCAGCGGGGCGCCCAGGATGAAGACGACGCCCATGGCGAGGCCAAGGCCGTGCAGGTCCCCCGTGACGAGATCGGGAATGGCCATGAGCCAGGTCGTCACCGTGGCGAGCAGCAGCGGCAGACAGCGGTGCACGACCGCGGTACCGAAGAAGTTGCCCGAGATCCGGCAGGCGCCGGCGATCACGAAGAAGGCCAGCCAGAGCCCCACGAGGCTGACCAGCAGGCCCCCGAGGGTCCCGAAGGCATCCCCCAGCCGGAAGATCGGCACCGTCCCGAGCGCCGAGCCGATGAACAGCAGCAGCAACTTCAGCGACCTGACGAGCGGCCCCCCGCAACTGCGCCACCGTGCCGGCGCCGGAACGCCGCCAGAGGTAGAGCATCACGCCGACCGTGAGCGGCGTGCTGAACAGCAGGACGGCAAAGCGGTCGCCGCGTCGTTCATCATCTCGTCGAAGGCGAAGCCGCCCTCGACGAAGGTGTAGACACCGAACGCCGCGACCGCGCCGGCGATGACGCGTGCCTTCTTGAGCGCGTCCACCCACGGATCCGGCGGCTCCGGGATCCAGGTCGGGCCGTCAGGGTGCCACCGGCCCAACTCCCTTGTGAGTACGTCGACTTGCCCCCCCGAGTGATCGTTGCCGTGATCGACGAGGGAGTTCACGGGAAGCGGACGACCACGCGCCGCCCGCTTCCCGTGTCAGCGGTCACAGGCGTTCGCGGTCACTACCGGCCCCGCAGCTCCCGGTACTTGGCGACGAGCGCCTTCGTCGACGCGTCCAGGCCCGGCACGTCCGCGCCTTCGGTCAGCGCGGGCTCGACGCGCTTGGCGAGGACCTTCCCGAGCTCGACACCCCACTGGTCGAAGGAGTCGATGTTCCACACCGCGCCCTGCACGAACACCTTGTGCTCGTACAGGGCGATCAGCTGACCGAGCACCGACGGGGTCAGCTCGCGCGCGAGGATCGTGGTCGTCGGGTGGTCGCCCTTGAACGTCTTGTGGGTCACCAGCTCCTCCGGCACCCCCTCGGCGCGCACCTCCTCCGGAGTCTTGCCGAAGGCCAGCGCCTGCGTCTGCGCGAAGAAGTTCGCCATCAACAGGTCGTGCTGCGCCTTGAGTTCGTCGCTCATCTCGGCGACCGGCTCGGCGAAGCCGATGAAGTCCGCCGGGATCAGCTTGGTGCCCTGGTGAATCAACTGGTAGTACGCATGCTGCCCGTTGGTGCCCGGCGTGCCCCACACGATCGGCCCGGTCTGCCAGTCGACCTCCCGCCCGTCCCGGCCGACGTACTTGCCGTTGGACTCCATGTCCAACTGCTGCAGATACGCGGTGAACTTCGACAGGTAGTGGCTGTACGGAAGCACCGCGTGCGACTGGGCGTCGTGGAAGTTGCCGTACCAGATGCCCAACAGGCCGAGCAGCAGCGGCACATTGGACTCCGCGGGCGCGGTGCGGAAGTGCTCGTCGACGGTCCGGAAGCCGTCGAGCATCTCCCGGAAGTTGTCCGGTCCGATGGCGATCATCAGGGACAGGCCGATCGCCGAGTCGTACGAGTAGCGCCCGCCCACCCAGTCCCAGAACTCGAACATGTTGGCCGTGTCGATGCCGAAGTCGGCGACCTTCCCGGAGTTCGTCGACAAAGCGACGAAGTGCTTGGCGACGGCCTCAGGGCCGGCCTTCACCTCGGTGAGGAGCCAGTTGCGGGCCGAGGTGGCGTTGGTGATCGTCTCGATGGTGGTGAAGGTCTTCGAGGCGATGACGAACAGCGTCTCCGCCGCGTCCAGGTCGTGCGTGGCCTCGTGCAGGTCGGCCCCGTCGACGTTCGACACGAAGCGGACGGTGAGGCCGCGGTCCGTATAGCTGCGCAGCACCTCGTACGCCATCGCCGGGCCGAGGTCCGAGCCGCCGATGCCGATGTTGACGACGTTCTTGATGCGCTTGCCGGTGTGGCCGGTCCAGGCTCCGGAGCGGACCCGTTCGGCGAAGTCGGCCATCTTGTCGAGGACGGCGTGCACCCCCGGGACGACGTTCTCCCCATCGACCTCGATCACCGCGTCACGCGACGCGCGCAGCGCGGTGTGCAGCACGGCGCGGTCCTCGGTGGTGTTGATCTTCTCGCCGCGGAACATGGCGTCCCGCAGCCCGAACACGTCCGTCGCGGCGGCGAGCTCCCGCAGCAGCCGCAGCGTCTCGTCGGTGACGAGGTGCTTGGAGTAGTCGATGTGCAGGTCGCCGACCTGGAGCGTGTACCCCGCACCGCGGCCCGGTTCGGCGGCGAACAGCTCCCGCAGCCGCACTTCGCCGAGCTCCTCGCGGTGCTTGGCCAGGGCGGCCCACTCGGGCGTCTGGTTGAGCCTGGTACGGCCGTCTGCGTTCATGTCCGACTTCAGCCTTCTTTCGTGCCTGTCCCAGCGGTTCCAACCTAATTGATCAGCGCGGCGCGTGAGCCGTCGTGGCGTCGTCGTCCGGCGCAACAACAGGTACGTCCGCCTTGCGCGCCGGTATCAACGAGGTGACGGCGAGGGCGAAGAGCACGGCGGCCAGCAGGGCGGTTCCGTTGAGCCCGAACGCCCCGGCCACGGCACCGCCGAGCAGGGCACCGATCGGGGCGCCGGACGTCGAAGCCGTGCGGAAGGCCGAAGCGATGCGACCCACCATGGACTCGGGGCTGCGCTGCTGCATCAGCGTGACCTGGTTGACGTTCCACACCATGCCCATGGCACCGAGCAGCGCCATGGCCGCCAGGAGGGCCGCCAGGTGGCGGACGGTCCCCGCGAACAGCAGCGACGACGTCTGGACGGTGCCGGCCAGCAGCAGCGCCCACACCCTTCCGGTCCTGCGCGCGATCCGCTGGGCCACGAATCCGCCGGCCAGGCTGCCGGCCGCGTACGCGGTCATCGCCGCCGCGTACGCCGCGTGGCCCCCGTGCAGCCAGCGCGTCACGTGCAGCACCAGGGTGGCGATCAGAGCACCCATGCCGATGTTGCACAGCAGCGTGGCCACGCAGACCGACCGCAGCGCCCGGTCGCGCCAGAGGGTGCGCAGCCCGTCACCGATCTCGGCCCGCAGTGTGCTGCCCGCGGGTCGGCGCCCCCGCTCGGGTGGCCGTACCCGCAGGGACGCCACCAGGGCGGCGGCCAGCACATAGGTGCCCGCGTCGGCCAGGAACGGCATGGCGGCCCCGGCCGTGAGCAGCAGCGGCACGAACGGGCCTGCCAGCAGACCGCCCGCGAACTGTTGGCCGGTCATCAGCCGCGCGTTGGCACTGCCCAGGGATTCGCGGTCCACCAGAGACGGCAGCAGGGCCGTGGACGCGTTGTCGAACAGCGTCTGGAGCGTCGTCAGCGAGAAGGCGAGCATCAGCAGCAGTGGGATCGACGCGTGTCCGAGTCCGACGGCGAGCGCGAATCCGGCGACGAGAATCCCTCGTACGAGATCGACCGCCCACATCGCGCGCCGCTGGTCCACCCGGTCCGCCAGGGCCCCGCCGAGCAGCCCGAACAGCAGCCAGGGCAGATAGCCGCAGGCGGTGACCGAGGCGATGATCAGGGGATCGTCCGTGAGCTGCACGGCGAGCAGCAGCAGGGCTGTCGTACGCAGCGCGTCTCCGAACCGCGAGACCACGGCGGCAGTCCACAACCGCCCGAATCCCCCGCGCCACGCGGGCGCACGCACTCCCGCCGTCGCAGTCGTCGTCACAACTCCCCCTCGGTCCATCGATGCAGAAGATCGATACACAAACCGTAGAGGGCACCACTGACAATCGGTCCGCGAGCGGCTCGGCGCCGGTGCGTCATACAGGTCCGGCCAGGCACCCACGGGCGCCCGGCCGGTCCTCAACTCCTAGATTTCGCCCCGCAGTTTGGCGAGTGCCTCGGCGAGGATCGCCTCGCCGTCCGCGTCACTGCGCCGTTCCCGTACATACGCCAGGTGCGTCTTGTAGGGCTCGGTGCGCGGCGGGTCCGGCGGGTTGTCCCGGTCCTGTCCGGCGGGGAAGCCGCAGCGCGGGCAGTCCCAGGTATCGGGCACCTGCGCGTCGCTGGCGAAGCTGGGCTGCGTCTCGTGCCCATTGGAGCACCAGAAGGAGATGCGGAGACGCGGCGCGGACTCGCCGCGCTCGGCCTCGCCCATCGGCCCCGCCCCGACCCGGCTTCCTCGGATCGCGTTGCCACTTGCCACGGTCGTAACTCCCTGCGTGATGGTGCCGCAAAGCGAGTCGGCGTTTCGCTTCGCTGCGAGCGCCTCAGTCTACGTAAGGCCCAACGCGCGTCCAGTGATTGGAGTTACAGAGCCCTCACACCTAGACGCAAGCCCCATGATAGGCCGCGCTCAGCTGCGCGTACCGAACATGGGGCCTTACGTGCGGATTGTGCGTGCCGGTCAGTTGTTCACCTTCATCAGGATGCCGAGCACGACGATGCACGCGAACCACAGCAGACCGACCACAACGGTGATCCGGTCGAGGTTGCGCTCGGCGACCGAGGAGCCACCGACGGACGACTGCATGCCGCCACCGAACATGTCGGAGAGGCCGCCGCCCTTCCCCTTGTGCATCAGCACCAGCAGCATCAGCAGCAGGCTGAAGACGATCAGGGCGATCGAGAACCCCATAACCACGGCTGGACCAACTTCCTCGGATCTGGATAGACGACGGGGGCCGAAGCTCTTTGTGAAAGCCTCCGGCCCCCGCAAGGGTACGACGGATCGCCGTTACCGCATACTCACTGGTCGCGGAACCGAACGATCTTGACGAACTCGTCGGCGTCCAGCGAGGCGCCGCCGACCAGGGCGCCGTCGATGTCGGCCTGGGCCATGATCTCGGCGACGTTGCCCGACTTCACCGAGCCGCCGTACTGGATGCGGACCTTGTCGGCCAGCTCCTGCGAGTACAGCTCGGCGACCTTGCCACGGATGGCGGCGCAGACCTCCTGGGCGTCCTCGGCGCCGCAGACCTTGCCGGTGCCGATGGCCCAGACGGGCTCGTAGGCGATCACGATGGTCTCGGCCTGCTCGGCCGGGAGGTCCTTCAGACCGCCCTCGACCTGGGCGAGCGTGTGCGGGACGGCGTTGCCGGCCTCGCGGACGTCCAGCTCCTCGCCGACGCACATGATCGGGGTGAGGCCGTGCTTGTAGGCGGCCTTGACCTTGGCGTTGACGATCTCGTCGGTCTCGGCGTGGTACTGGCGGCGCTCGGAGTGGCCGATCGCCACATACGTGCACTTCAGCTTGGCCAGCATCGGGCCGGAGATCTCGCCGGTGTAGGCACCGGAGTCCTGGGCCGAGATGTCCTGGGCGCCGTACTTGATCTTCAGCTTGTCGCCGTCGACCAGGGTCTGCACGGAGCGCAGGTCGGTGAAGGGCGGCAGGACGGCGACCTCTACGGCGTCGTAGTCCTTGTCGGCCAGGGCGAAGGCGAGCTTCTGGACGTGGGCGATGGCCTCGAGGTGGTTGAGGTTCATCTTCCAGTTGCCCGCCATCAGCGGCGTGCGCGTGCTCATAAAGGTCAGTCCTCCAGTGCGGCGAGGCCGGGGAGCGTCTTGCCCTCGAGGTATTCGAGGGAGGCGCCGCCACCGGTCGAGATGTGGCCGAATGCGGTCTCGTCGAAGCCCAGGGTGCGGACGGCCGCGGCGGAGTCGCCACCGCCGACCACGGTGAAGCCCTTGGAGTCGACGAGGGCCTGGGCGACCGCCTTGGTGCCCTCGGCGTAGTCGGGGTGCTCGAAGACGCCCATGGGACCGTTCCAGAAGACGGTGGCGGCGTCGGCGAGCTTCGAGGCGTACAGCTTGCGGGTCTCCGGACCGATGTCCAGGCCCTCCTGGTCGGCGGGGATGGCGTCCGCGGCTACGGTCGTGGGGTTGGCCGGGGCCTTGGTCTTCAGGTCCGGGAACTCGGTGGCGACCAGGACGTCGACCGGCAGGACGATCTCGACGCCGTTCTTCTCGGCGCGCTCCATGTACTCGGTGACGGCCGGGATCTGGTCCGCCTGGAGGAGGGAGATGCCGACTTCGTGGCCCTTGGCCTTGAGGAAGGTGTACGCCATGCCGCCGCCGATGAGCAGCCGGTCGGCCTTGGCGAGCAGCTGGTCGATGACGGCGAGCTTGTCGGACACCTTGGCGCCGCCGAGCGCGACGACGTACGGCCGCTTGACGTCATCGGTGAGCTTCTTCAGGACGGCGACCTCGTTCGCGATGAGGTAGCCGGCGTAGTGCGGAAGCTTGCCCGGGAGGTCGTACACGGACGCGTGCTTGCGGTGCACGGCGCCGAAGCCGTCACCAACGTAGACGTCGGCGAGGGCGGCGAGCTGGTCGGCGAAGGCGGCGCGCTCGGCGTCGTCCTTGCTGGTCTCGCCGGCGTTGAACCGGAGGTTCTCGACGACCGCGACCTGACCGTCGGCGAGGCCCGCGACCGCGGCCTGGGCGGACTCGCCGACCGTGTCGGTCGCGAACGCCACGTCGGCGCCGAGGAGTTCACCGAGGCGCGCGGCGGCCGGAGCGAGGGAGAAGGCGGGGTCCGGGGCGCCCTTGGGCCGGCCCAGGTGCGAGGCGACGACCACGCGGGCACCCGCCTCGGCCAGCGCCTTGACGGTGGGCAGGACGGCGCGGATACGGCCGTCGTCGGTGATCGTGGTGCCGTCCAGCGGCACGTTCAGGTCGGCGCGGACGAAGACCCGCTTGCCGGCGACGCCTTCGGCGAGAAGTTCGTCGATCGTCTTCATGAAGGGAACTCCTGAGGAGGGCTCGTGATCTCTCGTGATCGCTCGGAAGCGCTCGTGATCCAACAGGTCTGATCTGCACGTGAGTCAGGGCTCGGGCGGCGCGTCCCTGCGCCGCCCGAGCCCTGTTCTCACATCAATGCGCCTGCTCTGGATATATCAGAGCTGGTTGCCGACGAAGACCGTGAGGTCGACGAGGCGGTTGGAGTAGCCCCACTCGTTGTCGTACCAGCCGAGGATCTTCACCGAGTTGCCCTCCTGGACCATGGTCAGGGAGGAGTCGAAGGTGCAGGAGGCCGGGTCGCTGACGATGTCCGAGGAGACGATCGGGTCCTCGGTGTACGCCAGGTAGCCCGCCAGGTCGCCGTCCTCGGAGGCCTTCTTGAACGCGGCGTTGACCTCGTCCTTGGTGACCTCGCGCTGCAGCGTCACGACCAGGTCGGTGGCCGAACCGGTCGGGACCGGGACGCGCATGGCGATGCCGTCCAGCTTGCCCTTGAGCTGCGGGAGGACCAGGGCGGTGGCCTTGGCGGCACCGGTGGTGGTCGGGATGATGTTCTCGGCGGCGGCGCGGGCGCGACGCAGGTCCGAGTGCGGGAAGTCCAGGATGCGCTGGTCGTTGGTGTACGCGTGGACCGTCGTCATCAGGCCCTTGACGATGCCGAAGTTCTCGTCGAGAACCTTGGCCATCGGCGCCACACAGTTGGTGGTGCAGGAGGCGTTGGAGATGACGTGGTGGTTCGCCGCGTCGTACTTGTCCTGGTTGACGCCCATCACGATGGTGATGTCCTCGTCCTTGGCCGGAGCCGAGATGAGGACCTTCTTGGCGCCGCCGGCGAGGTGCTTCGCGGCGTCGGCCTTCTTCGTGAAGATGCCCGTCGACTCGATGACGATGTCGACGCCCAGCTCGCCCCACGGGATGTCGGCGGGGTTGCGCTCGGACAGGACCTTGATGGTGTGGCCGTCGACGGTGATCGTGTCGGCGGTGTGCGACACCTCTGCCTTGAGGCGGCCCAGGATGGTGTCGTACTTCAGCAGGTGAGCCGTGGTCGCAGTGTCACCCAGGTCGTTGACAGCCACGATCTCGATGTCAGCGCCCTGCTCCAGCAGCGCGCGGAAGTAGTTGCGACCGATACGACCGAAGCCGTTGATGCCTACGCGGATCGTCACGAACCGATCTCCTCGTTGGTACGCCGGCCATGCGGTGCCGGCGAGCTCTATTTGGGATGTCCCCGACCGCCTACGACCCTACCTCTCTGAAGCCGCCGTGGTGACATCCAGATGCCTCATACACGGCAGGGCGGCCCGTACCCGCCAGTAGGGGTACGGACCGCCCTGCCCGGGAAGCCCGGAGCACTCGTTTCGGTCACGGTGTGTTGCGCACGGTTGACCTCGGCGTGTCAGTCCTCAAGTGAGGTGAGGGCCTTTCCGATGAGCGCCTTGCGGTCGGCCGCCGAGGTGACGTGTTCCAGACCGAAGCCCAGCAGCACCGTGTCGTCCGTGGTGACCGCACCGTACGTCTGGAAGAGCGCCCCGGTGCGCGCCCAGTCCTTGAGGACGGCAGGGCTGCCCGCGGGCGGGCCGCTCACCTTCCAGGCGCCGAGCGATGTCTCGTAGCCCTCGGTCTCGGTGGCCGTGCCGCCGACGACGAGCGAGGTCTCGTCGGCGAGGACGCCGTGGCCTCCGGTGCTCGGGTCGGTGACATAGCTGATCGAGAGCTCGACCGACTTTCCGGCGTAGGCGCTCAGGTCGAACCCGACCTGCTCCCAGCCGTCGGAGGCGCCGGTGAGCGCGTTCCACTGGCCGCTGCTGCCGCTGGCGGTGCACCCGCTCGTCGCCACGGTGAGGTAGTGGTTCAGCCAGGGGTGCACTTCCGCGTAGAACCCGGCCTCGCAGTCCGCGGGCACGGTGGCGCTGGTGGCACCGCCCGTCTCGGGGAGTGTCGTCCAGTCCTCGGCCCCGGTGGTGTGGGCCTCGATCAGGACGTTGTCGTAGCCGGGCTCGACGTCCCACAGCAACTGGGTGCGCAGGGTCGGCTTCTGCGCCGCACTCACTCCGGTGAGGTCGACGGTCCTGGTCAGCCGCTTGTAGGCGTCGTCGGTGTGGACGGCGGCCGCCATGGAGGAACCCGCGTACGGGCCGTACGGGTTGACGGTCCCGGCGAACTGGCCCGCGCCCGAGCCGGCGAACTGCGGGTACGTCTCGGCGGGGAGCTCGTCCGAGGTGACGCTGTACGCCCCGGCCTTGTCGAGCGGGTTGCCGGTCGCCTCGCCGAGCGGGCCGGTGAAGCCGCCGAGTTTGCCGGAGCCGGTGAAGCCGGTGACCCCGGGAATCGACGTACGGGAGTAGGCGCCCAGGTAGTACTGGCTGAAGTCGTCCGACGGGGTGCCGCCACCGAGGTCGACGCTGCCGCCGGCCTGCTCGCCGGCCTCCATCAGCTTGCCGCCCTCGTTGAGGTAGGCGCGCAGCTGGAGTTGGGTGGCGTTGCCCGGGACGTTCGCGCCCGTGTAGTGGACGACGGTGTCGAAGTGGCCCAGCACGCCGAGCGCGTCGGGCGCGCCCTGAGTGGCGACGTCCCAGACGATCGCCCTGCGGCCGTTGGCCTTGAGCGCGTCGACGTACTTCTGCGCGTGCGCCGCGGTGGCGCCTTCCTCGGCGACCACGAGGACGTCCGCGCGCGGCCGTTCGGCCACGGTGTAGGTGAAGTGCTCGCTGGAGACGGGTTTTCCGCTCTTCGTCTCGCCGGTGTACCACACCTCGACCTTGTCACCCGGGTCGCCGTCCGCGACCTTGGCCCGGTACTCGTCGAAGTAGAGGTTGTCCTCACCGCCGTACGTCTCGCCGCCCTTCCAGGGCCGCAGCGCCATGTCCTCCGTACGGCCGCCGTTGACGCGGTACTTGAGCTCCTTGTCGCGCACGGACTTGCGTACGACGACGGAGACCTCCTGGTCGGCGCCGCGGGAGTACGACGTGGTGAAGGGTGCCGGGGTGAAGTCGGCGGCGCTCAGGCCGACCGCTGACTTCGGCTGGTCGGGCTTGGCTGCGGACTCGGCGACGGAGAGCGCGAACGGGACGTTCTTGGCGAACTCCTGCTGGATCAGCTTCTCGTCGTCGGGGAAGTTGAAGACCGACTGGCAGTCCCGCGCGTTCCACTGGTCGTTCGGGTCGATGTTCGACGCGGTCTGGCAGGTCGACATCTCGGGCGTGAACATCGCGATGCCGTTGACGTTCGAGGCGTGTCCGTCGGCCTCGCCGTTGGTGGTGTACAGCTCCGAGGAGACCTGCGGGTGGTAGCCGGGGACCGCGGGGTTGTCCGGCGTGCCGGCGAGCGCCTTGTAGAGGACGTCGTCCGGGCTGTTCGTGGCGACCTGCCAGCCGACGCCGTAGAGGATGAGCTCGGCCGCGGAGTGGTAGTTGATGCCGTAGTCGAAGCCGATACGGCGCTCAAAGGCGTCCAGCGCCTTGGTCTCCGGCTCGGAGCCCGGGGACGCGCCGCGGTAGGTCTCGCTGGTGGAACTGGGGGACGAACCCTCGTCGTCGTAGCCCCACTTGTAGGGGAAGTTGCGGTTGAGGTCGACGCCGTCACCGGTGCTGATGGCGCCGTCGCCGTTGATGTCGCGCAGGTTCTTGCGCCACAGGCGGGTACTGGAGTCCTTGAACGTGTGGTCGTAGCCGTCGGGGTTGGCCGAGAGGACGAACCACAGCTCGGTCGAGTCGACGACCTTCTTGACGCGCTTGTCCGTCCTGTAGTTGTCCAGGTAGTGGTGCATCAGGCGCCGGGTCATCTCCGGCGTGATCCACTCACGCGCGTGCTGGTTGGAGAGGTAGAGGACGGAGGGCTTGGAGCCGTCCTTCGTCTTCCTGGCGTTCTTGGTGAGCTTGAGCGCCAGGATGTCCTGCCCGTTGACCGTCTTGCCGATGGAGACGACCTTGGTGAGGCCGGGGTTCTCCTGTCCGGTCCGGAGGATCTCCTCCTTGAGGCCCCCGCTTCCGCTGTACGGGCGGTACACGCCCTCGGCGGCCTTGTCGGTGCGGGCCTCGGCCTTGGCGGAGAGGTTGTGCTCGGTGAGTTCGACGCCCTTCTTCTCCAGCTTCTTGGCCTGGTCGTCGGTGAGGTAGACCTCGACGGTGGCCGTGCCCTTCTCGGGCGCCTGCTCACTGAGTTCGTGTCCGTCCTGGCCGGCCGCCAACAGCAGGGGTATCTGCTTCTTGGTGACCTCGGCGCGGAAGACCTTGACCTCGTTCGGGTCGGTGTCCCGCGAACTTTCTTGCTGGGCCTGGGCGATGGGTGCGATGCTCGCTCCGCCGATCAGGAGCGCGCCGACAGCGAGGATCGATCTCGCTCTATGTCTCATGAACCCCCCTAGCAGTGTTTCGCCACAGCGGCGAATGACTGCCAGGCTCATGCCACTTCACGGCGCAGTCAAGAGTGCCGCGAAGACTGCCAAAGACCGGTGCCGACGTCCCAAATCGACGTCGGCACCGGCAGGTTGACGATCTCTGATGTCAGCCGACGAGGTTGTCCGCCAGCTCCTCGCCGAGGTTGGCCTCCGTGCCCGGAATGCCGAGGTCCTGGGCCCGCTTGTCGGCCATGGCCAACAGCCGGCGGATCCGGCCGGCGACGGCGTCCTTGGTCAGCGGCGGGTCGGCGAGCGCGCCCAGCTCTTCGAGGGATGCCTGCTTGTGCTCCATGCGCAGGCGCCCGGCGGCGGCGAGGTGCTCGGGAACCTCCTCGCCGAGGATCTCCAGGGCGCGCTGGACCCGCGCACCGGCGGCGACAGCGGCGCGCGCGGAGCGGCGGAGGTTGGCGTCGTCGAAGTTGGCGAGGCGGTTCGCCGTGGCGCGGACCTCGCGGCGCATCCGGCGCTCCTCCCAGGCCAGCACGGACTCGTGCGCGCCGAGCCGGGTCAGCAGCGCCCCGATCGCGTCGCCGTCCCGGACGACCACGCGGTCCACGCCGCGCACCTCGCGGGCCTTGGCGGCGATCGACAGCCGACGGGCCGCGCCGACCAGGGCGAGCGCGGCCTCGGGGCCCGGGCAGGTCACTTCGAGGGAGGAGGAGCGGCCGGGCTCGGTGAGCGAGCCGTGCGCCAGGAAGGCACCGCGCCAGGCGGCCTCGGCGTCACAGGTGGCTCCGGAGACCACCTGCGGGGGCAGACCGCGGATCGGGCGCCCGCGCCCGTCGACCAGACCGGTCTGGCGAGCCAGCTGGTCACCGCCCGCGACCACACGCACGACGTAACGCGAGCCGCGACGCAGCCCGCCCGGCGCCATCACGATCAGCTCGGAGCTGTGGCCGAAGATCTCCAGGATGTCCCGCTTGAGACGACGGGCCGCCATCGCGGTGTCCAACTCCGCCTCGATCACGATGCGCCCGCTGACCAGGTGGAGGCCGCCGGCGAACCGCAGAATGGCGGAGACCTCCGCCTTCCTGCAGCAGGTCCGGGTGACGGGGAGCCGGGAGATCTCATCCTTCACCGCTGCCGTCATCGCCATGGGCCGATCCTTCCATGCATCCGAAAAATACGGTCGTACGCGGCGGCGAGCAGCTCCGGGTCGTGCCGGGGCGTCCCGTCCGTCCGGGCCACCGGGGCCAGCTCGACCGCGGCACCGAGCCGCTTGGCGGCCTCGGTGAGCACATCCCGGTCCGGCACGGCGGCCTCGTCGGCCAGCACCACGTCCAGGGCGAGTTTAGGGGCGTGTCGTCCCAAAACCTCCAAATGACGCTGCGGTGAGAAGCCTTCGGTTTCTCCCGGCTGCGGGGCGAGGTTCAGGGAGAGTACCCGGCGCGCCTTCGTCTCGGTGAGGGCGTCCAGGAGTTCGGGCACGAGCAGGTGCGGGATGACGGAGGAGAACCAGGACCCGGGGCCGAGCACCACCCAGTCCGCGTCCCGGACGGCGGCGACGGCCTCCGGAACGGCGGGCGGGTCGGACGGTACGACGTGCACCGACTGGACCTCACCGGGGGTGAGGGCGACGTTGGCCTGGCCGCGGATGGTGTCGACGGCCTCGGGATGGTCCGGATCGTGCCCCTTGACCAGGGCCTGGAGTTCCAGCGGCACGGCCGACATGGGCAGTACGCGCCCGTGCGCGCCGAGCAGCTTGCCGACCAGGTCGAGGGCCTGGACGTGGTCGCCGAGCTGCTCCCACAGGGCGACGATCAGCAGGTTGCCGACCGCGTGGTCGTGCAGGTCGCCCTGGGAGTGGAAGCGGTGCTGGATGACGCGGGCCCAGGTCTGACCCCAGTCGTCGTCGCCGCACAGCGCGGCCAGCGCCTTGCGCAGATCACCGGGCGGCAGCACGCCCAGCTCGTCGCGCAGGCGCCCGCTGGAGCCGCCGTCGTCGGCCACGGTGACGACGGCGGTGAGGTCGCCGGTGATCCGGCGCAGCGCGGCGAGCGAGGCGGACAGCCCCATGCCGCCGCCGAGGGCGACGACCTTGGGCTGGGTGCCCCGGCGGCGTGGTCTGCCACCGCGGGCCTCGGCGGGCCGGCCGGCGCGTGACTCGGGCACCGCCCGGCGCAGCCTGCTCAGCCGCGGAGTACGTCCCGTCATTCCCGTCCCATGTCCCGGTGTACGACCACCGTCTCAACGCCCTGGGAGGCGAGGCGGGCGGCGAGCTTCTCGGAGGTGGCGACCGAGCGGTGCTTACCGCCGGTGCAGCCGACCGCGATGGTCACATACCGCTTGCCCTCGCGCCGGTATCCGGCCGCGATGAGCTGGAGCAGCTCGGAGTAGCGGTCGATGAACTCCTTCGCGCCGGGCTGGTTGAAGACGTACGCCGACACCTCCTCGTTGAGGCCGGTGAAGGGGCGCAGCTCCGGGACCCAGTGCGGGTTGGGCAGGAAGCGCATGTCCACGACCAGGTCGGCGTCGACCGGGAGGCCGTACTTGAAGCCGAAGGACATGACCGTCGCCCGCAGCTCGGGCTCCTCCTCGCCGGCGAACTGGGCGTCCATCTTGGCCCGCAGCTCGTGCACGTTGAGGCTGGAGGTGTCGATCACCAGGTCGGCGTCTCCGCGCAGCTCACGCAGCAGCTCACGCTCGGCGGCGATCCCGTCGACGATACGGCCGTCGCCCTGGAGGGGGTGCGGGCGGCGCACCGACTCGAAGCGGCGCACCAGGGCGTCGTCGGAGGACTCCAGGAAGACGATCCGGCGCGTCACACCCCGGGTGTCGAGGTCGGAGAGGGACTCGCGGAGGTTGTCGAAGAAGCGACGGCCGCGGACGTCGACGACCACCGCGATCCGCGCCACGTTGCCCTGGGAGCGGGCTCCGAGCTCCACCATGGTGGGGATCAGCGCGGGCGGAAGGTTGTCGACGACGAACCAGCCGAGGTCCTCCAGACACTTGGCGGCCGTCGAGCGGCCGGCTCCGGACATACCGGAGATGATCACCAGCTCGGGGATGGCCGCTTCGGGGGCCCCGGCTGCATCGATGCCCGTACTCACCTGTGCTCCGTCTTCCTGGCGTGCGTCCTGCTGGGTGAGATCCTCGCCGCCCTTCCTCTGTGTTTCCTGAGCTTGTCGATCTCGCTCGGCTGTGGGCTGTGTCTCGTGCTCGCTCATCGCTCCTGCCCCCGTCGTTCGTCCGGGGCGCCCGCGGACACGGGCTCCCCCGAGGTCTCCGCCGTCGTATCGGATTCCTCGTCTTCCATGATCTCTCCAGTCGCCGTGTTGACGGCGGGTGCGGCCGGGGCCGCCTGGGCGAGGGCCGCGGCGATCGTCTCGGCCGTCTTGCGACCTATGCCCGGAACCTCGCAGATCTGGTCGATTGTCGCGGATCGCAGCTTCTTCACCGAACCGAAGTGCTTGATCAGCGCCTGCTTGCGAGTCTCACCGAGGCCGGGGACGTCGTCCAGCGGGCTCGACCGGAAACGCTTGGCGCGCTTGGTGCGCTGGTAGGTGATCGCGAAGCGGTGGGCCTCGTCCCGGACGCGCTGGAGCAGATAGAGGCCCTCGCTGGTGCGGGGCAGGACGACCGGGTCGTCGTCGCCGGGCAGCCAGACCTCCTCCAGGCGCTTGGCCAGGCCACACACGGCGATGTCATCGATACCGAGCTCGTCAAGGGCCCGCTGGGCGGCCGCGACCTGCGGCTGTCCACCGTCGACGACGACCAGCTGCGGAGGGTAGGCGAAGCGCTTGGGGCGGCCCTCGTCGTCCTTGAGGCCGTCGGCCAGGGGAGCGGCGGCGGTGTCGGTGAGGGGACCACCGGAGGAGGTGAGGGGGCCGTCGGCGTCGGTGGCCGCGAGAGGGTTCTCGCCATCGGCCCACTCGCCCGTCCTCTCCTTCTCGGCGAGGTAGCGCTTGAAGCGGCGGGTGATCACCTCGTGCATGGAGCGGACGTCGTCCTGGCCTTCGAAGCCCTTGATCTGGAAACGGCGGTACTCGCTCTTGCGCTGCAGCCCGTCCTCGAAGACGACCATGGAGGCCACGACGTCGTCGCCCTGGAGGTGGGAGATGTCGTAGCACTCGATCCTGAGCGGGGCGCTGTCCAGGTCGAGGGCGTCGGCGATCTCCTCCAGGGCACGCGAGCGCGTGGTCAGGTCGGAGGCGCGCTTGGTCTTGTGCAGGACGAGGGCCTGCTGGGCATTGCGCTCGACGGTCTCCATGAGGGCGCGTTTGTCGCCGCGCTGGGGGATGCGCAGGGAGACGTTGGAGCCGCGGCGCCCGGTCAGCCATTCCTGCACCGGCTCCAGCGGGTCGGGCAGGGCCGGGACGAGGACCTCCTTGGGCACGGCGTCCCCGGTCTCCTCGCCGTAGAGCTGCTGGAGGGCGTGCTCGACGAGGGCGCCGGTGGTGATCTCCTCCACCTTGTCGGTGACCCAGCCGCGCTGGCCGCGCACCCGGCCGCCGCGGACGTGGAAGATCTGCACAGCCGCTTCGAGCTCGTCCTCGGCGACCGCAATGAGGTCGGCGTCGGTCGCGTCGGCGAGCACGACCGCGTTCTTCTCCATGGCCTTCTTCAGCGCCTCGATGTCGTCGCGCAGGCGGGCGGCCCGCTCGTACTCCATCTCGTCGGCCGCCTCCATCATCTGCTTCTCCAGGCGGCGCAGATAGGTGCCCGTGCGGCCGGTCATGAAGTCGCAGAACTCCTCGGCCAGTTCGCGGTGCTCCTCGTCGGAGACGCGCCCCACGCACGGGGCGGAGCACTTGCCGATGTAGCCGAGCAGGCAGGGGCGGCCGGTGCGGGAGGCGTTCTTGAAGACGCCGGCCGAGCAGGTGCGGACGGGGAAGACCCGCAGGAGGAGGTCGACGGTGTCCCGGATCGCCCACGCGTGCGCGTACGGACCGAAGTACCTGACGCCCTTCTTCTTGTGACCGCGCATCACCTGCACCCGCGGGAACTGCTCGTTCATCGTCACCGCGAGGTACGGGTAGCTCTTGTCGTCGCGGTACTTGACGTTGAACCGGGGGTCGTACTCCTTGATCCAGGAGTACTCCAGCTGGAGCGCCTCGACCTCCGTGGACACCACGGTCCACTCCACGGACGCGGCCGTGGTGACCATGGACCGGGTGCGCGGGTGGAGGCCCGCCAGGTCCTGGAAGTAGTTCGCCAGGCGCTGGCGCAGGCTCTTCGCCTTTCCGACGTAGATCACCCGGCGGTGCTCGTCACGGAACCTGTACACCCCGGGAGAGTCGGGGATCTGTCCCGGCTTGGGGCGGTAGCTGGAGGGGTCGGCCATGTCTCACACCCTACTGGCGAGCAGTGACAGACCGGCGAGGCCGTGGACAACGGCCCGGCCGTCGGGCTCAGCGGTCCGCGACCCACGACACGTCTGCCGGCCGCGCCCCGGATTCCAGCAGGTGGCGGGCGATCCGCAGCGCCTCCGCGAGCGGCGCGGTGTCCACATCCGGGTACTCGTCACACTGCCCGTTCACGAACACGTAGCCCCTCTTCGACCCTCGCCCCGGGGTCGGCGGCGTGCGCGCCGGGGTCGTCCTCGCCGTCGGTCGTCCTCGCCGTCGAGCAGCATCACCATCGCGTGTTCGGTGTTGCTCACCACCGCCAGACGGCGCCCCGAGGAACCGGTCAGCCACGTTTCGAGCAGGCTGCCGGAGATCCGTTCCCGCAGCAGACACACCGCGACGTCGGCCGTCAGTGGCCGAGCGTCGTCGCCGCACGCCGGAATCTCCCCCATGAGCGCGATCGCCCCACGCCCATCAGGACCACGGCTGCGGCTCCGCCGAGGCAATCACGCAGGTGGCGGGCCGGCGACGGACAACACCAGTACGAACAAGGTGACTTGAGAATGACACGTCGCGACTCGGCCAGGGTGCGGTGCTGTTGGGCATCAGGTGTTGTCGGGACTTGGTCAACACGCTTCAATGCGGGGGAACTCAGGGCCCTGAACGATCGGCGTTCGGATGTGAAGAACCCCGCCGCGCCGACGTAGTGGCCCCGATCAACCGCGCGACCCGGTCTGACCAGCCGTTGTGAACCCCACAGAAAGGCCCCTGCATGCCGCACGCCACACAGCACGCGGACATCCCCGCCATCTCCACCGCGGAACTGGACACGGCCCTGCGAGGGGGCCCCTTCCATGTCGCTCTGCGCGCCGCGATAGCCGCCCGGGGACTGCCGTTGCAGCGCGTGCAGCACCACCTGTCCCGTCGTGGTGTGAAGGTCGGCGTCACCAGCCTGAGCTACTGGCAGCAGGGCGCCCGCCGGCCGCAGCGCCCCGAGTCACTGCGTGCGGTGCGGGCGCTGGAGGAGATCCTCCAGCTGCCGGAGGAGTCCCTGATCCGGCTGCTCGCCGAGGCCGACGACCACTCCGTCCTCCAGCGGCCGGCGGCCCGTTCCTACCGATCCCTGGTGGAAGCCTCGGGCGTCCTGGAGCAGCTGCTGGCCGACCTGGACTGCCCGATCGACGGCGGCCTGCACACCCTCGCCCACCACGAGCGGGTACGGATCGGGGCACGCCGTGAGCTGGCGGGGCGCGAGTCGCACCACGTCGTGCGCGCCCATAAGGACGGCGTGGACCGCTTCGTCGCCGTCCACCACGGCGACCCCGGGTGCGTGCCGGAGCGCATGGCGGTGCACGCACTGGAGAACTGCCGCACGGGACGGGTCCGTTGGCACCACGCCACGGGGGTACTCGTGGCCGAGCTGCTCTTCGGCACGCGGCTGCGGGCGGGTGACACCTACCTCTTCCGTCACGGCGTCGAGGACGGGACGGCCGACGTGTCCCGCGAGTACGCCCGTGGCTTCCCTCTCGCGGGCGGCCAGTACGCCCTCCAGGTCCGCTTCGCCGAGAACACCCTCCCGGTCCGCTGCCACCGTTTCTCCCAGCACTCCGCGGCAGCCCCCCGCAGCGGCCGCCAGGGACTGGCCCTCAGCGGGCTGCACCGTTCCGTCCACCTGGTGGAGCCTCGGGTGCGGACGGGAATCGTGGGCATCGAGTGGGAGTGGGGGTGAGCCGACGCCGCGTCGCCGCCCGCCCGGCCCGCCCCGGCCCGCCCTCGGCCCGGTCGGCCCTCAGGTTCTGACCCGCGCACCGCCTGCCCCCCTTGGCACTCCCCTTGACAGTCGGGTTGGCACTCCCCCCTCGACAGTCGGTCCCGAAGGCAGTCGGGGTCACGTAAACGATTGCGCAAGCGTTTACGTCCGGCGCCGAATGGGATACCTTCCCGGCCAGAAGGACCGCGGCGCGCCCAGGGAGGGCGCGGCACAGGGAGGGGATCGCGATGGCAACCATGGCCGACGTCGCGCGGAACGCGGGCGTGTCTGTGGCGACCGTCTCCCATGTGCTGAACGGAACCCGGCCGGTGCTGCCGCACACCCGCCAGGCGGTCCTGGACGCCATGGACGAGCTGGGCTACACGCCCAACACCCTCGCCCGTTCCCTGGTGACATCCCGCACCCGGTCCATCGGGCTCGCGGTCTCGGCGATCAGCAACCCGTACTTCACGGAGATACTCCAAGGTGTCGAGGCCGGGGCCCTGGAGCACGGCTACAGCCTGCTCATCGCCGATCCGCACGACGATCCGGAGCATGAACGCAAGGTCGTCCAGCTTCTGCACGAGCGCCGCGTGGACGGCATGATCGTCGCCCCCTCCGCCGACCCGCGCGAACTCATCGCCTACCTCGGACGTCACAAGGTGCCCACCGTCCTCCTGGACCGCTTGGTCGACCTTCCGGCGGACGGCTCGATGCGGTTCGACCAGGTCTGCGCCGAAAGTGCCGGGCCCATGGCCCAGCTGGTCACCCATCTCGCCGGCCTCGGCCACCGTCGGATCGCCCTCGTCGCCGGCCTGCCGGGACTCAGCACCACCAGCGAGCGACTCACCGGATACCGGGACGGCCTGGCGACGGCCGGGCTCGTGTACGACGAGCGCCTCGTCGTACACGGCGACTCCGAGTCGGCCGGTGCCGAACAGGCCACCGCCGCGCTGCTGTCGCTCGCTTCGCCACCCACTGCTCTCGTCACCGCCAACAACGCGATGACCATCGGGGCCCTGCGCGCCCTGCGCGGCTGCGGCGCGTCCGTGCCCGACGACATCGCGTTGTGCTGCTTCGACGACTTCGCATGGGCCGACCTGTTCTCGCCGAGGCTCACCGCGATAGCCCAGCCCAGCAGGGACATCGGCGCCGAGGCGGTCCGGATACTCCTGGATCGCCTCGGCGCACCGGACCGGCCCGCCCGGACCAAGCGGCTCCCCTGCACCTTCGTGCATCGCACCTCATGTGGATGCCCCGAACAGCCCCTGACGTCCGTGAAAGGAACCGTCTCGTGATCGTCGTCGCCGGTGAGGCCCTGATCGACCTGGTACCACAGGGCACGGGCGCCCTCGCGGGCCTGAAGCCGGCGCTCGGCGGTGGCCCCTACAACACCGCGGTGGCCCTCGGTCGGCTCGGCTCCCCCACCGCCTTCTGCTCCCGCACCTCCTACGACGCCTTCGGCGAGGCCCTGCTCGACGGGCTGCGGGAGGCCGGGGTGGACGTATCGGCCGTGCAGCGCGGTGCGGAGCCGACCACCCTCGCGGTCGCCACCATCGACGCGAACGGCTCGGCCGCCTACTCCTTCTATGTCGAGGGCACCGCCGACCGGCTCTTCGCGGCACCTTCGCAGCTGCCCTCGGCAGCCCGCGCGATTTCCTTCGGTACCTGCTCACTCGTCCTGGAACCGGGGGCGAGCGCGTATGAAGAGCTGATGCGGAGCGCGGCGGCGGCAGGGGTGTTCACCGCGCTCGACCCGAACATCCGAGCCGGGCTGATTCCCGACCCAGACGGGTACCGGGCCCGGTTCAAGAGCTGGCTTCCGTCGGTGTCGCTGCTCAAGCTCTCCGAGGAGGACGCTCTGTGGCTGGGCGGCACGCCGCGTGAGTGGCTGGCCGCGGGACCTGCGGCCGTGGTGATCACTCACGGCGGTGACGGGCTGACGGCCTTCACTCGGGACGGTGCCGTGCACTCCGTGCCGGGCGAGCAGGTGGCCGTCGTGGACACGATCGGTGCGGGCGACACCGTGAACGCGGCCCTGTTGCACGGGCTGGCCGCCCAGGACGGCCTGTCCGCCGAGGCGCTCGTGGGACTGGGCGCCGACGGCTGGACACGGCTCCTGCGGTTCGCGGCGCGGGCTGCCGCGATCACCTGTTCCCGGGCGGGCGCCGAGCCGCCGTACGCCTCCGAACTGGGGGACTTCTAGGAGGCGTTCCGTTCCATTCCACTCTTGAGCAGTCAAGGTTCGTCACTGCCGCAGCAATCGGGCAGCTGATGATCCAACGTGCGGCGCCCCGCGGTGAGTTCCCGCGGGGCGCCGCACGTTTCTGGATCTGTTCGGACTAGTAGCCCGCAGGGCTCGCGGGCCTCAGGCCTTGCGGGCCCGCGTCGTCTTCTTCGCGGGTGTCGCCTTCTTCGCGGCGGCCGCCTTCTTGGTGACTCCGGCCGTCTTGTCGGTGGCCTTGTTGTTGGCCGTCTTCGTGGTCCTGGCCGTCGCCGTCTTCTTCGCCGTCGACCCTGCCGCGACCGTCTTCTTGGCCGCTGTCCTGCGCGGGGCCTTCACCGAGGCCGCGTCGCTGATCCGGTCGGCGCCGAGGATCTCCCGCAGGAACTTGCCGGTGTGGCTGGCGGGGACCGCGGCGACCTCCTCGGGAGTGCCCTCGGCGATGACGAGGCCACCGCCGGCGCCGCCTTCGGGGCCCATGTCCACGACCCAGTCGGCGGTCTTGATCACGTCGAGGTTGTGCTCGATGACGATGACCGTGTTGCCCTTGTCGACCAGGCCGGAGAGGACCGTCAGCAGCTTGCTGATGTCCTCGAAGTGCAGACCGGTGGTCGGCTCGTCGAGGACGTAGACCGTGCGGCCGGTGGAGCGCTTCTGAAGCTCGCTGGCGAGCTTCACCCGCTGCGCCTCACCGCCGGACAGGGTGGTCGCGGACTGGCCGAGCCGGACATAGCCGAGGCCGACGTCGTTCAGCGTCTTGAGGTGACGGTTGATCGCCGGAACGGCCTCGAAGAAGTCCATGGCTTCCTCGATCGGCATGTTCAGGACCTCGGAGATGGACTTGCCCTTGTAGTGGACCTCCAGGGTCTCCCGGTTGTACCGGGCGCCGTGGCAGACCTCGCACGGGACGTAGACGTCCGGGAGGAAGTTCATCTCGATCTTGATCGTGCCGTCGCCCGCACAGTTCTCGCAGCGGCCGCCCTTGACGTTGAAGGAGAAGCGGCCCGGCATGTAGCCGCGGACCTTCGCCTCGGTCGTCTCGGCGAACAGCTTGCGGATGTGGTCGAAGACTCCGGTGTAGGTCGCCGGGTTCGATCGCGGTGTACGGCCGATGGGCGACTGGTCGACGTGCACGACCTTGTCGACGAGGTCGTCGCCGTCCACGCGCGTGTGCCGCCCGGGGACGCTGCGGGCACCGTTGAGCTCGCGGGCCAGGTGCGTGTACAGGATGTCGTTGACCAGCGTCGACTTGCCGGAGCCGGAGACGCCGGTGACCGCGGTGAACACACCCAGCGGGAAGGAGACGTCGATGTCCTGGAGGTTGTTCTCGCGTGCCCCGTGCACCGTGAGCCGGCGGGACGGGTCCTGCGGGCGACGGATGTCGGGCAGCGGGATGAACTTCTTGCCTGCCAGGTACTGACCGGTCTGCGACTCGGCGTTGACGAGCAGTTCCTTCAGGGAGCCGCTGTGCACGACCTTGCCGCCGTGCTCACCGGCGCCGGGGCCGATGTCGACGACCCAGTCGGCGGTCTTGATGGTGTCCTCGTCGTGCTCGACGACGATGAGCGTGTTGCCCATGTCGCGCAGCCGGACGAGGGTCTCGATCAGCCGGTGGTTGTCGCGCTGGTGCAGACCGATGGACGGCTCGTCGAGGACGTAGAGCACGCCGACGAGTCCGGAGCCGATCTGGGTGGCCAGGCGGATGCGCTGGGCCTCGCCGCCGGAGAGCGTGCCCGCCGCGCGGTTCAGCGAGAGGTAGTCCAGGCCGACGTCGACCAGGAACCGCAGCCGCTCGTTGACCTCCTTCAGCACGCGCTCGGCGATCTTCTTGTCGCGTGCGTTGAGCTTCAGCTTGCCCAGGAAGTCCGCGCAGTCACTGATGGACATCGCCGAGACCTCGGCGATCGACTTCTCCATGATCGTGACCGCGAGAACGATCGGCTTCAGGCGGGTGCCCTCACAGGTGGGGCAGGGCACCTCGCGCATATAGCCCTCGAAGCGCTCGCGGCTGGCGTCGCTCTCGGCCTCGCTGTGCCGACGCTTCACGAAGGGGACGGCCCCTTCGAACGGCGTCGTGTAGACACGCTCGCGGCCGTACCGGTTGCGGTAGCGGACCTCGATCTGGGTCTTGTGGCCGTGGAGGAGGGCCTTCTTGGCGCGCTGGGGCAGACCCGCGAAGGGGATGTCCGTCCGGAAGCCGAGCGCGTCGGCGAGAGCGCCGATCAGACGGCCGAAGTAGTCCTTGGTGTGGCCGTGCGACCAGGGATGGATGGCGCCCTCGTCGAGGGACTTGTCCTCGTCGGGGACGATCAGCTCGGGGTCGACCTCCATGCGCGTGCCGATACCGGTGCACTCGGGGCAGGCGCCGAAGGGCGAGTTGAAGGAGAAGGAGCGCGGCTCCAGCTCCTCGAAGGAGAGGTCGTCGTACGGGCAGTACAGGTGCTCCGAGTACATGCGCTCGCGCTCGGGGTCGCCCTCGGGGAGGTCGACGAAGTCGAGCACGACCATGCCGCCGGACAGGCCGAGGGCGGTCTCCACGGAGTCGGTGAGCCGGCGCTTGGCGGAGTCCTTCACCGTGAGGCGGTCGACGACCACCTCGATGGTGTGCTTCTCCTGCTTCTTCAGCGTGGGCGGGTCGGACAGCTGGATCGTCTCGCCGTCCACACGCGCGCGGGAGTAGCCCTTGGTCTGGAGGTCGGCGAAGAGATCGACGAACTCGCCTTTACGCTCGCGCACCAGCGGCGACAGCACCTGGAAGCGGCTCCCCTCCGGCAGCTCCAGGACCCTGTCGACGATGGCCTGCGGCGACTGCCGCGAGATCGGGCGGCTGCACTGGGGGCAGTGCGGCTTGCCGATGCGCGCGAAGAGCAGACGCAGGTAGTCGTAGACCTCGGTGATGGTGCCGACCGTCGAGCGCGGGTTGCGCGAGGTCGACTTCTGGTCGATGGAGACCGCCGGGGACAGTCCCTCGATGAAGTCGACGTCCGGCTTGTCCATCTGGCCGAGGAACTGGCGGGCGTACGACGACAGCGACTCCACGTAGCGCCGCTGCCCCTCGGCGAAGATGGTGTCGAAGGCCAGCGAGGACTTGCCCGACCCCGACAGGCCCGTGAAGACGATGAGCGAGTCGCGCGGCAGGTCGAGCGAGACATTCTTCAGGTTGTGCTCGCGCGCGCCACGGACGATGAGACGGTCGGCCACGCCGGTCCGCACCTTTCTTGAGAGAAGTGACAGGGGGCGAGGCCCCCGTGTGTTCTCGGATTCGAGGCCCCCGTGCTTTCTCAGACTAGGGGGAGCCACTGACAACGCCGGTCGGATTCCGCGATGCATAACAATCCGCGGCCATCCAGCATGCCCGACGCCACGAACGACCCTATAGCACGCGCATTCGATTTACGGCACTCGTTCACCACCTTCACCCAAAGGTGTGGCGGGGCTAATGTCAGCACCATGATTGATCACGCTCGTGACCTGGTGTCTGTACGTGAAGCTACCGATCGGCTGCTCACCGCAGCAGCCAAGCTGGACAACGCGTCGGTGACCGAGCCGTCACGGCTTCCCGGCTGGAGCCGCGGCCACGTGCTCGCCCATCTTGCCCGCAACGCGGACGCTCTGGTCAACGTCCTCGAAGGACGCCCGATGTACGTCTCCGCCAAGGCCCGGGACGCCGACATCGAGCGGGACGCCCCACGCCCCCTCGACGTCCACCTCACGGACGTGCGCGAGAGCGCGGCCCGTTTCCAGGAGGCGGGAGCGACGCCCGCGGACTGGTCCCGCACCGTGGAGCTGCGCAACGGCGTCACCGACGCTGCGGCCCGGGTGCCGTTCCGACGGTGGGTCGAGTTGGAGCTGCACCATGTGGATCTCGGAATCGGATACGAGCTGGAGGACGTGCCGGCGGAGTTCGTGGAGCGGGAGATCGACTTCCTCACGGATCGGTTCACCGGACACCCGGATGTGCCGTCGTCCCGTCTGACGGACGGCACGCGCGCGTGGAGCACGGGCCGGAAGGCGGGTGCCCCCGAGGTCACCGTCCAAGGTTCCGCACCCGACCTGCTCGGCTGGCTCGCCGGGCGCCGCGACGGGGCAGGGCTGACCGTGGAAGACGGCACGCTGCCGTCACTTCCCCCGTTGTAGTCACCGGACCGTCGCCTGGGTCGTTCCGGCCGCGGCAGCGCCTGGACGGCACCTGGGGCGCTCTGCCGCTATAGGCTGCCGACATGACGTACAGCGGACAGGTGACGGTCGGTGGCCCCGCCGACGTGCACGAGCTCAAGGACCTGATGATCACCAAGATCGCGGTCGGCCCGATGAACAACAACGCCTACCTGCTGCGCTGCCGGGCCACGGACGAGCAACTGCTGATCGACGCCGCCAACGACGCGGACACGCTGATCGGCATGATCGGTGACGACGGCATCGCGTCCGTCGTCACCACGCACCAGCACGGCGACCACTGGCAGGCCCTCGCCGCGGTCGTCGAGGCCACTGGCGCGCGCACGTACGCCGGCCGGGACGACGCCGACGGCATCCCGGTGCCGACCGACGTCCTGGTCGACGATGGCGACACCATCCGGGTGGGACACGTGGAGCTGACCGCGCGCCATCTGGTCGGGCACACGCCCGGCTCCATCGCCCTCGTCTACGACGACCCGCACGGGCATCCCCATGTGTTCACCGGGGACTGTCTGTTCCCGGGCGGCGTGGGCAACACCCGCAAGGACCCGAAGGCGTTCGCCAGTCTGATCCACGACGTCGAGACGAAGATCTTCGACGCCCTGCCGGACGAGACATGGGTCTACCCGGGACACGGCAACGACACGTCGCTGGGCGCGGAGCGGCCGCATCTGCCGGAGTGGCACGCGCGGGGCTGGTGACCGCGGGGCTGGTGACCACAGCCCTGAACCGCGGGGCTGGTGACCACAGCCCTGAACCGCGGGGCCGTTCAGGCGGAGCCGGTGAATTGCGGGACCGGCGACCATGCGCGCCATGCGCGCCCCGCGCACGCACCCCGGTACGCACCCCGTGTGAACCCTTCACACGCGCCGGTGCCATGCGCGCGCTCCCCGCGTGCGTAGTTGCGCAGTCAACTGGAAGCAGCCCCGCACAGGATGACGGCTCCTGAGCGGTACGGGCCGCCGGCCTCTTCATCCCCGCCCTCGGCCGGCGGCCCCGGCGGCTGCCGGGGCAAGTGTTCACAAGAACGCAACGCTCGTTCCCACTATGCGGAAAAAGACCGTCGTGACCTCGACAAACACGACGGCGTCCTGTCAATCTCCCGCCATGCCTCTTGCCCCCCGCGCGCTGCGCCACGCCGTCGCCTTCGCCACGACAGCCCTGCTCACCACCGCTCTCGGCTGTGCTCCACAGCCGGAGCAGAAGGCCGCCGACACACCGTCGGGGTCGGCCGGGAACACCTGCGCCAAGGGCGAGTTGGCCACCGAGACCCCCGGCAAGCTGACCATCGCCACCGACGAACCGGCGTACGAGCCCTGGTTCAAGGACGACGAACCGGCCAACGGCAAGGGCTTCGAGTCGGCGGTCGCGTACGCCGTGGCGAAGCAGCTCGGCTATGACAAGAGCGCCGTCGTCTGGCAGAGCGTGCCGTTCAACAAGGCCTTCGCACCCGGTGAGAAGACCTTCGACTTCGACATCAACCAGGTGTCGATCAGCGACGAGCGCAAGAAGGCCGTGGACTTCTCCTCCGGCTACTACGACGTCCGCCAGGCCGTCATCGCGCTGAAGGACAGCAAGGCGGCCAAGGCGAAGAGCATCGCGGACCTGAGGGGCCTCAAGCTCGGCGCCCAGGTCGGCACCACCAGCCTCGGTTACATCGACGACGTGGTGAAGCCGACGCAGGAGGCCGCCGCGTACGCCAAGAACGACCAGGCCAAGTCCGCGCTGAAGAACGGCCAGGTCGACGCCATCGTCGTCGACCTGCCGACCGCCTTCTACATCACCGCGGCCGAGGTGACGGACGCGACGATCGTCGGGCAGTTCGAGAACCAGGGCGGCGCCGCGGAGCAGTTCGGGCTCGTACTGGACAAGGGCAGCGCGCTCACCACGTGCGTGACGGACGCCGTGGACACCCTGCGCGAGGACGGCACCCTCGCCGAGCTCGAGCAGCAGTGGCTGTCGGACGCCGTCGACGCACCGGTGCTCAAGTGACGGTCACCAAGGAGGAGTCCGGCCACGAGGGCGCGGACGACCACGGAGGCATGTCCGGTGAGGGTGACGGATACGTCCCCTCGCAGCGACGTCTCGACCGCGAGCGCCACAAGCGGGCACGCGCGCGCCGCGCCACGGCGATCGCGGCCCTCTCCACCCTGGTCACGGTCGTCGTCCTCTACCTGGTCGTGGTCAACGCACCGGGCTGGCCGCGCACCAAGGAGACGTTCTTCAACGGGGAGTATGCGCGCGAGGCGTTCCCCAAGGTCCTCGAAGGGCTCTGGCTCAACGTCCGGCTGCTGCTGATCTGCGGTGCGGCCGTGCTGGTCCTCGGGATGCTGATCGCCATCGCGCGTACGCTGCGCGGCCCGGTGTTCTTCCCGCTACGGGCGCTGGCGGCGGCCTACACGGACTTCTTCCGGGGACTTCCGCTCATCATTAACCTCATGATCGTCGTCCTCGGCGTTCCCGCGCTGCGGCTGCAGGGCGTGACCGTCGACCCGGTACTGCTGGGCGGGACGGCGCTCACGTTGACGTACTCGGCGTACGTCGCCGAGGTGTTCCGCGCGGGCATCGAGTCCGTCCACCCCTCGCAGCGCGCCGCGGCCCGCTCCCTCGGCCTCACCAACCGGCAGGCCCTGCGGCACGTCGTCCTGCCCCAGGCGGTTCGCCGTCAGGTGCCGCCCCTCCTGAACGACCTGGTGTCGCTGCAGAAGGACACCGGTCTGGTCTCCATCGGCGGTGCGGTGGACGCCGTACGGGCGGCGGACATCATCGTGGGCCGCAGCCTCAACTACACGCCGTACATCGTGGCGGGCCTGGTCTTCGTGGCGCTGACCATCCCGATGACCCGCTTCACGGACTGGGTGACGGCCCGGATGGACCGTCGGCGCGCCCAAGGAGGAGCCCTGTGAGCGAGGCAGCTGTGAACGACGCACCGGTGCTGCGGATGGAGTCCGTCCGCAAGACCTTCGGCGGCTCGGTCGTACTGCGGGACGTGGACCTGGAGGTCGCACCGCACACGGTGACCGCGCTGATCGGCGCCTCCGGCTCCGGCAAGTCCACGCTGCTGCGGTGCGCGAACCTCCTGGAGGACATCGACGACGGCGCCATCTGGCTGGACGGCGAGGAGATCACCGATCCGCGCGTCGACCAGGACGCCGTACGGCGCCGCATCGGCGTGGTTTTCCAGGCGTACAACCTCTTCCCGCACATGACGGTCCTGGAGAACATCACCCTGGCCCCGCGCCGCGTGCACGGCGTGTCCCGGTCGGAGGCCGAGGCACGCGCGCGTGAGCTGCTGGAGCGGCTCGGGCTGGCCGAGAAGGCGGGCGAGTACCCCGACCGGCTGAGCGGAGGCCAGCAGCAGCGGGTCGCGATCGTGCGCGCCCTGGCCGTACGTCCCCGGCTGCTGCTGCTCGACGAGGTCACCGCCGCCCTCGACCCGGAACTCGTGGGCGAAGTCCTCACCGTCGTCCGCGACTTGAAGTCGGACGGACTGACGATGGTTCTGGCGACCCACGAGATGGAGTTCGCGCGCGAGGTCGCCGATCAGGTTTGTTTTCTGGACGGAGGGGTGGTGCTGGAGCGCGGTACGGCCGAGCGGATCTTCGGGGATCCGCAGCAGGAACGCACACGGCGCTTCCTGCGGCGGATCGTGGAGGCGGGGCGCCTGTAAGGACCGCCCGCCATGGTGGGGCGGTCCTTACAGGTCAGTCCCTCACAACCAGGTCAGGTGTCCGCCTGTCCCGTCCCCGCCAGCGCCGCGACCCGCTCCACTCCGAACGCGTACCCCTGCACACCGCACCCCGCGATGACCCCGTCGGCGCGCAGGGAGACGTACGAGTGGTGCCGGAACGACTCACGCTTGTGGATGTTGGAGATGTGGACCTCCAACACAGGAAGTCCGTCACAGGTGTTGAGCGCATCCAGGATCGCCACCGAGGTGTGCGAGTAGGCGCCGGGATTGATCACGATCCCGCAGTGGTTCAGCCGTGCCTCGTGGATCCAGTCGACCAATTCACCCTCGTGGTTGGACTGCCGGAAGTCGATCGTGCCGCCGTGCGCGGCCGCCGCCTTGGCGCACAGGGCCTCCACGTCGGCCAGCGTCTCGGAGCCGTAGATCTCCGGCTGGCGCTGGCCGAGCAGGTTCAGGTTGGGGCCGTTGAGGATCATGATCGGGGCGTTGGCCAGGGTGCGGGGCACGGTTCCTCCGGTCCGTTCGGGGGTCGGGCGGTCCGTCGATGACCGCTGCTCAGCCCCGGTTTATCACGGTGCGTGAGTCGCACCGTGCGTCATACCCTCCCGGCATGACCATGATCTCGTACCCTCCCAAGCCCTCCCCGGGCGACCGCGTCGCCGTCATCTCGCCCGGCTCGGGCCTGCCGGGGCTCTTCCCGCGCCCCTTCGAACTGGGCCTGGAGCGGCTGCGCAAGGACTTCGAGCTCGAACCGGTCGAGTATCCGGCGACCCGCAAGATGGGCTCGACACCGCAGGAACGAGCCGACGACATCCACGCCGCGTTCGCCGATCCGGACATCAAGGCGGTCATGGCGTCCATCGGCGGCGACGATCAGATCACCGTGCTGCCGCTGCTGGACCGCGAGTTGATCCGGGCGAACCCGAAGCCGTTCTTCGGGATGAGCGACAACACGAACCTGCTCATGTTTCTGCGTAATACCGGAATCGTCGCCTACCACGGCGCGACCGTGATGTGCGAGCTGGGCCGCCCCGGTGCCATGAACCCGCAGACCGCCGAATCGCTGCGAGCCGCTCTGTTCACCTCCGGCGAGTACGAGCTCAGGCCGGCCGAGCGCTGGAACGACATCAGCCGCGACTGGGCCGACCCGGCGACCTTCGACGAGGAGCCCGCGATGCGACCCGCCGAGGGTTGGACGTGGGTGAACGCCGATCGGGTGGTGGAAGGCCGCAGTTGGGGCGGTTGTCTGGAGATCGTCGGCTGGCTCCTGATGGCCGACCGCGAGATCGCGCGCGACCCGGCGGAGTACGACGGCGGAGTGCTGCTCCTGGAGACGTCGGAGGAGCTGCCGAGCGCCAACGAGGTCTTCTGGACCCTCCGGAACATGGGCGAGCGCGGGCTGCTCCAGCGCTTCTCGGCGCTGCTGATGGGCCGTGCGCGGACGTGGTCCTTCGAGCGCCCCAACGGCCCGGAGGAGGCCGCTCGTTACGCCGCCGAGCAGCGCGAGGCCGTCCTGCGCGCCATGCGTGCTTACGCCCCCGACACCACGATCGTCTTCGATGTGGACCTCGGGCACACCGACCCGCAACTGGTGATCCCTTACGGCGGCATCGTGCGCGTCGACGGTCCCGCCCGGCGCATCACCGTCACGTACTGACAGGGGCCGACCGCTCCCGCGCGCCCCCGTAACCCCCGATCACCGTGGGTAGTTGACGCGGCATGCACGACGTACGCACCGTAAGGACGCCCTCCATGCTGCGGCTCGCGGCCGCCTCGCTCGCCGGCACGGCCATCGAGTTCTACGACTTCTTCGTCTACGGGACCGCGGCTGCGCTGATCCTGGGACCGCTGTTCTTCCCGACGTTCTCGCCGGTGGCGGGAACCCTGGCCGCCTTCGCGACGTTCGGCGTGGGATTTGTGGCGCGCCCCCTGGGGTCGGTGCTGTTCGGTCACATCGGCGACCGGCACGGACGTCGGCCGGTCCTCGTCGCCTCGCTGCTGCTGACCGGCGCCTCCACGGTCGCGGTCGGCTGTGTACCGACGTACGACACGATCGGTGTGACCGCTCCCCTGCTGCTGCTCGCGCTGCGTTTCCTCCAGGGGCTCGGGCTCGGCGGCGAGTGGGGCGGGGCCGTCCTGCTGACCGTGGAGCACGCACCCGCCGGGCGGCGCGCTCTGTGGTCGAGCTTCCCTCAGGTCGGGCCCGCGCTGGGGTTCCTGCTCGCCAACGGTGTGGTGCTGGGGCTGTCGGCGACGCTGTCCGAGGCGCAGTTCGCCGCGTGGGGATGGCGGGTGCCGTTCTGGGCGGCGGGGGTGCTCGCCGTGGTGGGGCTGTGGCTGCGGTCGTCGCTCGCCGAGAGCCCCAGCTTCCTCAAAATCGACGACCACGCGCGCGTGCCGCTCGCCGAGGTCGTCCGCGACCACTGGCGGCTCGTGCTGTTGACGGCCGGGGCGCTGTCGATCGGGTACGCGGTCTTCTACGCCGTGACCACCTGGTCCCTCGCGTACGCCACGGAGCGGCTCGGTGTCGGGCGCAGCGTCATGCTGACCTGCATCATGGGCGCGGTGCTCGTGAAGGGCTCGCTCACCCCGGTGGCGGCGCTGTTCGGCGACCGGTACGGGCGGCGGCCACTGTGCCTGATCGGGTGCGCTGCCACCGCCCTGTGGATGTTCCCGATGGTCGCGCTCCTCGCCACGGGTGAGCCGCTGCTGATGTTCCTCGGCTTCCTGGGGGCGATGCTCGCGTTCATCACGATGTTCGCGGTGATCGCCGCGTATCTGCCGGAGCTGTACGAGCCCCGGGTGCGCTGCACTGGTGCCGCGGTGGGCTACAACCTCGGCGGCGTCCTCGGGGGCGCACTCACGCCGATCGTGGCGACGGCGCTCGTCGAGCAGGGTGGTGGTCGGGTGCCCTGGGGTGTTGGGGCGTATCTGACCGGGGTCGCCCTGCTCAGCCTGGGGTGTTTCGCGCTGCTCCCCGAGACGCGTCCGGTACCCGCCGCGGCGGCGGAGCCCGCCACCGGGTGACGGGCTCCGGAACACGCGGGGGGCGGCTACCGATCGGTCGCATAAATCGGTCGCCTGCGTATCGGTCTTCTACGGATTGATCGGCTACGGATTGATCGCGAGCTCCAGGTATGCCGCGAACAGCACCAGGTGGACGCCTCCCTGGAGCGGCGTCGCCCGCCCCGGCACCACCGTCAGCGAACTCACCACCACCGTCAGGGCGAGCAGCACCATGTGGGTGGGGCCCAGACCGAGGACGAGCGGGCCCGATAGCCAGAGGGAGGCCAGGGCCACCGCGGGGATGGTCAGCCCGATGCTGGCCATCGCCGAGCCGAGCGCGAGGTTCAGACTGGTCTGCACGCGGTCACGGCGCGCGGAGCGCAGTGCGGCGATCGTCTCGGGAAGCAGTACCAGCAGAGCGATGATCACGCCGACGACGGCGTGGGGCAGGTCGGCGGCCGCCACTCCGGACTCGATGGTGGGCGACACCCCCTTGGCCAGGCCGACCACGCCGATCAGGGCCAGGCCCAGCAGCCCCAGGCTGATCATCGCGGTCCGGGCGGAGGGCGCGTGGGCGTGGTCGTCCACAGTGATCACCTCGCCCTGCCGGGTGATGGGGAGGAAGTAGTCGCGGTGCCGCACGGTCTGGGTCGTCACGAACAGGCCGTACAGGACCAGCGAGGAGAGCGCGGCGAACGTCAGCTGCACGGTGGAGAACTCCGGGCCGGGCTTGCTCGTGGTGAACGTCGGCAGCACCAGGCTGAGCGTGGCCAGGGTGGCGACGGTCGCGAGCGCGGCTCCGGTGCCCTCGGGATTGAAGACGGCCGTACGGTGCCGCAGTGAGGCGACCAGCAGGCACAGGCCGACTATGCCGTTGCAGGTGATCATCACGGCCGCGAAGACCGTGTCCCGCGCGAGAGTGGAGCTCTTGTCGCCGCCGTCGGCCATCAGGGTCACGATCAGGGCGACCTCGATGATGGTGACTGCGACCGCGAGGACGAGCGAGCCGAAGGGTTCTCCGACCCGGTGGGCGACCACTTCGGCGTGGTGTACGGCCGCCAGGACGGCGCCTGCGAGGACCAGCGTCACCAGCGCGACGACCGCGCCGGGCAGGTCTCGTCCCCAGGTGAAGACCAGCAGGACGACCGCGAGCACCGGCACGCCGTACGTCCACCGGGTCGTGAGCGCCCTGATCCTAGCGATCATGGAGCGATCGTCGCAGAGGGGTCGAGGGTTCGCATTCCGGTCGGTGTGGTGGTCAGGTGGCCCCGCGCCCCCGGGATGCGGGGCCCCTGTGGGTCGTATGTCGCTACGCGAAATCGGTCGTCTCCTGTACGTCGCAGTCCGTGAAGGACGGCGGCCTGGTGCACAGTGCGGCCATCTGCTCCGCGAACTTGGTGGTCTCGGGGTCGTCGCTGTTGCGCATGGCGTCCTCGTAGGAGTCGAACTCGATCACTACGAGGTAGCGGTTTGGCAGGCCGCGGTCCTTGAGGACGAGACGGCGCGTGGGGCCGCCGCTGTGGCCTGCCAGTCGTTGTTCCGTCTCGTGGGCCAGCTCGCGCATCTCGGCGATGCGCTCGGTCTCGAAGTCGATGATCTGCACGAACTTCATGGGTGCGTCCACTGGTGCCTCCACCCCCGGCCGTGGTGTCCCCGGCCGGGAACACCCAGCACCCAACGAAGCACCGGGAGCGGTGCTCGGCAATTCGCTGGGCACCACTCCCGGTGTTGGTTCTTCCTACGTCCGACGTGGTCAGACGTCGATGCTGTCCTTCGGAGCGCCTTCGCTCTTCTCCTGCGCCGCCTCGGCCGCCGCCTGCTTCTTGGAGGCCCTCAGGCTGGTGATCGTGGTGATGATCAGGACCGAGCAGATCACGCCGAGCGAGACCGGGATGCTGATCTCGGGGACATGGACGCCGGACTCGTGCAGCGCGTGCAGCACCAGCTTGACGCCGATGAAGCCCAGGATGATCGACAGGCCGTAGCTCAGGTGGACCAGCTTCTTCAGCAGGCCACCGATGAGGAAGTACAGCTGCCGGAGACCCATCAGGGCGAAGGCGTTCGCCGTGAACACGATGTACGGGTCCTGCGTCAGACCGAAGATCGCCGGGATGGAGTCGAGCGCGAACAGCACGTCGGTGGTACCGATGGCCAGCATCACGACCAGCATCGGGGTCATGACCCGCTTGCCGTTCTCCTGGATCCACAGCTTGGTGCCGTGATAGCGGTCGGCGACACCGAACCTGCGCTCGGCCGCCTTCAGCAGCTTGTTCTCCTCGAACTCCTCGTCCTCGTCGCCGGCCCGGGCCTCCTGGATGAGCTTCCAGGCGGTCCAGATCAGGAAGGCGCCGAAGAGGTAGAACACCCAGGCGAAGCTGGCGAGGATGGCGGCACCCGCGGCGATGAAGATGGCCCGCAGGACAAGGGCTATGAGGACACCGACGAGGAGCACTCGCTGCTGGTACTGGGTCGGCACCGCGAACTTCGCCATGATCAGGACGAAGACGAAGAGGTTGTCGACGCTCAGCGACTTCTCGGTGATGAAGCCCGCGAAGAACTCGCCGCCGGCCTGTCCGCCGCCGAAGATCAGCAGACCGAGCCCGAAGAGGCCGGCCAGAACGATCCAGACGACCGTCCAGATTCCGGCTTCCTTGATCGATACGTCATGCGGCTTGCGGCCGATGAAGAAATCGACCGCGATCAGCGCGGCCAGGCCCACGATGGTCAGGACCCATAGGGTCGTAGAAACTTCCACTGCGCCTCCGGCAGTCGTAACGGCAAATGTCAGCGTCGTCGCGCGCCGGAGGTCTCTTCCACCCACGATGGGCCGACGCCCCGGGATCTGGCCTGATCCGTATTGACGGGTACGCCGCAGCAGACAGGGAGTACTCCCCTCCGTGGGACAAACAGTACCTCAATCACCAAGGAAAGGTAAAGTACTTGGCAAAGTGAACGCCAAGTTCGCTGGCCAGAGGGGCTTTACCTGTGCTTGGCCCGGGCCGCCGCGACCTGCGCCAGCACCTGCTGGAGGACCTCGCTGCCGGGCGGCACGAGAGCGGGCTCATAGGTCCAGGCGTGCCCTACCCACGGGTCGGCCAGGTGATCGTCCGGCACCGGAGTGAGTCGCAAAAGCGAACGCCACAGCGGATCGAGCAACGGGCCGTAGGCGGCCGCTTCCTCGCGGTCGGCGACCATCATCAGGTGGACGCCGACGGCCGGCCCCTCGTCCGCCAGATAGCGCAGCTGGTTCACGGCACGATCGTCGAAGCCGTGCGGGAAGTCGTTGACGATCAGCAGTTGCTGCGAGGTGTCGAAACCGGGCGGCAGGGAATCGGGCGCACCGGCGCGCAGCGCCATCTGCACCAGGTCGACGCGCTGAGTGAGCCGTGCGAGGACGTCCGCGACACCGGCCGCGCCCACCGCGGGCGGGGCCGCGAGCACGCCGGTCTGCACCAGCGGTACGAGGGTCTGTGCGCCGGAACCGGCCGAATCGATGACGTGCACGGTGAACTCGCCCGCCGGATAGACGGCGAGCAGCCGGGCCGCGTGCGCCACCGCCGTATCCACCGCGAGGCGCCGCAGGTCATGGGAGTCCGTGAACGAGCCGTCGATCGATCCGCCGCTTCCGCTGTCGATCCACAGGCCGCGCTCCAGCGGCAGCCGGACCAGCATCGGGATGCGCACCTCGGCGCTCTCGGGCAGGTGGAGGTCGCCCAGGCGCAGGGCCATGGGGATCTCCATCGGTACGCGGTAGCCGTGCCAGACGGGGTTGTCCCAACCCGCGTAGGCGGGCGGCAGCGCGGGCTCGACGACCTCGACTTCGGCGGTGAGCTGGGCGAGGTCGCGATCGAGCGTCGCCCTGGCCTGGTTGACGAGCTGGGCGCGCTTGGTCTGGGCGGCTTCGCGTGCGGCGTCGCCCTGTCCGCCGATCCGGCTGCGCGGGTCCGACAGGACCTGGTCGAGTTCCTTCTCCATGCGGGAGTCGGCGAAGTCGACCGCGCTGCGGTACGCGGCTGTCGTGCGGGCCAGGTCCTCGAACATGCCCCACACCTGGTTGTAGAGCCGCTCGTCCATGGACCAGCCGGTGGCATCGCCCGCGACGGGCTGAGCGGGCTGTCCGGGCTGCGCCGGGGGCGCGGTCGGCGGGGGCGGCGGCGGAGCCGCGTTCTGCCGGCCCGGGTGACTGTAGTTGATCGGGCCGCCGGGCGTGGGGGCGGACGGCTGAGCGGGATCCGTGGCGCCGCTTCCGCCTTGATACGAGGGCTGCGGCGCGGACTGACCCGGCAGGTCCGGCGTCTGGGTGCCGTAGGGCGACGTGGGCTGCTGCGGTGGTACGGAGCCGGAGCCGCCCTGCGGTGCTGAAGAGCCCTGCGGTGCGGAGCCGCCCTGGTCCGGGCCGAGTGCCGGCGCGGCCGTCTGCCGTGAGCGGTCGCCGTCCGTCCGTGTCGGGGGCGCCGGCACGGAGCGGGCCATGCCCTGGGCCACCGCTTCGTTGATGCCGCCGGCGAGTTGGTGGGCCTGGGGCAGGCCCTGGTCTGTGAAGAGGTCGGCGAGACCGCCGGCATACCCCTGGCCGATGGCACGCACCTTCCAGGCGCCCTGGCGGCGGTAGAGCTCCAGGGCGACGACCGCCGACTCGGCCTCCAACCCGGTGATGGTGTAGCTGGCGACCTCGGTGCCGTCGAGGCCGGTGACCGCGACGAAGGCGGTGGCGACGGCGCCGAACCGGGTGGGGCCGCCCCCGGTCGGCAGGGCGAGCAGCACGCTGACACGGTGGACGGCCTCCGGCATCGCGTCCAGGTCCACCGCGAGGCGGTGCTCGGCGGCCGCCTGCCGGGAGACCTCAAGGCCGGGCAGAGTGGGGGCGCCGGGGTGAGCCACCCATTCGACGCCATGGATCCTCCCCTGCTCGTCGCCGAGCGTGGCTGCGGCCACGACCGGTGTGCCGGCCGAGACCCGGATCTCCAGACGGGCCTGGGAGAGCGGGTGATTCTGCCCCCGCACCAGCTCGGCCGTCATGCCTTCGTCCCCCTGTGTCGCGTGTCGTGTCGGGCGCCGCTCACCCGGCCCCCCTGTCGGTCCTACAGGTGCGGCAGGATCGCCGGCATCAGGTCCTGGAACGTACGGCCGTTGGTCGGCGTGCCGAGGGCCGTCATGGTCCAGCTCGCACCCGTGCGGTGCACCTTCGCCATGATCTGGGCGGTGTAGGCGCCGCCGCCCGCGAGCGTGTAGCGGGCGAGTTCCTGGCCGTTGGTCTCGTCGACCAGGCGGCAGAACGCGTTCTGCACCTCCTGGAACGTCTGGCCCGTGAAGGAGTTCACGGTGAAGACGATCTGGTCGATGTGGACCGGGATGCGCGCGAGGTCGACGAGGATCGCCTCGTCGTCGCCGCCCTGGCCGACACCGCCGACGAGGTTGTCACCGGTGTGGCGCACCGAGCCGTCGTCGCTCACCAGGTGGCGGAAGAAGACGACGTCGACCGGCTGCTTGTCCGCGAACAGGACGGCGGAGGCGTCGAGGTCGACCTCCCGCGTGCGCGTGCCGAACAGGCCCCGCCGGGGAGCCGCCTGCCAGCCGAGACCCATGCGCACCGCGGTCAGGCTGCCGCCGTCGTCCTTCTGCAGACTGATGGCCTGACCCTTGGTCATGTTGACGGTCACGTGCTGTTTCCCCTCTCGAGCTGTCCCCTGTTGGCCGCGGGCTCCGCGGATGACCAGAACCCTACGCAGGGGCACTGACAGGGCCGTACCCCGGTCCGCACTTTGTGTCGGTCTTGCAACACAGCGAGTGCCCGTCAGGCCAGGCCCGCCTCCTTCATCTGCCGCAGTTCCTTCTTCATCTCGGACACCTCGTCACGCAACCGGGCCGCGATCTCGAACTGCAGATCGGCGGCAGCGGCGCGCATACGCTCCGTCAACTCCTCGATCTGCTCGGCGAGATCGGCCGCCGGACGGTCGGTCGGCACCGTCTCCTTGGCCTTGCCCTTGGCCGCCTTGGCCGCCTTCGCGCCCTTGGCCGCCTTGTCGCCGAGGGAGGGCACGGGAGCCTTGGTGCCCCGGCCGTCCTTCTTGGCGCGGTAGCCGGTCCCGAGCAGCTGCTCCGTGTCGACGTCCTCGCGGGCGATCTGCGCGACGATGTCGTTGATCTTCTTGCGCAGCGGCTGGGGGTCGATGCCGTTGGCCTTGTTGTACGCGACCTGCTTCTCCCGGCGACGATTGGTCTCGTCGATGGCCTTCTCCATGGCCGGGGTGATCTTGTCGGCGTACATGTGGACCTGGCCGGAGACATTGCGCGCCGCACGGCCGATGGTCTGGATGAGGGAGGTGCCGGAGCGCAGGAAGCCTTCCTTGTCGGCGTCGAGGATCGCCACCAGGGACACCTCGGGCAGGTCGAGACCCTCGCGGAGGAGGTTGATGCCGACGAGGACGTCGAACTCACCGGCACGCAGTTCTCGCAGCAGCTCGACTCGGCGCAGGGTGTCGACATCGCTGTGCAGATAGCGCACCTGGATGCCGAGCTCCAGGAAGTAGTCCGTGAGGTCCTCGGCCATCTTCTTGGTGAGGGTGGTGACCAGGACGCGTTCGTCCTTCTCGACGCGCTCCCGGATCTCGTACACCAGGTCGTCGATCTGGCCCTCGGTCGGCTTGACGACGACCTCCGGGTCGACGAGGCCGGTGGGGCGGATGATCTGCTCGACCTGGCCGTCCCCCCGGGAGAGCTCGTATTTCCCGGGGGTCGCCGACAGGTAGACGGTCTGCCCGATGCGGCCCTGGAACTCCTCCCACTTCAGGGGCCGGTTGTCGAGGGCCGAGGGCAGGCGGAAGCCGTGATCGACGAGGGTCCGCTTGCGGGAGGCGTCGCCCTCGTACATGGCCCCGATCTGCGGCACCGTGACGTGCGACTCGTCGATGACGAGCAGGAAGTCCTCAGGGAAGTAGTCGAGCAGTGTGTTCGGCGCGGAGCCGGGCGAGCGGCCGTCGAAGTGCATCGAGTAGTTCTCGACACCGGAGCAGCTGCCGATCTGACGGAGCATCTCGAGGTCGTAGGTCGTGCGCATCCGCAGGCGCTGGGCTTCCAGAAGCTTGCCCTGCTTCTCCAGCTCGGCGAGGCGCTCGCCCAGCTCCTTCTCGATGTCGTTGACGGCGCGCTCCATGCGCTCCGGGCCCGCGACGTAGTGGGAGGCCGGGAACACGTACAGCTGCTGGTCGTCGCTGATGATCTCGCCGGTGAGCGGGTGCAGGGTGGACAGCGCCTCGATCTCGTCACCGAACATCTCGATGCGGACGGCGAGCTCCTCGTAGACCGGGAAGATCTCGATGGTGTCCCCGCGCACCCGGAAGGTGCCACGGGTGAAGGCCAGGTCGTTGCGCGTGTACTGGATGTCGACGAATCGGCGCAGCAGCTGGTCCCGGTCGATCTCGTCCCCGACCTTGAGGGGGACCATGCGGTCCACGTACTCCTGCGGCGTACCGAGGCCGTAGATGCAGGAGACCGAGGCGACCACGACGACGTCACGGCGGGTGAGCAGCGAGTTCGTCGCGGAGTGGCGCAACCGCTCGACCTCCTCGTTGATCGAGGAGTCCTTCTCGATGTAGGTGTCCGACTGCGGGACGTAGGCCTCGGGCTGGTAGTAGTCGTAGTACGAGACGAAGTACTCGACCGCGTTGTTCGGCAGGAGCTCGCGGAATTCGTTCGCCAGCTGGGCGGCCAGAGTCTTGTTCGGCGCCATCAC
This sequence comes from Streptomyces viridochromogenes, assembly GCF_001270495.1. Taxonomy (GTDB): domain Bacteria; phylum Actinomycetota; class Actinomycetes; order Streptomycetales; family Streptomycetaceae; genus Streptomyces; species Streptomyces viridochromogenes_A. Next base: position 39,083 of record NZ_LGUR01000225.1, read on the forward strand.
CAGGGTGGGACGCTGGAGCTTCTCGATCATCCACGCGGTGGTGGCGGACTTTCCTGTGCCGGTCGCGCCGAGCAGGACAACGTCCTTCTCGCCGGCCTCGATGCGCCGGGCGAGCTCGGCGATGGCCTGGGGCTGATCGCCGTTGGGCTGGTACGGGCTGACGACCTCGAAGGGCGCCACCGTGCGTTCGATGCTGGAAACGGGCCGCATGGATCCACCGTACGACCCCCCACTGACAACGCGGTCCGATCAGTGGTTCTGCGGGGCGCGGGAGGCCCTCTGGTCCTGGTTGCGGCGCGCACGCAGCTGGGGGCGGCGGGCCTGGTGCGGGACGGAGGTGTGGGCCGGAACGCCCGGCTTGTGCTCGACGGGGGCGGTCGCGGGTTGCCCCATGACCATGTGCGGGTCGAACAGCACGACGGCACCGGCGAGGAGCAGGAAGACGAGCGGGCCGATCAGCATCGGCGCGAGCAGGGTGGCGGGTGAGTCACCCGCGGAGGGGGCCTCCGTGCCGTGGAGATGGACGCTGAGGGCGGCCATGCCGGTGTAGTGCATGCCGCTGACGGCGAGGCCCATGACGAGGCTCGCGCCCACGCTCCACATGAGCCCTCTGACCTGTCCGGCGGCCCACAGGGCCGCGGTGGCCGCAACCATGGCTATGGCGACGGAGGCGGCGACCGTGAACGTGTTGTACTCCAGCTTGCCGTTGAGCCGCAGACCGGCCATGCCCAGGTAGTGCATCGACGCGATGCCCAGACCGGTGATGGTGCCGCCGGTGAACAGGGCCGTCCCGCTGGCGCCCTTGTAGCCGACGATGAAGATCCCCACGCCCACCATGACGATGGCGACGGCCAGGCTCGCGAACGTCATCGGTTTGTCGTAGTGGATCGGCGTCTCCGCGACCGTGAACCCCATCATCGCGACGAAGTGCATGGTCCATATGCCGGAGCCGATGGCCGCCGATCCCAGGGCGAGCCAGCCGGGGCGCCAGGACTGCGAGACGAGCATCGATCTTGTGGTGCAGCGCAGGCCCAGCGCACCTCCGAGGCAGGCCATGAGGTAGGCCACCAGCGGTGTGACGAGTCCATAGCTGAATCCGTCGATCGTGCCCTGCATACGCGACCGCCCTTCCCGCCCTCTTACGTCCCGGAATGCTGTGAATGCGCCCCCTCCCAGCACCGCCCGAGCGGTCAGGGTTGAGGCAGAGAGTAACTCCCACCGGAATGGTCGAACGATTCTCCGGCAAAGAAACACGGCCTTGCCCCAGTTGTGCGGCACGAGTGAGCGGGCCCGGGCAACTCCATTCAATCTGTGGCCATTCTGTACTCCCCCGCCGTTGACCCTCTGCTGTCACAGTTGATCTGTCTGTGATCGTTCGACGCGAGGAGTACGCATGCACGCGCGCGCCGTAGCCGCCACGACGACCGCGCTCCTGGGAACCGCCGCTCTTCTGCTGCCCGCCCCCCAGGCCCGGGCCGGCGCCGAGCGGCCCACGGTCATCGCTCACCGAGGGGCCTCCACCTACGCCCCCGAGAACACGCTGGCCGCCGTCGACAAGGCCGCCGAACTGGGCATCAGCTGGGTCGAGAACGACGTCCAGCGCACCAAGGACGGCGAGCTCGTCGTCCTGCACGACGACAACCTGAAGCGGACGACCGACGTGGAGGAGGTCTTCCCCGGCCGGGCGCCCTGGAAGGTGAAGGACTTCACCGCCGCCGAGATCGCCCTCCTGGACGCGGGCAGTTGGTTCAGTCCCTCGTACGCGGGCGCGCGCGTGCCGACGCTGGAGCAGTACATGGACCGCGTGGAGCTGCACCACCAGAAGCTGCTCCTGGAGATCAAGAACCCCGACCTGTACCCGGGCATCGAGGGGCAGACCCTCAAGGCCCTGGCCAACGAGGGCTGGCTCGATCCGGACCACGTGGCGAGCCGACTGATCGTGCAGAGCTTCAGCGCCGCCAGTGTGCGGACCGTCCACGAGCTGAGGCCGGCCGTGAAGACCGGTTTCCTGGGCACGCCGCCCACGGCGGACCTGTCCGGATACGCGGATTTCGCCGACCAGATCAACCCCTCGTACAGCTCCATCTCCACGGACTATGTCGACGCCGTCCACGAGATGGAGGGGCCGCACGGCAGGCCGATGGAGGTCTTCACCTGGACCGTGAACGACGCGGACACCGCCCGGCTGGTCGCCGGCTACGGCGTCGACGGCATCATCACCAACAGTCCCGACGTGGTGCAGGACGCCCTGCCCGAGGACTGAGGCCCGCTCCGGCCTCCGGCCCCCGTTGCACACTCACGGGCGCTGTCAGTGGTGGGTCGTACGGTGGGCGCATGGACAGCCATGGGCAGTACGAGCAGCAGGTGGTGTGGGCCGTCATCGGGACCGACATCGGTCCGCTGATGCTGGCCGCGACCCGCGACGGCCTGGTCAGCGTCGTGTTCCACGCCACGGAGAAGGTGCGCGAGACGACGCTCGACCGACTGGCGTCCCGGCTGGGCACCGAGCCGGTCGAGGCGCCCGACTCCCCGCTGCTGGCCGAGGCGATTCGTCAGATGGAGGAGTACTTCGCGGGTGCGCGGCACGACTTCGAGCTGCCGCTGGACTGGTCCCTGATCTCCGGCTTCAACCGGCAGGTGCTGCGCGAACTGGCGTCGGGTGTCCCGTACGGCGCGGTCGTGGGATACGGCGATCTGGCCGGGCGGGTGGGGCAGCCGGGCGCGGCCCAGGCGGTGGGGACGGCGATGGGCGCCAATCCGCTTCCGGTCGTCGTGCCCTGCCATCGGGTCGTGGCGAGCGACGGTGGCATCGGTGGGTTCGGGGGCGGGCTGGAGACCAAGCGGAAGCTGCTCGCGCTGGAAGGGGTCCTGCCGGAGCCGCTGTTCTGAGGGCTTCTTGGCCTTTCACGGGGTTGGGCAGGCAAGAGATGAGGGGGAGACTGCGCCTGTGACGACACTTTTCACCCACCTGTACGCGGCCGGTCCAGTGTGTTGTCCTCTCTTCGCAGGTCGGACGCGCCGTACAGCCGGGTGCGCGTCGTGACCGCCGTGGAGCGGCAGGCCGCCTTGTCCGTCCTGCCCGACCGACTGCCGGCTCTGCGGCGACGCATCTCGGCCGTGCTGATCACGACGCAGATCCTGGGCGGCCTCGGCGTCGCCACCGGCATCGCGCTCGCGGCCGTCCTGGCCACGGAGGTCAGCGGCACCGAGTCGCTGTCCGGGCTCGCGCCCACCGCGACCGTCACCGGTACAGCCGTGCTGTCGATGCCGCTGGCCGCGCTGATGACCGCGCGAGGGCGTCGGCCGGGGCTCGTCCTCGCCTATCTCATCGGGGCCGTGGGCGCCGGTGTCACGGTGGTCGCGGCAAGCGTCGGGAGCTTTCCGCTGCTGCTGTGCGGAATGGCCGCGTTCGGCGCGGCCTCGTCGGCGAATCTCCAGGCCCGGTTCGCGGCCGCGGATCTGGCCGAGCCGGAGCGGCGGGCCCGGGCCATCTCGCTCGTCGTATGGGCGACCACCATCGGCGCGGTCCTCGGCCCGAACATCGCCGCGCCCGCCGGTCGCAGTGTCACGGGCCTCGGGATACCCGCCGCCGCGGGTCCGTTCCTGTGGGCGGCGGGGATCTTCCTGATATCCGCGGTCGTGGTGGCCGCCCTGCTGCGGCCGGACCCGCTGCTGACGGCGCGTGCGCTCGCACCGGCAGAGGAGCAGTCACCCGCGGCCCGTTCGCTGCGCGCCGGCGTGGCCGCCGTGGCCGCCTCACCGCGGGCGCGGCTCGCGGTGGTGACCGTCGCCGTGGCACACACGGCGATGGTCTCGGTGATGTCGATGACTCCCGTCGACCTGGCACACCACGGCGCGGGCATCGATCTGATCGGCCTGGTCATCAGCGGGCACATCGCCGGCATGTACGCGTTCGCGCCGCTCATGGGGCGGTTGTCGGACCGGCTGGGTCGGCTGTCCGGGATCGGGCTCGCCGTCGGGCTGCTTGCGTGCGCGGTGTTCGTCGCCGGTACCGCGGGCGGCAGCCACGGGCAGACGGCCATCGGGCTCTTCGTACTGGGGCTCGGCTGGTCGGCCGGGCTCGTGTCCGGTTCCGCGCTGCTCACGGACTCCGTGCCGCAGCCGGCGCGGGCCGCCGCGCAGGGGCTGTCGGACCTGGTCATGAACGCCTGTGCCGGCATCGGCGGAGCGGTGGCCGGGCTCGTGGTCGCCCAGGCGAGCTACGCCTGGCTGAACTTCACCGCCGCCTGCCTGCTGATCCCGTTGGCCGCACTGGCGCTGTTCACGCGACGCGGGCGGGCGAAGGACGTTCCGGCGGACAGCTGACGTACCGTATGCCGCCCTGCTCCGGCCCGCCCGGGATGGAGGAGGCGGGGTGTTCTCGGTGGCCGCGCGAGGACTGGCCGGACCGCGGAGGCGACAGCAGGCTCGACCGTGCGCGCAGCCGCTGGCATCCGACCCCCGAACTCCAGGACGGACCGGGGGTCGCCCCCGACAACGTGGGCCGCGAGTGCCGGCACGGGGTGATCCTCAAGCCCTCGCAACCAACATCTGTGGCAGCGACCAGCACCTGGTGCGTGGGCGGATCACGGCGCCGGAGGGGTTGGTCCTCGGCCACGAGATCACCGGAGAGCTCGTCGAACGAGGTCCGGACGTCGAGACCACCGACGCCGGCGGCATCGCCTCCACGCATGGGGCGCGGGACGGCGCACGGCCGGTCTGACGTGTCCGGCGGAGGGGGCCACGCACGCGTGGCCCCCTCCGCGGCGGGCTAGTCGTAGTGCCGGGCCTCGAAGACGTTGCCGTCGGGGTCGCGGAAGTAGAAGCTGCGTTTGGCCTTGCCGCGGGCGCCGAAGGAGTCGTACGAGTAGTCCGACACGGGCACGTCCTGCTCCTCCAGGTGGGTGCGCAGCCCGTGGAAGTCGGCGTCCGGCAGAGACAGACAGACGTGATTGACCGGGTGTCCCGCGCTCTCGGCGGCACCCGGGAGCATCTTCATGCGCTCCGCCATGGTCATCGGCATGAGGTCGAGGATGGTTTCGTCGTTGACGCGCACCGAGGGGAAAGGCGCCTCGCCCGCGATGAACTCGGTGAGCCTGACGGGCGCCAGGCCGAGTGTCTCCTGGTAGAACGCGGCCGATGCGGCCGGATCGCGCACCCAGAGGACTATGTGGTCAAGACGGGTCGAGTTGTCGGTCATGCATCCAAGGCTGGTGTCCTCTCCCACAGGCCGCAAGGGTTTGACCCGGTGCGCCGCCCGCCAGAGATGAGGGAAGACCGAGCGACAGGAGGCAGGCGCGTGGTGCTGGTGGTGTCGGAAGAGGTGCGGGAGGCGATCAACGCGCGTCAACCCGTGGTGGCCCTGGAGTCCACGATCATCGCGCACGGGTTGCCGCGCCCGCGCAATCTGCAGGTGGCACTGGAGCTGGAGGATGTCGTACGGCAGGAGGGCGCCGTTCCGGCGACGATCGCCGTGCTCGACGGGCGGCCCCATGTCGGGCTGGACAAGGAGCAGCTGGAGCGGATCGCGAACGAGGACGGGATCCGCAAGCTGGGGCACCGGGATCTGCCGCTCGCCGTGGCCTCCGGGGCGAGCGGAGCGACCACGGTGTCGGCGACGGCTCTGCTGGCGAGCCTCGGTGGCGTACGGGTGTTCGCGACGGGTGGGCTCGGGGGTGTGCACCGGGAGTGGACGGTCACGCAGGACGAGTCGGCCGACCTGGGGCTGCTGGCCCGCACACGGATCACGGTGGTGTGCGCCGGTGTGAAGTCGATCCTGGACGTCCCGGCCACCCTGCAACGGCTGGAGACGCTCGGCGTCGCCGTCGCCGGCTATCGGACGGAACGCTTCCCCGGCTTCTACCTGTCCGACTCCGGGCACCCGGTGGACTGGACGCTTCGGTCGCCGCAGGAGGCGGCCGAAGTGATGCGCGCCCAGGACGCGCTGGACGGGCCCGAGTCCGCGCTGATCGTCGCCAATCCGGTGCCGGAGGCGGAGCAGCTGGATCCCGAGCTGCACGCGCGTGTGCTCGCCGACGCACTGCACGCATGCGAGGAACAGGGCATCACCGGTCAGGCCGTCACACCCTTCCTGCTGGACTATCTGGTACGGCACACGGACGGTGCCTCACTGAGCGCCAATCTCGCGGCGGTGCGCGGCAACGTACGGCTGGCGGGGCAGATCGCGGCGGCATGGGCCGGAGCGTGAGCGAGCCCGGGAACGGGACGGGGCGCGACAAGGACGGGAAGGGGCCCGCCCCGGCCGCCGCGCGCCCCGGAGCGCTGCTGGTCGTCGGGGACGTGGTCACGGACGTCATCGCCCGCCACCGGGGGCCGCTCGCCTCGGGTACGGACACGGCCGCGGCCATCCGGACGGTGCCGGGTGGCGCGGGCGCCAATGTGGCGTGCTGGGCGGCACGTTGGGGTGCCGCGGAGGTGCGGCTGCTGGGGCGCGTGGGTGCGGACGCGGCCACGTGGCACGAGCTTGAGCTGACCGCGAGCGGAGTACAGCCTCTGCTCGTCGTCGATCCGCAGGCGGCGACCGGGACGGTGATCTGCCTGGTCGACACGGGCGCCAACGCCGAGCGGACGTTCCTCACCGACAGCGGGGCGTCCCTGCGGCTCGACCCTGGCGACTGGTCGGACGCGCTGCTCGACGGCGTCGTGTGGCTGCACCTGTCGGGCTACCTGCTGTTCTCCGAGCCGAGCCGGGCGCTGGTGGCGAGAGCTCTCGCGTCCGCACGCGCGCGTGGAGTGCCGGTGAGCCTGGATCCGGCGTCAGCGGGCTTCCTGGTGGAGCTGGGCGTGGACCGTTTCCTGGCGCTGGTGGAGGGCTTGGACGTCCTGCTGCCGAGCCGCGCCGAGGCGTGCCTGCTGACGGGGTTGCCCGATGCGGCGGACGCCGCAGCCAAGTTGAGCCGCCATGTTCCGCTGGTGGTCGCCAAGCAGGGCGCGGACGGTGCGCTGGTGGCCCGGTCGGGCACGGTGAGCGCCCATGTCCCCGCCGTGCCGACCACACCGAGGGACACGACCGGAGCCGGTGACGCCTTCAGTGGCGCCTTTCTCGCGGCCCTGCTCGCGGGCGCCCGGCCCGAGGACGCGGCGCGGGAGGGGTGCCGGGCAGGTGCGCTGGCGGTGGAGCGGGTGGGTGGAAGGCCGCCCGCACTGGAGTGACGTGGCAGCGCGGGACTCCGGACAGCACGGCAAGGCGGCGCGAACGCCAGCTGATCCGACGTCGGCTGATTCAACGTCAGCTCCCGTTCTCCTCCAGCTCCTCAGTCGCCTCCGGCGCATCCCGCACTTCCGGTACTTCCCGCACTTCCGGCACTTCCGGCACTTCCGGCACTTCCGGCGCCTTGCGGCCCCACGCGGAGATCATCGGGGCGGTGGCCAGATCCATGCCACCGGCGGCGACGTCGGCCAGGTGGCGGTCGATCTCCTGGTCGGTGGCGATGCCCTCGGCGACGAGCTGATCGCGGATCTGGCGCACGGTGGCGGACTCCAGGGCGTCGCAGGCGGGCGAGGCGAGCGGGAAGTACGCGTCGGCCTCCACCCGGCACAGCCCCGCCTCCCGGAGCAGACGTGGCAGTTTGCGGCCGTAGGAGAGGTCGGCGCCGCGGTCGGCGAGCAGTTTGCGGAAGCCGTGGCGAAGGCGGTTCGCGAGCTGCTGTTCGGGACCGTGCTCGTCGGGGCAGAGCAGGGGTTGCAGAGCGGGGTCGGCGTCCTCGATCAGCAGTCGGCCGCCGGGGCGCAGGGCCTCGATCATCGACCGCAACGCCCGTTCGCGGTCCGGCACATGTACGAGCACGAGCCGGGCGTGCACCAGGTCGAACCCCTCCCCCGGCGGCTCGTCCGCACCCACGTCGTGGACGCGTACCTCGACCGGCGGGCGGGCGGCCGGGGAAAGCAGTGAGGTGTCGATGTCGGTCGCGACGACCCGTCCCGTCGGGCCGACCTTCTTGGCCAGCCAGGACACCACCGAGGTGCCGCCGGCGCCCACCTCCCAGCAGCGCCAGCCGGGTCCGATGCCGAACCGTTCGAAGTGCCGGAACGTCGTGGGGTCGAAGAGTGCGGCGAAGGCGTCGAAGCGCTCGCCCGCCTCGGCCTGCCGGTTGTCGAGGAGATAGCCGTGGGTTCGCGTCATGAGGCGATCCTCCCAGTTGCCCGCCGTGTCCGGACGGGGCGACGCTCGGCGGGGCGGCCCTGAAACTCGTACGGCGGTCCAGCTCGGTCCGCACCTTGTACGGCCGACCTGCTGGGCACCGTGACGCCCTCGTGCAAACGGGCCTCCGCGCCGCGCGACGCCCTCGCACCACCGTCCTCCCCTCCGCGCCGCGACGCCCTCGCACAACCATCCCCCTCCGCACCGCGACGCGCTCCTACAGCCGCCCTACTCGGCGCGGCGACGTAACCGCAGCCCTTCATCCACAGGCGGGAACCAAGCGGAACCTCCTGCTCCCACAGGCTTACCCGGCTCTCACGCCCACCTGGCAAACTGGCGGCCACGGCACAGAAAGCGACGCACCGTGAGCGAGCCGAAGGGGCTGAACACCCGGAGGTGAGCCGCGCGTCCAGGGGTGATCCACGCAAGGAGATCCAGATGTCCATGGCAGGGAATCTGCGGAAGGTCACGGGCCTCGGCAGGGTCGGCGGCCTGCGCAAGGTGGCACGGCTGGCTCGACGGCGCCCCCGCGTCGACCTCAGCCATCCCGCCCGGTCCCCGCTGGGCTCCTCGGTGGTGAACTGCGTGACCTACCGCGACGGCGTGCGGGTCCCGGAGGCCGGCGATCTGGTCGACGTGGTGCAGCGGGTACGCAAACGCGGTGGCGGATTCGTCTGGCTCGGCCTCCATGAACCGACGGACCAGGAGTTCGCGGGCATCGCCGATCTGTTCGCCCTGCATCCGCTGGCGGTCGAGGACGCGGTCGAAGCGCATCAGCGGCCGAAGCTGGAGCGCTACGACGAGACCCTGTTCGCGGTGTTCAAGACCGTCTGCTACGTCGAGCACGAGGAGCTCACGGCGACGAGCGAGGTCGTGAACACCGGCGAGATCATGGTGTTCGTCGGCCAGGACTTCGTGATCACGGTCCGGCACGGTCGGCATGGCTCGCTGGGCCCGTTGCGCGAGGAGCTGGAGTCGAGCCCCGAGCAGCTCTGCAAGGGGCCCGCGGCGGTGCTGCACGCGATCGCGGACCACGTCGTCGACGACTATCTGAACGTCATCGACTCGGTGCAGGAGGACATCGACGAGGTCGAGACGGACGTGTTCGCGGAGAATGGCGCGCGGGCCGACCCCGGCCGGATCTATCAGCTCAAGCGGGAACTGCTGGAGCTGAAGCGGGCCGTGGTTCCGCTGAGCCGTCCGCTCGAGGAGCTGGCCTCGCTGCCCATCCGGGTCGTCGAGCCGGAGATACAGGCCTACTTCCGCGACGTCTCCGACCATCTGCTGCGAGCCAAGGAGCAGATATCGGCCTTCGACGAACTGCTGAACTCGATCCTTCAGGCGCACCTGGCACAGGTGACCGTCTCGCAGAACGAGGACATGCGGAAGATCACCGCCTGGGCCGCGATCATCGCGGTGCCGACGATGGTGTGCGGGGTGTACGGGATGAACTTCGAGCACATGCCGGAGCTGCGTTGGACCTTCGGGTATCCGTTGGTCCTGGGCGTGATATCCGTCGCGTGTGTGGTGCTGTACCGCGGCTTCCGGCGCAGCGGATGGCTCTGACGCGGCCTGGCCTGCCGACGTCGGTGCGTCCCCGCCCGGCATGACGAGCCGGACGAGGACGTCCGAGAGGAGTGGAAGGAGTGGTGGGGCCGAGCGGTGGGGCCGGTCGCCGGGGTCAGTGCGTCGTCGGCGCCCCGGTCCTGGCGTAGACGCTCTCGGCCCACTGGCCGATCTCGTTCTCCCTCAGGTTCAGGGCCAGGTCGGCCTCACTGATCATGCCGACCAGGCGCTTGTTCTCGATCACGGGGAGCCGGCGGATCTGGTGCTCCTTCATCTCCCGGAGCACGTCACTGATGTCGGCGTTCGCGTCGATCCAGCGCGGGGTGCCCTGGGCCATCTCGCCGGCGGTGACCTTGCTCGGGTCGCGGCCCACGGCCACGCAGCCGATGACGATGTCGCGATCGGTGAGGATGCCGCAGAGCCGCTCGTTCTCGTCGCTGATGGGCAGGGCTCCGACGCCCAGTTCACGCATCAGCTGAGCGGCTCGGTCCAGGGTCTCGTGGGCGGGGATCCACTGGGCACCACGGTGCATGATGTCTCCGGCAGTGGTCATGAAGTACCTCCCGGTGCCGGACGGCCGGCGCGGCGCGGGAAGCACCGCTAGTCCCGGCGCCCTTCATTCTCGCCGCGCCACCAGGCCGACGCACCCGGAACCGAGCGGTGGCGGCCACAGCTGCGGGTGGGACGGCCACCGGCTGCGGGCGCGACGGCCACAGGTTGTGGGCGTAACCGCACCCGGCCACCCACCCGCGGCGGGCGGCGATCAGGCCGAGAAGCCCACGATCTTCTGTGGGACGACACGGATGATCACTCGGGTCTCGTCCTCCTTCTCGGCGGGCGGGTCGATGCCGAGGTACTTGTGGGCGAGCTCGAACGGCAACCGTTTGGCCTCGTCCGGGACGATCTCGGCGGTGCCGCGGATCTCGACGGAGGTGTAGGGGTTGGCGAGGTCGTAGACAGAGACGCTGATGCGGGGGTCGCGGCGGAGGTTGCGCACCTTCTGGCGGGTGTCGACGGAGGAGAAGAGCACGGTGTCCCCCTCGCGTTTGATCCAGACGACCGAGTTCTGTGGGGCGCCGTCGGGGCCGAGGGTGGCGACGCTGGCGAAGTTCCTGCCGTCGAGCAGCGAGCGGACGGAGTCGTCGAAGGAGATCGGATCACTCGTGGAGGTCGTCATGGCACCAGAGTAATTAAATGCATGCGCATATAAAAGTGGTTTGCCGGACCAGGGTCATCCGCTCCACGCCGGGTGCCGTGGGTCGTCGGCGCGCACCAGTACGTCCGCCGTGGCGGCCGGGTCGGTCTCGTGGTCGTAGCGCTCGAAGGCGGGGAGGGTCCAGTGCTCGGCCTCGGGGGTACGGCGGCGCAGTGCGCCGGGTGAGAGGAGGACGTGGACGGTGAGGTCGAAGGGGAACCAGTGACGCAGAAGGAGAGGGCCGTGCAGCAACAGGACGCCACCGGGCGGGAGTTGTACGTAGGGGGTGCGGGTGGCTCGGTCGGTGACCGGGTCCCACAGGTCCGGCAGGACGCGGCCGTCGCCGTCGGGTTCGAGGGGACCGAAGACCTCGCGCCACAGGGCGCCGGTGTCGAACCAGCCGTCGTAGTAGGCCTCCACGTCCCGGTGGCCGTACTCCAGGCGGACCGAGGCCGGGCGCAGGAAGCCCTGGGTGCCGACGGTGAGCGAGGGGCGGCCGCGTATGCGCAGCGCCTCCCCGACCCGCTCCGCGAGGTCTCCCGGGCGGGCCGCCGGGGCACCGTCGAAGGCGATGCGGGGCCAGGGGCCGCCCTCGGCCGGCTTCAGGTCGAGCAGTCGCTCCGCCAGCTGGTCGGCGAGCCGTTCCCAGGTGATCGCTTCGAGTCGCACACGGCCCATGATGCGACAGGACACGATCGGGAGCGTCGCCCGCCGAGGGCAGGAGGATCTGCCACGGACGTCAGGCGCAGGGTATGCGGGCGCCCGCGCGCCGCGGAACTCCCTGCACCGAGCCTGGTCAGACGGCGTCCCCGCCCCTGCCGGGTAGTTCCTCGGACCCGTCCAGAGGGGAATGAATCCCCTATGGCACCTCTCGCAACTCCCCCGCCCCGTACCGGCCTTCTGGTGGTCCAGCCGCTCCGGCGGCGGCACTGCGCGGGGTGCCATGCGGGACCGTTGCGGATGCTTGTGCTGGAGGAGGGCGCGCCGCGGTGTCTCGACTGTGCCGACCTCGGGCATCTGGTGTTCCTGCCGCGCGGGGACACGGCGTTGACGCGGCGGTCGCGGGAGGAGAGTGCGCTGTCGGCGGTGGTCGTGCGGTTCAACCGGCGCCGGGGCCGTTACGAGCGGCAGGGCGTCCTGGTGGAGGAGCCGGGGCTGACCCGGGCGGAGCAGCGGTGCCTGGCGGACGCGGAGGCCCGGCGGCGGCGCAGAGTGCGGGACGCCCGGCGGCGGGCCCGGGAGGACGTGCGGTTCGCGGAGGCGTTCGCGGCGGAGATACGACGGCTGTTCCCGGGGTGTCCGGTGGACCGGGCGCGGAACATCGCCGCGCATGCGTCGGTGCGGGGCAGCGGGCGGGTGGGGCGCAGTGCGGCGGGGCGGGCCCTGTCCGAGGGGGCGGTGACCTCGGCGGTGGTGGCGTCCGTACGGCACGTGGACACGCCGTACGACCAGTTACTGATGAGCGGCGTGCCGCGACACGAGGCGCGGCGGCGGATCGCGGCGGCCGTGGAGGCGACGTTGCGGGCGTGGCAGGCGGAGGTATCGGCGGTCGGCTGACGAACGACGGCCGGCGGTGGCCTTGGCGGTGGTCAAGGGACCGCGGCCGTCGGCAGTGCGGCTGGGGTCCGACGTGAGACGTAGGTCCGACCCAGGTCGGTCGGCCTGGGCCCGGCGCAGGCCTCCTGCGCCCCGGTGGACGCTCACGTATGGGCTCGCGTCGCTCGGCCATGGTCGCGGTTCTCGTACAGGGTTTGACTTGTGGTGACGGTTGGGGGCCGGGCAGGGGCTCGGCGGGATGCGGGAGTTGACGTTGACATGATCGATGGGCCGTACTTCGTACTGGTCGTGATCGGTGTGGTCGGGACCGGTCTGGTGGCCGGGGTCTTCTGCGCCTTCTCGACCTTCGTGATGCGCGGGCTCGCCGCGCTGCCGCCCGCGCAGGGCGTCGCCGCGATGAAGGCGATCAATGTGACCGCTCTGATGCCGGCGTTCATGCTGGTGTTCATCGGGTCGGCGGTGCTGTGCGCGGTGATCGCCGTGGTGACGTTCGTGCTCTGGCCGGACGAGGGCACGGTGGAGCTTCTGCTGGGCAGCGCGCTGTATCTGTTCGGCTCGTTCGGGGTGACCATGGTGGCGAACGTGCCCCGCAACGAGGCGCTGGCCAAGCTGGAACCGGGCACGCGGGAGGCAGCCGCCTACTGGCCGACGTACGTGCGCGAGTGGACGGCGTGGAACCACGTCCGCACGGTCGCCTCGGCCGCCGCGACGGTGTCGTATGTGCTGGCCCTGTGCTGACCCGTCCGTCATGGGGCGAGCCGCGGGGAAAGCGCTGTCCCAAAGCGTCGTCCGCCACTCTGCGCAGGCGGCCGTCGGGACGTATCGTGGCCGCAAGAGTGCCGCCCGCTGACGCACGGCTCCAGCACGTCACACGCGCACGCGAGGAAGACGGCCATGGCCGATCCCAAGGGTTTCATGACCACCCCCCGCCAGGACTGGCCGCGCCGGCCCGTCGAGGAGCGGGTCGGGGACTGGGACGAGGTGTACGTCCCCGGGGCGCTGCTGCCCATCATCAGCAAGCAGGCGGACCGCTGTATGGACTGCGGCATACCGTTCTGCCACGACGCCTGTCCACTGGGCAATCTGATCCCCGAGTGGAACGACCTCGTGTCGCGGGAGGACTGGCGGGCGGCCGCGGACCGGTTGCACGCGACGAACAACTTCCCCGAGTTCACGGGGCGGTTGTGCCCGGCGCCGTGCGAGGCGGGGTGCGTGCTGGCGATCAATCAGCCCGCCGTCACCATCAAGAACGTCGAGTGCGCCATCGCCGACCGCGCCTGGGAGGACGGCTTCACACCGCCGCGGCCGCCGGACCGGCTCTCCGGGCGGACGGTCGCGGTGATCGGGTCGGGGCCCACGGGGCTCGCCGCGGCGCAGCAGTTGACCCGGGCGGGGCACACGGTGGCCGTGTACGAGAAGGACGACCGGATCGGCGGGCTGATGCGGTACGGCATCCCCGAGTTCAAGATGGAGAAGCACCATCTGGAGCGCCGGATCGAGCAGATGCGGGCCGAGGGGACCAAGTTCCGTACGTCGACGGCGGTCGGGCGGGACATCGGGGCAGCCGAGCTGCGCTCGCGCCACGACGCGATCGTGATCGCCACCGGGGCGACGGCCTGGCGTGAACTACCGGTTGCCGGACGTGAGTTGACCGGAATCCAGCAGGCGATGGAGTACCTTCCGCTGGCCAACCGGGTGTGCGAGGGGGACCTGGAGACGTCCCCCATGTCCGCCGCCGGGAAGCATGTCGTGATCGTCGGCGGCGGGGACACGGGGGCGGACTGTCTGGGCACCGCCGTCCGGGAGGGTGCGGCGTCCGTGACCCAACTGGACATCTACGCCCAGCCGGGCGCCGCGCGGGACGAGGACGCCGAGCCCTGGCCGACGTACCCGAAGATCTACCGGCTGTCAGCCGCGCACGAGGAGGCGCGCGAGCTGGAGACGGCGCCCGCGGCGGACGCGGACGCGCGGTTGTTCGCGGCGTCCACGCTCCGCTTCACGGGCGACGCCGACGGGCACGTACGGTCGCTGCACCTGACCGAGGTGGACGCGGGGCGCCGCCCGCTGCCGGGCACCGGGAGGGAGCTGCCCGCCGACCTGGTGCTGCTCGCCCTCGGGTTCTCCGGGCCCGACCGTGGAGACGGGCTGATAGACCAACTGGGGCTGGCGATGGAGCCTCGCGGCACGATCACGCGCGACGCCGGCTTCGCCACCAACGTCCCGGGCGTGTTCGCAGCCGGGGATGCCGCCCGGGGGCAGTCACTCATCGTGTGGGCGATCGCCGAGGGGCGGGCGGTGGCGGCCGCCGTCGACGGTTACCTGACGGGGAGTTCGCGGTTGCCGGCACCGATATCGCCGTTCGACCGGCCAATGACCGTTTGACGGTGGCGGTGGACGCGGCGGGAGCGGCGCCGCAGGGCCGCGTCGATTATCGCCGCTCGTCCGTGCCCGCCACCTTGCCGGTCGCCAGCGCCACCCTGTTCCAGGTGTTGATCGTGAGGATCAGGGCCAGTACGTGGGCCAGCTCCTGGTCGTCGAAGTGGGCCGCGGCCTGGGCGTAGACCTCGTCGGGGACCCCGCCGTCGGACACCAGGGTCACCGCCTCCGTCAGGGCCAGGGCCGCCTGTTCCTTGTCGGTGAAGAAGTGCCGGGCCTCGCGCCAGACGGCGACCATGTGGAGCCGGTCCTCGTTCTCGCCGGCCTTGCGGGCGTCGTTGGTGTGCATGTGAAGGCAGTAGGCGCAGTGGTTGAGGTGCGAGGCGCGGATCTGGATCAGCTCGACGAGCGCGGGGTCCAGGCCCTCGCGGGCGGCGGCGTCGAAGCCGACGATGGCCCGGAAGACCTTCGGGGCGGACTTCGCGAAGTCCAGGCGGGTGCGGGCGGCCTCGGCCTCGTTGATGGACTCGGTGATGGATCCGGCGCGCTTGGTGTCGATCGTGTTCGTCGTCATGTGCATCAACTTACGGACCGAAAAGACCGACTGTAGGGTGCATTTCCATGGCGAAATCGTGGGTCAATTCCTGGACCGACTCAGCGGAACGGATCGGCGCCGACCTGCATCTGGACCTCTCCGAGCCGTCGGGGGCGTCCGGGTCGGGCGGGCGGCGGGCCGCGTTGACCCGCGCACTGCGGGACGCGGTGCGCGAGGGGCGGCTCGCGCCCGGCACCCGGCTGCCGCCGTACCGCTCGCTCGCCGCCGACCTCGGGGTCGCCCGCAACACCGTGGCCGACGCGTACGCGGAGCTGGTCGCCGAGGGCTGGCTCACCGCCCGCCAGGGCTCGGGGACGAGGGTGGCCGAGCGCGCCGAGCCCCTGCGACGCGCCGAGCGGGTGCCTCGCAGGACAGCCCAGGTGCCGCCACGCACGCGTGGACCTCGCCACGACCTGCGGCAGGGCACGCCGGACGCGTCGGCGTTCCCGCGTGCGGCCTGGCTGGCCTCCTATCGGCGAGCCCTCCAGCAGGCGCCGAACGAGGTCTTCGGGCCCGGTGATCCCGCCGGGCGCGTGGAACTGCGGGAGGCGCTCACCGAGTACCTGGCACGCGCGCGTGGGGTGCGCACCGAGCCGGGCCGGATCGTGATCTGTTCCGGCTTCGGGCACGCCCTGCGGCTGCTGTTCGGCCAGGACAGGAGCCAGGACAAGGGCGGAGGCTGCGCCGTGCTGCGCGGTCCGCTGGCCGTGGAGGCGTACGGGCTGGGCTTCCACCGGGAACTGCTCGCCGCCGCGGGCGTGCGGACCGTACCGCTCCCCCTCGACGAGGACGGCGCCCGCGTCGACCGGCTGGGACGCGAGCGGGCCGCGCTGCTCACGCCGGCGCACCAGTTCCCGACCGGCGGCCCGCTGCACCCCGAGCGCCGCGCCGCCGTGCTCGACTGGGCACGCGCGCGTGGGGGCGTGATCCTGGAGGACGACTACGACGGGGAGTTCCGCTACGACCGCAAGCCCGTCGGCGCCGTCCAGGGCCTCGACCCCGAGCGGGTGATCTTCATCGGCTCGGTCAGCAAGAGCCTGTCGCCGGCGGTGCGGCTCGGGTGGATGGTGCTTCCGGAGCGGTACGTCGACGACGCACTCGCGGCCAAGGGCGAGCGCGAGGCGTGGGCGAGCGTCCTCGATCAGCTGTGCCTCGCCGACTTCATCGCCTCCGGGGCGTACGACCGTCACGTACGGCGGATGCGGCAGCGGTACCGGAGCCGCCGCGACCGCCTGGTGGCCGCGCTCGCCACGCACGCGCCGCACATCGAGGTCACCGGCGTGGCCGCCGGACTCCACGCGGTGCTGCGGCTGCCGCCCGGCACCGAGCGGTCCACGGTCAAGGCGGCCACCTGGCAGGGCATCGCCCTGGACGGCCTCGCCGAGTTCCGGCACCCGGCGGCGACGGAGCCGGACATGCCGGTCCGCGACGGCATCGTCGTCGGCTACGCCACGCCCTCGGAACATGCGTACGGGGCGGCGCTGGAGGCGCTGTGCGGGGTGCTGCCGCCGCCGGGTGAGTGACGGGGCGCCCGGCCACCCTTGGACGAGTCGTCCCGTCCCGGCATACAGCAGCATTCCGATTTGTTCCCTACATGTCCGAAAAGTGGCTTCTGGGCTACATGGATGCGAACAGGAGTGGGACCATCGGAGCAGGAGGCGTGCTGTCGTCGCACCCGGATTCGGGCCGGTAGCGGCTCGCCCCCATCCTTCGTTCCGTCGTCAGGCGCAGGGCCACCCCAGCGCGTCCCCCCTGTTGGCGGTCGGTCCTGGAGGGTGTTCGATGACGACGCTCGATGAACGTCACGGAGAAGGTGCGCGCGACGGGGAAGGGCACCGGGACGACGTCCCCCTCGGCGAGGTCGAGGCATCCGGCCCGACCGTCGTCCCGCTGGACCAGCCCGGCACCGCACTCCCCCCGACGATGGGTTCCAAGGCCGCGAACCTCGCCCGCGCGGCCCGCGCCGGGCTGCCCGTACTGCCCGGTTTCGTGATCCCGCACCGTGGCGGCGGCGACACGGTCGCCCTGCGGCGCGCCTGGGACGAGCTCTCCGAGGGCGGCGCCCGCCCGCTCGTCGTACGGTCGTCCTCGCCGCAGGAGGACACGGCGGAGTCGTCCCTGGCCGGCCGGTTCGCCTCGGTGCTCGACGTACGCAGCTGGCGGGACTTCCGTACGGCCGTGGAGACCGTCCTCGACTCGGCGCACCTGCCCGACGGGGCCACGGCGCCGATGGCGGTGCTGGTGCAGCCCATGGTCGCGGCTCGGGTCGGCGGCGTGATGTTCGGTGCCGACCCGATGGCGGGGCGGACCGACCGGGTCCTGGTCAGCGCGGTACGCGGCGGCCCGGACAGCCTGGTCAGCGGCGCGCAGGCCGGCACCGACTACTGGCTGAGCGGGCGCGGACGTCTCCTGCGGACCGAGTCTGCGCAGACTTCGTGGAGTGAGTCCTCGCGGAATCCATGGACCGGGTCCACTCAGGGCGACTCGCCGCTGACCCGCCACGAGCTGTTCCGGCTGGCCAGGCTCGCGCGGCGGGTCCGGCGGGTCTTCGGCGGGCCGCAGGACGTCGAGTTCGGGTTCGACGAGGACGGGCGGCTGTGGCTGTTCCAGAGCCGGCCGATCACCGCGATGGCGGCGCGGCCGACGCGCGGGGCACGGCTGCTCGGGCCCGGTCCGGTGGCGGAGACGCTGCCGGAGCAGTTGGCGCCGCTGGAGGAAGACCTGTGGGTGGCGCCGATGGCCCGCGGGCTCGCCGCCGCGCTCGACATCGGAGGCACGGCGCCGCGCCGGCTGCTGAAGTCGGTGCCGGTGGTCACCACGGTGGGCGGGCGTGCGGCCGCCGACCTGCGCCTTCTCGGCACCGTCCGGCCCCGGCACCGGTGGCTCGCCCTGCTCAACCCGGCGCCCGGAGCGCGTCGGCTCAGCGCGGCCTGGCGGATGGGCCGCCTCGCCTCCGCCCTGTCCGGGCTGGCCGCCGACCTCGCCGCCGACGTCGACCGCCACCTCGCCGAGATCCCGTCGCCCGCCGGGCTCTCCGCCCCCACCCTGGCCGCGGAGCTCCGCTGGACCCGCCGGGCCCTGGTCTCCCTGCATGCCCAGGAGACCCTCGCGGGCGCCCTCCTCGACGAGCCGCGCAGGAGTCGCACAGCGGCCGGAACGGCCCTCGCCGCCCTGGCCGAGGCCCGCGCCCTCGGCATACCCGACGACCAGGCCGCCGCCACGGCCCCCGTGATCCTGGCCCTCACCGTCCCGAGCCTGCGCGGACGGGGACGCCTGCCGGACGCGTTCATGCCGAGCCAGATGGACGGCACCGTCCGGCCCACCACCGCCAGAACCTCCACCTCGACCTCAACCGTCACCCCCACCGCCCTCCCACCCCGTGAAGCCCTCCGCCTCCGCATCCGCTGGGTGCAGGAACTGCAGGTGCGGCTCGTCCGTGAGGTGGCGCGGCGGCTGGGCATCACCATGGAGCGCATCGGGCTGCTGCGGTGGCCGGAGCTCGCCGCCGTGCTGGACGGCGGGGCTCTTCCCGACGACCTCCACGCGCGCGTGCCGCAGGCCGAGTCGCCCCCGCTGCCGGACGCGTTCCGGCTCGCGGAGGGTGCGGTCGTCGTCGCCGAGCGCGGCGGCGGGAGCGGAGGACTGCGGGGCGTGTCCGCCGGGCGGGCCGTCGGGACCGTATGGGACGGGACGGGGCCCCGGCCGACGGACGCCGTGCTGGTCGTACGCACCCTGGACCCCGCGCTGGCCCCGCTGCTGCCCGGCCTCACCGGCCTGGTCGCCCAGACCGGCAGCCCGTTGTCCCATCTGGCCGTCCTGGCAAGGGAGTTCGGGCTCCCCGCGGTCGTCGGCGCCACCGATGCCGTACGCCGCTTCCCGCGCGGCTCCCGCCTCACCGTCGACGGGACCGCCGGTGACGTACGGCTGGGGGATCCGTCATGAGGAAGATCGCGTACGTCTTCGGAGCGCTGGCCGCCACCGGCGCGGGCACCTACCTGATCGTCTATCTGTACCGGTGGCAGTGGCAGCGGGCGCTGATCTGCGGGGTGCTGCTGCTGGTCGTCGAAGTGATGCTGTTCGGCCTGATGGCGCTGGGGCGGCTCAACCGGATCGAGGACCGGCTGCGCGCCGCCGACCGACGGCAGCGGGAGCTGGACGCCCGCACGGAGGACGTGCTGACGCGGCTGCGGGAGCCGGCCGTGGCACGCGAGGAGACGCGGTTCCGCTGGCTGGAGGACCCGGCGGAACGGTCGTACGTCTTCGTGCCGGTGCTGATGGTCGCCGGAGTGGTGCTGTCCGGGCTCGCCTGGGTGGTGCAGAAGGTCGCGTCGGCCTCGACCGGACCCGCCGAGCGGCGCCTGGCCGGGCGGCTGGCGGTCCTCGCCGCTCCTGACCCGGCGGCCCCCGACGGGTCGGACGACCTGGACGACCTGCCACCGCTGGGTGCCGGGGCCTCCCGGGGCCGCACCGCACGTCTGACCACCATGATCGCCCTCTGCGCCGCCCTGCTCGCCGCGCTGATCGTCGGGCTCGCCGACCTCACCAAGACCCGGGAGGAGGAGGCCAACGAGAGCGAGGCGACCTCCGTGGTCGTCCAGGTCGACCTGCGGGGCGTGGACGTGTCGGCCGCGCGTCGCTCGCTCGCGGCACAGCAGATCTGGGAGACCTGCCGGGACTCCACGTCCGTCCCGCTGCGCCATGCCACCCTGGGCGAACTGGGAGACGGCATGTTCGCCGGGGTCGTACGGCCCGCGCTCACCGAGCACGACCTCCTGCGACTGCGCGGCTGCCTGGAGGACGCGACCCTGGAGCGTGCCCACCTCACCGTGGTCGCCGTCGGCGACGTGGACCCGGACGACAACTGACCGGCGCCGACCGGCAGGTGACGACCGACCGCAAGCGACGAGCGACCGCCCGGTGACGACCGACCGTGACGGCCTGGACACCACCGGACAGCCAACGCAACAAAGTGAGTTATATCGCATAAAACGGACGTAGCACCCATTGGTCGCAGATCCAGGGGTACTCTGCCAATTGCGCCCTCGTCCCCTACTCCCCTGGGTCGCTCATGGCTGTTCTCACCGCAACTCTGCCCCGCCCTGCCCTCCGCAAGCGCCCGCTGTCACAGCGCGCCCTGCGGATCCTCGCCGGCGTCGTCATCGGCTACATCGTCCTGTGGGCCGCGGGCGCCGGCGGCATCCTCGGCCTGTCGTACCTGGCCCGCCAGGAGACCGCGGTCCCCGTCGGCACCCGCACCATCCAGGGCGTGAACCACTTCCAGCCGGTGGACGGCGACGGCCGGCTGTGGCGCGGCTCCGCGCCCTCCGCCGCCGGATACCGGGCACTGGCGAACATGGGCATCACCACCGTGGTCGACCTGCGCGCCGAGAACCTGAGCGCGACCAAGCTGGCCGAACCGGCCGAGGCCGGGCTGAAGGCCGTACGCATGCCCATCCGCGACGGACAGACGCCGTCGCCCCAGCAGGTGCAGAAGTTCCTCACCACCGTCTCCTCGGCGTCCGGCCCGGTGTTCGTGCACTGCGGCGCGGGCGTCGGACGTACGGGCGCGATGGTCGCCGCGTACCTCGTCAAGACCGGTGAGGAGTCGCCGTCGCAGGCCGTCCGGCGCAACCTCGCGGTCGGACCGCCGTCGATCGAGCAGATCTACTACGGGCTGAACCTGAGCCCGGCCAAGGCGGAGCAGCCCCCGCTGTCGGTGGTGTTCGTGAGCCGCCTGGTGGACGCTCCGCGACGCATGATGTCGTACCTGTGAGGCCAGTTCGGGGTGCCAGTGGTGCGGCACCTCGACGCCGGGCTCGACGAGTTCCAGGCCGTCGAAGAAGCGGGTGAACTCCTCGCGGGAGCGCAGGGTCAGTGTGATGCCGGCCGTCTTGAGTTTCTCGGTCGCCGCCTTCGACTCCTCGGGAGTGAAGTCGGCGGTCGCGTGGGTCATCACCAGGTGGCTGCCCGAGGGGAGTCCGGACAGCAGCCGGCGGACCAGTTCGTGCGCGCGTCCGCGTCCGAGACGAAGTGCAGCAGCGCGATGAGGGAAAGGGCCACCGGCCGGTCGAAGTCCAGGATCTTCCTGGCGCCTTCGACGACGGCCTCGGGAGTGCGCACATCGGCCTGCAGGTACTCCGTCGCACCCTCCTCGGTGCCGCGCGACAGAGCCGCCGCATGGGTCAGCACGACGGGGTCGTTGTCGCAGTAGACGACGCGTGCGTCGAGGGCGATTTCCTGGGCGATCTGGTGGAGGTTCGGCTCGGCCGGGATTCCGGTGCCGATGTCCAGGAACTGGCGTACACCGTTCTTGGCGAGCCGGCGGGTGGCGCGGTGCATGAACGCGCGGTTGACCCGCGCCATCACCGGGACGCGCGGGTCGAGGGCGAGCATCCGCTACCCCATGGCCTCGTCGACGGGGTGGTTGTCCTTGCCGCCGAGATACCAGTCGTACATCCGCCCGGGATGCGGCTTGCTGGTGTCGATCTCGGTCATGAGGTATTCCGTAAGGCGCAATGAATTATCAACCAAGCACCAAGTAAAGGAAGTTGGGCGAGAGACAGGCAAGGGGGCTCAGGAAAGGAGGAAGTCCGCCTCCCCCGCCTTGGCACCCTCGATGAACGCCGTCATCTCGTCCGAGGTGTAGATCAGCGCCGGACCGTCCGGGTCGGTCGACTGACGGACGGCGATCCGGCCGTCGGCGAGCTTCATCGCCTCCAGGCAGTTGCCTCCGTTGCCGCCGCTCCACGGCTTGTGCCAGCCTTCGCTGCCCAAGTCCCGCGCGGGCATGCCGTTGTAGACGTGTATGCGCGGCTTGATGCGATCCATTCACAGCTCCTTGCGGAGATCCCGGAGGATCCCCTTCGTGCGATGTGCCGTAGCGGCCTGCGCCGCCATGCGGTCCATGACCTCCAGGTGGGTCGCCACCTCGGTGCGCGCGTCGAGATAGACGGCGCCGGTCAGGTACTCGCTGTAGACCATGTCCGGCAGTTCTGACATGGCAAATCGGAACAGCACGAAGGGCCCGTACGTGCCGGGGTGCGGCCCGTTCACGAAGGGCGCCACCTGCAGCGTCACGTTGGGCAGCTTCGTGGCCTCGAGCAGCCGGTCGATCTGGGCACGCATCACCTCCGGGCCGCCGACCTGGCGGCGCAGCACGGTCTCGTCCATCACGACCCACAGCCGGGGCGCGTCCTCACGGGTGAGCAGTTGCTGACGTTGCATGCGCAGGGCGACATGGCCCTCGATGTCGTCGGGGCTGGTCTGGCCGATGGCGCCCGACCTCAGCACTCCGCGCGCGTAGTCCTCGGTCTGCAGCAGCCCGGGCACGAAGTGGGGCTCGTAGGACCGGATGAGGCTGGCGGCGCCCTCCAGGCTGACGTACATCGAGAACCAGCCGGGCAGGATGTCGTGGAACCGCTGCCACCAACCTGGCTTGTTGGCCTCCTCGGCCAGTTGCACGAAGGCGGCGGCCTCGTCGTCGGAGATGCCGTAGGCCTTCAGGAGCAGTTGGAGGTACGGGATCTTGAGCCCGACCTCGGCCATCTCCATACGGCGGACCGTGGCGGGGGCGACACGCAGGACGCGGGCGGCCTCCTCACGCTTGAGCCCGGCGCGTTCACGCAGGTCGAGCAGGCGCCGACCCAGGACGACCTGGCCGACCGTAGGCGCGGACCGCGGCTCGCTCACGCCCCACCTCCACGAAATGAATCCCGATGAATCCCGACAGGCCACTGCACCCGGCGGGCTACTGCGCCCGACAGGCCACTGCGCCCACCTGACGGGTTCAATGAACCCGCCCGACCGGCCGACTGAATCCTTACAGGCTGGCTGAATCCTGACAGGCCGACGGCGCCATTCGAAGACCTATTCGAGGACCTCGGCTGAACCGGCCGATCCTCGGTGATCCCAACTGGCGCCGTTCGACATGCTGTTGCGAGCAGTGTGCCACGGCCTTCCAGAGAGTCACACAGCACTCTGCACTTTTCAGAGTGACACTTGCCAAGTGTTCACGGCGGGGCGATAGTGGCAAGCGTGATTCCGTCCCCGCCCTTAGGAACAGACGCCACCGCGGCCCCCCACGGCCTCGGTGCCGCCCCGGCAGTCGGGCCCCAGCGGGGCGCCGTCGCCGAGCGCCGGTTCCGCTTCGAACTGGCCGCGCATCCGGGTTCTCCCGCGCAGGCCAGACGCCTGACCAAGGCGCGGCTGAACGGCTGGGCGGTGTGCGAGGACACCTGCGAGACAGCGGCTCTGGTCGTGTCCGAGCTGGTCACCAACGCGATCGTGCACACCGCCAGCGAGCACATAGTGTGCGAGCTGCACGACAGTGCCGACCTGGTGCGCATAGCCGTGCGCGACGAGGGGTACGCGCCGGGTGAACCGCATCCGCTGGCGGCACGGCCCGAGGACGAGCACGGGAGGGGACTGCTCCTCATCGACGCCCTCTGTCATGCCTGGGGGGCCCATGAACAGGGCGCCGGGCTGGTGGTCTGGGCCGATCTGGCGCGCGCGGCCGGGTGCCCCGACGCTTCCGGCGCCGATACCGGTCCGTACAACGGGCCGTACAACGACCTCGGATGGGGGTCCCGGCCCAAGCCAGGGCCGTCCGGGGGTTCGGGTGACGAGGACGAGGCACAGGCGCGGTACGGCAGGGGGACGGGGTCCGCATGGCTGTGAGGGGCGTGTCCGGCGGCGGTCAGGTGCTGAGCCTCGACACGCTGGTCCGCCTTCGCCGTGGTCTGCCCACCTCGGCCGCGCCTCGGCGGCTGCCCGTTCCCGACGGGATGACCGCGCCGCTGGGCTGTGACGCGGTGGCGGTGCCCGCGCGTTTCGGGCCGCTGGTTCTGCCCCGGCTCCCTCGGGTGGGGTGTGTGTACGCCGATGAGGCGCACTGGTGGTGGATCGTGCCGTCCGATTCGGACTATGCGCTGGAGTGGCCGGCGGCTGCGCGGTACTCGACGGGGGCGGTTGTCCTGGACACGCCTCGACTGATCTATCGGCCGGACGGGACGGTGCCTTATACGCCGCCGATTCCGTTGTACTTGGCGTTGTGCCGGGTGATGGGGATCACGCCCTCGTGGTCGCGGCAGATCAGCGCGTGAGGCTCCGCCGGTAGGCCGGGGGGTTTGCGGTGCCCTGAGTTGAAGGGTGCCGCGCCTTGCATTGCGTACCAGGAGGCTGCCGTCCCCTGGACCCCCGCTTCGGCCTGCGGCCTCGTCCTCACCCGCCGGACGGGCTCAACCGGTGCACACCCGCGCGCATCCCCCGCCCCCGCTCGCGCCC
>NZ_LGUR01000226.1 GCF_001270495.1 Streptomyces viridochromogenes
GGCGAGGACGAGGTCGGGGTTGTGCACCTCGACACCGGCCGGCGGCGCGATGTCGGCGGCGGTGACCAGACCCGGGCCCTGCTTGCGCAGGTACATCACGACGGGCTCGTCGTGCTCCGAGGAGACGACCAGCTGCTTGATGTTGAGGATCAGGTCGGTGACGTCCTCCTTGACGCCCGGCACGGTGGTGAACTCGTGCAGCACGCCGTCGATACGGATGGACGTGACCGCTGCACCCGGGATCGAGGACAGGAGGGTCCGGCGCAGGGAGTTGCCGAGGGTGTAGCCGAAGCCCGGCTCCAGCGGCTCGATCACGAACCGGGAGCGGAACTCGTCGACGACCTCTTCGGTCAACGAGGGACGCTGAGCGATCAGCATGTGTGGATCAGATCCTTCATTCGTGGACGCCCGCTATTTGACGCCCGACGGAAACCGCACCCATGGAAAGCGCGGGTACTGCAAGGGTACGGGCGATACGCCCCTCAGAGAGCCGTACCGCCCGAGACCAAGCCTGCTGCGAAGCAGCCGTACGTCAGACGCGACGACGCTTCGGCGGACGGCAGCCGTTGTGCGGGGTCGGGGTGACGTCCTGGATGGAGCCGACCTCGAGACCGGTGGCCTGGAGCGAACGGATCGCGGTCTCACGACCGGAACCCGGACCCTTCACGAACACGTCGACCTTGCGCATGCCGTGCTCCTGGGCGCGGCGGGCAGCCGACTCGGCGGCCATCTGCGCGGCGAACGGCGTGGACTTCCGGGAGCCCTTGAAGCCGACGTGGCCGGCGGAGGCCCAGGAGATCACGTTGCCGGACGGGTCCGTGATGGAGACGATCGTGTTGTTGAACGTGCTCTTGATGTGCGCGTGGCCGTGAGCGACGTTCTTCTTTTCCTTGCGGCGCACCTTCTTGGCAGCGCCCTGACGTCCCTTGGGGGGCATCTACAAACTCCTACGGGGAGGTGGTCGGTCCTACAGCGAAGACCGCTGATGAAGCGTTGTCCGCTGAGGACTACTTCTTGCCCGGCTTCTTCTTACCGGCGATGGCGCGACGCGGGCCCTTACGGGTACGAGCGTTGGTGCTGGTGCGCTGACCGCGGACGGGCAGACCGCGACGGTGACGCAGACCCTGGTAGCAACCGATCTCGACCTTGCGGCGGATGTCGGCCTGGATCTCACGACGGAGGTCACCCTCGGTCCTGATGTTGTTGTCGACGTACTCGCGGATCGCGACGAGCTGCTCCTCGGAGAGGTCGCGAACGCGGGTGTTCGGGTCGACGCCGGTCGCTGCCAGCGTCGCCTGCGAGAGGGTCCGGCCGATGCCGAACACGTAGGTGAGGGCGACCTCCACGCGCTTGTCGCGCGGGATGTCAACACCGGAAACGCGTGCCATTCAATGGCTCCTGGTGATCTTCGGAGGTCTTCCGCAGAATCGACTCCCAGCCGCCGTACCAGGTACGAACTGGGTCCCCAGCCTCCGAACCGGGGGTGTCAGACGATGACTCGCCTGGATTCTGCGTATGAACATATTCAGCTCGCGTCGCGCGAAACTCTGCGATATCGGTGCAGAGGGAGTTGGTCGTGCGTCAGCCCTGGCGCTGCTTGTGGCGCGGGTTCTCGCAAATGACCATGACCCGACCGTGACGGCGGATCACCCTGCACTTGTCGCAGATCTTCTTGACGCTCGGCTTGACCTTCATTGGGTGAGGTTCTCCGGGTCAGTGCCATCGCCTCGGGAGGCCCGGGGCGCGGGCAAGATCTACTTGTACCGGTAGACGATCCGGCCACGCGTCAGGTCGTACGGAGACAGCTCCACCACGACCCGGTCGTCAGGGAGGATGCGGATGTAGTGCATACGCATCTTGCCGCTGATGTGTGCCAGGACCTGGTGGCCGTTCTGGAGCTCGACCTTGAACATGGCGTTCGGAAGAGACTCGACGACAGTGCCCTCGATCTCGATGGCACCTTGCTTCTTGGCCACGCTTCGCCCTTCGAATCGACTACCTTGATCGACTCCCCCGCGTTCCCTTACGGGCGCATGCGGACATGCGGGTGCACGAGAGCCGACGAGTCAGTCTACGTCAGCGCACCCGGAAAGACGAATCGAGAGATCCTGCCCCAGGAGACAGATCGTTAAGCGCCCCAAAGGGGCGCGGGGAACTGCGCGACAAGCCACGACGGCGCCGCAGCCGCAGGACAGCGGCAATCAGCTCCCTCATAGGCGTCACGCCAGCGGATCCGGCGCGGCGACGATCCCGTGCTCAGCCAACTTCGCCTTACCCCCGTCGGGAGACGTGAGCACCAGCGGCCCCGCCTCGGTCAGCGCGACCGAGTGCTCCCAGTGAGACGACCACGTGCCGTCCGTGGTGATGACCGTCCAGTCGTCCGAAAGGACCTCGGTCTTCGGCGTGCCCAGCGAGACCATCGGCTCGATCGCGAGGCAGAACCCGGGGACCAGCTTCGGCCCCTTCCCCCGTCGCCGGTCGACGTAGTTCAGCAGATGCGGGTCCATGTGCATCTCGGTGCCGATGCCGTGGCCGCCGTAGTCCTCGATGATCCCGTACTTGCCGCCACCGGGCTTCGGCTGCCGGCGGATGTACGTCTCGATGGCACGCGACACATCGACCAGCCGATTGCCCTGCTTCATCGCCGCGATGCCGGCCCACATCGACTCCTCGGTCACCCGGGAGAGCTCGACCAGCTCCGGAGCGTGACCCGAGCCCACGAAGGCGGTGTAGGCGGCGTCGCCGTGCCAGCCGTCGATGATGGCGCCGCAGTCGATGGAGATGATGTCGCCGTCCTTGAGGACGACGTCCTCGGACGGGATGCCGTGGACGACGACGTCGTTCACGGAGGTGCAGATCGTCGCGGGGAAACCGCCGTAGCCGAGGAAGTTCGACTTCGCGCCGTGCTCCGCGAGCACCTTGCGCGCGACCTCGTCCAGATCCCTGGTGCTGGCCCCGGGCACCGCGGCCTCACGCGTGGCCGCGTGGATGGCAGCGACGACCAACCCCGCCTCACGCATCTTGGCGATCTGCTCGGGGGACTTGATCTGCACCATGGGGACGGGCGCCTTTCTGGACGGGATAGAGGGGACTGCTTCAACCATAAGGGCCGAGCCTGCGGGCCCACCCCACGCAGCAGCCGCGGCCCCCTCACCGGGAACCGCGGCCTGAGCTACGTACAGCCGAGAACGCTGCTACTTGCCGCCCTCGTCACGCTGAAGCGCCTCCATGGCGCGCGCCGTGACCTCTTCGACCTTGCCCAGCGCGGAGATGGTGACGACCAGCCCCTGGGACTTGTAGTAGTCGATGATCGGCTCGGTCTGCGTGTGGTAGACCTCCAGCCGCGTGCGGACGGTTTCCTCCGAGTCGTCGTCCCGCTGGTACAGCTCGCCGCCGCAGGCGTCGCAGACGCCCTCCTTCTTCGGCTGGCTGTACGTGACGTGGAAGACGTGGCTGGAGTCCTTGCGGCAGATCCGCCGCCCGGCGATCCGCTTGACGACCTCTTCCTCGGGGACCTCGAGGTCCAGCACCGCGTCCAGCTTCATGCTCTCGGACTGGAGCATCTCGTCGAGCGCCTCGGCCTGGGACACGTTGCGCGGGAAGCCGTCCAGGAGGAAGCCGCCCTCGGCGTCCGGCTTCTCCATGCGGTCCTTGGCCATCCCGATGGTGACCTCGTCAGGCACCAGGTTGCCCGCGTCCATGTAGGACTTCGCGAGTTTCCCGAGCTCCGTCTGCTGGCTGATGTTGGCCCGGAACAGGTCGCCCGTGGAAATGTGCGGGATCGACAGGTTCTTGGCGAGGAACGCGGCCTGCGTTCCCTTACCGGCACCCGGCGGCCCGACGAGGACGATACGCATTAGCGGAGGAACCCTTCGTAATTGCGCTGCTGGAGCTGGCTCTCGATCTGCTTCACCGTTTCGAGACCGA
The DNA here is from genome assembly GCF_001270495.1 of Streptomyces viridochromogenes. GTDB lineage: Bacteria > Actinomycetota > Actinomycetes > Streptomycetales > Streptomycetaceae > Streptomyces > Streptomyces viridochromogenes_A. Next base: position 3,928 of record NZ_LGUR01000226.1, read on the forward strand.
CACCCACGATGATCAGGATGCTGGTCCCGCCGAACGGGAAGTTCTGGTTTGCCCCGAAACCAGCCAACGCCATCGTCGGCACGAGAGCGATCAGGCCCAAGTACAGCGAGCCCGGCCAGGTGATCCGGTTGAGCACGTACGAAAGGTACTCAGCGGTCGGTCGGCCAGCCCGGATGCCCGGGATGAAGCCACCATACTTCTTCATGTTGTCCGCGACTTCCTCGGGGTTGAACGAGATGGCCACGTAGAAGAACGCGAAGAAAATGATCAGGAAGAAGTAGAGGACGATGTGCGTCGGGGCGTCCGTCTGCGCGAGGTTTCGCTCGATCCAGGCCTTCCAGTCGGAAGTTCCGCCGGAGAACTGCGCGATCAGTGCCGGGATGTAGAGCAGCGACGAGGCAAAGATCACAGGGATGATGCCCGCCTGGTTGACCTTCAGCGGAATGTACGTCGACGTGCCGCCATAGGAACGGCGGCCGATCATCCGCTTCGCGTATTGGACCGGAATTCGGCGCTGAGCCTGCTCGACGAAGACAACCAGCCCGATCATCACGAGGCCGACGGCGACCACGGTGCCGAACTCGATCCAGCCGCCGGCCAGGGAGCCCTGCTCCTTGATGGCCCACAGCGCGGACGGGAAGGTCGCGGCGATCGAGATGAACATCAGGATCGACATGCCGTTGCCGATGCCGCGGTCGGTGATGAGCTCACCGAGCCACATGACACAGGCCGTACCGGCGGTCATGGTGATGACCATCACGACGGTGGTGAAGATCGACTGGTCGGGAACGATCTGGTTGGCGACCTGGCACTGCTGGAAGAGCGCACCACTGCGAGCGGTGGCCACCAGGCCGGTGCCCTGGAGAATGGCGAGCGCGACGGTCAGGTAGCGCGTGTACTGCGTGATCTTGGCCGTGCCCGCCTGACCCTCCTTCTTGAGGGCTTCCAGGCGCGGGATCACCACGGTCAGCAACTGAAGGATGATGCTCGCCGTGATGTACGGCATGATGCCGAGCGCGAAGATCGTGATCTGAAGCAGAGCGCCACCGCTGAACATGTTCACCAGGCCGAAGAGGCCTGTGTTGGTGCTCGCCTGATCGATACAGACCTGTACGGCCCTGTAGTCGACGCCGGGGATCGGGATATGCGTACCGATCCGGTAGATCACGATGATGCCGAGCGTGAAGAGCAGCTTCTTGCGCAGGTCGGGCGTCTTGAACGCCCGGGCGAACGCGGTGAGCACGGTGCCTCCTGCGACCCCCGCGCTACTGCGTCAAGGGTGACGGTCTTGAGGATCGACTAATAGGAACGACTTAGCTAACGGTCAACTGCCGCTCAGAGTGCCCCACAAGAAGCACTCCGTAAAAGTGGGCAGTGCAGGTCACCTTACCGGCGAGACCGCCCCCCTTGGAACGACCAACCGGGGATACCCCATTTGTGGGGTATCCCCGGTCGGGATCGCTCAAGTCATCGAGACGCCTGTTGCGTTCAGACGAGCTCGGTGACGGTACCGCCGGCGGCGGTGATCTTCTCCTTGGCGGAGCCGGAGACGGCGTCGACCGTCACCTGCAGCGCCACGGAGATCTCGCCCTGGCCGAGGACCTTGACGAGGCTGTTCTTGCGAACGGCACCCTTGGCGACCAGGCCCTCGACGGTGACCTCGCCACCCTCGGGGTACAGCGCCGCCAGCTTGTCGAGGTTCACGACCTGGAACTCGGTCTTGAACGGGTTCTTGAAGCCCTTCAGCTTCGGAAGACGCATGTGGAGGGGCATCTGGCCACCCTCGAAGCGCTCCGGAACCTGGTAACGGGCCTTCGTACCCTTGGTACCACGACCGGCCGTCTTACCCTTCGACGCCTCACCACGACCCACACGGGTCTTGGCGGTCTTGGCGCCCGGGGCGGGACGGAGGTTGTGGATCTTGAGCGGGTTGTTCTCCGCCATGATCAGTCGACCTCCTCGACCGTCACGAGGTGGCGGACGGTGTGCACCATGCCGCGGAACTCGGGGCGGTCCTCCTTGACGACCTGCGTGTTGATCCCCTTGAGACCAAGGGAGCGCAGGGTGTCACGGTGGTTCTGCTTGCTGCCGATGTAGGACTTGACCTGCGTAATCTTGAGCTGCGCCATGATTACGCACCCGCCCCGGCACGTGCACGGAGAAGAGCCGCGGGGGCGACGTCCTCGAGCGGCAGACCGCGGCGGGCCGCGACCTCCTCGGGACGCTGCAGGCCCTTGAGGGCCTCCACGGTCGCGTGCACGATGTTGATCGCGTTGTCGGAGCCGAGCGACTTCGACAGGATGTCGTGGATACCGGCGCACTCGAGCACCGCACGCACCGGGCCACCGGCGATAACACCGGTACCGGGGGACGCGGGCTTGAGCAGCACGACGCCGGCAGCCTTCTCACCCTGGATCGGGTGCGGGATGGTGCCCTGGATACGGGGGACCTTGAAGAAGTGCTTCTTGGCCTCCTCAACACCCTTGGCGATGGCGGCCGGCACCTCCTTGGCCTTGCCGTAACCGACACCCACGGTGCCGTCACCGTCGCCCACTACGACGAGCGCAGTGAAGCTGAAGCGACGACCACCCTTCACAACCTTGGCGACGCGGTTGATCGCGACAACGCGCTCAACGTACGCGGTCTTCTCGGCGGCAGCAGCGCCGCCGTCACGGCCCTTCCGGTCCCGCCGCTCGCCGCCACCGGCACCGCTTCCACGGCGCTGGGGTCCAGCCATTGGATTACCTCTCTCTTTCCGCTAGCTACGGAAGCGGCTCAGAACTTGAGCCCGGCTTCGCGGGCGGCGTCCGCCAGGGCGGCGATGCGCCCGGCGTACTGGTTGCCACCACGGTCGAATACGACAGCCTCGACACCGGCGGCCTTGGCGCGCTCGGCGACCAGGGCGCCGACCTGCTTGGCCTGCGTGGACTTGTCGCTCTCGCCACCGCGGATCGAGGTGTCCAGGGTGGACGCCGACGCAAGGGTGTGACCCTTGAGGTCGTCGATCACCTGGGCCACGATGTGGCGGTTCGAGCGGGTCACGACCAGACGAGGACGCTCCGCCGTACCGTTGATCCGCTTGCGGATCCGGATGTGGCGGCGCTTGATCGCGGCGCGCTTGTAGGCGTCGCCCTTGAGGATCTTCTGTCCGTATGCCATGGCTTACTTACCCGCCTTTCCGACCTTGCGGCGGATGACTTCGCCCTCGTACTTGACGCCCTTGGCCTTGTACGGGTCGGGCTTGCGCAGCTTGCGGATGTTGGCCGCAACCTCGCCGACCTTCTGCTTGTCGATGCCCTCGACCGAGAACCGGGTCGGGGCCTCCACCTTGAAGGTGATGCCCTCGGGGGCCTCGACGGTGATCGGGTGGCTGTAGCCGAGCGCGAACTCGAGGTTCGAACCCTTGGCCGTCACGCGGTAACCGACACCGCTGATCTCGAGCTTCTTCACGTAACCCTGGGTCACGCCGGTGATCATGTTCGCCACCAGCGTGCGGGACAGGCCGTGCAGGGCCTTGTTCTGACGCTCGTCGTTGGGGCGGGTGACGTTCAGAACGCCGTCCTCACCCTTGGCGATGTCGATCGGCGCGGCAACGGTGTGGGTCAGCGTGCCCTTGGGGCCCTTGACCGAGACCGTACGGCCGTCGATGGTGACGTCCACGCCGGCGGGAACCGTGATGGGGAGCTTGCCAATACGCGACATAGCTGTTTCCTCCGTTCCCTTCCGCTACCAGACGTAGGCGAGGACTTCCCCACCCACGCCCTTCTTGCCGGCCTGCTTGTCGGTGAGGAGCCCGTGCGACGTGGAGATGATCGCCACGCCGAGGCCGCCGAGCACCTTCGGCAGGTTGGTGGACTTCGCGTAAACCCGGAGACCGGGCTTGGAGATCCGCTTGATGCCCGCGATGGAGCGCTCACGGTTCGGGCCGAACTTCAGCTCGAGGACGAGGTTCTTGCCGACCTCGGCGTCCTCGACACGCCAGCCCGTGATGAAGCCCTCCTGCTGGAGGATCTCCGCGATGTGCGACTTGATCTTCGATGCCGGCATCGTCACGGAGTCGTGGTATGCCGAGTTCGCGTTCCGCAGACGCGTAAGCATGTCTGCGATCGGATCAGTCATGGTCATGAATTGGCCTTCGGCCTCTCTCGCCGGGGTTTCCTGGTGCGCCATCCCTCTCCCCGATCCGAGACGGGACGGGTGCGGCGCGGTGGACCTACGGCGTAGTAAGTCGTACGGGCGCGACAGGCGCCCAACCCCACAAGCCTAAGCCATGCGGGGGTGGGCCCCTGTCCACCCAGATGCTTACCGAGAGCTTCAGGAATCCCTAATTACAGGGATTACCAGGAGCTCTTGGTCACGCCCGGCAGCTCGCCACGGTGAGCCATCTCACGAAGGCACACGCGGCACAGGCCGAACTTGCGGTACACGGAGTGCGGACGGCCGCAGCGCTGGCAGCGCGTGTAGCCACGCACACCGAACTTGGGCTTGCGAGCAGCCTTGGCAATCAGAGCCTTCTTCGCCATCTCGCTCACGCCTCCTTGAACGGGAAGCCGAGGTGACGAAGGAGCGCGCGGCCCTCAGCGTCGTTGGTCGCCGTGGTGACCACGGTGATGTCCATACCCCGGGTACGGTCGATCTTGTCCTGGTCGATCTCGTGGAACATGACCTGCTCCGTGAGACCGAAGGTGTAGTTGCCACGGCCGTCGAACTGCTTGGGGGACAGACCACGGAAGTCGCGGATGCGCGGCAGCGCGAGCGACAGGGTGCGGTCCAGGAACTCCCACATGCGGTCGCCACGAAGCGTGACGTGGGCACCGATCGGCTGACCCTCGCGCAGCTTGAACTGCGCGATGGACTTGCGGGCCTTGGTGACGGCCGGCTTCTGACCGGTGATCGTGGTGAGGTCGCGGATGGCGCCCTCGATCAGCTTGGAGTCGCGGGCGGCGTCGCCCACACCCATGTTGACCACGATCTTGACGAGGCCGGGGATCTGCATGACGTTCTCGTACTTGAACTCGTCACGCAGCTTGCCCGCGATCTCCTCGCGGTACTTCGTCTTCAGACGCGGAGTGGTGGTGGTAGCCATCAGATGTCCTCACCCGTCCGCTTGGCAACGCGGATCTTGTTGCCTTCGTCGTCGAAGCGGTAGCCGACACGCGTGACGACCTTGTTGCCGTCCTTCTCAACGACCAGCTGGACGTTGGAGACGTGGATCGGCGCCTCGGTCGTGACGATGCCACCGGCCTGCGAGCCCTTGGCGGTCGGGCCGGCCTTGGTGTGCTTCTTGACCCGGTTGACACCCTCGACCAGGACACGCTCGTCGCGCGGGTAAGCGGCAATGACCTTGCCCTGCTTGCCCTTGTCCTTGCCGGTGATGACCTGGACCAGGTCGCCCTTCTTGATCTTCATGCTTACAGCACCTCCGGAGCCAGCGAGATGATCTTCATGAACTTCTTCTCGCGCAGCTCACGCCCGACCGGGCCGAAGATGCGGGTGCCGCGAGGGTCACCGTCGTTCTTCAGAATGACGGCGGCGTTCTCGTCGAAGCGGATGTACGAGCCGTCCGGACGGCGGCGCTCCTTGACGGTGCGAACGATGACCGCCTTGACGACGTCACCCTTCTTCACGTTGCCACCGGGGATCGCGTCCTTGACGGTGGCGACGATGACGTCACCGATGCCCGCGTAGCGGCGACCGGAGCCACCGAGCACACGGATGCAAAGGATTTCCTTCGCACCAGTGTTGTCGGCGACGCGCAGTCGCGACTCCTGCTGGATCACGTCTATCTCCTGTTTGTCTGCCGGTTCCCTCCGGAGGTTGAACCGGAGAGCCTGGCGGAACCGTCCTGCGGGGATTGCCTCGCAGGAATTACTTGCGCCTCTTCAGGCGGAAACCCACGCCGGGGTCCGGGACGGAGCCCCGGCGGGGGGCAGCGGGGGCGAACCCCCGCTTGATTACTTCGCCTTCTCGAGGATCTCGACGACGCGCCAGCGCTTCGTCGCGGACAGCGGCCGGGTCTCCATCAGGAGGACGCGGTCGCCGACACCCGCGGCGTTCTGCTCGTCGTGTGCCTTGAGCTTGTTGGTACGGCGGATGACCTTGCCGTACAGCGCGTGCTTGACGCGGTCCTCGACGGCGACGACGACGGTCTTGTCCATCTTGTCGCTGACGACGAGACCCTCACGGGTCTTGCGGAAGCCGCGGGCCTCTGCAGTCTGCTCAGTCACGTTGCTCTCACTCATCAGGCGCTCTCCACCGTCTCGATGCCCAGCTCGCGCTCACGCATCAGGGTGTAGATCCGCGCGATGTCCTTACGGACGGCCTTCAGCCGACCGTGGTTCTCGAGCTGACCCGTCGCCGCCTGGAAGCGGAGGTTGAACAGCTCTTCCTTGGCCTCGCGGAGCTTCGCCAGAAGCTCCTCGTTGCCCAGCTCGCGCAGCTCGGACGCCTTGGTACCGGCCGACATCACGCTTCACCTGCCTCGCGCTTGACGATCCGGCACTTCATCGGCAGCTTGTGGGCGGCGCGAGTCAGAGCCTCACGGGCGATCTTCTCGTTGGGGTACGACAGCTCGAACATCACGCGTCCGGGCTTGACGTTGGCGATCCACCACTCCGGGGAACCCTTACCGGAACCCATGCGGGTCTCGGCAGGCTTCTTGGTGAGGGGACGGTCCGGGTAGATGTTGATCCAGACCTTGCCACCACGCTTGATGTGACGCGTCATGGCGATACGAGCGGCCTCGATCTGACGGTTCGTCACGTACGCCGGGGTGAGCGCCTGGATGCCGTACTCGCCGAACGCAACCGTCGTGCCACCCTTGGCCGCGCCGGAGCGCTTCGGGTGGTGCTGCTTGCGGTGCTTGACCCTACGGGGGATCAGCATGTCGGTCAGGCCTCCGTTCCGGTGCTCTCAGCCGGAGCGGACGCGGGAGCCTCGGCCTTGGGGGCCTCGGCGCCGGCAGCCTGCTGCGGCTTACGACCGCGCCGCTCGCCACCGCGGCCACCACGGGCCGGGCGGTCGGCACCACCACGGGCCGGGCGGTTACCCGCACGGGCAGCGGCGTTCTCGGCGCGGACCTCGGCGATGTTCTTGACGTCGCCCTTGTAGATCCAGACCTTCACACCGATGCGGCCGAAGGTCGTCTTGGCCTCGAAGAAGCCGTAGTCCACGTTCGCGCGGAGCGTGTGCAGGGGCACACGGCCCTCGCGGTAGAACTCCGAGCGGGACATCTCGGCGCCACCGAGGCGGCCACCGCACTGGATCTTGATGCCCTTGGCGCCGGCCTTCATCGCCGACTGCATGCTCTTACGCATGGCGCGGCGGAAGGAGACGCGGGAGGAGAGCTGCTCGGCAACGGCCTGGGCAACCAGCTGAGCGTCGGTCTCGGGGTTCTTGACCTCGAGGATGTTCAGCTGGACCTGCTTGCCCGTGAGCTTCTCGAGGTCACCGCGGATGCGGTCGGCCTCGGCGCCACGGCGGCCGATGACGATGCCCGGACGAGCGGTGTGGATGTCCACACGCACGCGGTCACGGGTGCGCTCGATCTCCACCTTCGAGATACCGGCGCGCTCCATGCCGGACGTCATCATCCGACGGATGGCGACGTCTTCCTTGACGTAGTCCTTGTACAGCTTGTCGGCGTACCACCGGGACTTGAAGTCCGTGGTGACACCGAGCCGGAACCCATGCGGGTTAACCTTCTGGCCCATTACCGGGTTCCTTCCTTGCTGCTGACGACCACGGTGATGTGGCTGGTCCGCTTGCGGATCCGGTAGGCACGGCCCTGGGCGCGCGGCCGGAACCGCTTCAGGGTCGGGCCCTCGTCGACGTACGCCTCGCTGATGACCAGCGAGGAGGCGTCAGGGTGGTCGTAGTTGTGCGCGGCGTTGGCGATGGCGCTGTCGAGCACCTTGCCGACGGGCACGGAGGCTGCCTGCGGAGCGAATCGCAGAACAGCCTGAGCCTCCGTGGCATCCATGCCACGGATAAGGTCCACCACGCGGCGGGCCTTCATGGGCGTAACGCGGATGTACCGCGCCTGGGCCCTGGCTTCCATGGTTGTCCCTCTCAGTTACTTACGTGTCTGAATGCGATCCGCTACTAGCGGCGCTTCGACTTCCGGTCGTCCTTGACGTGGCCCCGGAAGGTGCGCGTCGGCGAGAACTCGCCGAGCTTGTGGCCGACCATCGACTCGGTGACGAACACCGGGATGTGGGTCTTGCCGTTGTGCACCGCGAGCGTGTGGCCGAGCATGGCCGGCACGATCATGGAGCGACGGGACCAGGTCTTGATGACGTTCTTGGTGCCGGCTTCGTTCTGGGCTTCCACCTTCTTGATCAGGTGGTCGTCGACGAAGGGCCCCTTCTTGAGACTGCGCGGCATCTAAACCCGCTCCTAGCGCTTCTTGTTCGTCTTGCGGCGGCGGACGATGTACTTGTTGCTCGCCTTCTTGGGAGCACGAGTACGACCCTCCTTCTGACCCCACGGGGAGACCGGGTGGCGACCACCGGAGGTCTTGCCCTCACCACCACCGTGCGGGTGGTCAACCGGGTTCATCGCCACACCGCGAACGGTCGGGCGAACGCCCAGCCAGCGCTTACGGCCGGCCTTACCCCAGTTGATGTTGGACTGCTCGGCGTTGCCGACCTCGCCGACGGTGGCGCGGCAGCGCACGTCGACCAGGCGGATCTCACCGGAAGGCATGCGCAGGTGGGCCATCTGGCCCTCCTTCGCGAGCAGCTGCACGGAGGCACCGGCGGAGCGGGCGAACTTGGCGCCGCCACCGGGACGGAGCTCGATCGCGTGGATCGTGGTACCGACCGGGATGTTGCGCAGCGCCAGGTTGTTGCCCGGCTTGATGTCGGCCCCGGGACCGTTCTCGACGCGGTCACCCTGCTGCAGGTTGCGCGGGGCGAGGATGTAGCGCTTCTCGCCGTCGGCGTAGTGCAGCAGCGCGATGCGCGCGGTGCGGTTGGGGTCGTACTCGATGTGCGCGACCTTCGCCGGCACGCCGTCCTTGTCGTGACGACGGAAGTCGATCACGCGGTAGGCGCGCTTGTGGCCACCACCCTGGTGGCGGACGGTCACACGACCGGAGTTGTTACGGCCACCCTTGCTGTGCAGGGGGCGGACCAACGACTTCTCCGGCGTGGACCGCGTGACCTCGACGAAGTCGGCGACGCTGGAGCCACGACGGCCCGGCGTAGTCGGCTTGTACTTGCGGATTCCCATTTCTCAGTCCTCGTCCGATATCGGACGATCCGGACCGCCCTTAGGCGGTCGGACCGCCGAAGATGTCGATACGGTCGCCCTCAGCGAGGGTCACGATCGCGCGCTTGGTGGACGCGCGCTGGCCGAAGCCCGTGCGGGTCCGCTTGCGCTTGCCCTGGCGGTTGATCGTGTTGACCCCGGTGACCTTGACCTCGAAGACCGTCTCGACGGCCTGCTTGATCTGGGTCTTGTTGCTGCCCGGGGCGACGACGAACGTGTACTTGTTGTCATCGAGGAGCGCGTAGCTCTTCTCGGACACGACCGGCTTGATCAGGATGTCACGGAGGTCCGTGAACGCCTTGCTCGCCGGCGTGACGACGGTGTTCTTGCCCTCGGCGGCGTGGCGACGCGCCTTGGCGACGCGAGCGGCCTTGGCCTTCTTCGCGGCCTTCGAGGCAATGGCGGGGTGACGGATAGCCATCAGGCCTCGCTCCCTTCGGTGTCATTGGCCTTCGGGCCGGACACGAAGGACTCCAGGGCGGCCTGGGTGAAGACCACGTCGTCCGAGACGAGAACGTCGTACGTGTTCAGCTGGCCCGGCTCCAGGATGTGGACCTGGGGCAGGTTGCGGGCGGACAGCCACGCGGCCTCGTCGGCGCGCTCGACGACCAGGAGCAGGTTCTTGCGCTCGCTGATCTTGCCGAACAGGCTCTTGGCGGCCTTCGTGGACGGGTTCTCGCCCTCGATGACGCCGGAGACGACGTGGATGCGGTTGTTGCGGGCCCGGTCGGTGAGGGCGTGGCGCAGGGCCGCGGCCTTCATCTTCTTCGGGGTCCGCTGCGAGTAGTCACGCGGCACGGGACCGTGCACGACGCCACCACCGGCGAACTGCGGCGCGCGGGTCGAGCCCTGACGGGCGCGACCGGTGCCCTTCTGGCGGTAAGGCTTCTTGCCACCACCACGGACTTCACCGCGGGTCTTGGTCTTGTGCGTGCCCTGGCGGGCAGCGGCCAGCTGTGCGACGACGACCTGGTGGAGCAGCGGGACGCTGATCTTCTCTACGTCGAAGATCTCCGCGGGGAGCTCGACGGAACCGGCCTTGTCGCCCGCCGGCGAAAGGATGTCAACAGTGCTCATCGGTTACCTCAGGCCCCCTTGGCCGCGGTGCGGACCAGGACGAGGCCGCCGTTCGGACCGGGAACCGCGCCCTTGATGAGCAGCAGACCCTTCTCCGCGTCAACGGCGTGGACGGTCAGGTTCTGGGTGGTGACCCGCTCGTTGCCCATGCGACCCGCCATGCGGAGGCCCTTGAACACGCGGCCCGGGGTGGCGCAGCCACCGATGGAACCGGGCGAGCGGTGCTTGCGCTGGGTGCCGTGACCGGCGCCGAGGCCCTTGAAGTTGTGACGCTTCATGACACCGGCGAAGCCCTTGCCCTTGCTCTTGCCGGTGACGTCGACCTTCACGCCGGACTCGAACACCTCAGCGGTGACTTCCTGGCCCAGCGTGTACTCGGAGGCGTCCGCGGTGCGGATCTCGACGAGGTGACGACGGGGGGTGACGTCGGCCTTGGCGAAGTGGCCCTTGAGGGGCTTGTTCACCTTGCGCGGGTCGATCTCGCCGAAGGCGATCTGGACCGACTCGTAGCCGTCGACGTCGTTCGTGCGGACCTGGGTCACGACGTTGGGGCCGGCCTTGACGACGGTGACCGGAACAACACGGTTGTTCTCGTCCCACACCTGCGTCATGCCGAGCTTCTCGCCCAGGATGCCCTTGATCTGCTTAGCCATTCTCAGATCACCGGCCTTCAGAGCTTGATCTCGATGTCGACACCGGCCGGGAGGTCGAGTCGCATCAGAGAGTCAACGGTCTTGGGGGTCGGGTCGAGGATGTCGATCAGGCGCTTGTGCGTGCGCATCTCGAAGTGCTCGCGCGAGTCCTTGTACTTGTGCGGCGACTTGATGACGCAGTACACGTTCTTCTCAGTGGGCAGCGGCACCGGGCCCGCGACCGACGCACCAGTGCGGGTCACCGTCTCGACGATCTTCTTCGCCGAGGAGTCGATGACCTCGTGGTCGTAGGCCTTGAGCCGGATGCGGATCTTCTGTCCCGCCATGGCTACTCAGTAGTCCTGTCTCTCTTACGCTCTGGAACCTGGTGTTCCTCTGCCCGCTCCTCCGACCCACGCGGTCGGGCGTGTCGCGCTCTCGCTGACACAGATGCCCCTTGTTCGAACATCCCTTGTCTGGGAGCACGGCCCTTCCGGAACCGCAAGCCGGGGGCGGAAGGCCCACCGGGTGCCTGGCCGGTGCCGCACTGACACTTCCCGAAAGATTCCCGTACGTCCGCCCCAGCGCTGCCGTGTGGCAGTTAGGGCGACGAGTACTGTGGGACTCGCTTCCGGTCCTCCCGGCGGGAGGCGCGCAGCATCAACACTCGACCGAGCAACTCGGACAGTCTGCCATATGGGGCAGGGGGCTGGCCAATCGAGCCGGAGAGAATACCCCGAGGGTGACGTAGGTCAAACCCGAGCGCCCCCGCCCTGGCCCCGACCGGGCACGCGCCCCCTGATCCGCGGACCGTACGGCGCCTGCCACCGTCGGCTCGGCCCGGCGGGTCCGGCTCAGGAGACCCGCCGGGCGTGCCGGCATCCGGGGGCAGGCGTGTGTCAGCTCCCTGTCCCGCTCGGACGGGGTCCCGCGAGCTGGCCCGGGGGCGGCTCGGAGGGACTCTGCTCGCCGAGGAGGCGGAGTGCGTCCCGTAGCAGCGTGCTGGAGGTGTGCACGGTGTAGGGGAAGTAGAGGACCTTCACCCCGACCCGCGCGAATTCGGCTTCGAGCGTCGTCCAGACGTCCGTGCCGAGCCAGTCGTCACCCTTGAAGATGACGTCGAAACCGACCTCCTTCCAGATCTGGATCTTGTCGTCCACGGTCGCGACGAAGGTCTCGTCCACATAGCGCACACTGCGGACGATCTGGAGCCGCTCGGCGAGCGGTACGACGGGCGGTCTGCCTTTCAGGCGCACCACGAGTTCGTCGGAGCAGACCCCGGCCACCAGCCGGTCGCAGTGCCCGCGCGCCCGGCGCAGGATGTTCAGATGGCCCACGTGGAAGAGGTCGAAGACCCCCGGCGCGTAGCCGAGACGTTCTCCCATCAACGCCTTGCCTTCGTACGCTCCGCGGCGGCCGCGGTGACCGCGGTGACCACGACCGCCTTCGACCTGGCCGAGGCGTTCCGGCCGTCGGTGACGGCGATCCGGTAGCGATGGCTGGAGCCGGGTGTGACGGTGTCCGTGTACGTCATCGTGGGGCGGTTCCACTCCGCGGACCGCCGCGTCGGCGAGGCCACGAGCTTGCCGTCCCGGTAGATCAGGTACTTCAGCTCCGCGTTGTCCCGGTCCCACGCGGCACGCCAGGTGAGCGTGACCCGGCCGGTGCGCGACGCTGAGGCCCGCAGCTGGGGCGGCTCCTGCGGGGCGCCCCGGTCGGGCCCGGCCGAGAAGCGGGTCAGGCTCTGCTGCGGCCTGTCGTTGACCGTGGTGAACTCACCGCCCGCCCAGAGGGTCCCGCCCGCCATCTTCAGCGCGCGGGGGCCGTTGCCCTCGCCGGTCCCGCCGTCCGTGTCGGGGAACCAGTGCAGGATGTGCCGGTCACGGATGGACTGGGCGAGGAAGTGCTGGCGGAAGTTGCCTTCGGCGAAGCCGCCCGGTGTGTCCATGCAGTTGTGGGCGTGGGACCCGCTGTAGAGAACGCCGTTGTGCACGGCGAGGGCCTGGGTGGCGCCCAGGCAGGTGTCCTTCCACACCATCTCGCCGTTGCCGAGGCGGCCGGCGATGCGGCCGTCGAAGATGCCGGTGCCCCTGCCCTCGGCCGCGACATAGAAGTTGGCCGCGTCGCGTACCAGCGCCTTCACCCGCGATCTCGGCGGCAGCCAGTCCGGGTACGAGGTCACGGTCGTGCCGGTGGCGGGACGCAGGGCGACGAGCTTGAACTCGAACTCGTCGTTGACCTCCAGGAAGTCGCCGCCGACGATGAGTTTGCCGAATTCGGGCGCGGCGAGGATGGCCCGGACGGGAGCGTCGATCTGCGCCTTGAACGGCAGTAGCGAGCCCTCGGGGGTGACCGCCGCGATGCGCTGCCTCTTCTTGCCGTTGACGGTGGTGAAATCGCCCCCGAGATAGATCGCGCCGTCCGTGACCTCGATGGCCCGGACGAACGACGACATGGCCGGGCGGAATCCCTTGCGCAGCGTGCAGTTGGCCGTGTTGAGCGCGGCGGCACCGGACGCTCTGGCCTTGCCGGCCTTGCGGAACGAGCCGCCGATGTACAGCACTTTGCCGTCCTGTGACGCCTTCAGCGCCCGTACGGTGTTGAAGGCACCGGAGAAGGGCTGGGCACACGGCAGCAGTCTGCCGGTCCTGGCGTCGAACGCGGCGAAGTTCTTCCGCGCGACCTCCCGTTGGCCCGGCTTCGCGCCCGGAGGACGGACCTTGTCGAAGGTCCCCCCGACGTACACGACACCGCCCGCGTACTCGATCGACCAGACGATGCCGTCGGTCTGCCAGGTCGCCAACGTGTCGGCGGTCAGGGTCTTTTTGCCGCCCTCGGCTGCTGAGGCGGAAGCGGTGATGAGCGAGGCAGCCGCGAGGAGGGCCACAGCCGAGGCCGTGGTGGCCCCCCTCTTCGTGCTTTTTCTCATGCGCATGGAACATCCCTGGTTGCAGCAAGTACGAGTGGAGGGAGGGGAGAGGGTGGGGCGGTCTCGGTTCTGAGACGGCCTCAAGTGGCGCGTTCGCGCAGCACACCGACGAGTTCATGTACTCCCAGGGGTGTGCGAAATCGCCACAAACTTATACCGAATACGAAAAATCCCATGGTGATTGCGACGGCAAGTCCGATGGTCGTGTCACCTGCCAGTAGCCTGGCGGGAAGGACCAGCGGCACCGTGAGACACAGGCCGATGACCGTGGCCATGAGGTATCCGCTGTCGATGATCGTGAAGCCCGGATGCCGCCGCACCAACGCAGCGGCGACCAGATTCTCGACGACGGTCGCAGCCCCCCAGGACAGTGCGGCTCCGAGGACGCCCAGCCTGGGGACGGCGAGGAGGCCGACCGTCAGCTGCACCGTGAACGCTACGCCGGTGATCGCCAGATGCCAGGAACTCTTACCTGCCATGAGCAGCACGGTCTGGGCGTTTCCCACCCCCACGTTGACCGCCGATGCGACACAGAGCACCACCAGCGCATCCGCCCCCTGCTCGAACTCCGGCCCGAACAAGGACAGGACGGTGCCCGGGAAACCGGTGAGCAGAACGAGCAGCGGCCAGGAGAACAGGACGATCCAGCGCGTCGAGACCCGGTACAGATGGCGGGCCTGCGGGATGTCGCCCACGGCGAGGAGCCGGCTGATCTCCGGAGCGACGGCCAGCCGGATGGCGAGTTGGAGCAGCGTCGCCGCGATGACCACACGGCCCACAGCCGTGTAGATGCCCGCCTCTTCGCTCGTCGCCAGGCAGGACAGCAGGACGACGCCCACCCAGACCGCGCTGATGTCGAAGACGGAGGAGACCGCCCGCGGCGCGGCGAACGCCCAGAACCCCCGCCGGGCGGCGGCCGTTTCCGGTCCGGACGTGCGGCCCGGACTCGACCCGCGACGGCACCTGCACAGTGCGAGCCAGGCGATGACGGAGCCGGCCAGGGAAGGCACGAGCCAGGCCGCGGCCAGGCTCAGCACGCCCGGAGCGAGCAGCACGACGGGTACGGCGATCAGCACGCGCAGTACCGGTTTGCCGATCTGCTCGACACCGACGAACGGAATCACGGTGCCATAGCCCTGGGTGGCGCCGAGCAGGACAAGGGTGACGGTGGCCAAAGGGAGGAACACGGCGAACAGCCGGACCAGGGTCACCGCGTCGTCCGGGGCGAGATTCGGCAGCAGCGACGTGGCCGTCCAGGGCGACAGGAACAGCAGCGCAGCGGCCGCGGTACTCGCCACGGCCCCTGGCAGGACCGCGCTGCGCAGCAGTGCTCCCACCTTGCGGCCACCGGTGGTGGCCAGGTCACCCGAGACGAAGCGCACCAACCCGGTGTCGGCGCCGAGCTTGCAGGTGTTGCAGAGGATGGTGAAGGCCGCGACACCGGTGAACACCGCTCCCGCCCCGTACGCCCCGAGCGCGCGGGTGACCAGGGCGACCAGGGCGTAGCCGAAGACCGCGTTGACCGTTGAGCCGAGAAAGCCCCACCACCCGCCGCGCGCGGTGGCGGCGACCCCGCACCTGGCGGTCGACCCGCCGGTGGCGGGGACAGCGGTACCGGAGGCGCTCACCGGGAGGCGCTGAGCGTGTCGTCCGGCACTGGAGCGGTCGGCTGCTCCACGGTGTGACCGACCGGCGCGGACGAGGCCGTGGACACATTCCGCTCCCTCGTGCGGCGCAGCAGGCCAATGTCGACGACACGCCGGAGCAAGCTGCGCTGTGGGCCGTTGTGGAGCGCCGCGCCCACGATGTTCCCTCCCGAGCAGCCGACCAGCTCCCGCACGCGCTTGAGGTCGTCGCGCCTGATGTCATCCAGAGCGCCCACCACGAGAACGCCGTCCACGCGTTGGGTGAGCGCGAGAGCGTCGGCATGTTCCAGCGGGGAGCGGGTCAGGAAGAGCGTCGTCCCGGAACCAGCGCACAGCAGGGCGCGCGCCGCCGTCGGGACCGTCGGTCCGTCGTCGCCGGAGGTGCCACGGTCTGCGGCGCAGAGCGTGAAGTGCCCGGCAGTACCCGCGTCGACGACCACACCGCCCTCGGGGACATCGGCCGACGCGGAGTCGCCGGCCGACAACGGCAGTCGTGCCGCCAGGCCGGGTGTGCGCGCGGTGGCGTCCACGACTCGTACGTCGTCCCCGGACTCGGCGAGGGCCGCGGCAACGTTCACGGCGACGGCGACGGCGCAGCGTTCCTGCCTCAGCGCCACGACCATGAGCGTGCCCACGGCCGTACGGCCGTCGCCGCCCCGCAGGCGGAGGGCGAGTGTGCGGTAGGTCTCCGCGCGGCCGCCGTCGGCCCGGCCGACCTCCAGCAGTTCGCCGTCGGTGCCGAGGGCCGGGAGAATGCCCAGCACCGGAGCGCCGAGCGCTCCTTGGACCTCGGCGACCGAACGTGCTCGTGGTTCGAGGGCGGCTCGCAGCCAGGCGAGTACGACCCCCAGGACGAGACCACCGATGAGGCCGAGCGCGATGAGCCAGGCGGGGCCTGGTCCCGAGGGCCTCGTCGAGGGCACGGCTCGGCGGACGATGTCGCCACCGGAGGTGTCGTACGCCCTGATGTCCGAGACACGCTTCTGCAGAATGCCGATCTGTTGCTGAACGCCTGTCGTGCCGACGGCGGACCCAGCGGACTTCTTCGCGCTGATGCGTTTGGTGAGCTGTGTGAGCTGAAGCTCCAGCCCGGCGATCATCCGCGTGATCATGGACTTGGACCGGTCCTGGCGATCAGCGAGGTATGCCTCCGCGAACGCGTTGCTCACCCGGGCCGCGTCCTTCGCCGTGCCCGACGTGTACTCGAACCGGAGCATCTGGGTGTCCACGGGATTCGTCACGCGCAGGTCCGTCAGCAGCGCATCGGCGCGAGAGGATCGCCGCAATGCCGTCGCCGCCCGTGCCGCGACCGTCGCGCTGAGCGCGATCTGCCGCTCCGTGCCCATGCTCAGTTGATTGTCGACGGGCACCGCGGACGTACTGAAGGGGTCCGTGCGCGGGCGGACGAGCACCTCGCTGGTGGAGGTGTAGTGGCCCGCGCGCAGCAGGACCAGGAGCAGTCCGCCGAGCAGCCCGAGGAGCACGCCCAGCACGATGGTCGCACGATACCTGAGCAGCAGGCGCACCTGGTCGCGAAGCCGGTCGGAGTCGTCGTATCGATCGTCGAGGCCGGCGGGGCTGGTCACGAATGCCTCCTGTGTCCGGGGATGAGTGCGTGGCTCGTCGTCTTGGGCTGCCGCCCCGGTGCCGGCGACCGGGACGGCCCGGCGGCGCGGCTGGTGATGAGGAGCGGCACGGTCAGGAGCAGGAGCAGGGGCCCGACGATCGCCATGAGGCTGCCGCGCAGGAAGATCAGCTGATAAAAGGCGAAGGCGGGGACCAGGAGTACCGCCAACGTGCGCCGGCGGTGCCGCAGCCTCTCCCGGACATCGTCCATCCGCCGTCCTGCCGCGCCCAGCAGACAGAAGACCGCGACGACACACGGAGCACCGCCCCACAAGTAGCTCTCGATCCACAGCGGAGCTGAAAGGTTGTGGAATTCGTATCCCGCATACTGGGCGAGTTCGATACCCGTGGCCTGTGGTTTTTCGGGCCACATGGAGCGGGGCACCATGAACAGGATGAGGCCAAGCACCGCCGACGGTGAGAAGCCGTTTTCCTGCACATAGTCGATGCCGGTCTGCATTTGCTGAAATGCGTCGTAGTCCATGCTGGTGCTGAACTGCTCTGCCAGCGGCACGACTTGCACCGCTTCACGTTCGTCGTAGCGGAAGTAGTCGCTGTACGGGAAAGCGAACAGAACCACGGCGGTGATCGCTGCGGCGGCGACGCGAAAGGCTCGCGGGGTGCTGAAGCGACGCCAGGAGAAAAGCAGAACCAGAAGGACGGTGCCGGCCCAGAAACGCGGCCTGCTGATCGGGTTGTTGACGATCACGTTAAGCACGAGGAGGCTCGGGAGCACTGCCCAATGGATCGCCCGCAGCAGCCGGCCCCTTTGGGGCGGGCGGGGCAGCTGGACCAGAGCCGCAAGGGCCCAGAAGGCGGGTACGGCGAGGGCCCAGATGCGCAGCGCATGGGTGGCGTCCGCTTCGGCACGCGACTGCCAGAGAGCCTGCCTGCTGGTGAAGAAGGCTCGCAGCCCGCCTTCCTGCCCGGGAATCAACACGGCCGCGAGGGCGAGCGACAGGCCGCACAGCAGGAGTACGGGCAGCGGCGAGAGTCTGCGGGACAGCAGTGGCGCGAACACGACCGAGCTGCCGCCGTTGCGTCCGGCGGAAAGTGCCGCCCCCGCGCTGTAGGCGAGGAGCCCGAGTTCGGTCAGCGTTGCGGCCGCGAACGCGGTCGTCTCACCGGTGCGGTATTCAAGCGGGTAGGAATTGGTGGCGAGCATCGCGAGCGGCGCCAGTCCGAGCCACACATAGGCGAAGAGCCAGAACCCGAAAGCGACGAGACGCACCGACGCATCGGTGAGCACTCTGGTGAGTCCCCCTCCGGCGTGCACCACAACGACGCACTGCACGGCGAGAGCCGCCCCGAATCGCGTATCGATGGACTGAAGGATCAGCGCCGGCAGAAGGACGACGAGCACCAAGGACCAGACGCATACCGCAGCCATGCAACGGACCCGGCTGTCCCGCACCTGTATCCCCTCATCGATGCCATCATTGAATGAATCAACAGCAATCGATTTATAGCCCAGACCCGGAACATATCAGGCGATATTGCCGGGCGTTTCTTTCGGGGAATCCCTGTACGTGTGTCGTATTTTATTTAAATGACCGATATGTTTTCCGGCTGCCGCGTCCTCCTGGTGTCGACCAACTACGCCCCCGAGCACGCCGGAATCGCCCCCTACGCGACTCTGACCGCGGAACACCTCGCCGCCAGCGGCGCTGACGTCGACGTCCTGACGGGGATGCCGCACTATCCGGGCTGGCGGGTGCACGCCGACTACCGTGGACGCTGGCGCATGGTGGAGAGCCGGGGAGGTGTCCGGGTCCATCGCCGCCGCAGCTTCGTTCCCACGCGTCAGACCGCGCTGCTCAGGGCGGCCTACGAGGCCGGCTTCCTGGCGCATGGCTCGATCCGGCCACCAGCCGCACGGCCGGACCTGGTGCTGAGTCAGATGCCCACCCTCGCGGGGGGCGTGATCGGCGGCCGGATCGCCCGTCGCCACCGGGTGCCGCATGTGGTCGTGGTGCAGGACCTCATGAGCGCGGCAGCCGCGCAGAGCGGGATCAGGGGCGGCGGCCGCGTGGCATCGGTCGTGGCCGGAGTGGAGTCGAGAATCCTGCGCACGGCCGCCCTGATCGGCGTGGTGCACGAGTCGTTCGTGGACCGTGTCACCGCCATGGGTGTGCCTGGCTCGCGCGTCAGGGTGGTCCCCAACTGGAGCCATGTGACGCCTCCTACTGGCGACCGCCGAGCGGTACGAGCGCGACTCGGCTGGCGTGACGAGGAGTTCGTCCTGCTGCATGCGGGGAACATGGGCCTGAAGCAGGGGCTGGAGATCCTGGTCGAGACGGCCCGCATCGCGCACCGCGACACCCCGCGCCTACGCATCGTCCTCATGGGCGACGGCAGCCAGCGCAGACACCTGGAGCATCTCGCTGCCGATCTGCCGAACTTGCACTTTCTCCCGCCCGCGGCCCACGCAGACTTCCCCGACGTACTGGCCGCGGCGGACCTCCTCGCGCTCACCCAGCGGGCGTCCGTGGGCGACATGAGCCTGCCCTCCAAGCTGACCTCATATTTCGCGAGCGGGCGGCCCACCGTCGCCTCGGTGGCCTCACAGGGCGGCACGGCCCAGGAGGTACGCAGGTCCGGTGCCGGAGTACTCGTCCGCGCGGAGGATCCGGTCGCGCTGCACGGCTCTGTCGTGGAACTGATGCGGGATCCCGACCGATCGGCCGCGCTCGGCGCACGCGGTCCCGCCTACGTCCGGGAACGGTTGAGCCCGGAGGCCGGACTGGGCCGGATCACCGCAGTAGTGTCCGAGGCGCTGGCCCACTCTGCGAGAGAGCCGGAAGCCCGACCCGCCTCGGACGCGCGGTGAGAGGTCAGCGCAGGGCCACGCCGGGAGCGGTGAGCAGTGTGGCCAGCTCCGCGGGCCGGCGGATGTGCGCTACGGCGCTGAGCTCGGCGTCGACCATCAGGCAGGCCAGTTCCGGCGCGCGCACCGTCGGACGCCATCCGAGGGCTCGCTCGGCCTTGGAGGCGTCGCCGACCAGGTGGTCGACCTCTGTCGGGCGCAGGTAGCGCTCGTCGAAGCGCACGTGGTCGCGCCAGTCGATGCCCACATGAGTGAAGCAGTGCTCGACGAAGTCACGCACGCTGTAGCTGGTGCCCGTGGCAATGACGTAGTCGTCCGGATCATCCTGCTGCAGCATCAACCACATCGCCTCGACGTACTCGGCGGCGTAGCCCCAGTCCCGACGGGCTTCGAGATTACCGAGGTGCACCACGTCCTGCAGGCCGACCTTGATCCGGGCGGCGGCCGCGGCCACCTTGCGGGTCACGAACGTGGGGCCGCGGCGCGGGGACTCGTGGTTGAACAAAATGCCGTTGACCGCGTAAAGCCCGTACGCCTCCCGGTAATTGCGGGTGATCCAGTACGCGTACACCTTTGCGGCGCCATAGGGCGAGCGCGGTTGAAAAGGAGTGAGTTCGTTCTGGGGCGGCGGTGCGGCGCCGAACATCTCGGAGCTGGAAGCCTGGTAGAAGCGGCAGGAAAGTTTCGTGCTCCGGATGGCTTCCAACAGCCGCGTCGTACCCAGTCCGGTGGTGTCCCCAGTGAATTCGGGTTCGTCGAACGACACCCGGACATGCGACTGGGCCGCAAGGTGGTACACCTCGTCGGGCTGCACCTGCTCCAGCAGACTCGCCAGCCGGGTCCCGTCGGTGAGGTCGCCGTAATGCAGGAAGAGGCGGGCGTCGGGGTCGTGCGGATCTCGGTAGAGGTGGTCGATCCGCTGGGTGTTGAAGGTGGAGGCACGGCGGATGATTCCGTGCACCCGGTAGCCCTTTTCCAGAAGCAACTCCGCGAGGTACGAGCCGTCCTGGCCCGTAATACCGGTGATGAGCGCTGTCTTGACAGTCACACGCACTCCTTGGCTGGCGGGGGGTGTGCAAAGGTGCGCTGAATGCGCCTGTTCCACGGCCCGGCACCCCAGCACATCGCCATGTTAATGATCACTTCCGCTTTTGGAATGATGCACCGCGGCGACTCGGCCCGACTGTTCCCGTGCGTTCCTGTTTCGTCAGGTGAGCTCCCGGAACCACTTGACGAGGAATGCCGGTACGAACACCACGTGCACCGCGAGCAGAGCGACGTACAGCACCAAGAAGAGTTTCTGGTTCCCCAGGAAAACGAAGATCAGGCACAACAGGCCGTAATCCACGGGCAGCAGAGCCACACCACGAACAGCGGACGGCGCGGGCGCCGGCCCGGCGGACGCATCCCCTCTTCGCCTTCGCAGCTGTTCGGTGAGGATGCCTCCGAAGAACAGCAGGACAGCGGCGAACTGGAAGATGACCGGGAGCAGCAGCGCGGGACGTGGCAGGTCGAAGAAGCGGTAGAAGGAAATCAGCAGCGCCGCATGGATGCCCAGGAGTTTCGCGCAGTCCACCACATGGTCCAGCCACTCTCCGGACAGGCTGGTCGACCGGTGCAGCCGGGCCAGCTGACCGTCCGCCGAGTCGAGCGCGAAGCCGAGAAGCAGCGCAAGTGAGACCCACTGTCCCAGCGCGTTCGAAGGCGGGAGCAGAGCCGTCGCGAACACGCCCGCAAAGGTGATCAGGGCGCTGACGGTCGTCACATGGTTGGGCGAGAGCCCGATACGGTACGCCGCGGCCGCGAGCAGCCGGCCGGCCGGCCGGTTGACGAACCGTGTGTAGACGGAAACCCCCTGGGCGGGTTTCTGCACCTCGGAGAGATGTCGCAGCGTGCTGGAATAGTCCATTCCCTGACCTCGTGCGTGAGCGGGCGGACGGATCACCCCATGCTCTCGTCGACGCCTTTCCGTGGCTGACGCGGCGGCGGGACATGGACGACCGTCCGAGAAGGGAACCCATGGCCAGAACGTAGGCGCCTCGGCCTGCTTCACCTGATCCGACCAGCGGGATTGTCATGGTATCCATCCGAACGGCCGCAAGATCCTCGCGGCGGTCCCTCGGTCACATGCCCCGATAGATCGCCTCCAGCCGATCCATCACCGCGTGGACGGAGAACGCCTCCGCGACGGCGCGATGCCCCGCCTCCACGAGGGCGTCTCGCCTGGTGCCGTCGGCCAGCACCCCGCACACCGCGTCGGCCATCTCCCGGGGACTGCCGTCGGTGACGATCGCCGCCTCACGGCGTGCCAGTTCGTCCGCCATGCCGCAGGTGTCGGTGCACACCACGGGAGCGCCCGCGCACAGGGCTTCGATCACGGTCATCGGGAACGGCTCGTCAACGCTCGGCAGCACGTACACGGCCGCCTTCGCGTAGGCGCTCACGGCTTCCGCATGCCCTAGCGCGCCACGGTAGGAGACGATTTCCTCAAGGCGGTGCGCGGCGATGAGTTGACGCACCCTCGGCAGCGATCCCTCGTCCGGCCCATACAGGGTGAACCGTGCGTCAGGCACCTTCTGGTGGACCAGGGCGGCCATCTCGACGAAGGCGTCCGGACGCTTGCGCGGGTGCAGGCGGGCAAGGAAGAGCACCTCTCGCTCGCGCTGCCGGTACTCCGCGGTACCGGCAGAGGGCGGCCGGACACCGTTGGGGAGACTCAGCAGCGGCGGGCCTTGCCGGCCGACGACCTCGGCCACGGCCCGCCTCTCCCGCTCGGTGAGGACCAGGCAGCCGCGCGACCGGCGGAGCAGCGGCACATACACGCGGTCGAACAGCCTGACGGCGGCCCTCCGACGCGGTTCCACCATGCCGTGCGTCTGCGTCAGGAACTTCTTGCGTCCCAACACGGCCAGGCCTAGCGCCGTCAGGGAAACGAGGTCACGCCCCGCGTGGATGTGCACCACATCGGCCCGGCGCATGGAGCGCCACATGTCCCTGACGAGCAGCGGGTGCATGAGCCCGGCGAAACGCCCCGGGAGCAGGGAGCGCGCCGGGCGCGTACGCAGCGGCACTGAGCCGATGCGTGCCGGTGCCGGGGAACTGCCCCGCCACAGGGCCACGAGCTCGACCTGGTGGCCTCGTGCGGCGCACTCCTCAAGTTGCCCGGTGGCCACACTCGTAGGGCCGCCGTACGCGCCGTCGTCACTGAGCAGCGTCACTACGTGGAGGAGTCTCATGCTGCGGCTCCCGTCGTGATGACCGCGCCCGGACCGACATCACGGCGGGCGACAGCCGAGGCACCCACCACCGCGCCTCGGCCGACGGTGACGCCGCGCAGCACGACGGCCCGCGCCGCGACCCAGGCTCCGGACTCCAGGCAGATGGGAGCGTTGTCGAACTCAAAGGCCGCGCTACGACGTTGATGGCTCCCCGTGCACAAGAACGCTTCCTGTGAGACGCACACGTTGCTGCCGATCGTGATCCGTTCCAGGTTCAGCAGCCACGCGCCCTCGCCGATCCACACGTCGTCGCCGACTTCCAGCCGCCACGGCCAGTGCACCCGCACCCGGTGACGGATCAGCACGCGCTGTCCGATGCGCGCACCGAATGCTCGCAGCAGGGCCGGTCGCCAACGAGCGGGAAGCCACCATCGGACGAAGACAAGGTTGAGGACGGCGAACCAGGCTGCCTGAACGAGCAGGGGACGCCCCTTGTCGTAACCAGCTCCCGTGAAACACCGGAGGGAACGGTCCATGGCGGTGGTCCTCCTGAGCTCGCGTGTGGCACTGCCTCGCTGATTTTCCAAGGAGAGATCGAATAAAGTGGGATATACGAGCCTATTTGGTGCAAACTACGCCACATGGAAGATCTACTCCCCTCATCCGCCCGCGTATACGTCGCCGGTCACCGTGGGCTCGTCGGCTCCGCCGTGGCCCGCCGGCTGACGGCCGACGGTCACGAGGTCCTCGCCCGGACCCGGTCCGCACTGGACCTTCGCGACCCGACCGCCACGGCCGCCTTCCTGCGCGACACCCGGCCGGACGCCGTCGTCCTCGCCGCGGCCAAGGTGGGCGGCATCATGGCCAACAGCACTTCTCCGGTGCAGTTCATCGAGGACAACCTGCGGATCCAGCTGAGCGTGATCTCCGCCGCGTACACCGCCGGCGTCCGGCGCCTGCTGTTCCTGGGATCGTCCTGCATCTACCCGAGGCTCGCGCCGCAGCCGATCCGGGAGGACGCCTTGCTCACCGGCCCCCTTGAGCCGACCAACGAGCCGTACGCGCTTGCCAAGATCGCGGGCATTGCCCAAGTGCAGTCCTACCGGCGGCAGTACGGGGCCGCGTACATCTGCGCGATGCCAAGCAATCTCTACGGCCCGGGCGACAACTTCGATCCGGAGTCCTCGCATGTGCTGCCGGCTCTCATCCGCCGCTTCCACGAGGCCGAGCGGGACGGGCTCGACGAGGTGGTCCTGTGGGGAAGCGGCTCTCCCCGCCGGGAGTTCCTGCACGTCGACGACCTCGCCGACGCCTGTGTGACGTTGCTGCGCCGCTACGACGGCGACCTGCCCGTCAACGTCGGATGTGGCGACGACCTGACGATCCGCGAACTGGCCTGTCTCGTCGGAGAGGTCGTCGGGTACCAGGGCCGGATCACCTTCGACACGACGAAGCCGGACGGCACGCCTCGCAAATTGCTGGACATCTCCCGTATGACCGCGCTCGGTTGGGAACCAAGGATCGCGCTGCGAGATGGCATCGCCTCCACCTACGCGTCATGGCTGAACACGGAGCAGTCCCACTCGGCGGTCGGCGTCTGACCTCAGTAAGCGCCACGTCCGTCCAGCACGGCACGGACCGTGCGGGCCATGACCGCCATGTCCCAGGCCCACGACCAGTTGTCGACGTACCGCAGATCGAGCGAGACGGTCTCGTGCCAGGACAGGTCCGACCGTCCGCTCACCTGCCACACTCCCGTGAGACCGGGTTTGACGCTCAGCCGGCGCATCTCGACCTGGTCGTAGCGGGCGACTTCCTCGGGCAGCGGCGGGCGGGGCCCCACCAGCGACATATGGCCGAGGAGGACATTGGCCAACTGAGGCAGCTCGTCCAGCGAGTAGCGGCGCAGAAAGCGCCCGGCGGAGGTGACCCGCGGATCCCGGCGCAGCTTGAACATATGGCCGTCGTGCTCGTTCGCCGCCGCGAGGTCGCCCTTCATCCGGTCCGCGTCCACGACCATGGTCCGGAACTTCCACATGGGGAACGGCGTACCGTTCCGGCCGACACGGGTCTGGCGGTAGAGGACCGGCCCCGGAGAAGTCATGCGCACGGCGAACGCCAGCAGGGCGAACAGCGGCGCCAGCACCAGGAGCAGGACGAGCGAGCCCGCCCGGTCCGTGACGGCCTTCAGCAGCGCGGGCAGGCCGCGGCGCGCCGGCGGTGAGATGTCCAGCAGGGTGAGCCCGGCCGCCGAGGTGATCCTGACCCTGCGCCGCGCCACTTCGACGACGCCGGGCAGCACCATCAGCCGGCGGCCCCGGTCGTGCAGGGCCCAGGACAACCGCCGAAGCCGGTCCCCGCACATGTGCCTGTCCGTGGCGACGAAGACGAGGTCGGCGCCGAGCACCTCGGCCGCTTCCGCCACGTGCCCGGCATCCTCGTCCACGGCGGTCGGCGTGCCGACCCGCAGCCGGGCGGACACCGGCACGCCGGACAGCACGTCGCCCTCGCCCAGGACGCAGGCCCCGACCACCACGTACCCGTGGTCCGTACGCTCGGCGAGCTGTCCGACCACGGCGTCCACGACCCCGGCCTCACCGATGACGAGGACGCGTCGAAGCCCTCGGGCATGTCGGCGTACGGCCAGGATGCGGCTGTGGATCGCCTTGCGGCACAGCACGGTGACCGCCAACGACGGACACAGCGCGGCGAGAACCGCTGCGGGTGGGTCACCGAGCCCGGACACGGCACGCAGCACGGCCAGCGCGCCGAGCAGCACCAGCCAGTCCCGCACCACCGGTCCGGCCGGGGCGCCCTCGTCCCAGGTCGAGGGCGCGTAGCGTCTGGCGGCGAGACCCACGAGCACCCAGACGACCGCGATCACCACCGCCTGGTGGACGGGGCGGGCCGCCCCGTCCACGGAGAAGGCCACCGCGGTCGGGAGCGCCATCCCCACGGCGTCGGCACCGATCGCGACCGGTACGTACCACCCGTCCGCCGTGCTCCTGCGCATGGTTGACCGGTGCGGTGTGAGGGGAACCGCCTGCCCTGACACCGCGCTGGTGGACTGCCGCATGGTTCTCCCTGTGACCCCGGCCCTAGGCGAAGACGTGGGGCGCGGCTGCATCGAAGGAACAGCGCACGCCCCACATGAGGGTTATATCAATCTTTTTTAGATGTATGTCCTATTTGCATGTCGTACTGGCAGGCGTGGCGGTACGTCGGCGCTCAGCCTTTCCGGTGCTCTGCGACTCGGACGGCCTAGGCAGAACACCCTCCGGGGGTGGCGTTGATCAGATTGTGCAAAAGATCAGACGCCCGAACCCGGGCGAACTCCGGTACATCCAGAGCAACAAGGAGCAAGCGTCGTGCGAGCAAGCACTCAAGTAACCACACGGTCGACACGAGCAAGATGGGGAGCGCGCTGCGTCGGTCTTGGCCTGACCACGGCACTGGCGGTCGCCTTCACGGCCGGCCCCGCGTCGGCGGCGCCGGGGGCCCCCAGCGCCTCCGGCGAGCAGCCGGTGGAGGTACTGGGCAACCAGGACTTCGACACGCTGCCCGACAGCATCGAGGAGTTCGTCTGCGACCGCATCGTCGAGGTCGATCCGGTGACGGAGGGGTCGTTCGGGGACGACGACGAGGTCACCATCCTCAACATCGACACCGACAACACCTTCGACTTCGAGATCTCCGACGACTTCAACGCCATCGGCGTACTCGTCAAGGGCGGCCCGAACACCAACGTCTACGACTACCGGCCCACCGGCATCCAGGCGGACCAGAACCTCCACGCGCCGGTCAACCCGATGAACATGACGTACCACGGCCTCAGCCACCTCGACTTCTGCCTCGTCGAGGACGGCTCCAACACCTGACGCATCCCGCATACCGGAAAGCAAAGGGGCCCGTACGACCGAGTCGTACGGGCCCCTTCAGGAGCTCGCGCTGGAGCTACCAGGTCAAACCAACAAGCTTACTTGTTGATCTTGGTGACCTGGCCGGCGCCGACCGTCCGGCCACCCTCACGGATGGCGAACTTCAGGCCCTCTTCCATGGCGACGGGCTGGATGAGCTCCACCTTCATCTCGGTGTTGTCACCCGGCATGACCATCTCGGTGCCCTCGGGGAGGGTCACAACGCCGGTCACGTCCGTCGTACGGAAGTAGAACTGCGGACGGTAGTTGTTGAAGAACGGCGTGTGGCGGCCACCCTCGTCCTTGGACAGGATGTAGGCCTGGGCCTCGAACTCGGTGTGCGGCGTGACCGAACCGGGCTTGATGATGACCTGGCCGCGCTCGACGTCCTCGCGCTTGATGCCGCGGAGCAGCAGACCGACGTTCTCACCGGCCTGGCCCTCGTCGAGCAGCTTGCGGAACATCTCGATGCCGGTGACCGTGGTGGTGGTCTTCTCCTGCTTGATGCCCACGATGTCAACGGTCTCGTTGACCTTGAGGACACCACGCTCGATACGGCCGGTGACGACCGTACCGCGACCGGTGATCGTGAAGACGTCCTCGATCGGCATCAGGAACGGCTTGTCGACGTCACGCTCGGGCTGCGGGATGTTCTCGTCCACGGCCTTCATGAGCTCGAGGACGGTGTTGCCCCACTCCTTGTCGCCCTCAAGGGCCTTGAGCGCCGAGACCTTGACGACCGGCAGGTCGTCGCCCGGGAACTCGTACTCGGAGAGCAGCTCACGAACCTCGAGCTCGACGAGCTCCAGGATCTCCTCGTCGTCCACCATGTCGGCCTTGTTCAGGGCGACGACGATGTACGGAACGCCGACCTGGCGGGCCAGGAGCACGTGCTCCTTGGTCTGCGGCATCGGGCCGTCGGTGGCGGCGACCACGAGGATGGCGCCGTCCATCTGGGCAGCACCGGTGATCATGTTCTTGATGTAGTCCGCGTGACCGGGGCAGTCGACGTGGGCGTAGTGACGCGTCTCGGTCTGGTACTCGACGTGCGCGATGGAGATGGTGATACCGCGCTGGCGCTCCTCGGGAGCCTTGTCGATCTGGTCGAAGGCCGAGGCCTCGTTCAGGTCCGGGTACGCGTCGTGCAGCACCTTGGTAATGGCGGCCGTAAGGGTCGTCTTACCGTGGTCGATGTGACCGATGGTGCCGATGTTGACGTGGGGCTTAGTCCGCTCGAACTTCGCCTTCGCCACGGGGTCCTCCTGTGGAGTGGTTCTGAACGCCTTGCTTCATCGGCGCCAGGTGATCTTTGCTGGAAAGCCCGGGCCTCGGGGCAAACAACCGTGTTTGCGGGTGTTTGCCCCTCAAGGCTCCGGAGTCAAGCCTAAAGCGTGTGAACGCGGAGCGTTACTCGCCCTTGGCCTTCGCGATGATCTCCTCGGCGACGTTCCGCGGAACCTCGGCGTAGGAGTCGAACTGCATGGAGTAGCTGGCACGGCCCGACGTCTTGCTGCGCAGGTCGCCGACGTAACCGAACATCTCCGAGAGAGGCACGAGGCCCTTCACGACGCGGGCACCCGCCCGCTCCTCCATGGCCTGGATCTGGCCACGGCGGGAGTTGATGTCGCCGATGACCTCACCCATGTAGTCCTCGGGCGTGGTGACCTCGACGGCCATCATCGGCTCAAGGAGCACAGGGCTGGCCTTGCGCGCGGCCTCCTTGAAGGCCTGCG
Source organism: Streptomyces viridochromogenes (assembly GCF_001270495.1). Taxonomy (GTDB): domain Bacteria; phylum Actinomycetota; class Actinomycetes; order Streptomycetales; family Streptomycetaceae; genus Streptomyces; species Streptomyces viridochromogenes_A. The sequence continues at coordinate 32,806 of NZ_LGUR01000226.1, forward strand.
AACCGGCGATCTTGAACGCGAGCTCGGAGGAGTCGACCTCGTGGTAGCCACCGTCGATGAGCGTGACGCGGACGCCCGTCATCTCGTAGCCCGCGAGGATGCCGAACTGCATGGCCTCCTGCGCACCGGCGTCGACCGAAGGGATGTACTCCTTCGGGATACGACCACCGGTCACCTTGTTCACGAACTCGTACGAGGCGTCGCCGCCCTCGATGGGCTCGATCGCGATCTGCACCTTCGCGAACTGGCCGGTACCACCAGTCTGCTTCTTGTGCGTGTAGTCGACGCGCTCGACGGCCTTGCGGATCGTCTCGCGGTAGGCGACCTGCGGCTTGCCGACGTTGGCCTCGACCTTGAACTCACGGCGCATACGGTCGACCAGCACCTCGAGGTGCAGCTCGCCCATACCACCGATGATGGTCTGGCCGGTCTCCTCGTCCGAGTGGACCTGGAAGGACGGGTCCTCCTCGGCCAGGCGCTGGATCGCGACGCCCAGCTTCTCCTGGTCGCCCTTCGACTTGGGCTCGATGGCGACCTGGATGACCGGCGCCGGGAAGTCCATGGACTCCAGGATGACCGGGTTCTTGTCGTCGGACAGCGTCTCACCGGTGGTGGTCTGCTTCAGGCCCATGACGGCGATGATGTCGCCGGCGCCCACCGACTCGATCTCCTCACGCTTGTTCGCGTGCATGCGGTAGATCTTGCCGATGCGCTCCTTCTTGCCCTTGACGGAGTTCAGCACGGCGGTGCCGGACTCCAGGCGGCCCGAGTAAACCCGGACGAAGGTGAGCTTGCCGAGGTGCGGGTCGCTCATGATCTTGAACGCCAGCGCGGACAGCGGCTCGTCGTCGGACGGCTTGCGCTTGACGACCAGCTCGGGGTCCTTCACGTCGTGGCCCTCGATGGCCTCGACGTCGAGCGGGGTCGGCAGGTAGCGCACGACCGCGTCGAGCAGGGGCTGGACGCCCTTGTTCTTGAACGCGGTGCCACAGAACACCGGGGTGACCGTGGTGTCGCTGGACTTGCCGGACGCGATGGTGATGCGACGGATCGCGGCGTACAGCTGCTCCTCGGTGGGCTCCTGGCCCTCCAGGTACAGCTCCATGATCTCTTCGTCGTTCTCGGCGACGCCCTCGATCAGCTTGCCGCGGTACTCCTCGGCAGCCTCGGTGTGCGTGGCCGGGATGTCGACGACGTCGTACATCTCGCCCTTGGCGGCCTCGGCGGACCACACGAGCGCCTTCATGCGGACCAGGTCCACGACGCCCTTGAAGTCGGCCTCGGCACCGATCGGAAGCTGCATGACCAGCGGCTGCGCACCAAGGCGGTCCGAGATCATGTCGACGCAGCGGTGGAACTCGGCACCGGTGCGGTCCAGCTTGTTCACGAAGCAGATGCGCGGCACACCGTAACGGTCGGCCTGACGCCACACCGTCTCGGACTGCGGCTCAACACCGGCGACACCGTCGAACACCGTGACGGCACCGTCGAGGACGCGCAGCGAGCGCTCCACCTCGACCGTGAAGTCGACGTGCCCCGGGGTGTCGATGATGTTGATCGTGTAGTCGTTGTCCTCGAGCGGCCAGTGACAGGTGGTGGCAGCAGAGGTGATCGTGATGCCACGCTCCTGCTCCTGCTCCATCCAGTCCATGGTGGCAGCGCCGTCGTGGACTTCACCGATCTTGTAGCTGACGCCGGTGTAGAAGAGGATCCGCTCGGTGGTGGTCGTCTTGCCCGCGTCGATGTGGGCCATGATCCCGATATTGCGGACCTTGGCCAGGTCAAGTGAAGTGGTAGCCATAAGGCTTCAGTCTTCTCTCGGTCTCGATGGGGTCTGCGACTACCAGCGGTAGTGCGCGAAGGCCTTGTTGGACTCGGCCATCTTGTGGGTGTCCTCGCGCTTCTTCACGGCCGCACCGAGGCCGTTCGAGGCGTCGAGAAGCTCGTTGAGGAGACGCTCGGTCATGGTCTTCTCGCGACGGGCGCGGGAGTAACCGACCAGCCAGCGCAGCGCGAGCGTGTTGGCACGACCGGGCTTGACCTCGATCGGAACCTGGTACGTCGCACCACCGACACGGCGGGACTTGACCTCGAGGGTCGGCTTGATGTTCTCAAGCGCGCGCTTCAGCGTGATGATCGGGTCGTTGCCCGTCTTCTCACGCAGACCCTCCATGGCGCCGTAGACGATGCGCTCGGCGGTGGAGCGCTTGCCGTTCAGCAGCACCTTGTTGATGAGCGACGTGACAAGAGGAGAACCGTAGACCGGGTCGATGATGACCGGGCGCTTCGGGGCGGGGCCCTTACGAGGCATTCTTACTTCTCCTTCTTGGCGCCGTAGCGGCTGCGGGCCTGCTTGCGGTTCTTGACACCCTGGGTGTCAAGCGAACCACGGATGATCTTGTAGCGAACACCCGGCAGGTCCTTAACACGGCCGCCGCGCACGAGCACGATGGAGTGCTCCTGCAGGTTGTGTCCCTCACCCGGAATGTAAGCGGTGACCTCGATCCCGCTGGTCAGACGCACACGCGCGACCTTACGCAGGGCCGAGTTCGGCTTCTTCGGGGTGGTCGTGAACACACGCGTGCAGACGCCACGACGCTGAGGGGAACCCTCGAGTGCGGGCGTCTTGTTCTTCTCGACCTTGTCCTGCCGGCCCTTACGGACCAGCTGCTGGATCGTAGGCACTACTTCTCCGGTTTCTGTGTGCCGAATGGTGAAGCTAACCTGGAACGTCGCCGACCCACGCGGTCGGGTGTGTCGAATCCGGCGGATTCCCGCCGCGAGGCGAAAAGAGCACAGATTGCGGTGGCCGCTCACAGCTCGCTATGCGGTTTGAAGGCACGCACGAGAGCCAGGGCACACCCCAGGCACAAGGTCTGAGCGTACCTACCTCATTCGCTGCGGTCAAAACAAATGGGCCTCGCCCGCATCGCCATACGGCCGATGTCAAGACCGCACGGCGTGTTCGATCTTCGAATCCGCCGTCCTGACGAAGTCACCGGCGGTTCGGCAGCGCCCGGAAGAGGCGCGGGGCTGTCTCGATTTGCGGCTCCGCCGGGTGGGCGCGAACAGCCGCGACGGCGCAGCGGACGAACGACGACAGGACCTCGCGGCACTGGTGTCCCGGTACTCCCAGCGGAGCGCCTACGCGGACACCGCGACCGCCACGAGCATCAGCATCAGCAGAACCGCCCAGCCCGCGGTCGACAGCCACCCGAGCACCAACCCGGTCAGGGCCAGCGTGTCACCACCCTCCCCGCTCCGGCGTATCTCGGCACGCGCCGCGTGCCCCAGCACCACCGCCGGGATCCCGGTCAGCCCGAAGGTCACCAGACACAGCACACCACAGACGGCGGAGCCGACCGCTTTCGCGTTGGTCTGCGGCCGCGACACCGCCAGAAAGGTCCGTGGGACGGGCGTGACGGGCGCCGGCTGCGGCATGGGGCCCTGGGGGAGGTCGGCGACGAGCAGGGCCAGTTCGCCCACCGTACGGGCCGCGTAGGCCCGCGTGACCCGCTTCTCGAACTCGGGCTGCTCCAACCGCCCTTCCGCGTAGCCGGCCCGGAGCACGTCCACGGCACGCTCACGGTCGGCATGCGAGGCCAGCATCGCCGGGGTGCCGGGCCCGGACCACGGCTGCGGGGCACTGCCGCCCTGCCACCGCTGCGGGACGTTGCCGCCCTGCCACGCCTGCCAGGGCTGCCACGACGGCTGCGCCATGGAGAGCACCTCCCCCGTACGTACTGGTCGGAGTCCCTCCATGATGCGCCGAACCGGCATTCCCGGCATCGGGGTCCTCCCGGAGAAAACCCGGAGACGATCCCCGGGAGGCCGGCGGGACCGCCGGTAACGCCGAAGGGCGGCCACCCCGAAAGGTGACCGCCCTCGACTGTGCCTGAGTCAGGTGCGCCTGAGTCAGGCCGCTGCCCGCTTACTGGTTGTACGGACCGTAGTCGTAGTCCTCCAGCGGAACGGCCTGGCCGGAGCCCGTGCCGAACGGCGAGTAGTCGATGTCGTCGTAGCCGACGGCCGAGTACATCGCGGCCTTGGCCTCCTCGGTCGGCTCGACCCGGATGTTGCGGTAGCGGGACAGGCCCGTACCGGCCGGGATGAGCTTACCGATGATGACGTTCTCCTTGAGGCCGATCAGGGAGTCGGACTTGGCGTTGATCGCCGCGTCCGTGAGGACCCTGGTCGTCTCCTGGAAGGACGCCGCCGACAGCCAGGACTCCGTGGCCAGCGAGGCCTTGGTGATACCCATGAGCTGCGGACGACCGGAGGCCGGGTGACCGCCCTCCTGCACCACACGACGGTTCTCGGTCTCGAACTTCGAGCGCTCGACCAGCTCGCCGGGCAGGAGCTCGGCGTCGCCGGACTCGATGATCGTCACACGGCGCAGCATCTGCCGGATGATGATCTCGATGTGCTTGTCGTGGATCGACACACCCTGCGAGTTGTAGACCTTCTGGACCTCGCCGACCAGGTGGACCTGGACGGCACGCTGGCCCAGAATGCGCAGCACGTCGTGCGGGTTGGTGGCACCCACGGTGAGCTTCTGGCCCACCTCGACGTGCTCGCCCTCGCTGACCAGGAGTCGGGCACGCTTCGAGATCGGGAACGCCGTCTCGTCGCTGCCGTCGTCCGGGGTGACGACGATCTTCTTGGTCTTCTCGGTCTCCTCGATCCGCACGCGGCCGGTGGCCTCGGAGATCGGGGCGACACCCTTCGGGGTACGGGCCTCGAAGAGCTCGACGACACGCGGCAGACCCTGGGTGATGTCGTCACCGGCCACACCACCGGTGTGGAAGGTACGCATCGTCAGCTGGGTACCGGGCTCACCGATGGACTGGGCGGCGATGATGCCGACCGCCTCACCGATGTCGACCAGCTTGCCGGTGGCGAGCGAACGGCCGTAGCACATGGCGCAGGTGCCGACGGTCGACTCGCAGGTGAGGATCGAGCGGGTCTTGACCTGCTCGACACCGTGGTGCACCAGCTGGTCGATGAGCACGTCACCGAGGTCCACGTTGGCCGGCGCGATCACCTTGCCGTCGATGACGACGTCCTCGGCGAGCATCCGGGCGTAGACACTGGTCTCGACGTCGTCCGCCTTGCGCAGCACGCCGTCGGCACCGCGGTGGGCGATCGCCAGCTTCAGACCGCGCTCGGTGCCGCAGTCCTCCTCGCGGATGATGACGTCCTGCGAGACGTCCACCAGACGACGGGTCAGGTAACCCGAGTCGGCGGTACGCAGGGCGGTGTCCGCCAGACCCTTACGGGCACCGTGCGTGGAGATGAAGTACTCCAGCACGGACAGGCCCTCACGGAAGGACGCCTTGATCGGACGCGGGATGGTCTCGTTCTTCGCGTTCGACACCAGACCACGCATACCGGCGATCTGCCGCATCTGCATCATGTTTCCTCGGGCACCCGAGTCAACCATCATGAAGATGGGGTTCGTCTTGGGGAAGTTCTCGTTCATCGCCTCGGCGACCTCGTTGGTCGCCTTGGTCCAGATCGCGATGAGCTCCTGAGTGCGCTCTTCCTTGGTGATCAGACCGCGCTCGTACTGCTTCTGGACCTTCTCGTCCTGCGCCTCGTACCCGCGGACGATCTCCTTCTTCGCCTCGGGAACGACGACGTCGGAGATGGCCACGGTGACACCGGAACGGGTCGCCCAGTAGAAGCCGGCCGCCTTCAGGTTGTCGAGCGTCGCCGCCACGATGACCTTGGGGTAGCGCTCGGCGAGGTCGTTGACGATCTCGGAGAGCTGCTTCTTGCCCACCGAGTAGTCGACGAACGGGTAGTCCTCGGGCAGCAGCTCGTTGAAGAGCGCGCGGCCCAGGGTGGTGCGCAGGCGGAAGGTGTCCCCCTGCTGCCACTCCGGCTCGCCCTCCTCCTGCGCCGGCGGGGTCCAGCCGCGCGGCGGGATGGTGCCCACCGGGAAGCGGATGTCGATCGCCGACTGCAGAGCGAGCTCACCGGCGTCGAACGCCATGATCGCCTCGGCCGTGGAGCCGAAGGACCGGCCCTCGCCCTTGGTGTCGCGCAGCTCGCCGTCGGTGGTGAGGAAGAACAGACCAAGAACCATGTCCTGGGTCGGCATGGTGACGGGACGACCGTCAGCCGGCTTCAGGATGTTGTTCGAGGACAGCATCAGGATGCGGGCCTCGGCCTGCGCCTCCGCGGACAGCGGCAGGTGCACGGCCATCTGGTCACCGTCGAAGTCCGCGTTGAACGCGGTGCAGACGAGCGGGTGGATCTGGATGGCCTTGCCCTCGACCAGCTGCGGCTCGAAGGCCTGGATGCCGAGGCGGTGCAGGGTGGGAGCACGGTTCAGCAGAACCGGGTGCTCGGCGATGACCTCTTCGAGGACGTCGTACACGACCGTACGGCCGCGCTCCACCATGCGCTTGGCGCTCTTGATGTTCTGCGCGTGGTTCAGGTCGACCAGGCGCTTCATCACGAACGGCTTGAAGAGCTCCAGCGCCATCGCCTTGGGCAGACCGCACTGGTGCAGCTTCAGCTGCGGACCGACGACGATCACGGAACGCGCGGAGTAGTCCACACGCTTACCGAGCAGGTTCTGACGGAATCGACCCTGCTTACCCTTCAGCATGTCGCTGAGGGACTTCAGCGGGCGGTTACCGGGACCGGTGACCGGGCGACCACGACGACCGTTGTCGAAGAGGGCGTCAACAGCCTCCTGAAGCATGCGCTTCTCGTTGTTGACGATGATCTCGGGCGCGCCGAGGTCGAGAAGCCTCTTCAGACGGTTGTTGCGGTTGATCACACGGCGGTACAGGTCGTTCAGGTCGGAGGTCGCGAAGCGGCCACCATCCAGCTGCACCATCGGGCGAAGGTCCGGCGGGATGACCGGCACGCAGTCCAGCACCATGCCCTTGGGGCTGTTGCTGGTCTGCAGGAACGCGGAGACGACCTTCAGACGCTTGAGCGCACGGGTCTTCTTCTGGCCCTTGCCGGTACGGATGATCTCGCGGAGCTTCTCGGCCTCCTCGTCGAGGTCGAAGGACTCCAGGCGCTTCTGCAGCGCCGCGGCACCCATCGAACCGTCGAAGTACGTGCCGAAGCGGTCACGCAGCTCGCGGTAGAGGAGCTCGTCGCCCTCCAGGTCCTGGACCTTGAGGTTCTTGAACCGGGTCCACACCTCGTCGAGACGGTCGATCTCGCGCTGCGCACGGTCGCGCAGCTGCTTCATCTCGCGCTCGGCACCCTCGCGCACCTTGCGGCGCACGTCGGCCTTGGCACCCTCGGCCTCCAGCTCGGCCAGGTCGGTCTCGAGCTTCTTGGCGCGGGCCTCCAGGTCGGCGTCCCGGCGGTTCTCGACCTGCTGACGCTCCACGGAGACGTGCGCCTCCAGGGAGGGCAGGTCGCGGGTACGGCGCTCCTCGTCGACGTACGTGATCATGTACGCCGCGAAGTAGATGACCTTCTCCAGGTCCTTCGGCGCCAGGTCCAGCAGGTAGCCGAGGCGCGAAGGAACACCCTTGAAGTACCAGATGTGCGTGACGGGCGCGGCCAGCTCGATGTGGCCCATCCGCTCACGACGCACCTTGGCGCGAGTGACCTCGACGCCGCAGCGCTCACAGATGATGCCCTTGAAGCGGACGCGCTTGTACTTGCCGCAGTAGCACTCCCAGTCCCGGGTCGGACCGAAGATCTTCTCGCAGAAGAGTCCGTCCTTTTCGGGCTTGAGGGTGCGGTAGTTGATGGTCTCGGGCTTCTTGACCTCGCCGTGGCTCCACTGACGGATGTCGTCAGCGGTGGCCAGACCGATCCGGAGCTCATCGAAGAAGTTGACGTCGAGCACTATGCGTCAATCCCTCTCAGGGTTGTAAGTCTGTGGTCTGAAACGGGGGCCTGGGGGTCGGCGGGGCCCTGTGGGTGAGGGCCCCGCCGGACTCCCGTCAGACCTCTTCGACGCTGCTCGGCTCGCGCCGGGACAGGTCGATGCCGAGCTCCTCCGCTGCGCGGAAGACGTCCTCGTCGGTGTCACGCATCTCGATGGACATACCGTCGCTGGACAGCACCTCCACGTTCAGGCAGAGCGACTGCATCTCCTTGATGAGGACCTTGAAGGACTCGGGGATGCCGGGCTCGGGGATGTTCTCGCCCTTGACGATGGCCTCGTAGACCTTCACGCGGCCGGTGACGTCGTCGGACTTGATGGTCAGCAGCTCCTGGAGGGCGTACGCGGCGCCGTAAGCCTCCAGCGCCCACACCTCCATCTCACCGAACCGCTGGCCACCGAACTGGGCCTTACCACCCAGCGGCTGCTGGGTGATCATGCTGTACGGGCCGGTCGACCGGGCGTGCAGCTTGTCGTCGACCAGGTGGTGCAGCTTCAGGATGTACATGTAGCCGACCGAGATCGGGTCCGGGAACGGCTCACCGCTACGGCCGTCGAACAGCCGCGCCTTACCGGTCGGGAGCACCATGCGCTCGCCGTCGCGGTTCGGGATGGTGTGCTGCAGCAGACCCGCGAGCTCGTCCTCACGGGCACCGTCGAAGACCGGGGTCGCGACGTTGGTGCCCGGCTGGACCGAGTCGGCGCCGATCGCCTGGAGGCGCTGCGCCCACTCGTCCGCGAGGCCGGAGACGTCCCAGCCGCGGCTGGCGAGCCAGCCGAGGTGGATCTCCAGGACCTGTCCCGGGTTCATTCGGGACGGCACACCCAGCGGGTTGAGGATGATGTCGACGGGGGTCCCGTCCTCGAGGAACGGCATGTCCTCGATGGGCAGGATCTTGGAGATGACGCCCTTGTTGCCGTGACGGCCGGCGAGCTTGTCACCGTCGGTGATCTTGCGCTTCTGCGCCACGTACACGCGCACCAGCTGGTTCACACCGGGGGGAAGCTCGTCGCCCTCCTCGCGGTCGAAGACGCGGACGCCGATGACCTTGCCGATCTCGCCGTGCGGGACCTTCAGCGAGGTGTCACGGACCTCACGCGCCTTCTCACCGAAGATCGCGCGCAGCAGGCGCTCCTCCGGCGTCAGCTCGGTCTCACCCTTCGGGGTCACCTTGCCGACGAGGATGTCACCGGCGACGACCTCGGCACCGATACGGATGATGCCGCGCTCGTCGAGGTCGGCGAGGACCTCCTCGGAGACGTTCGGGATGTCCCGGGTGATCTCCTCGGGGCCGAGCTTGGTGTCACGGGCGTCGACCTCGTGCTCCTCGATGTGGATCGAGGAGAGGACGTCGTCCTGCACGAGGCGCTGCGACAGGATGATCGCGTCCTCGTAGTTGTGACCCTCCCACGGCATGAACGCCACGAGCAGGTTCTTGCCCAGCGCCATCTCGCCGTTCTCGGTGGCCGGACCGTCGGCCAGGACCTGGCCCTCGATGATCCGGTCGCCCTCGTTGACGATGACCTTCTGGTTGACCGAGGTGCCCTGGTTGGACCGGGCGAACTTGGCCAGGCGGTACGTGATGTACGTGCCGTCGTCGTTGGCGGTGGTGATGTAGTCCGCGGAGACCTCCTGGACCACACCCGCCTTCTCGGCCTTGACCACGTCGCCGGCGTCGACGGCGGAGCGGTACTCCATGCCGGTGCCGACGAGCGGGGACTCGCTCTTGATGAGCGGGACGGCCTGACGCATCATGTTCGCGCCCATGAGGGCACGGTTGGCGTCGTCGTGCTCGAGGAACGGGATCATGGCGGTCGCGACCGACACCATCTGGCGCGGCGAGACGTCCATGTAGTCCACGTCGTCACCGGCGACGTAGTCGACCTCGCCGCCACGGCGGCGGACCAGGACGCGGTTCTCGGTGAAGCGCAGGTCGTCGTTGAGCGTGGCGTTGGCCTGCGCGATGACGAAGCGGTCCTCTTCGTCGGCCGTCAGGTAGTCCACCTCGTCGGTGACCTGACCGTCGACGACCTTGCGGTACGGCGTCTCCACGAAACCGAACGCGTTGACGCGGCCGTAGGAGGCGAGCGAACCGATCAGACCGATGTTCGGGCCTTCAGGGGTCTCGATGGGGCACATACGGCCGTAGTGAGACGGGTGCACGTCACGGACCTCGAAGCCGGCCCGCTCACGGGAGAGACCACCCGGGCCGAGCGCCGACAGACGGCGCTTGTGGGTGAGACCCGACAGCGGGTTGTTCTGGTCCATGAACTGCGACAGCTGGCTGGTGCCGAAGAACTCCTTGATGGAGGCGACGACCGGCCGGATGTTGATCAGGGTCTGCGGCGTGATCGCCTCGACGTCCTGGGTCGTCATGCGCTCACGGACGACGCGCTCCATACGAGCCAGACCCGTGCGGACCTGGTTCTGGATGAGCTCGCCGACGCTGCGCAGACGACGGTTGCCGAAGTGGTCGATGTCGTCGGTCTCGACGACGATCGTCTGGCCGTTGTCCGCGGCCGTCTCGGTCTCACCGGCGTGCAGCTTCACCAGGTACTTGATCGTCGAGATGACGTCCTCGACGGTCAGGATGCCCGCGTCGAGCGGAGCCTCCGCACCCAGCTTCTTGTTGACCTTGTAGCGGCCGACCTTGGCGAGGTCGTAGCGCTTCGGGTTGAAGTACAGGTTCTCCAGAAGCGTCTGCGCGGCCTCACGCGTGGGGGGCTCGCCCGGACGCAGCTTGCGGTAGATGTCGAGCAGCGCGTCGTCCTGGCCCTGGGTGTGGTCCTTCTCCAGGGTGGCGCGCATGGACTCGTACTCGCCGAACTCCTCCAGGATCTGCTCGGTCGTCCAACCGAGAGCCTTGAGCAGAACGGTCACGGACTGCTTGCGCTTGCGGTCGATGCGGACACCGACCATGTCGCGCTTGTCGATCTCCATCTCCAGCCAGGCACCCCGGGACGGGATGATCTTGGCGGAGAAGATGTCCTTGTCGGACGTCTTGTCGATGGAGCTGTCGAAGTAGACACCGGGCGAACGGACCAGCTGCGACACCACGACACGCTCGGTGCCGTTGATGACGAAGGTGCCCTTGTGGGTCATGAGCGGGAAGTCGCCCATGAAGACCGTCTGGGACTTGATCTCGCCGGTCTCGTTGTTGGTGAACTCAGCCGTCACGAAGAGCGGGGCGGCGTACGTGAAGTCGCGCTCCTTGCACTCGTCGATGCTGTTCTTCGGCGGCTCGAAACGGTGGTCGCGGAACGTCAGCGACATCGACCCGGAGAAGTCCTCGATCGGAGAGATCTCCTCGAAGATCTCCTCCAGACCGGACTTGGTGGGGACGTCCTGACCCGACTCCAGAGCCGCCTCGACCCGACTCTGCCAGGCGGTGTTGCCGAGCAGCCAGTCGAAGCTCTCGGTCTGCAGCGCGAGCAGGTTCGGAACCTCGAGGGGCTCCTTGATCTTTGCAAAAGAGATGCGCAGCGGGGCGGTGCTTGCGCCGTTGTTCGTATTCGCGGTCGAGGCAGTGCGCGAGGCGGCCAAGAGGGGGTCCTTCCGAGGGCTCGGACTCACTACGCGCGTACCGGCCCCTCACAGGGACACAGAGACAGGCGTTTCCTTCTCCGACCAAAGAATGGCCAGGTCAGGGACGGTCCGGTCATCGGTGCTCAAGCGAGGGCATGCCCCTGGTGACGGGCAGGGGACAGCTAACAGGCAGCGCAAAGGGTCAGTGTAGCCACTTGGCACACTGATGTCCAGTGCGGGTTTTTCGCGACCCTCGTTGTTCTCAACGCCCTCGGCATGCCTGCCCTCATTGCACGTTGATACTGCCCTCTTCGTCGCCGATCCATGCCTCGGATTCGGATCCTTGTGACGACGCGTCCTGAGAATTGCGCGCTGCGTGCGGTTCGTCAAGGCCCCCATGCCCGAACCCAGGGGCTCCCGGAGACACGACGAAGATCACCATACCCCCCGCCATAGCGGGTGCAAGGTAACCGTGGCCGCGCCCCCAGGAACGCCGAAGAGCGACCACCCGAATGGATGATCGCTCTTCGGTGCGACTGCGTTACAGCCTCAGGAGGCTGCGTTCAGCATGCGCGAAGGTCGTACTCGACCGGAGGGGTCTTACTTGACCTCGACGGCCGCACCGGCGCCCTCGAGGGCCTCCTTGGCCTTGTCCGCGGCCTCCTTGTTGACCTTCTCCAGAACCGGCTTCGGCGCACCGTCGACCAGGTCCTTGGCCTCCTTCAGGCCGAGGGAGGTCAGCTCACGCACGACCTTGATGACCTGGATCTTCTTGTCGCCGGCGCCGGTGAGGACGACGTCGAACTCGTCCTTCTCCTCGACGGCCTCGGCGCCCGCACCGGCACCAGCGGCGCCGGCAACGACGACCGGGGCGGCAGCGGCGGCGGTGACGTCGAACTTCTCCTCGAAGGCCTTCACGAACTCGGAGAGCTCGATGAGGGTCATCTCCTCGAACTGCGCGAGCAGGTCTTCCTGGCTGAGCTTCGCCATGATGGCGGTCCTTCCACTAAATCGGCAGGTGCCGGGTGTACTGGGTGAGGCGGGCGTACGTCGGCCCGCTGTGGCCTCCGCGGTCAGGCTGCGGCGGCCAGTGTGCGAGCCGAATTACTCGGCACCGCCCTGCTCGGCCTGCTTGGCGCGGAGCGCGTCCACCGTGCGGACGAGCTTCGACGGCAGCGCCTGGAAGACGGAGGCAGCCTGGGACTGCTTCGCCTTGAAGGCACCGGCCAGCTTGCTGAGCAGAACCTCGCGGGACTCGAGGTCCGCAAGCTTCTTGATCTCGTCGGCGCTCAGCGCCTTACCCTCAAGGACACCGCCCTTGATGACGAGATTCGGGTTGTCCTTGGCGAAGTCACGGAGACCCTTCGCCGACTCCACCGGGTCACCGGTGACGAAGGCGACAGCCGTCGGACCGTTGAACAGGTCGTCCAGCGTCGTGATCCCGGCCTCGTTGGCCGCAATCTTGGTCAGCGTGTTCTTCACCACGGCGTACTGGGCGTTCTCACCGAGCGAACGACGCAGCGTCTTGAGCTGCGCCACGGTGAGACCGCGGTACTCGGTCAGCACGGCAGCGTTGGAGTTGCGGAACTGCTCCGTCAACTCGGCCACTGCGGCAGCCTTGTCGGGCCTCGCCATGAGCCTCGGCCTCCTTCCGGGTGATTCTGACCGCGCGGACCCGAAGGAGGACTGGGGAAAACGAAACGCCCCGGCGCAGGCGCACGGGGCGGACTCGACCGGTTGCACACACGTTGCCGTACGCGCTCCGGGAGTTCTTCCACTGTCACCTGCGCGGGTCGCCCGCATTTTCAGCGGATCCTTCGGCCACCGCACCCTCTCGCGAGCGCACGGCAACGACCAGCGGTCTTTGGCTTCTGTAGGAGAGTACGGGACTCGGTCGCTGTCAGGCAAATCGGCCCCTACGGCCCTTCAGCTGCCGTTCTTCTTCAGCGGCTTGCGCAGGTCCGCCGTGTCGTCGGCACGAGGCGCCCGGACCGTCACCGGCTTACCCCGGTCGAGGAAGGTGAAGGTGAGGTCGAGCACGCCGTGGCGGCCGAAGCCCTGGGTGCGGAGCTGCTTGACGTGGCCGTCGCGGTCGACCCACACGTCCAGGGTGAGTTCGTCCACGCCCACCTTCCGGTACTGGTCGAGGCTGTTCGCCCGCCCTTCCCGGGTGGACTTGTCCTTGATCTGCTTGAGGGAGGTCCGGAGCTCGTCGATCGTGGCCGTCCCGGCGTAGTGCGTGGTGTCGGCGCCGTCGACCTTCTCGGAGCCGATGCGCTTCACGTCCTCGGCGTCGGCCAGGAAGGCGGCTTCCCGCGCCGGGTTCCGGCCGACCTGGTCGCGCAGGCCACCGACGTCCATGCGCAGGCCGCCGTGCGTGGTGAACTCGGCCTTCGGGCCGTAGCTGATCCAGTGCCGGCCGCCCATCTCCTCCACCATGTCGTCGGTCGCGCTGCCGTACAGCACCCCGTCGACCAGGCGCAGCTCGGTCTCGCCCCGCTCGTCGCCGCTCAGGTTGGCCGTTCTGAGGCGCGCGACCATCGGTTTCGTGCGGACGGTCCCCTCGTCCGCTATCCGCCCCCGCTCCGGAAAGTCTCCGGTCACCCGGTAGTGCAGGGACGTGACGCCTTTGGTCCTCTCCGCGGCACGCGCGACGGCGTCGGCGGCCGATGAGCCCGCGGACTGCTCCGCACCGGCACCCGCTCCACAGCCGGCGAGCAGCAGGACGGCGGCAGGCAGCGCGGCCGCGGGCAGGACGGCACGTACGGCAAGCCTCATCGATTCCCCCCAAGGAACACATGGCTGATGCGTGGTCGACGCACAGCAAGATCGGGAGCGTATACCAGGCGCCCTGAGCGGGCTCGCGAATTCAGCGGCCCGCCGAGTCCTTCAGCAGCTCCCTGAGATCCGCGGTGTCCCCCGCCGGAGGCTTCTCGGCCGTGGCCTTCACTCCGTAGTCGCTGTAGTACGCGGTCTGGGTCAACTGCCCCGTGGCCGTCCGGCCCTTCTCGACCTTCTTTACCAGCAGGTTCCGGCGGTCGACCCATATGTCCACGGTCTGTTCGGTGGCACCGTCCCCCTGCACCGTCCCGGAGTAGTGCGTGGTGCGCTCGTCTCTCACCGTCTCCTCGCCGACCCTCCGTACGTCCGTGGAGGACAGCAGCCGCTGCACCGACGTATGCGGCGCGGTGCCGCGCATCTGGTCCGCGAGATCCGCTCCGGAACTCCCGGCGAGGTCGTCCAGGTCGTCGTAGGCGTACTTGATCCAGTGCCTGCCACCGGTCTTCTCGGCGAACGAGTCGCCTATGCGCGCGTAGTAGGCGTCGGGGAGGTAGCGGGCCTCCATCGACGTCGTGCCGAGACGGCGCATCGTCTCGGCCGTCGTGCCCCCGGTGTACGTGATCGTCAGTGTGCCGGTGAGGTCGTCGCCCCAGGCGAGGGTGCCGTCGGCCGTCATGGACAGCGTCGAGCCCATGGTGGTCGTGGACCTGACGCGGGCGGACTCGGCCCGGTCGGTGGATCGCTCCACGGCACGCAGTGCGGCCGTCACGGCGCGGGCCGGCGCGGTGCGGTCCGGCCCGTCGGGGCTGCCGGAGGAGGTGCAGGCGGCCAGGGCCGTCAGCGCGGTCAGCAGCCCGACCCAGAACGCCGACCGGCGCACCCTCGTGCTCGTCATTCGTCCCCCCTGTGCGAATCCCGTGAATGCACGTTAACCCAGGGCACTGACAAACGTGTCCGAGAACGGGGACGGGCCCCACACCCGGGAAGGGTGTGGGGCCCGCTTTCGAGCCTGGTGAGCCAGTGGCTCAGACCGCGGCCGGGTCCTCCTCGACGAGGAGGTTGCGGGTGCGGTTCGGGTCGACGGGGATGCCGGGGCCGATCGTGGTGCTGATCGCGGCCTTCTTGATGTAGCGACCCTTGGCGGCGGACGGCTTCAGACGGAGGATCTCCTCCAGCGCGGCGCCGTAGTTCTCCACCAGCTTGCTGTCGTCGAACGACACCTTGCCGATGATGAAGTGCAGGTTCGAGTGCTTGTCGACGCGGAACTCGATCTTGCCGCCCTTGATGTCGGTGACGGCCTTGGCCACGTCAGGGGTGACGGTGCCGGTCTTCGGGTTCGGCATCAGGCCACGCGGACCGAGCACGCGGCCGAGGCGGCCGACCTTGCCCATGAGGTCCGGGGTGGCGACGACGGCGTCGAAGTCCAGGCGGCCCTTCGAGACCTCGTCGATCAGCTCGTCGGCACCGACGATGTCGGCGCCGACGGCACGCGCGGCCTCGGCACGGTCGCCGGTCGCGAAGACCAGGACCCGGGCGGTCTTACCGGTGCCGTGCGGAAGGTTCACGGTGCCACGGACCATCTGGTCGGCCTTACGCGGGTCGACACCCAGACGGAAGGCGACCTCGACGGTGCCGTCGAACTTGGTCGTGGACGTCTCCTTGGCGAGACGGACGGCCTCGAGCGGGGCGTACAGCTTCTCCCGGTCGATCTTGGCGTCCGCAGCGCGGAGAGTCTTGCTGCGCTTGCTCACTACTGCTCCTGTGATTTCTAGGAGTTGTGGTCCGGGCCGAGCAGGCCCTGCCACTTACTTCTGCTTGGGGGGTTGGAGGTCAGCCCTCGACCGTGATGCCCATGGAACGGGCGGTGCCGGCGATGATCTTCGCGGCGGCGTCCAAGTCGTTGGCGTTGAGGTCGGGCATCTTGGTGGTGGCGATCTCGCGGACCTGCGCCTCGGTGATCTTGGCGACCTTGGTCTTGTGCGGCTCGCCGGAGCCCTTCTCCACGCCCGCGGCCTTGAGGATCATCTTGGCGGCCGGCGGCGTCTTGGTGATGAAGGTGAAGGAACGGTCCTCGTAGACCGTGATCTCCACCGGGATGACCCAACCGCGCTGCGACTCGGTCGCGGCGTTGTAGGCCTTGCAGAACTCCATGATGTTGACGCCGTGCTGGCCCAGCGCGGGGCCGACCGGCGGGGCCGGGTTGGCTGCGCCGGCCTGGATCTGGAGCTTGATGAGCCCCGTGACCTTCTTCTTCTTGGGAGGCATGCTCTCTCCGGGTCCTTACTGAGAGGTTGAGTACCACCTGCGTCATTCGGATGAATCATCAGGCAGATGGCATACCGCACAACGATAGCCGCTGTGGTCGCGAGACATGAAATCGGCAGCTCAGGAGGACCACGGGGCGAAGGGTGGCCGCCCCCGCAGGGCAGCGCCGAGGGTGCCGAGACCGAAGATCAGCATGATCCCGGCGGGCATGGAGAGCGCGGCGGTGACGGCGACGACGTAGCCGAAGCCGTCCTCCTCGGCCGCAACCATCGGGTCCGAGGCCAGGTACCTGATGGTGATCGGCCTGCCCTCACGGGAGGCCCTGCGCCTCCCCTCGGAGGTGAGGGCCGGCAGATCGGCCTCAACGCGCTTGCCGTCGATCTCAAACTCGACCCAGCAGCGCTGACTCCAGCAGTTGGAACTCTCGGCGTGGAAGACGCCGACTGCGCGGACACCGTCCTGGACCTTTGCCACCCGCTGCCACTGGGTGGTGCCGACGTAGGCCGGGGCGGTCGCGAAAATCGCCGTCAACGACAGGAACACGATGGGCCAGCGGAAACGGCGAAGACGCCCCGGACCGGATTCCTCCGGCGGGGCGCCCTCGCTGCGTATGTCGGCCAACTGGCTCAGTTCTTCTGGATCTGGTCGAAGGACAGCTCGACCGGAGTCTCACGCCCGAAGATCTCCACCAGGCCCTTGACCTTCTTCGAGTCGGCGTTGATCTCGTTGATCGTGGCCTGGAGCGTGGCGAACGGACCGTCGGTGACGGTGACCGAGTCGCCGACCTCGAAGTCCAGCACCTGGACCTCGACCTTGCGCTGCGGAGCCGGCTTGCCCTCGGCCTCGGCGGCCTCGCGGGCGGCCTTCTCCTCGGCCTCCGGCGCGAGCATCTTGACGATCTCGTCCAGGGTCAGCGGATACGGGTCGTACGCGTTGCCCACGAAGCCGGTGACGCCGGGGGTGTTGCGGACGACGCCCCAGGACTCGTTGGTCAGGTCCATGCGGACCAGGACGTAACCCGGCAGCTTGTTCTGCTTGATCGTCTTGCGGTCGCCGTTCTTGATCTGGACGACCTCTTCCTGCGGCACCTCGGCCTGGAAGATGTAGTCCTCGACGTTCAGCGAGACGGCGCGCTGCTCCAGGTTGGTCTTCACGCGGTTCTCGTAACCGGCGTAGGTGTGGATGACGTACCACTCGCCGGGCAGCGTGCGGAGCTCGTCGCGCAGGGCGGCGACGGGGTCGACCGGCTCGGCCGGCTCCTCCTCGGCGTCCTCTTCCTCGTCCTCGACGGCTTCGACGTCACCGCCGGACTCGTCCTCGACGTGGAGGGCGGATTCCTCGGCGGGCTCGCCTGCCTCGG
The DNA here is from genome assembly GCF_001270495.1 of Streptomyces viridochromogenes. GTDB lineage: Bacteria > Actinomycetota > Actinomycetes > Streptomycetales > Streptomycetaceae > Streptomyces > Streptomyces viridochromogenes_A. The sequence continues at coordinate 50,608 of NZ_LGUR01000226.1, forward strand.
CGTCGGCAGCCTCGACCTCGTCCAGGTCCTCGTCCGCGCCTTCGACGATGTCGAGCTCGTCTTCCACGGACTCGACGCCCTGCCCGTGTGGCTCGATGGCGTCGTTCACGTTCTGGTCAGACACGGTGGCTGCTTCTTCCTGGATACATAGGGGTGGAACATGCGAAAGGGGCGCCGGTAACCTCGGCGCCCTTCGCTCTTGGCTCAGCCAAAGACGTACTTGGCGGCGTTGTCGAGCCCATAGTCAATCACGGTCACCAGGCCGATCATGATGACGACGAAGATGATCACCACGGTGGTGTACGTCGTCAGCTGGTTGCGCGTCGGCCAGACGACCTTGCGGAGCTCCGCGATGATCTGGCGGTAGAAAAGGGCGAGTCGCTTCAGCGGGCCCTTCTTGGCGCGCTTGCCACCCTTACGGGTCTTCTTGGACTCCGGCGCCTCGTCCTGGGCATCAGGCATGTCGATGGAGCCCACGGCGTCCGTCACTCGTCCTCACCTGATTCCGGGTCGTGGCCGTGCCGCGCCCGGTTTGAGCCGCACGGCGGTGCATTGCTGTACGTACATGCGCACACATCCTGGCGAAGGTGTGTGTAGCAGGGCCGGAGGGACTTGAACCCCCAACCGCTGGTTTTGGAGACCAGTGCTCTACCAATTGAGCTACGACCCTTTGTATGTCCCCCAACGTACCGCATCCGGACGGATGCACGGTGTGCACCCTGTGACTGCGGGCCGCTGAAGGCCAACGAGGTGAGAGTGTACGTGGTCCTGGGCGCGCCGTCGAACAGAAAGTGCCCGTGGGAGGGTTGGCCGACGAAAGATCGGCCGAAGAACAGCGGTCGCCGGGCGCAAGATCCGCTGGCCGTGGCCCGGATCCGCACGGTTGTTCAGCTGATGTTCAGTCTGTGAAACCCCCGTGCCGGGCGCGTTTCCTGTCTGAAACGATGGGCCCCATGAGCGCTGCAACCCCTCCCACCGAGCGCCGGGTCTCCGCCCGAGTCGGCGCGATCTCCGAGTCCGCCACCCTCGCCGTGGACGCCAAGGCCAAGGCCCTCAAGGCCGCCGGGCGTCCGGTGATCGGCTTCGGCGCCGGTGAGCCCGACTTCCCGACCCCGGACTACATCGTCGAGGCCGCCATCGAGGCCTGCAAGAACCCGAAGTACCACCGGTACACCCCGGCCGGCGGTCTGCCCGAGCTGAAGGCCGCGATCGCCGCGAAGACGCTGCGTGATTCCGGCTACGAACCCGACGTCTCGCAGATCCTCGTCACCAACGGCGGTAAGCAGGCCATCTACGAGGCCTTCGCCGCGATCCTCGACCCGGGCGACGAGGTCATCGTCCCGGCCCCGTACTGGACGACGTACCCGGAGTCGATCCGTCTCGCGGGCGGTGTCCCGGTCGAGATCGTCGCCGACGAGACGACCGGCTACCGCGTCTCGGTGGAGCAGCTGGAGGCGGCCCGTACGGAGAAGACGAAGGTCGTCCTCTTCGTGTCGCCGTCCAACCCGACCGGCGCCGTCTACAGCGAGGCCGAGACCGAGGCGATCGGCCGCTGGGCCGTCGAGCACGGCCTGTGGGTGATGACGGACGAGATCTACGAGCACCTGGTCTACGGCGACGCGGTGTCCGTGTCGCTGCCCGCCGTCCTGCCCGAGCTGCGCGACAAGTGCATCGTGGTCAACGGTGTGGCCAAGACGTACGCCATGACGGGCTGGCGGGTCGGCTGGATCATCGGCCCGAAGGACGTGGTGAAGGCCGCGACCAACCTCCAGTCGCACGCGACGTCGAACGTCTCGAACGTGGCGCAGGTCGCCGCGCTCGCCGCCGTCTCCGGTGACCTGGACGCGGTCGCGAAGATGCGCGAGGCCTTCGACCGCCGCCGCAAGACGATCGTCCGGATGCTCAACGAGATCGACGGCGTGGTCTGCCCGGAGCCCGAGGGCGCCTTCTACGCGTACCCCTCGGTGAAGGCCCTCATCGGCAAGGAGATCCGCGGCAAGCGCCCCCAGGACTCGGTCGAGCTGGCCGCGCTCATCCTGGAGGAGGCCGAGGTCGCGGTCGTCCCGGGTGAGGCCTTCGGCACGCCGGGCTATCTGCGACTGTCGTACGCGCTCGGTGACGAGGACCTCGTCGAGGGCGTGAGCCGCATCCAGAAGCTGCTGGCCGAGGCGCGGGACTGACGGTTCCGCATCGGCCCGGGGCACATACCGAGTTTGGTATGTGCCCCGTTTGTTTGTGCGAGCAAGACCACTAATGGCGAAAGCGCTACCGGGACGGCGGACACGTACGGCAGGATCCTGGAATGGAGCGTGTACGTGATGTCTCTGAACTGCCGAAAGCCCATCTGCACCTGCACTTCACCGGGTCGATGCGGCCTACGACCCTGCTGGAACTGGCCGACAAATACGGCGTACGTCTGCCCGAGGCGCTGACCGACGCGCTGACCAGCGGGGAGCCGCCGAAGCTGCGGGCGACGGACGAGCGGGGCTGGTTCCGCTTCCAGCGCCTGTATGACGCGGCGCGCTCGTGCCTACGGCAGCCGGAGGACATCCAGCGCCTGGTCAGGGAGGCCGCGGAGGAGGATCTGAACGACGGCTCGGGCTGGCTGGAGATCCAGGTCGACCCGACGTCGTACGCGCCCCGGCTGGGCGGACTGATCCCGGCGCTGGAGGTCATCCTGGACGCGGTGGAGACGGCGTCGCGGGACACCGGGCTCGGGATGCGTGTCCTGGTCGCCGCGAACCGTATGAAGCACCCTCTGGACGCCCGCACGCTGGCGCGTCTGGCGGTGCGGTACGCCGACCGGGGCGTGGTCGGCTTCGGGTTGTCGAACGACGAACGCCGGGGCATGGCGCGCGACTTCGACCGCGCCTTCCACATCGCCAGTGAGGGTGGCCTGCTGTCGGCCCCGCACGGTGGCGAGCTGACCGGTCCGTCCTCGGTCCGTGACTGCCTGGACGACCTGGACGCGAACCGGATCGGCCACGGGGTGCGGGCGGCCGAGGATCCGCGGCTGCTGAAGCGCCTCGCCGACAGGGGCGTCACATGCGAGGTGTGCCCCGCCTCGAACGTCGCCCTCGGCGTCTACGAGAAGCCCGAGGACGTCCCGCTGCGGACGCTGTACGACGCCGGCGTCCCGATGGCCCTGGGCGCCGACGACCCCCTGCTCTTCGGCTCGCGTCTGGCCGCCCAGTACGACATCGCCCGCCACCACCACGCCTTCACGGACGAGGAGCTGGCGGAGCTGGCCCGGCAGTCGGTGCGGGGGTCCGCGGCTCCGGAGGAGACGAAGGCGAAGCTGCTGGCAGGGGTGGAGGACTGGCTCGCCCTGCCCGCGTAGCCCGCAGGGTGTGCCTGATGCGCCGGATGCGCCCTGGCTCGGCTCAGTCGGCGATGCCGGCCAGCAGCGTGCGGGCCAGCCGGGCGGCGAACTCGTCCACCGGCGGACGTACGGCCTCCTTTGTGGCGTCGTAGGCGAACGCCCGCTGCGCGCAGGCGCCCATCAGCAGCGACGCGGCCGCGAACGTGTCCGCGTCCGTGCTGACCCTCCCCAGTTCCTGCTCGGCCCGCAGATAGGTGTCGAGTTCCTGGATCGGCACGTGCGGGCCCACCCCCATCTGCCGTACGGCGTCGTCATGGCGCCGCTTGAGGTCGGTCTGGGCGTAGAGGGACGCGGCGATCGGGAAGCTCTGTTCGTAGAACAGGGCCGCCTGGCGGGCGATCTCGGTGAGGTTCTCCGTGAGCGCGTGCCGCCCTGGCTCGGCGGCGAGGCTGCTGAGCAGGGGGCGGAGCGGGGGCAGCCGCTCGGTGAGCACGCTGATGAACAGCTCTTCCTTGCTGTCGAAGTGCTTGTACAGCGCTGCCTCGGAACACCCTGCCGCCCGTGCGATCTCCTTCGTCGTGGCCCGCGCCAGCCCGACCGTGCGCATCAACTCGTGTGCGGCGTCGAGGAGTCGGACGCGGGTCGGCTTGTTCTCCATGAGATGTCCAATCGCCCTTGACGGGTGGGTGAGTGCTTACTCACTCTAGTAGGAGCAGAGGTGAGTGAATACTCACCCACCCGCGACTCGTCCTCGGGAGACCCCATGAAACTCACTGTCTTCGGTGCCACCGGCGGCACCGGCCAGGAGATCGTCCGTCAGGCGCTGGACGCGGGGCACCAGGTCACGGCAGTGGTGCGTGATCCGGCACGGTTCACCATGGCCGGTGAGCGGCTGGAGGTGTTCCGCGCGGACCTGACGGACGCGCAGGCCCTGCGCCCCGCAGTCGCCGGGCGGGACGCGGTGCTGTCAGGGCTCGGTGCGCGCAGCCGCAAGGACGCCGGGATCGCGGCGCGGCTGACGCGTACGGTGCTTGGCGCCGTCGAGTCCGAGGGCGTGCGGCGACTGGTCGTGGTGAGCGCGGCGCCGGTCGGCCCCGCGCCGGAGGGCGACGGGTTCCTCGACCGCGCCGTGCGCGGCATCGTCTCGGCGGTCCTGAAGGACATCTACGCCGACCTGCGGGAGATGGAGGCCGAGCTGGCTCGCAGTGCCACGGACTGGACGGTCGTACGGCCGCCGCGGCTTCAGGACAAGCCGCTCACCGGGACGTACCGGAAGGTGCTGGGCGGCTTTCCGTGCGCGGGGCGCTTCCTGGCGCGCGCCGACGTGGCCCACGCCATGCTGGCCACGCTCGGCGACCGGGCCACGGTGAAGCAGGGCGTGGGCGTGGCCTACTGAGCGTCTCGCCGCGCCGCGCTACAGGCTGACGCCGACCGTCACCGGCTCGTTGACCAGCGTGATGCCGAAGGCCTCGCGGACGCCTGCGACGACCTCGCGGGCGAGGCCCAGGAGGTCCTCGGTGGTCGCTCCGCCGCGGTTGGTGAGGGCGAGGGTGTGCTTGGTGGAGATCCGGGCGGGGCCGGTGCCGTAGCCCTTGGTGAAGCCCGCCTTGTCGATGAGCCAGGCCGCGGAGGTCTTGGTGTGCCCCTCCCCCGCCGGGTACGCGGGCGGCTCCACGCCGTCGCCGAGGTGCTCGCGCACACGTGCGTGGAACGCTGTGAACTGCTGGTCGGTGAGGATCGGATTGGTGAAGAAGGAGCCGGCCGACCAGGTGTCGTGGTCCTCGGGGTCCAGGACCATGCCCTTCCCCGTACGCAGCTTCAGCACCGTCTCGCGAGCGGCGGTCAGGGGGACGCGGTCGCCGGGTTCGACGCCGAGGGCGCGGGCCGTCTCGGCGTACTTGATGGGGGCGGAGAGTCCGTCGGCGTCCTCCAGCCGGAAACGGACGCGCAGGACGACGTAGCGGTCGGGGTCGGCCTTGAAGCGGCTGCGGCGGTAGGAGAAGGCACAGTCGGCGTTCGGGACGACGACGGTCTCGCCGGCGTGGCGGTCGTACGCGATCACCTCGGTGATCGTCGAGGAGACCTCCTGGCCGTACGCACCCACGTTCTGGATCGGCGTGGCGCCCGCGGAGCCGGGGATTCCGGCGAGGCACTCGACCCCGGCGAGGCCCGCTTCCACGGTCCGGGCGACGGCGTCGGTCCACACCTCGCCGGCTGCCAGTTCGAGCGTCGTGCCGTCCAGCTCGAAGCCCTTCGTGGCGATGACGAGCGCGGTTCCCGCGAAGCCCTTGTCCCCGATGACCAGGTTCGATCCGCCGCCGATGAGCAGCAACGGGGTCCCGTTGGCGTCCGCCTCCCGCACGACGTCGATGACCTCGGCGTCGGTGGTGGCGGTGACCAGGCGGGTGGCGGGGCCGCCCAGCCGGAAGGTGGTCAGGGGGGCGAGGGGGGCGTCGTGGAGTTCCTGCACGGGCTCAAGACTACGAGACGGCACTGACAGCCCCGGCACCCATGCGGAGCGCCGGGGCTCATGCGCGCACCACGCGCGCGTGCGGTTCACGTCAGACGCCGGAACGCCTCCGTCCAGTCGAGCGGAAGTTCGTCGCTCGACGCCTGCCAGGTGGCGAACTTCGCGTCCCGCATCTGCGCGGACAGGCCCTGCGACGTCGGGGCATGGACGCCCGCGCGGGCGAAGGCCTTGAGCGCCGCGGGCGACTCCCAGGCGGACAGCGTCCAGAAGGTCCGCTTGAACGGCTCGGCCTTCAAGGAGGCCCCGTACGCTCCGGGCGCCCGGCTCACCTGCCGCCAGACACCCGGCGTGCGGGCGAGGAAGCGGAGCGCTCCCCAGAAGGTGCGGGTCTCGAAGCGTGAGGCGAAGACGTGCACCTCAGTGTGGCGGGGCGCGGGGTTCGGCACGGTCCAGGGAAGGGTGGGCATGACTGCTCCTCATGGTCGGGGTGCTGTCGGGAAGGTCAGCGGGAGGCCGACTCCACCACGGGCTCCAGCACGGGCTCCTGCACCCGCTCGGTCGGGCTCACGGCGCTGCCGCCCCGCCGCCGGCCCGGGATCAGCAAGGCAGCGACTCCGGCGAGAGCCACCACCGCCGCCCCGGTGACCAGCGCGGGCCGCAGGCCGTCGACGAAGGTCTGGCCGGTCTCGTAACCCCCCTGCGCGGAGAAGATCGACGCCATGACGGCTATGCCGAGTGCCCCACCCACCTCACGCAGCGCGTTGTTGGCGCCGGAGGCGATGCCCTGTTCCGAGGCGCGGACGCTGGACATGACCAGGTTGGCCGCCGGCGCGAAGAACAGGGCCATGCCGACGCCGCTGATGATCAGGCCCGGCAGCTGGGCGGCGTAGGAGGCGTCGACAGTGACCACGGAGGCCATGTAGGCGAGACCGGCGGCCTGGAAGAACAGGCCGGTGGCGACGACGGGCCGGCCGCCGATCCGGTCGGAGAGGATGCCGGCGATCGGCGCGACCAGCATCGGCATGCCGGTCCACGGCAGCATCCGCAGCCCCGCCTCGGTCGGGGAGTAGCCGAGCACGCCCTGCATGTACTGGCTGAGCAGGAAGATCGACCCGAACATGCCGAGGAACATCAGCAGGCTCGCGGCGTTGATCCCGGAGAACGCCCGGGATCGGAACAGCCGCATCGGCAGCATCGCGTTCTTGGCGCGGGTGCTGTAGAGGACGAACCCCACGAGCAGCGCCCCTCCGGCGAACAGGCCGGTCAGAACCAGCGGGCCGGTCCAGCCGTCGGCGGGCCCGCGCACCAGGCCGTACACGATCCCGAACAGTCCGCCGCTGGCGAGCAGGGTGCCGGGGACGTCGAGTGCGGAGCCGGTGCCGTACGACTCGGTCAGGCGCAGTCGGGCCGGCGGCAGCAGGGCCAGGCCCAGCGGAACGTTCAGCCAGAAGATCCACTGCCAGGAGATGTGCTCGGTGAGGCTGCCGCCGATGAGCGGCCCGGACGCGACCGCGAGCCCGTTGACGGCACCCCAGATGCCGTACGCCATCCCGCGCTTGGCCGCAGGAACGGCCGCGGTCAGCAGGGTCAGCGTCAGCGGCATCATGATCGCCGCGCCGACCCCCTGCACCGCGCGGGCGGCGATGAGGGAGTCGAGACCGGGCGCGAGGGCCGCGGCGGCGGACGCGCCGGTGAAGATCGCGATGCCGACGAGGAAGAGCCGACGGCGGCCGAAGCGGTCGCCGAGCGCGGCACCGAACATCAGCAGGACGGCGAAGGTGAGTGTGTACGCACTCACCGTCCACTCCAGGTCGGGCAGCGAGCCGCCCAGGTCCTCGCGGATGGAGGGCAGTGCGGTGGTGACGACGAGATTGTCGAGTGCCGCCATGAATCCGGCGACGCTGGTGATGACCAGGGCCCAGACGACTCCCGTGCGACGTGCGGTCTGCTCTGACATCGCTCCCCCAGAGAGTGATCACTTCCGATGATTAGTTATTGATAACTAACTTTCATGGGCGTGAAAAGGCGGCCACTCGCCCCTGTTCCTGAGACTCCTACGCCTCCAGCCGACCCTTGAGCCGGGCCGACGGATACATGCCCTGCCAGACCCGGTGCTCAGGAGGGAAGCCCATGGCCATCAGGCAGTTGATGAGCATCCCGAACGCCAGGAAGGTCGTCGTCTCGCTCTCGTCGGCACCCAGCGGCAGATGGACGGTGTCCCAGAGCCGCATCCAGCCGGCGCGCACCGCCTCGCCGAACTCGTGGTCGCCCTCCTGCTCGGCGGCCGCCACGGCGAGGTACATCTGCATCTGCATCATCAGCCGCTCGGGCTGTTCGGTCATGGCCTTCGTGTACGCGTTGGCCATGGCATGCAGGGCCTCTTCACCCTCCAGCCCCTCGGCGGCCTCCGCGAACATCCGGATGGTGTCCTCCACGCAGCGTTCCGCCGCCGCCAGGAAGATGGCCTTCTTGCTCGGGAAGAGCCGGAAGAGGTACGGCTGCGAGACACCGACCCGCTTGGCGATCGCATCGGTCGACGTGCCGTAGTAGCCACCGCGAGCGAACTCCTTCGTCGCCGCGCGAATGACACTCTCGCGCCTCTCCTCTGCGCTCATCCTGACCATGCAAGTAAGTTAGTACTCAATCACTAACTTGTTCAAGGGGAAGCCCCGAACATACGTAAGGGGCGCCCCGCCATGGAGAACGCCCCTTACCTCACGGCACGCGCGTGCCGCTCACGCCAGCTGTACGACCGCTCGCGACATCCCGAGCACCTTCTGCCCGGCGCTCTTCACGAGCAGGTCCACGCGGACCCTGTTGTCGTCGAGCTTGGCCGCGACCTTGCCGCTGACCTCGATCGTGGCGCCCAGGTCGTCGTTCGGCACGACGACGGGCTTGGTGAAGCGAACGCCGTACTCGACCACCGCGGCCGGATCGCCGGTCCAGTCGGTGACCACACGGATCGCCTCGGCCATCGTGAACATGCCGTGCGCGATGACGTCCGGCAGCCCGACCTCCTTGGCGAACTTCTCGTTCCAGTGGATCGGGTTGAAGTCACCGGAGGCGCCCGCGTACTGAACGAGTGTGGCGCGAGTCACGGGAAAGTCCTGGGCCGGCAGTTCGGTGCCGACCTCGACGTCACCGTACGCAATCTTTGCCGCCATCGGTCTCACGCCTCCCCTTCTTCGGCGCCCAGCCCACGGGCCACGAGCTTCGTCCAGGCGGTCACGACATGCTCCCCCGCCTCGTCGTGGACCTCGCCGCGGACGTCCAGGATGTCGTTGCCCGCCATGGTCTTGACCGCCTCGATGGTCGAGGTGACCGTCAGCCGGTCGCCGGCGCGCACCGGGCGGGAGTACGCGAACTTCTGGTCGCCGTGCACGACTCGGCTGTAGTCCAGGCCGAGCTGCGGGTCCTGGACGACCTGTCCCGCGGCCTTGAAAGTGATCGAGAAGACAAAGGTCGGCGGGGCGATCACATCGGGGTGACCGAGCGCCTTGGCGGCCTCCGGGTCCGTGTACGCCGGGTTGGCGTCCCCCACCGCCTCCGCGAATTCACGGATCTTCTCCCGGCCCACCTCATAGGGGTCGGTGGGCGGGTAGCTCCGCCCCACGAAGGACTGGTCGAGCGCCATGGCTCGGCACCTCCTGCTGTCTAATGCCGTTGACCTGCTGGTTCACCTCGATCGGCCCAACCGACCGGTAACCGGGGCGGAAACGACGCGAGGCCGCCCCCCTACTGAAGGGGACGGCCTCGCGTACGAGCCTGATTTATCGCGTTTCGCGGTGCGCGGTGTGCGCGTTGCAACGCGGGCAGTGCTTCTTCATCTCAAGTCGGTCCGGGTTGTTACGCCGGTTCTTCTTGGTGATGTAGTTCCGCTCCTTGCACTCCACGCAGGCCAGCGTGATCTTCGGGCGGACGTCGGTGGCAGCCACGTGAGTGCTCCTTGACGAACGGATAGGACTGATTTAACGCATAAAAGAGTAGCCGATCGAAGGACCGACCCCACAATCGGCTACTGTCAGTAGCGGTGACCGGACTTGAACCGGTGACACAGCGATTATGAGCCGCTTGCTCTACCGACTGAGCTACACCGCTGTGATGCGATCGGAACCCGCCTTGCGGCGGGAACCTCCCACACCAGAGCCCCAATACGGAATCGAACCGTAGACCTTCTCCTTACCATGGAGACGCTCTACCGACTGAGCTATTGGGGCGAGCGATGAAGACATTACACGCTCGGCCGCCGTTCACCCAAATCCGTTTCGCGGCCCCTGCCGAGGGCCGAACGACGGACCACACAGACGCCTCGCAGGCCACTGCGGTACCGCGGGGCCCGGCTCCGTTCGGCGGACCACACCAGTACGACTATTGCGCTCCTGCGCGCCAGGGCCGGATCGCCACCCTAGGCTCGACTCACTCTGCGTGATCTTGCCTCTGGAGCGCGATGCCCGACAGCCACCCCCAGCCGCCCCACTCGTCGTCCTCGTCGGGCTCGTCCGGACCGGCCGACCCGGGTGCACTGCTGCTCTGCGGGGCGCGGCTCACCGACGGCCGGACCGTGGACGTACGGCTGGGCGCCGGGCGCATCGAGGCGGTCGGCACGGCCGGAAGCCTGGCGGGGGACGGCACGCGCGCGTGCGGCACGCGTGTGGACCTCGGCGGTTATCTGCTCCTGCCGGCCCCGGCCGAAGCGCACACCCACGCCGACACCGCACTCTCCGCCGACGAGGGCGGACCCGTCTCGTACGACCCCCAGGACGTCCAGCGCCGGGCGACCGAGGCCGCCTTGCTCCAGCTCGGGCACGGGGCGACCGTGCTGCGGGCACACGTGCGCGTGGGCGACGTTCAGGGGCTGGGCGCCCTGACCGCCGTACTTCGGGCACGGCGTGCACTGCGCGGGCTCACCGAGTTGACGACGGTGGCGGTGCCCCGGCTGCTGACCGGAGTGGCCGGCGCCGACGGGCTGGCGATGCTGCGGGACGCGCTGAAGATGGGCGCGTCGGTGGTCGGCGGCTGCCCGGATCTGGACCCGGATCCGACGGGTTACGTGGAGGCCGTCCTGGAGGTCGCCTCCGAGCACGGCTGCCCCGTCGACCTGCACACCGACGGCACCGACCCGGCGCGCCTGGCCCGGCTCGCCGCGATGGCCGGCGGACTGCGCCCCGGCGTGGCCCTCGGGCCCTGCGGCGGCCTGGGCCGGCTGCCCGCCCAGACGGCCTCCCGCACCGCGGACCAGCTGGCGGCTGCCGGGGTGACGGTGGTGTGCCTGCCGCAGGGCGGCTGCGGGGGCGCGGAACGGCGGAACACAGCGCCCGTACGACTGCTGCGCGCCGCCGGCGTACGGGTCGCTGCCGGAAGCGGCGCCCTGCGGGACGTAGCGAATCCGGTGGGACGCGGAGACCCGCTGGAGGCCGCCTACCTGCTGGCCTCACGCCACGGGCTGCGCCCCGAGGACGCGTACGACGCCGTGAGCGCGTCGGCGCGTGCGGTGCTGGGCCTGCCCGAGGTGCGGGTGGAGGCGGGCTTCCCGGCCGAGTTGCTGGCGGTGCGCGGGGACCGGCTGGCGGGGGCCCTGTCGCTGGCGTACAGCCGCATCGTGGTGCACCGGGGGCGCGTGGTGGCGCGGACCAGCGCGGTGCGGGAGTACTGCAACTCGGCCGTGACGGCGGAGTTGGGCTTGCCAAGGCAGGGGCGGGGGGAGTTGTCCCGAGGGGTGCGG
>NZ_LGUR01000227.1 GCF_001270495.1 Streptomyces viridochromogenes
CGGCATCGCCCGCCTGCACAACCTTGCCCTCGCCGGGTGACGGGGAAACGCACAGGTCATCCAGCATGCCGGAGATCATTTACGGGACAACCCTTAGCCCTGTCCGCGAAGTCCCGCCTGCCCGGCCCCGGCCCCTCGGCCCCGGCACCCGCCTCCCCGTACGGCTCCGCGAATCCCGCACAGCCGAACCCGCGACATCACCAAGCACCGTCCGCAACAATGGAGTTCGTCGAGGTCACACACCACGGGGGAGCGAGCAGCGCCATGGACGGGTTGATGGAGTTCGAGACCGCCGGCGGCGCGCGCGTCGTCGTGGAGGGCGTCGACGACGAGTCCGGCGCCCGGCTCGTGTCGCGCGGTGACGGCCCCGACCGGGCGACCCGCACCTTCGAGAACGCGCTGGACGGGGTCCGCGCGGCGGCGGACTCCGCGTTGCGGGTCTTCCGGGACGGGTCGCTCAAACCGGACACCGTGGAACTCGAATTCGGCGTGAAACTCACCGCGGAGGCCGGAGCGGTGATCGCCAAGGGGTCGACGGAGGGGCACCTGGTGGTGAAGCTCAGCTGGTCACCCGGGCGGGTACCCGCGGATCAGGAGGCCGCCGACCGGTCATGAGCAGCGCTGCCTGGCACGCCCGGATCGTCTGCGGGAACGAGGTCGGCGCGGGCTTCCTGGTCTCCCCGCGCCGCGTGGTCACCTGCGCCCATGTCGTGCGGTGGAGCGGCAGATCGGCGGTGACGGTGGCCTTCCCCAACAGCAGGGAACTCAGCGCGCTGCCGGCCGCCGTGGCCGTCCACGGCGGCTGGTCCGGCGGTGCGGCCGACCCCGGTGACCTGGCCGTCCTGGAGCTGGACCGCGAAGTACCGCTGGCACCGGCCGAGTTCGCACCGCCCGGCGCCGAGCTGGGCGACCCCGCCCCCACCCTGGTGGCGTACGGCTTTCCCAGGGGGTACGACGAGGGCATGCTCGCCCGGTACCAGGCCGTGCCCGGCCCGCTGGTCTCGGACGAGTGGCGCCAGCTGGAGGCCGTGACGGCCCACGGGCAGCCCCTGGCCGCCGGGTTCAGCGGCGCGGCGGTGACGCTGGCGGACGGCCGGGTGGTCGGCATGGTGTCGACCGTCGCGAGCGAGCGGGACATCCGGGTCGCCCGGATGCTGCCGACCCAGGTCATGGCCCGCTATCACCCCGAACTGGGCGAGCGGGTGCCCACCCCCGACCACCACCCCGACGCCGTACGCCGGCTGTACACCCTGGTGCGCCGGGCGGTGGCGGAAGGGCTGGGCTGCGACGCGAACCGGCTGTACGTCGACGCCGTCGGCCCCTTCGGCCCGCCGCTTCCCGGGCCCGGCTTCACCTCGCTGGGCGCGGCCGCCGGGTATGTGCAGTGGGAGGTGCCCGGCGCGGAGGCGGTGACCCGGTTCGCCGAGCGGCTCCAGGAACTGCTGGACCCGCCCTCCCCCAAGCCCGCCGCGGCCACCGCGGCTACCCGTACTGCTACCGCTGCCGGTGCGACTGCCGCTGCCACTGCCGCCGTCTCGTCGTGGTCGCCGATCCTGGTCGAGATCGACCACAGCGGCGCCGGCGCCGACCAGGTCACCGTCGAGGTGTCCGCCTACCGCGAGGGCCAGCGACGGCGTGTGGGCTCGGAGCGCCTCGCGCGCGGCGCCGTCCGGGAGTACGTCCAGCGGCACATCGACGACGCCTTCGCCCAACTCGCGCCCGGAGCCGAGGAGTTGATCACCTTCGCACTCCCTCGTGAGTGGCTGAACGAGCCGGTGGCGCGCTGGGAGTGCGGCGCGGCGGACTCCACCCCGCTGGGCTGCGCCTATCCTCTCGTCGTCGTGGACCGGTCCCGGCTCCGCAGCGGGCAGCTGCGTCATCGGCTCGCCAAGAAGTGGCACAAGCTGGACGACCGTTCCCGCACGCAGCTGCACCGCGTGGACTGCGGCTCCCCGGAGCGCGCGCCGAGCCTGCGCAAGCGGCTGCGCGACGCGGACGCCGACCTGGCCGGCTACTCCTTCCCGCCCAACGCCGCGCGGTCGCACTTCGAGGCCGGACTCAACACCCCGGTGCCGGTGCTGCTGTGGCCGCGCACGGGCTGCGTCGACGCCCAGCACGAGGGCCCCTGCTCCGGCGCCGCGTTCCTCGACGCGCTCAGCGCCTCGGTCGCCGACGTCCCGCCCACCGAACTGCCGCGCCGCGTCCGCGAGTTACGGGAGACCGCGGACGCGGACGACGATCCGGAGCGGCACTGGGCGACGGACGTCCAGCTCCTGTGGGACGACCCTCGCTGCTTCCCCGAACCCGCCGCCAGCCTGCACTCCCCGGTCGCCTGAGCCGCCGTACCCCACGGAGAAGAGACCCATGCCCCTGTGGCCCGTCTACACCGGCACCAACGAGCCGCACGACGGCATCACCCTGCTGCCGCCGCCCCCGCCCTGGCGTGCCTTCAACGGCGGCCCGGTGCTCGATCCGCCGGACGCGACCGCCGACGCCGACGCCGTCTCCCCGGACCGCACCCACCGCGCCGAGACGTACCGGGCCACGTCACAGACGGTCCAACTGGTCAACGCCGCCCTCTACTTGAGGCGCCCGCTGCTGGTGACGGGCCCGCCCGGCACCGGCAAGTCCTCCCTCGTGTACGCGGTCGCCCGCGAGCTCGGGCTCGGCCCGGTCCTGCGCTGGAACATCACCAGCCGGAGCACGCTCCACGACGGCCTCTACCAGTACGACCCGCTGTCCCGGCTGTACGCGGCCCGGAACGCACCCGCGGCGGAGGCCGGCATCGAGGACCATCTGCGCCTCGGCCCGCTCGGCACCGCCCTCCTCCCTTACGCCCGCCCCCGCGCCCTTCTCATCGACGAGATCGACAAGAGCGACCTCGATCTGCCCAACGACCTGCTGAACGTCCTGGAGGAGGGACAGTACGAGATCCCCGAGCTGATCCGCACCGCCCGCGAGACCCCCACCGCCGAGGTGATGATCGACGGCACCGACCAACGGGTGGCGGTGGAGGGCGGCCGGGTCCGCTGCCGGACCTTCCCGTTCGTGGTCCTCACCAGCAACGGGGAGCGCGAGTTCCCGCCCGCCTTCCTGCGCCGCTGCGTCACACTGCGCCTGCGGCAGCCCGACGACCGTCATCTCGCCGACATCGTCCGCGCCCACTTCGACGGGGAGCCCGACGCCTACGCACAGACCCTGATCAGCCGGTTCCTGTCCCGGGTGGGCGGTGGTGACCTGGCCACCGACCAGCTCCTCAACGCGATCTACCTGGCCCGCTCCTCCGGCCTGGACATCGACTCCCTGGACGAGCTGGCCGAGCAGCTGATGCCGTATCTGAGTGAGGCGTCGCCGACCGATGCCTTCTGAGCGCGCCGGTCGGCGCCCGCCGCTGGTCCGCCTGGCCGACGTGCTGGCCGAGGCGTCCGGCGGGGTGCGCCCGACCCCGCTCGAACTGGCCGAACTCCTGTGGCTGGCCCGCCACATGGAGCCCGCCGAGGCGGCCCCGGAAGCCGCCGCCGAAGAGGTGCGTGCCCCTGACGCCCCCTCGCCGACACCGCCTCCTCCACGGGAGCAGCCGCACGACGGCACCCCGAGCCCACCCCGGCCCACGCCCGTGGCACCCCCGCGTGCCCCGCTCCACCTCCCCCCCCCGCAGACGCCGGCCCCGGCCCCGGCCCCGCCCGCCGTCCCGCACGCCACCCTCCTGGCCCCCGCGCCCCCGATGCTGCGCCACCCGCTGGCCCTCCAGCGCTCCCTGCGCCCGCTCAAACGCCGTACCGACGCGCCCGACCGCCTCGAACTGGACGAGCGGGCCACCGCCGACCGCATCGCCCGGCTGGGCGCCGCCCCCGAGTGGTGGCTGCCCGTGCTGCGCCCGGCACGGGAGCGCTGGCTGCGGCTGAACCTGGTGTACGACGCCGGCCCCACGATGGCGGTGTGGCGCCCCCTGATCCGTGAACTGCACACGACGCTCGCCCAGTCGGGCATCTTCCGCACGGTCACCGTGCACCGCGCCGACCCCGACGGCAGCGTGCGCCCCGGCACCCCGACACCCACCGACGGGCGCACGGTCACCCTTCTGGTCAGCGACTGCATGGGCCCGCAGTGGCGCCAGGGCCCGGTCGGCCCACGCTGGTTCGGCACGCTGCGTCGCTGGGCGCACCGGATGCCGCTGGCCGTCGTACAGCCCCTGCCGGAACACCTCTGGCGGGACACGGCCCTGCCCGCCGCCCCCGGCCGGCTGTCGGCACCGCATCCGGCGGCGCCCTCGGCCTCCCTGGTCTTCCTGCCGTACGACGAGCCGGAGGCCGAGCCCGACGGCGCGGTCGCGGTGCCCGTGCTGGAGCCGGGCCCGGACTGGCTGGCGAACTGGGCCTCGCTGGTCGCGGCGCCGCGCGGCCGGGAGGTCCCCGGGGCCGCGGCCCTGCTGCACGGACCGCCGGGCGACTCCGACGACCGTACGGACCTCACCGTCCTGTCCCCCGAGGAACTGGTCCTGCGCTTTCGCGCGACGGCCTCCCCGGAGGCGTTCCGGCTGGCCGGCCATCTCGCGCTGGGCCGCCCGGACCTGCCGGTCATGCGTCTGGTCCACGCCGGCCTCGAACCGCGCCCCCGCCCCCAGCACCTCGCGGAGGTCATCCTCAGCGGCATGCTCACGGGCGTGCCCGGCCCACCCGGGTCGTACGCCTTCCGGGACGGGGTGCGGGAGCTGCTGCTGCGCAGCCTGCCGCGGACGGCACGCGAGCGGACGACCGAACTGCTGGCCCACGTGGGCGGGTTGATCGACGAACGGGCCGGCGTGGCACCGGGCGAGTTCCGGGCGTCGACCCCGGCGGCGTCGGGTACGGCGACCGTGGCGGACGCCGAGCCGTTCGCCACGGTGCGTCCGGAGAGTGTGGAGGCGCTGGGCGGAGGCCACCGGGCGCCGGTTCCGGAAGAGGGTTCGGGTTCAGGACCGGGACCCGCCCCTGAACCCGCGACGGAACCCGCGACGGAACCCGCTCCCAGGCTCGTGGGCGGCCGTTACCGGCTGCTGGAGAAGCTGGCGCCCTACTCGGAGCAGTGGCGGGCCCAGGACACGGAAGCGGACCGGATCGTGACCGTGCGGCTGATCAAACCGGTCACGGTTCCCGACTGGCGGGCCGCGTTCCACCGGGACGCACAGGCACTCCGAGACCTCGACGACCGCCATGTGGCGACCGTGCA
Source organism: Streptomyces viridochromogenes (assembly GCF_001270495.1). Classification (GTDB taxonomy): domain Bacteria; phylum Actinomycetota; class Actinomycetes; order Streptomycetales; family Streptomycetaceae; genus Streptomyces; species Streptomyces viridochromogenes_A. Next base: position 5,209 of record NZ_LGUR01000227.1, read on the forward strand.
CGACTTCGGCTTCGACGCGGACTCGGCCTACCTCGTCACGGAGCACCTGGACGGCATCGACCTCAACTCCCTGGTGGCGGGCAGCGGTTACGATCTGCCGGCGCCCCTGATGGTGTCCGTCGCCGCCCAGCTCACGCAGGCCGTCATGGCCCTCCACGACGCCGGTGTCACCCACGGCGGCCTGATCATGTCGCGGGTCGTCCTGCTGCCCGACGGAGCACTCAAGCTCGCCCCGACGGGTCGGCCCTCGGGGACGATCGCCGAGGACCGACAGGCACTCGGCGCGCTGCTGTTCCAGCTGGCGGCCGGCTCGTCCCCTCCGAAGGGCTGGCTGCAGCCCGACCGACTGGTTCATCTGCCGCCCGTCCTCCGGGCACCGTTCGCGGAGGCACTCACCGCACTCATGTCCGCGGACCGCATGAGGGAGGGCCTGGACCGACTCGTCGAGCTGAGCCGGTCCCCGCTGCCCCGTGAGTCGTACGACCAGCTCCGCTACCAGGTCCTGGGCCCGCTGCGGGCCGGGTTCCCGGACCACCCCCTCCATGTGCCGCCGTCCTGCGCCGCCATGCTCGCCATGCTGCTGTTCAAGCACGGCCGCGCCGCGACCCACGACGAACTCAGGGACGGGCTGTGGGACGCGGACGACAGGCCGGCGGACACCAGGGCCGAACTGAGCAGGATGGCCTCCCGGCTGCGGATCTCACTGGGCTCCGGCGCCCTGGCCTCGCACTCCGGCGGCCGTTACGCCCTGCACACCAGCGTGGACTACGTGGACATCGTCCACTGCGACGAACTGGTCCGCCGGGCCGACGAGGCCCGCGGGGCCGGTTCCTTCGCCGACGCCCGCGCCCTGGTCACCGAGGCGCTGAGCCTCTGGAGCGGCGACGACGCCCTCGCGAACGTCCCCGGACCCGCCGCCCGCACCGCCCGCACCCGCCTCCAGCAGCTCCGCCTCGGGCTGCTGCGGGGGCGCGCCGAACTCGACCTGGAACTCGGCGAGTTCGAACGGGCCGCCACCGACCTCGCGGAGCTGCTGCGGCTCCACCCGGCCCGTGAGGACTTCCGTCGCCTCTACCTCATCGCCCTGCGCCGCCAGGGGCGCGTCGAGGAGGCCCTGGAGGTGTACGAGGAGTACGAGCTGTCCGGCGGGCAGAACCCCGAACTGCTGGCCCTGGGGCGGGAGTTGCGTGACGAGTTCGGCGACGCCCCGGACGGCTCGGCGGACGGCGCCGCGTACGACGAGCCGTCCGACACGGCCAACGGCACGGCCACCGACACCGACATCGCGTACGGCTTCGTCGCCGCCCCCGACGAGCTGCCGGAGGGCTTCGTCCCTCCGGAGGACGACCACCCGACGCTCCGGGAGGAGCTGTCCGAGCACGTCCCGCTCCCCCAGGACTACGTACCGGACAGCCTGTTCGCCGTCGAGGACACGCTGTCGGGCGGGCAGGTCGAGGACGCGTACGACGAGCCCCCGCCGGACCTCGATGTCGAGGAGGAGCCGGACACCGACCAGCGTGACTGCGTCGGCTTCGAGTTCGTGGACGGTCCGCCGACCGACGAGGCCCGCGCCGAGCTCCGCCGCCTGGTCATGATCCTGGTCGAGGCGAGCGGTTTCGAGACGAGCGAGTATCTGCTCAGGGACACGGACCGCGGCTTCACGCTGCTGCTGCGGCCGTACCTGGACGGAGCCCCTCTCCTCCGGGCGACGGTGGCCGGGCTGCCGGAACTGCTGGGCCGCCTGGAGGGCCGGCGTCTTCGGGTCGACTTCTGGCAGGCGCGGTTCGGGCCGGCCGAGGGCGAGGTGCACAGCGACCGGCCCGACACCGAGACGGTCACTGCCGCGCTGAACGTGTCCGGGCTCCAGGCGATCATCGCCGTCTCGGAGTTCTGGCACTTCGTGGAGGTCGCGGATAGCTCCCTCGCCGCGGACCGGTTCACGCAGCTCAGCGACGCCACGGGGTGGTACACCACCGTTCACCCCGCCGAGGTGCCCGACCCGTCCGCCGCGACCGTGCTGATCGACATGACCGACATGCTGCGCAGTCCGGCCTTCGCCCGCGCATCCGAGCCCGGGACGCCGACCGGCAGGGCGGTGGCCGGCCCCTTCCCCATGCCGTCCGACGGACAGATCCCCCTTCCCCTGGGCGAATCCAAGATCGTCGTCTCTCTGCCCGGCGGCGAGCTGGTCCCCGCGGACTATGCGGTCGTCCTCTCGGCACCCAGGCACGTCCGCGCGAGGTGGCACTACTTCGAGGTCGACCTGACGGAGCGTCGCCTCGCCCCCGAGGGCGTTCCGGGCGTCGAGGTGAGGTGGCGCGTCAGGGACCCCGTGACGGCCGCGAGCAGTCCGGACCTGGACGTGCCGGAACTGCTCACCGACACACTGCTGGGTGCGCGGGGCTCGTACGGCAACGAGCTCAGGCAAGCCCTGGGTGACAGGCCCGTGCCCGGCTACCTCGTTCACTGGTCCCTCCCGACCGTGTTCCGGACCGCCGCCGTCGGCACCCTCGCGCACTGGACGCGCCCCGTCGGTTCCTCCAGATCCTCAGCCTCTCCGTCGGATCTGATCGTCCGCGCCGACTGCGTGCTGCTCGGCTTCGACGGAGTGCTCACCCGGTTGTACCCGGCGGACGAGGAACGGCAGGTCCTCCGGGACGTCGCCCGTCTGATCCTGGAGGAGCGGGATCCGGAAGACGCCCTTTCCGGGCGCCCGCTGCTGGAGCGGGAGGGTCCGCGTCACCCCCTGGAGGGGTACGCCAACACCCTCGACCTGCTGCGGGCGTTCGCGGGACACAAACTGGCCGACGGGATGCGCTTCAGGATTGACCGGCACGACGTGCTGGCAGCCGGCACCGCGCGCCCCATCCCCTCGTCCAGCCAGTTGGTCAACGCCCTGCACGCGGGCGGCGCCCGCCCGGCCGTGGTGACCGACCGGGCGCGGCTCGCCGCCGTGACGCACCTGGAGTGGCGCGGGCTGACCTCCCACGTGCCCGGCGGTGTGTACGGTCGCGGCGCGGATCTCACCCGCCTCATGCCGGACCCGTATGTCCTCCAGCAGGCTCTCGACGGGCTCGGTGCGCGCGCCGCCGACTGTGTGCTGATCGGGTCCACCGTCGCCGAACAGATCGCCGCCCGTGCCGCCGGCGTGCCGTTCATCGGCTTCTGCCCGGACGAACAGACCCGGACGCGGCTGCGCGGGACGAACAGCGAGGTGCTCCTCGTTTCCAGCCTCCGTCCACTGCTCACGGCCGCCCGGTACCGATGAGCCCTGTACCGAGGATCCACGTATCGCGGACCCGCCAGATCCTTACGGGGGACCCGCACCAGGCATAACAGACAAACCCCCATTCAGCCGCACCCCACCCGGCCCCCTCCAGAAGGCGCCCCCCACTACACAGACCGCACGATCGATGTCAAGGAGGCCCGCCGTGCGGCGGCCCCGCAATCACGACCCACATCCCAAGCGAGGCCCGCCACCCACCCGGCGGACCCATGGTCTGCGTTTTCGGGAGGACCCCCCATGACCGCCACGCTGGAGCAGCTCCGCCGCTGCCACTTCGCCGTCGACCTGGGGGCGGCCCGGACGCGCGTCTACGTGAAGGGCGCCGGACTCGTCGTCGACCAGCCCTCCGCCGCCGCCGTCAACACCCGTACCGGCGCTCTCATCGCGGTCGGCGAGTTCGCGGAGAAGATGACCGGCCGCACCCCGGACTACATCCGCGTCGTCCGGCCCGTCTCCGGCGGCACCGTCGTCGACATCGAGATGGCGCAGCGGATGCTGCGGCACCTGCTCGGCGACAAGATGCGCCGCGCCCTGCGCCGCAAGCCCTTCCTGCGGGCCGCCGTCTGCACCCCGCACGACGCCGACCCGCTCGCCCAGCGCGCCGCCATCGAGACCCTCGTCGGCCTCGGGGCCCGGCGCGTCGAACTGGTCGACACCCTCATCGCCGCCGCGGTCGGGTGCGGTCTGCCCGTCGAGCAGCCCGAGGCCAGCATGATCATGGTGTGCGGGGCGGCCGCGACCGAGGTCGCCGTGCTCTCCCTGGGCGCCATCGTCACCGCCGAACGCATCCGCGTCGGTGGCGAGGCCGTGGACCACGCGATCGTGCAGCATCTGCGGCACGAGCACGAGCTGATGCTGCCCAGCCAGAACGTACGCCCGCTACAGCTCGCCCTGTCCGGCAACGGGCTCACACCTCAGGGCCCGGCCTCCACGGAGATCCACGGCCGCGACATCTGCACCGGCCTCGCCCGTTCCGTCCAGGTCGACACCGCCGCCGTACGGGACGCCATCCAGACCCCGCTCACCGGCGTCCTCGACAGCATCGGCAAGGTGCTGCGCGACTGCCCGCCCGACCTGGTCGCCGACCTCGCCGACCGCGGGATCATGATGGTCGGCGGCAGCGCGCTGCTGCCCGGCTTCGACGAGATGCTGCGGCAGGCCACCAGCATGCCCGTGCACATCGCCGAGCGCCCCGACGTCTGCGCGGTCCAGGGCCTCGGCACCATGCTGGAGGGCAAGGTCGAGCCCATGGAGCTGGACCCGGCCACCTGAGCCGCGCCCGGCCCCCACGTCCAGTACGGCCCGTACGTCCGATACGGCTAGTACGGCAGAATCCGCCCCGAGGGCGTGCGCCGGTCGATCTCGCCCCTGGTGTCGCGGGGAGCGGCGGGCCGGCGGGTGACACGAACGCGAACGTGGGTCTGGCGGTTCATGGCGCCCTCCTCGTATCTCGGGTCCGTTGCGACCAGCCTTCTCTCCGCAACCTTTCGGCACATCGTGCCCACGGAGGCACTTGTCATGCCTCCGCGGGAGGAGCGGATAGGTGCGGAGCTGCTTCCCCGGGATGAGCGGCGCCCCTCAGAGGCCGCGCGCCGCCTCGCGCTGGCCCCGGCCCGGCAACAGGCGCACGCTCGTGAGTAGGGCCCCCATCCCCGTACGGAAGTGATCTCGATGGCAGACAAGAACAAGGACTGGACCGTCCGGATCCACATCACCGAGGACGGCGACGACACCCGCGCCGAGGCCGTGCTGACCACGCAGGAAATGTCGCAGGGCACTTCTCAGGACACGTCGACCATCACCGGCCGGGGCGTGGCCCACCGCAATCCGATCGACCGGCCCATCCCCGAGATCGGCGACGAACTCGCCGCCAGCCGCGCCCTGGAGGACCTGGCGATCAGGCTGCACGACATCGCGTCCGACGACATCGTGGAGCTGGCCGGCCCGGTCGACCAGGGAGGAAGCCGGGCCTGGGAGCGGCCCTGAACACGCAGTCCGGGCGGTACGCCTAGGGCCGGTCCACCCAGCTGTACCGCCGCTCGGGCCGCCCCGCCTGCCCGTACCGCAGCGACACCTCCGCCTGTCCCGTGACGCTGAAGTGCTCCAGGTAGCGCCGGGCACTGACCCGTGACACCCCGAGCCGGGCCGCGCACTCGGCGGCGGAGAGGCTGCCGTCGACGGCGCGCAGCTCCCGTTCGATCAGCTCGGCGGTCTCCACGCTCATGCCCTTGGGCAGGCTGGCCGCCGTGACCGCCGGCGCCGCTCCCCGCGCCAGCGCCCGGTCCACGTCCGACTGCCCGCTGACCACCGCCGCGTACAGGTTGCTCCGCCGCGCCGCGTACTGCTCCAGGCGCGTCCTCAGATCCCCGGCGTCGAACGGCTTCAGCAGATAGTCGACGACACCCTGGCGTACGGCCCCCCGGACCGCGTCGGACTCGCGCGCCGCGCTGATCACCATGACGTCGCAGTCGTGCCCGGCGGTGCGCAGCCGCGGGATGATCTCCAGCCCGAACATGTCGGGGAGGTAGAGGTCGAGCAGGACCAGGTCCGGTTGCAGCTCGGCCACCGCGGTGAGCGCCTGCTCCCCGCAGTTCGCCGTGCCGATCACCCGGAAACCGTCGACGTCGTTGACGAATCCGCGGTGGATCCGGGCGACCATGAAGTCGTCCTCCACGATCAGCACATCGATCATCGGACTCCCTCCGTCATCTGACCCCCTCCGTCGCTCGGTCGGCCGGACGGCCGACGGACATCCGGGCGGTGAACATGGCACCCGCCCGCGTGTTGGCCACCGACACCTCACCGCCCCGGCGTTTGCACACCAGCCGGGTGAGCGCCAGGCCGATCCCCCGGTCGCCGCCCTGCGCGGCCTTGGTGGTGAACCCGTGTGAGAACACCTCCTGCGCGAGCTCGGGCGCCACCCCCGGCCCCGAGTCCCGTACGACGATCTCCACGCTGGAGGCGTCCTGGCGCAGTTCCACCTCGACCCACGCCTCGTGGTCGCCGTCCCCCGCCCCGGTCCCGCTCGTCGCCGCGTCCACCGCGTTGTCCACGAGGTTGCCCAGCACGGTCGCCACGTCCGCGGAGTCGGTCGGCTCCAGCCGGTCCAGGGCCGTGCGCTCGGAGATCTTCAGCAGGACCTTGCGTTCCGCGGCGAGCGCCGACTTGGCCATGAGCAGGGCGGCGACGGCCCGGTCGCGGACCCGGCTGGTGAGGTTCAGGTCGAGCGACTCGCGGTGTTTGCGCAGGGCGCGGACGTACCGTACGACCTCGTCGTGCTCGCCGATCTGGATGAGCCCGGAGATGGTGTGCAGCTGGTTGGAGAACTCGTGCGCCTGGGCGCGCAGCAGTTCGGTGGTGCTGCGGAAGGAGCCCAACTCCCTTTCCAGCTGGGCGAGTTCGGTGCGGTCACGCAGGGTGGTCACCGAGCCGAGGCGGCGGCCGTCCTTGGCGACGTCCATGCGGTTCATGACGAGGACGCGGCCGCGGCGCACGACCACCTCGTCGCGCCGCGCGAGATCGCCGGACTCCCCCTCGGGCGCGGTACCGGCCAGAACGTCGTACAGCCGCCCCTCGATCCCCAGGTCGGCCAGGCTCATCCCGACGCAGTTCTCGGGCAGGTCGAGCAGCCCGCGTCCGACGGCGTTCACAAGGGTGAGCCGCTGCTGCGGGTCGAGGGCCACCACGCCCTCGGCGATCCCGAAGAGCATCGCCTCCCGGTGTTCGGCGAGGCCGGCGATCTCGCGCGGCTCCATACCGAAGGTCTGCCGTTTGATCCGCCGGGCCAGCAGCCAGGAGCCGGCCACTCCGAGGACGCTGGCGACGCCGAGGTAGACGAGCAGATAGGACGAGGCGCCGACCAGCCGCTGCCCGACCGACGGCGAGGCCCGCCCGATCATCACGGTGCCGAGATGCTCCCCGGCCTTGAGGCGGCGGGCCTGGTCGGTCTCCGCCCGGAGCACCGGCGCCTGCGCCACCAGCTCGGTGACGCCGTTCACCGGCAGCTCGCCGGACCAGCCACGGCCGTCGGCGACCTGCGGGCCGTCGGACGGCATCCGGGTGCCGACCAGGGTGGGGTTGGTCGAGGCGACGATCTCGCCGTCGGCGTCGGAGACGGTGGCCGAGGTGACGCCGGACCTGGTGAGCGTGGACTGGAGCAGCGGCGCGAGCATCTCGGCGGGGGCGGGCCGGACGAGCTGGGTGCGGACGAGGGGGTTGCCCGCCATCTCCTCGGCGAGCGCGGTCACCCGGCGTCCCTCGACCCGGTCGAAGGTCGCCTTCGACTGCGCCAGCGAGACCGCCGCGACGGCGGCCAGCACGATCACGACAATGGCGAGCTGCCATACGAGCAGCTCACCGGCGAGCGTCTGGCTCCGTCTTTGTCGTGCCGTTATGACCACTATGAACTCAACCTTCAATGGTCACAGAACCGAGACGGGGTGTCTCAGGAATCGCACAATCATGGCGCCGGATCCGGCCGAGCGAAAGAGATGAGCCATGAGAACTCGACGAGCCGCGGTTGTCGGAGCTCTTGCCGCCGTTTCGATGGTCGCGGTCAGCGCCTGTGGCGCCACCGCCGACAAGGAGGAGGGGAGCGGGGGCGGGGACGGGAAGCCCGTGACGGGGCTGCGCCTCATGGTCCCGAACACCCCGGGCAGCGGTTACGACCTCACCGCCCGCACCGTCACCCAGGTCATGCAGGACACCGACGTCGCCTCCGGCGTCCAGGTGTTCAACCTGCCCGGCGCCAGCGGCACGGTGGGCCTGCAGCGCCTGGTGAACGAGAAGGGCAACGGCAAGATGGCCATGCAGATGGGCCTGGGCGTCGTCGGAGCCTCGTACACCTCCAAGTCCGAGGCGACCCTGACCGACACCACGCCGATCGCCAAGCTGATCGAGGAGGCCGGCGCGATCGTCGTGCCGAAGAACTCCCCGTACAAGACGATGGACGACCTCGTCACCGCCTGGAAGGAAGACCCCAAGAAGCTCGCCGTGGGCGGCGGCTCGTCGCCGGGCGGCCCCGACCACCTCCTCCCGATGCAGCTGGCGAAGGCCGTCGGCATCAAGCCGAAGGACGTCAACTTCGTCTCGTACGACGGCGGCGGCGAGCTGCTCCCGGCCATCCTCGGCAACAAGATCGCCTTCGGGGCGAGCGGTTTCGGTGAGTTCCTCGACCAGATCGAGGCCGGCCAGGTGCGTGTCCTCGCGGTGACCAGCGAGAAGCCGATCGACGCGCTCAAGGACGCCCCCACGCTCAAGGACCAGGGCATCGACCTGGTCTTCACCAACTGGCGCGGCATCGTGGCCCCTCCGGGCATCACCGCCGAGCAGAAGAAGACCTGGGTCGACTCGCTGACCAAGATGCACGACTCCGACGAGTGGAAGGAACAGCTGGAGAAGAACGGCTGGGTCGACTCCTTCGTCACCGGCGACGAGTTCGGCACCTACCTCTCCGAGCAGGACAAGGCGGTCGCCGACATCCTGGCCGAGCTCGGGCTGGCATGAGCTCCCCGCAGAATCCGGTGAATCCGGTGAATCCGGTGAATCCGGTGAATCCGGTGACGGAAGAGACCGTGGCGGACTCCCGTCCGCCACGGGAGGGCGGGGACCGCGCGCAGTACGGCGTGTGCGTGTTCCTCGCCCTGCTGGGCACCGCCGTGATCGTGGACGCCCTCGGCATCCCGCACATCACCAGCGGCACCGACCCGGTCGGCCCGCGCGCGGTCCCGCTGCTCCTGGGCGGCCTGCTCCTGCTGTTCGCGGTGCTGTACGCGGTGGACGTGGCCCGGGGCGGCCGCGGTGAGCCGGAGGGCGGCGAGGACGTCGACCTGTCGAGCGGCAGCGACTGGCGCACCGTCCTGCTGCTGATCGCGGTGTTCGTGGCGAACGCCCTGCTCATCGAGCGGCTCGGCTGGGTGATCAGCGGGTCCCTGCTCTTCTGGGGCACGGCGTTCGCCCTCGGCAACCGCCACTACGTCCGCAACCTGCTGATAGCGGTGACGCTCTCGCTCACGACCTTCTACGCGTTCGCGATAGGGCTCGGCGTGAACCTCCCCGCCGGTGTCCTGCAAGGAATCCTGTGAGGCCTGGCCCGTGACGGACAACCTGAACAACCTGATGCAGGGCTTCGCGGACGTGATGGATCCGCTGAACCTGCTGCTCGCCCTGGTCGGTGTCGTCATCGGCACCGCGGTGGGCGTCCTGCCGGGCATCGGCCCGGCGATGACGGTGGCGCTGCTGCTTCCGGTCACCTACGGCATGGAGCCGGTGCAGGCGTTCATCATGTTCGCCGGCATCTTCTACGGCGGCATGTACGGCGGCTCGACGACCTCGATCCTCCTGAACACCCCCGGCGAGTCCTCGTCCGTGGTCACCGCCATCGAGGGCAACAAGATGGCGAAGGCGGGCCGCGCGGCCCAGGCGCTGGCCACGGCGGCGATCGGCTCCTTCGTGGCCGGCACCATCGGTACCCTCCTGCTGGTCCTGATCACCCCGTTCGTGGTCGACTTCGCGGTCAGCCTGGGCGCCCCCGACTACTTCGCGCTGATGCTGCTGGCGTTCATAGCCGTGACATCGGTGCTGGGCTCGTCCCGCGTCCGAGGCTTCATCTCGCTCCTGCTGGGCCTGACGATCGGTCTCGTCGGCATCGACTCGGTGTCCGGCCAGCAGCGACTCACCCTGGGCATACCGCAGTTGGCCGACGGCATCGACGTCGTCGTGGTCGCGGTCGGCATCTTCGCGGTCGGCGAGGCGCTGTGGGTGGCCGCGCATCTGCGGCGCAAGCCGGCCGAGGTGATCCCGGTCGGGCGCCCGTGGATGGGCCGGAAGGACTGGAAGCGGTCCTGGAAGCCCTGGCTGCGCGGAACGGCGTTCGGCTTCCCCTTCGGGGCGCTGCCGGCCGGCGGCGCGGAGATCCCGACCTTCCTGTCGTACGCCACGGAGAAGCGGCTCACCAAGCACCCCGAGGAGTTCGGCAAGGGCGCGATCGAGGGCGTGGCGGGCCCCGAGGCCGCGAACAACGCGTCCGCGGCGGGCACCCTGGTCCCCATGCTGGCGATCGGGCTCCCCACGAACGCCACGGCAGCGGTGATGCTGGCGGCCTTCCAGTCGTACGGCATCCAGCCCGGCCCCCTCCTCTTCGAACGTGAGGCGAGCCTGGTCTGGGTCCTGATCGCGAGCCTGTTCATCGGCAACCTGCTCCTGCTGCTCCTGAACCTCCCCCTGGCCCCGGCGTGGGCGAAGCTGCTCCAGATCCCGCGCCCGTACCTCTACGCGGGCATCCTCTTCTTCGCGTCGATGGGCGCCTACGCCGTCAACGCCCAGCCCCTGGACCTGTTCCTCCTGCTCACCCTGGGCCTCCTCGGCTTCGCAATGCGCCGCTTCGGACTGCCGGTCCTGCCGCTGATCGTCGGCGTGATCCTGGGCCCGCGCGCGGAGTTGCAGGGCCGGCGCTCCCTCCAGCTGTCCGGCGGAGAGCTGTCGGGTTTGGTGGGCGGCCCGGTGTCGTACTCGGTCTATGCGGTGATCGCGCTGGTCCTGCTGTGGCCGCTGATCCGCCGTTTCGTGGTAAGTCCCCTGAGCGCGCGAAACGCCGCTGCCTGAGACGTCTGGAGTTCGAGATGACCATCCTGGTCGGCTACGTCCCCTCCCCCGAGGGCGAGGCTGCCCTGCGGGCAGGGATCGACGAGGCCCGCCGCCGAGGCGAGAAACTGCTGGTGGTGAACACCACCAGGGGTGACGCCCTGGCGGACCCCCGCTTCGCCCAGGAACCCGATCTGACCCATGTACGCGAGGACCTCGCGGCCCTGGGCGTCGACTTCGACGTCCGCCAGGTCCTGGGCGCCCGTGACGCGGCCGCGGAGATCATCGACCTGGCGGAGACGACGGACACGTCCCTGGTGGTGATCGGTCTGCGCCGGCGCAGCGCGGTCGGCAAACTGATCATGGGCTCGGCGGCCCAGCAGATCCTGCTGGGCGTGGGCTGCCCGGTCCTCGCCGTGAAGGCGGAGGGCTAGGCGATGATGCTGCGAATCTTCGGCTGGTCGTTCGCCGTCACGGTGGCCGGCCTCGTCTTCGCCGCGTGGCAGTGGGGCTGGGAGGCCTTCGGGATCGTACTGATCCTCTCGATCCTCGAAATCTCCCTGTCCTTCGACAACGCGGTCGTCAACGCCGGGATCCTGAAGAAGATGAACGCCTTCTGGCAGCGGATCTTCCTCACCGTCGGCATTCTGATCGCGGTGTTCGGCATGCGGCTGGTCTTCCCGGTGGTGATCGTCGCCATCAGCGCCCGGGTCGGCCCCGTCGAGGCGGTCCGGCTCGCCCTCGACGACCCCGACCGCTACCAGGACCTCGTCACCGACGCCCACCCGGCGATCGCGGCCTTCGGCGGCATGTTCCTGCTGATGATCTTCCTCGACTTCATCCTGGAGGACCGTGACATCAAGTGGCTGACCTGGCTGGAACGGCCGCTCGCCAGGCTGGGCAGGATCGACATGCTGTCGCCGTGCGTCGCGCTCGTCGCCCTGCTGGCCACCGCGATGACCTTCGCCACCCACGCCCACGTCAGCACGGGCCACGCGGACAAGGCGGCCACGGTGATGCTCTCGGGCGTGGCGGGCCTGATCACGTACCTCGTGGTCGGCGGCCTCTCGTCCCACTTCGAGAACAAGATCGAAGAGAAGGAGGAACACGAGCACGAGGAGGAGGAGAAGGCCAGGGCGGAAGGCAAACCGGTCTCGGCGGTCGCCCTCGCGGGCAAGGCGGCGTTCTTCCTCTTCCTCTACCTGGAGGTCCTGGACGCGTCCTTCTCCTTCGACGGCGTGATCGGCGCCTTCGCCATCACCAACCACATCTTCTGGATGGCGCTCGGCCTGGGCATCGGCGCCATGTACGTCCGTTCCCTCACGGTCTACCTGGTCCGCCAGGGCACCCTCGACGACTACGTGTATCTGGAGCACGGCGCCCACTACGCCATCGGCGCCCTCGCCGCGATCCTCCTGATCACCATCCAGCACCAGATCAGCGAGATCATCACCGGCCTGATCGGCGTCGTCCTGATCGCCGCCTCCTTCCTCGCCTCCGTCCGCCGCAACCGGGCACTGGCAACGGCGGAGGCCGAGAAGACGGAGGTGCCGTCCAGGACGTGACGCGAACGCCGTCACACCGTTCGTCGTCGGGGGGCGCGGGGTCCGGGACCTCACCGCGCCCCTCTTCGACGCCGGAAACGACAGAAACTCGCCGGCAGGGCACCCGGGAGCCGGTCGTCGCTGCGGCTGTGCGCGTGATCCGAAACATACGTGGTCTGCGACATAGGCGTTTTCGCCCGATTATGGCTAGCTGGATGTGCTTGCCTCGCGCACAGCGTCGCGTCATCGGACGCGCCGTCCTGTCGATCGTCCGCCCGGGAGACCCATGCGCCTGCGCGTCCCTGCCGCCCAGCGAAACGCCTCAGCACCCCGCATCGCCTCCATTCCGCCCCTCGCCCTGGCCGGCGGCGGCCTGGCCGTCGGTGTCGGCGGCCTGTATCTCGCCGGGCTGCTGCTCGCGGGCGGGGACATAGACGCCGGTACGACGGTGCGCGGGGTGAACATCGGGGGCCTGAGCCGAGCGGAGGCCGTCCGGAAGCTGGAGGAGCGGCTCGGGTCGGCCGGCTCCCGGGACCTCGCCGTGACCGTCGGTGACCGCGAGAGCACGGTCGATCCGCGGCAGGCCGGCATCACCTTCGACTTCGAGGAGACCGTCGACCGGGCGGTGCGGGCCGACGACATCGACCCGTTCACCGTGATCGGCGGGCTCTTCCGTTCGGGTGGCCCCGTCCAGCCGGTCGTACGCGTCGACGAGGACAAGGCCCACGCCGCCCTGGGAAAGCTGGCGAAGTCGCTCGACCAGAAGGTCCGCGACGGCGCCGTCACCTTCGCGGACGGCGAGGTCGACCAGGTCGCCCCGCACAACGGCTACGCACTCGACACGGACGCCGCGGTCGCCCCGCTGCGCGCCTCCTTCCTGCGCGGCGACGCGGGCGCCGTCACGGCCCTGCCCGCCCGCGAGACGAAACCCGAGGTCACGGCGGAGGAGGTACGACGGGCGGTGCGCGACTTCGCACAGCCGGCCATGTCGGCACCGGTCAGGCTCACGGCGGCCGACCGCCGTTTCACGATCTCCCCGGACGACCTCGGCGAGTACCTGACGATGCGGCCGGACGACACCGGCAAGCTGACCCCGAGACTCGACGCCAAGGGCCTGCGCGCCTCCCCCGCGGTGGCCCGCAACCTGTTCGGCCTGCCCGCGGAGCCCCGGAACGCCACGCTGCGCCTGGTCGGCGACCGGGTCGTGGCGGCCGACGACGCCAGGTCCGGCGTACAGATCACCGACAAGGCGCTCGGCAAGGCCGTACTGCCCCTGCTCACCAAGTCGGGTACCGCCCGCACCGGCGAGGTGGCCGCCCGTGTGACCCCGCCTGAGGTCACCGACGAGAACGCCGCGAGGCTGGGCCTGACGGAGAAGATGTCCTCCTTCACGGTCAACTTCGAGCCGGCTCCGTACCGCACGAAGAACATCGGCCGGGCGGCCGAACTGATCAACGGCTCCGTCGTCATGCCGGGCAGGACCTGGAGCTTCAACCGCACCGTCGGCGAACGCACCGAGGCCAACGGCTTCGTCGAGGGCATCATGATCCTCAACGACGAGTTCACCAAGGCGCCCGGCGGCGGCGTCTCCGCCGTGGCCACGACCATGTTCAACGCGATGTTCTTCGCCGGGGTCAAGCCCGTGGAGTACGGCGCCCATTCGTTCTACATCGAGCGCTACCCGGAGGGCCGCGAGGCGACGGTCGCCTGGGGCAGCCTCGACCTGAAGTTCAACAACGACTCCGGCAACGCGATCTACATCCAGGCCGAGTCCACCGAGACCTCGGTGACCATCACCTTCCTCGGCACCAGGAAGTACGACGAGATCGGATCGGTCACCGGGCCGCGTACCAACGTGAAGCAGCCGGAGCGGAAGGTCAGCACCGACGAACGCTGCGTCCCGCAGACCCCGTTGGAGGGATTCGACGTCACCGTGCAACGGGTCTTCGTCGCCGACGGCCGAGAGGTGAAGCGGGAGCCGTTCCGCACGCACTACACCCCGCGGGACGAGATCGTCTGCGAGTGACGCCCCGACACGAGCTACTCGGACGCACCCGGCCCGCCGAGTTCCCGGGCCAGCTCGTGAAGGCGTGGGCCGTATTCCGGGTTGGCGAGTGCCGCGGCGAACTGCGCGATGAGATAGGTCAGGGGATTGCCGGTGTCGTACCACTTCCCCTGAATCACCTGGCCGTACATGGCGCGACTGCCGGCATATGCATTGATGGCGTCGGTCAGGTAGATCTCGCCGGTCCGGTGCTCGTACCAGCGCTTGGTCTGCTCACGCAGCTCGTCGATGATGTCAGGGGTGACGACATAACCGCCGATGGCCGCGTAGCCCGACGGCGCGTCTCGCGGATTCGGCTTCTCCACCAGGCCGGTGATACGAAGGAGGCCGTCCCCGAAATCCTCCTTGACCACGGGCACGCCGTAACGCTGGGAATCGTTCGCGGCCATGGGCATCAGGGCCAGCACGGGGCAGCTCGTCGCTTCATAGGCCCTGATCAGCTGCTGTGCGCGAGGCACCCCCGCGACGAACACGTCGTCGGGCCACAGGACGAGTATCGGTTCGTCACCGAAGTTCCGCGCCGCGTTGAGAACCGGGGTTCCGTTTCCGTACGGGCCGTGCTGGTGAAGGTAGGTGATATGCCCGCTCCGGGAAAGCTCACCGACTTCCTCCACGGCGTCGGCGTAGGCGGTCTTGCCCTCCTTGCGCAGCTGAGCGACTAGCGCCGGATTCGGACGGAAATGATCCTGGATCAAACTCTTGTCGCCCGAGACGACAATGGTGATGTCGGTGATCCCTGAAGCCACGAGCTCCCGCACCGTGTGCTCGATGACCGGCTTGTCACCGACCGGGAGCATTTCCTTCGGCGTCGCCTTCGTCAGGGGAAGCAGACGCGATCCGAGCCCCGCGGCGGGTATGACCGCCCGGCGGATGGTCTTCGACATGGGGCCCTTTCGGCTCGATGGATCAGGCACTGTCATCGCTGTTCGTCTCCGCCAGGCAGGCAAGCAGGTCGCCGGGGCTGCGCAGCAGTAGGTCCGCCGGTGCGGCGGCATCGTAGAGATGTCCCCAACCCGCCGCCGCGCCGATCACTCCCGCACGGCGCGCGGCTTCGAGGTCGGTGGGCGCGTCTCCGATGTACACCGCGTTGTCGACGTCGACGGGAATGAGGGAGCAGGCCTTGCGGATGCCCGCCGGATCGGGCTTCGGTTTCCCGACCTCGTCTCCTCCTACCAGGACCGAGAAATGATCCAGCAGCCCCGCGGCTCCGAGGAGAATCTCCGCGGCTCGCCGACTCGCGCCGGTGAAGACCGCGAGAGGGACGGTCCCCTGAAGCCGTTCAAGGACGCTCTTGATGCCCTCACACGGCATGACGGCACCGGCACGCCGGGCGAGTATCCCGTGGTACACGTCGACTTCCGCATCACCGCACGGGCGTTGCAGCAGCTCGGTGAGCATGGACACGGGTGGGCCGAGCGAGTAGAGAGCGACGATCTCCGCCGTGCTGCGTACCGTTCCTCCCAGCACGCGCACGGTCTCGCTGAAGGCATCGGGGACGACCGACGCGGAGTCGATCAGTGTCCCGTCCATGTCCCATACGACGGCCGTGACTTGCTTCCGGCCCGGCGCCATCCGCAGCACCACGGAATCACCCGCACTTTCTGAGGTCGACCATTTCCCTACGCCACCGCTGCGGCGGCTCTGCGCAGTGTGGTGAACACATGCCCTGGTGTCTGCCAAGGGACGTCGAGTACGACTTCGTCGAAGCCCGCCTCCTGGGCGATGGCAACCGCTCGCGTCGTATCGTCCGCAGACCCGCCGGCGCAGTTGAGCTTCAGGACGCTGGTGAACCGGCCCGTTCGCCCGGCGTCCCGCCGTACCTCACCGATCTCCTTCAGGTGGGCGGCGAGAGTGTCCGTCTCCATCTGTTCGAGGTCGGCGACGGCGAGCCAGCCGTCCCCGGTCCTGGCGGCGCGTCTGCGGGCCGGCGCGCTCACGCCGCCTACTAGGAGGGGAGGGCCGCCCGGTTGAACCGGCATGGGATGCATCCACAGATCGGCGGGGATGGTGAAGTGGTCACCCTCCATCGCGCGGACGTGGCCCTGCCAGGCGTACCGCATGATCCGCATGCACTCCTCCATGCGGGAGCCGCGGTCCTCGAAGGAGTAGCCGAGCGCCTGCATCTCCTCGGCGAGCCAGCCGGCGCCGACTCCCAGGACGAGCCTCCCCGCGGAGAGGACATCGAGTGTGGCGGCCGTCTTGGCCGTCGCCACGGGGTGACGCTGGGGCAGGACCAGGACCGCCGTCCCCAACCGCGCGGTCGTGGTCACCGCGGCGACGTGGGCCAGACACGTCAGAGCCTCCAGTTGGGGGTCCCCAGCGGCCCACGTCATACGGCCGTCCGCACTGTACGGGTACCGCTTCCGGCTCTCCCCGACCATCGCCAGGTGGTCGTTCACCCACAAGGAAGCGGCGCCCTCGTCCTCCGCCCGGCGGGCCAGTGCGGCAAGCCCCGGGTCCCAGGCTGCCGACGAGGTCGTCGGCAGCGATACACCGATCTCCATCTACGCCGGTCCCTCCCCGTCGCTGAACTGCGACCAGGCCGCGCACGGCCCGAAGCGCCGACGGGGAGTGTCCCGCTCGTAGGGCAGGTGAGCTGGAAGGCTGATCAGCTCCATCTGCATTCCCCAGGGGGTGAGGAAGTAGAGCCACCGGTCGCCCGCGATGGGACCTGTTGTCACGGAGCGAGGATCTCCGAGGAGCTGAACCCCCGGCTGCTTGCGGAGATACGCCGCGGCCTCGTCGATGTCCCGGACGTAGAAGGCGAGATGGTGGCCCCCGTGATCGCTGTTCTTGGGCATGGTGCGGTTCTGGTCCGGCGCGGTGTACTCGAACAACTCGATGTTGGTGACCGGACCGAGCCGGAGCATCGCGATGTCGGCGGTGGCGCGGGGATGCACGTTGAGGGCCTCACGCATCCACTCGTCATCGTCCGAGCGGATGGTTCCCTCGCGGTAGAGCAGGTCGGCGCCGAGTACGTCGACGAAGAAGCGCACCGCTTCGTCCAGGTCGGGCACGGTGTACGCGATGTGATCGACGTTCGTGGCAGTGGGAATGCCGCGCGCGGGTGCCTCCAGGGAGGGGGCACGCGGGGGGAGACGGCGAGCCACGGCGTCCGGGACACAGGTGATGACGATGATCTCGGTCGTGGACAGGGAGAGGAGTCGTCCCGCGGTCCCGGCCGGAACGAGGACGACGTGGCCGGCCCTGACGGGGCTTTCACGTTCCTCCGGGTCCGCTCGGAACGTGGCGTCGCCGCTTACGACGTACCACAGGTACTCGGTGCCCGCGTCGGGATCCGAGCGGTGCACGCTGCCCTTTTCCAGGACCACGTGATCGATCGACTCGCATTCGCTGAACAACATTCCGCGGCGGGCGAGGGATCGCCAGTGCCTGGAGGCGCTGCCGCCGACCAGGGCTGTCGCGGCGCCCCTGCTGTCGGTCACGATCACAGCTTGTGGCCCCCCTCGATCCCCATCGGAATCTCGAAGCTGGCGCAGACGGCCTTGAGTCCTTCCGCGGCCGCGGTGATGCGCAGTCCCTCACCGCCCGCCGTGGTGACCGCGATGCCCGGGCGGATCGGGACATCGCCTGATTCGGCCGTGACGGTGGCCTCGCCGCTGAGGACGAAGAGGGTGTGCTCGGCGCCATGACCGGGCAGGAACTCCGACCCGCCGGGCGTCAGTGACAGCATGCGGATCCGCCGCAGCGGGCCCTGCAGGACGGGATGGGGGTCCACATCCCTCTCCTGCTCGAGATCGATGATCGTCGCCTTTCCGTGGGGAAGGGGCATGGGTGACACGGCCTTTCGGGTCGAGTGGGCGAGGGCCACGGTCTGCGGGGCGGGGACTTCCAGGGTCAGCCAGCTGAGCGGCCCCGGACCCACGTTCCGCAGACCGTGAGTGGCGCCCAGCCCGGTCAGGATCAGTTCGCCTGCCCGTACCGGCTTGGCGACTCCGTTGAGCAGCGCCTCGCCTTCGCCGCTCAGCAGCACGTAGACCTCTTCGGTGCGGCTGTGCAGGTGCTCGCCGCTGAGGCCGCCTGGTGGGACACAGGCCCACTCGACCGCTTCGTAGGGGCCGCGTAAGCCCGTTCCGCCCGCGATCGACCTCCACTGCGTCAGGCCCGCGGCTCCGTGGACCCCGTAGACCTGGGACGGCAACTCCAGGTCCGCGATGAGAAGTTCACTCGCCATCAAGGCCTCCAGCCATCAAGTCGTCGAGGGCGTGGCGGATTTCGTCGGTTGTCAGGTCGTTGACGAAGCAGGCGGCGCCGATGCCCACCGGGAGGGGCAGCCGCTGGAGCCCGTCCCGGTGGCGGACCGTGTCGTCCAGTGCCGCGGCCAGCCCGGCGACGTCACACACCGGGTGGTACTGGGGAAGGTTCATGCTGCGCATGACTCGGCCGATGCGCACCTGTTCGCCGAGCGTGAGCAGACCTCGCCGACGAGCGATCGAGGTAGTCAGGGCCATGTCAATATTGACGGCCTCGCCATGCAGCAGGTCCGGCAGAGCCTTCATCTCGATGGTGGGACTGAAGGTATGGCCGTAGTCGACGAGTCGTTCCAGGTTGCTTTCCCAGAGATTGGGCTGCAGCTCCTCGAGCATGCCCTGGACCGCACGTTCCAGTACCTCCTGGGCCACGTCTCCCTCCCCCTGTCGCGACCGCAGCCGCGAGGCCACCAGAGCGGGGCCGTGCTCCTCAAGCAGTTCGAACAGGCGAAAGTCCTTGACCAGGGCGATCTTCAGGATTTCAGCGAACCCGTTATGGAGGTGCCGTTCGGCGAGTGTGGTCAGGAACGTCTTGTCGAGGAGGGCCAGCGACGGGGCGAAGTACGTGCCGATCCGGTTCTTGTGGTTTTCGAAATTCACGCCAGTTTTGACCCCCACGCCGGCGTCTACGAGGCCGATGAGGGTTGTGGGAATGCGGACGTAGGGTGTGCTGCGCCGGTAAAGGCTCGCCGCGAACCCGACGATGTCGAGGAGTACGCCGCCACCGATGGCGATGATCGGCTCGTGCCGGCGTGAGATGCCGAACTCATTCAGGTCGCGGACGACGTGGGCCACGCTGTCCATGGTCTTGTTGCGCTCCTCCGCCGGGAGAACACAGAAGTGCGGGCGGAGACCATGGGCTTGGAAATATTGCCTCAGCCGGGCTCCGTAGTGTGCCTCGATACGGTCGTCGAGCACGATGAACCGGCGGTTTCCGGTGCGTTCGCCGGCGCCTGCGAGGGCGAGGTCCTCACGCGTGGGGTCGAGAAGATTGTCGACCATGCGTACTTCGTAGCGGACCGGTTTGGTGGCTTGCACGAGCCAGGTCGGCGCACTGTCGCCATGCCGGAAAAGTCCCGGGCCGCTCAGAGGATTCTGTATCTGCGGCAGAGAGGGGGCAAAGGACTGGGCGGTGCTCTCCATGGATGCTGATCCTTACCGGGGTGTGGGGGTCGATCGGGTACGTCCTTGCACGTGCTTGTCCAGGCCCGCCGTAGAAGAGCACGCCGTGTATGAGCTGCGCACTTCCGCGAGAAGCACAACGGCTCAGCGCCTTGTCACGGTTGCTCCATGATCCGGTGGCCCGACAGAATTCTGCGGTAGAGGGTGCAGTAGTCCAGGAATTCGCGGTCGATGAGAAACTGGCTCGCGCAGCGGCGTCGAGCGGCTTCCCCCATCTTGTTCCGGAGTGCCGGGTCTTCGAGGAGTTGCACGACAGCGCGGCCGAACGTCTGGAAATCGTGTGGATTGCGGATCAGCAGCCCTTCGATGCCGTCACGGATCTGGGCCGGTATTCCGCCCACGGCGCTGGCGACGATCGCCTTTCCCTTCCACATCGCCTCTGTGACGGTGAGCCCGAATCCTTCCCGCAGGCTCTTCTGCAGTACGACGTCCGCGCGCTGTTGCAGGGCGTTGACGACCTGCGCGTTGGTGTCGGTGTCCGTCAGGGAGAGGGTCACGACATGAACCCGCCTCCTTGTGGAGGGCGGAAGCCCCTGCCAGGCCTCTCGCAGCCTGTGGAGGATCTGGGCCCCTTCCGGATCGTCCGGGATGTCAGCGGGATCCGGGCCGGCGAGCACGAGGTGGGCGTCGGCCCGGACAGGGGCCACATATGTGGCGAAACCCTCCAGAACTCCGGCCATGTCCTTGAGCGGATCCCACCGGGAGACCTGGATCACCATGGGGGCGTCGGGCGGTAGGTGATCGTCTTGCAGGACGCGCGCCCCTCGGGTGTTCCGGGTCGGCCTGCCGTCGGTGGGGGGCTCCAGCCCGATGGCCCTGAGCAGTTCATGGACGGCGGGCGCCGCCAGCGGGCGGTTCTTCCGACTCGCGGGGTCGATCGACGGCCGCAGCACGAGGACCTTGCCGTCCTCCTGCCGCAACTGGGGCGGGGCGTATTCGGCAACGGAAAATCCGCAGACCTCCGGCGTGCGTAAGTAGGGCCGCAGGAATTGCCAGGTCTCGTCGACAATGCCTGACGCTACCGATGTCCCGATATGGCAGCGCCATGCCACGCGCAGTCCACGAGCAGCGAGGTGGGGCGCCAGGCCAAGGGTCTGCGGGTCATGGAGGACACATATGTCGTCGACCCCCACCCAGTTCGCGACTTCTTCTGCCTGGCGGCGCGTGGTGGTTTCGTATAACTTTCGCTCGACCTCCCCGAGGCTGCCGACCTCGTCCACGCCGCCATGCAGACGATGATGCAGTCGCTTCGTCACCGTGAAGAATTCCGCCTCGCCGTTCAGCACAAGCCACCGGGCACGAATCCCCGAGTCGTTGTGAAGTCTGACGGAGCTGTCGAGCAGCTCCGCCACACCACCGCCTGTTGCCGTTGTGTTCACGTGCCAGACAGTGCGGCCGGCCATGACGGCCGCCAGGCCGGGAGGAAGAGTTACGGGTGAGGAGACCGCACGGCCAGGATCGGGCTTGAATTCACTCACGAGCGATCCCACAGCATCTCACATTCTGGTGTCTCATTGCGGGCACAGCTTCAATCTCCGGTGCTGCCCCCCGAGTCTGAACGCCACCTCATTGAGAGGTATGCCGAAAAACCGAAAGAGGCTGGCGTGTGAATTTCACGCAAACCGCAGATCGCCACCTCTGAGCAAGCGGCGCGACAAGATCCACTTAGAGAGTAGTGAGCGCTTTCCTGCGGAGTCAAGTGCATACTCTCGGTCACCTTTCCCGGGCCCCTGGAGGCCTGAAGGCAGGAATCACCCGAGCCGTTCGGAATGTCGAACAAAGGGGGTGACATAGCTCCTTGGCCAGGGAAATTATCTACCCCCGAGCGAAAATCCATGGAGACCGAAAGGGGGTATATCGACCTTCCGGCTCAACGTCGTCGACCGTTCAACAATCGCCACCCCGAACAAGCGTTCGAGCACTTCGGGCCAATGTCTTCACCGGCGCTTGATTGAGGGCTGGCCCGAGCCGGGACGGCGCGACTAACGTTCGGGCCGCTCAGGGGTGACCCGGGCGTCTTGGTCATGGCAATAAGGGGGAGGCCATCGTTAATTCCCGGCGCGGCCGGCCGGCCGGCCATCGCGGCGGGGCGACTCGGCTCCGTGCGCGGACCGACGCGTTCCTGTCCACGCCGGCGACAGAGCGGGTGAGGCCCGTCGTGGGCAGACGCCCCCCGGGGAGACGGAGAGCTTCGCGGGTCGGCGTCCCGCTGCGCCAGGGCGAGGCCCCGGGCAGCCCTCGGTCGTGTCGCCCGGTCCTCAACCGCAGACGTCTGTCCCGTTCTTGAGGGCCGACGGGCCGCTGCTGTCCGCCAGGCGACGCCTGCGTCCAGGTCCGCGTCCAGTCGGGTCGGCTTCCGTCGGCCCCGTCGACCCCGTCGGCCTCCGTCACCTTTCGTCCGCGGCGACATCCGGCCGCGGCAGAACAGCTCGACCGCGTCGAAGCACCAGCCGGGCCGTAAGGCCGCCCGCGAGGCAGCGGGCCCGAACGACCCACAGCACGATGAACCGCCGCACAAGGAGAGACGTGTCCGAAAGCACGCAGGAACAGCCGGCAGAACGTGGCCCCTTACTGATCGTCGGGGCCAGCTCCGGATTCGGCTTCGCTCTCGCTCAGGAGCTGAGCCGACAGGGGGAGACCGTGATCGGCATGGCTCGGTCCGCCCCGCCCGTGGGGACTGCCTTCGACTACAGACAAGCGGACGTCACCGACGATGTGTCGCTGGGCTCGGTGATCGACAGCGTCGTCAAGGCTTACGGCACGCCGTACGGCTTGGTCTACTGTCCGTCCGACACCTCCGCGGTCGGGCACTCCTGGGAACTCGACCCCGAGGAGCTACGGGGGCTGTTCGATGTGACGTTGCTCGGGTTCGTCCGGGCCGTCCGCCGGGTCGTTCCCCTGATGCAGCGTCAGGGCGCCGGCAGTATCGTCCTCGTGGGTTCCCGTGCCGCACGAGTTCCCGTGGAGACCTTGGCCGGTTATGCCTCGGCCAAGGCGGCGGCGGAACAGTACACGCTGTGCCTGGCGCGCGAACTGGAGCCTTCCGGTATCAGCGTCAACGTCGTCGGGATCTCTGCCGACACACCGCTCGCGCGGGAGCATCTCCGGCTCCGCGCACGGACGCTTGACCGCACGGAGGCATACCCGGCACTGCCGGCGGTCGAGGACAATCTCGCTCTCGCGCGCTTCCTGCTCACTCCTCAAGCGCGGTTTGTCACCGGCCAGACCATCGAGGCCCGTCAGCCTCTGTGGACCTGAAGCGTGGCAGCGATACCGCGGCGATTTCGACGTCCCGGTTCTCTCACCGCTGTCAGCGCCTGAGTGACGGTCGCGCACGACGCCGACAGACCGTCACCCAGCGGCCGGGCGACAGTTCACGGATGTCTTCCCTGCCCGCCATGGCTCCGTCTGGTGCGCCGGCGCCCTCCGCGTGCCATGGCGGATCGTCCCGCCCGACCGGGATGCAATCCCTGTTCACCGTTCAAGAACGAAAGAGGCACGGATGTCCCGACAGTCCCACACCGTCACCGGATCGAGGTGCCTGGTCATAGGCGCCACCGGGGCCATCGGAAGCGCTGTCACGGAGCATCTACGGGCTGCCGGCGCCCTGGTCGTCACAACGGGCCGCGGGCCCCTCTCCGGCGGAGCGGCGACGCCGGAGGGGTCGCAGTCTCCGGTGCGGCACATCGAACTGGATGTGCGGGATCCGGAAGCTGTCGCCGGCACGGTCGATGAAGCCGCCCAGGCCATGGGAGGGCTGGACGCCCTTGTCTACTGCCCGGGCGTGGCGCACGTCGGGCCCCTGGACGGGATCTCCCCGACTCAGTGGAACGAGATTTTCGAGGTGAACACGAGAGGCTTCGGCCTGGCCGTCGCCGCTGCGCTTCCCTACTGGCGTGGCGATACGCCCGGGCGGGCAGTGGCCGTATCCAGCCAGGCCGCACGTCGCGGACAGGCGCTGATCGGCGCCTACTCCGCCTCCAAGGCCGGCCTTGAGGGGCTGGTCAGGGCCCTTGCCGTGGAACTCGCGAGCGTGGCTCGCGTCAACGCCGTCGCCCCGGGCATCGTCCCCACCGAAATGATCCACGAGGACTTCCGACGTCAGGCCGCACAGCAGGGGCAGCCAGTGGAAGTGATCGAGGAGAGAACTCTTGGCCGCATCCCCACCGGGAGTTTCCAGGACGCCGCGGCGGTCGCCGCCGCAGTGGGCTTCCTGGTGAGCCCGGCGGCGGCACACATCACCGGACAAGTCCTCGGTGTCGACGGCGGGATGACCGCGTGACCACGGGGAGCCGCCGATAAGGCGGGCCGCACCGGACCCCGGTGCACAGGGAGGCAACGCGTCCCCGGACCCGGCACAGCGGCAAGCCTGTCCGCGTGGACCGGCATGACCTGCGCCCTGGTCATGCGACGGCAACGTCCTGGCCGCTC
This sequence comes from Streptomyces viridochromogenes, assembly GCF_001270495.1. Taxonomy (GTDB): domain Bacteria; phylum Actinomycetota; class Actinomycetes; order Streptomycetales; family Streptomycetaceae; genus Streptomyces; species Streptomyces viridochromogenes_A. The sequence continues at coordinate 29,569 of NZ_LGUR01000227.1, forward strand.
AGCCAACTCGGCGGCCTGGTCCGCGAGCGGATTCGGCCCCGCCCGGCTGAAGGGGAGCCGGTCAGCCACGCCTTCGGCGGCCCGCGGTGCTCGCCGGACGCCCAACCGGCCCAAGAGACACGCCTGATCGCGACGGGACGCCGCTCGCCAAGGCGTGAACCGGCAAGGGAGCTCCCCCTTCTCCGCTGGTTCACAGCCCGACACGACGTATGCGAAAGGAACACATCATGGCAAACTCTCCGATATCACATGACCGTACGCTCCGTAGGGCCGCCGTGACGGGCGGGTCAGGATTCGTAGGCCGGAACCTCGTCGCCGCGCTGCTGAGCGCTGGAATCGAAGTACGGAGTGTGGACAACCGCCCCTCGGAGCCCGTACCAGGGGCATCGGCCGTGACAGCCGACCTGCGCGATCCTCAACAGGCGGTCGAGGCGCTCGCCGATGTGGACGTCGTCTTCCACTTGGCCGGCAATCCCAGCGGCACCGTCTCGGTGGAAGACCCCCTGCTGGACTTCTCCTCCAATGCCGTCGTCGGCATCAACGTCCTCGAAGCCGTGCGCCACCACGCGGGGACACGGCTGCTGTACCTCTCCACTGCCATGGTTTACGGGCAACCGGAGACGACCCCGTGCCATGAGAAGGATCCCTGCCGCCCGTTCTACCCCTACGGCGCGAGCAAGCTGGCCGTCGAGCACTGGCTGAACTCCTATGTGGCCGCCTACGGCATCGACGCGAGCGCTGCCCGGGCCTTCGTGGTGTACGGCCCGGGAGAAGACCCTCGCCGTGCCGGGGCCGAGCCGGGCCAGTTCCTCAGGTGGCACCTGAACGGCGCCCCGATCCGCATCACCGGAGACCCCGACACCAAGATCAGGGACTTCGTGCACGTGGACGACCTGATCGCGGGCCTGTTGGTCGCCGCGAGGAGAGGAGAGCCCGGCGCTGTCTACAACGTGGGGTCCGGAACCAGCGTGTCCCTGCGCGAGTTGGTGAGCGTCATCGAGGCGGCGACCGGACGGAGCGCGGAGGTGACGGTCGACGAGCGGGACCTGACGGACAGCTATGCCCTCGTCGCCGACATCAGCGCCCTTCGCGAGCTGGGATACGAGCCGCGGACCCCGCTCGGCGACGGCATCCAGCGGCTCGCGGCCGCGATGGGGCCCGCCCCCGCCCTTCCTGCGCTGAGCACCGTGTTGTCCGCCACGAATCACTGACGTCGCGTCCATCCGGACAGAGCCGCCCCGGAAAAGCCGCCCCGGACAGAGCCGCTCCGGAACAAGCCGACAGGGAGAAGAACCGTGCACACCTCAGGCCTCCCGGCCGCTGACAGCCGCTCCGTCGTCCCGCAGGACGAACCCACGGGCTGGTGGCGGGATGCGGTGATCTATCAGATCTACATCCGCAGCTTCGCCGACTCCAACGGTGACGGCATCGGTGACCTGCAGGGCATTCGCAGCAGGCTCGGCTACCTGGCCGGCCTGGGAGTGGACGCGCTGTGGATCAACCCGTTCTACCCCTCTCCGCAGGTGGACTGCGGCTACGACGTCGCGGACTACCGGGACATCGACCCGGCCTACGGCACGCTGTCCGACTTCAAGGAACTCCTCCAGGACGCCCACGCCCACGGGCTCCGGCTGATCATCGACATCGTGCCGAACCACACCTCTTCCCAGCACCCATGGTTCACCGAGGCGCTGGCAGCCGCTCCCGGCTCCGAGGCGCGAGACCGCTACCACTTCCACCCCGGCAAGGGCGAGGGCGGGAACCTTCCGCCCAACGGCTGGCAGTCGGCCTTCGGCGGCGGCCCCGCCTGGACCCGCGTCACGGACGACAGCGGCCGGCCCGGCCAGTGGTACCTCCATCTGTTCACGCCCGAACAGCCCGACCTGAACTGGGAAAACCCGGAAGTACGGGCCGACTTCGAGAAGACCCTGCGGTTCTGGCTCGACCTGGGCGTAGACGGCTTCCGTATCGATGTGGCCAACGCGATGATCAAGGCTCCCGGCTATCCCGAAATGGTCGACGGACCAGACCCGGACGACGGGTCATCGCCCTGCTGGGACCGGGACGACGTGCACCACATCCACCGGTCGTGGCGCCACGTACTCGACTCCTACCCCGGCGAGCGGATCGCCGTCGCGGAAGCGTGGGTCCCCACGGTCCAGCGCCTCGCCATGTACCTGCGGCCCGACGAGCTCCATCAGGCATTCAACTTCGACTACCTCAAGGCCGAGTGGTCCGCCCCTCAGCTCCACCGCATCATCAGCGACTCCGTCACCGGGCTGGGCGCCGTGGGCGCGCCCGCCACCTGGGTGTTGTCCAACCATGACGTGGTACGGCATCTCACACGCTTCGGCGGCGGAACCGTCGGTCTCCGCCGGGCGAGGGCCGCCGCGCTCCTGATGCTCGCCCTCCCCGGTTCCGCGTACGTCTACCAAGGCGACGAACTCGGCCTGCCGGAGGTGACGGAGCTGCCGGACGATGCCCGACAGGACCCCGTGTGGCTGCGTTCCGGGGGAGCCAACCCCGGGCGAGACGGGTGCAGGGTCCCGCTGCCATGGGCCGGCCGGAACGCTTCCTACGGATTCGGCCCGGCGCACTCCGACCGCAGCTGGCTGCCTCAGCCCACCAGTTGGGCGGACCTGACGGTGGAAAAGCAGGAAGCCGACCCGGGATCCATGCTCAGCCTGTACACCCAGGCGCTGAAACTGCGGCGTGGGCTGCCGCGCGCGGACGACGGAACGCTGGAGTGGACGGACACATCAGCGCCGGACTCCGGTCTCCTCGTCTTCCGTCGTCCGGGCGGATTCATATGCACCGTCAATTTCGGTCCGCAGGACATCGAGATCGAGCGCCCGGGCGACCTGCTGCTCTCCAGCTCGCCCATCGACGGCACATCGCCGCGGCCGCTTCTCCGGGCTGACACCACAGCCTGGTGGAGCGACGAACGGGGGGACACCCGGACCCAGCAGTGACCGGGTGCGCCCGGCGGTGCCCTGACGCATGACCTGCAAACGGCCCTTCCGGGCTCACCAAAACTTCTAAGGACGCCCCATGACCAAGCCTGTTCTGAGCGTGGTTGTACCCGTCTACAACGTGGCCGAATACCTCAAGGACTGCCTGGACTCCTTGAAGGCACAGTCACTGGAGGCCATCGAGGTCGTCGTGGTCGACGACGGTTCGACAGACGGCAGTCGTGAGCTGGCCCGGGATCTGATATCGGATGACCCGCGTTTTCGGCTGGTGGAGACGAGCCACGGGGGCCTGGGCAGGGCCCGGAACATAGGTGTGGCGGCCTGCGGAGACACCGAGTACCTGGCTTTCGCGGACAGCGATGACCTGGTCACGCCGGATGCCTACCTGAAGATGGTTTCCCTGCTCGAGTCGAGCGGCTCGGACTTCGTCACAGGAAACGTGCAGCGGCTCACCGGCACGGAATTGACGCAGGCATGGCAGTACGAGCAGATAAAGACGACCCGCACCTCCGTGCACATCACCGAGGACCTGTCGCTCCTCACGGACCGCGTGGCCTGGAACAAGGTGTTCCGGCGCTCATTCTGGGATGAACGCCAATTGTCCTTTCCGGAAGGCATGCTCTACGAGGACTCACCCGCCATGATCCCAGCCCATTTCATGGCGAAATCCGTGGATGTGCTGCACGAGCATGTCTATGTCTGGCGGGTCCGTGCCGGCTCGATCAGCCAGCGGCTCACAGACCACCAGGGGGTGGCCGACCGAATCGCGGGATGCCGGCACGTCAGCGAGTTCCTGGCTCACGCAGAGGACGGAAGGTGGGCGAAGTTCAAGCCTGTTTACGATCGCTCGGTCCTCGTGGATGACCTTTTCGACTGGCTGAAGACCATCCCGATGAACAACGAAGCGTTTCGTGCGGCATTCCTGGACGAGATGGGGAGTCTTATCGAGAGCTTCGCGCCGGGAACCCTGTCCGGCCTGCCCGAAGATCTGCGACTGCGCTGGACTCTCGTACAGGAAAGGAAAATGGAGGAACTGTTGGAGGTACTTTCTCCGGTCCGCGAATAATCCTGCCGAGTCGCGCCCGCCACCAGTCACAAACGGTCTCCGAAAGAGACCACAGTCCGCCGCCGAGCAGGAGCACCCGACATGAGCCGCGCCGGATCCAACATTCCCGGACCAGACGTACAGCAGCATGAACCTCACCGCCCCGAGGCCGAGACCGCGGCGGCGCCCCCGAGCGCCCTGCGCCTGGCGGTCAGTCGTGGGTTCGTCACCCTGCTGTGCGCCACCGCGGTTCCCGTGATGCTGCAGTCGTTGGTGTCCTCTTCTCGAACGCTGATCGATTCATTCCTGGTGTCACACCTGGGCACGGACGAGGTGGCAGCCATCGGCTACGCCGGCCGGGTCATCTACGTCATCATCATGGCGACCCTGGGCATGGCTGACGGCGGGGCAGTCATTGTCGCCCAGTTCTGGGGAAACGGAAGTCACGAAAAGACCAGACAGGCGACAGCGATCAATGTCGCCGTCGCCGGCAGTGTCGCGACGGCCGCCTTCGTCATCTGCTTCACCGGCTCGAAATGGATCGCCGGGCTGGGTACCGACGACCCCTCCGTCGTCGCACTCAGTGCGGGATACATCAGGATCGCCAGCGCGATGATCATTCCCTTTGCCGTCATTTCGGCACTCGCGGCGACTTTGCGATGTCTCGGCGAGGCAAAAGTGGCGATGCGGTGCACGCTGGCAGGCGCGGTAATCCATATCCTGATAGCCTACGCACTCGTATTCGGCGTCGGCGCCATACCTGCGCTCGGACTGAGGGGAGCGGCCTGGGCGACCGTAATCAGCGCCTACATTGAATGTCTTTTCTATGTTGTGTACATTTACGGCACACGGCATCTCATGGCCTTCGGGTTGCGGGACATTCGGGACGGCCTCAGAAACGTTCTGCTGAAGAAGATTCTGGTGGTCGGCGGTCCGGTCTCCCTCAGTTCGGCCGCCTGGGCATCCGGAATCCTTGTCTACGCCATGCTCGTCGGCCAGGGCAGCACGCAGAACCTGGCCGCGCTCTCCATGGTCAGCACCCTGGAATCCGCAGCCATCGCCGTGATCAACGGCGTCTCGACCGCGTCCGCCGTAATCGTCGGAAACAGCCTCGGAGAGAACAGAGAGCAGGACCATACGTGGCGCACAAGTAAGGCGCTGCTCATCTGGAACACCGCCATCGCCTTCACCTGCGGAATCCTGCTGCTCCTCACCAGCCTCTTTGTGGGGGTCATCTATTCGGACGTCGACGGGGAAACCATCTCCCTCGCCCGGGACGCCACAGTCGTACTGGCTGCGCTGTTCATATTCCGCGCGATGAGCATGACCCTGCAGAATGGCCTGCTGAGGGCGGGAGGCGACACGCTCTACATCCTCTATGCAGATCTCTCGTGTCAATGGATCGTGGCCATACCCCTCACCTACTTCGCCGCGATCACGTTGCACCTCCCTTTCCCCGTCATCTTCGTCGCAATTTACACCGAAGAGATCGCGAAGACGGTGGCAAGTAGCTACCGCGTTTACCGTCGAAAGTGGATGCGTAGATTCATCGACTGACCGGCCTCCACGTAAGGATATTCTAGCTTCCCGAGATGGGATCACAGTGCCTCGAATCATTCATTTAGGCTGCGGGCTGTGTGCCGCAGCACAGCTCGGCAACACCTCGACGCCGCAAGAAGGTGAGTGGCGATGGGGATGAGAATCGCGGAACGCGGGGTTGCATACCCCGTGTCTCAGTGGCGCAGAGACTTCGACAATGGGCTTGATCTCAGCCGGAACGAGCTGGTACATCCCCGGGCGGAGGAAATTGCGAGCGCTATATACGCCGCGACACCTCCGAAGCTGTTCAGCCGTTATCCGGCGAGGATGGAATCGATCCTCGGACTGGCTGAATATTTCCACGTGCCGGCCGATAGGCTGGTGTTGACGCCAGGTTCGGACGCCGCCCTACGATTGATCTGCACGTACTACAATCGTCGGACGGAGGGTGAGGGCCTGCTAATTCTGCAGGACCCGAACTACGTGGCCTGGGAGTCGACCGCGAATATTCTCGGTCTACGGCTCAACCGAATCACCGCCGACCCCGGCAACCTGGCCGAGCAAGATCATCGGCTGCTGAGAGCCGCCCGCGAGAGCACCGGCGCCTTGATCGCGGTGAGCGTGCCGAACGGCCCCCTCGGTGGGGTCCTCTCGTCCGACTACATCGACGAGCTGGCCACGGTGGCGCGGGACCGCGGACACATTCTCGTCCTGGACAGTTGCTACCAGGCATTTCACGGCCCCGTGGCCGAGCAGTTCGCGCGCGCCGGCGGGTCGACGATCGTGGTTCAGTCGATGTCCAAGTCCCATGGGCTGGCCGGGGCGAGGATCTCGATCCTCTGCGGTGACCCGTCACTCATCGACGAACTAGACGCGGGTCCCCTCGAACACGCGGTGGCCAGCACCTCCGTGCTGGCCACACGAATGGCGATCGAATATCACGACATGTTCGAGGAAATATGGCGTGAGATTCGACTGGTACGTGGCCGGACCATGGACCGGCTACGCGAGTGGGGATTCGATCCGGTGCCCTCCGGCGGGAACTTCGTCTCCGTACCGCTCGGCACGGAGGAAAGGGCCGCGAACTGCACGGCCCGACTGATCGAGTCCGGCTATCGGATCAAGAACCTTGCCGACGTGCCCTCGCTGGCCGGATATGTGCGGTTCGCGATCACGGACGAACAGACCAACAACGCCTTCCTGTCGGTACTGCGCGATGTCTTGCCGGTCCCGACCGACCCCAGTGGCGGAGTCCTCGCCACTGAATCAAGTTGACCATGAAAATCGAAGGGGGAAACACAGTGAGTGAAGTCACGCCCATCAACGTTCTGCTGGTCGGTGGATGCGGCCACTGGGCGGCGAAGGAAAACCATATTCCGGCGCTGCTGCAGATGAAGGAAGAGGGCACTCCGGTCAGGGTCGGCGCGATCTGCGATCCGCGTAATCCCTATCGCGAGGGAATCGACGCCGCCGGCATGGAGCCGCTGTCCACGTTACTGCGGCTGGACAGCCCGAAGTGGCTGAACCCGGCGGGAATGGATTCCGACGCGGTACATCGCGAGATAGACGCCCTGCACGCCGAGGAGCCGTTCGACGCCATCATCATCGCCTGCGACCCGGTGCACCACATGGTGTACCTGCGTTGGGCCGCCGGCCGAGGCGTGTCCGCACTCTGCGACAAGCCGATCGTGTGCGCGGAGAACGCGTCCTGGGACCCGGCGAGCGCTCTGCGCATCGAAACCGACTACGAGGACCTGCTGCGCATGATCGCGAAGCAGGACAAGGCCTTCCACATCGCGGTGCCCCTGCGCCGACGGGCGAACGACGCCTACCTGAAGGTGGCCGGGGAGATCCAGGACGTCTACGACAAGCACAAGCAGGGCGTCACCAGCATCAACCTGGTGAAGAACGCCGGTATGTACCGGTTCCCCTCCGAGTACAACCTGGGCAACGCACACGGCTACCGGGCCGGGGTCGGTTCGCTGGCGTTCTCCAGCTACCACTTCATCGATGTGCTCGCCTGGTACCTGTCGGTGGCACCGGGCAAGGCGACCCAGCTTTCCCTGACGATGCCGTATCTGCGGCGGCTCGGTGAGTACCTCAAGACCGACGAGGCGGTCATGCTCGGCAGTCTCCTCGGCGAGGAGGGGATCGCCGACGCGCCGGTCGAGTTGCCCCCGGAGGTGCTGCGTACCGAGGTCGACTTCGTCTTCCACGCCGAGCTGCTGGACGAGGACGACACCAAGCTGGGTCTGATCACGTACTCGTGCTTCAACAACACCTACTCCCACCGTGCGACCGGGCTGAGCGAGCTCGACAGCACGGACCTGGTGCCGTTCCGGGAGAAGGGCCGAATGTCCCAGTTCGTCATGGACATCAACCAGGGGAACCTGCAGCATCTCGTCATGCGCAAGAACGATGTCGTCGGCGAGGACTACGAGATCGCGATCCAGCGCCGACGCAACCCGCGCATCAGTGACGAACCCCGTCAGGACTGGCTGTTCGCCAACGCCCACGCGGGCAGCCAGATCACTCCCCAGGACCTCACCCGAGGGTTCCTGCGGCTCGCCGTGCGCCAGGAGGTGCCGGAGGAGATCCGTCGCCAGATGTCGTTCCTGCACGAACAGCGGCTCAGCCACCACCTGTTCTCCGGCTTCTACCAACTGATAGCCCGGAACTTCGTAGACAGCACTCCGGCTCGGCACACGGTCCGGCTCACCTGAGCCAGCCGGCTTGGTCCACCGCGTGGTGACCGTCGGCCCGTCGGATGCCCACATACCGAACATGAAGGGACTGATATGCGGGTCGATGCCTACCGAACCGTGCTTGCCCGACCGGGAATGGGGCCGCTCTTATTGCTCGGCCTGTTCGTCAAGGTCGCCGTCGTCGCGATCCCGGTGGTGATCAACCTCCACGTGGTGCTCGGGCTGGGGTACGGATTCGGCGCGGCAGGGCTGGTGGTCGCCGCGTGGACGATCGGTTGCGCGATCGGCGGTCCACTGCAGGGCCGCGTGATGGACAAGCGCGGCGTACGCCCGACTCTCGCCGCGGCCGTGGTCTTCCAACTCGCCTTCTGGGGACTCGCGCCGACGATGTCCTACGGGATGCTGATCGTCGGTTCGGTCGGCTCCGGCCTCCTGAACGTCCAGGGCTTCTCCATCGTGCGCCTGGGCGTCGCGGTCTCGCTGCCGGAGACCCAGCGGCACGCCGGCTTCGCCCTGGACTCCATCACCTCCAACATCTCCTACATGGTGGGCCCCGCGCTGGGGGTGCTCCTGGCGACGAACATCTCGACGTCCGTGTCCATGCGAGCCCTGGGTCTCGTCGTCGCCATCGCGGGCACAGCGCTCGCGGTGCTCAACCCTCAGGTCCGCGACACGACGAAGAGCGACACCGGCGACTCGGTGCGACTGTCGTTCCGGGAGCGGTTCGGGGGCATGGTCTTCCCGGTCATGGCGGCGACGATGGCGACGACTTTCGTCATCTCGGGCTACGAGATCGCGATCACCGGCTCGCTGCGCGAGGCGGGGCAGGTCCAGTGGGTTGGATTCGTCATGACCGTCTGCGGGGTCTGCTCACTGGTCGGAGCCCTCGTCTACGGCACGCTGTCCCGGCCGCCGTCCGCGGGCGTCATCGCGCTGTCGCTGGGCCTGACGACCGTTCCGGCGGGCCTGACCGCCGACTGGCGCTGGCTGTGCCTGGCGATGATCGTGCCCGCGCTGCTGGTCTCACCGGCGTTCGCGGCCACGGCCCAGGCGGCCAGCGTGTTGGGCCCAGCCGGTCAGCGCGGTTTCGTGATGGGCGTTTACAGCGCGGCGCTCACCCTCGGCAACAGCGTCGGCGCGCCGCTGTCGGGGGCGGTCCTGGACAACACGAGCCCGTTCTGGGCGTTCACCGTGATCGGCCTGACGGGCGCCGCGCTGGCCGGGCTCGCCCTTCTCTCCGGGCGCAGGTTGTCCAGGACCCGCCTCCCGGATCCGCACCAGGCAACCACCACGGCCGACACACCTGCTTGATTTCCTCTTCGACCCTTGGAGAACTTGGTGCAAACCAACGGTTACGTACTCGTCGTCGACGCGTTCGGCCCCGCACGATTCTTCCCGCCGGAATTCCGCAAGGCCGGCTACGAGTGTGTTCGGGTCCAGAGTTCCGGTGAAGTGCCGCGGGTCTACGCGGGTTCTGTGGACCTGAGCCTCTACGCCGACAACATCGTCCACTCGGGAGACTTCGCCGAAACGCTGCGCGCTGCGGGCGCCTACGCGCCGGTCGCTGTCGTAGCGGGCAGCGAGTTCGGTGTGGAGTTCGCCGACCGGCTCAGCGAAGCACTCGGCCTGCCCACCAACGGCACTGCTCTGAGCCCTGCCCGCCGGGACAAGTTCAGGATGATCGAGACGATCAAGGCGGCGGGCCTTCGGGGCGCTCGCCAGCTCCTGGTCTCCGACGAGGAAGAACTGCGCCAGTGGCACGAGGAGTCGGGCGGCAGGGTCGTGCTGAAGCCGCTGCGCAGCGCCGCCAATGACGGCGTTTCCTTCTGCGAGACACCGCAGGAGAGCGTGGCCGCGTTCCGGAAGATACTGGGTTCGGAGAACGTCTTCTCCGAGGAGAACACGGGTGTGGTGGCCCAGGAATACCTCTTCGGCCCCGAATACGTGGTCAACACGGTCAGCAGGGACGGCCGGCACCATGTGTGCGACGTCATCGGCACCACCCGGATCTCCGTCAACGGCATGCAGGACATCTGCAACTCGGTCTATCTGATGCCCCGCCGGGGGGAAGTCCAGGACCAGCTCGTCGAGTACGCGTTCCAGGTGCTCGACGCACTCGGGGTGCGCCATGGCGCGTCGCATCTGGAGATGAAGCTGACGAGTACCGGCCCCGTGCTGATCGAGATGGGAGCTCGGATCGCGGGCGGCGATCTGCCGCACTACGTACAACTCGCCACCGGCGAGTCGGCGTTGGACTGGACCGTCGACGCCTATGTGCGGCCTGAGCGGTTCTTCGCTCGATGCGACGCCGACTACCAGATCGATCGCCACCTCGCGTCGGTGGCACTCGTGTCCCCGAGTGCCGGCACCCTGCGCTCCTTGCGGCACCTCGAAGCGATCAAGAACCTGGAGAGCTTCCACGAGCTTCGCCAGTTCGTGCCCGTGGGCGGACAACTCGTTCCCACGACGAACGACTCGAGTTACGTCGGCTTTGTGATTCTGCTTCACCAGCACGAAGAGATAGTGATGCGGGACATCGGCACCGTCCACTACCTGGATGGTGAAGGGATGTACGAACTGTGAGTGGCAGCACGCCGCACGTCGTCGTCATCAACCGTTGGCGTGAGCGATACGCCCTCTACGCGGATTACCTGGACCACGAAAGGCACCAGGTCACTTACGTCTCGACCGAGGTCGGGCTGCGGTCCGTGCCGGACTCGGCCTCGGAGGTCGTGGTCGTACGAGCCACGGACGACCTCGAATCGGTCCGTGCCGCGGTGCGTGGGCTCGTCGACCGTCATGGTCCGCCCACGGCGATCGTCGCGCTCAAGGAGGACGATCTGCTGGTCGCCGCCGCCCTGCGCGAGGAATGGAACTGCCCGGGGCAGCGGATTGGGGACCTGGCTCACTTCCGCGACAAATACCTGATGGCGGAGCGGGTCGCCAAGGCCGGGCTGGACCTGCCCGCTTTCGCCATCGCGAGCGACGAGTCCGACGTCCGGGCCTTCGGCGCCACGCACGGCTGGCCCCTGATCATGAAGCCCCGGTCCGGAAGCTCTAGCGAGGGCGTCGTACGGCTCGACGGACCCGCGGACCTCGCCGCCTTGCGTTTCTCCGGCGAACCCATGATGGTGCAGGCCTACAACCCCCACCAGATCTACCATGTGGACGGCGTTTTCACCGGGAGCGCGATTCCGCTGTGGCGGGCGTCCAGATACGTCAACACGTGTCTGGGATTTCGCGAGGGAACCTTCCTCGGTTCGGTCGAGGAGGACAACGCCGAAATCAACCGGGCCATCAGAGAGGGTGCGGAGCATTATCTCCGCGCGTTGTCCGACACCCCGGTCGTCTTCCATCTGGAGCTGTTCGTCGACACATCAACGGGTGCTCCCAGGTGCAGTTTCCTGGAGGTCGGCGCCCGGGTCGGAGGCGCGGAGATCCCGTTCATCTGGCGCGAACTGCACGGCTACGACCTGATGTCCGCGGCGTTCCAGCTGCAGATGGGCCTGCCGGTACCGGACCCTCGGACAGTCGACCGCGCCGAGATCGGCGGATACCTGCTGATCCCGGCCCCGGCGGAGCGCCCGTGCCGGATCACCGACGTGCTCTCGATGCTGGGCACGGTGCCGGGGTTGTACGCGGAGGCTCTGCTGAAGGTGGGAGACGTCCTTCCAGCGGCCGACGCCTACTACGAACACGTCGGTGGCCGCTTCCGTTTCCGGGGCGAGACCAGCCACGAGGTGGAAGCCGCGCTGACGGCCACGGCGGCGACCTTCAGGGTGTCGGCCGCCACGGCACAGACGGCGGACCGGAGCGGGTGAACTGCCCGACCCCTGGCCCGGTAGCAGAACCAAGGCGATTCGATAAATGCCCTCCCTCTCCCCATAGGATGATGCATATATGAGCCCTACACTCCTGAAACTCGCTACCTGGAACATCGGGGGCGGGATCCTCGGGGAGTCTCATCAGCGCGACGGAATCCCGTCACTCGACTACTATGCCTCGGTACTCAAAGAGCACGTGCCCGACGTGGTGTGCCTGCAAGAGGCTCACGACTACGACGGACGCCAGGAAGGCCAGTCGGAATACCTGGCGCGATGCGGTGGGTATCCATACGTCGCGTCATGCCCCACCAGCGAATCACACATGGCGGAGAACGCCTCCCTGGCACTCGGCATCCTGTCCAAGTTCCCCATCAAGGACGTGACCTACAAGCAGTTTCCCAATTTCCGACTGGAGGGCGCCAGCCCGAATGGTGAGCCCTGGAAGCTCCACGACAAGGGCTATGTCGTCGCATCGATAGATCTGGACGACAGGACGCTCGGCCTGATAAACGGGCACTGCTTTCCCCTGCATCGATTCGGGGCGAGCCCCACCGAGCCGATGTTCACGCCGATGTGGGACATGCTCACGCAAGATCTGCTGGAAATCGGCGATTCCGGCACAGCGTTCGCGGCCCTTGACGCAAACTATGGACGGATAGAAGAGCTACTCAAGGAGGCTCTACTTCCGGGAAAGTACCTGAGCGCGTTCGAGGGAACCCCCACGACGCCCAAGGGCGTGCAGAACGACCACATTCTCTACGGGCATGCGATGCGGCTGCTCACCACGACGGTAGCGGCGACCGAGTCTGACCATTCATATTGCCAGGTGAGTGTCCTGGTGTGATTCCGGAGCCACGCCGGTGGCGCCGACCGGCCCTGGCAGGCCCTGGGGAGCCCGGGGTGTGGCGGGAGAGGACGACCTTCTGCAGCGGGCTGTCGGCGTGCAGGTCGACCAGGGCGGCTGCCACGGCGGCACGGTAATTGCCCGTGTCGGCGACGGCCAGGCCGATCCGCCCGGCCGGCTCGGACGCGGACTCGCCGCCCGCAGTGACGAGGCTGACCAGGCGGTCGAGGCCCTCGGTGCTGACGGACCGCACCAGCACCCCGTGCCGGCCGGCCCGTACCTCGTCGCAGGGCACCATGAGGTGCAGCAGATCGCTGTCAGTGCCCGGGGTGCATCCGGCGAGCGCGATCCCGAGTTCGAACGCCGCCCAGCCGTAGGCCCGCCAGCCCTCCACCTCAAGGGCGGCGAGCCGTTCTTCCACCGCGGACAGGCTCCGGGCCCCCGCATCGAGCCGGACGGATGCCAGAGCGCCCCCGGCAAAGGACCATTCGTCCAGGCGCTCGTACACCACATAGGGGTCGAACAAGCCGCTGCGGGCCAGCCACACCATCAGAGCGAGCGGCTCCTCCGTCGGAGGCAGGCGCACTTCCCGGTAGCGGTGCGGGGCGGTCATCGCGCGGCCTCCGTCTCCGGCCGACGGCCGCGCACACTGATCAAAGGGTAGGAATTGACCGCGAACGCCGGATCCTGGATCAGGGCGTAGAACCGGGCCAGTTCGTCGGCCGTGATCCCGTCGGCGGTCAGCAGCCCGGCCACCTGCTCGATGTTGGCGCGGTGCAGGCAGGCGCCGGTGCTGCCTCCGGGCCACGACTCGGCATAGGTAGTAGCGGTGACATCCTCCAGCCCGGCCGCTCGCATGGCTCCGTACACTCGACGGCCCCACCGCGGGTCGGCCCCGGCCTTCTCCAACTGCGCCCACAGAGCGGCCAGTACATGCTCGAACAGATCGGCCGCACCCTCGTCGGGAACCGCGAGGAGAGGGATCCAGGAGCAGTCGAACTCCTCCAGCACCAGCCGGCCACCCGGCCTCAGCGCGGTCACCAACCGCTGAAGCACACGCAGCCGCTGGGGCAGGTGCAGCAGCACCAGCCGGGCGTGCACCAGGTCGTAGTACTGGCCCGGCAGAGGGTCGTGGACGATGTCGTGGCGCAGCAGCCGAACGTTCGCGGGGCGTGGCCGTGGCGCCGCCTCAGCCCAGCGCGGCTCGATGTCGGTCACGGTCACCTCGCCGTCCGCGCCGACCTGTTCACCGAGCCAGTCCCCCAACGAGCCACCGCCCGCGCCGACTTCCAGGCACCGCCAGTTCTCGGTGAGACCGGCGAGTTCCAGTTGGCGGCGCGAGAAGGCGTCGTAGCACGACTCCAAGGCGATGAGGCGGGCCTGCGTCTGCCGGGCGGCGTTGTCGAACAAGTAGCGGGACATGAGGTCTCCGGATGGGTGTGCGCTGCCCCCGCTTCACATGTTCACGTAGTGAACGGGAGGAAAAGCAGGGCGCGACGATGCCCAGCCTCCGTGGCACGCACGCCCGGCGTATCCACGGGAGCGCCACGGAGCCGCGACGCCGACGGCGGGATGCCGAGCCCGGTCCGGTCGGCGTCTCCGGCATCGAGTGGCAGCGGTGTCCGGGCGGGCCCGCTCCGACGGGGTGGCTCTTCCCCCGGACGGCTGATCCCCCGGCGGGCGGCCACGCACTCCGGCATGATGCCTGCATGGTGTCGGGGGGAAAGGCAGAGGCCGCCGCGTCCGAGGGACGGCTGATCGGCGGGCGGTACCGGCTGGGCGAGCAGCTCGGCGCGGGCGGCATGGGCGCGGTGTGGGCAGGACTCGACGTGCTCGTCGGGCGGGAAGTCGCCGTGAAGGAGGCGTACGTCGCCCAAGGGCCGTCACGCGTCGAACGGATCCTGCGCGAGGCGCGCGCCGCGGCCCGGGTGAACCACCCCTCAGTGGTGACCGTCCATGACGTGGTGATGGAAGACGGCCGCCCCTGGATCGTCATGGAGCGCGTACACGGCGAATCCCTCGCGGCCCTCCTGGAACGGCAGAGGTCCCTGCCCGAACGCGAAGCGGCACGGATCGCCCTGTGCGTACTGGAGGCCCTCTCCGCCGCCCACGCCCGCGGTGTCCTGCACCGCGACGTGAAACCGGGGAACGTGCTGCTCGGCGCCGACGGTCGCGTGGTCCTCTCGGACTTCGGCATCGCGTACATCGCGGGCGAGGAGTCCCTGACCCGGTCCGGCGAGTTCATGGGGTCGCTCGCCTACACCGCGCCGGAGCGCATGGGCGGCAGACGCCCGGGCCCCGCCTCCGACCTGTGGTCGCTGGGCGTGCTGCTCTTCCAGATGGTGGAGGGGTGGTCACCGTTCCAGCGGGAGTCGGTGGAGGGGACGGTCGGTGCGGTGCTCACGGCAAAGACGCCGGAGACGCGGCGAGCGGACGCGCTGGCCTCCGTCATCGCCGACCTGTTGTCCAAGGAGCCAGACGAGCGGCCTGAGGCGGACCGGGTCGTGAGGGCGCTGCGCGGCGCAGCGGGCGAGGGTGCCGGCCGACACGACGTTCCGGCCAAGAGCGGCGGCAACGGCCGACGACCGTGGCTCGGGGCCGCCGCCATCGCCGCAACCCTCGTGCTCGTGTTCCTGGCGACGGACGGCTGGCCGGGCGGTGGCAGGAAACAGCCGAGCGCCGACAGCTCACCCACGTCGTCCCACACGGCCTCCCCCACACCTACGGTGACCGCCGCCAAGGGCTATGTCCATGTCCGGGAAGACGAGTTCGGACTCGAAGTGCCGGCCAGATGGCAGCGGCACGCCCAGAACACCGACGGGCAGTACCGCTATACGAAAGGCTCGTACGAGCTCCTCGTCGTCCCCGGCCGGGACAGCGTGAAGGCGTATCCGGACGGTCTGATCGAATACCAAAGGAACGACGAACCCGAGCTGCAGCCCTACCGCGAGGCGACGTGGAGCACGGCCTCGGGCTTCCGCCTCGTCGAGGTCGGCGACCGGACCTTGGCAGAAGGGCAGTTCACCTGGCAGAAGGACGAGCGGGGACAGGAAGTGTTCGCACGGAACCTCGTCCTCCTCGTCGACGGGCGCTACCACGTGGTGCTCGTTCGCGGGCCGGCGAGCGAACGGGAGACCGTGGGGCGGATCTACGAAAGGGCCGCGACGACGTACGTGGCCACAGAGAGCGAGACCTAGGAGGCATCCCTGTCTCCCTGGAAGGCGTCGGCACCTCGGCGTGCCGCCTACGCCAACTCCTCATCGCTGCCAGCCTGTGTGAGCAATGGCGCGACCGCGTGCCCTCGGCCGTGTGACCCGCGGTCAGCGTCGTCGACGGGTTCACCGACCCGTAGTAGGCCGCCCGGTAGGCGTTGTTCGCGGCGAGGAAGCTGAACGCCTTCCGGCTGGTGAGCACCGCCTCCGGTTCCGGGGCGCCGATGTCGTCCAGGTGCTGGATCCACCGCAGCTCATCCGCGATCGGATCGGACTCCGGGTCCCACCACGGCCGTGCGGCGGCAGGCATGTTCTCGGCACATCGCCAGCGGCCAGCTCCAGCCTCGACCGGAGCGCCTCCACATGCCGCTCGACATCGTCGTACAGCAGCTCGATCAGCCGGTCCTCTCCCCAGCTGATGAGAGGGTCTCGAAACCTTCTAGTGCGGGTTGTTCGGAGGCTGCCCCAGCACCACCTGTCCGGATGGGCGTTGGGTCAGCAGCGGCAGATGCTGGATCCATGAGCGGCCCGGCCGGGGTGGAGTGTGGAGGTTCACACCCCGGCCCGGGTCTCATCGGATGTGCTTCGCCGGCTTGGTGGCGGCGTTGAGCAGGTACTCCAGGGGGCCGCGGCGGAAGAAGCGGGACCAGATCGCGGCGAACAGGATGGCTCCGAGGACGTACATGATCAGGGGCAGCCAGGACTGCTGGGTGCCGGTTCCGGCGGGCGTGGACAGTGCCGACTGTGCGAGGAAGTGGCCGACGTAGGCGGTCAGGGACATGGTGCCCACGGCGATGACCGGCTTGGCCAGGCGGCGCAGTCGCGGCAGACGGTCCATCGCCACCGTCGCGCCCACGATCACGAGGATCGCGATTCCGACGCTGCCGATGATGTCGAACGTGGTGCCGCTGTGCGGCCCGGCCTTCAGCAGAAACGACGCGGGCATGTCGGGGAACGACCCTGCATCAGCGGGCATCGACCCGCTGCCGGTGGGCATCGAACCGGAGCCGCCGGACGACGACCCGTCTTCCGCGAGGCTCCGCAACGCGCCCTTGCCGGCGAGCAGCAGGGACATGCCGTAGGCGGCCGCGGTGAGGGTGGCGCCGAGCGCGGCCAGGCGCTTCTGGATGGTGCCGCAGGAGAGGTCGAGGCGGCCCAGCGCCATGCCCGCGATGACGAACGACATCCAGGTGAGCGCCGGGTAGAAGCCGGTGAGCAGCAGATCGAGGACGCCGACCTCGCTGAGGTGGCGGAGCGGGTCGTAGGTGTTGATGCTCTGCTGGACCGACGGGGTCAGCAGCGAGGTGAGGGCGAACGCCAGCTGCGGTGTGACGAGGGCGAACGCGGCCGCGATGATCGCGAGGGTCCTGGCGCTCAGTCGCACCAGGGGCAGGGCGAGGAGGAAGTAGACGCCGTAGAAGCCGAGGATGATCACGCCCCCGTACTCCATCGCCATCACGGTGCCCAGCGCCAGCAGGATCACGGCGCGGATCGCGATGCGGGCCCTCGCCTGCCGGCCCGCCAGGCCGGTCTTGGGCTCGCGGCGGTCGGCGAGCAGCATCAGTGAGAACCCGGCGAGGGTGGCGAACAGGACCGACGAGTGGCCGTCCGAGATGTATCGGATCCAGCTGCCGACGCCAGTCGTGGCGGACAGCGGGGGGCCGATGTGCACGACGTACATGCCGAACACCGCCAGCGCGCGGGCCAGGTCCACCCCGACGAGGCGTCCCATCGAGGGACCGGGCGAGGCCGGGGGCTCGGGGGAGGTCCGGGGCGGCGGAGGCGAGTTCTCCTGCGGAGCTGATGTCTCCTGCGGCGGCTGTGTCTGTGTCATACGGAGAACCTCGCGTGGACGTCCGGGGGCGGACCATCCGGCAGTCTTCGGGCTCTCCCCCGCCGATCGGCGGGTACTGCCCTGCCGACAGGCGGAGTCTCGTCCTGACCGGTCGGTCCGGTGCGACCGGACGGGCGGTGTTGTTCGGCCACTTGGCGGGGGTGGACCCGACGGTTGCCGGATGGGCCCGTGGCGGCCGGGCTTGAAGGCTGGAGGCATGACAGACCGCGCCGACACAGGGAGCGCGAGGACTGCCCCGGCACTTCGGCCCGCGTACCGGGTTGTGACGCCACGACACCGCAGAAGAAAGGAACTTCGTGAACACCGCATCCGCTCCGACGACGGATGAGCCGTCCCTGTCCGCCCACGGGCTGTACGCGCGGCTGGCGGCCACCCAGCTCCTGGCCCCCGCGCGATGACCCACCCCACGCAAGGTTGTCCGGTCGTCCACTGTCCCAGTCCCGGCCGGACAACCCCACGCACCGGCACCCACGGAAACCAAGACCGCGAAAGCCCGCCTGTGCGCACCGAGTCCGCCATCCGTTGCGGACGTGGGCTATGGGACTGGCTGGCCCAGCCGACTGCGCTGTTCGGCGGCGTGTACGGGCTCCTGGTGTCGAGTTCGGCCGTTGCCGCGCTCACGCAGTTCGGCGAGGTGACTCGGGCGGCGCGCATGGACGACGCCGTGTGGGTCCTGTTCACCGCCCTTGCCTCGGCCCTGGCTCATGGATACGCCCACCAGATCACTCACCGCGATGCTCAGGGCCATCCCGGCATACGGGGAGTGGCGCGCGCAACCTCGCCGAATGGCCGCTGGTAGTGGCGGCGTTGCCCACCACACTGCTGCTGTGGGGGGCGGGCCTTGGCTGGTGGCACTCCACAGGCATCGAGTACGTCGCCTTCGGAATCAACACCGTCCTGCTCCTGGGCTGGGGCCTGCTCGCCTCCCGGGCCGCAGGCCGTACGTGGGGACGAGCCGTCAGGATCGGCGGTACTGACGCGCTCTTGGGAGTGGCCTTCGCTTTGGTCAGCACCCTGCTGAAGTGAGGCGGCGATCAGGGCTGTCGTGCGCTGCCGGTTGAGGCTCACGTGTGAGCCGCGTGAGCCGCAAGCCGACAGAACAGCATGTCAGTCCGCGCTCAGGGGAACCCACAGCCGCACCCGGTAGCCGCCCTGAGCAGTCGGGCCCGCGTCCAGGGTGCCGTGCAGGATCTCGGCCCGTTCCCGCAGGCCGACCAAGCCCTGCTGCGAACCGGGCAAGGAGAGGGAGGGGCGCGTGGGAGGGGTGTTGGTGACGGTCACTCCGATACCGTCCCCGTCCTGCCACAGCTCGACGCGAGCGTTGGCGCCGGGGGCGTGCTTGCGGACGTTGGTCAGCGCCTCCTGAACCGTGCGGTAAAGGGCGCGTTGGGCAGGCGTGCCCACGGTGGGCGGCAGCTCACCCGTCAGCTCCGTGTGAGTGCCGCTGGATTCCACCAGTTTGCGCAGGTCGGCCAAGGTGGGCTGCGGCGTCAGCTCAGTGGATTTGCCGCCCGAGGCACGCAGCAGCGTGACCATGGTGCGCAGCTCGTCGAGGGTGGTGACGCTCAGCGAACGGATCGTGCGGGCGGCCTCCTTGGCGTCCGCGTCCTTGGCGGCGACCTGCAACGCCCCGGCCCGTACGGCGATCAGGCTGACCTGGTGGGAGACCACGTCGTGCATCTCGCGGGCCAGCTGGGCGCGTTCACGGGCGAGCACGGCCTGGGCGTGCAGGGTCCGCTCGTGCTCCCTGGCCTCCTCGACCTCGGCCAGCCGCCGCGCCAGGTCCCGTCGTGCCTGGAGAAGCTGGCCGAACAGGACCGGGGCGACGCTGGTTGCCAGGCCGTACACGAAGAAGACCAGGGTCATGGTCCGGTACTCCGCGGCCAGGGGCCACGGAGTACTGCTCGCGACGGCGGCCAGGACGACGCACACCGCGAGGAGACGGCGGTTGCGGGAGCGTTCGGCCAGCGTGAACAGCGCCGCGAGCACAGCGACGGCGACATCCTGCATCAGCGCGATGGGCAGGGTGAGCAGGAAGACGCCGAGCGGGAACCTGCGCCGGAAAGCCAACGCGGCGCAGCCGACCGCGGCCAGCGTGACCTCGAGACGCGTGTGCTCCCACATGTCCACCACCAGCACGTCCACGGCCGCCACCGCCACCAGGACGATGTCGACGACCGGCGCGGGAACCCGCTGCCACACGGCACGTGCACGGCTCATCGGCCGGCCTCCGACCGCGGGCGCTCGTCGAGCAGCCCGGCCCGCTGCGCCAGCAGCGCGGCCTGCACCCGGCTCGTCACCCGCAGCTTCGTGAGGATCGCGCTGACGTGGTCCTTCACCGTGCCCGCCCCCAGGTGGATGCGCGCCCCGATGTCGGCGTTCGACAGTCCCTCCGCCACCAGGACGAGGACGTCGCGCTCCCGCGCGGTGAGCAGCCGGACCCGCGCGGCCTCCTCGTCGACGGCCGCCTCGGTGCCGGGGTGGCTGTGCAGCAGCGTCCGCGACGCCTTGGGCGACAGCACCACACCGCCCGCGACCAGGGTCCGCACCAGGTGGGCAAGCTGCTCCGGCTCCGTGTCCTTGAGCAGGAAGCCGGCCGCGCCGGAGTTCAGCGCGGTCAGGATGTACTCGTCGGCGTCGAACGTGGTCAGCATCGCCACCACCGGCGGATCCGGCATCGTCCGCAGCTCGCGCAGGACGGTGAGCCCGTCGACGTCCGGCATCCGGATGTCCAGCAGCACCACGTCCGGCCGCTCCCGCCGGACGGCCTCCACCGCGTGGCCGCCGCTCGCGGTCGCGACGACCTCGATGTCCTCGGACGCGCCCAGAATGAGTTCGAAGCCCGAGCGGACCAGTGCCTCGTCGTCGACCACCACTACCCGGATCACGCGCTCCGCCTCACCTTCGTTCATGCCGTCCGGCCCATGTCGACTCGACCCTAAAGCCACGTAGAGCTCTTGCGGCCCGGCGAGCGGCAGCTCCAGCCACACGGCGGGGTAGCACCCACCACTCAGCAGGGACACGGCAGCCTTCTGCCGGATAGTCCATGATCGGCCCGGGTCTCCAGCCTGAGGGTCATGGCCCATCACCCAGACTCCCCGCCGCTTACGGCCGACGCGCCGTCCCCCCGAACGCGAGCGCGGCGAGCCCTCGACCGGCGCGCCCGGCGTGGGCCGGCTGATCGGGCTGGACCTGGCCCGCGGCCTGGCCGTCTTCGGCATGTACGCGGTCCACGTAGGCCCCGCCCCCAGCCAGGGCGGGGTCATCGGCTTCCTGATGGAACTGGCGCAAGGCCGCTCATCCGCCCTGTTCGCCGTCCTGGCCGGCTTCGCGGTCGCCCTCATCACCGGCCGCCGCACACCGAAGACCGGCCTGGCCGGCCGGCAGGCCGTCGCCAAGGTGATCATCAGGGCCGTGATCCTGCTGGCCCTTGGCACCGCCCTGCCCTGACGGGCACCCCGGTCGTGCCGATCCTCGCTTTCTACGGACTGTTCTTCCTGCTCGTGCTGCCGCTGTACCGGCTGGGCGCCAAGCCACTGGCGTTGATCGCCGCAGGATGGGCCCTGGTAGGCCCGCAGCTGCTGTACGCGCTGAAGCCGGTGGTCGGCGGCCGCGTGTTCCTCTCCTACGGCCAGGCCGACGGCCTCGTCTCACTGTTCTTCACCGGCGGTTATCCGGCCCTGACCTGGGTCCCGTTCGTGATCTCGGCGGCGGGCGGGCATACCTCCGTTGAGGGGTGTGCGGCCGCCGCCGAGCCCTGCCGGTTCTGGTGCCAGGTCCCGTCGGTGGAACCAAGCCCACCCGCGCCTGCACACCGGATCACGTCACGCCTGAGCAGTGGCCATCGATGCCTCTCGATGGACGGGATGAGCAGGAGCACCGGTGCGGCTGTAGTGGGGCGCGACCCGCCCAGTCCGGCCCGTCCCGCCATGTCTGCCGGTCCTTTCCGGGCCGTTTCCAGTACGGGCCGTTCTCGCGTCCCAGCTCGGACCGCACCCCATTCGGGCGGCCTCCGTACCCAGCGGCCGACCCAGCAGAGCCGCCTACTCGAAGGTCCCTGGCAGCACTTCTGAATCCTCGCGTCCAGCCAGCGTCCAGAATCCGGCACCCAAGGACTCGTACGCGCCACCCGCGGGAACCTGCCCCGTCGTCAGACCACGAAATTCGCGCAGGTCAGAGCGATGCGGCCTAACACCGACCACAACGGAGCCGAACTCACGAGCAGCGGATTCAGTTCGTTCAAGCAAAGTTGACGATCCGACAGGACAAAATGAACGTTTCCGCAGGTCAGGGACCTGCACAGGTGGGGCGGGTGGGACTCGAACCCACGGCCGACGGATTATGAGTCCGCTGCTCTAACCGGCTGAGCTACCGCCCCATAGCGGCGTGTCGCGTACATGTGTGCGCGCCGTCTGCCGCAGCATAGCCGCTCATACGATCTCCTGCTTCGTATGGTCGACTTCGCATGCCCAGAAGGACTCCGCCACGACCTGCACGGTTCCACGACAGGTGATCAGACATGAAAAAGGACCCCTACGGGGTCCTCGTTCAGCATGCTCCCCCGACTGGACTCGAACCAGTAACCTGCCGGTTAACAGCCGGCTGCTCTGCCAATTGAGCTACGGAGGACCGAGCTCCCCCGACTGGACTCGAACCAGTAACCTGCCGGTTAACAGCCGGCTGCTCTGCCAATTGAGCTACGGAGGAATGCCTCGTTGCATCGAACGCACCTACCTGGGTATTCGCCAGAGGGCGTGCGCTCGCTGCGACACATACATTAGCGCAAGCAGGGGGGTGCTCCGCCAATCGGTTCCCCCCGGCACCGACGCCGCACCAGGGACCTACGCAAGGGAAGGGTGGCCGCCATGCGCTACCGGCTCACGTTCGTCATCGGACTCGCCGTCGGCTACGTCCTCGGCACACGCGCCGGACGCGAGCGCTACGAGCAGCTGAAGAAGACCGCCCGGGACATCTCCCAGAACCCCGCGGTCCGCAACACCGCCGAGTCGGCCGCCCAACAGGGCCGCCACTTCGCGGGCAAGGCCTACCACACGGTCAGCGACAAGGTCTCCGACCGAGTCCCCACCTCCGTAGCCGACCGAGTCCGCGCACTGCGGGAACGCAGCGCCCACAACGGCGGCGCGGAAGACGACTGGGGCACGAGCAACACCTAGCGGCACTTCTGGACGCCGGTGACCGCCACGCTCCAAGGGGCGCGGGGCTGTGTCGGTATGCGGCTCCGCCGTGGGACGCGACCAGCCACAACGAACCCGCGCCCGAAAGCCGCCCCGAACCGCCACGGCGCCCACGGCCCGAGCCAGCGCAGCGCTACGGCACAATTTGGGCCATGGGGATAGTCGCCGGGTTGGACAGTTCGCCCGATTTCACGCGCATCGTCGTATGCGACACGGACTCAGGGGCCGTGCTCAGGCAGGGGTACGCCCCGCATCCGGTGGACTCGCCGGACGGCGGCGGCTCCCGCCCCTCCGACGTCGATCCGCAGGCCTGGCTGCTGTCCCTGGGGGAGGCAGCCGGCGGCGGGCTTCTCGAAGGTGTGCAGGCCATCGGCGTGTCGGCGCAGCAGAACGCGGTGGTCCCGCTCGACGCGCAGGGCAACACCGTGCGCCCGGCGATGGTCGGCGGCGACAAGCGGGCGCAGGTCGCGGCGGCCGATCTGGTCGACGCGCTGGGCGGCCGGGAGGCGTGGGCGCAGGCCGTGGGGTGTGTGCCGCAGGCCGCGCAGCCGGTGACCAAGTTGCGCTGGCTCGCCAAGACCGAGCCCGAGCACGCCGTACGCTCCGCCGTCCTCATGCAGGCGCACGACTGGCTGGTGTGGCAGCTGCTCGGGCGGCCCGTGAGAAGGACCACAGATCGGGGCGGGGCCTCCGGGACGGGGTACTGGTCCGCGGCCACCGGCGCCTACCGCAGCGATCTCGTCGAGCTGGCGCTCGGCCATCAGGCGATGCTGCCCGAGGTGATCGGGCCGGCGGAGGCGGCGGGTACGACCCCCGAAGGGCTCCTCATCTCGGCGGGGACGGGCGAGACCATGGCCGCCGCGTTCGGGCTCGGGATCGGGCTGGGCGACGCGGTCGTCTCGCTCGGCGCCTCCGGGTCGGTGATGGCCGTTCATCCCGAGGCGCTCGTCGACAGTTCCGGGATGATCACCTCCCTGGCCGACGCGACCGGCATGCACCTCCCGGTGGTCACCACCCTCAACGCCGTGCGCACCCTGCGCGGCGCCGCCGAACTTCTCGGCGTGCCCGACCTGGAGGGTCTGTCCGACCTGGCGATGAAGTCGACGCCGGGGTCGCACGGGCTCGTACTGCTGCCGTATCTGGAGGGTGAGCGGACGCCGAGTCTGCCGCACACCGCGGGCACGCTGACAGGGCTGCGGCGGGAGTCGATGAAGCCGGAGCATCTGGCGCGGGCCGCTTTCGAGGGCATGCTGTGCGGGCTCGCGGACGCGCTGGACGTGCTGCGCGGCCGGGGCGTCGAGGTGCGGCGGATCTTCCTGCTGGGCGCGGCGGCCGAGCTGCCCGCGGTGCAGGCGGCGGCGCCGTCGCTGTTCGGGACGCAGGTCGTCGTACCGCAGCCGGCGGACTACGCGGCGATCGGCGCCGCCCGGCAGGCAGCGTGGGCGCTCGGGGTGTCGCAGGGCACCCTCGACCCGCGCACTCCGCCGGTCTGGCAGGGCGCGGCCGCGCAGGTCCTGGAGCCCGGCGAGGAGCTGGCGGTGGGGCAGGCCGTGCGGCAGCAGTTCGTGTCGGTGCGGGACCAGACGCATCCCGGGGCGTTCCGGTCGTAGGGAAGGCCAGGGAGGGCGGAGCGGAACTTAAGAGACCGGTAGGAGTCGTACCCGTAAGGCCGTACGGAGTCGCGCTGACGGCTTAATCGGTTGAGGTAACGCGGGTGGAGTGTTCGACGATAGGGGCCAAGGGCAACCAATCGCCCCCATCGCCGATCCGCCCACTCCGAGAGAAGCAGCGTGCTCATACGACTTCTGCGCACCTATCTCAGGCCCTACCGAAAACCCCTCGCGTGGCTGGTGCTGCTGCAGTTCCTGCAGACCTGCGCCACGCTCTACCTGCCCACGCTGAACGCGGACATCATCGACCAGGGCGTAGTCAACGGCGACACCGGCTACATCCTGTCCTACGGCGCCCTGATGATCGGCATCTCGCTGGCGCAGGTCGTGTGCAACATCGGTGCCGTGTACTACGGCGCCCGGACCGCGGCGGCGCTGGGCCGGGACGTGCGGGCCGCCGTCTTCGACCGGGTGCAGTCGTTCTCGGCGCGTGAGGTCGGCCACTTCGGCGCGCCCTCGCTGATCACCCGGACCACCAACGACGTCCAGCAGGTGCAGATGCTGGCGTTGATGACGTTCACGCTGATGGTGTCGGCGCCGATCATGTGCGTGGGCGGCATCGTGCTCGCCCTCGGCCTGGACGTGCCGCTGTCCGCGGTGCTGGTCGCCGTGGTGCCCGTCCTCGGCATCAGCGTGACCCTGATCGTGCGGCGGCTGCGGCCGCTGTTCCGGACCATGCAGGAGCGGCTCGACACGGTGAACCGGGTGCTGCGCGAGCAGATCACCGGCAACCGGGTGATCCGCGCCTTCGTGCGCGACGAGTACGAGCAGCAGCGCTTCAGGAAGTCCAACACCGAGCTCACCGAGATGGCGATGGGCACCGGCAACCTGCTCGCGCTGATGTTCCCGATCGTCATGACGGTGGTGAACCTGTCGTCGATCGCGGTGGTCTGGTTCGGGGCCCATCGCATCGACAGCGGCGGGATGCAGATCGGTGACCTGACCGCGTTCCTCGCCTATCTCATGCAGATCGTGATGTCCGTGATGATGGCCACCTTCATGTTCATGATGGTGCCGCGCGCGGAGGTGTGCGCCGAGCGCGTCCAGGAGGTCCTGGACACGTCGTCGAGCGTGGTGCCGCCGGTCGCGCCGGTGCGGGAGCTGCGCCGGCACGGTCATCTGGAGATCCGGGGCGCCGGGTTCCGCTACCCGGGTGCCGAGGAAGCGGTGCTCAAGGCGATCGATCTGGTCGCGCTGCCGGGTGAGACGACGGCCGTGATCGGCTCGACGGGCAGCGGGAAGTCGACCCTGCTGGGGCTCGTCCCCCGGCTGTTCGACGCGACCGACGGGCAGGTGCTCGTGGACGGGGAGGACGTGGCGGACCTGGATCCCCGGCTGCTGGCGAAGACCGTGAGCCTCGTGCCGCAGAAGCCGTACCTGTTCGCCGGGACGGTGGCGACCAACCTTCGCTACGGCAACCCTGACGCGACGGACGAGGAGCTGTGGCACGCGCTGGAGGTGGCGCAGGCCAAGGGGTTCGTGGAGCGGCTGGAGAACGGGCTCGACTCCCCCATCGCGCAGGGCGGCACGAATGTGTCCGGCGGTCAGCGGCAGCGGCTCGCGATCGCCCGCACCCTCGTGCAACGCCCGGAGATCTACCTCTTCGACGACTCCTTCTCCGCCCTCGACTACGCCACCGACGCCGCGCTGCGGGCGGCGCTCGCACGCGAGACCGCCGAGGCGACCGTCGTCATCGTCGCCCAGCGGGTGGCGACCATCCGGGACGCGGACCGGATCGTCGTGCTCGACGAGGGGCGGGTCGTCGGCACGGGCCGGCACCACGAGCTGATGGCGGACAACGAGACATACCGGGAGATCGTGCTCTCCCAGCTGACGGAAGCGGAGGCTGCCTGATGGCCGGGCCGATGGGGCGGATGATGGCCGGCGGCGGCCCCGACCAGCACTCGCTGGACTTCAAGGTGTCGGGCAGGCGGCTCGTCGCCCAGTTCAAGCCCGAACGGCTCACCATCTACGCGCTGCTGCTCTGCGTGGTCGTGAGCGTGGGCCTGTCGGTCGCCGGGCCGAAGATCCTCGGTGAGGCGACCGACCTGGTCTTCTCGGGCATCGTCGGGCGGCAGTTCGAGCCCGGGATGACCAAGGAGCAGGTCCTCACGGCGATGCGGGAGCGGGGCGACGACCAGATCGCCGACATGCTGCGCAGCACCGACTTCACGCCGGGCGAGGGCATCGACTTCGGCGCGGTCGGGAACGTACTGCTGTTCGCGCTCGTCGTGTTCCTCGTCGCCGGCCTGCTGATGGCGGTGGCGACGCGGCTGGTGAACCGGTCCGTGAACCGGACCATGTACCGGATGCGCGAGGACGTGCAGGCGAAGCTGTCGCGGCTGCCGCTGTCGTACTTCGACAAGCGTCAGCGCGGCGAGGTGCTGTCCCGCGCCACGAACGACATCGACAACATCGGGCAGACGCTCCAGCAGTCGATGGGGCAGCTCATCAACTCGGTGCTGACCATCATCGGGGTCCTGGCGATGATGTTCTGGGTGTCGTGGCTGCTGGCGCTGGTCGCGCTGGTGACCGTGCCGCTGTCGTTCTTCGTCGCCACGCGGGTCGGCAAGCGGTCACAGCCGCACTTCGTGGCGCAGTGGCGCTCGACCGGCAAGCTCAACGCGCACGTCGAGGAGATGTACACCGGGCACACGCTGGTCAAGGTGTTCGGGCGGCAGCAGGAGTCGGCGCAGCAGTTCGCCGAGCAGAACGAGGCGCTGTACGAGGCGGGCTTCAAGGCGCAGTTCAACAGCGGTGTGATGCAGCCGCTGATGCTGTTCGTGTCGAACATCAACTACGTCCTGGTGGCGGTCGTCGGCGGTCTGCGGGTCGCGTCGGGCTCGCTGTCGATCGGTGACGTGCAGGCCTTCATCCAGTACTCGCGGCAGTTCTCGATGCCGCTGACGCAGGTCGCGTCGATGGCGAACCTCGTGCAGTCCGGTGTCGCCTCGGCGGAGCGGATCTTCGAACTCCTGGACGCGGAGGAACAGGAGGCCGATCCCGTGCCGGGCGTGCGGCCGGAGGAGCTGCGGGGCCGGGTGGCGCTGGAGGAGGTCTCCTTCCGGTACGACCCCGAGAAGCCGCTGATCGAGGACCTGTCGCTGACGGTGGAACCCGGGCACACGGTCGCGATCGTCGGTCCGACGGGTGCGGGCAAGACGACGCTGGTGAACCTGCTGATGCGGTTCTACGACGTCTCGTCCGGGCGTATCACCCTCGACGGGGTCGACATCGCGCGGATGTCCCGGGACGAACTGCGGGCCGGGATCGGGATGGTGCTGCAGGACACGTGGCTGTTCGGCGGCACGATCGCGGAGAACATCGCGTACGGGGCCGGAATCGAAAGGGCGGCGCGAAGCGCCTCCGGCAAGGGTGGTGGTGGGCGACGGGTGGGCGTGTCCCGGGGCGAGATCGAGGAGGCGGCGCGGGCCGCCCACGCCGACCGGTTCATCCGTACGCTGCCCGACGGGTACGACACGGTGATCGACGACGAGGGGTCGGGGGTCAGCGCGGGTGAGAAGCAGCTGATCACCATCGCGCGGGCGTTCCTGTCCGACCCGGTGATCCTGGTGCTGGACGAGGCGACGTCGTCCGTCGACACCCGGACCGAGGTGCTCATCCAGAAGGCGATGGCGAAGCTCGCGCACGGGCGTACGTCGTTCGTCATCGCGCACCGTCTGTCGACGATCCGGGACGCGGACACCATCCTCGTCATGGAGAACGGCTCGATCGTGGAACAGGGGGCGCACGGGGAGCTGTTGGCGGCCGACGGGGCGTATGCGCGGTTGTACAAGGCGCAGTTCGCGCAGGCGGTGGCGGAGGTGGACTGACGGCTGCGGACCCGTTGTGGCTGGTCGCGCAGTTCCCCGCGCCCCTGAAGGGGCGTTAGCTGCACGTACCTAAGGGGCGCGGGGAACTGCGCGACCAACCCCCACCGGCCCGCAGACGACGTCAGTCCAGATAGCCCCTCAGCTGATCCGCAAACGCATGGTCCCTCAGCTTGTTGAGGGTCTTCGACTCGATCTGGCGGATGCGCTCCCGCGTCACGCCGAAGATGCGGCCTATCTCCTCCAGCGTGCGGGGGCGGCCGTCCGCCAGCCCGTAACGGAGTTGGACGACCTTCCGCTCACGCTCCCCCAGAGTCGACAGGACCGCCTCCAGGTGCTCCCGTAGGAGCAGGAACGCCGCCGACTCGACCGGGGACGTCGCGTCGCCGTCCTCGATGAGGTCGCCGAGGGCCACGTCGTCCTCCTCACCCACGGGCGCGTGCAGCGACACCGGTTCCTGGGCCAGGCGCAGGACCTCGCTGACCCGCTCGGGCGGGAGGTCGAGGTGGGCGGCCACCTCCTCCGGCGTCGGTTCGTAGCCGCGCTCCTGGAGCATGCGGCGCTGGACGCGGACGACCCGGTTGATCAGCTCCACCACGTGGACGGGGACGCGGATCGTGCGGGCCTGGTCGGCGAGGGCGCGGGACATGGCCTGGCGGATCCACCAGGTGGCGTACGTCGAGAACTTGTAGCCGCGGGCGTAGTCGAACTTCTCGACGGCCCGGATCAGACCGAGGTTGCCCTCCTGGACGAGGTCGAGCATGGTCAGGCCACGTCCGACGTACCGCTTGGCGACCGAGACCACCAGGCGCAGGTTCGCCTCGATCAGGCGCCGCTTGGCCATGCGGCCCATCACGACCAGGCGGTCCAGGTCGAGGGCGAGCCGGCTCTCCAGGTCGGGGGTGGTGCTCAGCTTCTCCTCGGCGAACAGGCCGGCCTCGACACGGCGGGCGAGTTCGACCTCCTCGGCCGCGGTGAGGAGGGGGATACGGCCGATCTCCCGCAGGTACTGGCGGAACAGGTCGGAGGAGGGGCCGCTGGTGTCGGCGCGGGCACGGGCCGGCACGGGTGCTTCGACCGGCTCGGCGGTGTCGACGGCGTCCAGGGCTCCGGCGGGCGGTTCCGCCGGCTCGGTCGGCGTGGCCTCCGGCTCCGCCTCGGGGTGGTGCGCGACACGGCTCTGCGGCGGCACCGCGACGAGAACGTCGGTCTCCGCGTCCGGCTCCGTGCCGTCGGTACTGGCGTCGGTCTGGATGAGGGTCTGGGTCTGCACGGGGGCGACCTCCAGGATGATCGCTGCCGAGGCGTACGGCAGCGCTGCTTCGAGGGCGGAGTCGGCGGCCTCGCCGCTGTCCGTCCCGTACGCGATGAGCGGAACCGCGGGGGTGTGGGACCCGTGGGGAACGGATCGGCCGCGCTCCGAGGACTCAGGCACCGGAACCCAGTGTGGAGTACGACACATCGCCGCCACGAGGGGCGTGCGGTGACTTTTTGCGTCCGGTCCGTGACCGCGTGTCCGACAGGCGTCCCACCCTCGGGCGGCCCGTCGGGGTCGAGGTCGCCCTGCGGGGTGAGGTACTCGCACATCCGCCGCGGCCCGAAGACGTCCGCGCCCTGAACGCCGGTTGGGTCGCCCAGCAGCCCGGCAACCGTGTGGTCCCCCCGGCGGTCAAGGTCCCCTCCGCCGCGGACGTCGTCACGGGTGAGCACTCGGACCCCCTGGACGTCCTGACGGTCGAGTGTGCGGGCCTCGTCGGGGCGGCCCAGCATCGGGGCGCGCATCCGGTGGACCAACGGGCGGAGGAGACGTCGAGCGGGGCGCGGAGTCCGCCGTGGTGGCACGCTCGCAAACCGTGCGACGGACCCGCCCCCCTGCCCCGTAGAGCAGACGACAGCAGTCCACAGGGAGGGGAGCGGGGCGTGGCAGGGCACAGGGGCAGACGCGTGCGTGGTACGGCGGCCGCGCTGGCGGCGATGGCGGCGCTGACCGCGTCACAGGCGCCGGGAACGGCCCCGGCACGGGCCTCCGCGCCGGCACCGGGGCAGACACCGGCCGAGCAGGGGCCGAGCGTCTCCGGGGACACCCCGTACCGCACCGAGCTGCCGCCGCTGCGGAGCGGGAAGCCGGACGGCGATGACGAGGCATCGGCGGAGACGGCCGCCGCACTTCCGGCGAGCGTGTTCGCCGCATACCGGCGCGCGGAGCAGCGGCTTGCGCGTGAGGCGCCCGGCTGCCGGCTGAGGTGGCAGTTGCTGGCGGCGATCGGGCAGGTGGAGTCCGGGCAGGCGCGGGGCGGCCGGGTGACACCGGACGGCACGACCGTGACGCCGATCCTCGGCCCCCGGCTGGACGGCGTGGCCTTCGCGCTGATCCGGGACACCGACGGCGGTGCCCACGACGGCGACACCGCGTACGACCGCGCGGTCGGGCCGATGCAGTTCATCCCGTCGACATGGGCCCGCTGGGGCGCGGACGGCAACGGTGACGGGCGCAGGGATCCGAACAACGTCTTCGACGCGTCCCTCGCCGCCGGACGCTATCTGTGCGCGGGCGGGCGGGACCTGTCCGACCCGGCGGGCCTCGACAGGGCGATCCTCGGCTACAACCACTCGGCGGCCTATCTGCGCACGGTCAGGGCCTGGTACGCGTACTTCCTGGAAGGGCACCGGGTGGTGCCGGACAGCTCGGCCGGTTCCCCGGCACGCCCCGAGCCGTCGCGGTCGCCCTCGAAGCCGGAGGATGCCTCACCGCCACGCCCCTCCGCCCGTCCGAGTGCCACCCCGTCCCCCGGCCCGT
>NZ_LGUR01000228.1 GCF_001270495.1 Streptomyces viridochromogenes
GGAGGTGAGGGCTGAAGGGAGGGCTGAGGTGAGGGCTGGGCTGCGGGTGGTGGCTCGGGGGCCGGGTGGGCAGGTGTTGTATGAGGTGGTGCGGTGAGGAGGTTTCGCCCCCGCCGCCCCTACCCGTCCCATCCCTTGAAGGGGCGCTGTCCCTTCGACCCCGCCAGGGGGCTGCCGCCCTCTGGACCAACCCCCGCTTCGGCCCTGACGGGGCCTCGTCCTCAAACTCCGGACGGGCTGACATGCCTGGATGGCCTCGTCCCCACACGCCGGAACGGGCTTAAAGATCGCCCGGGATGGCTGCTCGTCCTCAGACGCCCGACGGGCTGACATGCCTAGTGTTATGCGCCAGAAATCCTGAAGGTTAGTTCTACTCGGTTTTCTGGCTGTCGGTTCCGACCTTGGTGAGGTAGTCGGCGAGGGAGTTGAGGATCTCGTCGGCGGTCTTGGTCCAGGTGAAGGGCCGCGGGTTCTTGTTCCAGGTGTCGATCCATGCGGTGATGTCGTC
Source organism: Streptomyces viridochromogenes (assembly GCF_001270495.1). GTDB lineage: Bacteria > Actinomycetota > Actinomycetes > Streptomycetales > Streptomycetaceae > Streptomyces > Streptomyces viridochromogenes_A. Next base: position 509 of record NZ_LGUR01000228.1, read on the forward strand.
CTCCAGGGCCTTCACGGAGGTGTGGACGCCGCAGCGGATGAGCTTGTCGGTCAGCAGACCGAACCACCGCTCCACCTGGTTCATCCAGGAGGATCCGGTGGGGGTGAAGTGGACGTGGAAGCGCGGGTGTCTGCCCAGCCACGTCCTGATCTCGGCAGTGTTGTGGGTGGCGTAGTTGTCGCAGACGAGGTGGACGTCGAGCCCGGCGGGCACCGCCTTGTCGATCCGGACCAGGAACTTCTTGAACTCGATGGCACGGTGGCGGCGGTGCAGTGCCGATATGACAGTGCCGTCGGCGATGTTGAAGGCGGCGAACAGGCTGGTGATGCCGTGCCGCAGATAGTCGTGGGTACGGCGCTCGGGCATGCCCGGCATCATCGGCAGCACGGGCTGGGACCGGTCCAGCGCCTGGATCTGGCTCTTCTCGTCCACGCAGAGCACGACCGCTTTGTCGGGCGGGTGGTGGTACAGCCCGACGACGTCGACGACCTTGGCGACGAACTGCGGATCGGTGGACAGCTTGAAGGAGTCCTGCAGGTGGGGCTTAAGGTCGAACTGCTTCCAGATCCGGCCGATGGTCGACTTCGACAGGCCGGTGCGCTGGGCCATCGAGGCCCGTGACCAGTGCGTGTCCTGGCCCGGGACCGACTCCAGGGTGGCCACAACGACCTCCTCGACCTGGTCGAGGAGGATCGAAGGCGGCCGGCCCGAGCGGGGCTCGTCCTGCAGACCGTCGAGGCGTTTCGCGATGAAGCGGGCCCGCCAGCGGTCCACGGTCGACCTGTCGATACCCAAATCGGCCGCGGCCTGCTGGTTCGTCCCGCCCTCCGCGCAGCGCAGCACGATCTTGGCCCGTAACGCGAGGAACTGAGCGGTCTTCGCCTGGCGCGCCCACTGCGTCAACTGCCTGCGCTCGGCATCGTCCAGGACCAGGTCGGCCTTCGGCCGGCCGATCCAGCCAGCGTCTTCAAGCCCGGCCATCCGCTCCGCGGCGAAAGCCCGACGCCACTTGCCCACCGTTTTGGCCTGCACACCAACGATCCGTGCCACAGCCATGTTTGACATACCGTCAGCACACGCCAGGATGATGCGGGCCTTCTCAGCCGAGCGCCGGTGCGGCAATTCCGTCCGGCGCACCAACTCGGCACGCTCGGCCTCGGACAGCGTGATCTCCACAGCAGAAGGCCCCGGATGCGACATGCCAACAGGGTAGTAACTAACCTTCAGGATTTCTGGCGCATAACACTAGCGCAGCGCGCTTCTCATCAAGCGGACCGCTCGTCTCACCCTCGGTCGGGCCACACGCCGTACCACCGGGCGTACCAACCTCGCCGTGATGCCCACCGGTTGCCAGCGGATCTGGAGGCGGCCGGGGCCTCGGCCCTCCGGTTCGATGGTGACTCGGTGGGGGGCCGTACTGGTGTGGTAGTTGATGCGGGTCGTCAGGGGTGGGAAGGAGAGGGGGGCCAGGAGGACGGCCGTGTTCGGTTGGCCCTGGTGTTCGATGCGCAGGAGGGGGTGGCGGACGCCGGCGAAACCGTGGTGGGGGACGGGGGCCGTTGCCAGGTCCAGGTGGACGTGGCCCTCGTAGACGCCGGGGCGGACCGGCGTGAGGCGGAAGGGGACCTTGAGGCGCTGTCGGCCGGGGGTGAGGAGGAGGCTCGCGCGGTGGGGGCCCACCGGGAGGCGCAGGCCGGGGTCGTAGGTCCGGATGGTGAGGTCGATCGAGGCGCCGGGGCCGCGGGTGAGCTCGGTGATCTCGTGGCGGAACTGGGCGCTTCGGAAGGGGCGGATGTCCAGCTCCAGGTCGGAGACGTCCAGTTCGCGGCGGGCCCAGGTGGAGGTGGGGAGGCCGGCGCCCCAGTACGTGTGGCCCTCGGCGTCCGGTGTCACCTGCCGCGGCGCCACCGCGCGGCCCAGGCCACGTGCCGCCAGGCGGGCCTCGGGGAAGCGGCGTTCGCGGATCAGTTGCAGGACCACGCGTTCCATGCGGGGCAGACGGGCGTAGGCAGCGGGGGAGAGGGTCTCCAGGTACGGGGTCGTGATGTCCGCGAAGGACGACAGCCATTCCTCGTCACGGTAGGGGAGGTCTCCGGCGTACATCCGGAAGTCGTGCTTGAGGAACTTGTAGTCCTTGTCCTCGCGCAGCCCGCCGTGTCCGCTCTCGACGAGGAAGTCGTCGATGAGGCGCTGGACATGGACGCGGTCGCGGACGTTGTCCAGTTTGTGACGCTGGTTGGAGATCGATGCCGCGTCCGTGGCCGCGTACGGTGCGATGTGCCAGCGGTAGACCGCCTCCGGGATGATCGTGAACTCCTTGGCCAGGCAGTACGCCTGTGCGGAGAAGAGCTGGTCCTCATAGTGGATGCCCTCCGGGAAGCGGAGGTCGTAGCGGTCCAGGAACGTGCGGGCGTACATCTTGCTCGTCGACAGGTGCTCGAAGAGCAGGCGGGGTTCGGACTCGACGCCGATCACCGTGCGGCGCTCGGCGACCAGGTGCGGCATCCATTTCGTACGGCGGCCGCTGTCCTCCCGGACCCGCACGACCGCACCCATCGCGAAGTCGATCTCCCGCTCGCGGTGGGCCGACAGGAGCAACTCGACCGCGTTGTCCGTGAGTTCGTCGTCGCTGTCCAGGAACATCACATACGGCGCGCGGGCGATCTCCAGGGCGCGGTTGCGCGGGGCGCTGCAACCGCCGCTGTTCCGCGGCAGGCGGAGGTGGCGGATGCGGGGGTCCTGGGACGCCAACTTGCGTGCCACGTCCGGGGTCTCGTCCGTCGAGTGGTCGTCACTGATGATGATCTCGATGTTGGCGTGGGTCTGTCGGCGGACCGACTCCACGGCCCTGGGGAGGCGGGCCGCGTCGTTGTAGACGATCACCGTGACCGTGACGTCCGGGTTCATACCGCCTCCCGAGGGCTCGGTGCCGGCGTGCGTTCCTCCAGCGGGATCACCGGCGGCAGGGCGTCCTCGCTCTCACCCAGGAACACCCGGCGTACGACCCGTTCGGCGGCGCGGCCGTCGTCGTACTCGCAGAACCGGCGGCGAAAGGCGGCCCTGGCCTTGGTCGCGCCCTCGTCGTGCCATGCCTCGGTGGCGAGGATCTCCGTCAGTTCCCGCTGGGTGCGGGCGACCTGGCCGGGTGGCTCGGCCAGCAGGTCGAAGTAGACGCCGCGGGTGGAGCGGTAGGTCTCCCAGTCGTCGGCGTAGACCACGATCGGGCGGTCGAGGTTGGCGTAGTCGAACATGATGGACGAGTAGTCCGTGACCAGTGCGTCCGCGGCCAGCGACAGGTCTTCGACCGGGTCGTAGGCGGAGACGTCGATGACCCGGCCGGTGCGGCGCAGGGCGGTCAGGGGGGACGGCGTGCCGTCGTAGAAGTAGTGGCCGCGGACCAGGAGGACCGTGTCCTCGCCGAGTTGGTCGGCGAGGGTGGCGAGGTCGAGGCGGGGGGTCCAGCCGGCCTCGTAGTCGCGGTGGGTGGGGGCGTAGAGGATCGCGCGGTGGGCCGGGGGGATGCCCAGGCGGTCGCGGATCGTCCGGATGTCGGCCGCGGTGGCCGTGTAGTAGACGTCGTTGCGCGGATAGCCGTGGTCGAGGGAGACGAAACGGGACGGGTACGCGCGCTCCCACATACGGGTGGAGTGGCTGTTCGCGGAGACGCTGTAGTCCCACCTGTCGATCCGGGCGAGCAACGCTTCGAAGTCCAGGCCCTTGGCCGCCGCCGGGAACTCCATCTGGTCGACGCCCATGCGCTTGAGCGGGGTGCCGTGGTGGGTCTGGAGGTGGACGGCGTCCGGGCGTTTCACGATCGCGTTGGGGAAGTTGACGTTGTTGACCAGGTACTTGGCGGTGGCCAGCACCTCGCGGTAGCGGCGGGTGCCGGGCAGCACGTGGTCGGTGTGGGGCGGCAGGAGCGGCGCGTTCTCGGGGGTCACCACCCACACCGGGTGGATCTGCGGGGCGAGTTCGGTGAGCTTGGCCGCGATGGCCGCCGGGTTGCAGGCGACTCCGCGGTTCCAGTACGCCGCGAAGACGGCCAGGTTGGGGTCGACCGGGCGGGACAGGGACTTGCGGTAGTGGTGGTCGCCGAGGGCGGCCGCTGCCTGGCGCCTACGGTTTCGTACGGCCGACTGCGCGGCGCGGCGGGCGCGGTTGGCGGCCTGGAAGGCGCGGTACCCGGTGTAGGCGTCCTCTTCGAGGAGGGCTCGGCGGATGCCCTCGGGACCGGCGGGGCGGCGGTACTCGGGAGGGCGCCGGCGGACGGCCGCCTCGGCGGCGCGGCGGAAGAACTCCCTGGCCACGGGGTCCGGCATGGTCGTGCGGGCGAAGGTGCGCAGGCAGTCGCGGACCATGACGTCGTAGAGGACGGCGTGTACGGCGCGGGCGGCGCGGGGCGTGGGACTGAGGGGGGCTGTGGTGCTCGCGGCGGTGGGGATCTCGGAGGTGGGGGTCGCGCGGGTCTGGGCGAGGGCCAGGAGCGCCTCGTAGCGGTCGACCAGCGCGTAGTGCTGCTCGGGGGTGACCGGCGGGAGGCTCTCGGGGCGCAGCTCGTGGTGTTCGTACGCCACTTGGTTCAGGGCGGCGATCCGGTCGGCGTGAAGGAGGGTGGCGTAGGCGGCGTACGGCTCGTCGGGGGTGGTGAGGCCGGGTTCGTGCGCCTGCCAGAAGGAGGTGCGCAGCGCGCGGTTGCCCAGGAGGGGGGTGATGCGGAGCGCGCTGCGGGCGAGGTCGTCCAGGAGGTGGGCGGCGCGGCCCGCGCGGGCCAGACGGGGACCGTCCGTGGAGGGGAGGCCGGAGGTCTCCCAGGTGGAGCGGACGTGGTCGAAGAGGAGTACGTCCACCTCGTCCGGCAGTTCCGCGGCCCGCTCGGCGACCATGCGCGGGCCGCCGACGGGCAGCCCGTCCTTGGCGTGTACGAAGTGCAGCCAGCGTCCGGAGGCCCGGGCCGCCCCCGCCGACCGGGCCGCGGCGTCGTCCGTCCCGTCCGGCAGGGGCAGGACCAGCATCTCGGGGGCGTACGCCCCGGCCGTCTCCTGGGCCCAGGGGCCCACCGCGGCCACGATCACCTCGACGTCGGGGTGGGGGTGCGCGGCCAGGGAGGCGAGGAGTCCGGTCAGCCGGTCCTGGGTGTTCGGTCCGTGGACGATGACGCTGAGCTCGGGCATCGCGGGGACTCCTTCACCTTCTTCATCGCGCCGGGCACACCCTGTTCGGCCTTCAACCCGACCTAGGACATAGTGACACTAATGGGATGAAAGGGTGACCCGCAGTTGCGCCTCACGAGGGAAGAGGCGCGGGCGCGGGCTTCGACTGGGGCTTCGGTTGGGCCTTCGGGCTCGGCTTGGCCGCCGGCTTGTCGCTCTTGTCGCCGGTGAAGGCCTCGTACTCCTTCAGGACCTCGCTCGTCGGCCCGTCCATCCGCAGCTCACCGCGTTCCAGCCACAGGACCCGGTCGCAGGTGTCGCGGATCGACTTGTTGTTGTGGCTGACCAGGAACACCGTGCCCGCGTGCTTGCGCAGCTCGCGGATCCGGGCCTCGGAACGCTTCTGGAAGGAACGGTCACCCGTCGCCAGCGCCTCGTCGATCAGCAGCACGTCGTGGTCCTTGGCCGCGGCGATGGAGAAGCGCAGGCGCGCCGCCATGCCGGAGGAGTACGTGCGCATCGGCAGGGTGATGAAGTCGCCCTTCTCGTTGATGCCGGAGAAGTCGACGATCTCCTCGTAGCGCTCCTTGACCTGCTCGCGGGACATGCCCATGGCGAGGCCGCCGAGGTGGACGTTGCGCTCGCCGGTGAGGTCGTTCATCAGGGCCGCGTTCACGCCGAGGAGAGAGGGCTGGCCGTCGGTGTAGATACGGCCGTTCTCGACCGGGAGCAGGCCCGCGACCGCCTTGAGCAGGGTCGACTTGCCGGAGCCGTTGGTACCGATGAGGCCGATGGCCTCGCCCCTGTACGCCACGAACGACACCTTCTTGACCGCGTGCACCTTGCGCACCCCGGCCGCCTTCTCGGCCTGCCCGCGACGCAGGATGCGGTTGAGGGCGGCGGTGGCGGAGCCGCGGCCCGCGCCCGTGCCGTTGACGCGGTAGACGATGTCGACGCCGTCGGCGATGACGGTGGGGATGTTCTCGCTGGTGTTGTCAGCCACGGCCGTACGTCTCCTCAGCCTTCCAGAAGTAGATGAAGCCGCCGACACCGGCGAGCAGTGCCCAGCCCGTCGCGATCGCCCACACGTGCGGCGGGAGCTGGGTGCCGTGGAAACTGTCGATGAGGGCGAAGCGCATCAGGTCGATGTACACGGCGGCCGGGTTGGCCTGGAGGAGCGAAGTCACCCAGGACGGCGTGTCCGTGTGCTTGGCCATCATGTGGCTGATGCTGAACATCACGCCCGAGGCGTACATCCAGGTGCGCAGCACGAACGGCATCAGCTGGGCGATGTCCGGCGTCTTGGCGCCCATCCTGGCCATGATCATCGCGACGCCGGCGTTGAAGGTGGACTGCAGCAGCAGCGCCGGGATCGTCAGCGCCCAGGAGGGGGTGATCGGCATGCCGAAGCAGAGCAGGATGACGACCAGGGCCGCCATCGAGAACAGCAGCTGCTGCAGCTGCTGGAGCGCGAACGAGATCGGCAGCGCCGCCCGTGGGAAGTGCAGGGCGCGGACGAGGCCCAGGTTCCCGGAGATCGCACGGGTCCCCGCCATGATCGAGCTCTGCGTGAACGTCCAGACGAACACCCCCGTCACCAGGAACGGGATGTAGTCAGGCACGCCCCGGCTGGTGCCCATCAGCTTGCCGAAGATGAAGTAGTACACCGCCGCGTTCAGCAACGGCGTCAGCACCTGCCAGACCTGGCCGAGCTTCGCCTGGCTGTACTGGGCCGTGAGCTTCGCCGTGGAGAACGCGCCGATGAAGTGGCGGCGCGCCCACAGCTCGCGGATGTACTGGGGCAGGGAGGGGCGGGCGCCGCTGACCGACAGACCGTGCCGGGCGGCGAGGGCCGCGAGGTCGGTTTCGGGGGGCTGGGCCGGGGCCGCGGCGGGCGGTGTGTGGAGGGCCTGGGTCACATCCGCTGCTTTCGCTCGGGGGGAGGGAGGGAGAGTCTCGGGGGAGGGGAAGTGGGGGTGCAGGTGCGCGTACGTGTGCGGCTGGTGTGGCGGTCGCCCGTCGTTTCCTTACTGGACTCTTCGCGTTTTCTTACGTCGGGACGAGACCGTATCGTCGCAACGTGAGCGTAGGTCCAGGGGGCGTCGGGACGCAACCGTTTCGTCGTGACGTTGATGACAGTGGATGAGTTGAGGACAGGGATGAGTCGATGACAGGGGGGTGAGTTGATGACAGGGCGTGAGAGGGGTCGCTGGCGTAGGGACGAGTCCCGTCTCGTCGTGACGCCGGCGACCGCGCGCGGTCGGCAGCGCCGGCGTCGGCTTCAGCCGGTTGACGTAGGGACGGGCCCGTATCGTCGCAACGCCCTATGCTGGTCCGCATGACGACCAACGCCGACCAGCCCCAGACGCGTCCGCGCCGCCGGACACCCGCCGGGGCGGCCGTGCTCCGCGAGGACGTGACGGAGGCGATCCGGGCGGCCGTCTTCGAGGAACTGGCGGCCGTCGGCTACGCGCGGATGTCCATAGAGGGCATCGCTCGCCGTGCGGGTGTCGGCAAGACCGCGGTGTACCGGCGTTGGCGTTCCAAGCTGCACCTCGTCCTCGACGTGGTGTCGGCGGTCGCGGTCATGGGGTTGCCGACGCCGAACACGGGCTCCCTGGAGGGTGACCTGCGAATGCTGTACGAGGTGACCTCGCGCGCCCTGCGGCACCCCGTCGTCTCGCAGATCATCCCCGACCTCCAGGCGGAGGCGGCCCGCAACCCCGAGATCGCCGAGGCGCTTCAGAAGGCGCTGGAGCAGGGGCAGGAGGGTGTCGCCAGCAAGATCCTGGTCGGGGCGGAGCAGCGCGGTGAGGTGCGGGTGGGCCTCGACGACGAGCTGGCTCTCGACCTGATCTCGGGCCCGCTGTACTGGCGGATGGTCGTGGCCCGCAGCCCGAAGCTGCCCAAGGGGTACCTGGACGCCCTGGCCCGGTCCACCACGCAGGCGCTCAAGGCACTGTGAGTAGGCTGCGCGCAGCGCCGGCCGGCTGATCGAGGCGGCGCCACCGCCTCCGTACGGTGACCGGAGTAGAGGCGGAAGTGCCGTCAGAGTCGTGATCGCCGAGGATCAGTACGGCCTCTGTCCGCAGGTCCTATGTCCGTGGGCTCGGCCGCCGCCCAGCGCTGGAAACGCCGGAAGACGTCGGGGAGTTCCAGCCCGCCGCGCTCCAGCAGCGACTGGCCGACGAGTACGGCCATCTGCGTGTCGTCGGTGGCCTCGCCGGGGTCCCAGCCGCCGCCCCCGCACATCTCGCCGCCGTGGCCCGGTCTCGGGAAGCGGGCGGAGAATGCGTGCTCCGGCCCGAACTCGAAGGGCGCGCCCAGGGCGTCGCCGACGGCGGAGCCGATGACTGCGCCGAGGGCGCGGTTCGTTCGGGAGGGGGCGATCATCTGGTCATCCGGGGAGGTCGTTGCCGTTCTTGAGGGTGGCGAGGAGTGTGTGCGGGGCGGCGCGGGTGGTGGTGAGGGGCATTGAGCATGTCAAGCGATACCGGCAGCCCATTGAGTGAAGCGGACGTGTCGCCCCCCACCACCCCCCTGACCGTCCATTAGGCTCGCGCCTCCGCACAGGCTCGGACCTTCACGGAGGGCAGGACGGCGAGGATCACTCGAGAGCGCCTCGTCAGGACGCTGACGTTCTGGCTGCGTCCTGCGTTCGCCTTGCGGGTCGTCAACCGCTTTCAGAAGGTCGCGGGATTCGACCGCTCGATGGCGCTGGCGTCCAGTGCGCTCACCGCGCTGGTGCCGCTCGCCATTCTGAGTGGCGCCGTTCTCAGCAATCTTGTGCACGACGACGCCGCGGAGCGGATCGTCAAGCGTTACGGCCTGACCGGCGAGGGGGCCAAGGCGGTCAACTCCCTGTTCGCCCCTGCTGAGGACACGAGTGCGGGAGCGGGCATCTTCGGGTTCGTCTTCCTGACGATTTCGGTGCTGAGCTTCGCGCGAGCATCGCAGCGGCTGTTCGAGCAGACGTGGGAACTCAAGCCTCTCAGCGTGCGCAACACGCGGAACGGTCTGTGGTGGATCCTCACCCTTGTCGGCTACACGGTGCTCACCGGCTGGCTCTCCGCGGTCTTCGGCGAGGGGAAGCTGGGGCTGGTGGCCTTGGTGTGTCAGATCCCGGTGAACGCCGCGTTCCTCGTCTGGAGCGGCAGGGTTCTGTCGGCGAAGCGCATCGTCTGGCGTGACCTGTTCCCCTTCGGTGTCACCGCGGCCGTTCTGATGGCGGCCTGGTCCGTGGGCGCGACCGTCTATCTGCCTCGCCTCTTCAACTCCTCCGTTTCTCGGTACGGGGTCGTCGGTGCCGTCTTCGCGATGATCTCGGCCCTCTTCGCAGTCATGCTCGCCCTCGTCGCGTCGGCGGCACTCGGGCGAGAGGTACGAGACGAGCTGAGCCGTATCCGTGAGGGTCGACGTCCCTCCGACAACGAGGTCCGGCGACAGTGGGACAGCGTGGTCGAACAGGCCCGGTCACGTTGGCGCACGGCACGGACACAGGCTGCTCGTCCGCAACTCAAAAAGCCTGACCACTGACGGGCCGGCGCCGGACGCGAAAACCGCGCTCAACCGCGTGCGCCCCCCGTGTTCAACCGCGCGCTCACGCCACGCTCAACCGTGCACTCAACCCCGCGCCGCCCCCGGATACACCCGCACCCATCCCTCCCAAGCCGAAGCGATCATGTCCTGCACATCGTGCTTGGCCTTCCAGCCCAGCTCGGTCGCGATGCGGTCGGCGGAGGCGACGACGCGGGACGGGTCGCCGGGGCGGCGGGGGGTGACGGTCGGGGGGTGGTCGTAACCGGTGATGGCGTTGATCATGTCGATCATCTCGCGGACCGAGACACCCTCCCCCCGGCCGATGTTGAGGGTGAGCGAGTGGCCGGGGGAGGACCGCAGGGCGCGGGCCGCTGTCACGTGGGCCTCGGCCAGGTCGACGACGTGGATGTAGTCGCGGATGCAGGTGCCGTCGGGGGTCGGGTAGTCGTCGCCGAAGATGCGCGGCGGCGCGTTCTCGGTGAGCTTCTCGAAGACCATGGGGATGAGGTTGAAGACGCCCGTGTCGGCGAGCTCGGGGGCGGCGGCGCCCGCCACGTTGAAGTAACGGAGCGATGCCGTGGACAGCCCCGTCGCGCGGCCCGTCGCCCGGACCAGCCACTCGCCCGCCAACTTGGTCTCGCCGTACGGCGACATCGGCGCGCACGGTGTCTCCTCCGTCACCAGGTCGACGTCCGGCATGCCGTACACCGCCGCCGAGGAGGAGAAGACGAAGGACGGTACGTCCGCCGCCGTCACGGCCTCCAGCAGGACGCGCAGGCCCTCGACGTTCTCCCGGTAGTAGTGCAGGGGGAGGTCGACCGACTCGCCGACCTGCTTCTTCGCCGCCAGGTGGACCACGCCGGTCACGCCGTGGTCGGCCAGGGCGCGGGCGACGCGCTCGCCGTCCAGGGTCGAGCCCACGACCAGCGGGACGCCGTCGGGCACCCGGTCGGCGATGCCGGTGGACAGGTCGTCGTACACCACGGCGTGCTCGCCCGCCTCGGTCATCGCCCGTACGACGTGCGCTCCGATGTAACCGGCGCCGCCGGTGATCAGCCAGGTCATGTGCGGCCGTCCCCTCATCAGTGGGCCTGTGGTCGGTAGCCCGGCTCGTCCGTGGCCGGTGCGTCGATGTCCGCGTCTGTGTGTGTCAGGGACAGTGTCAGTGAAGCAGGCGGCGGAATCTGCCGCGCACAACCGACATGACGCCGCGCAGGCCGGGTGCCACGCGTAGTGCCAGCGATCCGGAGTGGGTGGCGTACGGCTGGACGAGCACCGGGGCGTGCCGGGTGCCGATCGCGGCTCGCCGGCGCAGCAGACCGGCGCCTGCGACCGCGTGCGCCGTGACCTCGCGGTACGCGCCACGCCGGAAGCGCACGCGCAGGCGGAGATCCCATGTGCCCGCCCCGAACGCCGACCAGTCCACCTTCACCTCGGCCGACCAGACACCACCCCCGCCGGCCGGGGTGGGCCTCGGCTCCGCATTCGTGCGCGGCCCCGCCGCGACCCCCGTCTCCCGGCACCGCCACTCCACCTCCAGCGCCTCCGGCCCCGCCTGCTCCACCCTGCCGTACAGCTCGTGCAGGCGCAGCCGGAGGAGGGCGGTACGCGCGCGTGGGCGCAGTTCCGCGTCGACGGCCAGGGGGAGGAGGTGGACGGGGCGGGTCAGCAGCGGCTCCAGGGTGACCTCGGGGAGGTCGGCCGACCAGACCGGGGTGCCGTCGGGGGAGTGGGCGTACGGAGGGAGGAGGCGGGCCGGGCGGGAGGCCAGGTCCCGCAGGCGGGGCAGGTCGCGGGGCTCGGGGGCGCCCAGGACGACGCGGCCGATGAGGCGGCCGGGCGCGGTGGGGTTGTGGGCCCAGTCGGAGGCGTCGTACTGCGCGAGGCACGCCCGCGTGTGGGCCCACCACGCGCGCTGGTAGTGCGTGTCGTGCAACCCCAACTCGCGTGCGTATATCCGCAGTTCGTGGTCGAGGAACTTGGCGCGGGCCGCCCGCGCGAGCTCCTTCTGCCCGGCGCCCAGCAGGATCTCGTACGCCAGCCGGCTCGCCTCCGTGCGCGCCCGCCAGTTGGCGATGTCGGCGCGGTCCAGGGAGATCGACAGCCGGTCGGCCGAGCGGCGCACGTGCCAGACGTACACCCGGTCGGGGACGAGGGCGATGCGCGGCCGGGCGGCGAGCACGCGTGCGCTGAAGACGAAGTCCTCGTAGGGGAAGCGCCCTTCGGGGAAGCGGATGCCGTGCTCGCGCAGGAAGTCCGTGCGGTAGAGCTTGTTCACGCAGAGCGTGTCGTGGACCAGGCGCGGGCGCTGGGCGGGGTGCTCGAACACGGCGTGCGCGGCGTACAGCGCCGCCTGCCATCGCACCTCGCGCCCTCCCGGCAGCTCCCGCCGCACACACAGACCGCCCGCCACCTCGGCGTCCGCCCCCGTCGCCGCCGTGAGCAGCGCGTCGACCGCGCCCGGCGGAAGCACGTCGTCGCTGTCCAGGAACATCACATACGGTGCGGTCACCCGGTCGAGCCCGGTGTTGCGCGGGCTGCCGCAGCCACCGCTGTTGACCCGGCGCCGGACCACTTTCAGGCGCGGTTCGGTCGCGGCGAGGCGGGCGAGCAGGTCCACGCTGTCGTCCGTCGAGCTGTCGTCGACGGCGACGACCTCGCGGACGACGGGGCCCTGCGCCAGTGCGGAGCGGACGGCGGTCGTCACATGCGCGGCGTCGTTGTAGCCGATGACGATGACGCCGACCTGCGGGTCGTCCGCGGGGCGGGGGGTGTGCCGGGGGATGGGGTGCATGGGGCCACGGTCCGGAATCGAAGGAATGCTGGGTGATAGCCCGTCAAGCGGGACTTGGGGCCCGATCCGGAAGACGGCCGGAGTCGGGGCCCGGTTCACTCGCGGGCGGCGGCTTCTCGGGAGCGGGCGGGGCCGTGCGGCGGAGGTGGTTCATCACGGCGGATCGTAGGCCGGGGAAATGCCATATGAGGGCTGATACGCCGTCAATAGCCAATAAGTGTCAGTTAATAGTACAAAATGGGCTCGTGGTGAACGGGGGCGCGAGCCGAGAAGGAACGGTCGCGAGGGCCGGGTGCCCACGCTCCCCGCGGTGGATGTCCCCGCGGTGGGCGTCCGCGCGGTCGTCGCCGTCTGCGTGCCCGTGGTCGTCATGCTCGGGCTCGGACCGTGGAGGGCTCGACCGTGCCGGCATATGGCGGGACGAGGGCGTGACCTTCCGGGTCGCGCGGCGGTCGGTGCCGGAGATCTGGCGCCTGGCGCAGGGCGTGGACGCCGTGCACGCCCGGTACTACCTGCTCATGCGCGCCGTCCGCCCGCGCACCACGCCGACCCGACCCGCCGCGATCCGACCATGCGCTCCGCCCCGCCTGCGCATCGCCCTGCGCACCCCGTCCCGTCCCGCCTACGCGCCCCGCCCCGGCGTCTCCTCCACCGCCGCCGCGTCCAGCGCCTCGGTGAGCTGGTCCAGCCGTGCCCGCAGCTCGCGGATCTCGTCCACGTCGAAGCCCGTCGCCGTGGCGATCCGGCGCGGCACCTGGAGCGCGCGTTCGCGCAACGCGGTGCCCTCCTCCGTCAGCCGGACCTCCACCGAGCGCTCGTCGCGGGCGCTGCGCTCCCGGCGTACCAGGCCCGCCGCCTCCAGCCGCTTGAGCAGCGGAGACAGGGTGCCGGAATCGAGGCGCAGGTGTTCGCCCAGCTTCTTGACGGGCAGGTCGCCGTGCTCCCACAGCACCAGCATCACCAGGTACTGCGGGTAGGTGAGCCCCAGGTCCTTCAGGACCACGCGGTAGACGCCGCCGAAGGCACGCGAGGCGGCGTTCAGGGAGAAGCAGATCTGCTGGTCGAGGCGGAGCCAGTCGGCCGTGGGTGTGGGCGTGGGCGCGGTCGTCATGCCTCCAGGGTAACTCGTGCCCGCCATTCAGTTGTGTGCAATTGAATTGTGTGCTCTACTTGTGGTCGGACGGCGGCCGCCAACGAAGCCGCCGGATCGCAGATGTCTTCGAGAGGGATGGTTTTCCATGGACGCGCTCTACACCGCTGTCGCCACCGCCACCCACGGCCGCGAGGGTCGCGCCGTCACCAACGACGGCAAGATCGACCTCGCGCTGGCCATGCCGGTGGAGCTGGGCGGCAACGGGCAGGGCACCAACCCGGAGCAGCTGTTCGCCGCCGGGTACGCCGCCTGCTTCGGCAGCGCCCTCGGCCTCGTCGGCCGTGCCGCCAAGGTCGACGTCTCCGACGCCGCCGTCACCGCGGAGGTCGGCATAGGCAAGCAGGGCGAGGGCTTCGGCCTGAAGGTGGCGCTGCGCGTGGAGCTGCCCGACACCCTGGACGAGGAGACCGGCCGCAAGCTGGTCGAGCAGGCCCACCAGGTCTGCCCCTACTCCAACGCCACCCGCGGCAACATCGAGGTCGACCTCGTCATCGAGTAACCACCTCGCAGCCCCTCCCGGACCTCGGAACCCCTTACCCGGTCCGCTGACCCGGCCCGCTTCACCCGATCCGCGCCAGCACCTCCCCCGTCTCCCGGCTCCACGCCACCACCACCGCCTCCTCCGGCACCCGCTTCCACCGCGTCAGCAGCAGCCAGCGCGCGTGGTAGCGCCGGGCGACGGCCGTGCGGCCGGCGTGGGTCGAGGCGGGGGACAGGTAGGCGCGGACATCGGCGAGCCGACGTTCCCGTTCGCGCTCGTCCAGGGCGGGGTCGGGCCAGATCGGCGCGGCGAGGTTCGGCCCGTATCCGGGGAGGGAGCGGGGCGCGAAGTGCCCGTCGGAGATGACCACCTCGCCCTTCCCCACGTGCCGTGCCACCCAGGCGTACGACGGCCAGTGCGACGGCTGCTCCAACCCGATCGGGTCCAGTACCCGCGGCACCACCGCCCCGCCCTGCACGGTGAGCGACCCGACGCAGGCCCCGGCGGCCGCGGCCGCGCCCAGCACCCGGCGCGCCCGCACCCACGGCCGGGGTGCCGCCAGCTCCACGGCCAGCGCGAACTGCGACGGCACGAGCGTGAGCCCGAGGATCCTGCCGTAGGTGTAATGGCCGCTGACCCAGCCGTACGCCACGACCAGGCAGTCGAGGGCGAAGAGCAGCACCAGTGGATCCCGCCAGGAGCCCCTGCGCCATCGCAGCCACAGCGCCGGCAGCCCCAGCAGGGCCAGCCAGAACTGCCCGCCGAGGTCCTCGTACAGCCGCCGGTGAATCCCGTCCACGCTGCTGTCCCCGGCCAGCGCGAACACATCGAAGTACGGCCAGCACCCGGCGACCAGCACCGCCGTACCCGCCGTCACCGCCCACCGCACCACCACGGCGCCCCGGGCTCCGCCCCGCGCCCCGCTCCGCCAGCCGCGCTGCCACCCGGCGACGAACGCCACCGCCCCCAGCGCCGCCGCCACCGCGGTGATCGGATGGACCAGCAGGATCAGCCCGTACAGCGCCCCGAGCCCCGCGTACCCGGCAAGCCCCGGCAGCCCGCTCGGCCCGACGTACCGGACCGCCCCGCGTTCCTGCCCCTGCCCCTGTTCCTGCCCCAGTCCTTGCCCCCGGGCCCGCGCCCCCGTCCACGCCCAGGCCCAGAAGGTGAGGCCGATGGCGAAGGCCGAGGGGTAGCCGAGATTCCCCGTCATCGACATCAGGCTCAGGTATCCGCTCCACCAGGCCCGCTCGGTCCCCCACAGCAGCGTCATCGCGCCCACCGCCAGCACCGGCGCCCACGGCCTCGGCGTCAGCACCCGCACGAAGCGGCCGATGCCGGTCAGCAGCACGAGCAGGTTCAGCGGACCGGCCAGCCGCACCACCTCCCAGCCGCCCAGCCCTGTCAGCCGGGCGAACGCGCCCTGCGCGACCGCGTACGGCGAGTAGTACGGGCTGCCCGCGCCCGGCAGGTCGGCCATCGGGTGACGCGGATGGAGGAGGTCCGCCTTCAGGCGTTCCACCACCGCCGCGTGCTGGCCCGCGTCGCAGCACAGCGGCACGGCCCAGTACGCCAGCAACATCACCAGGAAGAAGAGGAAGCCGAAGAGCTGGTACGGCGTCGGACGCCAACTGCGGCCGCCGCGCAGGGCACTCGCGCCGCGCACGGTCCTCCGGACGAGGACACCGACAGCGGCGCCCGCGGTACTGGTCGGGGAGGTTGTGTGGGTTTGAGGCATTTGCCGTATGTTCCCGGCCGAGCCGGTCGGGGCAACGCCTTCGCCTCACATCACCTCATCGAGTGAGACCGCGGTCGAGCCAACGGTGCCGTCGGAGCCGGCACCCGCTCCACCCCGCCCGGTCGCTCCGGCATCCGCTCACCCAGCAGCAGCGTCCGTACGACCCGCTCCGCGGCCAGCCCGTCGTCGAACTCGCAGAACCGCTCCCGGAAACCGGCCCGCGACCGCGCCGACTCCCCGTCCTGCCACGTCCCGGACGCGAACAGCCACGCCAACTCCCGGTACGAACGCGACACATGACCCGGCGCATCGGCCGTGATGTCGAAGTAGGCGCCCCGGCTCGCCGCGTACGCCCCCCAGTCGTCGGCATGGATCACGATCGGCCGGTCCAGGTTGGCGTAGTCGAACATCAGGGCCGAGTAGTCGGTGACCAGGACGTCGGCGGCGAGCAGCACGTCCTCGACATGCGGCTCGTCCGTCGCGTCGATCAGCACGCCCCGCCGGTGCAGATCGGCCAGGCCCATCCCCCGTGCCGTACCGGTCGCCAGCGACGGATGCAGACGGACGACGAGCGTGTGGCCCGGGCCCAGGTCCCGGGCGAACCGGGCGAGATCCATCCGGTCGACATGACCGCCCCGGCGGTACTCGCGACGGGTCGGCGCGTACAGCACGACGGTGTCGCCGGCGGGGACGCCGAGCCGCGCACGGGCGCCCTCCGTGGCCGCGCCGTCCGCGTTGACCAGCACGTCGTTGCGCGGGCTCCCGGTCCTGAGCGAGGTGAAGTGACACGGATACGCCCGCTCCCACACCAGCTCCGAATGCCGGTTGGCCACCAGGCTGTAGTCCCAGCGGTCGGCCCGCCACAGCATCTTCGGCACGTCGAAGCCGTGCCGGGCGCCTGGCTTGGTCAGCAGGTCGGCCGCCATGTACTTGAGCGGGGTGCCCTGGTGGGTCTGGACGTGGACGCTGCCGGGGCGCTTGGCCAGGGTGCCGGGCCAGTTGACGTTGTTCACCCAGTACGAGGCCCGCGCCATGACCTCGTGATAGCGCCGCGAGCCCGGCGTCACGAAGTCGGTCCCGGACGGCAGCGCGTCCACCGCGTCCTCCTGCACCACCCACACGCCCCTGATGTGCGGTGCGATCTCACGGGCCTTGGCGTGGATCGCCGCCGGATCGCCCAGCACGCCGCGATGCGAGAACGCCGAGTAGACCGCCAGATGCGGATCGAGTGGAAGCCTCGACCGGGCCCCGTACCAGGCCCGTTGGGCCCGCCGCGAGGCCGCCCCCGTCACGCGCCGCTTGCCGGCCCCCGCCACCCTGCGCACATCCCGCAGACCGCGCGCCACGGCGTACGAGGCGTAGGACGCGGTCGCCAGCAGTCGCATCTCCTTGCCACGCCAGCCGTCGGGCGGGGTGAAGCCCTCCGGGACGTGATGGGCGTGGAAGGAGCGGATCTCACGGTAGAAGTCCGGCCGGTCCGCCGGCCTCACCCGGTCCTCCCTCGCGAGCACGAACAGCATGTGGTCCAGGGCCCGTTCGAACAGCGGCGGGCGCGCCCACGCCAGGTCCGGACTCGCTTCGAGGAACGCGAACAGCCCCTCGTACTGCGGGAAGATGTCGAAGTGCCGCCGCCCCGGCGTCTTGGTGATCGCGCCCTGCCGGCGCTGCCGGTACTCGACCCCGATCCGCTCCAGACAGGCGATGCGGTCGGCCAGCACCATCGAGCGGTAGGTGACGGGCGCGTCCTCGTACAGGCCCGGCGCGTAGCGCAGTTCGTGCTTCAGGAAGAAGTCGCGCCGGTACGCCTTGTTCCAGGCGACCAGGAACAGATGCAGGTACTCGGGGTGTTCGCGGACGCTGAAGGTGTCCGTGCCGGCCGCGGCCAGCAGGTCCGCCGCCGTGCTGCGGCCGCCGCGGCCCCACCAGTGGGTGCGGACGTGGTCGAAGACCAGGATGTCCGGGTCCTCGCTCTCCTCCAGGCGCGCGGCCACGGCGGCCAGCAGACCCGGCGTGTAGTGGTCGTCGCTGTCGAGGAACAGGACGTAGTCGCCGCTCGCCTCCGCCAGACCGGCGTTGCGGGCCCGGCCGAGACCGACGTTCTCCGGCAGGTGCAGCACGCGCACGCGTGCGTCGCGCCCGGCGTAGCCGTCCAGGATGGCGGGACAGCCGTCGGGGGAGCGGTCGTCGACGGCGATCACCTCGAAGTCGGTGTACGACTGCCCGAGCACCGAGTCCAGGCACTCCCGCAGGAAGCCCTGCACCTTGAAGACGGGGACGATGATGCTGAAGCGGGGCACGTCGGTACCTCAGTTCCTTACGAGGGGCGTCGCGGCGGGGGCGGGGAGGCGCTCGGCGAGGGGGATCACCGGAGGGATCGCCTCGGGCGGCTCGCCCAGCAGCACCCGGCGTACGACGCGCTCGGCGGCCTGCCCGTCGTCGAACTGGCAGAACCGCTCCCGGAACGCGGCCCGCGACGCCGTGGCCTCCTCGTCCGCCCACGAGCCGTCGCGGAACACCGCCGCCAGCTCCTCCGGCGTACGCGCCACCCGTCCCGGCGCGGCCTCCATCAGGTCGAAGTAGACGCCTCGCACCTCCCGGTAGACCTCCCAGTCGTCCGCGTACACGACGATCGGCCGGTCCAGATTGGCGTAGTCGAACATGATGGACGAGTAGTCGGTGATCAGCGCGTCGGCGGCCAGGCACACGTCCTCGGACGAGCGGTGCCCGGTGACGTCGATGATCCGGCCGGTGCCGCGCGCGGCACCCCGGTCGTAGAAGTAGTGGGCGCGCAGCAGCACGACGTACTCGTCGCCGATCTCCTCGCACAGCGCGTCGAGGTCGAGGCTCGTCTCGAAGCCGGTGGTGTGGTCGCGGTGCGTCGGCGCGTAGAGCAGGGCCTTCTTGCCCTCGGGGACGCCGAGTTCGCGGCGGACCCGGGCGACGTCGGCGGCGGTCGACGTGTAGTAGGCGTCGTTGCGCGGATAGCCGTATTCGAGGGTCTCGTGCGCGGCGGGGAACGCGCTCTCCCACATCTCCGTGGAGTGCCGGTTGGAGGTGAGGTTGTAGTCCCAGCGGTCCACGCGGGCCAGCAGTCTGGCGAAGCTGCCGGTCGCCGCGGCCACCACGGGGTAGGTCGCCTGGTCGGCGCCCATCTTCTTCAGCGGGGTGCCGTGCTGCGTCGACAGATGGACGCTGCCCTCGCGCTTGACCACGGCGTCCGCGAAGTTGGCGTTGTTGATCAGGTACTTGGCGCGGGCGAGCACGTCCCAGTAGCGACGGCTGCCGATGACCGCGTACTCCACGTCCCTCGGCACGCTGTCCACCGCGTCCGGCTCGACCAGGAACACCGAGCGCAGATGCGGCGCGAGCTCCCGCGCCTTGGCGTGGATCGCGGCCGGGTTGCAGGCATAGCCGCGGCCCCAGTACGCGCAGTACACGGCGAGGTTCTGGTCCAGCGGGCGGCGCAGCTGCCACCGGTAGCGCAGCCGGGTGCGCAGCCCGCGCGGGCGAGGGATGCCCGAAGCGGCCTTCGCCATCGCCTGGTTGGCGCCGCGCAGCGCCCGGAACGCCGTGTACGCCCCTGCCGCCAGCAGCCGGTGCTGCACACCGAGGCTGCCGCCCGGCACCCGGGCCCCGGCGGGCCGGTGCCGCCGGTAGAGCGCGTTCGCCCGCCGGAAGAAGGCACGGCGCCGGCGCGGCAGCCGCCGAGGATGGGCCGCCGTCTTCAGTACGGCGGCGAAGAGCTGCTCGAACAACGGCCCGAGCCGCGCCGCGGACAGCCCCTGCCCGGCGGCCCGCGCGAGCACCAGCTCGGCCTGGTCGAGCAGCTCGAAGTGGTGCTCCCCGGGGAGGTTCAGCCGGTTGCCCTGCCGCCGCAGCAGATGCCGTACGACGACCTGGCGCAGCACCGCCATGCGCTCGGCGCTCAACACGACCAGGCCGCCGAAGCCGATGTCGGTGAAGTGGCCGTCGGGGAAGACGAGTTGCCGGTCGTTGAGGAAGGACCGCCGGTAGGCCGCACTCCACGCCGGGAGCTGGACGCCCGTCATCTCGGCGGCCTCGCCCGGCGCGAAGGCCCCGCCCGGTGCCCCCGCCAGCAGCGGCGCGGCCGGGTTGGCCGGCTCGCCCACCCACCAAGGGGCCCGCTCGTGCTCGAAGTACAGGACGTCCACGTCACCGGTCTCGCGCAGCCGGGCGTTCAGCGCCGCCAGCGCGCCCGGCACCAGCACGTCGTCGCCGTCCAGGAACAGCAGCCACTCGCCCAGCGCCGCCCGCGACCCGGTGTTGCGCGCCCCCGCCAGACCCGCCGTCGGCGGCGAGTGCACGGGCGCCACCCGGCAGTCCCGCTCGGCGTACCCGACGGCCACGTCCGCCGCCGGCGAGTCCGGGCCGTCGCAGACCGGGATCAGCTCGAAGTCGCCGAAGGACTGGCCGAGGACCGAGTCCAGCGCCTGGGACAGCCGGCCCGCGACCCCATGGGACGGAACAATGATGCTGAAGCGGGGCATACTGCTCTTTCTGTTGGGTTTCTTCAGGAGACCAAGCGAAGTCCGCTCCGGTTCGGCGGCACCCCGAAGGGACCCCCACCGGCCCGCGGTCTCACGACCGTCCCCCCAGCGGGACGCTCGGCACCGGGTGGCGCCGGTCCAGCGGCACCACGGGCGGTAGGCCGGTCTCGCCCAGTACCACATGGCGTACGACCCGCTCGGCGGCGAGTCCGTCGTCGTGCGGGCAGAAACGCTCGCGGAACGCCGACCTCAGCTGAATGGAGCGCGAGCCCCGCCAGTGGCCGGTGGCGAAGATGTCGATCAGCTCGTCCTCGCTGCGCGCCACCGCGCCCGGCGGGAAGGAACGCAGGTCGAAGTAGGTGCCACGGGCCGCCTCATACGCCTCCGCGTCATCGCTGTGGATGACGATCGGCCGGTCGAGATTGGCGTAGTCGAACATGAGGGACGAATAGTCGGTGACCAGGGCGTCCGAGGCGAGGCACAGCGACTCGATACCGGGGTGGTCGGAGACGTCGATGAGCCGGCCCGGCTGGGGGGCGTCGACGAGGGGACCGCCGTGGCGGTGGTGGGCGCGGGCCAGGACGACATAGCCGGGGCCCAGACGACGCAGGACGCGGGGCAGGTCGAGGGCGGTGCGCTGGGTGCGGCGGTAGTCGCGGTGGGTGGGGGCGTAGAGGATCACGACCGCGCCCTCGGGGATGCCGAGCTGCTCGCGGATCCGGGCCACGTCCGCCGACGTCGCCTGCTGGAAGACGTCGTTGCGCGGGCTGCCGTATTCGAGGGTCTTGTACGCGCCCGGGTACACACGCTCCCAGGTCAGCGTGGAGTGGCGGTTGGCGGACAGGACGTAGTCCCACTTGTCGACGTTGTCGAGGAGCTCGTCGACGTCCGGGTCGCCGCCGGCCGCCGGGCGTTCGCGCAGGTCCAGGCCCATGTGCTTGAGCGGGGTGCCCCGCTGGGTCTGCACGAAGACCTGGTCGGGCCGCTTGACCAGACGGCGGTCGAAGCCGGCGTTGTGGACGAGGTACTTGGAGCGGGCGAGGGCCGTCCAGTAGGCGGCGCTGCCGGGGCGCAGCCGGCGGGTGCCGGACGGCACGGCCTGGTGCTGCTCGGCGTCGGCGACCCAGGCCGTGCGGATGTGCGGGGCGTGGGTGCGGAACGCCTGCTCCAGGGCGCCCGGATTGCAGCCCTGGCCGCGGACGCCGTGGGCGGCGAAGACGGCGCGGTCGGCACGCAGGGGGAGGCAGCGCTGGACGCGGTAGTGGAGGCGCAGGGCGGCGGAACGGATGCCCTTCAGCAGGCGGTCCCCGACCTTCGCGATACGGCGGGCCAGGGCGAACGCCAGCTGCAGGGCGCGGTACGTGCGGTGCAGGCCCAGGCGGATCAGGGCGTGGTGGGCGCGGCTGCGCGGGGGGACGGTGGCACCGGGGGAGCGGTAGCGGCGGTACTGGGTGCGGGCCCTGCGCAGGAACGCGGCGCGGCTGCGGCGCGGGAGGCGGTCGCGGCGGGCGAACACCACCACCAGATGGTCGACCATCCGGCGGAACAACACCGGCCGCCAACGGGCGAGTTCGGGGTTCTCGTCGACGTACGCGAAGACCCGGTCGTACTGCTCGAAGATGTCGAAGTGCCGCGGGCTGACCGTGCCGAGGATGGCGCCCCGGCGCCGCTGCCGGTAGTGCACGCACACCCGGTCCAGGGTCGCGATCGACTCCGCCGTCATCAGGACCGGGTAGGTCCAGGGCGTGTCCTCGTAGTAGCCGGGCGGGAAGGTGAAGCCCTCCTCGGCGATGAACTCCCGGCGGTACGCCTTGTTCCAGGCGACCATCAGCAGCCGCAGCAGGCCCGGCCGGTCCGCCAGCCGGAAGGGCGCCGGGCCCTCCTCGGTGAGCAGGTTCGCGACCTGGTTGCGGATCGTCTCGCCGGTCCAGAAGGTCCGCGCGTAGTCGTAGACCAGGACGTCCGGCTCGCCGGTCTCCTTCAGCCGGTCGGCGATCGCGTGCAGGGCGTCGGGGGTGAGGGTGTCGTCGCTGTCCAGGAAGATCAGGTAGTCGCCGGTGGCCTCCGCGACACCGGCGTTGCGCGCGGGCCCCAGCCCCTGGTTCTCGGTGAGGTGCACGGGACGTACGCGCTGGTCGCGGGCCGCGAACTCGTCGATGATCGCGCCGCACGCGTCCGGCGAGCAGTCGTCGACGGCGATCAGTTCGAGATCGGGATACGACTGCGAGAGCACCGATTCCAGGCACTCGTGCAGGTACGCCTGCACCTTGTACGCGGGGACAATGACACTGAACCTGGGCAAGGGACATCCACTTGGTCGACCGGGACGGCAGGCGGCGACAGCGCCTTGCCCGGGAACGGCCAATGGAGTGACTTGGTTACGGCGAGGTACGGCATACGGGGGATCATGAAGGAAGGGAAAAGGGGCGGGCCGATCACGGCCCGCCCCTTCAACTCCCTTGCGTTCGCGGCTACTTGACCGCGCCCGCCATCACGCCGGACACGAACTGCCGCTGGAACGCGAAGAACACGACCAGCGGGATCACCATGGAGATGAATGCCCCGGGTGCCAGGACGTCGACGTTGTTGCCGAACTGCCGTACCTGGGTCTGGAGCGCGACCGTGATCGGCTGGCTCCCCGAATCCGTGAAGATCAGCGCGACCAGCATGTCGTTCCACACCCACAGGAACTGGAAGATGCCGAGCGCGGCGATCGCCGGACCGCCGAGCGGCATCACGACACGGAAGAACAGGCGCAGTTCACCGGCGCCGTCCAGGCGCGCCGCCTCCAGCAGCTCCCGCGGGATCTCCGCGAAGAAGTTCCGCAGCAGGAACACCGCGAAGGGCAGCCCGAAGCCGACGTGGAAGAGGATCACGCCGATCAGCGAGCCGAAGATGCCGATGTTGCCGAACAGTTCGGCGATCGGGATCAGCGCCACCTGCACCGGCACGACCAGCAGGCCGACCACGCCCAGGAACCACCAGTCGCGGCCCGGGAACTCCATCCAGGCGAACGCGTAGCCCGCGAGCGAGCCGATGACGACGACCAGGACCGTCGCCGGGACCGTGATCAGCACGGTGTTGAGGACCGAGTCGGTGATGTCGGGATTGCTCAGGAGCTTGTCGTAGCTCTCGAAGGTGAGTTGGGAGGGCTTGCTGAAGACCTCCCACCAGCCGCTGGCGGTCATCTCCTCCGGCGGCCGGAGGGACGACAGCAGCAGCCCGATCGTCGGAACCAGCCAGAACAGTCCCACGACGATGAGGAACACCCGCACCAGCCCACCGCTGACGAAACCGGCGAGCCGGGCGCCGAGGGACTGCTCGCCCCTGGAGGTCGTGAGCGGCTCGGGCGCCCCTTTGGTGAGCCCGCCGGCGTCCGCACTCATCGCCGCACCTCCCGCCGCAGCCTGCGGATGTTACTGCTCATATCCGGGGGGTAACCCCCGGACCTCCAGCAGACGGTCACGTGCACCTTCATCGCCGGACCTCCCGCCTGAGCCGACGGATGTTGAACCACATCACGGGAATCACCAAGAGCAGCAGGAACACCGCGATCGCGCTCGCGATGCCTGGCTGGTCCTCGGAGAAGCCCTTGCGGTACAGCTCCAGGGCGAGCACGTTCGCGTCGTCCTGGGAGGAGCCCGGGGCGATGATGAAGACCAGGTCGAAGACCTTCAGGACATTGATCATCAAGGTGACGGTGACGACCGCGAGGACGGGCGCCAGCAGGGGCACCGTGACCCTGCGGAACACCTGCCACTCGTTGGCGCCGTCGACGCGGGCCGCCTCCAGCAGATCGCGCGGGATGCCCGCGAGCCCGGCCGCGATCAGCACCATCGCGAAACCGGCCCACATCCAGATGTACGAAGCGATGATGGCCGGCGTGACGAGGGACGGGCCGAGCCAGTCCACGCCGTTGTACGGCTCCTTGAAGTTGTCCGGCGGCAGCCGGAGCTGGGCCCCCTCGGCGGCGGCCGGCAGCGTGAACGTGCCGTCGTCGGCGGCCGTCGTCGAGGCCACGACCTCGCCGCCCTTGACGGCCTCGATCTTCATCCCGGCATAGCCCAGCTCCGACGCGTCGACCCCGCCGAGCGTGCCGACACCCTTGCCACGCGTGAAGTCCTGCCAGGTGGTGCCGGTGATCCCGGACGGATCGGCCTTCGCCGGTACGGCCTTCTTGGCGTCGTCCGGCATCTGGTCGGGGGCGACGCCGACGAGGGGCAGGGAGACCGGGGTGCCGGCGCTGACGGTGGCCTTGGTGATGAAGCCGCCGCCCGGCGCCGCTTCGAGGGGCGACTCGCGGCCAGGGTGGGCCTTCGGGAACGCCGACGCCTGCGCGAAGGTGTCATGGACGCCCACCCACACCGCGTTCGCGACGCCCTTGTCCGGGTCCTGGTCGTAGACGAGCCGGAAGATGATGCCCGCCGCCAGCATCGAGATCGCCATCGGCATGAAGATGACCAGCTTGAACGCCGTACCCCAGCGCACCCGCTCGGTCAGCACCGCGAAGATCAGACCGAGCGCGGTGGCGACCGTCGGGGCGAACACCACCCAGATGACGTTGTTCTTCAGGGCGGTGCGGATGCCGTCGTCGGTGAAGAGCGCCTCGTAGTTGTCGAACCCGGCGAAGCCGTCGCCGGACTGGTCGTAGAAGCTGCGGACGACCGAGTACCCGATCGGGTAGACCACGAGCGCGCCGAGCAGCACGAGGGCGGGCAGCAGGAAGAGCACTGCCACCGTCCTGCGGGTGCCGGTCACGCTCTTGCGCGACTTGGGTGCGGCAGGGGTCGGAGTGACCCCTGCCGCTTCCGTCGACGCCATGGCGTCAGTTTCCGTACGCCGCGGCCGCGTCGGCTTCCAGCTTCGCTTGCGTGCCCGCGATGTCCGTCGGGTTCTTCAGGAAGTCCTGGAGGGCCTTCCACTCGCCCTTGCCGGGCGTGCCGCCGAATGCCTGCGGGGCCTGGTCGGACATGTCGAAGCGGAAGTCGTCACCGGAGTCGATGAGCGCCTTGGCGATCTTCTGCTGCACCTCGTTCGGATACGCCGAGTTGTCCACGTTCTTGTTCGGCGACAGGTAACCGCCGAGCTTCGCCTGGATCGTCGCCGCGTCCGGGGAGGCGAGCCAGGTGGCCAGGGCCTGCGCCGCCTTGGAGTCCTGGAGGATGACGGCCGCGTCACCGCCGGAGACGACGGGCGCCGTGTCACCGACGGTCGGGAACGGGAACACCTTCGCGTCCGTGCCGACCTTCGCCTTGGCCTGGACGATGTTGACCTGGGCGAAGTCGCCCTCGTAGACCATGGCGGCCTTCGGCTGGTCGCCGCCGGTGAAGACCTGCGTGACGGAGGCCGGGAAGTCCGTCTGGAGCGCGCCGGTCGCGCCGCCCGCCACGTAGTCCTTCTTGCCCCACACCTGGGCGAGCGTGGTGAGCGCGTCCTTCACGGACGGGTCGGTCCACTTGATCTCGTGCTTGGCCAGCTGGTCGTACTTCTCGGGACCCGCCTGGGAGAGGTAGATGTTCTCGAACCAGTCGGTGAGGGTCCAGCCTTCGGCGCCACCGACCGAGAACGGTGTGACGCCGGAGTCGTAGACGGTCTGGGCGGTGGCGAGAAGCTCGTCCCACGTCTTGGGCTCGGTGGCCCCGGCGTTCTCGAAGACCTGGTTGTTGTACCAGATCAGGGACTTGTTGGCGGCCTTGTAGTAGACGCCGTACTGCCTGTTGTCGACCTTGCCGATGTTCTGCCAGCCCGGCGAGTAGTTCTCCTGGAGCTCCTTGATCGCATCGGCGCCGAGGGGCTTGGCCCACTTCTTGTCGACGGCCTGCTTGATGGCGCCGGGCTGCGGAAGCATCGCGATGTCCGGCGGCTGGCCGCCCGCCACCTTCGAGCCGAGGAAGTTGATGATCGGGTCCTGTGCGGGCACGAAGGTCACCTTGGCGCCCGTGCGTTTCTCGAACTCCGCGAGGACCTGCTTGAAGTTGGCCTGTTCGGCACCGGTCCAGACGGCGGCGACCTCCAGGGACTCGCCGTCCAGCTTGGGAAGGGTGACGGTGTTGCCGGTCTCCTGGCCGGTCCCGCCCTGCTCGTTGCCGTTGCCGCCGCTGTCGTCATCGCCTCCGCATGCGGTGAGCGAGACGGCGAGGGCACCTGCGAGTACGGCCGCCGCGGCCCTTGCGGCCCTGCTTGTCCGGTTCTTGCTGCTCGTGCTGCGCATGACTGCCCCGTTCTTCGTGCATCGTCGAACGTTCGAGCGCTGTCCCGTGCGATCTGGTCTACGCCTTGGGTTTGGGGGCGGCAAGACCGCGTCCGCTGTCAAGCGGGGGATCGTGACCGCCTCGTGACCAGGCCGTGTGTCTGCGACGGCTGGACCGAAGACGTACGGGTACGCGGGGGCTCGCGTCCCTGAGGGCTGTGCCCTCAGACCCTTGCTATCGGCCTGAACGGCCTCGTCCTCAAGCTCCCCCGGAGGGGGCACCCCCGGACGGGCTGAAGTTTGCCGACCGGCGTCACAGGAGGGACGGCACCCCGGCCGCCGAGACCTGCCGGGCCGCCCTCTCCAGCGCGCTGGCCAGCAACGCCAGATCCGTGGGGCCGTTGCCCAGCTCGCGGACCGGGCGCCGGGCCGGCGGATCGCCCATGCGGTGCCACTCCAGCGGCACGACCGTGGGCCGCAGCGTCGCCGTCCGCGGGATACGCCCCGTGACCCGGCCGCCCTGGAACGGCACCACTCTGCCGTCCGCCCGGGTCAGCCGCCCGCGCCCCGGCGCCGGCTCGTCCGGGCCCGCCGCCACCGCGTCCAGCGTCACCCGCAGCGTCGCCCGTCGCGCCGGCTCCGACTCCGCCGTACGGCCCCCGATCCCCGCGGCGGCCACCAGATGCACCCCGAGCCGCTCGCCCTCCCGGGCCACGGCCTCCAACGCGCGTATCACCGAACCCGCGGCGGGCCTGCCCGTCGACCCCAGCGCGGGCGAGACCAGCGCGTCCAGGTCGTCGACGACCACGACCAGCCGGGGCAGCGGCGGCACGGCCTCCGCCTCGGCCTGCCGACGGGCCGCCCCCGGCCGCAGCCGGATGGTGGAACTGGACGGTGAGTCCAGATCCCCCGTGAAGTCACCGGCCCCGGAACCGGTGCCGTGCCCGGCGCCGCCACCCGCCGCGCGCTGCGCGACCACTCGGCCCGACAGCGTCCGACCGGTGTGCCACTCGGCGAAGTCGGACCGCCCGAGCAGCTCGGCGCGCCGCTTCAGCTCGGCGCTGAGCGACTGGGCGAACTCCCGCATACGGACGGGGTCGTTGGCGGTGAGGTGGGTGGTGACATGGGGGACGTCCGTGCAGACCCGCAGCCCGTCACCGTGTCCTTCGCCCGCGCCGACGCCGTCCCGGCCGTCGATCAGCACGACACCCAGCCGGTCCGGCCGCTCGGCCGCGGCCAGCGAGGCGACGACGGCCCGCAGCAGCTCCGTACGCCCGCTGCCGGGCGGCCCCTCGATCAGCAGGTGCGGTCCGTCGGCGCCGAGGTCCGCGCCGACCGGTCCGCGCGGCCCGGCCCCGAGCACGGCGCACGCCCGCCCGCCGAGGGCCTCCGGGTCGTCGGCCGCGTCCGCCCACCGCGCCATCAGCGACGCCGGGGTGGCCCGGGCCAGCCCCAGCTCGTCCAGCAGCCGCGCCGCCTGAGGCAACGGCACGGACACGCGCGCGTGGCGCTCCCCGGCGGCCCCCTCCGTACGCAACGGCGCCAGCGCCCGCGCGAACCGCTCCGCCCAGGCGAGGGAAACGGCGTCCACGGCGGCGACGGTGCCGTGCCCGACGGGACCGTGGGTGGGGGCGGGAGTGGGAGTGGGAGCGGAGGCAGCGGACGTGGTGGGGCCGGGCCCGGCGGTGCCGGTGCTCAACGGGCTGTGGCCGAACGGGCCGTGTGTGCCCGGGCCGTGGCCTGTCGTGTCGTGCTCCGCGGAGGTGCGGCCGCCAGGGCCCTGAACGGCGGCACCCGTCCGGGACGCGTCCACCGCGCGCGGGTGGGTCTGCGCCCCGCTCCCGGCCTGAGTGACCGTCGGGACCGCCCCGGCCCGCGCCACCCGCACCAGCCGCAGCGCCGTCGCCACATCACCGCTGAGCAGCCCGACCGCCCCGCACTCCCGGAACGCCGGCGCCGCCGTGCACGCCGCCTCATAGGTCTCCGTCACCGGCGACGCGGGCGAGGCCGCAGCCGTCTCGGCGAGGCACACGACGTGAATGCCGGCCCGCGGACCCTCCAGCGCCAGCCGTGCCACCGCCTTGCGCAGGTCGGCGCCTCCGGGGTCGCCATCCACGACGACCACCGTGTACGGCCCCGCGAATCCGCCCGCCGCCCCGTCGGCCGGGTCGTCGTCCTGGGCCCAGGAGGGCCGGTGACCGGCACGCCGGGCCGCCCCCTGACCGTCCGTGACGGTGACGGGCGGCGGTGCGGAGCTCGCCCCGGCGACCCCGTCCCCCGTCTCCGCCGTCAGGTCCTCCAGCCGCCGCAGCAACTCCTCCGTGCGGGCCGTCGCCTGTTCGCGGTCGTAGGCCAGCAGCAGGCGGCAGTCCTGGCCGTGCCCGGGGCGGACATGCGGGAGCCAGCCCAGCCACGCCCACTCGGCGGTGCGCTCCTCCAGAGGGCGGGAGCGGTCCGCGCTGATCAGGACCGTCTCCAGAACGTCGGGTGAGTGCAGCGCGGCGAGCTGGGCGATCACCGCGCGGGCCAGCCCGGCGAGCCGCTCGCGCGGACCGGCCAGACCCAGTGCCCCGACCTCACGCAGATCGGCGGTCACCGGGACGGCGGGCAGCAGGCCCGACCCGTCGGGCGCCGCACGGTCGGCCGTGCCGAGCCGCACGGTGAGGGACTCCGGGTGGCCTGGGGCGCGCTCCCACAGCCGGGGTCCGGGGCCCAGGGCCGTCAGCAGCAGTGACGCGGGGTCCGGCCAGGTCTCCGGCAGCCGGGAGCTGTTGGCCGCCGAGGGGCGCCCCGGCGACTCGGCGGGCGGCACGTCGTCGTACCTCTCATCCCCGGTCGCCGCTCCCTGCTCGCCGCGTCCGCCCGTCAGCCGCCGCGCCCATGCCGTGAGTCCACCGCGCCTGCGCACGCCGGGCGGCACGTCGGTGCCCCGCAGCGGGGTGCCCTTGCGGCGGCTGCCGGCGCCTCCGTCCTCGGGGCTCCCGCCTTCGTCCTCGTAACTCCCGTGGAGCGCGCCCACTCCGAAACCCGCGCCGTGTGTGTCGCCCGCGCGCGGTCCCGGAAGCGGTCCGTCGGACCCGCCGTCCCGTTCGATCCGCGGTGCCCCGCCCTGCACCGGCACGCTGGGCGGCTCGACCGGGCCGCGGTCCCGGGCGGTCGTGTCGCCGCCGTCCGCCACGCGCGCGTGGGGCACCGGCGCTCCGGCTCCTGAGGGCGCGGCAGGGCGGCCGTCGCTCTGCGGGCCGGTGACCGCGGCCACGCCCTGGTCGGCTGCGGCAGGGACGCGTGTGTGCCCCTCCCCGTCCGGCTCCGTCCGCACCCGTGCCCCCGGGCCCCCGGCCGGAGCCAGCCGCAGCGCCGACTCGCCGATCCGCAGCAGCGCCCCCGGCGCGAACCGCACCGGGCGGGTGGTCACGCGCGTCCCGTCCAGCGTCGTGCCGTTCGTGGAGCCGAGGTCGGCGACCGAGACGCGGCCGTCGGCGGCGACCGTGACCGCGCAGTGCAGCCGCGAGACGTCCGGGTCGTCGAGCGGCACGTCGGCCTCGGCGGAGCGGCCGATGCGGATCTCGCCGCCGTGCAGGAGATGGACCCCGCCCGCGTCCGGGCCGGCCACGACCTGGAGCTGGGTCGGGGCGTCGTCCAGCTCGGGGTGGGGTTCGGGCGCTGCCGGGGCGCCCAGGGACAGCACCGCGCCGTCTATCAGCGGCGGTTCGCCGAGTGTGCTGCGCCGGTCGTCGAGCCGCTCCGCGCCCGCGTACAGCACGACCGGCCCGTCGCCCCCGGACACCGCCGAGGCGAGCGCCGACGCCACCGCGGCCAGGGCCGTGCCCGCCGGCGCCGTGACCAGCACGTCGCAGCTGGCGGCGCGGCCTCGCACCGGGGCAGGCGGGGCCAGCGGGTCTACGACGGTCAGCCGGATCTGCATCGGCGTCAGCGGTCCCTTCTGCGCGGGCGCGGACCAGGGCCCGTCTGATGGATCTCCCCACCCCACACGAGCACATCGGCCAGTACTGCACGCATCCTCGCACCTGCCACTGACAACGCGCCCCCCGCCCGAAGGTAAGTGATCTTGATTGGTCGGCTCTGCCCGCAAAAGTGCCTGACAAGTGCACTGCCGGCGATCAGTTGAGATCGCTCACTTCCGCTTGCGGCAACCACGAGACTGAGCCGAGCGTCTTTCCTTCGAACATGTACGGGAAGCCGTACGTAAGACGGACAGAATGACGACAAGCCGGTGTCCGGGGGCACGGCACTACAGTGGTTCGGAACGTAGGCAAGCAGCAGGGAGCGCGACGTGCGGCCGGTAGGCAGCAAGTACTTCCTCGAGGAGCCGCTCGGTCGCGGCGCCACGGGGACCGTCTGGCGAG
This sequence comes from Streptomyces viridochromogenes, assembly GCF_001270495.1. Lineage (GTDB taxonomy): Bacteria > Actinomycetota > Actinomycetes > Streptomycetales > Streptomycetaceae > Streptomyces > Streptomyces viridochromogenes_A. The sequence goes on from NZ_LGUR01000228.1 coordinate 31,429, forward strand.
CCCGCCAGCGGGAGACCGCGGGTGCCGAGGCGGCCGTGCAGGGGCAGCCCGGCGAGACCGTCGCGATCAAGGTCCTCAAGGAGGAGCTCGCCAGTGACGCGGACATCGTCATGCGCTTCCTGCGGGAGCGCTCCGTCCTGCTGCGCCTGACCCACCCGAACATCGTCCGGGTCCGCGACCTGGTCGTCGAGGGTGAGCTGCTGGCTCTGGTCATGGACCTCGTCGACGGCCCCGACCTGCACCGCTACCTCCGCGAGAACGGCCCCTTCACCCCGGTCGCCGCCGCCCTGCTCACCGCGCAGATCGCCGACGCCCTCGCCGCCAGCCACGCCGACGGCGTCGTCCACCGCGACCTGAAGCCCGCCAACGTCCTGCTCCAGCAGAACGGCGGCCAGATGCACCCGATGCTGACCGACTTCGGCATCGCCCGCCTCGCCGACTCCCCGGGCCTGACCCGCACCCACGAGTTCGTCGGCACGCCCGCGTACATCGCGCCCGAGTCCGCCGAGGGCCGCCCGCAGACCTCCGCGGTAGACATCTACGGCGCCGGCATCCTCCTCTACGAGCTGGTGACCGGCCGTCCCCCGTTCGGCGGCGGTTCCGCCCTGGAGGTCCTGCACCAGCACCTCAGCGCCGAGCCGCGCCGCCCGTCCACGGTCCCCGACCCGCTCTGGACGGTCATAGAACGCTGCCTGCGCAAGAGCCCCGACGAAAGGCCCAGCGCCGAGAACCTCGCCCGCGGCCTGCGCGTCGTCGCCGAGGGCATCGGCGTGCACGCGAACTCCGCGCAGATCGCCGCGGCCGAGGGCGTCGCCGCACTGCTCGCCCCCGACCCCGCACCGGCCACCGTGCCGGGCTCCGCCGACCCCACCCAGGTGCTGCAGCACGGGGCGCCCCCCGGGGCGTACGACCCGAACGGCGCCACCAGCGTCCTGCCGCACACCGGCGCCCCCGGCCCGGCGGGCGCCGCCGACCCGACGGCCGTCATGCCGTCGATGCCACCGGGACCTCCCGGCGGGCAGCCCGGTCAACCCGGCCCCGAGGAGCCGCACCCCTGGCAGAACCAGCTGCGCGCCGCCCGGGACCGCAACGAGCAGACGCAGGTCCAGTACCTCGACCCCGACCAGGACCCGCTGCGCCGACGCCCGCAGCGCCAGGTCGCCCGCCCGCAGCAGCCGCCGCACCCCCAGCAGCAGCGGCCCCCGCAGGGCCGCGGACAGCAGGGCTACGGCCACCCGCAGCAGCACCAGCCGCAGCAATACGCCCCACCGCGTCAGCCGCAGCAGCAGCCCCAGCGGTACGCCCCGCCGTCCACCCCGGAGCCGCAGCGGCCGCAGCGCGAGCCGCGTCAGCCGCGTCAGCGCAGCGCCAACCCGATGCGGATCCCCGGGCTCGGCTGCCTCAAGGGGTGCCTGTTCACGATCATCATCCTCTTCGTCGCGGGCTGGCTGATCTGGGAGCTGAGCCCCTTGCAGGAATGGATCGGCACGGGCAAGGGCTACTGGGATCAGCTCAGCGAATGGTTCAGCACCGTGACCGGGTGGATCGGGGACCTGGGCGGGGGTTCGGGCGGAGGCTCGGGCACCAACTGACCCGGGCACCAACTGACTTCCGCGCACCAACTGACTTTCGCGCATCAACTGACCGGCGGCGGCGTGAGCGTCGGCTGGTTTGGTTCTTTGTCGACATCTGGCGGGTGATTTCCGCCTCCGCGGTGAACGTTGGGTTCCTGGGCGCGTAGTTTTGTCGACCAAGGGTCCCGGTTTTGTCGGCTGGGGGTCCGGGGGACGGCCCCCGGAGTGACGCAGCGCGACACACGCGTCGTCGTAGGAGCAGTCTTGGCACGGAAGATCGGCAGCCGGTACACCGCCAACCAGATCCTGGGGCGGGGCAGCGCCGGCACGGTGTGGCTGGGCGAGGGACCCGAGGGGCCCGTCGCCATCAAGCTGCTGCGCGAGGATCTCGCGTCCGACCAGGAACTCGTCGGACGCTTCGTGCAGGAGCGCACGGCGCTGCTCGGCCTCGAACACCCGAACGTCGTCTCCGTCCGCGACCTGGTGGTCGACGGCAACGACCTCGCGCTGGTGATGGACCTGGTCCGGGGCACGGACCTGCGCACCCGGCTCGACCGGGACCGACGGCTCGCGCCCGAGGCGGCGGTGGCGATCGTCGCGGACGTCGCGGACGGGCTCGCGGCGGCGCACGCCGCCGGGGTCGTGCACCGGGACGTGAAGCCGGAGAACGTGCTGCTGGACATGCAGGGCCCGCTGGGACCGGGCGGCGCCCACCCGGCCCTGCTGACGGACTTCGGTGTGGCGAAACTCATCGACTCACCGCGCCGTACGCGCGCCACGAAGATCATCGGGACGCCGGACTACCTGGCGCCGGAGATCGTGGAGGGCCTGCCCCCGCGGGCGGCGGTCGACATCTACGCCCTCGCCACGGTCCTGTACGAGCTGCTGGCGGGCTTCACGCCGTTCGGCGGCGGCCACCCCGGAGCGGTCCTGCGCCGCCATGTCACCGAGACGGTGGTGCCCCTGCCCGGCATCCCCGACGAGCTGTGGCAGCTGATCGTGCAGTGCCTCGCGAAGGCGCCGGCCTCGCGGCTGCGGGCCTCGGAGCTCGGGGTGCGGCTGCGGGAGCTGCTGCCGCTGATCGCCGGGATGCCGCCGCTGGACGTGGACGAGCCGGACGCCGAGTCCGCGGAGGAGGAGGCTCCGGCCGCGGAGGAAGCGGCGCCGGTGGGGGAGCGGGTGCGGCGGCGGGGCGCGGTGCCTCTGGTGCCGGGGGCGAAGCCGGCCGACTCCAACCGGGACACGCATACGTCGATGAGGGTGCCGGGGCCCGACGAGCTGGCCGGGGGTGCGCGGGGTACGGCTCGGGTGCCGCGGGCGGCCGGTGCGCCGCGGCCGGGGTCGGCGCGGCATCGGGCGGCGACGCGGCGACGGCGGGTGGTGCTCGGGGCGGCCGCGGTGGCGCTGGTCGCGGCGGCGGGTGTGGGTACGTGGCTGGCGACCTCCGGTGACGACGCGGACGCGACCCCGCAGGACACGCAGAACTCGGCCCCGGCAGCGCCCTGACCTTCCTCGCCCCCGCCGCCCCTACCCGTCCCATCCCTTGAAGGGGCGCTGCCCCTTCGACCCCGCCAGGGGGCTCCGCCCCCTGGACCCCCATCGGCCTGCGGCCTCGTCCTCAAACGCCGGACGGGCTGGAGATGCACGGACCGGCGCCGGGGGGCGGGCCTTCTGTGGGTGGGTGAGGCCGGACGGGCTGAGTGGGCGGCCCAGGGCGCCCGGGGCTCGCCGCTTGGCGGAGCCGTTACGCTGGAGGCGTGGCAGTCGTCGATGTATCCGAAGAGCTCAAGTCCCTCTCCTCGACCATGGAGTCGATCGAGGCCGTTCTGGACCTCGACAAGCTGAGGGCAGACATCGCCGTGCTCGAGGAGCAGGCGGCCGCGCCGTCCCTGTGGGACAACCCGGACGAGGCGCAGAAGATCACCAGCAAGCTCTCCCACCTCCAGGCGGAGGTGCGGAAGGCCGAGGCCCTCCGCGGTCGTATCGACGACCTCGGCGTTCTCTTCGAGATGGCCGAGGAGGAGGACGACCCGGACACCCGCGCCGAGGCCGAGTCCGAGCTCGCCGCCGTCCGCAAGGCGCTGGACGAGATGGAGGTGCGGACGCTCCTCAGCGGCGAGTACGACGCCCGTGAGGCACTCGTCAACATCCGCGCCGAGGCCGGTGGCGTCGACGCCGCCGACTTCGCCGAGAAGCTCCAGCGCATGTACCTGCGCTGGGCCGAGCAGCGCGGCTTCAAGACCGAGATCTACGAGACGTCGTACGCCGAAGAGGCCGGCATCAAGTCGACCACCTTCGCCGTGCAGTCGCCGTACGCCTACGGGACCCTCTCCGTGGAGCAGGGCACCCACCGGCTCGTCCGTATCTCGCCCTTCGACAACCAGGGGCGCCGGCAGACCTCCTTCGCGGGCGTCGAGATCCTCCCCGTGGTCGAGCAGACCGACCACATCGAGATCGACGAGTCCGAGCTGCGGGTGGACGTGTACCGGTCGTCCGGCCCCGGCGGGCAGGGCGTGAACACCACCGACTCCGCGGTGCGCCTCACCCACCTCCCCACCGGCATCGTCGTCTCCTGCCAGAACGAGCGGTCGCAGATCCAGAACAAGGCCACCGCGATGAACGTCCTCCAGGCCAAGCTGCTCGAGCGGCGCCGGCAGGAGGAGCAGGAGAAGATGAACGCCCTGAAGGGCGACGGCGGCAACTCCTGGGGCAACCAGATGCGGTCGTACGTGCTGCACCCGTACCAGATGGTCAAGGACCTGCGGACCGACTTCGAGGTCGGTAACCCCGAGGCCGTGTTCAACGGTGAGATCGACGGGTTCCTCGAAGCCGGAATTCGCTGGCGCAAGCAGCAAGAGAAGTAACTTTGTCGACAAGGCAACTGCCGCGGTCCCGGCGGCAGTTGCCTTTTCTGTGCCTGCATGTCTGGGTTTTACATCACACTCACAGGCTCCAACTCCTGGCATAGCCCCCGTATTTGGACATGGCGCCAGCAAACGGCCTTGACGAGTCTTTGAAAAATGGGAATGGTAAAGCGTGGCATGCGTATCTCTGGGGCGCATGTGAACCGGGGGACTTGAGTTAAGGCACTACCCCCGTCGATCACGGCCCCCGAGCGCCGCCTCACCGAACGATTCAGCTACTGGGGGTAGCAACCACATGACGAAGAAGACGCGGATCCGCATCGCGCGCGTCGCGGCCGGCGCCGTGATCGCGGCCGGCGCCTCGCTTTCCCTTGCGGGCGCCGCATCTGCCGCGGAGGCGGACAACTGCCTGCTCGGCCTTGTGTGCCTGGGCGAGAACCCGACGGACCCGCCCGTGCCCACCGACCCGCCGACCGACATCCCGACGGACATCCCGACGGACATTCCGACCGACGAGCCCACGGTCCCGACGGACCCGACGGTGGAGCCGACCGAGCCGCAGGAGCCCACCCAGGACCCGACCACGGACCCGACCGACCCGGGTGACGACAACGGGAACGGCAACGGGAACGGGAACGGGAACGGCAACAACGGCGGCGGTAACGACAACACCGACCCCGACGGTGGCACGTCCCCGCAGGAGGAGGGTTCCTCCTCCCTGACGGACACCGGCACCGAGACGACCGGTACCGGTACCGGCACGGGCACCAGCACCTCCGCCCAGGGTGGCGGTGACCAGCTCGCCGAGACCGGTGCCGCTCAGACCACCTTCCTGCTGGTCGGCGCCGCCACGATGATCGCCGGCGGTATCGGCTTCCGCGTCCTGCCGCGCCTCGTGAGCGGCCGTGGCGGTGCGGCTGCCTGACGGTAGCCGGTCGTCCACGCTGCGTGATTCACGCCGTGCGACCGAGGGGCCCGGAGCGCGTTCGCTCCGGGCCCCTCGTCATGTATGTCCGCCGCCTATGCGGTCTGGTGCGCCAGCAGGGCCACCGCCGCGATCAGCACCGCCAGCAGGGCGATCAGCGTCATCGGGTTCAGACCCGCGAACGGGTTCTCCTGCTGGAGCCGCTCTCGGTTCGCCCGGCACACGGGGCAGCGGCCCTCACTCACGGGTGCGGCACAGTTCGCGCACACCAGCCGGTCGTACGTCATGCGCCACCCTCCTTGCGAGTTCCCTCCGGGGGTTCAACGGGTTGGGCCCCGAGAACGTTCCCCCCTCCACAATGCCAGGTTCCTCCGGAAAGGGCTCGGGCGCTCTCGGAGGGTGGTTCCGATTGTCTCGCGGATGCGGGTCGTGTGGGGCTGGTCGCGCCCACGCGGCGGAGCCGCACATCGATACAGTCCCGCGCCCCTGACGGGGCGCGCCATCGCCGTCCGTCAAAGAGCGAAGCCCGTACAAAAGTGCACAAGGGGTGCGCAACCCTCCTGGTGACTGCGCCCCCGCCCCCGGTTCGCGTATGGTCCCCCTCATCTACCCCCGGCGACCCGTGGTGCATCCGTGATCCGATTCGACAACGTCTCCAAGGTCTACCCCAAGCAGAACCGCCCCGCACTCAGGGATGTGTCCCTGGAAGTGGAGAAGGGCGAGTTCGTGTTCCTCGTGGGGTCCTCGGGCTCCGGAAAGTCCACCTTCCTGCGGCTGATCCTCCGCGAGGAGCGGTGCAGTCACGGGCAGGTGCACGTTCTGGGCAAGGACCTCGCGCGCCTGTCCAACTGGAAGGTGCCGCAGATGCGGCGCCAGCTGGGGACGGTGTTCCAGGACTTCCGGCTGCTGCCGAACAAGACGGTCGCGGAGAACGTGGCCTTCGCGCAGGAGGTCATCGGCAAGTCCCGCGGCGAGATCCGCAAGTCCGTTCCGCAGGTGCTCGACCTCGTCGGGCTGGGCGGGAAGGAGGACCGGATGCCCGGTGAGCTGTCCGGTGGTGAGCAGCAGCGGGTGGCGATCGCGCGCGCGTTCGTCAACCGGCCGAAGCTGCTGATCGCGGACGAGCCCACCGGCAACCTCGACCCGCAGACCTCCGTCGGCATCATGAAGCTGCTCGACCGGATCAACCGGACCGGTACGACCGTCGTGATGGCCACACACGATCAGAACATCGTGGACCAGATGCGCAAGCGCGTCATCGAGCTGGAGAAGGGCCGCCTCGTCCGCGACCAGGCGCGCGGCGTCTACGGCTACCAGCACTGACCCCCGTAGAAGTCCGGAAAGGCCTGAAGAAGCCGCCATGCGCGCCCAGTTCGTACTCTCCGAGATCGGTGTCGGTCTCCGCCGCAATCTGACGATGACGTTCGCCGTCGTCGTCTCCGTCGCCCTGTCGCTCGCCCTGTTCGGCGGGTCGCTCCTGATGAGCGACCAGGTCAACACCATGAAGGGCTACTGGTACGACAAGGTCAACGTCTCGGTCTTCCTGTGCAACAAGGCCGACGCCGAGTCCGACCCCAACTGCGCCAAGGGCGCCGTCACCGACGACCAGAAGAAGCAGATCCTCGCCGACCTGGACAAGATGACGGTCGTCGAGAAGGTGACGTACGAGTCGCAGGACCAGGCGTACAAGCACTACAAGGAGCAGTTCGGCGACTCCCCGCTGGCCGCCTCGCTCACGCCGGACCAGCTGCAGGAGTCGTACCGGATCAAGCTGAAGGACCCCGAGAAGTACCAGGTCGTCGCGACCGCCTTCAACGGGCGGGACGGCGTGCAGTCCGTGCAGGACCAGAAGGGCATCCTGGACAACCTCTTCAAGCTGCTCAACGGCATGAACTGGGCGGCACGCGCGGTGATGGCGCTGATGCTCGTCGTCGCGCTGATGCTGATCGTCAACACGGTGCGCGTCTCGGCGTTCAGCCGTCGGCGGGAGACCGGGATCATGCGCCTGGTCGGCGCCTCGGGCTTCTACATCCAGGCGCCGTTCATCATGGAGGCCGCGGTCGCCGGGCTCATCGGCGGGACCGTCGCCTGCGCGTTCCTGGTGATCGCGCGGTACTTCCTCATCGACCACGGGCTCGCCCTGGCCGATCAGCTGACCTTGGTCAACTTCATCGGCTGGGAAGCCGTGTTGACCAAGCTGCCGCTCATCCTCGCGACCAGCCTTCTGATGCCCGCGTTGGCGGCGTTCTTCGCGCTGCGCAAGTATCTGAAGGTGTGACCAACGCCAAGGGGGCCGTACGGGCAACGGGCCGTACGGCCCCTTCGCGTTGTCCTAGACTCACCGGCATGTCAGGTCGTGACCTGTTCTGTCAGCCCCGCCGCTTCGGCCGCGGGGCCGCCCTGACATTGGTGTTCGCGAGCGTGCTCGTCGCCGGTGCCGCGACCGGTTCCCTGCCCGGTGACCGGAAAACCTCGGCCGACGCCGCCGGTTCGGCCGCACCCGCGGGCCGGCACATGGACGTCGCCGAGGCCGCCGCCGAGGCCATGGCCGAGGGCAAGTCCCCCATGGAGGCCGCCCAACGCGCGGTCAGCCGCAGCGGGGACCGCTGGGGCGCCGTCTACTCCCAGGGCGAGTACAAGGAGTTCGAGGAGGCCCTCGACGGCGAGTACACCGGCGTCGGGCTGTGGGCCCGGCGCGAGCGGGACGGCCGTATCGAGGTGACGAAGGTGGGGACCGGGTCGCCCGCGGCCACCGCCGGGATCCGGGCCGGCGACCTGCTGCGCAGCGTCGACGGCAAGAAGGTCGACGGGCGTCCGGTCACCGAGGTCGTCTCCTTACTGCGGGGCGACGCGAAGGACGCGCCCGCCGGTACGCCGGTGAAGGTGGGCCTGGAGCGCGGCACGCACGCGTGGGACCTCACTCTGCGCCGCGCCCGGCTGTCCACCGACTCGGTCACCGTCTCAGAACTCGCCGGCGGCATCACCGTCATCAGGATCTCCTCCTTCACCAAGGGCTCCGGCGACGCGGTCCGCGAGGCCGTACGGCAGGCCCCGGCCGCCACCGGCGTCGTCCTCGATCTGCGCGGCAACTCCGGCGGCCTGGTCACCGAGGCCGTCACCGCGGCCTCCGCCTTCCTCGACGGCGGCCTCGTCGCCACCTACGACGTCGACGGCGACCAGCGCGCCCTGCACGCCGACCCCGGCGGTGACACCGACAGACCCCTGGTCGCGCTCGTCGACGGCGGCACGATGAGCGCGGCCGAGCTGCTCACCGGCGCCCTTCAGGACCGCGGCCGCGCGGTCGTCGTGGGCACCCGCACGTTCGGCAAGGGCTCGGTCCAGATGCCGAGCCGCCTCCCCGACGGTTCCGTCGCCGAGCTGACCGTCGGGCACTACCGCACCCCCTCGGGCCGTACCGTCGACGGCACGGGGATCACGCCCGACCTGGACGCCGACCGGGGGGTCCTGGAGCGGGCCGAGACGGTCCTCAGCGGACTCGGCGACTCGTAGCGGCTCACGGCGGCTCGTAAATCGGCTTTCCGCGCACCCCCTCCCTAGTGCGAAAATGGACGGCACTATGAGCAAGGGAATGTACGTACCGAAGGAGTCCCAGCCCAAGCAGGGCGGGGCGGCGGCCGCGAAGGCCAGGGACGGCGAGAAGGGCGGCAAGCGCAAGATCGTCGCCCAGAACAAGAAGGCCCGGCACGACTACGCGATCATCGACACCTATGAGGCCGGCCTGGTCCTCATGGGCACCGAGGTCAAGTCGCTGCGTGAGGGTCGGACGTCGCTGACCGACGGCTTCGTCCAGATCGACCGGGGCGAGGCGTGGCTGCACAACGCCCACATCCCCGAGTACCACCAGGGCAGCTGGACCAACCACTCCGCGCGCCGCAAGCGCAAGCTCCTCCTGCACCGCGAGGAGATCGACAAGCTGGAGGCCAAGTCCCAGGAGACGGGTCACACGATCGTGCCCCTCGCGCTGTACTTCAAGGACGGCCGCGCGAAGGCCGAGATCGCTCTCGCGCGAGGCAAGAAGGAGTACGACAAGCGCCAGACCCTGCGGGAGAAGCAGGACCGGCGGGAGTCGGACCGGGCGATCGCGGCGGCGAAGCGGAAGCAGCGGGGCGGGTAGCCGGCGGGCCGGCCGGGAATACGGTGGCATCGTCGTGCGTTGGTCACGTACGATGGCACCGCACCTCACAGCGGGTGCGCATCCCTCCTCGGAGGGGATTGAAAAAACAACATGGGGATGATCGGTTTCGACAGCGGCTGTTGAAACAGGGGAAGCGTGTCGAGGAAGCGGCAATGATCTCGTTAACCATATGTCGCAACCAATAATCGCCAATTCCAAGAGCGATTCCCGCGCCTTCGCCCTCGCTGCCTAATAAGCAGTGAGTGAAGGCCCTTACGGGTGTCAGACCGGGGATGTTCCCGACCCGGACCCTGGCATAATCTAGGGAACTAAACCATCCGGCCCGGTCACGGGGTCGGATGGGAAATCAAACAGTGACTGGGCCCGTCGGCGACTTGTTCGCGTGATCGCCGGGGCCGAGAAAATCACAGCGAACTGCACACGGAGAAGCCCTGATTCTGCACCGTTGGACGCGGGTTCGATTCCCGCCATCTCCACGATCGGGAGGTTTCCGAACCTCCTCTCACCCATGTGGGCAAAGGCCCCGCCACCTCCGGGCAGCGGGGCCTTTGCCATGCCGGAATGATCTGTGACCGCGCTGTGACCGGAGCTGTGGCTTCCATCACAGCCTGGAGTGCCGCCCCCTGATGAGGTGGGCGGATGTCTACCGCCTCGCGTACCGTTCCCGCCGCATTAGCCGGTGTTCTGCTGCTCGCCGCGTGTGGTTCCCAGAGCGCCTCGCAGGGCGATGACGCGACGTGGGCTCGCGACGCCGGGGCTCCGGTCAGTGCCGCCCCGCTGTGCCCGTCGGACTACTCCCAGTACGGCGGCACGCCGCCGCCTGCCGGGGCCCAGGCGTCCGTCACCCCCTCCGGTTCGCCGACGCCGCTGCCCCTGCCCTCTCCCGACGGTCCGGGCGAGAACGGCGTGAAGGTCACCGGCCTGTACGCCTGGGGCTCGGAGTCCGGCTGCGCGGCCGACTACTCCGCCGAGTTCGAGGTCACCAACAGCGGGAGGAAGGCGGCCACTTACACGGTGACCTTCGGGTTCCGCGCGGCGTCCGGCGCTGCGGTCGACAACGTCGAGCAGACCGTCGAGGCGGTCGGGCCGGGACGGACCGTCAAGGGGGCCGTCGCCGTGGCGGAGACGGCCGGGCACGCGCCCGAGGTGTCGGGCGTCGAGGTGATCAAGGTGCGCAGCGTTCCCGCCGACCAGGCGCCGTCCGCCTCGGGGCCGTGTCCCGCGTCCGGGGTGCGCGTCTACGCGGACGAGGGGGACGCCGCGATGGGGCTGCGCGTCGTCGGACTGCATCTCGTCAACTGCGGCACCGAGAGCTATGAGCTCAACGGCTACCCGGAGCTCGAACTCCTCGACGAGGACCACGACTCCGTGGACGGTGTGCGGATCCTGAAGGGGACCGATCGGATCAGCACCGCCACCGGAGGGGGCGGCAGCCCGCAACCCCTTGTTCTGCGCCCGGGTGAGGCCGCTCAGTCGACGCTGGCGTGGCGGAACACCACCGAGGCCGGGGCCGGCGCTCCGGTGAACGCGCCGTACGTCCGTGTGCGGGCCAAGCCCGGTGCGGCCCCCGTCATGGTGGAGCCGGAACTGGACCTCGGCACGACAGGGCAGCTCGGCGTCGGACCGTGGAAGAAGGACGAGACGCACCGGGGCGCCGACACCGGGCGGCCGATGCCGCTGCCTCCGTCCACCGTCCCTCCGACGTTCCCGTCCCCGTGAACCGCCGCCCCCGATGATCGGTCTCCTCGTCCTCCTCGCGTGCGCGGTCGCGCTGTACCTGCTCGCGCACCCGCGGATCGCGCCCGGCGTCAAGGTCCTCGTCCTGACCGCGCCCCCGGTGGCCGGGGTGGTCTGGCTGCTGGACGCGGTGGCGGGAGAGACGTCCGCCGCCGTTGCCGTCGCCGCCGCGTTCGGCGTCGTACTGATCGCGCTGAGCGGGCTCCTCGGCCATCCCCGCCTGCCGCTCTGGACGAAGATGTCGGTGTTCGTCACGGTTCCGGTGGCGGCGGTGGCCTGGCTGCTCGTCGTCACGGCGGACGACACGATCAAGGACCCCGGCGAGGACCCGTGCTCCCTGTACTACGGCGGCGTCGGCGTCTCCAAGGCGTTTCCCCCGCAGGCGTACTGCCTCCACGAGGGCGGCAGCACCGACAACCTCGCGTCGGGCGCCCAGTTCGTGTTCTGGGTGTGCTTCGTGAGCAGCCTGCTGCTGCTCGGGGCCGGCCTGTGGGAGGTCGTGCGGGACCCGAGGACGTTCGTGCGGCAGTTCCGTAGGGGTACTTCGCTCTCCGAGTGAACCACCATGACGGAGGCGTCCGTTGTGGGGTCCCACTCCATATCGGCGGGTCGTTCAGGCTTCTACGGTCCCTCCGCATGACACAGACCAGAGCCGCAAGCCGTCGCATCGTCGTCCTCGCGACCCTTCTCGTCGCCCTGATCGCCGCTCTCCTCACGCCGGGCCGGGCCACGGCCGCCTCGCTCCAGGAGGGGACCGGGTTCGGCTCCAACCCCGGTGCCCTGCGCATGTTCCGGTATGTCCCCGACGGGCTGCCCGCCGGCCGGCCCGTGGTCGTCGCGCTGCACGGATGCACCCAGAACGCCTCCGGATACGGCACCGGCAGCGGCTGGCTCCAGCTCGCCGACCGCTGGGGCTTCTCCGTCGTGCTGCCGCAGCAGCAGACCGCCAACAACGCCTCGTCCTGCTTCAACTGGTTCCAGAACGGCGACATCGCGCGCGGCCAGGGCGAGGCCGCGTCCGTCGCGCAGATGGTCGACCGGCAGCTCGCCGACACCTCCGGCGACGGGGCGCGGGTGTATGCCACCGGGCTGTCCGCCGGGGGCGCGATGACCGCCGTGCTGATGGCGGCGTACCCGGAGAGGTTCGCGTCGGGCGGGATCGTCGCCGGGCTGCCGTACGGGTGTGCACAGGCCGCCGGGTCGCCGTATGTGTGCATGTACGTCGGAGCGACGCAGAGCGCGCAGCAGTGGGGGGAGCGGGTGCGTGCCGCCCGGCCCGGGTTCGCCGGGCCCTGGCCCACCCTCGTCGCCTTCCAGGGCACGGCCGACTACACCGTGAAGCCCGTCAACATGAGCGACCTGATGAAGCAGTGGACCGATGTGCACGGCGCCGACCAGGTCGCCGACGTCAGCGACAGCGTCGCCGGGTATCCGCACGAGGTCTTCCGGGACGCGGGCGGGCGCGCGGTCGTGGAGACGTACAGCGTGACCGGGATGGGGCACGGGCAGCCCGTCGATCCGGGGAGCGGGAGCGAGCAGTGCGGGAGTGCCGGGGCGTATGTCCTGGACGTGAACCTGTGTGCCGCGTATCGGATGGGGCGGGCCTGGGGGCTGGGCTGAGCCGGGCTGCGGGACGGGAGGTGCCCGGAGGTGCTCTGTCGCCGCGGGCGGTTGTCCGGGATGCTGCTGAAGCATGAGCGGACCCGTGAGAGTTTCCGGGAGAGGCTTCAACTCCCGTAGAAGAACGTGGATATGGCCCGTCGCCGTGGCGCTCGTCGCCGCTGTCCTGGGGCCCGGCGCGCAGGCCGGTGCGGACTCCGGCCGTACCGGCCTGCCGGAGGCCGTCGACACCGTCCTGGGCGATGCGCGGATGGAGGGCGGGGTGGCGAGCGTCGTGGTCGCGGACGCCGGCACCGGTGAGCTCCTCTATCAGCGTCTTCCCTCCACCCGGCTGATGCCCGCCTCCAACGCCAAGCTCGCCACCTCGGCCGCGGCCATGGAGATCCTCGGGCCGGAGTACCGGTTCACCACCGACGTCCTGGCCACCGGGCGACGGCAAGGCTCCGTGCTGCGCGGCGACCTGTACCTGCGCGGCACCGGGGACCCGACCCTGCTCGCCGAGGACTACGACGCACTGGCCGCGCGCCTGGCGGCGGCGGGCGTGAGGCGGGTGGACGGGCGGCTGATCGCCGACGACACCCGCTTCGACAGCGTGCGGCTCGGGCGCTCCTGGGCCGCCGACGACGAGTCCTCCTACTACTCCGCGCAGATCAGCGCGTTGAGCGTGGCGCCGGACACCGACTACGACACGGGGACCGTGATCGTCACGGTCGCGGCGGGGGAGGAGGCCGGAGACGAGCCGGTCGTGTCCGTCACCCCCGACACCGACTACGTCGAGGTCGACGTACGGGCCACGACCGTCGCCGCCGGCGGGGCGAACGACCTCACCGTCGAGCGGGCGCACGGCACGAACACCGTGGTGGTCAGCGGCACGACCCCGGTCGGCGGAGCCGGTGCCAAGGAGTGGGTCACCGTGTGGGAGCCCACCGGATACGCCGCCGCCGTCTTCCGGGACGCGCTCGCGGAGCACGGGGTCAGGGTGAGCGGCCCCACGCGGCTCGGGCGTCAGACACCCGCTGCGGCCGTGGAGCTGGTCTCCCATCGGTCCATGCCGCTGAAGGAACTACTCGTCCCGTTCATGAAACTCTCCAACAACATGCACGCCGAGATCCTCACCAAGGCCATGGGCCACGAGGTCTCCCGGCAGGGGAGCTGGGGCGCCGGGCTGGCCGCGATCAACGGCTACCTCAAGGGTGTGGGCGTCGACGCCGGGAAGGTGCGGCAGGTGGACGGTTCCGGGCTGTCGCGGATGAACAACTTCTCCGCCGGCCAGCTCGTCGACCTGCTCCTCGCCGTGCGCGCCGAGCCCTGGTACGCCGACTGGTACCGCTCGCTGCCCGTCGCCTGCGCCCCCGGCCGGTTCGTCGGGGGCACCCTGCGCACACGGATGTGCGGAACGCCCGCCGCGCTCAACGCCCGTGCCAAGACAGGGTCGTTGACGGGGGCGTCGGCTCTCTCCGGGTACGTCACCACCGCCGACGGACGGGAACTCGCCTACGGCATCGTCCTCAACAACTATCTGGCCTCGTCCGTGAAGGCGCTGGAGGATGCCATCGTGGTGACGCTGGCCAGGTCGACCGCCGAGGCCGCGGCGCCCGCCGCCACGCTCAGGGGCGGCGCGAACGCCGACGTCGAGTGCGCGTGGCGCAAGCCGCTTCCGTGCTGAGACGCGGGGCCGACACGTAGGGCCGCCGTGCGGCTGTGGCGTGGCGTTACGCGAAGGCATGGGCGTTGCGCCGCGCCCACCCGGCGAAGGAGCCGGCCGGGCGGCCGAGGACCCTTTCGATGTCGGGGCTGACCCGCTGTTCGGCGGGGAGCGGCTCGCCCAGGATGCCGAGCGTGCCCTCGATCACGGGCTCGGGCATGAACCGCGCCATGTGCTCGCGGGCCTGCTCACGGGTCAGCTCCACGAAGCCCACCTGCTCGCCGAGCGCCTCGGAGAGTGCCGCGGCCTGCTCGCGCGGGGTGACGGGGGCCGGCCCGGTCAGCTCGTACGTCTGCCCAAAGTGGCCCTCGTCGCGCAGGGCCACGGCGGCGACCGCGGCGATGTCCGCCGGGTCCACGACCGGCAGCGCCACGTCGGCGAACGGGGCGCTCACGGCGCGCCGCGTGCGGACGCTCTCGCTCCAGGCGTAGGCGTTGGAGGCGAAGCCGCCCGGGCGAAGGATCGTCCAGCCGAGGCCCGAGGAGCGTACGGCCTCCTCGAACTCCCGCAGGCGGCCGTGCGAAAGGGCGTCCGGGCGGGTGCCGTTGATCTGCGAGGAGAGCAGGACGACGCGCCGCACGCCGGCTTCCCTGGCGGCGGCCAGCACCTCTACGGCGGGTGCGCCGCCGCCGAGCAGCTCGCCGGCCAGCAGGAGGAACAGGGCGTCCGCGCCGTCCAGGGCGGGGCCCAGGGTGGCGGGATCGGCGAGGTCGGCGCGGACATGCCGCGCTCCCTCCGGGAGTTCGTGGGGGAGGGGACTGCGGGAGACGGCCGTCACCTTCTCGCCGGCGATGGCGAGCGCCTCGACGAGCGGACGGCCGACGTTTCCGGAGGCTCCGGTCACAGCGATCACGATGACTCCCAAAGTCGTTGACACAGGGCGGAGTTGGGCGATGTCGGCGACGCTAGCATCCTCGGTATAGTAGGTACCTAGAGGAAAGTGACTTCCCTGGAGGGACCGAATGGGCGGCGCGAGTACCGGCGTCATGGGCAGCGTCACCACGCAGGGCGGACAGGTCGACGCGGAGCGGGCGTGCCCGGTCTCCCCGGTCGTCGACCTCGTCTTCAGCCGCTGGACGACGCCGATCCTGTGGACGCTGAACGAGTTCGGCCGGCAGCGTTTCGTCGAACTCCAGCGCAACGTCGGCACCATCACGCCGAAGGTCCTGACCCAGCGGCTGCGCCAGATGGAGCGCGACGGCCTGGTCGTGCGCACCTACCACCCCGAGGTGCCGCCCCGCGTCGAGTACGAGATCAGCGCCCTCGGCCGCAGCCTGGCCCCGATCTTCGCCCACCTCGCCGACTGGTCCGTGGAGAACCTGCCGAAGGTCGAGGAGGCCAGGCGGGAGTTCGACGCGGCGGACGATCGGACGTCCTTGCCGCGGTGACGTACTGCGGGCCGGGGCGGGCGGCCTCTCGTAGCTGTCCGTTGTCGCACGACAGCGCGCCGTAGCCGCTGGTCTTGCCCCCGTGACGCACCCGACGGGTGCGTCCTCCCTTCACTCCGGGCCCCGTCCCCTCGGGGCCCGGCCCGACGAGAGCGGTCCCGGGACCGTGACTGACCGCCTCACGTCGAAGGGAGGACGCCCCAGCATGGGCGGTCACGAGGAGCAGAAACCGACTCTCGTCATGCGGCTGATCCGGCTCTTGCCGGAACGAGCGGCGCGGCACGCGAGGAGGTGGCTGCTCTGGTGGCTCACCAGGTAGCCGGATATCCCCACACGGCCTGGGGACATCCGACAGGCTCCCAGTGAGCCGGGCCCTGCTCGGAGTTAGCCGCTCCGGGTGGGGCCCACCTGCTCTGGTGGGGGCATCCGCCTGAGTACAGCTTCAGGTCCCGGACGGCGCCCTCTCCGCGTCCAAGTACAGCACACAGGCCCCCCACCCGGCACCACGATCAGCGACAGTTCACGCGACCGCCCGCTGTGCCGTGCTCCCCCGTTCCGTCATCCTCGGCGACAGCGACGTCGCCTCCGGTACGGGCTTTCCGTCCAGCTTCCTCATCAGCAGCTCCACCGCCCGCGCCCCCACCTCGTCGGCGGGCAACGCGATCGACGTCACCGGCACCCGCAGCGACGCGGCGAGCTCGTCCGGACAGATCGCGGTGACCGACAGGTCGGCCGGCACCCGCAGCCCCAGCTCCTCGAACGCGTCGATCAGCGGCTCCAGGGCCGCCTCGTTGTGGACGACGACGCCGGTCAACGCGGGCTGCTCCCGCAGCAGTTGTGCGGCGACCGCGCGTGCCGCCGCGGGCGTGGGCTCGCACGGGTGGACGGCGGAGGTGAGCCGTCCCCGGTCGGCGGCGGCCGTGAAGCCCTGCACCACCCGCTGGGCGAACGCCGTCCCCCGTACGTACACCTCCGGCGGCGACCCCACCAGCGCCACCACCCGGTGGCCGAGCCGCGCCAGATGCTCCACGCACGCCTCACCCGCCGCCTTGAAATCAAGGTCGATGCAGGTCAGGCCCTTCGAATCGGCCGGGAAGCCGATCATCACCGACGGCCGGTCCAGGCCGCGTAACAGTGCCAGGCGCGGATCGTCCAGCTGCACGTCCATGACGATCAGCCCGTCCACCAACGCCATGTCCACGACCCGCCGCAGCCCCTCCTCGCCCTCCTCCTGGGTCAGCAGCAGCACGTCATGGTCGTAGCGCCGGGCCGTCGTCACCGCCGACACCGCGAACCGCATCACCACCGGCACGTTGATGCCCGCCCGCAGCGGCACCACCATCGCCAGCACCTTCGACCTGCCGCCGGCCAGGGCGCGGGCGCCGGCGTGCGGGCGGTAGCCCAGCCGACGGACGGCCTCCTCGACGCGGCGCCGGGTCTCCGCGGAGATCGGGCGCTTGCCGCTCAGCGCGTACGACACGGTGCTGGGGGAGACACCGGCGTGCCGCGCCACATCCGTGATCTTCACCATCAGCCCAGCTCCAGGGAGAGAAACCCGGTCCCCGCCTGCGCCCGGGCCTCCCGCCCGCCCGCAGCCAGCCCCCAGGGCGCGGCCGGGTCACCGCAGGACGCCCGCAGCGTGTCCCCTTCCCGTGCGACCGTGAAGACCACGTCCCCGACCCGCACCGTCCGCCGCTCGCCCCGCTCCAAGCCGTACGCCCGTAGTGTCACCCCGTCGGCATGGTCGTAGTCGGGCCGGTCGTCCACCGCGCCCACCGGGATCACCGCACCCGGCCGGACCAGCAGCGGCACGCTGGTGAAGTCGTGCTGCTCGCGCACCCAGCGCGGGCCGGTCACCGTCCGCCCGCCGAGGAAGTGGGTCCAGGTGCCCTCGGGGACGTAGTAGGTCACCTCCCCCTCGTCGCTGAAGACGGGGGCCACCAGCAGGTCGGGGCCGAGCATGTACTGCCGCTCCAGATGCGCGCAGCCGGGGTCGTCCGGGAACTCCAGCACCATCGCCCGCATCATCGGCACGCCCTCGGTGTGGGCGGTGCGGGCGGCCTCGTAGAGGTAGGGCATCAGGCGCAGCTTGAGGTGCGTGAACTGGCGGGCCACGTCCACCGACTCCTCGTCGAACAGCCACGGCACCCGGTACGACGACGACCCGTGCAGCCTGCTGTGCGAGGACAGCAGGCCGAACGCCAGCCAGCGCTTGAACAGCGCGGGCGTCGGCGTGCCCTCGAAGCCGCCGATGTCATGGCTCCAGTAGCCGAAGCCGGACAGTCCGAGCGAGAGACCACCGCGCAGCGACTCCGCCATCGACTCGTACGTGGCCTCGCAGTCGCCGCCCCAGTGCACCGGGAACTTCTGGCTGCCGGCCGTCGCCGAGCGCGCGAAGAGCACCGCCTCCTCCTCGCCCCGGTGCTTGCGCAGCACGTCGAAGACGGTGCGGTTGTAGAGGTACGTGTAGTAGTTGTGCATCCGCTCCGGGTCGGAGCCGTCGGACCACGCCACGTCGAGCGGCACCCGCTCGCCGAAGTCGGTCTTGAAGCAGTCGACGCCCTGCGCGAGCAGCGCCTCCAGCTTGGCGGCGTACCAGTCGCGGGCGGCGGGGAGGGTGAAGTCGACCAGCGCCATGCCCGGCTGCCACAGATCCCACTGCCAGATGCTCCCGTCCGGCCGCTTCAGCAGGTACCCCAGCGCCTTGCCCTCCGCGAACAGCGGGGAGCGCTGCGCGATGTACGGGTTGATCCAGACGCAGATCCGCAGGTCCTTCGCCTTCAGCCGGGCCAGCATCCCCTCCGGGTCCGGGAAGACGCGCGGGTCCCACTGGAAGTCGCACCAGTTGAACTCGCGCATCCAGAAGCAGTCGAAGTGGAAGACGGACAGCGGCAGTTCGCGCTCGCGCATACCGTCCACGAACGACGTCACGGTCTCCTCGTCGTACGACGTCGTGAAGGACGTCGACAGCCACAGGCCGAAGGACCACGCGGGCGGGAGGGCGGGGCGGCCGGTCAGGGCCGTGTACTTGCGGAGGATGTCCTTCGGGGTCGGGCCGTAGATGACGTAGTACGTCAACTCCTGTGTCTCCGCGCTGAACTGCACCCGGGACACGACCTCCGAGGCCACCTCGAAGGAGACCTTGCCCGGGGTGTCGACGAAGACGCCGTAGCCCGCGTCGGTCAGGAAGAACGGCACGTTCTTGTACGCCTGCTCGCTGCACGTGCCGCCGTCGGCCTGCCAGATGTCGACGACCTGCCCGTTCTTCACCAGCGGGCCGAAGCGCTCGCCGAGGCCGTAGACGGACGTACCGACACCGAGGCGCAGCTGCTCGCGCAGATAGTGCGCCCCGCTCGCGTCCCGCATGATGCCCATGCTCTTGGGGCCGCTGGAGGTGAGGGTGCGGCCGCCGGCCAGGAAGTCGACCTGCCAGGAGCCGGCGCGGGCGACGCGGACCGAGAGCGCGCCGGAGGTGAGGGTCGCGTGCTCGTCGTCGTACGAGATCTGCGCGGCGGGCTCCGCCGACTCGGTGAGTTCGAACTCGGGGCCGCGGGGCTGCTCGCCGCTGAAGTGCGTCAGGGTCAGTCCGATGACGTCGGGCATCGGCGTGTGGGCGTTGATCGTCATGACGGGTCCCGTCATCAGGTCGCCGCGCGTGCGGATGGGCCGGGTCGGCGCGTGGATCTCCAGTGCGCCGTCCGACTCGGTGACGTCGAGGACTGCGGCGGGGTGGGCCGCGGTGACGCCTTCGCGCAGCAGCCAGTAGCCGTCGGTGAACTTCATGTGGGGGTCCCTTACCGCGTCTGGTCCTGTCGAATCGTTTCGATCAACAACGTCGAAGCGCTTCGACTGGCGAAGGTATGTGCGGCCTGAGGGTGAGTCAATGGGGCGGCGCGGGAATGGTTCCTGCCTCGCGCTCCTTCAGGGCGTTGCCGCGAGGGCGATGAGCAGTGCCGCCGCCGCTGCCGTGAGCGGTGTTCCGTAGGCGGCGGCCGGCGAAAGGTGCTCCACTACCCAGCCTCCGGCCGCGCTGCCGCACGCGATCCCGCCGAGCAGGGCGGTCACCGCGAGGGTCATGCCCTCGTTGAGGCGGCCGTCCGGGGTGCGCCGCTGCACCAGGGCCATGTTGGTGATCATGGTCGGGGCCGTGGCCATGCCGGCGACCAGCAGGGCGACGGCCAGCAGGGCGAGCGAGCCGGTGAGGGACGCGGCGAGCAGGGGCAGCGTCAGCAGCGCGGTCATCGCCGCTATGCACCAGGGGTAGCGGCGCTCGGCGGGGCCAAAGAGCCTGAGCCGGCCGTACAGCAGGCCCGCCGCACAGGACCCGGCCGCCTGGAGCGCGAGCACCGCACCCGCCGCCGTACGGTGGCCCTGTGCGTCCGCGAACGCGAGGGTGACGACCTCCGTCGCCCCGAACACGGCGCCCATGGCGAGGCAGACGGCCAGCAGCGGGGGCATGCCGGGGGCGCGCAACGGCGACTTCACGGCCGTACGGTCGCGCACACCCGTGGGGTCCCGGGGCGGCGTCGGCGGCTCGGTCGACCGCTGCGCCGCGAAGGCCAGCACGCCCGCCACCAGGAGCACCACCCCGACCAGCGTCCCCGCCTCCGGGAACAACGTCCCGCACAGGAAGGCCGCCAGTGCCGGCCCCAGCATGAAGCACAGCTCGTCGGCCGCCTGCTCGAAGGAGTTCGCGGTGTGCAGGGACTCGGCGTCGCCCTTCAGCAGATGGGCCCAGCGGGCGCGGGACATGCCGCCGGTGTTGGGGGTGGTCGCGGTGGCGGCGTACGCGGCGAAGAGGGTCCAGGCCGGGGCGTCGTAGCGCACGCACAGCAGCAGCGCGAGGCTGCCCAGCGCCGCGGCGAGCGTGGCGGGTACGGCGACCCGGGCCTGTCCGTACCGGTCGACGAGCCGCGCGGTCCAGGGGGCGACCAGCGCGGTCGCCGCGAGGCCGGTCGCGGTGACGGCGCCGGCGAGGGCGTACGAGCCCCGGGTGCCGGCGATCATCACGACCGCGCTCACGCTGAACATGCCCATGGGCAGGCGGGCCACCAGGTTCGCGAGAGTGAAGGCGCGCGTGCCGGGGTGGGCGAAGAGCCGCCGGTACGGGCCGGGCGGGCGGCTCCTCGTGCGGGCCCCGAAGTCGACGGCGACGAGGGTGTCGGCGGTGACGGTGAGCAGAGGGGCGTTCGGGGCGCCATGGGTGTTATGGGTGTTTGAGGCATTCAGGCTGTTCGGGGCGTTCGGGGTGTTCAGGGTGTTCGGTGCTTTCGTGGAAGGCGGTTGCGGCATGGATCCACCGTCGCCCGGAGTGGATCACGGGGTCCAACACCTGCTCGGCGCGGATTCACGCATCTGTGTTGTAAGGCGTGGCTGAGTTGTAGGTTCCCCACATGCCCGCTCCCGCGTCCGGTCCCGCTCCCGCCCACCTCGACCCCCGCCTCCTGCGCGCCTTCCTCGCCGTGGCGGGGGAGCTCCACTTCACGCGTGCCGCTGCACGGCTGTACGTCGCCCAGCAGGCGCTCAGCCGGGACATACGGCGACTGGAGCGGGAGTTGGGTGCCGAGTTGTTCGTACGGACGACCCGGCAGGTCACGCTGACGGCCGACGGTGAACGGCTGGTGCCGTACGCGCGCCGAGCCCTCCAGGCCCAGGACGATCTGCTCGCCGCCTTCGGCCAGGCGCGCGCCCTGCTGGTGGACCTCAACTCACCGGGGCTGGGCACCCCGCGCCGCGTCCTGCACCGGGCCCGCGAACTCGCCCCCGAACACGAGCTGATGGCCCGCTACGAGAGCGGCCTGACCTGGGCGGCCGGCGAGATGGTCGCGGGCCGGCTGGACGCGTCCTTCGGCCGGTTCGCGGGGCTGGACCCGGCGCTGCGGGCGGACCTCGACCATCAGCCGGTCCGCTACGAGCCCATGGCGATCCTGCTCCCCGAGGACCATCAGCTGGCGGCGCTGGACGCGGTGCCGCTCGCCGCCCTCGCGGGGCAGACCGTCTACGCCGGGGCGGGCAACCCCCGTACGCCGGAGTGGACCGATCTCGCGCACCGGCTGTTCGACGGCCGGGGCATCGAGGTCGCGGCGCCGGCTCCGCTCGCCGTGGGGGACGAGGAGTTCCAGCGGATCATGGCCAAGACGCGGACCCCCGTCCTCGTCGTCGTGGACTTTCCGGCCATGCCCCGGACCGTGCTGCGTCCCTTGATCGATCCGGTGCCCCTGTCACCTGTTTCGCTGGTGTGGCGAAAGGGCTTGGCGCACCCCGCGTTCGACGCCCTTCGACGGGCTGCTGCCCAGGTCACGGCCGAGGAGGGCTGGCTGCGCAGGCCCCCGGACGGGTGGGTTTCGGCCATCGATTCGGCCACCATGGGCGCGCACAATTGACACGCGGCAACCACGAAACCTCCGCGTGCGCTACATTCTTGCCCTGAGCACGATGTGGTAATGGGGGGCGCTCGGCCGGGTGGGGGCTCGGTACGACGACGAGTGCTCAGAGTCGTACGCGCACCCGGAACGGTCCCGTGGGGGGATGTGCGTGCGCGTGAAGAAGTGGCGAGAAGACGCCCAACCGGAGTGGCCCGAGAGTGCATCGGGCTCCGGAGGCGGTTCTTCCGCGGGGGGCTCCCGGGGTGACACCCAGGCCTTCCCGGCGACCGGGGTGGTCGGCGTGCCTGGTGTGCCCGGTCAGGGCCATCGCTCCCGATCCGAAACAAGGGAGACGGAGATACACCACGGTGGCCGGCGTGCGTCCTGGGACGCCGACGAGACAGAGGTCCTGAGAGGCGGTCCCGGGGCGCCCGCGCCCAGGTCCGGGTCCGCGTCCGGGTTCGCTTCCGACGCCGACGAGACCGCGGTGCTTCCGGCGGTCGGGGGGACCGACGGCTGGTCGGCCTTCGAGCGGCCGTCGGCCCGGAGGAACGAGGGCGGGTTCCCCGCCCGCGACCCGTGGAGCGAGCCCGAGGAGCCGGAGGAGTCCGTGCGGCCCGGCGCGACCCACGATCCGCACGAGGTCACCGTCCAACTCGACGGCGTAGGCGTACAGCTCGACAACATGCTGCGCGCGGCCAAGGACGCCCCGGGCGGCGGCGAGAGCTCCGACGGACCGGTGTTCGTCGACGAGTCGGGCCGCCGCAGCCGCCGCTTCCGCCGGATCGGCATGGCCGTGGCCCTCGCCTGCGCCGTCTACGCCGTGGTCATCGTCGCCACCGTGCTGTCCGGCAACTCCGACGCGCCCTGGCTGCCCGTGGAAGGCCCCAAGGAGCAGCCGGCCGGCCAGGTCGACACCCCGCCGCTGCCCGCGGAGTCGGCACCGGTGTCCTCCGGCACGGGCGACGTCTCGCCGGGGACCTCGCCGACGGCCGACCCCGGTACGACCGCGTCCCCGGGCGCCGACGCGACCGCGCCCGGCGCGTCGGCCGGCGCCGAGGACCCGGGAGCGTCCGCCGACCCGAAGCCGAGCGCCACGAAGCCCACCACGAACCCGGACACGGACCCCACCCCGGACCCCGATCCGACCGTCGAACCCACCGTGACCGACCCCGACCCGACCCCGACGGACGGCGGCGGCCCCACCGAGGAGCCGACCGACACCCCGACCATCGACGAACCCGGCACCGGCACGGTCGCCGACGGTCCGAGCGACCCGTCGCCCGTCGCGCAGGAGCCGGTCGACACCGTCGCCGCCCCTGCCCCGTCCCCGGAGTACACCCTCTGATGGCATCCCGCACCCGCCGTCACGGGCCCGCGAAGGGGGCCCCCGACGGCTCCCGGCGCCGCCGCGTGCCCATGCGCCTGTTGTTGCCCTGTCTCGTGCTCGTCGCGTTGATGGCGATGCTGATGCTGCGGGGGTATGTCCACAGCGAGATCCTGGCCGACTACCGCGTACGGCCCGCCGCGGCAAACGACAAGGTGCCGCAGGAGATCCTCAAGGGCGGCCCCGTCATCGACACCCGCGGTGGCGACCCCGCCACGTTGGGCGTACCGGACAACAGCGTGGTCCTCACCTTCGACGACGGCCCGGACCCCGAGTGGACGCCGAAGGTCCTGGACGTCCTGAAGCGGAACGACGCGCACGCCGTCTTCTTCATCACCGGGACGATGGCCTCCCGCTACCCGGACCTCGTCCAGCGCATGGTGGACGAGGGGCACGAGATCGGTCTGCACACCTTCAACCACCCCGACCTCTCCTACCAGTCCAAGAAACGCGTCGACTGGGAGCTCTCCCAGAACCAGCTCGCGCTCGCGGGCGCGGTCGGCATCCGCAGCTCCCTGTTCCGGCCCCCGTACTCGTCCAAGTCCGAGAACATGGACAACAACTCCTGGCCGGTCACCGAGTACATCGGCAGCCGCGGCTACATCACGATCGTCAACGACACCGACAGTGAGGACTGGCGCAAGCCGGGTGTCGAGGCCATCATCCGCAACTCCACGCCCAAGCCCGGCAAGGGCGCGATCGTCCTGATGCACGACTCCGGCGGCGACCGGCACCAGACGGTCCAGGCGCTGGACCGGCTCATCCCCCGACTCCAGGGGAAGGGCTACGAGTTCCAGAACCTCACCGAGGCCCTGAACGCCCCCAGCGCGCACACCCGTGTCACCGGCCTCGACCTGTGGAAGGGCAAGGCATGGGTCGTCCTGGTCGGCGCCTCCGACAACGTCACGGCGATTCTGGTCGTCGGCCTCGCCGCCATCGGCTCCCTCGTCATCGCCCGCTTCGGGCTGATGCTGCTGCTGTCCGCGATGCACGCCCGCCGCACCCGCCGCCAGGACTTCAGCTGGGGCCCGAACGCCCCGGTCACCGAACCGGTCTCGGTGCTGGTTCCGGCGTACAACGAGGCCAAGTGCATCGAGAACACCGTGCGGTCCCTGATGCGCAGCGAGCACCCCATCGAGATCATCGTCATCGACGACGGCTCCAGCGACGGCACGGCCCGCCTGGTGGAGTCCATGGGGCTGCCGAACGTCCGCGTCGTCCGCCAGCTCAACGCGGGCAAGCCCGCGGCGTTGAACCGCGGCATGGCGAACGCCCGCTACGACCTGATCGTGATGATGGACGGCGACACGGTCTTCGAGCCGTCCACGGTCCGTGAACTCGTCCAGCCCTTCGCGGACCCGCGCGTCGGCGCGGTCGCGGGCAACGCCAAGGTCGGCAACAAGGACACCCTCATCGGCGCCTGGCAGCACATCGAGTACGTGATGGGCTTCAACCTGGACCGCCGTATGTACGACGTTCTGCAGTGCATGCCCACCATCCCCGGCGCGGTCGGAGCCTTCCGGCGCTCGGCCCTGGAACGGGTCGGCGGCATGAGCGACGACACCCTCGCCGAGGACACCGACATCACCATGGCGATCCATCGCGACGGCTGGCGCGTGGTGTACGCCGAGAAGGCCCGGGCCTGGACCGAGGCCCCCGAGTCGGTCCAGCAGCTCTGGTCCCAGCGCTACCGCTGGTCCTACGGCACCATGCAGGCGATCTGGAAGCACCGCAAGGCGCTCGTGGACCGGGGCCCCTCGGGCCGCTTCGGGCGGGTGGGCCTGCCCTTGGTGTCCCTCTTCATGGTTCTGGCACCGCTGCTGGCCCCGCTGATCGACGTCTTCCTCATCTACGGCCTGATCTTCGGCCCCACGGAGAAGACGATCCTGGCCTGGTTCGGCGTCCTCGCCATCCAGGTGGTCTGTGCGGCCTACGCGTTCGTCCTGGACCGCGAGCCCCTGACCCCGCTCATCTCGCTCCCGCTCCAGCAGATCCTCTACCGCCAGCTCATGTACGTCGTCCTCCTCCAGTCCTGGATCACCGCCCTCACCGGCGGCCGACTGCGCTGGCAGAAGCTGCGGCGCAAGGGCGGGGTGTCCGCCCCGCCGACCGTTCCGGCCCAGCGTCGGCAGATCATGGACGAGAGGCCGGTCCGATGAACCCTCGCTCACCGGCGACCGCTCCGCCGTCCGACGCACCGGCCCCGGTCCAGGCGGAGACGTCCGAGCCGGCCCGCAAAGCCCCGGTACGCGACCGCTACTTCGACCTCCTGCGCGCCCTCGCCCTCTTTCGCGTGGTCCTCTACCACCTGACGGGCTGGGCCTGGCTGCCCCTGGTGTTCCCCTCCATGGGCGTGATGTTCGCCTTGGCCGGCAACCTGATGGCCCGCTCCCTGAAGCGCCCGCCCGTACAGGTCATCAGGAGCCGCATACGTCGCCTCCTGCCCCCGCTGTGGCTGCTGGGCGTGGTCGGCGTCACCGGCATGGTGATCCAGGGCTGGGGCCCGGACGCGGACGGTCACCCGGGCTGGTGGTGGATCCACCTCGCCTACTGGGTCGTCCCGCTCAGCGACCCGCCGTACGCCGAAGGCCTCCCCGGCATCCACGGCTTCATCGGTGAGAACTGGGCAACCGACCTCGCGGGACCGCTCTGGTACATCCGCGCCTATCTCTGGTACGTCCTGCTCTCACCGTTCCTGCTGAAGGCCCTGCGCGCGATGCCGCTGGTCACGCTCCTCGCGCCGCTCGCGCTGTCGGCGGCCTTCGAACAGGGCTACCTCAACCTCCCCGGCGAGCGGATCCCCTCCGCCCTCACGGACTTCAGCACTTTCGGCGCCTGCTGGATCCTCGGCATGGCCCACCAGGAGGGCATCCTGCGGCGGTTGCCGCGCTATGTCGTGCCCTCCGTCGCGCCGATCTTCGCCGCAGTCGGGCTCTGGTACGCCCTGAACCACGACTTCGGCGAGGGCAACGACCTGGACAGCATGCCGCTGGCCCAGGCCCTGTGGTCCTTCGGCACGGTGCTGCTGCTCCTGCACATCAGTCCGTCCTGGTCCGAGTGGCCCCGCCGCCTGCGCCGCTGGGACCGGCTGATCACCCTGCTCAACTCCCGCGCGGTGACGATCTACCTCTGGCACAACACCTGCATCCTCATCGCCGCGACGATGTGGGACCAGCTGTGGGGCATCGACGTGATGTGGATGCACTTCTCCTGGCTCCTGGAGAGCCCGTGGCCGGTGCTGGCGTTCACCTGGGTGCTCATCGGAAGCTGCATCGTGTGGTTCGGGTGGGCCGAGGATCTGGCGGCGAAGAGAAAGCCGCAGTTGTGGCCGGACGGTGGGCGCAAGAGGCGTACCCACGCCAGGTAGCGGGGACTGGCCGCCGGTGTCGTGAACCGGCGGCCAGGGATCCGCGTCACCCGATCGCGATGCGCGTCCGCCAGTAGCTCGCCGGAGCGATGATCTCCGTGCCGGACCCGGGAACGACAGTGCTCGGGCCGCCCGAGTAGAAGCGCACCGATCCGTCGGACCGCACACCCCAGATATCGGGAGTGGTGCCTGCGTCGCCGTTCGCGTCCGGGGTGCCCATCAGCAGCGGGAAGTCGCTGACCGCCCAGCCGGCGGCGCCGTACTCGCTGTCCGCACCTCCGGCCGAACTCCCGGCGTTGCCCAGGGAGGCGAGACCGACTCCCCCTCCGGAGGCGGCGATGCCCTTGCGGAGCTGGAGCTTGCCCGACGTGTCGGACCGGTAGACGAGGTCGGTGACACCGTCGGTGTGGAGGGCGAGTTCGAACAGCGCGTGCAGCCGGTGGTCCTGGGCGGCGGTGAGGAATTGCCGGGCTTCTTCGGCGGTGAGGAGTTCGAAGCGTCGGGGGCGTGGGGTGCCGGTGCGGACGTTGCGGGCGACGTTGCGCGGAATCTCTTCCTCGCGGACGGCGTGTTCCAGGGCGGACTTGAGGACGGAGTGGATGTAGGTGAGCGTCAGCGGGGAGAGCAGCTTGTGGCAGCACTGGCCGGCGGGGAGGGGCATGTAACCCTCGTCGATCTATCCCTTTCTCTCTGTCACGCGATGAGCCGACTCTCGTCAGGAGAGGATGCAGCGATCGGTTTCACGGAAGATGATGAAGTCATCCGCTTGCGGCGCGAGGATGGTCTAGTTGAAATTACGTCCTCGAAGCATCAGTGGCGGGTCTCCGTGGAACGGGAAGGGCTTGTGGGTGCTTTCGGCGACTTTCTGCGAGAGGTGCATGCCTGTCTGGCGGAAAATGTCTCTGGACTGGCCGATAACCCGGTAATTAAGCGGTTCTCGCCAGAGTGGCCGGATTCGACGCCAAGCGAATAGAGGGTGAAATGACAGGGGTCCCACTGGAATTTTCCAGCGGGACCCCTGCGTTGTTTGACGGCAACGTCAGCGGACGAGCGGTGCGGCAGGCGACTCGTCAGGAGGTTCCTCGGTGTGGCCCAGGGAGGGCACCGGCTTCGAGGTCCTGGACATGCTCGACGGCACAGGGGCAGGGCTCACCGGCCCAACCGCGTACACAGTGGCCCGATACACCCGGCGGTGACCGACAGAACGGAAAACGGCACCAGACACATCGTCCCCGTGGCAAGGCTCCCCCAAGATCCCGTGAACCCCACCGACCGAGGTTCCCGACTGTCAGACCCCCGTGGAACACTGATCGCGTTGCGGAAGTGAACGGGGCGGCCCCATGTGGCCGGGCGGGCCTGGGTGGCCGTAGGGGGAGCGGGGTACTGATGAGCAAGCGCCAAGTGCAGAAGATGCTGCAGCTGATGGCGAGCGGGGAGCCGGTCGAGCTCACCAGCCCCCTGGCCTCGGTGAAGAAGCTCGCCACGCTCGCCTTCATCGCCCAGCAGTTCGGGTACGAGTACATGGACGTGAGGCAGAGCGGCAGTCGCAACAACGCGCTCGTCATGCTGATCGCGCCCGACCCGAGCCCCCAGGCCCGGGCCCGCGCCGCGCAGAACTGGGCGCAGTATCCGAACGCCGGCGACGGGGTCTCCGTACCGCCCCTGATCCCCGACGCCTTCGAACTGCTCAAGGCCCGCATCAACTTCGACCTCACCGGCAAGAACGCCGAGAAGCGGATGGGTTACGCGGCCATCGGCCTCACCATCGGCGCGGTGATCCTCGGGCTGCGGCTCGGCGGGGACGGCTCCGCCTGGGTCGCCGCGTTCCTCACCTGGGCGTTCTTCATGGCGATCGTCGGCATCGGCTTCGCCGTGACCCGCAAGCGCAACGCCAAGTTCGCGGCGCGCCTCCAGGCCGCCGGGTTCATGCCGATCACCGACCAGGCAGGGCGGGTGCGCTATCTGCCGCCCGGCGCGCAGATGCCGGGGCAGGCCCCAGGGCAGTTCCCGGGGCAGGCCCCGGGGCAGATCCCAGGGCAGCAGAACTCCTTCGCCGGCGGCCCCTACGGAAACCAGCCCCCGCCCGCCGCCCCCGCCG
>NZ_LGUR01000229.1 GCF_001270495.1 Streptomyces viridochromogenes
GCGGTGAGCGGGTCGTTGTCCCAGCTCGCGTCGGTCGTACGGCCCTCGGGTCCGGGGACGCCCACCTCCGCCACCGACACCATCGCCGGCACCCACCTCGCCGCCTACGCCCTCGGTGCCGGCCAGGGCTTCGCCCTCGGGGTCGCCGCCCCGCACCGGGACCCCGGCGACCACACCATCGCCTCCGTCGCCGCCGTACTCCTCTCCCTCCTCACCGGCGAGCACCAGAGCGGCTCGGGAGCGGCCCGGTCGTCGGCGCTCGTACGGCTGCTGCTGGGCGCCGAGCCGCAGACGGTGGCCCCGCTGCTGGGGGCCGACCGCTGGCTCGTGGTCCACGGCCGCCCCGACACCCAGCCCTGCGACCCCGTGGCGGCCTCGGCGCTGGGCGCGGCCCTCGGCTCCCCGCTGGTCGACCTCGCGCCGGACGTCGTCCGCGTTCTCGCCCCGGCGGACCGCGAACCGTCACCGCAGCCCGGCTGGACCCTGGGGGTGAGCGCCCCCGCGACCGCCCGGGACTGGCCGGCGGCCGACACCCAGGCGGCCCGGGCCCTGTCCCGCGCCCGGGCCACCCGCACGCCCCTGTTCCGGCACGGCAGCCACCGCCCGGCCCTCACCGACCTGCTCTCCCCCGACGAGGCGGAGTCCCACGCCCGCGCACTCCTCGCGCCCCTCACCGCCCCCCTCACGGAGACCCTGCGCACCTGGCTCTCCCTGCACGGCAGTTGGGACCGCACGGCCGTCGCCCTGTCCGTCCACCGCAACACGGTCCGGCAGCGGATCGCCCGTTGCGCGACGCTCCTCGACACGGACCTGGACGACCCGGACGTACGGATGGAGTTGTGGTTCGCCCTGCGCCACGGCGAACGGTGATCCGCGTCGCACGCGTCCCGGACTCGGGTGTTCCCACAGTTGTCTGCCTCACAATGGGAGGCATGCCGATACCCGGGACACCCAGCCGCGCCGAGCTCGTCGACCACCTCGTCAGAACCCGTATCGCGGGCGACGTCGCGACGCCCCGCGAGAACAACCTCTCCCACTACCGCCAGCTGGCGAACGGCAACCGCCACTACTGGCTCGGCCTGGAGCTCGGCGACCGCTGGACCGACGAGCAGGACGTGCTCGCGGTGATGGCGGAGCGCGTCGGCGTGAACGACGACGCGGAGCACCGCCACGGCCAGGACACCATCGACCCCGAGCTGACGGTGGCCGCCCTGGAGCGGATGGCGGCCCGCCTGCGCAAGGCGGCCGACGGGCAGCAGCGCGTGCTCTTCGCGACGGGCCACCCGGGCGGCCTGCTCGACGTCCACCGCGCCACCGCCGCCGCTCTGCGCACGGCGGGCTGCGAGATCGTCGTCATCCCGGAGGGCCTCCAGACGGAGGAGGGCTACGTCATGCAGTTCGCCGACGTGGCCGTCCTCGAACACGGCGCCACCCTCTGGCACACCCACTCCGGCGACCCGATGAAGGCCATCCTGACGGGACTCGAACGCGAGGAACGCCCACTACCGGACCTGGTCGTCGCCGACCACGGCTGGGCGGGCTACGCCGGCCAGCACGGCGTGGACTCCGTCGGCTACGCCGACTGCAACGACCCGGCACTGTTCCTCGCGGAGGCGGAGGGCACCGTACAGGTGGTCGTAC
Organism: Streptomyces viridochromogenes; assembly: GCF_001270495.1. GTDB lineage: Bacteria > Actinomycetota > Actinomycetes > Streptomycetales > Streptomycetaceae > Streptomyces > Streptomyces viridochromogenes_A. The sequence goes on from NZ_LGUR01000229.1 coordinate 1,642, forward strand.
CCCTGGACGACCACGTGGTCAGCCCGCGCCACTACGACCCGATGACGACGTTCCTGCTGGCGGAGGCGGGACTGGTCTAGGCGCGCCCCTCGCGCCGGACTGGCCTGATGCCAGGGCGGCCGGGCGGGGTGTCGGTGGGTCAGCGTGGGACGCGGACCACGCCCTCCTGGATGACCGACACCGCCAGCTGTCCGTCCTGTGTGTAGATGCGGGCCTGGCCGAGGCCGCGGCCGCCGTGTGCCGACGGTGACTCCTGGTCGTACAGCAGCCACTCGTCCGCGCGGAACGGGCGGTGGAACCACATGGCGTGGTCCAGGGAGGCGCCGACCACGTCCCCGACGGCCCAGCCGCCCCGGCCGTGCGCGAGCAGGACGGAGTCGAGGAGGGTCATGTCGGAGACGTAGGTGGCGAGTACGACGTGCAGGAGCGGGTCGTCCGCCAGCTTGCCGTTGGTGCGGAACCAGACCTGGGAGTGCGGTTCGCGGGGCTCGCCGAACCGGCCGTACGGCGGCTCGTCGACATAGCGCAGGTCGACCGCCTGGCGTGCCTCCAGGAACCGCTCGACGACGTCCGCGTCGAGGTGGTCGTAGCCACGCAGCCGCTCCTCGGAGGTGGGGAGCGTCGCCGGGTCGGGCGCGGGCGGCATGGGGGCCTGGTGGTCCATGCCCTCCTCGTACACCTGGAACGAGGCCGACAGGGCGAAGATCGGCTTGCCGTGCTGGACCGCGACCACCCGCCGGGTGGTGAAGGAGCGGCCGTCGCGCATGCGGTCGACGTTGTAGACGATGGGCGCGCCCGGATCCCCCATGCGCAGGAAGTACGCGTGGAGGGAGTGGGCGTGCCGGTCCGCGGGGACCGTGCGCCCGGCGGCGACCAGTGCCTGGGCCGCGACCTGACCGCCGAAGACGCGCGGGACGACGGCGGAGCGGGACTGGCCGCGGAAGATGTTCTCCTCGATCTGCTCCAGGTCGAGCAGATCGAGGAGACCCTGTAGTGCCTGGTTCATGGCACCTTTTCTACTGGCAGGTAATTGCAGGGGCCTTACAGGCCCATGTCCTTCGCGATGATCGACTTCATGATCTCGCTGGTGCCGCCGTAGATGCGGTTGACCCGGTTGTCCGCGTACAGGCGAGCGATCGGGTACTCGTTCATGAAGCCGTAGCCGCCGTGCAGCTGGAGGCAGCGGTCGATCACACGGTGCGCGACCTCGGTGCAGAAGAGCTTCGCGGACGCGGCCTCGGCAGGCGTCAGCTCGCCGGCGTCCAGGGCCTCCAGCGCACGGTCGGCCACGGCCTCGGCGGCGTCGACCTCGGCCTGGCAGGCGGCCAGCTCGAACTTGGTGTTCTGGAAGGAGGCGACGGACTTGCCGAAGACGGTGCGGTCCTGGACGTACTCCTTGGCGAACCGCACGGCGGCCTTGGCCTGCGCGTAGGCGCCGAAGGCGATGCCCCAGCGCTCGGAGGCCAGGTTGTGGCCGAGGTAGTAGAAGCCCTTGTTCTCCTCGCCGAGCAGGTCCTCGACCGGGACCTTCACGTCGACGAACGCCAGCTCGGCGGTGTCGGAGGTCTTCAGGCCGAGCTTGTCGAGCTTGCGGCCGACGGAGTAGCCCTCGGACTTGGTGTCCACAGCGAACAGGGAGATGCCGTGCCGGCGGTCCTCGGCGCTGGGCGCGTCGGTGCGGGCACAGACGATCACACGGTCGGCGTGCACACCGCCGGTGATGAAGGTCTTGGCGCCGTTGAGGACGTAGTGCGTGCCGTCCTCGGAGAGCTTGGCGGTGGTCTTCATGCCCGCGAGGTCGGAGCCGGTGCCCGGCTCGGTCATCGCCAGCGCCCACATCTCCTCACCGGAGACGAACTTCGGCAGGAACCGCTTCTTCTGCTCGTCGCTGGCGAGCATCTTGATGTACGGCAGGCCGAGCAGCACGTGCACGCCGGAGCCGCCGAACTGCACACCCGCGCGGGCGGTCTCCTCGTACATCACCGCCTCGAACTTGTACGAGTCGATGCCCGCGCCGCCGTACTCCTCGTCGACGCGGATGCCGAAGACGCCGAGCTCGGCGAGCTTGTAGTAGAAGTCGCGGGGCGCCTGGCCCGCCGCGAACCACTCGTCGTAGACCGGGACGACCTCGGCCTCGATGAAGGCGCGGATGGTCTCCCGGAACGCCTCGTGATCCTCACTGAACACCGTACGGCGCACCGCCGCCACCTCCACACGTCCATGTCTAAGCGCTTGCTCACTCAACCGTACCGGCGAGTATCCAAGGGCGTCCAGAGGTCAAGGTCCGTAACGCTCGTCACGCTCCTCGCGCTCGTCACGCTCCTCGCGCTCGTCAAGATCTTCACGCCGCACGCTCAGATCCGTACGTCCTCCTCGTCCCGTCGGACCTGACGCCGCCGCGCCCCACGCCCCGACCGCAGCATCCGCACCGCCACGAAGGCCAGGGCCGCCACGACCACGGCCGCCAGGATCGCCTTGGAGTAGAGGCCGACCAGGTCGGTGACCTCGTGCCAGCGGGCGCCCAGCGCGTAGCCGGCGGCGATGAAGGCGGTGTTCCAGATGAGGCTGCCGGCCGCGGTGAGGGCGAGGAAGAGGGGCAGCCGCATGCGTTCCACGCCGGCCGGTATCGAGATCAGGCTGCGGAAGATCGGTACGAAGCGGCCGAAGAACACGGCCTTGGTGCCGTGCCGGACGAACCACGCCTCGGTCCGCTCCACGTCCGCGACCTTCACCAGCGGCAGTCGCGCCGCCGCCGCGATCAGCCGGTCCCGGCCGAAGAGCGCGCCGAGCAGGTACAGCGCCAGCGCGCCCGCCACCGAGCCCGCGGTCGTCCAGGCGACGGCCGCGACGACGTCCATCCGCCCCTGACTCGCCGTGAACCCCGCCAGCGGCAGGATCACCTCGCTCGGCAGCGGCGGGAAGAGGTTCTCCAGGGCGATGGCCAGTCCGGCGCCGGGACCGCCCAGTTTCTCCATGAGGTCGGCGGCCCAGCCGGCGACTCCGCCGACGGGGGCGTCGGCCGCAGCAGCAATGATCATGCAGACCACTTTACGAAGTCTTGACCTAAAGGCGGTATGAGGAAGGCCGCACGACCGGCTGTGGCACTCCACACGTCAGGAGTGCGGTTTTCCGCAGGGCGCCGGCCAGAGACCTTGGCTAGCCTGGCCCACCGTGATCGCATTCACCGGGCGCTGGCTCCGTCTCGCCGCCGGACTGCTGCTGGGTGGCCTGACGGCGCTGGCCGAGCTGGTCTGCGTCGCCGACGGCGGGGTGCGCAGGATGCGGGCTCTGGCGACCGGACGCCCGCCGTCCGTCCCCGCGAGCGCGCTGCGCCTGGCCGAGCTGGAGCGGCGCCGCCTGGCGGTGTTCCACGCCGCCGAGCTGGACCCTCCGGGTGACGGACGGGCCGCGTTCGGGTATCTGGCGGCGCGCTGGCCGCTGGGGCTGTTCGGCCTGCTGGTGTTGCTGACCTCGCTGGTTGCCCTCCTCTACTCCTCGCTGCTGGTGTGGACGTGGTTCGTGCTGGACCCCCTCCATCCCGGCACCGTCACGCTCACCGGGCTGGGCGGGCTGTTCCTGCTGTTCCTGTGCGCACAGGGCGGCCGCGGACTGGCACAGCTGGACGAGCAGCTGGCCCGGCGCCACCTCGGCCCCAGCGAGACGGAGCTGCTGCTGCGCCGGGTCGGCGAACTGGCCGCGACCCGGGCCGGGGTGGTGCAGGCCGTGCACGACGAGCGCCGGCGCATCGAGCGCGACCTGCACGACGGCGTACAGCAGCGCCTGGTCGCCCTGGGGCTGCTGCTGGGCCGGGCCCGCCGCGCCGCGGACCCGGCCAAGGCGGACGCGCTGCTGCGCCAGGCCCACGAGGAGTCCGCCGACGCCCTGACGGAGCTGCGCGAGACGGCCTGGCGGATCTACCCGGCCGCCCTGGACGAGCACGGACTGGCCGCGGCCCTGGAGGGGCTCGCGGAGCGCTCGGTCCTGCCCGTCGACGTGACGTACGAACTCGACGGCAACCCGCCTCCGGTCCCCGTGCAGACCGTGGCGTACTTCGTCGCCGCCGAGGCCGTCACCAACACGCTGAAGCACTCCGGCGCCACCCGCGCCGAGATCCGTGTGACCCGGCACGGCGACGAGATGGCGGTACGCATCGAGGACGACGGCACCGGTGGCGCTCCGCACCGGCCCACGGCCGGCGGCCTCCTCGGCCTGTCCCGCCGCGTCGCCGCCCTCGACGGACGACTCGACATCCACAGTCCGTCCGGCGGCCCGACCGTCATCACCGCGGAGCTGCCGTGCGCGTCATGATCGCCGAAGACTCCGCGCTGCTGCGCGAAGGCCTCGTCCGGCTCCTCGCCGACGAAGGCCACACCGTGACCGCCGCGGTGGGGAACGCGGACGCGTTGCTGGCGGCGGTCGCGGCCGATCCGCCCGACATCGTGGTCGTGGACGTGCGCATGCCACCCACACACACCGACGAGGGGCTGCGGGCCGCGCTTCGGATCCGCGGACACCATCCCGGTACGGCCGTCCTGGTCCTCTCCCAGTACGTCGAGGGCCGCTATGCCACCGAGTTGCTCAGCGGCAGCAGCGAGGGCGTCGGCTATCTCCTCAAGGACCGGGTCATGCAGGTGGAGGAGTTCCTCGCCGCTCTGGACCGCGTGGGCGCGGGCGGCACCGCGTTCGACCCCGAGGTGGTCCGGCGGCTCCTCGCCCGCAGCACCCGCACCGACCCACTGCACCGGCTCACGCCCCGCGAGCGGGACGTCCTGGCGCTGATGGCCCAGGGCTGCACCAACGCCGCCATCGCCCAGCAGCTCTACGTCTCCCAGAGCGCGGTGGAGAAGCACACCAACGCGATCTTCGACAAGCTCGGCCTGACGGGTACGACCGGCTACAGCCGCCGCGTCCTTGCGGTACTACGGCACCTGAGCGGCTCCGCCGAGGGGTAGCTCACGCCACCCCGGCGGCCCCGAACGCCCCCCGCGCCATCCGGTGCAGCAGCTCCGCCGTGACCCCCCGCCCCGGCAGCGCCCCCGGCCGCCCCAGATGCGGGGTCGAGTTGAGCAGGCCGAACACCGAGTGGACGGCCGAGCGGGCCGTCGGCTCCGTCAGGTCCGGGTACACCGCGCGCACCACCTCCACCCACAGCTCGACGTACTGCCGCTGGAGCTGCCGCACGAGCTTGCGGTCGCTGTCGCGGAGGCGGTCCAGCTCGCGGTCGTGCAGGGTGATGAGGGGGCGGTCGTCGAGGGCGAAGTCGATGTGACCCTCGATGAGGGAGTCGAGGACCGCCTCGGCCGGCACGCCGTCGGCCTCCGCGAGGCGCCGCTTCGCGCCGGTCAGGAGCTGGCCGCTGATGCCGACCAGCAGCTCGGCGAGCATCGCGTCCTTGCCGGCGAAGTGCCGGTAGAGGCCGGGGCCGCTGATGCCCACGGCGGCACCTATCTCGTCCACGCCGACGCCGTGGAAACCACGCTCGGCGAAGAGCCGCGCGGCCTCCTTGAGGATCTGCTCGCGGCGGGTGGGGGCGTCGGTTCTGGTGGCCATGGAAGCAATTCTAGACAGGGAGGTTAGCGGTCGTTAACCTGAAGGAAATGCGTTAACGCTCATTAACTGGTCGACCACTGGTGAGGGGACCGCAGGATGCACGAGGCACCGGAGCTTGCGAGCGCGGCAGATCCCGCGTCGGAGGCATGGCGGGCCAACGAGGAGGCCCATCGGGCGCTGGTGGACGAGCTGCGCGGCAAGCTCGCCGCCGCCCGGCTGGGAGGCGGCGAGAAGGCCCGCGCCCGGCACACCGCGCGCGGGAAGCTGCTGCCGCGCGACCGCGTCGACACCGTCCTCGACCCCGGCTCCCCCTTCCTGGAGCTCGCTCCCCTCGCGGCCGACGGCATGTACGAGGGCCAGGCCCCGGCCGCCGGCGTCATCGCCGGGATCGGACGGGTCAGCGGCCGCGAGTGCGTGATCGTCGCCAACGACGCCACGGTCAAGGGCGGCACGTACTACCCGATGACCGTGAAGAAGCACCTGCGGGCTCAAGAGGTCGCCCTGGAGAACCGCCTCCCTTGCCTCTATCTCGTCGACTCCGGCGGGGCCTTCCTGCCCATGCAGGACGAGGTGTTCCCGGACCGGGAGCACTTCGGGCGGATCTTCTACAACCAGGCCCGGATGTCGGGCGCCGGGATCCCGCAGATCGCCGCGGTGCTGGGCTCGTGCACGGCCGGCGGCGCCTACGTCCCCGCCATGAGCGACGAGGCCGTCATCGTCCGCGACCAGGGCACGATCTTCCTCGGCGGCCCCCCGCTGGTGAAGGCCGCCACCGGTGAGGTCGTCACGGCGGAGGAGCTCGGCGGCGGCGAGGTCCACTCCCGGGTGTCCGGCGTGACCGACCACCTCGCCGAGGACGACGCCCACGCGCTGCGGATCGTGCGGAACATCGTGGCCACCCTCCCCGCGCGCGGGTCCCTCCCCTGGGAGGTCACCCCCGCCACCGAACCGAAGGTCGACCCCTACGGCCTCTACGGCGCCGTCCCCGTCGACTCCCGCACCCCCTACGACGTACGCGAGATCATCGCGCGCGTGGTCGACGGCTCCCGTTTCGCGGAGTTCAAGGCCGAGTTCGGGCAGACCCTCGTCACCGGCTTCGCCCGTATCCACGGCCACCCGGTCGGCATCGTCGCCAACAACGGCATCCTGTTCTCCGAGTCCGCCCAGAAGGGCGCCCACTTCATCGAGCTGTGCGACCAGCGCGGGATCCCGCTGGTCTTCCTGCAGAACATCTCCGGCTTCATGGTCGGCAAGGACTACGAGGCGGGCGGCATCGCCAAGCACGGCGCCAAGATGGTCACCGCGGTGGCCTGCACGCGCGTGCCGAAGCTGACGGTCGTCGTCGGCGGCTCGTACGGCGCCGGGAACTACTCCATGTGCGGGCGCGCGTACTCGCCCCGCTTCCTGTGGATGTGGCCGGGCGCCAAGATCTCCGTCATGGGCGGCGAGCAGGCCGCGTCCGTCCTCGCGACCGTCAAGCGGGACCAGTTGGAGGCGCGGGGCGAGGACTGGCCGGCGGAGGCCGAGGAGTCCTTCAAGGCGCCGATCCGTGAGCAGTACGAGCGCCAGGGGAACGCCTACTACGCCACCGCCCGCCTCTGGGACGACGGTGTGATCGACCCGCTGGAGACCCGTCAGGTGCTGGGCCTCGCCCTGACCGCCTGTGCCAACGCGCCCCTGGGTGAGCCCCAGTTCGGCGTCTTCCGGATGTGAGGGGGACTGTGACGATGACGCAGACCATGTTCGACACGGTCCTCGTGGCCAACCGGGGCGAGATCGCCGTCCGCGTGATCCGCACGCTCCGCTCGCTGGGAGTGCGCTCGGTGGCCGTCTTCTCCGACGCGGACGCCGACGCGCGGCACGTCCGGGAGGCGGACACGGCGGTACGGATCGGTCCGGCGCCCGCCGCAGAGAGCTATCTGTCCGTCGAGCGACTGCTGGAGGCGGCGGCCCGCACCGGCGCCCAGGCCGTCCACCCGGGTTACGGCTTCCTCGCGGAGAACGCCGGCTTCGCGCGCGCGTGCGCCGACGCCGGGCTCGTCTTCATCGGGCCGCCCGCGGACGCCATCTCCCTGATGGGCGACAAGATCCGCGCCAAGGAGACGGTGAAGGCCGCCGGAGTGCCGGTCGTCCCGGGCTCCAGTGGCAGCGGGCTCACCGACGGTCAACTCGCCGACGCCGCCCGCGAGATCGGCATGCCGGTGCTGCTCAAGCCCTCCGCCGGCGGTGGCGGCAAGGGCATGCGGCTGGTGCGGGACGCGGCCGTGCTGGGCGACGAGATCGCCGCCGCCCGCCGCGAGGCCCGCGCCTCCTTCGGCGACGACACCCTTCTCGTCGAGCGGTGGGTCGACCGGCCCCGGCACATCGAGATCCAGGTGCTGGCGGACGGTCACGGCAACGTCGTGCACCTCGGGGAGCGCGAGTGCTCCCTCCAGCGCCGGCACCAGAAGATCATCGAGGAGGCGCCGAGTGTGCTGCTCGACGAGGAGATCCGGGCCTCGATGGGCGAGGCGGCGGTCCAGGCGGCGCGATCCTGCGGCTACCGGGGCGCGGGCACGGTGGAGTTCATCGTGCCGGGCGGCGACCCCTCCTCGTACTACTTCATGGAGATGAACACCCGCCTCCAGGTGGAACACCCGGTCACCGAGCTGGTCACGGGCCTGGACCTGGTGGAGTGGCAGCTTCGGGTGGCGGCGGGCGAGGAACTGCCGTACAAGCAGGACGACATCACGCTCACCGGCCACGCGGTCGAGGCCCGCATCTGCGCCGAGGACCCGTCCCGCGGATTCCTCCCCTCGGGCGGCACGGTCCTCAGGCTGCACGAGCCCCAGGGCGACGGCATCCGCACCGACTCCGGGCTCAGCGAGGGCACCGAGGTCGGCAGCCTGTACGACCCGATGCTGTCCAAGGTGATCGCGTACGGCCCCGACCGCGCGACCGCGCTCCGCAAGCTCCGGGCCGCCCTCGCGGAGACGGTGACGCTGGGGGTGCAGACGAACGCCGGGTTCCTGCGGCGGCTCCTCGCGCATCCGGCGGTCGTCGCGGGCGAGTTGGACACCGGGCTGGTCGAGCGCGTGGTGGACGACCTGGTCTCCACCGACGTACCGGAAGAGGTGTACGAGGCGGCGGCGGCCGTGCGCCTGGACGCGCTGCGGCCTCGTGGTGACGGGTGGACCGATCCGTTCTCCGTGCCGAGCGGATGGCGGCTGGGCGGCGAGCACCGGCCCGTCGGCTTCCATCTGCGGATCACCGGCCCCGTGGAGTACGTCCCGCGCGGCAGCCACACCGTCACGGACGACCGGGTGGCCGTCACCCTCGACGGTGTCCGCCACACCTTCCACCGCGCCGCCCTGCCGGACGGCACCTGGCTGGGCCGCGACGGCGACGCCTGGCACGTGCGCGACCACGACCCGGTCGCCGCGTCCCTCACCGGCTCCGCGCACGCCGGCGCCGACTCGCTCACCGCACCCATGCCGGGGACCGTGACGGTGGTGAAGGTCGCCGTCGGGGACGACGTGGCCGCCGGGCAGAGCCTGCTGGTCGTCGAGGCGATGAAGATGGAGCACGTCATCTCCGCCCCGCACGCCGGCACGGTCGCCGAACTGGACGTCACACCGGGCACGACGGTCGCCATGGACCAGGTCCTGGCGGTCATCGCACCGCATGAGGAGGCGGCGGAATGACAGTCGAGGGTCTCCCCATGGCCGTACCGGCGGCGGGTCTGCCCGCCCGCGTCCGGATCCACGAGGTCGGCGCACGCGACGGTCTCCAGAACGAGTCGGCGACCGTGCCGACCGAGATCAAGGCGGAGTTCGTCCGCCGCCTCGCCGACGCGGGGCTGACGACGATCGAGGCCACCAGCTTCGTACACCCCAAGTGGGTGCCCCAGCTCGCCGACGCCGAGCAGCTGTTCCCGCTCGTCGCCGGCCTGGAGGGCGTCCGGCTGCCCGTCCTGGTCCCCAACGACCGCGGCCTGGACCGTGCCCTGGCCCTCGGCGCCCGACGGATCGCCGTCTTCGCCAGCGCGACCGAGTCCTTCGCCAAGGCCAACCTCAACCGGACGCTGGACGAGTCGCTGGCGGTGTTCGAGCCGGTCGTGGCCCGGGCCAAGGACGAGGGCCGCCACGTGCGCGGCTATGTCTCCATGTGCTTCGGCGACCCCTGGGAGGGCGCGGTCCCGCTCCGCCAGGTGGTGCGGGTCTGCAAGGCGCTGCGGGACATGGGCTGCGACGAGCTCAGCCTGGGCGACACGATCGGCGTCGCGACGCCCGGCCATGTGCTGGAGCTGCTGTCCCTGCTCAACGCGGAGGGCGTGCCGACGAACGTCGTCGGCGTGCACTTCCACGACACCTACGGCCAGGCACTGGCCAACACCTACGCCGCCCTCCAGCACGGCGTCACCACGATCGACGCCTCCGCGGGCGGCCTCGGCGGCTGCCCGTACGCCAAGTCCGCCACCGGCAATCTCGCCACCGAGGACCTCGTGTGGATGCTTCAGGGCCTCGGCATCGACACCGGGGTCGACCTGAACCGTCTCGTCGCCACGAGCGCGTGGATGGCCGAACAACTGGGCCGACCCAGCCCGTCCCGCACCGTCCGAGCCCTCTCCCACAAGGAGCAGTGAACAGCCATGGACCACCGTCTCTCCCCCGAACTGGAGGAACTCCGCCGTACGGTGGAGGAGTTCGCGCACGACGTCGTGGCGCCGAAGATCGGCGAGTACTACGAGCATCACGAGTTCCCGTACGAGATCGTGCGGGAGATGGGCCGCATGGGGCTGTTCGGTCTGCCGTTCCCGGAGGAGCACGGCGGCATGGGCGGCGACTATCTCGCGCTGGGCATCGCGCTGGAGGAGCTGGCCCGCGTGGACTCCTCGGTCGCCATCACGCTCGAAGCGGGCGTCTCGCTCGGCGCCATGCCGATCCATCTCTTCGGCACGGAAGAGCAGAAGCGGGAGTGGCTTCCGCGGCTGTGCTCCGGTGAGATCCTCGGCGCTTTCGGGCTGACCGAGCCCGACGGCGGCTCGGACGCGGGCGCGACCCGGACGACGGCCCGGCTCGACCCGGACACCGGCGAATGGGTGATCAACGGCACCAAGTGCTTCATCACCAACTCCGGCACGGACATCACGGGTCTGGTCACGGTGACGGCGGTGACCGGCCGCAAGCCGGACGGCAAGCCCCTCATCTCGTCGATCATCGTCCCGTCCGGCACCCCCGGCTTCACGGTCGCGGCCCCCTACTCCAAGGTCGGCTGGAACGCCTCCGACACCCGTGAGCTGTCCTTCGCGGACGTCCGGGTCCCGGCGGCCAACCTCCTGGGCGAGGAGGGCCGGGGCTACGCCCAGTTCCTGCGCATCCTGGACGAGGGCCGGATCGCCATCGCGGCGCTGGCCACCGGCCTGGCACAGGGCTGTGTGGACGAGTCGGTGAAGTACGCCAAGGAACGCCACGCCTTCGGCCGCCCCATCGGCGCCAACCAGGCCATCCAGTTCAAGATCGCCGACATGGAGATGAAGGCCCACACGGCCCGCCTCGCCTGGCGCGACGCCGCCTCCCGACTGGTCGCGGGCGAACCCTTCAAGAAGGAGGCGGCCCTGGCGAAGCTCTACTCGTCCACGGTCGCCGTCGACAACGCCCGTGACGCCACGCAGGTCCACGGCGGCTACGGCTTCATGAACGAGTACCCGGTGGCCCGGATGTGGCGGGACTCCAAGATCCTGGAGATCGGCGAGGGCACGAGCGAGGTCCAACGGATGCTGATCGCGCGGGAGCTGGGGCTGGTGGGCTGATCCCGGCACGGAAACACCCCGAACCGACCGAGGCCCAACGACCCTTGATTGCAAGGGAGTTGGGCCTTGCGGGCTGGGTACACGCCCCGCACAACCCACGCACAGCTTCGATCACAAGGCCCCCCACCCCCTGGACATCAGCTCAGGTTAGGCTAACCTACCTTCGAATTGTCCGGCGCGTGATCCGCCCTGTTCGAAAGCAGCGTAGCCATGTCCAACGCCAGAGCCACCCACCTCACCCGCCGTGGCATCCTCGCCGCGGGCGGCGCCCTCGGCCTCGGGGCCGTGCTCGCGGCATGCGGTGACGAAGACGCGAAAAGCGGGGGTTCCGGCGAGGCCACGACCGCCGCCAAGTCCGGCCCCTGGACCTTCAAGGACGACCGCGGCACCACGGTGAAGCTCGACAAGGTGCCCACGAAGATCGTCGCCTTCGTCGGCGTCGCGGCCGCCCTCTACGACTACGGCATTGAGATCAAGGGCGTCTTCGGCCCGACCAAGACACAGGACGGCAAGGCCGATGTCCAGGCCGGCGACATGGACGTCAGCAAGCTGACCGTCTTCGGCAACGTCTGGGACCAGTTCAACGTCGAGAAGTACGCGGCATTCGCCCCCGAGGTCCTCATCTCCACGACCTTCGACAGCGCCGGCACCCTCTGGTACGTCCCCGAGGCGTCCAAGGACAAGATCGCCAAGCTCGCCCCGAGCGCCGCGATCTCCGTCTACGACCGTCAGCTGACCCAGCCGCTGGAGCGGATGTGGGAACTGGCCGAGTCCCTCGGCGCGGACCTGAAGGCCGACAAGGCCGTCCAGGCGAAGAAGGACTTCGAGGCGGCGGCGGAGCGGCTGCGCAAGGCCGCGAAGGCCCGTCCCGAGATCAAGGTGATGGCCGGTTCCGCCAGCCAGGACATCTTCTACGTCTCCGGCACGAACCTCTCCATCGACCTGGAGTACTTCAAGGCCCTCGGGGTGAACTTCGTCGAGCCGCCGGAGAGCGCCAAGAAGGAGGGCGGCGGCTGGTTCGAGTCGCTGAGCTGGGAGAACGTCGACAAGTACCCGGCCGACATCATCATGATGGACGACCGCTCCTCGACGATTCAGCCCGCTGACATCACCGAGGCGACCTGGAAGAAGCTTCCCGCGGTGAAGGCCGGGCAGGTCATCGGGCGCTCGCCCGAGCCGATTCTGTCGTACGCCAAGTGCACGCCGCTGCTCACGAGCCTGGCCGAGGCCATCGAGAAGGCCAAGAAGGTCGCGTAGGCGCTCCGCTGGGAGAGCCGGTTCAGCGCCGTAGGTCCACCGCACCGTGGTGAACTGCGCGTCCGCCGTGGCTGGTCGCGCAGTTCCCCGCGCCCCTTCGGGGCGCGTCACCTCAGGAGCACATATGACTACCGCCGTAGCCGCCCCGTTCCGTTTCTTCTCCCTGCACGTAGTACGGACTCGGCGGCTCGGTCCGTCTCTGGTCCGGGTCACCTTCGGCGGGGACGATCTGCAGTACTTCTTCTCCGACGGGCGCGACCAGTCCTTGTCGATATTCCTGCCGCACCCCGGTCAGACCGAGCCGCAGGTTCCGCTGGAGCTCGGGGACGGATGGTGGCAGGGGTGGCGTGAACTGCCTGACGACGTACGGGCCGTGATGCGGTCGTACACGCTGCGCGCGCTGCGCCGCAGCCCCGACGAGATCGACATCGACTTCGTCCTGCACACCCCGGCCGGCCCCGCCTCCGCCTGGGCCGCCCACGCCGCCGCCGGTGACCGCGTCCTGCTGCTGGGACCGGCCATCGCCGACAACCGGGCGATCCGGTTCCGGCCGGCCGACGACACCGACCTCGTGGTGATCTGGGGCGACGAGACCGCCGTGCCTGCCGTCTCCGCCATCCTCGAAACCCTGCCGGCCGGCACCCGCGCCCGGGTGTGGCTGGAGGTGCACGACGCCGGGGACATCCAGGACCTGGCGACCGAGGCCGACGCCGAGATCACGTGGCTGGTCCAGGAGGAAGCCCTGGACGCCATCCGAGCCGCTCAACTCCCGCCCACCGAGCACCCGTACGTCTGGATCGCGGGCGAGTCCGGCCGCGTCAAGGCGCTGCGTCGGCACTTCGTCGGCGAACGCGGGGTGGACCGGCGCCGGGTCACCTTCGTGGGGTACTGGAGGCAGGGGATGAGCGAGGAGCAGTTGCGTGAGCAGGCGTAACCGCCGCTGAAATCAAGGCGATCGGGCACCTACCGCGACGTAAGTGATCGCAGTCACCCCTGAGGCTGCCCTGACTCAAAGGAACTTAGGTTAGGCTAACCTAAGTTTCAGCCGGATCCCGCACATCACGGCCCGTCCCCACCGGAGGACCTCCCCATGCGCTCGCACCTGCTCAATGACACGACCGCGGAGCAGTACCGCCGCTCCGTGACCGAAGGTATAGAGCGGGTGGCAGCCAAACTCGCCGCCACCGACCGTCCGTTCACCGGCGTCACGGTCGACGCCCTGGCCCCCACCATCGACGCGATCGACCTCGACAAGCCGCTGTTCGACACCGCCGCGGTCCTCGACGAGCTGGAGGACGTCTACCTCCGGGACGCGATCTACTTCCACCACCCGCGCTACCTCGCCCACCTCAACTGCCCGGTCGTCATCCCGGCCGTACTCGGCGAGGCGATCCTCTCCGCCATCAACTCCTCCCTGGACACCTGGGACCAGTCGGCCGGCGGCACCCTGATCGAGCGCAAGATCGTCGACTGGACGACCGCCCGAATAGGGCTCGGCGAGAACGCCGACGGTGTCTTCACCTCGGGCGGCACGCAGTCCAACCTCCAGGCGCTGCTGCTGGCGCGCGAGGAGGCCAAGACCGACTCGTTCGCGAAACTGCGGATCTTCGCCTCCGAGGTCAGCCACTTCAGCGTGAAGAAGTCCGCGAAACTGCTGGGTCTGGGACAGGACGCCGTGGTCTCCATCCCGGTCGACCACGACAAGCGCATGCAGACCGTCGCGCTCGCCCATGAGCTGGAGCGCTGCAGGAAGGACGGCCTGGTCCCCATGGCCGTCGTCGCCACCGCCGGCACCACCGACTTCGGCTCCATCGACCCGCTGCCCGAGATCGCCGAGCTGTGCGACCAGTTCGACACCTGGATGCACGTCGACGCCGCCTACGGCTGCGGTCTGCTCGCCTCCGTGAAGTACCGGGGCCGTATCGACGGCATCGAGCGCGCCGACTCGGTCACCGTCGACTACCACAAGTCCTTCTTCCAGCCGGTGAGTTCCTCCGCCGTGCTGGTCCGCGACGCCTCGACCCTGCGCCACGCCACCTACCACGCGGAGTACCTCAACCCGCGCCGTATGGTCTCCGAGCGCATCCCCAACCAGGTCGACAAGTCCCTCCAGACCACCCGCCGGTTCGACGCCCTCAAGCTGTGGATGACCCTCCGCGTGATGGGGGCCGACGGCATCGGCCAGCTCTTCGACGAGGTCTGCGACCTGGCGGTGGAGGGCTGGCGGCTACTGGCCGCCGACCCGCGCTACGACGTCGTGGTCGAGCCGAGCCTGTCCACCCTGGTCTTCCGCTACATACCGGCGGCCGTCACCGACCCCGCCGAGATCGACCGCGCCAACCTCTACGCCCGCAAGGCCCTGTTTGCCTCCGGCGACGCGGTGGTCGCGGGCACGAAGGTCCAAGGCCGCCACTACCTGAAGTTCACCCTGCTCAACCCCGAGACGACGACCGAAGACATCGCCGCCGTCCTCGACCTGATCGCCGGCCACGCCGAGCAGTACCTGGGAGAGTCCCTTGACCGCGCGTCCTGAAAACCCGACCAGAACCCATGATTTCGTGGGGATCGGGCTCGGCCCGTTCAATCTCGGCCTCGCCTGCCTGACCGAGCCGATCGACGAGCTCGACGGGGTCTTCCTGGAGTCGAAGCCCGACTTCGAGTGGCACGCGGGGATGTTCCTGGACGGCGCCCACCTCCAGACCCCGTTCATGTCGGACCTGGTCACCCTCGCCGACCCGACCTCGCCGTACTCCTTCCTCAACTACCTGAAGGAGAAAGGCCGGCTGTACTCGTTCTACATCCGCGAGAACTTCTACCCGCTGCGGGTCGAGTACGACGACTACTGCCGCTGGGCCGCGAACAAGCTGAGCAGCATCCGCTTCAGCACGACGGTCACCGAGGTGACGTACGAGGACGAGCTGTACGTCGTGAAGACGGCCGCCGGTGACACCTACCGCGCCCGTCACCTCGTCCTCGGCACGGGCACCCCGCCCTACATACCCGAGGCGTGCCAGGGCCTGGGCGGCGACTTCATCCACAACTCCCGCTATCTCCAGAACAAGGCGGAGCTCCAGAAGAAGGACTCGATCACGCTGGTCGGCTCCGGGCAGTCCGCGGCGGAGATCTACTACGACCTGCTCAGCGAGATCGACGTCCACGGCTACCGGCTGAACTGGGTCACCCGCTCCCCGCGCTTCTTCCCGCTGGAGTACACCAAGCTCACGCTGGAGATGACGTCCCCGGAGTACATCGACTACTTCCGCGAGCTGCCGGAGGCGACCCGCTACCGCCTCACCGCCCAGCAGAAGGGCCTGTTCAAGGGCATCGACGGCGACCTGATCAACGAGATCTTCGACCTGCTCTACCAGAAGAACCTCGGCGGCCCCGTCCCCACCCGGCTGCTCACCAACTCCTCGCTGAACAGCGTGGCGTACGAGAACGGCACGTACACCCTGTCCTTCCGTCAGAAGGAGCAGGAGAAGGACTTCACGCTCGACTCGCAGGGCCTGGTCCTGGCCACCGGCTACAAGTACGCGGAGCCGGAGTTCCTCAAGCCCGTGCGCGACCGCCTGGTCTACGACTCCCAGGGCAACTACGACGTCGCCCGCAACTATGCCGTCGACGTCACCGGCCGCGGGATCTTCCTGCAGAACGCCGGCGTCCACACGCACAGCATCACCAGCCCCGACCTGGGGATGGGCCCGTACCGGAACGCGTACATCATCCGCGAGCTGCTCGGCACCGAGTACTACCCGGTCGAGAAGACGATCGCGTTCCAGGAGTTCTCCGTATGACGTTCACGTTCCGCCCCCTCGACCCCCTGAAGGACGCCGAGCTCCTGCACGCCTGGGTCACCCACCCCAAGGCCGCCTTCTGGATGATGCAGGACGCCAGCCTGGTGGACGTCGAGCGCGCCTACATGGAGATCGCGGCCGACGAGCACCACCACGCGCTGCTCGGCCTCGACGAGGACGGCGTCCCCGCCTTCCTCATGGAGAAGTACGACCCCGCCCACCGCGAACTCGTCGGCCTGTACGAGCCTCAGCCGGGCGACATCGGCATGCACTTCCTCACTCCGCCCACCGACAAGCCCATCCGCGGCTTCACCCGGTCCGTCATCACCGCCGTGATGGCGCACCTCTTCGAGGACCCGGCGGTGGAGCGCGTCGTCGTCGAGCCGGACGTGGCCAACAAGGCCGTCCACGCCCTGAACGAAGCCGTGGGTTTCGTGCCCGAGCGCGAGATCCAGAAGCCGGAGAAGAAGGCGCTGCTGAGCTTCTGCACCCGTCAGCGCTTCTTCGACAGGCACAGCTTGTCCGCCCGAGGAGTAGCCGTATGACCCTGTCCGACGCCGTAGCGCATCTGTCCCCCCACCGCTGGGCGCGGGCCAACCGCCTCCTGATCCGCAAGGCGCTCGCCGAGTTCGCCCACGAGCGCCTCATCACCCCGGAGGCCACCGGCGACGGCGGATACGTCGTCCGCAGCGACGACGGCCTGACCCGGTACACCTTCACGGCCACGCTCCACTCCCTCGACCACTGGCAGGTCGACGCCGACTCGATCACCCGCCACCGGGACGGGGCCGAACGCCCGCTCGCCGCCCTGGACTTCTTCATCGAGCTCCAGAAGTCCCTGGGCCTGAGCGACGAGGTGCTGCCGGTCTACCTGGAGGAGATCTCCTCCACCCTCTCCGGCACCTGCTACAAGCTGACCAAGCCGCAGGTCCCGGTCGCCGAGCTGGTCAGGTCCGGCTTCCAGGCCATCGAGACCGGCATGACCGAGGGCCACCCCTGCTTCGTCGCGAACAACGGGCGGCTCGGCTTCGGCATCCACGAGTACCTCTCGTACGCCCCCGAGACGGCGAGCCCGGTCCGGCTGATCTGGCTGGCGGCCCACCGCTCGCGCGCCGCGTTCACGGCCGGTGTCGGCATCGAGTACGAGTCCTTCGTCCGCGACGAACTGGGCGCGGAGACCGTCGACCGCTTCCACGGCGTCCTGCGGGACCAGGACCTGGACCCCGCCGACTACCTCTTCATCCCGGTCCACCCCTGGCAGTGGTGGAACAAGCTCACCGTCACCTTCGCCGCCGAGGTCGCCCAGCAGCACCTGGTCTGCCTGGGCGAGGGCGACGACGAGTACCTGGCCCAGCAGTCCATCCGGACCTTCTTCAACCGGTCCAGCCCCGAGAAGCACTACGTGAAGACGGCCCTGTCCGTCCTCAACATGGGCTTCATGCGCGGCCTTTCGGCGGCGTACATGGAGGCGACCCCGGCCATCAACGACTGGCTGGCCCAGCTCATCGACAACGACCCCGTGCTGCGGGAGACCGGCCTGTCGATCATCCGCGAGCGCGCCGCCGTCGGTTACCGGCACCTGGAGTACGAGGCGGCGACGGACCGCTACTCGCCGTACCGCAAGATGCTGGCCGCGCTCTGGCGCGAGAGCCCGGTGTCGTCCCTGGAGGACGGCGAGTCGCTCGCCACCATGGCCTCCCTCGTCCACGTCGACCACGAGGGCACGTCCTTCGCGGGCGCGCTGATCGAGCAGTCGGGCCTGACGCCGACGGAGTGGCTGCGCCGCTACCTGCGCGCGTACTTCACTCCCCTCCTCCACAGCTTCTACGCCTACGACCTGGTCTTCATGCCGCACGGCGAGAACGTGATCCTGGCCCTGAAGGACGGCGTGGTCCAGCGCGCGATCTACAAGGACATCGCCGAGGAGATCGCCGTCATGGACCCGGACGCGGTGCTGCCGCCGACGGTCGAGCGGCTGCGCGTGGAGGTCCCGGAGGACAAGAAGCTCCTGTCCATCTTCACGGACGTCTTCGACTGCTTCTTCCGCTTCCTCGCCGCGAACCTCGCCGCCGAGGGAATCCTGGAGGAGGACGACTTCTGGCGCACGGTCGCCGAGGTCACCCGGGACTACCAGCACTCGGTGCCCGAACTCGCCGACAAGTTCAAGCAGTACGACATGTTCGCCCCCGAGTTCGCCCTGTCCTGCCTCAACCGCCTCCAGCTCCGCAACAACAAGCAGATGGTCGACCTGGCGGACCCGGCGGGCGCCCTCCAGCTCGTCGGCAACCTGAAGAACCCCATAGCAGGGCTGTAGTCCACGGCCCCACACAGACAGGCGGGCACCCCCGGGGTACGGTCCCCCGGGGGTGCACGTCTATACGTCCGGGGCGTGCGCGTCCCTTCTTTCAGGGGCGCGGGGCTGTGTCGATTTGCGGCTCCGCCGCGGGGCGCGACAAGCCCCCACCGGCCCGCAGACGAATCACCGCGCTTACGCCGTAGGCCATGGCACCTGAGGCGATCGATAGAACCCGATCCCCAACGCCTCCCACCGCTCAGCCTGCGCAGCAAGCCGCACCTTGTAGCCCTCCCAGTCATGCGTGGAAGCCGGCGACCACCCCAGCTCGGCCACCCCCGCCAGCCTCGGGAACGCCATGTACTCGATATCGGCGGACTTGGTGATCGTCTCGGTCCACATCGGCGCCTCGACACCCCGGATCGCCGAAGAGGGCACCCCCGGAAGATAGTCACCGGGATCCCAGTCGTACGACCGCTTGACCTCGACCAGACCGGCCCAGTCCAGCCCCAGCGGAGTGTCCGCCGTGTACTTCATGTCGAGGTAGATCCGGTCGGCCGGAGACAGCACGATCCCCGTCCCGTTCTGCGCGGCCTTGGCAACCTGCGCCTTCTCCTCGGCACTCGTACCGTCCAGCCCCCAGTACTGCGCGAGCGCACCCGTCGCCGGGGTCGCCCCGGTCAGCTGATGCCAGCCGACCACCGTCTTGCCGTACTTGGCGACGAGGGGCTGCACCCGGTCCATGAACTTCACATAGTCCTCGTGACTCGTGGAGTGCGCCTCGTCCCCGCCGATGTGCAGGTACTTCCCCGGCGTGAGCGCGGCGAGCTCGCGGATCACGTCGTCCACGAAGTCGTACGTGATGTCCTTGCCGACACACAGCGAGCTGAACCCGACCTCGGTACCGGTGTAGAGCGGCGGAGCCACCCCGTCGCAGTTCAGCTCGGCGTACGAGGCGAGCGCGGCATTCGTATGGCCCGGCATGTCGATCTCGGGGACCACCTCCAGGAAACGGGAGGACGCGTACCGGACGATCTCCTTGTAGTCGGCCTTGGTGTAGTAACCACCGGGGCCGCCGCCGACCTGGGTCGAGCCGCCGTAGGTCGCGAGGCGCGGCCAGGAGTCGATGGCGATGCGCCAGCCCTGGTCGTCGCTGAGGTGCAGATGCAGCTTGTTGATCTTGTACAGGGCGAGCTGGTCGATATAGCGCTTGACCTGGTCGACCGTGAAGAAGTGCCGGGAGACGTCGAGCATCGCGCCGCGCCAGCCGTAGCGCGGGGTGTCCTGGATCGTGCCGCCCGCGACCAGCCAGGGGCCGGGCTGGACGGAGTCCTTCTCGACGGCCGCCGGGAGGAGCTGGCGCAGGGTCTGCACGCCATGGAAGAGGCCGGCGGCCCCCGCGGCGGTGATGGTGACGCCCTTGCGGCCGCTGTCGAGGCGGTAGCCCTCGACTCCGAACGGGCCCTTGGCCAGGCGCAGACGGATGCCGCCGGCACCGTGGGCGGTGACGGGGAGGCGGTAGCCGGTGGAGGGGCGGAGGATGTGCGCGAGGTACTCACCCACGCGGCGCGTCTCGCGGGAGTCGTCAACGCGGATGCGGGTGTCGCGGGTGATCCGGTAGGGGGATCCGCCGGGGTCGACCGAGGCGGGCACGGGGACCACCCGGTCGAGCGGGACGGGCGACGCCGCCTGGGCGGGAGCGGCCCCTGTCGCCGAGGCGCCCATCGCGGCCAGCAGCAGGGAACCGAGAAGGCGGAACGTTCTGTGGTGCTGTCTGACCTGTCTGTCCTGTCTGACCCGGCCGACTCTCACAAGCGTGTCCCTTCCATGAGCCGTTGCGCTCCAAGAGGTCTGGACCACTCTCTCGTGAGACTGGTGGAACAATCCACCCCATGGCGGAAATCATCCAGAAGGACGGCACCTGGGTCTTCGACGGCGACGCCCTGCGGCTGACTCCCGGACGGGACAAGAACGTCAGCCTGTTCCGCAAGACCCTGGGTGAACTGGTCGTCCCCCTGGGGGCGTTGGCGGGGGTCTCCTTCGAGCAGGGCAAGAAGGCCGGGCGGCTGCGCCTTCGTCTGCGCGACGGCGCCGACCCGCTGCTGCACGCCACCGGCGGGCGACTCGCCGAGCCCAACGACCCCTACCAGCTGATCGTCGAGTCCGACCGGTACGGCGTCGCCGAGTACCTCGTGGACGAGGTGCGCGGCGCCCTGCTGCTGGACCAGGTCCCGGCCGACCCGGTCGACGCGTACCTGCTGCCGGGCCCCTCCGTCCCCCTGTCGGTCTCCGCCGGGGACGGCACCGCGACCTTCGACGGTGAACACATCCGCCTGGAGTGGAACTGGAAGACGGAGGACGCCAAGGCCGCCGCCGGCTCCCGCACCCTCACGCTCACCGACGTCGTGGCCGTGGAGTGGCATCCGGCGGCGGGCCTGGAGAACGGCCACCTCCGCTTCACCGTCCGCAACGCGCCCACCAAGGCCCCGCCGAAGTACGACGCCAACTCGGTGGAGCTGTGGGGCTTCAAGAAGGATCCGCTGATGGCCCTGGTCGCGGCGGCGGTCCAGGCCCGCCTTCCGCACCCGGCCAGGGCCACCACCACGGACGTACCCCAGCCGCGACCGGAGCTGCCTTCTCCTCCGGTCGCGTCCGCCGAGGACGAGCACGACGCCCTCCTGCGCCGCCTGCGCGAACTCGGCGAGCTGCACCGCACCGGTGTGCTCACCGACGACGAGTTCACGATGGCCAAGCAGGCGGTGCTCAAGCGGATGTAGCCCGCGTACGGCCCCGTGTGGGCGTACTTCTGCTTGGCTCCTTGCTACTTGGCCCTGCGCGCCACCGTGAAGTGGTCGATCCGCTCACCGGTCTCGGCGATGCCCTGCACCTTCAGGGTCGTGTAGCGGCCCTTCGGAGCGGGCGTGACGTCCACGCGCAGGAACGAGTAGTTGAGGTAGCGCACCCGGGACCAGGCGACGGTCTCGTTCTGCTTGCCGTCCTTGAGGTTGACGAACGAGGCCACGGACTCCTGCTCGTGCTCGTGCCCCTCGTAGGAGTCCGGCGCGGTGAAGGCGTACAGACTGCGGCCCGCCGCACCTGCCGTCACGTACACCACGCCCTCGGTCTCGGGGTACGCCGTGCCGCCGATCGGCAGCTTCTTGGCGACCTCGTTGCCCTTGATGACGTCGGTTCGCTCGTACTGGTGGTTGTGACCGTTGATGACGAGGTCCACCTGGTACTTCTCGAACAGCGGCACCCACTCCTGGCGCACGCCCCCCTCCGAGGCGTGCGCGGTGGAGGTGCAGTACGCGCAGTGGTGGAAGAACACGACGACGAAGTCGATGTCGTGCGCGGCCCGGAACTTCTTGAGCTGCGCCTCGAACCACTTGCTCTGGGTGCCCCCGGAGATGCCGAGGTTGGCGGGGATCTCGTACGACACGTCGTTGGGGTCGAGGGAGATGACCGCGGTGTTGCCGTAGACGAAGGAGTAGACGCCCGGCAGGTTCTTCCTGTCCGGCCCGTTGTCGGGGAGCGTGAAGCGGGCCTCCTCGCCGCCGTAGCCGTTGGGCGAGTACCAGGCCTCCATGTCGTGGTTGCCGTAACTCACCATCCACGGCACCGACTTGGCGACCGACTCGGTCTGGGCGAGGAACTGGTCCCACACGCGCGAGTCGAAGCCGGTGTCGGCGGCCTTGCCCGCGCCGGTCGGGTCGGCGTAGGCGATGTCGCCCGCGTGCAGGTGGAAGGCCGGGTTCTGACCCAGGAGCAGGCTGTCGTTGGCGAGACCGTGGTAGCTGACGCCCTGGTCGCCGAAGGCGGTGAAGGTGAAGGGCGCCTTGTGGGCGGGGGCGGTGGTGAAGGTGCCGAGGGTGCCCAGCAGGTGCGGCTCGGCGGGGTCGAAGCCGGCGTGGCCGACGCCGTAGTAGTAGGTCCGGCCGGGGCGCAGGTGGGTCAGCCTGGCGTGGACGTAGTACTGCGTGTGGTCGGCGCTGGCACCGACGCCGGCCGGGGTGTAGAGGGTGCGGACCTCGGCCTCGATCTTGCGGGAGAGGTCCCAGGGGTGGGCGCCGATCCGGATGAACGGCTTCTTCACGGCGACGGGGACCTGCCACGAGATGGTCATCTCGGTACGCGGGTCGTTGCCGTAGGCGAGGTGGCGGCCGAAGGGAGCGACGAGGGCGCCGTCGACCGTCTCGGTGCGGGGCGCCGCCTGCGTCGGAACGGCGGCGGCCCGGGCGGTGGTGGCGGCCTGGGCGGTGGCGCCCGTTACGAACCCGCCACCCGTGACGGCGCCCAGCGTGACGGCGCCGCCTCTGATCATCGTGCGCCGCGAGAACTTGGCGCGCAGGTACTCATGCTGCTCGGCCATGCTCATGCGCTCGGCCAGCTGCTGGGGTACGCCCATGCGAGGAATGTCCATGGCGTCCGAAACTCGTCCCCTCAGGCAACGGGATGCGGGCCGACGTATGGACGGCTCAGGAACAGGCCCCCATGAGACCCTCAATGTTCTTCCAAGAGGTTCAACAGCCGACTGCCAGCCGATTACCAACCGATCCCCAGACAG
This sequence comes from Streptomyces viridochromogenes, assembly GCF_001270495.1. Classification (GTDB taxonomy): domain Bacteria; phylum Actinomycetota; class Actinomycetes; order Streptomycetales; family Streptomycetaceae; genus Streptomyces; species Streptomyces viridochromogenes_A. The sequence continues at coordinate 24,891 of NZ_LGUR01000229.1, forward strand.
CTGCCCGAAACCGGGCAGGATTCTTGCGAATCCGTCGCCGGTACCCCAGGATCTACCGGGTGCACGACGAACTCGTAGATCACCTGACGCGCTCCACGCCCCTCAGCCGGGGCGAGGCGCTTCGCGTGATCCAGGACGTGCTCGCCTACTTCGACGAGACGACCGAGGACTACGTCCGTCGCCGCCACCGCGAACTCCAGGCCCAGGGCCTGGTGAACGCGCAGATCTTCGAACGGATCGAGGCGGACCTCAAATACCGGGCGGTGGCACCGCCGGAGCTCACGCTCAGGCAGCTGCGCCGCATCGTCTACGGCTAGGAATACCTGTATATGTGCGGAATCGTCGGATACATCGGGAAGCGTGACGTGGCGCCCCTGCTCCTGGAGGGCCTTCAGCGCCTGGAGTACCGCGGCTACGACTCGGCGGGCATCGTCATCACGTCCCCGAAGGCGGCGGGCCTGAAGACGGTCAAGGCCAAGGGCCGGGTCCGCGACCTGGAGGCCAAGGTCCCGGCGCGCTTCAAGGGCACGACCGGCATCGCCCACACCCGCTGGGCCACCCACGGCGCCCCGTCCGACGCGAACGCCCACCCGCACCTGGACGCCGAGGGCAAGGTCGCCGTCGTCCACAACGGCATCATCGACAACGCCTCCGACCTGCGCCGCAAGCTGGAGGCGGACGGAGTCGAGTTCCTCTCCGAGACCGACACCGAGGTCCTCGTCCACCTCATCGCCCGCTCGCAGGCGGAGAAGCTCGAGGACAAGGTCCGCGAGACGCTGCGCCTCATCGAGGGCACGTACGGCATCGCCGTGATGCACGCCGACTTCAACGACCGCATCGTCGTCGCCCGCAACGGCTCCCCGGTCGTCCTGGGCATCGGCGAGAAGGAGATGTTCGTAGCCTCGGACATCGCCGCGCTGGTGGCCCACACCCGCCAGATAGTGACCCTCGACGACGGCGAGATGGCCACCCTCAAGGCCGACGACTTCCGCACCTACACCACGGAGGGCACCCGTACGACGGCCGAGCCCACCACGGTCGAGTGGGAAGCGGCGTCCTACGACATGGGCGGCCACGACACCTACATGCACAAGGAGATCCACGAGCAGGCCGAGGCCGTGGACCGAGTCCTGCGCGGCCGTATCGACGACCGTTTCTCCACCGTGCACCTCGGCGGCCTCAACCTGGACGCCCGCGAGGCGCGCCAGATCCGCCGCGTGAAGATCCTCGGCTGCGGCACCTCGTACCACGCCGGCATGATCGGCGCCCAGATGATCGAGGAGCTGGCCCGCATCCCCGCGGACGCCGAGCCGGCCTCCGAGTTCCGCTACCGCAACGCGGTCGTCGACCCCGACACCCTCTACATCGCGGTCTCCCAGTCGGGCGAGACCTACGACGTACTCGCCGCCGTCCAGGAGCTGAAGCGCAAGGGCGCGCGGGTCCTGGGCATCGTCAACGTCGTGGGCTCGGCGATCGCCCGGGAGGCGGACGGCGGCATCTACGTCCACGCGGGCCCCGAGGTCTGCGTCGTCTCGACGAAGTGCTTCACGAACACCACGGTCGCCTTCGGCCTGCTGGCGCTGCACCTGGGGCGCACCCGCGACCTCTCGGTCCGCGACGGCAAGCGGATCATCGAGGGCCTGCGCAAGCTGCCCGCCCAGATCGCCGAGGTCATGGAGCAGGAGGCGGAGATCGAGAAGCTGGCCCAGCAGTACGCCGAGGCCCGCTCGATGCTCTTCATCGGCCGCGTCCGGGGCTACCCGGTCGCCCTTGAGGCCTCCCTCAAGCTCAAGGAGGTCTCCTACATCCACGCCGAGGCCTACCCGGCCTCCGAGCTCAAGCACGGCCCCCTGGCCCTGATCGACCCCGCCCTCCCGACGGTCGCCATCGTCCCCGACGACGACCTCCTGGAGAAGAACCGCGCCGCCATGGAGGAGATCAAGGCCCGCAGCGGCAAGATCCTCGCGGTGGCCCACCAGCCCCAGGAAAAGGCCGACCAGACCATCATCGTCCCCAAGAACGAGGACGAACTCGACCCGATCCTGATGGGCGTCCCCCTCCAACTCCTCGCCTACCACACGGCCTTGGCCCTGGGCAGGGACATCGACAAGCCGAGGAACCTCGCCAAGTCGGTAACGGTGGAGTAGAGGCTCAGGGCTTCCGCCCTTCAGGGGCGCAGCCCTTGTGCTTTCAGGGGCGCGGGGAACTGCGCGACCAGCCCCCACGCCCCCGCACAGGCCGACGGAACAGAGACGGACCCCCACGTGATGCCACCACTCACGGGGGGTCCGTTTTCAACGCCGGGGGCCGCCCAACCCCCAGCCCGCGCAGCTACCCGGTGGCCGTCACACCCCGACCCGCAGCGCGTCGCGGAAGAGCCGTAGGCCAGTGCGCCAGAGCCGCGGTCGCCGCATACCAAGCCACCGCTCCCGCAGCGACGGCGAACCAGCCGCCCACCTTGGCGAGCCCGCCACTGTCGGCGAAGTCGGCGACCGCCATGAGCACCAGCGCGACGAAGAACAGCCCGTACGCCCCCTGCCCGAGCTGATCCCCACCCGCGAGCGTGAGGGACAGCACCACGAGGGCGAACAGCGACAAGAACAAACCGGCCGCGTCGGCGGAGCCCTCCGCCGAGACCGCCCAGGTGAACCAGAGCGCGCCGAGCGTCACGAACGCGGTCCCGTTCGCGGCGTCACGGTCGCGGAGGGCCATCAGCCCCGCGACGAAGAGGGCAATGCCGCCCACGTACTGGGCGATTGATACGGCGTCAGCAGCCGACACGCCGTCGATCACTTCGGTGTACCCCAGCCCGAAGGCCAACAGGGTGATTCCCAGGGCGAGTCGGCCGACCACGGTAGTGATTCCGCTTCCCGCAGAGACGTCGTTGTCCACGGCGGGCTCCCTTCATGCATGTGCAGTTGTGCGGTGAGCGATATATGCCCTTCACAAAGGCACAAACACCTCTACGCGCCAGTAAGTTCACGCATCGCAAGAAGGGGTGGGAGTACGGGCGAGGAAGGCGGCCGACGTCCCGAACGGCTCATCTCACCTGGGACAACAGGGAGTTACGGAATGACGACGACAGGACGCTTGGCCCGCTTGGCGAGCCGCCCGGCGACGGAGCCGAAGATCCGCCCGACGATCCCGTGCGTGGAACCGACGACGATCGCGTCCGCCTCGTACTCCTGTCCGACCTCTTCGAGTTCATGGCAGATGTCACCGCCACGCTCGACGAGGATCCAGGGCACCTCGGCGAGGTACTCCGCGCATGCGAGTTCGAGGCCCAGCACCTCGGTGCGGTGATCCGGCACGTCGACGAAGACCGGCGGCTCACAGCCGGCCCACACCGTGGTGGGCAGCCGGTTGGCGACGTGGACGATGATCAGGCCCGACCCGGAGCGATGAGCCATGCCGATGGCGTACGCCAGGGCGCGCTCACTGGAGGTGGAGCCGTCGAAGCCGACGACAACGCCGTGCTTGAAAGCGGGGTCGCAGGAATGGCGTGGTTGTTCCGCCGCCAGGGGCTCGGCCGCCGTGGGGTCGGCGACGGGCCGCTTGCGGTCCGCGGGTTCGAAGAATTCGTGACCGGCCATGGCTGTCTCGGCGTATTGATCCTTTATGGGTGGGCCCGCGAGCGGAGCTCGCTGACGGATCCAGCAGTATGCGGCGGAGCTGTGTCCGGGAATGGTCTTCCCAACCCCATACCCCAAGGGTACGGCGGCACGCCTCCTTAACCCAGATCCCCGCTCACGGTCGGTGCGGGTTCCAGGGAGCATGCACGAGGGTGCGCCCGTAACGCAATGGTTGCTGCGGTGTACAGGCGGTTTGCACAGGGTTCAACTTCGTCCGCCACCGGACGGCCGCCTACCGGCGCGTACCAGTGACCGACCGCCCGGACCCGCGTTGATCTCCCTGAGTCACCGCCCAGGGAGCCCAGGGAGCACGTACGCATGTCAGGACCCAGCACGCCCTCCGAGGACAGCGCCACCAATGTGGTGCGTTGGTCGGCCTTCAGCTGCGTCCTGGTCCCCGTGGTCCTCCTCTGGTACGGCACCTCGCTCGCCGGCGCCACCGGCACGGCCCTGGGCCTCGCGGCCGTGACGGCCGTGTGCCGCCTGCTGTTGCGCCAGTCGGAACGCGGCGCGGCCCGCATCAAGGCCGGGGAGGCCGGCCCGTCACCCCGGCGTCGCGGCCGCCATCACCGCACCGGAACCGGGGCCCATAGAGGTGGACGTCACACCGGGGGAAATACACCGGTCGGCTGACCGGTTTTCACACCCCGGCACGTTGCTTTTCAGCCAACTTCTGGCGCGCGGGCATCCCCTGCCCAGAACACCCCCCAACCCCCGTTCCACCTGCACGGAAAGGGCCTCAGGGGCCCTGCGCACCCTACGTGGATTGGCCACTGCGACAAGGCGCACTTCCCTGCACGGCCCGTGAGTGCAACGCTTCGTGATCGAATGCTTCACGCCAAGTTGCCAAGTCGACAATCTACCGAGTGTCGAACCGGCCACTTCGGCGTGACGCGACACAGTAGATTCGATCTTGACTGTCTACGGCGGGGGACTCGTGCAGGACCAAGGGGAAACGTGCAGGAGCGACACAACCGAGGAGCCGCGACCACCGAGGGGGGCTTAGCAGTATGAGCCACGACTCCACTGCCGCGCCGGAAGCCGCGGCCCGGAAACTTTCCGGGCGACGCCGCAAGGAGATCGTCGCGGTGCTGCTGTTCAGCGGCGGCCCCATCTTCGAGAGTTCCATACCGCTGTCGGTGTTCGGGATAGACCGCCAGGACGCCGGCGTGCCGCGCTACCGCCTCTTGGTGTGCGGCGGCGAGGAAGGCCCGCTGCGGACCACAGGGGGCCTGGAACTCTCGGCGCCGCATGGCCTGGAGGCGATCTCGCGGGCGGGCACGGTCGTCGTGCCGGCCTGGCGCTCGATCACCTCGCCACCGCCCGAGGACGCGCTCGACGCGCTGCGCCGGGCACACGAGGAAGGCGCCCGCATAGTCGGGCTGTGCACCGGCGCCTTCGTCCTCGCCGCGGCGGGCCTGCTGGACGGCCGTCCCGCGACGACGCACTGGATGTACGCACCGACGCTGGCCAAGCGCTACCCGTCGGTGCACGTGGATCCGCGAGAGCTGTTCGTCGACGACGGCGACGTCCTGACGTCGGCGGGCACCGCGGCCGGAATCGATCTCTGTCTCCACATCGTGCGGACGGACCACGGCAACGAGGCGGCCGGAGCACTGGCCCGCCGGCTGGTGGTCCCGCCGCGCCGATCCGGCGGTCAGGAGCGCTACCTCGATCGGTCTTTACCAGAGGAGATCGGCGCCGACCCGCTCGCGGAGGTCGTCGCCTGGGCGCTGGAGCATCTGCACGAGCAGTTCGACGTCGAGACGCTGGCGGCCCGCGCGTACATGAGCCGCCGCACCTTCGACCGCCGCTTCCGCTCGCTGACGGGCAGCGCCCCGCTGCAGTGGCTGATCACCCAGCGGGTCCTTCAGGCGCAGCGCCTGCTGGAGACGTCGGACTACTCGGTGGACGAGGTGGCCGGACGCTGCGGCTTCCGCTCGCCGGTCGCGCTGCGCGGCCACTTCCGCCGCCAGCTCGGCTCGTCGCCGGCCGCGTACCGGGCGGCGTACCGTGCCCGGCGCCCCCAGGCGGACCGGCCGACGGACGCTGAGCCGCCGACGGGTCCCACCGTCCAGCAGGGCCCACCGCCCGCCCCGTACCCGGAGGGCGGCCCGGTCCCGCTCCAGACCCGCCGCACACCGGCGCCGGTAGGCCCCGGCCCCGCGGACAGCGGGCGCGAGCTGTACGTCGGAGGCCGGGCGACCCTGCCGGGGCAGCGCAGCGGAGCATGACCGCGAAACGCCGGACGGGCGCATCCAGCCCGTCCGGCGTTCGAGGACGAGGCCGTCCAGGCCGAAGCGGGTCCAGGGGGCGGCAGCCCCCTGGTACGCCGCCTGCGACACCGGGCATCCCAAAAGCGGACGTCAGCCGTAGGGTGTTCGCATGAACGATCGCATGGTGTGGATCGACTGCGAGATGACCGGCCTCTCGCTGTCCGACGACGCGCTCATCGAGGTTGCCGCCCTCGTCACCGACTCCGAGCTGAACGTCCTCGGCGAGGGCGTGGACATCGTCATCCGCCCGCCGGACTCGGCGCTGGAGACGATGCCGGAGGTGGTGCGTCAGATGCACACCGCGTCCGGGCTCCTCGACGAACTGGCCGGCGGCACGACGCTGGCGGACGCCGAGGAGCAGGTGCTGGCGTATGTGCGCGAGCACGTGAAGGAACCCGGCAAGGCCCCGCTGTGCGGCAACTCCGTCGGCACGGACCGTGGCTTCCTGCTGCGCGACATGCCGACGCTGGAGGACTACCTCCACTACCGGATCGTCGACGTCTCCTCGATCAAGGAGCTGGCCCGCCGCTGGTACCCGCGGGCCTACTTCAACAGCCCGGAGAAGAACGGCAACCACCGCGCCCTCGCCGACATCCGCGAGTCCATCGCCGAACTCCGCTACTACCGCGAGGCCGTCTTCGTGCCGCAGCCCGGCCCGGACTCGGACACCGCGAAGTCGATCGCCGCGAAGCACGTTCTGCCTGCTCAGTAGGAGTGTGCGGGGGGTACCGGGGGGCGCCGCGGAATCCGTGCGCGAGCACCCCTTCGGACCCTGTACACTTTTTCTCGGCCGGTCGGGGAAACCCAAAGCCGGTCATGGTGGGTGTAGCTCAGCTGGTAGAGCACCTGGTTGTGGTCCAGGATGCCGCGGGTTCGAGTCCCGTCACTCACCCTCGGTCTTCAGCCGGTGACTTCGGAAACGAGGTCACCGGCTGAAGCTTTTTCCCGCCGGGCCATAGGCTGCGCACGATGTCCGAGCCCCGCGTACCCACCGAGCCCGTCCGCACCGCCCGCCTCGACCTCCTGCCGCTGCGCGTCGAACACGCCGAGGAGATGGCCGTCGTCCTGTCCGACCCGGCGCTGCACAGCTTCATCGGCGGCACTCCCCTCTCCCCCGCCGACCTGCGCGCCCGCTACGAGCGCCTCGTCGCCGGATCCCCCGACCCGGCCGTCTCCTGGTGCAACTGGGTGCTGCGGCTGCGCGCGCGGTCCTGCCTCGTGGGCACGGTCCAGGCCACGGTCAGCGCGGAACACGGCGCCGAGATCGCCTGGGTGGTCGGCACTCCGTGGCAGGGGCGCGGCTTCGCGTCCGAGGCGGCGCGGGGGCTCGTCGCCTGGCTGGGACGACGTTCGGTCCGTACGGTCGTCGCGCACATCCACCCCGGCCACCAGGCGTCGGCAGCCGTAGCCACAGCGGCCGGTCTCACCCCGACCGACGAGGAGCGGGACGGGGAGACGCGGTGGCGGCTGACGCGGGCCGCGAACACACCGCCGTCCGTCTCCTGACCGACCGGTCGTCGCCTCACCGCCCGCAAGGAGCCCGCCAACTCCCGCCCACTCCGGATGCGTTGGTCCGACTCCGCCCGACCGGGCGCCGTACGACACACAGCCCGAGCTCTGGCCCCGGGGGGCGCGGGAGGCGCCCAACACCCGCTCAGGACGACGTCCGTACCACCAACTCCGTGGCCAGCACCATCTGCGCCCGCTCCAGGCCCCGCGACATCGCCGGACGGCGGTCCGCGATCTCGGTGAGGAGAAGGTCGATCATCCGGCGGCCCATCTCCTCGATGGGCTGGCGGACGCTGGTGAGGGGCGGGTCCATGTGGCGGGCGATGGCCGAGTCGTCGTAGCCGACGAGGGCGACGTCGTCGGGGATACGGCGGCCCGCCTCGCGCAGGACCTGGCGGGCGCCGGCCGCCGTCACGTCCGACGCCGCGAAGACCGCGTCCAGGTCGGGGCGGCGCGCCAGCAGGGTCTCCATCGCCCGGCGGCCGCCCTCCTCCGTGAAGTCGCCCGGCTCGATCAGCAGCTCGTCCACGTCGAACCCCGCGTCGTGCAGGGCGTCGCGGTAGCCGTCGACGCGGCGCTGGGCGCCGTAGACGTCGAGGCGGCCGGTGATGTGGGCGATCCGCGTGCGGCCTCGGGAGAGCAGGTGCTCGACGGCCGAGCGGCCGCCGCCGTAGTTGTCGGAGTCCACCGAGGTCAGGGTCTCCGCGGCCGATCTCGGGCCGCTGATCACCGCGGGGATCTCCAGCTGCGACAGCAGGTCGGGCAGGGGGTCGTCCGCGTGGACCGAGACCAGCAGGACGCCGTCGACGCGGTGGGCGGCCAGGTACTGGGCCAGGCGGCGCCGTTCCTTGTCGCTGCCCGCGAAGATCAGCAGCAGTTGCATCTCGGTGTCGGCGAGCTCGGCGCCCACACCCTTCAGGATGTCCGAGAAGTACGGTTCCGCGAAGAACCGCGTCTCCGGCTCGGGCACGACCAGCGCGATGGCGTCCGTGCGGTTCGCCGCCAGGGCGCGGGCCGCCGTGTTGGGGACGTAGCCGAGTTCGGCGACCGCCGCCTCCACCGCCGCGCGGGTCGCGTCGCTGACCCGGGGCGAGCCGTTGATCACGCGGGAGACGGTGCCCCGGCCCACGCCGGCTCGGGCCGCCACCTCTTCGAGGGTGGGCCGACCGCCACTACGGCCCCGCACTCCATGGGTTGCCATGGGCTCCGCCTTCCCGCCGATCCGTACGCCGGCCTGGAATCTAACAGTCCCGTCTGGTGCACTGACCCCACCTGGGGCTGCCGCCCCCAGCCCCCCGCCTCGGCCTGAACGGCCTCGTCCCCGATCGCCGGACCGGTTGAGCGGGATCCAGTTAACGTCCCGATAACTGAACGCATCTCTCCGCGCTGATGCCCTTGACACCCCTGCCCGGACCGACGACCCTTCAACACATCACACGTGGGAGCGCTCCCACGGTACCTGACACATACACATCCCGCACGTTCCCCGCCCGAGCCGCAGCGAGAACAACAGACGGGCCCAACAGTGCAGTTGGCCGGGGGGTCGGCACGTCAGGCAACAGGAGGACGCAATGCGCACGAGTACCCGCGGGTCCCGCCGGCTGATGGCCCTCGCGGCCGTGGCCGCGCTGACGACGGGGCTGCTCGCCGGCTGCGCCGAGGACTCGGACGACGGCCCTTCGGGCGAGGGCGGAGGCAACGGCGGCGGAGGCAAGACCACGCTCACCGTGGGCACCTTCGGCACCTTCGGCTACAAGCAGGCCGGCCTCTACGACGAGTACATGAAGCTCCACCCCGACATCAGCATCAAGGAGAACGTCACCACCCGTACCGACGTCTACTGGCCCAAGGTCCTCACCCGCCTCCAGGCCGGCTCCGGTGCCGACGACATCCAGGCCATCGAGGTCATGAACATCACCGAGGCCGTGCAGACGCAGGCCGACAAGTTCGTGGACCTCGGCAAGGAGGTCGACAAGTCCCAGTGGCTGGACTGGAAGAACGCCCAGGCCACCACCAAGGACGGCAAGCTGATCGGACTCGGCACCGACGTCGGCCCGATGGCGATCTGCTACCGCAAGGACCTGTTCCAAAAGGCCGGCCTGGAGACCGACCGCACCAAGCTCGCCGCGCAGTGGAAGGGCGACTGGGGCAAGTACGTCGACCTGGGCAAGGAGTACATGAAGAAGGCGCCGAGCGGCACCAAGTTCGTGGACTCGGCCTCCTCGGTCTACAACGCGGCCCTCGGCGGCGGGACCGAGCGCTACTACAAGGACGACGGCACCGTCGACTGGGACAACTCGCAGGGCGTGAAGAACGCCTGGGACGTCGCCATGGACGTGGCGACCAGCGACATGTCGGCGAAGCTGAAGCAGTTCGACAAGCCGTGGGACCAGGGCTACGCCAACGGCACCTTCGCCACGGTGGCCTGCCCGGCCTGGATGATCGGCTACATCCTGGAGAAGTCCGGTGACTCCGGCAAGGGCAAGTGGGACGTGGCGGCGGCGCCGACCGCGGCCAACTGGGGCGGTTCGTTCATCGGCGTGCCGACGTCGGGCAAGCACCAGAAGGAGGCCATCGCGCTGGCGAAGTGGCTGACCGCGCCGGAGCAGCAGGCGAAGGTCTTCGCCAAGCAGGCCAGCTTCCCGTCGACCCCGTCGGCGTACTCGGCCCTGAAGCCGGCGGCCGCCACCACGGAGTACTTCTCGAACGCGCCGATCACGCAGATCTTCTCCGACTCGGCGAAGACCATCCCGTCCCAGTACTTCGGCATCAAGGACCAGGCGATCAACACCGCGCTGACCGACATCGGCATCCTCCAGGTCGAGCAGAAGGGCAAGTCCCCTGACGAGGGCTGGGACGCCGCGTCCGAGGAGATCAAGGACGTGCTCGGCCAGTGACCAGCTCCAAGCAGGCCCTCGCGCACTCCGCGAGCGCCGACGCCGCGCCCGGTGACCAGCCGGGCGCGGCCGGCCGCGCGCACGGTCGCGGTACGCCGCCTCCGCCGGGGCCGGATTCCTGGCGCCGTCGGCTGTACCGCTGGGACATGAAGGCGTCGCCGTACGCGTTCATCGCCCCCTTCTTCATCGTCTTCGGGGCGTTCTCGCTCGTCCCGCTGCTCTACACGGCCTGGTACTCGCTGCACAACGTCCAGCTGGCCGACCTCGACGGCCAGACCTGGACCGGCCTGGACAACTACCAGAACCTGCTGTCCTCGGACTTCTTCTGGAACGCGCTCGGGAACACCTTCACCATCGGCGTGATCTCCACGGTGCCCCAGCTGCTGATGGCGATCGGCCTGGCGCACCTGCTCAACTACAAGCTGCGCGGCTCGACCGTGTGGCGGGTCGTGATGCTCACCCCGTACGCCACCTCGGTGGCGGCGGCGACGCTGGTGTTCGTGCTGCTGTACTCGTGGGACGGCGGCATGATCAACTGGCTGCTGGAGTTCGTCGGGATCGATCCGGTCAACTGGCGTGAGTCCGACTGGGGTTCGCAGTTCGCGGTGTCGTCGATCGTGATCTGGCGCTGGACCGGCTACAACGCGCTGATCTACCTGGCGGCGATGCAGGCGATCCCGGCCGACCTCTACGAGTCCGCGGCGATCGACGGTGCCAACCGCTGGCAGCAGTTCCTCCATGTGACGATCCCGCAGCTGCGGCCGACGATCCTGTTCACGGTGGTCGTCTCGACGATCGGCGCGACCCAGCTCTTCGGTGAGCCGCTGCTGTTCGGCGGGGTGAGCGGTTCGAAGGGCGGCTCCGGGCACCAGTACCAGACGCTCGGCCTGTACATGTACGACCAGGGCTGGATCATCGGCAACCTCGGCAAGGCCTCCGCGATCGCCTGGTCGATGTTCCTGATCCTGCTGATCGTCGCCGTGATCCAACTGCTGGTGTCCCGACGGCTGAGGAAGTCCCAATGAGCACAAGTGAACTGACGGCTCCTCAGACCTCGAAGGCGCCGAAGGCCCCGAAGCCCCGGCGCGAGCGCCCCCGGGTCATGGGCGCCGGCAAGCAGCTGCACGCCGGCCCGCTCACCTACGTCGTGCTGTCCGTGTTCGCGCTGGTCTCGCTGGCCCCCCTGGTGTGGACGGCGATCGCGGCCTCGCGCACCGACCGGCGGCTCGCGGAGACCCCGCCGCCGCTGTGGTTCGGCGGGAACCTGTTCAAGAACATGGACCGGGCGTGGGAGGAGGCCGGGCTCGGAAAGGCGATGTTCAACACCACGTTCGTGGCGGGCACGATCACCATCAGCACGGTGCTCTTCGCCACGCTCGCCGGTTTCGCCTTCGCCAAGCTGCGGTTCCGGTTCTCCGGTCTGCTGCTGATGCTGACCATCGGCACGATGATGATCCCGCCGCAGCTGGCGGTCGTACCGCTGTATCTGTGGATGGCGGACCTCGGCTGGTCGAACCAGCTCCAGACGGTCATCCTGCCGACGCTGTGCACGGCCTTCGGTACGTTCTTCATGCGCCAGTACCTGCTACAGGCGCTGCCGACCGAGCTGATCGAGGCGGCGCGGGTGGACGGCGCGAGCAGTCTGCGGGTCGTCTGGCACGTGGTCTTCCCGGCGGCCCGGCCCGCGATGGCCGTCCTCGGCCTGCTGACCTTCGTGTTCGCCTGGAACGACTTCCTGTGGCCGATCATCGCCCTGAACCAGGAGAACCCGACCGTGCAGGTCGCCCTCAACTCCCTCGGCACCGGCTACGTCCCCGACCAAGCGGTGATCATGGCGGGCGCCCTGCTGGGCACACTGCCGCTGCTGATCGCCTTCCTGCTGTTCGGCAAGCAGATCGTGGGCGGGATCATGCAGGGGGCGGTCAAGGGCTGAGGCCCGGTCGTACCGTCCCCCGACTCCTCCCCTCCCCTCCTACCCGTCGGTCCCCACGACCCCCTATGGGAGCGCTTCCATGCCTGAACCCATGTCCTCCGTGTCCTTTCCCCCCGCCTTCCTCTGGGGCGCGGCGACCTCCGCCTACCAGATCGAAGGGGCGGTGCGGGAGGACGGCCGCACCCCGTCGATCTGGGACACCTTCAGTCATACGCCGGGCCGGACGGCCGGCGGCGAGCACGGTGACGTCGCCATCGACCACTACCACCGCTACCGCGAGGACGTGGCGCTGATGGCCGAGCTCGGCCTGACCGCGTACCGCTTCTCGGTCTCCTGGTCGCGGGTGCAGCCGACGGGCCGGGGCCCGGCGGTGCAGCGGGGCCTGGACTTCTACCGCCGCCTGGTGGACGAGTTGCTCTCCGCGGGGATCAAGCCGGCCGTCACCCTCTACCACTGGGACCTCCCCCAGGAGCTGGAGGACGCGGGCGGCTGGCCGGAGCGCGACACGGCGTACCGGTTCGCCGAGTACGCGCAGATCGTCGGCGAGGCGCTCGGCGACCGGGTGGAGCAGTGGATGACGATCAACGAGCCCTGGTGCATCGCGTTCCTGGGCTACGGATCCGGAGTGCACGCCCCCGGCCGCACGGAACCGGCGGCCTCACTGCGGGCGGCCCACCACCTGAACCTGGCGCACGGCCTGGGCACTTCGGCCCTGCGCTCGGTGATGCCGGCCCGCAACTCGGTGGCGCTCAGCCTCAACTCCGCCGCGGTACGGCCGTTTTCGCAGGACCCGGCGGACCTGGCGGCGGCCCGGAAGATCGACGACCTGGCCAGCGGAATCTTCCACGGCCCGATCCTGCACGGCGCCTACCCGGAGTCGCTGTACGCGGCGACGGAGCTCCTGACGGACTGGTCCTACGTCCTGGACGGCGACCTGGCCGCGATCAACCAGCCGTTGGACGCCCTGGGGTTGAACTACTACACCCCGACACTGGTGTCGGCGGCGGAGACGGAGATCAGCGGCCCGCGGGCGGACGGCCACGGGGTGAGCGAGCACTCGCCGTGGCCGGTCGCGGACGACGTGACGTTCCACCAGACCCCGGGTGAGCGCACGGAGATGGGCTGGACGATCGACCCGACCGGGCTGCACGAGCTGATCATGCGCTACTCCCGGGAGGCGCCCGGTCTGCCGCTCTACATCACCGAGAACGGCGCGGCCTACGACGACAAGCCGGACCCCGACGGCCGCGTCCACGACCCGGAGCGCATCGCGTATCTGCACGGCCACCTCTCCGCGGTCCGCCGCGCGATCGCCGACGGCGCCGATGTCCGGGGCTACTACCTGTGGTCCCTGATGGACAACTTCGAGTGGGCGTACGGCTACGAGAAGCGGTTCGGGGCGGTGTACGTCGACTACTCGACGCTCGCCCGGACGCCGAAGTCGAGCGCGTACTGGTACGGGAAGGCGGCTCGGACGGGGATGTTGCCGGAGGTGGACGAGGAGCTCTAGGGCGCGAGCCCGGAAGAACGCGAGCCCGGAAGTACGCGTGCCCCGGCCGGATGGGGGAGACCGGCCGGGGCACGCCCCCCGTGGTTCGAGAGGCCGCCTGGGTTACTTGTAGGCCGCGAACGCCTTCGAGAACGCGAACTTGTCCTGGTCGACGGAGCTGCAGGTCGCGTCGGCCGCGGGCTTCGGGCCGCCCGCGCACGCCTTGTCCCGCGTCGCCGACCACATGGACAGCCAGCCGAGGCCCTTGGACTGGGCGAACTTCACCAGCTGGGCGGCGTCGTCGACCTTGAAGATCTCGGTCGTGACGTCGTTGACGCCGATCATCGGGGTGACCGCGACCGTTCTCCAGGCCGCGTCGTCGGAGAGGCCGAGGACGCTCTTGACCTGGGCCTGGGTGGCGGTGGCCGCCTGTTCGGCGTAGGTGCCCATGTCGCCGCTGTACGCGGGGCCGTAGTCCATCGCCATGATGTTGACGGCGTCGATCTTCACGCCCTTCTGCTTGGCGTCGGCGAGGAGGTCGACGCCGGGCTGGGTCAGGCCCTCCGGCATGACGGGGAGGGTGAAGGAGACGTCCAGGTCCGGGTGGCGCCGCTGGAGCTCGGCTATCGCCTGGGCGCGGCGCGTGTTGGCCGCCGTGTCCGGCAGCGCGCCGCCCTCGACGTCGAAGTCGACCTTGGTCAGCTGGTACGCGTCCACGACCTTGCCGTACGCCGCCGCCAGCGCGTCCGCCGAGGAGCAGGTCGTCGCCAGCTCGCTGCCCGCCGCACCGCCGAAGGAGACACGGACGTCGCCGCCCTTGGCGCGCAGGTCACCGATCTGCGCGGCCACCGCGTCGGTGCCGAGGTCCGTGACGCCGCCCCACTTCGGGGTGCAGCCGCCGCCGTCGGTGATGAAGGCGAGGTTGTAGTCCTTCACGCCGGTCGCCTCGGCGCTCGCCGCCATGTCGAAGGCCGGGTAGAGGGAGGTGTCGATGTACGGGGCGAAGCCGGCGGCGGTTCCCGTCCCGGTGCCGGGGCTCTCCGAGGGCTTGGCGGTGGGGGTCACGGTGGAGGTCGCGCTCTGGGTGGGCGTGGCCGTCGGCGTCGGCGTCGATGTCGGCGAGGCCGATTCGGTGGACGTCGGGCGGCCGCTCGGCTCGGGCGTCGCGCTGTCGTCCGTGGAACACTTCGCGGCGTCGATCAGACAGCCCGTCGGTGCGCCCGTGCCGTTGACCACGAAGCCGACCGTCACGGACTCGCCGGCGGCCAGCCCGTCCGTGTCCCACTTCGGCGGCGTCACGGTGACGTGCTGCCCGCGCACACTCGACTCGGCGTTCCACAGGGAGCTCAGCTTCGATCCCGACGGCAGGTCGAACTCCAGCGTCCAGTCCTTCTCCGCCCCGCCGCTGTTGTTGGTGACGACGTACTGCGCGGTGTAACCCGTCGACCAGTCACTGGTCTTCGTGTACGCCGCTCCGATCCCGGCCGCCTGGGCCGTACCCGTGAACAGGATCGCGCCGCCACCGATCACGGCCGCGGCGACGAGACCGCCGATCGCCTTGTTCCTGCCGCTGATCTTGCGCCGGTGCGTACTCATGGCGTGCCTGCCTTCGCTCTTCGCTGGGATTCCCGGGTCACGGGAATCCCGGGGGTGGGGTGCGGCAGCACGCTAGCGATCCGGAATCGGGCAAAAGCCCTGATCCAGGCCGGTGTTGAGGACCTTAGGGTGCGCTTAAGGAAGGGATCGGGGACGGTTAAAGGTCGAGACCAATTTGCCGGGACGGCGTCTTCGGACGGCCCCCCGATGTCCTCTGCGCTCAGGCGCCCGCCCGTCCAACTGGATCCAGATCCGCACCTCGGTCCCGCCCAGCACCGACGACCCGATCCGTACGTCCCCGCCCGTCGACTCCGCGAGCCGCCGCACGATGTCCAGGCCGAGGCCGGTCGAGCCGGCACTGCCGGAGCCCCGCCCGCGCGCCATCGCCGCCTCGGGGTCGGAGATGCCGGCCCCCGCGTCCGAGACGAGCACGATCACCGCGTCCTCGCCGTTGTGCACGTCGACCGCGAAGGCCGTGCCCTCGGGCGTGTGCCGGAAGACGTTGCCGAGCAGGGCGTCCAGCGCGGCCGCCAGATCCGCTCGGGCCACGGGTATGCGCACCGGCCGGTCCACTCCGGCCACCCGCACCTTGCGGCCCTCGTCCTCCGCCAGCGCCGACCAGAAGGACATGCGCTCGCGCACCACCTCGGCCGCGTCGCACCCGGCTCCCGGACCCGCCGCCACCGTCTGCGGCTTGGCGTCCCGGGCCGTACGGATGATCGTGTCGACCTCGCGCTCCAACTGGGCGACCGCGGCCCGGGTCTGCTCGGCGGCCGGGCCGTCCCCGAGCGAGGCCGCGTTCAGCCGCAGCACGGTAAGGGGGGTACGGAGGCGGTGGGACAGGTCGGCCGCCAACTCCCGTTCGTTCGCGAGGAGCTGGACGACCTGGTCGGCCATCGAGTTGAACGCCACCGCGGCCAGCCGCAGTTCGGTCGGTCCCTGCTCCGGCACCCGGGCGCCCAGCTTGCCCTCCCCCAGCTCGTGCGCGCCCTCGACCAGACGCTGCGCGGGCCGCACCATCCGTACGCCCAGCCGGTCGGCGACCGCGACCGATCCGACGATCAGGGCGAGGCCGACCCCGGCGAGCACCGCCCAGGCCGTGGTGAGGCCGTTGGTGACCTCCGCGTCGGGGACGTACACCTCGACGACGGCGATCTCGCCGGAGCTCAGCGCGACCGGCTGGAGCAGCGTGGATCCGCCGGGCACCTCGCTGGTCGAGGCGCGGCCCAGCCGTCGTACGGTCGCGATGTCGTCGGCGGCGGCGCGCTGCCGGCCGAGGTCGACGGCGGCCTCGTCACCGGAGGCCGGTATGTGCACGGCCATCCCCGCGTCCGACCCGGCCGAGGCGACGACCCGCTCCAGCTGGTCCCGGTCGGTGGTGATGGACAGCGCCGGGGCGACGGCCGCGGCCTCCCGCTCGGCGTTGGAGAAGGCGCGGTCGCGGGCCATCTCCCGGATGACGAGTCCGAGCGGGACGGCGAAGGCGACCACGACCATGGTGGTGACCGCCAGACAGACCTTGACCAGTGCCCACCTCATCGCGGCGGCTCCCCACCCGGTGGCTCCAGCTTCACGCCGACGCCCCGCAGGGTGTGCAGATAGCGCGGGCTCGCGGCGGTCTCGCCCAGTTTGCGGCGCAGCCAGGACAGATGGACGTCGATGGTCTGGTCGTCGCCGTACGACTGCTGCCACACCTCGGCGAGCAGTTCCTTGCGCGGGACGACGACCCCGGGCCGCCCGGCCAGGAAGGCGAGCAGGTCGAACTCGCGGCGGGTGAGGTCCAGGCTCGCGCCGTCCAACTCGGCCTGGCGGCGCAGTGGGTCGACGGTCAGACCGCCGACGCGGAGCACACTCGACGGCGCGGCCTCCCCGCTGCCCGACCGGGCCCGGCGCAGGACGGCGGCCATCCGGGCCGAGAGGTGCTCGACCGAGAACGGCTTGGTCAGATAGTCGTCCGCCCCCGCGTTCAGCAGCCGGACGATCTCCGCCTCGTCGTCCCGTGCCGTGGCGATGATCACCGGCACGTCCGTGATGCCGCGCAGCATCTTCAGGGCCTCGGAGCCGTCCAGATCGGGCAGACCGAGGTCCAGGATCACCACGTCGAAGCGGAAATGGGCGACCTCGCGCAGCGCCTCCAGTGCCGTACCGACGCTGCGCACCGTGTGGGCGGCGTCGGTCAGGTGCCGGATGAGCGCCGAGCGTACGAACTGGTCGTCCTCGACCACGAGCACACTTGCCATGCGCCGCACCGTACGCCATGCGAGCGAGGCAGGTCCGGACCTGTGGACAACTCAGCGCCTGTGGACAACTCCGGTCCTATGGACCGCTCCGTGGACAACTCCGACCCCGTGGACAACCGCACGACACGTCCGGGACGGGTGAGGCAGTATGGCCCGCGATGCGCAGAGGACTCGTACACGTACTGGCTTGGTCGCTCGCCACGGGCGCGGCGGTCACGCTGTCGTGGTGGGGTGTCCACACGGTGATGGCGGGCACCGTGTACGACCGGCCCCGCGCCCTGCCCATCACGGCGGCCGACGCGACGACGCAGGAGTCGAAGCCGCTGGCGTCGTCGACGAATCGGCCGACCCCCTCGAAGGGGCCTTCCAGCCCTTCGAGCCCCTCACCGAAGCCGACCGGGACGCCCCGCACGCCGGCCCCCTCGAAGACCCCGCCGCAGCGCACCAGCCCCTCCCCCGGCACATCCGGGCAGGTCAAGAGCTACGACACCGACGGCGGCCGCGTGGTCTTCGACATCGCCGAGACGGACGCGACCCTCGTCTCGGCGACCCCGGGCTCGGGCTGGTCGATGCAGGTGTGGAAGACGCAGACGTGGATCCGGGTGGAGTTCAGCGCCGGAGCGGACCGGGTGTCGGTGTTCTGCACATGGCACGACGGGCCGCCGCGGGTGGAGATCGGGGACTACTGAGTCACCGGAACACCGACGGTGGCGGGGCCGGGGAGGCCACCGCCGCGAGGTCGGTCACGGGGGCGGCCCCACCGGTGAAGTCGCTGAGCGCCTTGCCGTGCTCGACGCGGGCGGGATGCGGATCGGAGGCGGCGCGACGGGTCAGCTCGGCGACGGGGAGCGGCCGGTCGGATGCGACGAGGACGGCGTTGCCGAAGCGCTTGCCGCGCAGTACGGCCGGGTCGGCTGCCAGGGCGAGTTCCGCGAACCGGACGGCGGCAGTGGCGATCTGGCCGCGCAGATGTGCGAGCGGCGGGCCGTCCGCGAGGTTGGCGGCGTAGACGCCGCCGGGCGCCAGGACCCTGCGTACGTCGTCGAGGAACTCGGTCGAGGTCAGGTGGGCGGGAGTACGGGTCCCGCTGAAGACGTCGGCGATGACGAGGTCGGCCCACCCGTCGGGCACCTTGGCGAGCCCGTCCCGGGCGTCCGCCGACCGCACCCGGATCCGGGCGCCTGGATCCAACGGCAGCTCCCGGCGGACCAGTTGGACGAGGGGGGCGTCCCGCTCCACGACCTGCTGGGTGGAACGGGGCCGGGTGGCGGCGACATAGCGGGCGAGGGTGAGGGCACCACCGCCGAGGTGGACCGCCCGTACCGGTTTGCCCGGCGGGGCGACGAGATCGATGACGTGCCCCAGGCGCCGCTGGTACTCGAAGGAGAGGTACGCCGGGTCGTCCAGGTCGACGTGCGACTGGGGAGCCCCGTCGACGAGGAGCGTCCAGGCCCGGGCACGGTCCCGGTCGGGTATCAGCTCGGCGAGTCCGCCGTCGACGCGTTCGACGACTGCTTCGGCTTCGGCCGGCCGGCGCCTGGCGTTCCTGGACTTTCCCATTGGGTCATTGTCGCAAGCGGCAGGCCGCGTCGCCCGGGCAGCGCAGTCACCGGCAGTTGTCGGCCGCCTCGATCAGCCGCGCGGCCTCCCCCAGGGCCGCCCGCAGCACCGCGGGATCCGTCGCCAGGTCCGCCTCACCGGGCGGCAGGAGCCAGTCCGAGCCCTCGACCGGCGGCTCGGGGTTCGGGTTCAGGCTCAGCCCGCGGCCGTCGGTCTCCGTACAGGTGCTGCCCGGCACGTCCCAGGCGGCGGCCGTGCCGGACGGGACGACGAAGCCGAGGGTGTCGCAGCCGCCGTCGTGCAGTACGGGCCCCACCGCGTCCGCGGCGGCCCCCCGCCGCAGGATGTCGACCGCCTCCAGGCCCTGCCGTGCCGGAACCGTGACCACGTCACAGCCCGCCGCCGGCGGCTCGCCGCACTCTGCGGTCGGCGCGTGCCCGGCCGTTGTCGACGACGCATGCGGAGCGATGCTCTGGCTGGTCTCCATCCCGACCTCCACCACGGAACCCCTTTTGCAGTCCGAGGAGTTCAACGCGCCGCGACGTCAACGGCTACGGCGGAAGTCAGCCGCAAAGGATGGCAGTTCATGGCGGATCCCGTATGAGATATCCGTTTTGTAGCCAAACACTGCGTGGCGAGTCCGCTACAGCAGGTACGTTCATGCCCGCCGACAGCAAGGGCACCACACGGATATTCGGTACGGGTATTCGGCTCAACTCGTCCTCGCTCCGGCATGGTTCGACGGTTCGCATGAGAGGACCCGGCCATGACGTCGTCAGAGCTGACCTCGTCCCAGCCCACCCGGCCACCGAGGCCGAATCTCGCGTTCCGGCAGCTGCGCGGACAGCGCTCGCCGGCCGAGTTCGCCGCGGCGGTACGACGGGCCGCTCGCGAGATCGGCGAGCGGGTCAGCTGTGACGCGCGTTACGTCGGGCGGGTCGAGGCCGGCGAGATCCGCTGCCCCAACTACGCGTACGAACGGGTGTTCCTGCACATGTTCCCCGGCCGCACGCTCACCGACCTGGGCTTCGCGCCCCGCTCGTCCGTACGCGGACGCCGGGCGCACGCCGACGAGGACGCGCCCCTCTTGCACACCACGAGACCGGCGTGCGCTGCAAGTGAGACGTGGAGGGACCACGAGCCGTATGACCCGCAGAACCCGTACGCCCCGCACGACCCGTACGGATCAGAGCAGAACCACGAGAACCACCAGAGTCACGAGATCTACGAGGAGAGCGACGTGCTGCGTCGCGCATTCATGACCGGCGGAGGCGCCACAGTGGCCGCCGCCTCGCTGAGCCCGCTGGGGCTCGCCTTCGACGCCGCGGCCGCGGAGCGTCCCGTCCGACGTGTCGGGGGGCACGAGGCGGACGCGCTCGAGGAAGCCGTACGCCGTATCCGGCTGCTCGACGACCGGCACGGCGCCGACGGCCTCTACCGGCGTGCCGCCGCCCCGCTGCGTGCCGCCTACGAGCTGCTCGACGCCGGTACGACCCGGCAGGCGACCGGCGACCGGCTCCACTCGGGCGCGGGTGAACTGGCCATCTCGGTGGGGTGGCTGGCGCACGACTCGGGACGGTTCGACGACGCGCGCTCGCACTACGCGGAGGCACTGGCGACGGCCCGGATGGCGGGCGACCCGGCACTGGAGGCGCACGCCTTCTGCAACACGTCGTTCCTGGCACGGGACGCGGGCCGGCCGCGTGAGGCCGTGCGGGCGGCGCAGGCGGCGCAGCGCGTCGCCCGCCCCCTGGGCTCCTCCCGTCTGATGTCGCTGCTGGCGCTGCGCGAGGCGGGTGGCTGGGCGGGGCTCGCCGACCGCACCGGCTGCGAGCAGGCCCTCGTCCGCGCACAGGCCCTCTTCGACCGGGGCCGCTCCGACGCCGACCCCGAGTGGATGAGCTTCTACGGAGAGGCCGAGCTGGAGGCGCTGGAGGCGCAGTGCTGGTCGATACTCGGCAACTGGCAGCGGGCGGCGCGGCACGCCGGGCGGGCGGCCGAGCTCCAGGACCCGCACTTCACGCGCAACATCGCGCTGTACACGGCGGAACTGGCGGACGACCTGGCCCGGGGCGGACGCCCTGACGAGGCCGCGGCCGCCGGCATGCGGGTGCTGGACCTGCTCGACCAGGTGCAGTCGTCGCGGGTGCAGACGATGCTGGCCGGGACGGCCCGGGTACTGCTGCCGCACCGGCGGGCGAGCGGCGTGTCGGCCTTCCTGGAACGGCACGCGAGCACCCCCCGCATGGCGTGACCGGCGCGGCCCCCGGTCGACCGGCTACGCCGCCAGGTGCCCCAAGTCGTTCCAGCTCTCGATCGCCGGCTCCCCGTACGCCCACCCCAGCACCGACAGCGACGTCGGGTTCAGCCGGATGCGGGCAGCGAAGTCGAGCGGCAGGCCCAGCCAGCGCGCGCCTATGGACCGCAGGATGTGCCCGTGCGCGAAGACCAGCACGTCACGGTCCGCCTCGCGCGCCCATGCCACCACCTCGTCGGCACGGGCCGTCACCTCGGACAGGCTCTCCCCCTCCGGCACGCC
The DNA here is from genome assembly GCF_001270495.1 of Streptomyces viridochromogenes. Lineage (GTDB taxonomy): Bacteria > Actinomycetota > Actinomycetes > Streptomycetales > Streptomycetaceae > Streptomyces > Streptomyces viridochromogenes_A. Next base: position 46,562 of record NZ_LGUR01000229.1, read on the forward strand.
GTCGCGCCAGATGAGCCAGCCGGGCCGCACGGACTGGATCTCCGCCGGTGTCATGCCTTCGTACGCGCCGTAGTCCCACTCCATGAGCGTGTCCCAGGTACGCGCGCGTTCACCGAAGCCGGCGAGTTCGCACGTCTCACGCGCGCGTGACAACGGGCTGGTGCGGATCTCGACCCCCGCCAGCCCGTCGTACGGCGACCGGTACAGACGCTCGCCCAGCAGCTTCGCGCCCCGGCGGCCCTCCTCCAGTAGCGGCACATCGGTCCGGCCCGTGTGCTTGCCGGACAGCGACCACGCCGTCTGTCCGTGCCGGGCCAGCAGGATGCGCGGTGCCATGGAAAGGCCTTTCCGGGAGAAACGAGAGGCGGGACCCGTCCATCATCCCGCACGCTGTGCGGGGGCAACCCCGGGGGCGATCTCTGCGTCTTGAGGGCCGGGGCGCCCGCAGGGGGCCCGCGCATACACCGTAAAGTGGTACGACCGGTCAACCGGGCGCCGCGACAAGAAGGGGGAGGCGATCGGATGCCACGCGCCGAGACAGCTGGCGTGGAGGCGACGCCGCGGACCCGCCTGCGCTGGTGGACCGAGTTGCCGCTGATACTCCTGGTCTACGCCTGCTACTCGGCGGGCCGCCTCCTCGCCCGGGGCGATGTCAGCCATGCCGTCGACCACGGCCTGGCGATCCTGGACATCGAGAAGGCCCTGTATCTCAACGCGGAGCACCCTCTCAACCGCCTCTTCACCAGGGAGCCCTGGCTCGGCATCCCGGCCGACTTCTGGTACGCGTCACTGCACTACCTGGTCACCCCCGCGCTCCTGGTCTGGATCTTCAGGTCCCGCACCGTGCACTACCGCGCGGCCCGCACCTGGCTGATGACGTCGACCTTCATAGGTCTGATCGGCTTCACCCTGCTGCCCACCTGCCCGCCCCGGCTGCTCGCCGAGGGCTACGGCTTCGTGGACACGATGGCCCAGTACAGCTCGTACGGCTGGTGGGGCGGCGCGGCGAGCGCGCCGAAGGGCATGGGGGGCATGACGAACCAGTACGCGGCCATGCCGAGCCTGCACGTCGGCTGGGCGCTGTGGTGCGGGGTGATGCTGTGGCGGTACGGCGGGACCCGCCTGACGAAGGTCGCGGCCGTCGCCTACCCCCTGATCACCACGATCGTCGTGATGGGCACCGCCAACCACTACTTCCTGGACGCGGCCGCGGGCGCCGCCGTGATGGGCGTCGGGTTGCTGCTGACGCCGTACGTGCTGCGGACCGCGGACCGGGTCAGGGCGCGGTTCGGTCCGGAGGTGGCACCCGTCGCGATGGCCGGAACGGCCTCCGGCGGGGCGGTCACGAAGGGTGCCCGGGGCAGCGCGGGTGGGACCGTCACGGTGGCCTGCGACGACGCTTCTTCCTCAATTGTCAGTGACGGATGCCAGACTTCCGCGGGTGAGCGAATTCCACGGCAGCGCGAGTCCCGGATCGGATCCGGAGCCGAGCCGAGTGCCTCTCCCCAGGACGCGGGGGACGGCGCTCCGGCACCGGCTCGCTGAGCTGCGCGGTCCCGACGTACCGGCCAAGGCGCTGGACGCACGGGCCCTGGCCGCCCTCGCCGCCAACCCCGGCTGCAAGCGGCGCGCGATCCTGGACGGCGCCGGGGTGAACAAGGCGGCACTGGCGAGCGCGCTGGGCTCGCCGTCGGTCTTCGGACAGTCGCAGTTCGCCTTCACGCGCGGGAACGCCTTCGAGGCCAAGGTCAAGGCGGACGGCGGCGCGGAACTGCTGCGGCTGGTGCACGAGAGACTGGACCGCACCGCCGAACCGCCCGCCCACGCGCGTGTGCCCGACCTCACCGCGACCGGCCCCGAGGGCCGCACGGCCCGTACGGCACTGGCCCTGCGCGAGGCCACCGAGGCGAGCGGCGAGTGGACACTGCTCGACCATCCGATGCTCGCGCTGGACGTCGCCGGCTCGCCCGCCTTCCTGGAGCCGGACGCGGTCGTCGTGCACCCGGACGGCAGCTGGACGGTGGTGGAGATCAAGTCCTTCCCGATGCTGGACGGTGCGGCGGACCCGGCGAAGGTCGGCGCGGCCGCGCGACAGTCCGCGGTGTACGTACTGGCGCTGGAGCAGGTCGCCGCCCGACTCGGCGCGAAGCCGGAGGCCGAGACGCCCCTGGGGCGGAGCGGCTCGGACGGCGCCCCCGCCCCGCGCGTGCGCCACCGCGTGCTCCTGGTCTGCCCCAAGGACTTCTCCAACCTCCCGACCGCCTCGGCCGTCGACGTCCGCAAGCAGCGCGCGGTGACCGCCCGCCAGCTGGCCCGGCTGACCCGCATCGAGGACATCGCCGACGCCCTCCCCGACGGCACCTGCTTCTCCCCCGAACTGCCCGCCGCCGACCTGACGGCAGCCGTCGAGTCGGTCCCGGCGACGTACGCGCCCGAGTGCCTGTCCGCCTGCGAGCTGGCCTTCCACTGCCGGGCCCGGTCCCGCGCGTCCGGCGCGGTGACGTCGCTGGGCCGTTCGGTGCGGGCCGAGCTGGGCGACCTGACGACGGTCGAGGACGTCCTGTCGGCGGCCCGGGGCGAGTCCGGCGACCCGGACGACCCGGCGGTGGCGGCCCTGCGCAGGGCGGCGCGGCTGCGTGCCGAGGCCCTCGGCCGGGAACCCGGGGACCTCGGCCGAGCGGTGGAAGCACCCGGCCGCCCGGAGGCGGTGGCCGTATGTCACTGATCTCCACCCTCGCCCGCCTTGAGGCCGTGAGCACGGGCCGCGCCCAGCCCGCCGCCACCGTCCGCCACCGGCACCTGTCCGAACGGCCGCTGGTTTTCGTGCCCCTCACCACCGCGGGCGAGGCCGGGGCCCCGCTCGGCGCGCTGGTCGGCACCGACCGGGACGCCCCGCACCTGCTGGTCGTACCCCAGCCGCGCGACCGGGACCTCCGGTTCGCCTTCCTGTCCGAGCTGGCGGACGTCGTCCTGCCGTACATCGACGCCTACGCCGAGGACGTGGAGGCGGCCGAGCGCAACGAGACCGATCCGGAGACCGGCAAGCGGGTCAAGGTCGAGGTCGAACTGTGCGCGGACGCCCCGCAGTTGATCGTGCCGAGCCGCGCGGGCATCGACTTCGTACGGCTCCTGGGCCGCTCGATGCGCTTCCGGCGTACGGCGGAACAGGACCCGGAGACCCCCTATCCGGCGCCCCCGCGCGTGCCGCTGCTCGGCCGCTGGCTGACCCACTTCGCCGAGCGGTCCCGCGTACCCGGCTCCTGCCTGCTGCCGGCCATGACGGACGTACTGACCCGGCACTGGACGACCGGCCAGTCCACCCTGGAGGACCAGCACCTCGGCGCGCTGCTGGCATGGATCGACCCCCCGGAGGGCGAGACGGGCGCCGAGGCCGCGCTGCGGGCGGAGCTCGCGCGTGACGCCCAGGGCCAGCTGCTGTGTCCGCCGGCCGGTCCCGCCACCGACCCGGCGTTCGACAACAAGCTGCTCGCCCCCGCCATCGAGCGCTACGACCGCGCCCGCACCGCCCTCGCCGCCGCGGAGGACGGACTGGAGGCGGACGACCGGCTCGGGGACCTCACCGCCGCCGAGCGGGAGATCCGCGCCCTCGTCGAGAGCCGGACCCGGCCCACCTGGGACGCGGTGTGGCGCGGCCTGGAGCTGCTGCGGTCCCGCCTGCCCGAGGTCGGGCAGCACGTCGAGGAGCGCTGGACCCGCGACCGCTGGTCCTTCACCGGCCACCGCGACCGCGTCCTCGCCGGCGAACCCCCGCAACCGCGCCGTGACGACGCGGTCACCGCCGCGAACAAGCTCGCCGCGCGCGAGCGCGAACAGGCCCGTCTGGAGGCGCAGGAGGCGCTCGACGACCCGCTGGTGATGGCGGGGCGGCGGCTGTCCGGGGAGGCGTTCGCGGGCGAGGTCACCGAGGTCGTCATGGCGTACAGCGAGGGCAAGCGCCCCAGTCCGCGCCCCCTGGTCACCGTCCGCACGGACGACCGGCCGCATCTGGGCGAGCGGGCCAAGGTGTTCCGTTCGCTGGGCGGGAAGCCCCAGTCGGCGGAGTTCGTCGGGTACGAGGGGGACATCGAGGACGGGGGCACGCTCGTGGTGCTGCGGGTGCTGGACAAGATGGGCCGCGGCAAGGAGCCGGAGGAGGGGTCGGTGCCCGAGAAGGGCGACCTGCTGTGCTTCACGCTGTTCGAGCACGAGCCGCGGGGCGGCGCGAAGCTGCCCGACCCGGAGCAGACGCCGTGGACGCACGGCGGGCCTCCAGGGGAGCAGGTCCCCGAGGCCGCCGACGCCCTGACCGAGGGGGACGTGCTGTGACCGCCGTGTTCGACCCCGGTGCCGCGGCGACCGAGGCCACCGACGCGATCCTCCACGACACCCTGCACGGCACCGCGCGCGGCGTCGTCGTCGACTCCCCGCCCGGTGCCGGCAAGTCCACGCTCGTCGTCCGTGCGGCCCTCGAACTCGCCGACGCGGGGCGCCCGCTGATGGTCGTCGCGCAGACCAACGCCCAGGTCGACGACCTGGTGCTGCGGCTTGCCGAGAAGAACCCCGAGCTGCCGGTGGGCCGACTGCACAGCAGCGACGCCGACCCGTACGACAAGGCGCTGGACGACCTGCCGAACGTACGCAAGTCGGCGAAGGCGGGCGACCTGGCCGGCCTCTCGGTCGTCATCTCCACGGCGGCCAAGTGGGCGCACGTCAAGGTCGACGAGCCCTGGCGGCACGCGATCGTCGACGAGGCGTACCAGATGCGCTCGGACTCGCTGCTCGCGGTGGCCGGCCTCTTCGAACGGGCGCTGTTCGTCGGCGACCCCGGCCAGCTGGACCCGTTCTCCATCGTCGGCAGCGAGCAGTGGGCGGGCCTGTCGTACGACCCGTCGGGCTCGGCCGTCACCACCCTCCTGGCCCACAACCCCGAACTGCCCCAGCACCGCCTGCCGGTCTCATGGCGGCTCCCCGCGTCCGCCGCGCCCCTCGTCTCCGACGCCTTCTACCCGTACACCCCGTTCCGTAGCGGTACCGACCACGGCGACCGACGCCTGTCCTTCGCGGTCCCGTCGGACGGCTCGGGCCCCGACCGGGTGATCGACGAGGCGGCGGAGTCGGGCTGGGGGCTCCTGGAGCTGCCCGCCCGGCACACCCCGCGGACGGATCCCGAGGCGGTCCGGGCGGTGGCGACGGTCGTGCGACGCCTGCTGGACCGGGGCGGAGCGGCAACCTCCGAGCGCTCGCCCGATCCCGCGCCCCTCACCGCCGACCGGGTCGCGGTCGGCACGGCCCATCGGGACCAGGCGGCGGCAGTCCGGGCGGCCCTGGCCGAGCTGGGGGTGACGGACGTCACCGTGGACACGGCGAATCGCCTCCAGGGCCGCGAGTACGACGTGACCGTGGTCCTCCACCCCCTCTCCGGCCGCCCCGACGCCACCGCCTTCCACCTGGAGACGGGCCGCCTGTGCGTCCTCGCCTCCCGCCACCGGCACGCGTGCATCGTGGTGTGCCGGGCAGGGGTGAGCGAACTGCTGGACGACTACCCGTCGACCGAGCCGGTGCAGCTGGGGACGCTGGTGAAGTTCCCGGACGGTTGGGAGGCGAATCACGCGGTTCTGGCCCGGCTGGCGGAACATCGGGTCGCGTGGCGGAGCGGCTGAACCTGGTGGCAGGCCGTTCGGCCGGGCCCGACGGCCACTTGCGTGGGCGCGGGACAATGGACGGTGAAACGGTCCGCCGGGGGGTGGCCGGTTGCGGGGGTCGGTCGCCGGGGAGCAATCAGATCGGCGACGTACTGGATCGGCGCCGTACCAAATCAGTGACGTACTAGTTCGGTGACGTAAGAGAAGGAGAAGACATGGCGGAGCCCACGCCGCGTCGGAGCGAACCGCGGCTACGCCCCGCGCCCCTGCTCTTCGAGCCCACGCAGGTGGCCGCCGACCCGGAGCACTTCTTCGACCTGGAGTCGATCGACGACCCGCGGGCGCTGCTGGCGCGGGCGACCGAGCTGACGCAGGCGTTCCGGGCGGCGACGGACCGTGCGGTGGAGTTCCAGGCCATGGCCGCGGCCCAGCTGGCGGATCCCCGGCGGTTCGACAGGCTGACGCCCGCCGACATCGCCGCGCGGGCCGAGTGGACCGAGGACTACGCCAAGAAGATGGTGGAGTTCGGCAGGGATCTGATGCGGGGGGTCGAGGGCCCGGGGCACGTCGACCCGGTGTGACGCACCCGGGTGCCCCCATGGGCACCGGCGTGGGCACCCTCATGGCATATGCCGGGCGGGCAAGATACGCCCCGCCACCCCACCCTGTCCCGGTTTCCGGGAACTCTCGGGAGTGGCGCGCTCACCGTCGGTAGATGTATTCGCCATGAGCAGCACACGCAACGTCCCGTTCTCGCCCGCCTCCCTCACCGCGGACGGCGCCGCCTGGCTCGCCTCCGCAGAACCGTATCCGCGCAGCGCCCAGGCGTTCCGCGACGAGCGGCCGACGGCCCCCGCGGTCCTGTCCTGCGGCTCCGTCTTCGACGTCGTGAGCGCACCCGCGGTCTTCGGCCGCCGGATGGTCGACCAGTTGTGGGAGGAAGGGCCCGGATCGGGGCCGGTGGCGATGTTCCGGGGCCGGATGCTGCTGTTCGCCACGCCCGGTACGGCCCAGCGGCTGCCGTCGCTGCTGCGCTGGGAGGAGTTCGGCCGTGCGGGCGACGTACCGGCGCTCCTCTGCCACGGCCCCGGAGACGCGGTGACCGTGCCGGGCCGGTCCGGCACCGACGCCCTCTCCGGCGGCCGCTGGCTGGTCGCCCCGGACACCCGTAATCCCTGGTTACCGGGGGCAGAGGTGCTGCTCTGGGCGGCCGTGCGGGCGGCTCGCGCTGCCGTTCGGATATCGATTTTTCCCCACCCCGATCAGGATGCTAAGGTCTACGACGTCAGCAGGCGCCGCTAGCTCAGTTGGTTAGAGCAGCTGACTCTTAATCAGCGGGTCCGGGGTTCGAGTCCCTGGCGGCGCACAGACGGTGAAGGCTCCTCGCAATTGCGGGGGGCCTTCGTTTTTGCGATGAGAGCCCGTCGTGGAAGCGTGGAAACGAAGGGCTTCTCGGCTTTCCCCCCAGCGCACAAGCGGGCCGCGAGGCGTACCGCTGCCATCCGGCGTACATCTGTCCCGGCACGCGACCCTCCACCCGGCGCACGCGCTACCCGATCGCCGTGATCTTCACGGTCCACGCCCCCGAGACCGTCCGCCCCTCCACGTCCACCCGCACCCGCTCCTCCGGCACGGTGAAGCTCTCGCCGAGTCCGACCGGCGCGTCCGCGAGCGGCGGATACACGGACTCCTCCCAGCAGGCCTCGCTGCGCGGATGGGCGTCGATCACCTCGACCGGCCCGCCCCCGGACTCCGTCTGACTGCGCACCCGGTACACCAGCACCCCCTGCCGGCAGGTCCGCATGTCGTTGCCCGCCGGGCCGCGCACCTCGAAGGCGAGGGCGCTTTCCGGTCCGGTGGGGACGACGGCGAGCTTGGTGCCGTTGCCCAGTCCGAAGCCCGGCACGCCGCCGTACGCCCCGAGCGTGTCGTACGCCCCGAGCGCGGCATGCGTACCGAAGGCGCCGCGGTCGTCGAACGCGCCCTGGGCCCCGACAGCGCCGGGCGATCCGGCCGCACCCGGCTGCGCCGGAATCCCCGACGCAGCCGACAGCGGCTCCAGCGTCAGCCGCACCGGTCCGCCGCCCCGCCCCTGCACGCACACCACCTGCCGCGGCTCCAGCCACCCGAGCTTCCATTTGTGCCAGCCGAACAGATCCGGGGCCATGCCGAACTGGCTGCCCATCAGGTCCCAGTCGCCGACATAGGTGTCCCAGTCGCCCTTGCCGTCCACCGGGCGGTGGTACAGGTCCGGCAGGTCGAAGACATGGCCGGTCTCGTGGGCGAGGACCAGCCGGTCCGGCGGATGGTTCTCGAAGACCGTGACGACGCGCCGGATGTCGGTGTCGTCGGCCCGCAGCGGTGTGTCGAGGTTGACGACCTTCGTGGCGTCCGAGTCGACGCCGGGCGCGTCCGGGTCGGCGACGAAGTAGACGATGTCGTAGCGGGAGAAGTCCACCTGCCGGTCCGCCGCGGCGAGCGCGTCCCGCAGATAGGCGGCCCGGTCGGCGACACGCCAGTCACGCTGTATGGCGTACGCCGTGGACGGCCTCGGCATGCGGATCCAGTGCCGGAGCGGATGCGGGCGCAGGGTGAATCTGCCGTAGGAGGCGTGTTCGAAGAAGCGGGTGGTGGCCGGGAAGTGGTCGGCCGTCAGTTCGGCGGGGGTCGTCAGGGGGGCCGAGTCCGGGAAGGACAGGAAGACCATGACCGCGTCGAGTTCCCTGGTCGGGCGCGGATAGGCGGCGTTCCAGGTGTCCAGGCCCTCGGAGTGGTGGGCGGCGGTCCGCTTGAGGGCGCACGGCGCCGTGTCGAACGGTTCGGCGACCGAGGGGCCGGCGGCCAGGGAAGTCGCGGCGAGCGCCGACATCGTGGTGAACAAGGCGGCGGTGCTGCGCAGTCGGGGCCGGTCCCGCAGCAGGCCCATCCCACGGCGCGGGGGGAACTGACGCGGCACGGGGACCTCCGGGAGCGGTTCGCGGGATACCGCACCCAGCCTGTGTCGGATTGTCGTACTACGTCCTGTTCAGCTGCACCAGACGGGTGAGAGGGACGAGGGGTCGTCAGAACCGACACCCCCGAATCGCTCACGGAACGTCACAACTGGTCGAGGGTTCGAAGAAGCTGTCCAGGTGCGGGCAGAAACGATCTGTCAGAAGCGCGCCTCGCGTGGGAACACTGAACAGTAGGTGGAAGGCCCTCGGGCCAGCCTCTATGATCGGCACACTTTCCTGACACTTTCCTGCACGGACACGGCCCGGCGGCCGCAGGGGGCACCCCCATCCACCGGCCGACCATTCCGATGAGACCCATCCGAAGATCGAGTGCACTGCGGGAGCGAGCGGTGAGCGGAACGTCCGAAGGGCCGACGCCCGCGGCAGGCCTCATCGGGGCAGCCGTCACAGAGAGTAACCTACAGTCATCCCCCGGTACCGGATCGTCCTCGCCCTATTCCTCCGCGTTCTCCGCCGCCCCCCTGGCGATGGCCGTGGTCGATCGCGAGGGCCTGGTGACCGGAGCCAACGCCTCCTTCACCGACCTGCTGGGTACGGCCCCCGGTGAGCTGGCCGGGTCCGTCGCCGCCGACCTGGTGGACCTCGCCTCCGACGCGCGCGCCTGGCACGCGTACCGCGAGGTGCTGCGCGGCCGCCAGGCCCAACTGCGCTGCACACGACGGCTGAAACACCCCGACGGGCACTCCCTGTGGGTCCAGGTCACGGTCGCGCCGCTGCCCGGCGAGGAGCCCGGCGGCGTCCTGCTCTCCGTCGCCGACATCAGCGACCACCGTGAACTCCAGGCCCGGTTGCGGCACTTGGAGATGCACGACCCGGTGACCCGGCTGCCCAACCGCACCCTGTTCTTCGAGCGCCTGTCGTCCGCGCTGGAGGTGGAGTCGTACGACGAGAGCGGCACCACCGGGCGAATCGGCCTGTGCTACCTGGACCTTGACGGCTTCATGGCCATCAACGACACCCTCGGCCATCGCGTCGGCGACAAGCTGCTGGGCGCCGTGGCCGAGCGGCTCACGCGCTGCGCCGAGGAGGCGGGCCACGCCCGATCGATCCCGCCCCTGGTGGCCCGGCTCGGCGGGGACGAATTCGCCCTGCTCGTCGAGGACTCGACAGGCACCGAGCAACTCGCCGACCTCGCCGAGTCGGTGCTCGAAGCTCTGCGGGCCCCCTTCGACCTGGGCGGGCGGCGCCTGTCGGTGTCGGCCTCGATCGGCGTCGTGGAGCGCCAGGCCGCCGGCACCACTCCCACCGCCCTGATGGCGGCCGCCGACACGACGCTGTACTGGGCGAAGGCCGACGGCAAGGACCGCTGGACGCTCTTCGACCCCGAACGCAACGCCCACCTCATGACCCGCCAGGCCCTCGCCTCCACGCTCCGCCCTGCCATCGAGCGCGGTGAATTCGCCCTGGAGTACCAGCCGTTGGTCAGCATGGAGGACGGCCGGCTGCGCGGTGTCGAGGCGCTTGTCCGCTGGAATCATCCTCAGTTCGGCGTACTGGCGCCGAATCGGTTCATCGGACTGGCCGAGGAGGACGGTTCGATCGTGCCGCTCGGCCGGTGGATCCTGGAGACCGCCTGCCGGCAGGCACAGGCCTGGCAGCTGGCGCACCCCGACGAGCCGCCGATCTTCGTGAGCGTGAACGTCGCCGTCCGCCAGGTCTGGGACTCCGACCTGGTGGCGGACGTGGCCCGGATCCTCGACGAGACCGGACTCGCCCCGCATCTGCTCCAGTTGGAACTGACCGAGTCGGCGGTGATGGGCTCGGCGGGCCGCCCGATCCAGGACCTCCAGGCGCTCAGCGACATGGGCGTACGCATCGCGATCGACGACTTCGGTACCGGCTACTCGAATCTCGCCTATCTGAGCCGGCTGCCGGTCTCGGTTCTGAAGCTGGACGGTTCCTTCGTACGGGGCTTCCAGTACGAGAGCGACAACAACGCGGCCGTCCCGCCGAACCCGGCGGACGAGGTCGTCGTCGAGGCGATGATCGATCTGGCCCATCGGCTGGGGCTGACGGTCACCGCGGAGTGCGTGGAGACCCTGGCGCAGGCGTCACGGCTGCGACGGATCGGGTGCGACACCGGGCAGGGGTGGCTGTACTCGCGGCCGGTGTCGCCGGATCGTATCTCCGAGTTGCTGGGTGTGCGGGTCTGACGCCTCGGGGAGGGGCGGTCAGGTGGTCGGCAAGTCGTAGGCGTCCGCGATGAGTTCGTACGAGCGCAGGCGTACGTCCATGCCGGGGGCGTTGCTCGTGATCATCAGCTCGTCGGCGCCGGTGCGCTTGTGGAGGTCGTCGAGGCCGGCGCGGACCTCGTCGGGGGTGCCGTGGACGACGTTGGCGTTCCAGGAGTCGGCGAACTCGCGCTCCAGCGGGGTGAATTCGTGGGCCTCGGCCTCTTCGGGGGTGGGGATCAGGCCGGGGCGGCCGGTGCGCAGACGGATCATGCTGAGGGCGGCGGCCCTGACCTGGCGGCGGGCCTCCTTCTCGTCGTCGGTGGCGAGGGCGGAGACGCCGATGAGGGCGTACGGGCGGTCGAGGACGGCCGAGGGCTGGAAGGACTCCCGGTACAGGTCCAGGGCCGGGATGGTGTTCTGCGCCGAGAAGTGGTGCGCGAAGGCGAAGGGCAGGCCGAGGGCCGCTGCGAGGCGGGCGCTGAAGCCGGAGGAGCCGAGCAGCCAGATCGGGGGGCGGTGCGGGGACTGGACGCCGCCGGGTGAGGTCGCCTGGACGGGGCCGGGGACGGCGTGGATACGGCGGTAGGGGTGGCCGTCCGGGAAGTCGTCGTCGAGGAAGCGGGTGAGTTCGGCGAGCTGCTCGGGGAAGTCGTCGGCGCCCTCGTTGAGGTGATCCGTGCGGCGGAGTGCGGCTGCGGTGGCGCCGTCCGTGCCGGGGGCGCGGCCGAGGCCGAGGTCGATGCGGCCGGGGGCCATGGCCTCCAGGGTGCCGAACTGTTCCGCGATGACGAGGGGGGCGTGGTTGGGGAGCATCACGCCGCCGGAGCCGAGGCGGATGCGGGTGGTGTGGGCGGCGATGTGGGCGAGGATCACGGCGGGGGACGAGGACGCCACGCCGGGCATGGAGTGGTGTTCGGCGACCCAGTAGCGGTGGAATCCGCGGGACTCCGCGAGGCGGGCGATGTCGACGCTGGTGCGGAGGGCGTCGGTGGCGGTGTGGCCGGAGCTGACCGTGACCAGGTCGAGTACGGAGAGGGGGGCCGGGGCGGTGCCGTGTGTGGTGCCGTTTGTGGTGCCCCGGGTCTCGTCTGCCGGCACGTGTGCCTCCTGCGTTTGCCGTGTGGTGTGCGATCGGCGTTAACAGGAGGGGGGCTCCGGTTTATTCCCTCGCCCCCGCCGCCCCTACCCGTCCCATCCCTTGAAGGGGCTCCGCCCCTTCGACCCCGCCAGGGGGCTGCCGCCCCCTGGACCCCCGCTTCGGCCCTGAAGGGGCCTCGTCCTC
>NZ_LGUR01000230.1 GCF_001270495.1 Streptomyces viridochromogenes
ACGATCGTCATGACTCGTCATCCTCGCCGTCCGGCGTCCCCGCAGGGAGCGTGCCGCGCGAGACGGTGGTCGGCGATGGTGACTGACGATGACCTGTGCGTCGTTCTCACCGTGGGCCCACCGCAGGCGACGCCCTCGACGTGCATGTCCTCGGAACACTCGACATTCACGCCGGGGACCGACGGCTCGAGATCGCCGGAGGGCGAGCACGAGGGCCTGTCACGTTGTTTGCCCGATCCGTGGGGGTCCCGTGGCAACCACCGAGATCGTGCGACAGGTGAGGGGTCTGCCGGAGCAGGAGGCGCACAAGCCAGAGATCCGTAACGCCGTACCGGCACGGGTGTCATTGCTGAGGCACGTGCCCGGCCGGGGCGTGGTGTGTGCCGTGCCGGGCGGCTACCTGCTCGACCTTCCAGGTCGGGCCGTCGACTCGGCGCGGTTCGAGAGCGCGTTGTCCGAGGCCGGGGAAGTGTGCCAGAGGGGCGGCGTGGGTGGCGCGGCCGACGCGTATCGGCGCGCGCTGGCGCCTTGGTGGTCCGATTCTGCTTGCACGCACTCACGGAGTGTCTGACCACAGAGGTGGACCAAGGGGCGTGCGACACGGCTGCCGCAGAGCTGCTGACGCTGACGAGGCGGCATCCGCAGGTCGAGGAGTTCTGGTCGCTACGGATGCTGACCCTGTCCCGGCTGAAACGGCAGGCCGATGCCCTGGCTGTCTCCCAAGGGGCTCGGCGCGTGCTGGACGACCGATACGGGCTCGCGCCCGGGGCTCGCCTGCGCAGGAGATGGAGCGACTCATCCTGCGGGACACGGGCGGGGCGGGCTCCGGAGCGATGCCGTCCGGGCCGACGGGCACGGGCCGACTCGCCATGCCCTGTCTGGAGCGCGAGAGGGAAGTCGAGGCGACGCTGAAGCTTCTTGGCCGCACCAGCATCCGCACGTTGACCGGTCAGGGTGGCGTGGGCGAGACAAGGCTCGCGCTCGAAATGCTCACCCTCGTCGAATACGAGCTGCGAACAACGTCTGTAACGTGAAATCAGCCGTCCCGACTCCACGCAACTCGGGGCAGGCCGGAGCCTCCATCAGACCCGGAGCGCTTCACTCTGCCACGTGCCGTCGGGCTGGAGACTTACGCCTGCGCAATTCCGCGCGTGGGGCGTCGAACCCGGGCAAGGCGACAGCGGACCCGGGTCCGGCAACACCGGCTGGCATCCGGGTCGGCCGAAGATCAACAGGGCCTTGCTTCCGTGCGGTGTGGATACGGTGATCCATCGGCCGGAGCGGGGCCCTGATGTCGTCTCGGGACGATCCTCGTTCGTCAGGCGCGTTCGAGGAGAATCAGGTGGATCGCGTTGGGCGGGAGGTCGACCGTCTCGGTGTAGGTTTTGCCCAACCTGACGATCCTCTCCCTGACCAGTTGGAGACTGGCCTTGGCCGGGTCACCGAAGTAGTTGCTCGCCGTCTGGTCGATCCGGTACACGCGCTCGCGGACCGGGCCGTGCCGGAGCTGCGACGGTATCCGGGACATGGTGATGGTGGCCCGGTGGCTGCGGTCTCCCACGTGCTGCCAGTTCCAGACCATCAGCGACGCGCCCGAGCGGTCCTTCGAGGCCATCGCGTAGAGGCCGTTGTCCCCTTCAAGTGCGGCTTCCGCGACGGCCGACACCCGGGTGTCCTTCATCTTGGACTGCATCAGCATCATGTTCCCGTAAGGGGTGAAGGTGTCCTTCAGCGGCCCGTTCGGGGTGCGGGTCACCAGCTGGTCCTTGCGTTCCTCGACCCGGTGCCGGACGTTCCAGTTGAACAGCCGCGTGCCGGGCTGGTTCGCGTACAGGTAGCCGTAGGTGGCCATGGCGGCCGCCTGCCGGATGTAGTCCTTCCTCGGGTCGGTGTCGTCGAAGCTCGGCCCGGGGTAGATGCCCGTTTCGGTGATGAAGGCGGGGAGGTGCTGGTCGAGTCGGCGCTCCCTCAGCCACCCCTGGAGGATCTTCCGCTGGGACGCCACCACCCGGAGGTCGTCCTTGTAGGGCTTCGCCACCTGGTAGTCGTCGTCCCATGCGAGGTAGGAGTGGTACGAGAGGAAGTCCAGGCGCTTGCGCGGGTTCCGGTCGGCCGCGTACGCGTCGAGGAAGGGCTTCACCCACTTGGGGTCCATCAGGGACAAGCTCGGCCCGCCGACCTTGATCCGGTCCGCAGGCCGCAGTCCCCTGTTGACCTTGTCGACGGCCTCGTAGAACGGCGCGTAGTAGCCGTACAGACCGTCGGGCTGCAGTGTCGTCTCCTCAGCGGGGTGTCCGTCGTGGCGCTGTTCTCCGTGGAACTGCCAGTCCGGTTCGTTGAACGCTTCGATGTACGTGACGCGTGGGTACTTCTCCTTCAGGCTGCGGATGATCAGCTCCAGCATCGGAGCGAGGTCCTTCCACGGCCTCTTGCCCTCGACGAAGGCCGTGGGGTTGACGTTCACCAGCAGCTCGTCGGACACGGTGCTCGCGTCGGTGAGGTAGTCGTCCAGTATGGACAGGTCGCAGGACTGGGTCTCCAGGTGGCACAGGTTGAAGACGTTGCTCTCGGCAGGCGCTTTCGGGCTGCTGACCCACACGCGGTAGATCTGACCGTGCAGTCCCTGTTTGTTGAGGAACGCCACGTCGTCGGCGCGCTGCTGGGGCCATGAGTTGAGGCTGCCGAAGTTGTTGTGTGCCTCGGGCCGCGGCAGCGGGCCTTTCGTCGAACCGAAGTCGACCGCGACGCCGGCGGGCGGCTCAGACGTCCTTGCCAGAGCCGCGCCGGAGTGCGAGGAGATGACGAGGATCGCCGCGGCACCTCCTGCCAACAGCGTTCGTTTCGCGGGGTGTCTCGTAGGTGAGAGCACTGGGGAAACCTCGCTTCCAACAGTCGTGGGAATCGGTGTGCGGTGAGCCGGTCAGGCGTCGGTCGACGGCTTGCGGCCGGACAGCGGGGTCCAACGCGCCCGCAGGGCGTGAGCGGCGGCCTTGGGACGGCGCTCACGGGTGAAGACACCCTTGCGGTTGCCGTCGACGCGGTGGATGCCGGGGGAGGTCTGGAAGTCGGCGAAGTTCCACACGTGTTCGCCCACGACGGCCTCGCAGCGGTCGAAGGCGCGGTGGTTCGCCGCCAGGTAGGCCACCTGGTACTCCTCCGTCCACGGCTGGTCCCAGACCGAGTGCAGACCCGGCAGCGTGTCGGCGCCGTACTCGGTCATCAGGACCGGCTTGCCGAGCTTGTCGACCCAGGCCCGCAGCTCCGCGTCCATGAGCGCCTCCGCGGTGGTGAGGTCGCCGTTGGCGAGGTACCAGCCGTAGTACCGGTTGAGGCAGACGACGTCGAACAGGTCGGCGATACGGTCGTTCTCGTGCGTGGTGAGAAGGGACGCCGTGCTGCAGACGGGACGGGTCGGATCGAGCTTGCGGGTGAGTTCGACCAGCGGCTCGAAGTATTCGCGCGCACCGTCCTCGTGGGTGGACGGCTCGTTGGCGACGCACCACATGACCACGCTGGGGTGGTTCTTGTCGCGGCCGATCAGCTCCCGGACGGCTCGGGCGTGCGCCGCGCGCGTGTCGTCGTTGAGGGTGTCCTCCGAGTAGGTCGGCGGGTGCGGGCGGCCCGTCAGCCCTCCCTGGACGGCGAGGTTGAGGCCGACGGCGGCGGTTTCGTCGATGACGACGATCCCGTGCCGGTCGGCGAAGTCCAGCACCTCCTCGGCGTACGGATAGTGCGTCGTGCGGAAGGAGTTGGCGCCCATCCACTCCATGAGCTGGAAGTCGTGCACCAGGTAGGCGTCGTCGTGACCCTTGCCACGCACGGGAGTGTCCTCGTGCTTGCCGAAGCCCGTGAAGTAGAAGGGCTCGCCGTTGATGAGGAACCGGGTGTCTCGGACCTCGACGGTGCGCACGCCGAACGACTGGGGATAGGTGTCCCGTACCTCCGCACCGTCCACGATCTCGGCGACCAGGTCGTACAGGTACGCGGCGCCCGGCCGCCACGGTGTCACGTCCTCGATGCGCAGCGTCCCGCTCGCGCCCTGCCCCACGGCCACCTCGGCCCCTTCGGCGTCCAGGATCCTGACGCGCACGGCGGCGGGTTCGCTGGTCTCGATCTCGTACTGCACCGTCGCGGTCGTCGAGTCGAGCCCGGTGACGACGGTGATGTCCTGGATGTGGGCCGGTGGCACGCTGTACAGCCACACCGAGCGGGCGAGGCCGGCGTAGTTGTAGAAGTCGTGGTGGTACTTCTGCTGACGGCGGCCGTCCTCGGTGACGATGATCGTGCCGGGGGGAATCGTCACGTTGGTGAGTTCGTTGTTGACGCCGATCGTCAGACGGAACTCCTGCCCCGCGGTGACGCGTTCGGTGATGTCGGCCTCGAACGGCGTGTATCCACCGATATGTTCGGCGACCAGCACGTCATCGACGTACACCCTGCCCTCGTGCGTGGCGGCGTCCAGGCGCAGCAGCACCCGGTCACCCGACCAGCCCCGGGGCACACGGACCCTGCGCTGGTACCAGACCCAGCCGACGTGCTCGCGGATCGCGCTGTCGGTGAACAGGTCGTTGTAGCTGGCGGGCACGGCGGCCTCGAGGCGGGTGTCGAGCGGTCCGGCCCAGGGGCGTTCGCCCACGGCCGTGTCGACGGCGAAGTCCCACAGGCCGTCGAGGCGGAGCAGTTCACGGGTGGCGGTGGCGAGGGGCTTCAGCATGGGTCTCCGAGTTCCTGTTCCGAGGTGTGGGGCCGCCGGGTGGCGACATGGCCGTCCGGGTGGCGGTCGGGCCCGTGTCGGTCGCGAGCGCGTCCGCTCGCCGCGGCGACGGCCTGCGTCACCGTCGGGCTCTCCGGCGGGTCCGCGGTGCGCACGGGTTCAGGCGTCCCTGTCGGTGTCGTTCCACTCCTCCGGTGCGGCTGCGGCGCGGCGAGGGATCCGCGCCCCGGAGAGGTCCGCCCGCTCGCGTGCCAGGAGCCGGTGGCGTCGCTCCCGGCGCTCGCGCTGCTCGACCGGATCGGGGACGGGCGCCGCGAGCACCAGCCGCTGCGTGTAGGAGTGTCGGGGCCGGGAGGTGACCTGCCCGGCGGTTCCGGTCTCGACGATCTCACCGCCGCGCATGACGCACACGCGATGGCTGACGTGCCGGATGACGGCCAGGTCGTGCGAGATGAACAGGTAGGCGACCGAGGTGCGTCGCTGGATGTCGACGAGCAGGTCCAGCACGCGGGCCTGGGTCGTCAGGTCGAGGGCGGAGACGGGTTCGTCGCAGACGATCAGGTGCGGTACGGGCGCGAGGGCGCGGGCGATCGCCACCCGCTGCCGTTGTCCGCCACTGAACTCGCGTGGCAGCCGCCGGGCCGCGTCCCCGGGCAGCCCCACCTGATCCAGCAACTCCGCGACGCGGGCCCGTGCTTCGCGTGCCGTGGCACCGTGTGCCGTCAGCGGCTCGCTGAGGATGTCGCCGACGGCCAGGGCGGGGTTGAGTGAGCTGTACGGGTCCTGGAAGACGACTTGGATGTCCCGGGCGAGCGCGCGGCGTTCCTTGCGGGAGGAGTGGGTGATGTCCCGGCCCTGGAACCGGACGTTCCCACCGCTGGGTTTCACCAGTCCGAGGACGGCCCGCCCGAGGGTCGTCTTCCCGGAGCCGGACTCTCCGACGATCCCGAGGGTCTCGCCCTCGCGGGCCTGGAGGGACACTCCGTGCAGCACTTCGGTGGGGCGGGCCCTGAGGCCATGTCCGGGGTAGCTGACCCGCAGGTCGCTCAGGCCGAGCAGCGGCGCGGTCATCGCACCTCCTTCAGCGGGCGCTCGTCGGCGATGCCGGGCGGGTCGGTGCGCGGTGCGTGCTCGTCGAGGATCGCGTCGAGCAGCGTACGGGTATACGGGTGCCCGGGTGCGCGGAAGAGGTCGAGCACGTCTCCGGTCTCGACGATCCGGCCCTGCCGCATGACGGCGACGCGGTCGCAACTGTCGGCGACGACACCGAAGTTGTGGGTCACGAGCAGGAGCGCCATGTTCAGCTCCTCGCGCAGGTCGCGCAGCAGGTCCAGGATCTCAGCCTGGACGGTCACGTCCAGGGCGGTGGTCGGCTCGTCGGCGATGAGCAGCGACGGCCGGCTCGCGACGGCGCCCGCGATGAGGACCCGCTGCGCCATACCGCCGGACAGCTGGTGCGGGTAGGAGGCGAACACCCGCCGGGGATCGGCGATGCCGACGCGGTCGAGGAGGGCGAGCGCGCGTTCGCGGGCCTCACGCCGGGGCGTCGGCGTCGCCGCGCGCAGCCCCTCGACGAGCTGGGAGCCCACGGTGGCGGACGGGTCGAGGTTCGCCATCGGTTCCTGGGGGACGTACGCGATGGCCCTGCCGCGTATGCCGGACAGTTCGCGCTCGCCCAGGCCCAGGAGTTCGCGCCCGTCGAGGCGGACCGAGCCGCGGGTGACGACCGCCTCGGCGGGCAGTACGCCGAGGATCGCGAACGCGGTCTGCGTCTTGCCCGACCCCGACTCGCCGACGAGCCCCAGTGTCTCCCCCGCCCTGAGGCTGAGGGTGACCCCGCTGACGACCTCGTTCAACCCGTCCGAGGGTGTCGGGTAGGCGACGGCGAGGTCCTGAACGGTCAGCAGTCCAGGAGGATCCGCCTCAGCCGCCGGTCCGGTCGTCGGCCGGCGCGAGGGCGCGGTGATCCTGGACGGCTTCGGCCGTCCGCCCTCGAGCACGTCCCGCAGCGAGTTGCCGAGCAGGACCAGACAGGCGGTGATGACCCCGAGCGCCAGGCTCGGCCACAGCAACTGAAGGGGTTCCTCGTAGAAGTTGGTGAACCCGTCGGCGATCATCGCGCCGAAACTGGGGACCGTGCTGGACCCGACCCCGAGGAAGGCGAGGCCCGACTGCACGCCGATGGACGCTCCGGCGAGAAACGCGGTGGCGATGACGACCGGGCCGCGGACCGTGTAGAGGATGTGCCGCCCGAGGATGCGCCGGTCCGGCAGACCCGACACCCGGGCGGCGTCCACGTACGGCTCGTTCCTGACGCCGAGGACCAGATTGCGGACCAGACGGTAGATGCCGGGCGACAGCAGCACCCCGAAGATCATCATCGTGACGCGGTAGTCGCCCCTGGTCACCGGGAGCAGCACGATGAGCAGCAGCAGCCCCGGGAAGGTCATCACGAGACTGAACACCCACTCGGTGACACCCCGCAGGCGCCGGTCGTAGTATCCGCCGATCAGGCCGAAGGTGACGCCGACGGCGAGGGCGATGCTGGTACCGATGAGTGCCGAGACGACGCTGGTGTTGACCGAGTGGAGGAGTCTGGCGAAGATGTCGCGGCCGCTCTTGTCCCCGCCGAGCGGATAGCCGTGGGTACCGGCCTCGTCGTTGATCGCCTCGAGTGAGGCCTGGTTGGGGCCGTGCTCGGTGATGAACGGGGTGAGCAGGCCCAGCGCGACGACGACCAGCAGGACGCCGGCGCTGAGGACCGCCTGCGGATCGCGCAGCAGCCGGCGCACAGGCGCCCTGCCGCCCGCGGGGGTCTCGTCCCGGCCTCCCTGCTCGCGGGCGGGGGCGGCGTTGCTCGGTGGGGTGTTCATCGGATCCTCGCCTTCGGGTTGAGCCAGCCGTTCGCGAGGTCGACGAGGAGGTTGACGCAGACCACGAGCAGCACCGCGAAGAGCGTGATGCCCATGATGATCGGGATGTCGCCCTGGAGGGACGCGTTGAAGGCGTACGAGCCGAAGCCCGGCAGCGCGAAGACCTGCTCGATGACCAGCGCCCCGCCGAACATCTGCACGAACTCAAGGGACAGCACCGTCAGTGCCGGGCCCGCGGCGTTGCGCAGGGCGTGGCGCAACAGGATCGCGCGGGGACGGATGCCGCGTGTCCGGAGGGTGCGGACGTAGTCCTTGCGCAGTTCGTCGATCATGGCGCCGCGGACCTGGGAGGTGAGACTGGCGGCTCCGGCCGCCGTCAGGGCGAGGACCGGGATGGTGATCGAAGCCGCCCAGCGGGTGGGATCCTCGCCCAGCGGCGTGTAGCCGGTCGCCGGAAACCAGTGCAGGCGCAGGGCCAGGAGCCATACGAGCCCGATGGCGATCAGCAGGTTCGGCACGAGGTGGCCGAAGAGGGAGGCGCCCTGCGCGACCCGGTCGACGACTCCGCCCCGGGTGGCCGCCAGCACGCCCAGCGTCACCCCGACGACGGCGGTGAGCAGGAGCGCCGCCAGCACTACGGACAGGGTGACACCAAGACGCGCGGTGATGGCCGACCGCACGGGCTCGCTGGTGAAGTAGGACAGTCCGAAGTCGCCCCGCACGGCGTGGGACAGCCAGTCCAGGTACTGCACGAGAACCGGGCGGTCGAGTCCCAGCTGTGCTTTCTGCTGCTCGATGCGGGCCGGCGTCGCGGAGCTGCCGAGGACGCTGCCGGCGATGTCGTCGAACGACGTGCTCAGCAGCAGAAACGTGATCATGGTGACCAGGACCGCCAGCACCAGTCCCGTGGCCAGGCGGCGCAGCACATGGAGGATCATGCCGAGGCTCACCCACCGGCCTGACCGGCGAGACCGAACTGCCGGAGACTGTTCTGTGTCGAGGAGCCGTCCCCGCGGAAGACGATGCCCTTCTTGGTCACCCAGTGGACGCCGATGTAGAAGACGGGCGCCGTCCAGGCGTTGTTCACCGTGAACGCGTCGATCTGCTTGTACACCTCTGCCGCCTTCGCGGCGTCGTGTTCGCCGTTCGCCTTCAGCAGCAGCCGCGTGAGCCGGGGGTCGGTGGAGGCGAACACGTTGCGGTACCCGTTCGGGGAGAAGTAGTCGCGGGTCTGCACCGGGACGGGGTCCAGCCCGTCGATGACCAGGGCCATGGGGTATTTCCTGGTGGCCAGGGCCGAGATGGTCTGCTGGGCGGGTACGGGGTCCCAGGTGACCTTGACGCCGATGTCCGCGAGCGACTGCGAGATGGTGGGCTCGAAGGGCTTGGTGAAGTACAGGCTCGGCATGTGCACCGAGAATCCGTCCGGGTATCCGGCCTCGGCCAGCAGCTTCTTCGCGCCGGCCGGGTCGTGGGGGTAGGTGTGGTCGAGCGCGGGGTCGTAGCCCTCGTCCAGGGGGTGGTACAGCTGTTCCGTCGCCTTGCCGGAGCCCTTGAGGAAGAGCCGGACCATCTTCTCCCGGTCGAAGGCCATGTTGACGGCCTTGCGCACCCGCACGTCTCCGAGCGGCTTGAGCACTTCGCCCTTGCGGTCGAACAGCAGGAGCGTGGCCACCGAGGTCGCCTCTATGCGCTTGGTGGTGAAGCCGGCCGACTTCAGCGAGCCCAGCTGCTGCACCTCCACGGAACCGGCGTTGATCTCACCGGCCTTCAAGGCGTTGACCGAGGCGGCGCGGTCGGAGATCACCTTGATCTTGACGGTGGGGAACGGATAGGCCCGCTTGTTCCAGTAGTCGTCGCGCCGCTTGAGCACGTAGACCGACCCGTTGACCGTCGCGCCCTTGTCCAGGGTGTAGGGCCCCGAGGAGACCGGATTCAGCGCGGAACCGCCGGCCCTCATGGTCCGGGGATCGGCGATCACCCCGCCGGCCCCGGCCAGGGCGTGCAGGAGCGACGCGTCCGCGTTGCGGAGCTTCAGCACCACCGTCTTGTCGTCGGGAGCGTCGACGGACTCCACGGCGGCGAGTTGCGTCTGGTTCTGGCCGGACGTCCTGATCAGGTCCAGGGTCGCCTTCACGGCGGCCGCCGTCACCGGGGAACCCGAGCTGAACTTCATGCCCGTGCGCAGTGTCAGGGTCAATGTCCGGCCGCTGTCGGAGTACGTCCAGCGCCGTGCCGCGCCCGGGCGGAGCTCGCCGTCGTCGTCGACGAGGAGCAGCGTGTCGTAGAGGGAGCTCCAGACGTAGGCCTGCTGCCCCTCGGTGAGCTGGGCGGGAGCGAACGAGTTCGGGGTGCCCATGATGGCCAGGGAGAGCGTCGAGGCCGTGGACGACGAGGATGCCGCCTGGCTGTCGCATGCCGTCGTCGTGAGCAGCACGGCCGTGGTGGCCAGGGCGACCAGAGCGAGAGACCGGGGTGGGGTGTGCGGGGGTCGAATACGCATGGTGGCTTCTTTCGTCCGCCGACCGGAGGTTCTGAGGCCTTCGCCGTCGCCCTCAGCGGGGTTGAGCGCGCAGCGGTGATCCCGGGAGGAGCAAATTCCTAACACCCGTTTAGCTTTCGATCGGACGCTAGGGTCAGGAAGCAAGGACGAGAAGACCACGGACGCCGTTCGTTATCCGACCGTTATATGACTGGCCTGGCTCGCTGCGTAAGGTGAGGCGGAGTCCGCCGGACTGCTGTCGCGGACAGTTCGCGAGGAGGGGTGACCGCACCGTGAGTCAGGCGAAGGCACGCGGGCCGTACGCCAAGTCGGCGGCCCGGCGGGAGGAGATCCTGCGCGCGGCGCGCGAGAGCTTCGCTGAGCACGGGTACGCCGCAGCTTCCCTGCGTGACATCGCCGAACGCGCCGGCATCACGGCCGCCGGGCTGCTCCACCACTTCCGCGGCAAGGAGGAACTCCTCGGCGCGGTCCTCGCACAGCGCGACTCCGAGGAGTGGGCGGAGGGCACCGCCCAGGTCACCGGCGTGGATGATCTCGCGCCCTACTTCAGCGCCCGGCTCCGCAAGCACCAGGAACACCCCGAGCTGATGTGCCTGTGGATCGAGCTCGCCGCCGCCGCTTCACGCCCGGACCACCTCGCGCACTCCTACTTCGTCGACCGACAGGCCCACGGGCTGGCACACCTGACGGAGGGACTGCGGGAGTACGCCGAGCGCGGCAGGCTCCGCGAGGGCATCAGCCCCGAAAGCGCGGCCCTGATGATCGAGGCGATGCTCGGCGGCCTGCAGGGGAAATGGCTGCTGAACCAGGAGCTGGACATCATCGAACCCCTCAACGACCTGCTGCGTCTGCTGTTCGAGACCGATGACAAGTAGGCGTCCTGGGCCTCGGTAAAGGTCTCGATGAGGCCCGGCGCACCTCTCAGGCTCCGTACGCCACCACGGCGGCCTCGTGGCGTCGGCGACGTGACGGCGGAAATGGGCCAGCGTCTCCTGGACGACGCGCTGTGCGGCCGCCCGTACCTCCTGCGGGAGGTCGTCGGGTACGACGGGATCACGCGCACGACGGCCTTCTGCCCGACGGGCACGCCGAAGACCTCGACGAGGCCGAGCACCGCCGGATCGCCGAGTGGACGGCTCGCGCTGTCGGCTGAGCCTCGGCAGCCGATGTCTCGGTGTCGGATGTATCGGAGCTCCGCCAGTGTCCTGCGCCGAAAGTTCCCAGGCAGTTCCGGCCGAGCCGCTGACGGTCAACGCGCCTGGTCGGCGGCGGGAATCCGACCGCCGACCACCAACGGATTTCAGGCGCAGGACACCAGGCGGGTCTCGTCGACCATCACACGGCGGTGATCCAGGAAACGCAGGTAGCCACCCAACTCTGAACCCACGGCTTCCGCTCCGCTCACCAGGGGAGCAAGGCCTTCTTCGCCACCGCGTCTGCTGCGATCGCAGTAGACGCAAGTGTCTGCGAACGGCCAATGACGAGAGGCCGGAGAACTGCGAGCGTGAGAGTGGGCCGTGATCGTCGGCCCGGTCGCATGGCATTCCCCTGGAAAGGCACGTCGATGTCCCCTCTCGCCCGCTGGTGCCACCGGCACCGGCTCGCCGTCGTCCTGGTCTGGGTGGGCCTGTTGCTCGCTCTCGGCGCCGGAGTCGGTGCGGCCGGCAGCGCCTTCGGCAACAGCCCGACCTCGCAGGACACCGACTCGGCCAAGGCGACGGCACTGCTCCAGCAAGCCTCCAACAGTGCGGCGGGCAAGAGCGGCCGGGTGGTCTGGCAGGTGAACGGCGGCGAGGTCACCGAGCCCGCCGCCAAGCAGGCGATGACCCGGACTCTGCAGGAGATAGCCGAGGCACCGGGCGTCGCCGAGGTGACCAGCCCCTACACACCGCTCGGCAAGGGGCAGATCAGCAAGGACGGCCGGACGGCCTACGCCTCGGTCGCATTCGACCGGGAGGTGGAGGACACCCAGGTCGACCACGTGAAGGAAATCGCCACCGGCCCGGAGTCGGGGACCCTGCACATCGCGCTGAACGGGCAGGCGTTCACCGTCAACCCCGCTCCCAACCCAGTCGCCGACGTCATGGGCATCGTCCTCGCCTTCATCGTGCTGCTGTTCGTCTTCCGGGCCGTCTGGGTGGCGGCGCTGCCGATCATCACGGCCATCGTCGGTGTCGGCACCTCCGCGGTCACGGTGATCCTGCTCAGCCACGTCATCACGCTCTCCGACACCACGCTCACCCTGGGTTCGCTGATCGGTCTGGGCGTGGGCATCGACTACGCGCTGTTCATCGTCAACCGGCACCGCACCAACCTCATGGCGGGCATGAGCGTCGCCGAATCGGCAGCCAAGGCCCTCAACACCTCCGGCCGGGCCGTGGTGTTCGCCGGGCTGACCGTCGTCGTCGCGCTGCTGGGCATGCTCACCCTGAACGTCGGCATCATCAACGGCATGGCGATCGGCGCGGCGATCACCGTCACACTGACCGTGCTGGCCGCCATCACCCTGCTCCCGGCGCTGCTCGGCATGATCGGCCCGCGCGTCCTTGGCCGCAAGGAGCGCCGCGAGATGTCCGGCTGGACCCGGCCGCGCTCCTCGGGCCGGGCCGGGCTGTGGGGCCGGTGGGCCGAGCGGGTGCAGGCCAGGCCCAAGACGCTGGCCCTCGTCGCCCTGGCCGTGCTAGCGGCGCTCGCCCTGCCGACGCTGTCGCTGCGTCTGGGCGCGTCCGACGACGGCAACCTGCCGACGACCTCGACGAACCGTCAGGCGTACGACATGATCGCCGACGGGTTCGGGCCTGGCTTCAACGGCCCGCTCGTCCTGGCGGTCCAGGCCCCCGACGCCGCCGGCAAGGCCGCCGAGAGGAAACTGGTCACCGCCCTCGAGAAGGTCGACGGTGTCGCCAGTGCCAACTCCGCGCCCATGAAGGACGGACAGACCGTCGGGGTGGTCTCCGTCGTCCCGACGACCTCCCCGCAGTCGGAGGCCACCTCCGACCTGATCCACCACCTGCGTGACGACGTGATCCCGCAAGCCGAGCGGGGCACGTCGATGAAGGTCTACGTGGGAGGCGTCACCGCGAGCAACGACGACTTCGCCTCGGTCCTGATGGGCAAGCTCCCCGTCTTCGTGCTGGTGATCGCCGCGCTCGGCTTCCTGCTGCTGACCATCGCCTTCCGCAGCCTGCTCATCCCGGCGGTCGGCGCACTGCTGAACATCCTCAGCATCGGAGTGGCCTTCGGCGCGATCGTGGTGGTCTTCCAGTACGGCTTCGGTGCCGGACTGCTCGGTCTCGGTGCCGGCGGACCGATCGAGTCGTTCGTGCCGATCCTGGTCGTCGGCATCATGTTCGGCCTCTCCATGGACTACCAGGTCTTCCTCGTCAGCCGCATGCGCGAGGAGTGGGCCCACACCGGCGACAGCCACCGCGCGGTCCGGGTCGGCCAGGCCGAGACCGGCAAGGTCATCGCCGTCGCGGCCACCATCATGGTCTGTGTCTTCGGCTCCTTCGTCTTCGGCGGCATGCGGGTCATCTCCGAGTTCGGCGTCAGCCTCGCGGTGGCGGTCGCTGTGGATGCCCTGCTGATCCGCATGATCGTCGTCCCCGCGCTCATGCACCTGTGCGGACGGGCCAACTGGTGGCTGCCCCGCCGGCTGGACAAGGCCTTGCCCAACGTGTCCGTGGAAGGCCCCGCCGACGAGCCCGCGCATCCGCTGTACGCCGTGCGGGAACCGGAGCCCTCCGGCCTGGCCAACTGACCGTCACCACGACGGACCGACATCGCATGCGGGCCGGTGGAAGGGGGGGGTGACCTCGCCTTCCACCGGTCGGCGCTGCTTAGAGTGAGGGAATGGAACTGCCCATGGTGTGGCGACAGTGGCTGGCCCGTCATGACCGGATCAAAGACGCGCTGCCGGCGGTACCGCTGATCGTGATCGCCGCGGCGGCGACCGCCGCCGTCGGCAAGGACGGCTGGCAGGAGCCTCGTTGGCACGAGGTCGTGTGGACGACGCTGTCGTGCGTGCCGCTGGCCTTCCGAAGCCGCTGGCCCCTGGGCGTCGCCCTCTTCACCCTGGCGGGTGACCTCACGCTGATGGCCGTCGCCTCACACATCTCGCCGGCCCCGGGAGCGAGCCTGATCGCCCTGTACACCCTCGCCCTCCTCGGCAGCCGGCGCACCGCGTGGACGGTCGGGGCAGCCTCGGCCGTGGCGATCACCGGTGTCTACGCCGCCACCCACTCCGAGTCCCTGGTGGCGGGGGCCAGTCTGTTGCGGTTGGACTTCGCGATCGCGGCCACCGCGCTCGGCCGCACCGTCCGCAGCCGCCGTGAGAACCTCGCGGCGGCCAGGGAACGCGTGGAACACGCCGAACGCACGCGGGAGGAAGAGGCGCGGCGCCGGGTCACCGAGGAACGCGTGCGCATCGCGCGCGACCTGCACGACGTCGTCGCCCACCACATCACCCTGGTCAACGCCCAGGCCGGCGTGGCGCACCACCTCATGCGCGCCAACCCCGAGCAGGCGTACGAGGCACTGGCCCACATCAAGGACAACAGCCGCGCCGCGCTCGACGAACTGCGGGCCACCGTCGGCCTGTTGCGTCAGCCCGACGACGCGCCGGGCGCGCGGGCCCCCATCCCGCGTCTGGCCGATCTCGACACCCTCGTCACCGGTTTCGAGGCGAGCGGGCTGTCCGTGTCGGTGACCCGCACGGGCGGCCCCTCGCCGCTGGCACCCGCAACCGACCTCACCGCCTACCGCATCATCCAGGAAGCCCTCACCAACACCCACAAGCACGCGTCCGCGTCCCGCGCCTCGGTGGTCCTGGACTACGGCGCGCACTCACTCCGGGTCACCGTGACGGACGACGGACGCCCGGGCGCACCGAAGGGCGCGGGCACCGGCCACGGACTGATCGGCATGCACGAGCGGGCCACCGCCATCGGCGGTACCGTCACCGCCGGCCCGCGTCCCGAAGGCGGCTTCCAGGTCGTCGCCGAGCTGCCGCTCTCGCTCTCCCCCGCACCTGCCTGACACCCCGTGAGGAACCACCGCCCATGACCATTCGCGTCCTGCTCGCCGACGACCAGGCCCTGCTCCGCGGCACCTTCCGACTGCTCATCGACGCACAGCCGGACATGGAGGTCGTCGCGGAGGCCTCCAACGGGCGGGAGGCAGTCCAACTGGCCCGGTCCGAGCGCGCCGACGTCGTCGTCATGGACATCCGGATGCCCGAGGCCGACGGCATCGAAGCCACCCGGCTGATCGCCCAGGACGAGGACCTGGCCGGCGTCAAGATCCTCGTCCTGACCACCTTCGAGGAGGACGACCTCGTCGTCGAGGCCCTCCGGGCCGGGGCGAGCGGCTTCCTGGGCAAAGGGGTCGAACCGGCACAGCTCCTCGAAGCCGTCCGCCTTGTGGCCACCGGTGAGGCGCTGCTCTCCCCGGCAGCCACCAAGGGCCTCATCACCCGCGTTCTCGCCCAGCCCTCCCCCGGCGACCTAGTGGACGCCACGCGGCTGGCCTCGCTGACTCCCCGCGAACGGGAGGTGCTGACCCTGGTGGGCTCCGGCCTGGCCAACGACGAGATCGCCGAACGACTCTTCGTCACCCCCGTCACCGTCAAGACCCACGCCAACCGGGCCATGGCCAAACTCGGCGCCCGCGACCGGGCTCAGCTCGTCGTCATCGCCTACGAGACCGGCTTGGTACGCGCGGGAGAGCGGCAAGGCTGAGGCACCGGCCGGCCGCGGCCGGTGCCCAGGTCTCCCGGGGCACGCGCGGGAAGGACGCTCCGTCGGCGCGTGCCCGTCAGCCGGCCGTCAGCCTCACTTCGGTTGCGCGGCGGCGAGCGCCGCCTCGGCCTTCTTGCGGTAGACGGCGAGTTTCTCGGCGGGGGCGACGATCTGGCGGCTGCGGGACTTCACGGACACATCGTGGCCGCCCGCGGCCCTGCGCAGGGCGCCCACGGTCGCCTGTTCGCGGGGAACGTGGGCGAACGGGTCGAAGGAGTACCAGCGCATGGCGTTCTCGTGCGTCATCTTGTTGATGTCGTCGTCCGGCACGGAGTTCGCGGTCAGCACCTCGTGGAGCTCCTCGGGGGCGTTCGGCCACATCGAGTCGCTGTGCGGGTAGTCGGCCTCCCAGCAGATGTTGTCGATGCCGATGTCGTGGCGGAGCTTCACCCCGATCGGGTCGCTGATGAAGCAGGTCAGAAAGTGCTCGCGGAAGATCTCCGAGGGGACCTTGCCGCCGAAGTCCTGGAGCGTCCAGGTGGCATGCATCTCGTAGGTGCGGTCCAGGCGGTCCAGGAAGTAGGGGATCCAGCCGGTGCCGCCCTCCGACAGCCCGATCCTGATGGCCGGGTACTCCTTGAGGACACGGGACCACATCAGGTCGGCCGCAGCCTGGACGAGGTTGATGGGCTGGAGGGTGATCATCACGTCCGGCGGGGCGTCGGGCGCGGTGATGGCTAGGCGGCCGGAGGAGCCGATGTGCAGGTTCATCACCGTGCCGCAGTCGGTCAGCGCCCGCCATACCGGGTCCCAGTACTCGGAGTGGAAGCTCGGGTAGCCGAGCGGTACCGGGTTCTCCGGGAAGGTGAGGGCGTGACAGCCCTTCTCGGCGACGCGCCGGATCTCCTGGGCGCACAGCTCGGCGTCCCAGATGGCCGGGAGGGCCATGGGGATGAAGCGGCCGGGGTGGGCGGCACACCACTCGTCGATGTGCCAGTCGTTGTAGGCACGCACCAGGGCCATGGAGAAGTCGGAGTCCTCGGTGGCGAACAGCCGGGCGGAGAAGCCGGGGAAGGAGGGGAAGTTCAGCTGGGCGAGAACACCACCGGCGTTCATGTCGGCGACGCGTTCGTCGACGTCGTAGCAGCCCGGCCTGATCTCCTCCAGGCCCTGCGGCTCCATGCCGTACTCCTCCTTGGGACGGCCCGCGACCGCGTTGAGCGCGGCGTTGCCGACGGAGCTGTCCCGGAACTGCCAGACGTCGCTGCCGTCCTCGCGGTGGACCAGGCGCGGGGCGTCCTTCTTGTAGCGGGCCGGCAGGTGGTTGGCGAACAGGTCGGGCGGTTCGATGATGTGGTCGTCGACGCTGATGAGGATCATGTCATCGCGGTCCATGGGACTCCTTGTGGCTGTGGGCGGATCAGTCCGAGGCGGGCAGGGCCTTGGGCGGTTTGACCGCCAGGGCCTTTCCTCCGTAGGTGAGGTGGCCGGTGCCGGAGGCGGTGCAGAGGAGTTCGAGCGTGTCGGCGGGGTCGACGTAGCGCTTGCCGATGAGGGTGTCCGGTGCCTGGCCGGCCGGCTGTGCGGCAGGGGCGTCCTGGGCCGGGATCATCGGGCTGCCACCGCATTCGACCGGGCCCGTGGCCTCCTGCGGGGCCCGGATCACGATGACGCGGGTGGTGCCGGTGGCCGAGGCCAGTTGGTCACCGGGGCGCAGGGCCGGGATGCGGGGTGACGGCATGGCGCGGTTCTCCTTGGGGTGCGGGTGCCGGTGGGGTGAGCCTCTCCCCCAGCCGGTCGAGGTCGTAGGACTGGCGGGCGAGCCAGAAGCGCAGGAAGCCGGTGAGCGAGTAGCGCAGGAACAGGGCTCCGCCCACCACGGCGGCGGCGATGCCGCCGAGGCCGATGGCGAGGGCGTCGCCCTGGGCGAGGAAGTTGTCGGTTGCGTGGGCGAGGGGGAAGGCGAGCGCGCCGAGGACGAGTCCCACGGCCATGAGCAGTCCGCCGAGCCGCAGCCAGAGCGTGGCGCGGGCGGCGGCGGGGTCGGGGATCTTCAGCTCGGCGAGTTCGCGGACGAACCGTTCTGCACGCGCTTCGGGAGGTGCGGTCATATCGGGCTCCCCAGGTAGTAGGAGGAGAGTTCGGCGTGCAGGGAGCTGTCGGGGTGCCCCTGCCACTGGACGCGGCCGCGGGCGAGGACGGCGGCGTGGTCGGCGATCTTCAGTACGGCGGCGGCGAACTGCTCGACGACGAGCACGGCGACGCCCTGCCGGGCGATGTCGGCGACGAGTTCGTAGAGCTCGGCGACGACCAGCGGGGCGAGCCCCATGGAGAGTTCGTCGAGGAGCAGGACGGCGGGGTCGGTGACGATGCCGCGGGCGAGGGCGAGCATCTGCTGCTCGCCGCCGGAGAGGGTGCCCGCGGGCTGGGCGCGCCGGGTGCCGAGGACGGGGAAGCGGGCGTAGGCGATCTCCTCGATCTCCTCGTGCGTGCGGCCCGTGAAGGTCATCATCCGGAGGTTGTCGCGCACGGAGAGGTTGGGGAAGACTCCACGGCCCTGGGGCACCAGGCACACGCCGGCGCGGGCGAGGTCGCGCGGGTGGATGCCGGTGGCGTCCCGGCCACCGAGCAGCAGCCGGCCGGCGCTGGGCGGGTGCACACCGGCGGCGACCGACAGCAGGGTGGTCTTGCCGGCGCCGTTGGGACCGAGGAGGGCCACCACCCGGCCCTCCTCGACGGCCAGGTTCACGCCGTGCAGCACCGTGATGCCGCCGTGCGCGGCGCGGATGCCGTCCAGCTCCAGCAGGGGTCCGCTCATGGCCGTACCTCCCCCAGGTAGGCGGTGAGGACCGTCTCGTCGGTCTGTACGCGGGAGGGCGGGCCGCTGGCGACGACGGCGCCGAGGTCGAGGACGTGCACCTCGTCGCAGACGCTCATCACCAGGCTCATGTCGTGCTCGACGAGCAGGACGGCCGTGCCCTCGTCGGCGAGGGAGCGCAGCAGGGCGGCGAACCGCCGCGTCTCCTCCGCGTCCTGGCCCGCGGCGGGTTCGTCCAGGAGCAGGACGCGCGGGCCGAGGACGAGGGCGCGGCCGACCTCGACCAGGCGGGCCAGGCCGGTGGGGAGCGCGTCGGCCGCGTCGTCGGCCACACCGGTCAGGCCGAGCCGTGCCAGTACGGCGTCGGCCGTGCGGGCGGCGTGGCGGCGCCCCGGGCCGAGTTCGGCGGCGACGAGCAGGTTGTCGCGCACCGAGAGACGGCCGAAGAGCTCCAGGTGCTGGAAGGTGCGGGACATCCCGCGGCGGGCGCGACGGGCGGGGCCTTCCCGGGTGATGTCGCGGCCGTCGAGGCGGATACGGCCGGTGCGGGGTCGGCGCAGCCCGCAGACCACGTCGAACAGCGTGGACTTTCCCGCGCCGTTGGGCCCGATGAGGCCGGTGACCCGGCCTGCCTCGGCCGTCAGCGACACGCCGTCGAGGGCACGGCGTCCTCCGAAGGACACGGTGATCTCCTCAGCCCGCAGCAATGGTGGCACGGCTCAGCACCTCCCCGTCCTCGGACCGCCAAGGGCGGCGTACTCCCCACCACTCGGGCGGGATGTCGGTGGGCGGCCGCTGTGCGGCGGCGGCGCGGACGCGCAGCAGCAGGGCCGTGACGAGGGCGATCGCGAGGAGCAGCCATCCGTTCGCCACGTCGAGCGCCGCGAGCAGCCAGCACACGCCGAGGACGCCGAGCAGCCCGCACAGCAACGGCCGGTTCCGTCCCAGCGGCGCCCATTCGGCCCGCATCTGGGCCAGGACACCGCTGGGGCTGTGGGCGAGGCCCATGCCCGCGAGGGCGACGAGCAGGGCGGTCACGTCGTGCACCCAGGAGCCGAGGCCGCTCATCAGCTGCGCCGGCAGGACGAAGGCGATGCCGGTGAACAATCCCGTGCCCACGGCGCCGAGGCCGCCGATGACCGCGATCAGGAAGATCGGCAGCCCGGCGATGAGATTGAACTGGTCGGCGGTGACGGTCTGCAGCTGCATGCCGTACAGGGCACCGCCCAGTCCCGCGATCCCGGCGGACAGAGCGAAGACGGCCGTCTTGGTGACGAGGAGCCGTCCGCCGAGGGTGGCGTAGGCGGCCTCGCTGTCGCGCAGCGCGATCAGCCGACGGCCGAACCGGCCCCGGCGCAGCGCGGCGACACCGACCGAGGCGAGCGCGAGACAGACGGCGGAGAGCACCAGTAGCTGGGACGGTGAGGTGAGGCGCAGGCCGAACAGGTCGGGGCCGCTGACGGTCACCGAACCCTGATCGAAGAAGGTGATGCGCACACCCAGCACATCGAAGGCGGGCAGAGTGAAGATCCAGCGGTCGAGGACGACGGCGAAGGCAGCGGTGCCGAGCGCCAGATAGATGCCGGACAGGCGCAGGGCGGGCAGGGCGATCAGCGCGCCGACGGCCGCGGTGACCAGCATGGCGACGGGCAGCGCCCACAGCTCGCCGTGCGCGCCGAGGTGTCCCCAGACCACGGCGCCGATGCCGGCGATGGACAGCTGGCACAGGGAGATCTGCCCGGTGTATCCCGCCAGGGGCACGAAGGACAGGGCGATGACGCCGAGCGGGAAGAGCGTGCCGTAGGAGAGGAGGTCGTCCTCCGCCAGGACCGTCACCAGGACCAACGCGAAGAGCACGACGGTGCCCGCGAGGAGGAGGCTGCCGCGGACCGTGGGCAGCGGGACCCGTACCGGGGTGCGGTCACGGCCGCGCAGCCTGCGGTGCGGGAAGGCGAGCAGGGCCAGGAACAGCAGCAGAGCGGGGGCTGCCAGGCGCAGGCCCGGAAGGTAGTCGTTCTGCGGCAGGTAGCCCGCGAGGTAGGCCTCCAGCAGGCCGACGACGAGAGCCCCGAGAAAGGTGAGCGGCAGACTGCGCAGACGGCCGAAGACGGCGGCGGTGTAGGCGCTGACGATGAGCAGCGACAGCTGCTGGGCGTCGAGCGCGACGGCGGGCGCGATGAGGATGCCGCCGACGGCGGCGAGCTGGATGCCGAGCACCCAGGCGAGCCGCGTGGCACGCAGCGGATCGGCGCCGGTGAGGCCGGCGAGAGCCCGGTCGTCGACGGAGGCGCGCATCTCCGTGCCGGCGCGGGTGCGGTGCAGCAGGACCCAGAGGGCCGCGGCGATCGCCAGGGCGACGGCCATGGTGATCGCCTGGTGCCAGGTGACGGCGGCCGGGCCGAGGCGCAGCGCGGGCCGATCGGCGAGGAACGGCGTGAGCGGGCGCGCGGTGTTGGGGTCCCACACCCAGCGGGCGAGCGCGATGCACCCGGTGAGCAGCGCGACGGTCATCACGAGGCGTTCGGCCTCGCCGAGCGCCTGCACCGGCCGCATGAGCACGCGTTCCACGAACAGGCCGAAGGCGGGGGCCAGGACGAGCAGGACGAAGGCGAGGGCGAGCGGGACCGGCCAGCCCCAGCCGACGGCCAGCTGCCAGTAGGCGAAGGCGGACAGCATCCCGGCCGCGCCGTGGGCGAAGTTGAACACACCGGTGGTGGCGTGGGTGACCACCAGACCGGTGCCGATCACGGCATAGACGGCGGCGGTACTCAGGCCGACCACCGTGAAGGCCAGGAATTGATCCATGTCTTGGAAATTAGCTTCTCCCTATTGGAGAAGCAACCATCCGGAGCAATACTCCTTTAGTGAGAATGACATTCTCGTACGAGAGGACGAAGCCCTTGAGCGTCACCGACGACCTGGTGGAGATCGAACAGCTCCTCGCCCGTTACGCGGTCGCCATGACCCGCGGTGACGTGGACCGGGTGCTCGCCGTGTTCGCCCCGGACGGCAGCTACAGCGCCTTCGGCGACACCTACCCGCTCGACGAGTTCCCGGCGCTCGTCTCCGCCGCCCCGAAGGGGCTGTTCCTCGTGGGCACGCCGGTGGTCGAGCTGGCCGGCGACACGGCCACCGGCACCCAGCCCCTGTGCTTCGTCGAGCACTCCGAGCACGCCATGCGCATCGGCTACTACGACGACACCTACGTCCGCACCCCCGAGGGCTGGCGGCTGCGCACCCGCGCCATGACCTTCATCCGCCGCAGCGGCGCCCACGACTCGGGCCGCCCGCACGCCTTCGAGCGCACCCGCTCGTGAGGATCGAGGAGTTCCGCCGGGCGCTGGGCGCCTGGCTGGACCGCCACGACCTGTCCCCCGGTACGGACCACTCCCTGGACGCCCAGGTCGCCCAGCTGGCCCGCGTCCGGCGGGAGCTGTGGGCGGCGGACTGGATGCGGCACGGATGGCCGGAGGCGGTCGGCGGACTCGGCGGCCCGAGCATGCTGCGAGCGGTGCTGGGCGAGGAGGTCGCCTCGCGGGACCTCGCCGAGCCCGGCCTGTGGTCGATGGTCGAGGTGCTGGTCCCCACGCTGATCGACTACGCGCCGCCCGCGCTCGCCGCCGAGATGGTGCCCCGGCTGCTCGGCGGCGAGGAGCAGTGGTGCCAGGGTTTCTCCGAGCCCGGCTCGGGCAGTGACCTGGCGTCCCTGTCCACGCGTGCGGTCCCGCGGGGGGACGACTGGGTGGTGACGGGGCAGAAGGTGTGGACGAGCCTCGCCCAGTACGCGGCCCGCTGCGTCCTGCTCGCCCGGACGGGAGGGCCGGGGCACGGCGGCATCAGCGCCTTCTTCGTCGACATGGACTCCCCCGGCATCACCGTACGGCCACTTCGCACGATGCACGGCGTCGACGAGTTCGCCGAGGTGTTCTTCGACGACGTGCGGATCCCCGCCGGGCGGCTGCTGGGCTCCCCCGGCGACGGCTGGCGGCTGGCGATGGACCTGTTGCCGCACGAGCGGTCCACCTGCTTCTGGCACCGCGTCGCCCACCTCTACAGCCGCCTCGACCGGCTCCTGGCCGACGGCTGCGAGCCGGACGCGGACGCGCTGGGTGCCGTCTGGCTCGACCTGCACAGCGTGCGCTGCCGCTCGGCCGCCACACAACGGGCCCTGGCGGACGGCGGGCGGCTCGGCCCGGAGACCTCCGTGGACAAGATCCTGCTGGCCGGTGCCGAGCAACGGCTCTTCGACACGGCGCGGGACCTACTGCCGGGGTCGGTGGAGCTGGCGCCGGACGGGACGTGGCGCACCGAGTACCTCTACTCGCGGGCCGCGACCATCTACGGCGGCACCGCCGAGATCCAGCGCAACATCGTCGCCCGCCGTCTGCTGGACCTCGGGAAGGAGTGAGACGCGGTGGACGCCGCTGAACGCGCGCTGCTGGAAGATGCCCTGCGCAAGTCCCTGACGACGAGCGGGCCGGAAGCCGAACCGGGCGCCGCCCTGGCCGAGTTGGGCTGGACGGAGATGCTCGCAGAGGAACCGGGTACCGCGATCCCGCTGGTGTTCCGGCTGCTCGGAGAGACCGGCTCCCAGGCCCCGGTCCTCAACGACGTCGTCCTGCTGGCGGCGGGCCGCCCGCTCGGGGGTACGCCGCCGCTGCCGTACGCGGGCGGGGCCTGGGTGCGGTGGCTGCGGGGCGCGGGAGGCCCGGCCGGCCCACTGGATCCCGGGCTCCCGCTGCGCCACGCCGAACCCGATGACCTTCCCGCGCCTGCCGTGGCGGCGGGCCGCCGGGCTCTGGGCTGGTGGCTGCTGGGCACCGGGCGGGCCATGCTGACGCTCACCCGCGAACACGTGCTGGACCGCGAGCAGTTCGGCCGTCCCCTCGCCTCCTTCCAGGCCCTGCGGCACCGGCTGGCGGAGACGTATGTGGCACTGGAGGCGGCGGAGGCGGTGCTGGTCGCGGCCGGGGCTCCGGATACGGACCGCCCCGCCGTGCAGGACACCGAAGCGCTGGACGACGCCGACGCCCTGCACCACACCGGCGCGCTGCTCGCCAAAGCCGCCGCCGGCCGGGCCGCGCTCACCGCGGCCCGCCACTGCCAGCAGGCGCTCGGCGGTATCGGCTTCACCGCCGAGCACGCCCTGCACCGGCACGTCAAACGTGCCCTGGTGCTCGACGGACTGCTCGGCTCCACCCGTGAACTGACCCGCGAGGCCGGCCGGTTGCTGCTGCGTGAGGCGCGCGCGCCCCGCCTCGTCGACCTGTGAGGGGCACCCCGTGACCGACCCGTGGAACGACCTGCTCGGCTGTCTCGACCTCGCTCCCTGCGGGCCGGGCACCTACGAGGGCCGCTCGCAACACCTGCAGTACCGGCGGCTGTTCGGCGGACAGTTGCTCGCCCAGTTCACCTGCGCGGCACAGCTCGCCGTGCCGGGCAAGGGGCTGAAATCGCTCCACACGCAGTTCCTGCGGGAAGGGCACACGGGTGAACCCGTGCGTTACGAGACCGAGGTGCCACAGCAGGGGCGCACCTTCGCGACCGTACGGCTGACCGCCCGCCAGGAACGGGGAGTCGTCGCGGTGGCGAACGCGAGCCTGCACGTGTGGGAGGAGGGACCCGGCCGCCAGACGGCCGACCCCACGCCGACGCTTCCCGGGCCCGAACGCGCCGTCGAGCTGGGCCTGCTGCCCTGGGAGTCGAGGGCGGCGACCGATCTCGACACCGGGAAGTCCGAGCCGCCCGAGTACGAGCTGTGGACTCTCATCCCGGACGCTCCCCGCGCCCTCGCACCCGCCCTCCTCGCCTACACCTCCGACCTCACGCCCATCGGCACCGCGCTACGTCCCGTGGAGGGCGTGACGCAGGCGGAGGCGGGCCGTGCGTTCGCCTCGGCCGTCACCGCACACACCGTGTGGTTCCACCGGCCGTTCACCACCGGGGACTGGTTGCTGCTGCGCCAGCACAGCCCGCTCGCCGCGCACGGGCGGTGCTTCGGCCGCGGGGACGTCCTGACAGTGGACGGCACGCTGCTCGCGTCGTACGCACAGGAGGCGTTGTTGCGGTTCCCTGCATGAAGGGTGGCCGACGCCGTGCGACGCCCCGTCGGGGCCGAGGCGGGTCAGTGGCTCGCTCGGGTGACGAGGTCGTCGATGGTCTGAGCGGGCCGGAGGAGTTCGAATCGGACATCTCCGCGCGGACCGGTGCGGACTCCGTAGACGGCGGGTTCGGGCAGAGTGTTGAAGTGGTAGGGGGCGGAGAAGCAGTAGGCGCCGGTGTCGAGGATCGTCACGACATCGCCCGGCACGAGCGCGGGCAGGCGACGGGCTCGGGCGATGACGTCGCCGGCGAAGCAGAGAGGGCCGGCGATGTCCTGCGCCACCAGTGGTCCGGTCTTGCGGGCGCCGGTGGGGTGGTGTGCCGCGACGCGCAGAGGCCAGGAGTCCGGCTGGAACACAGTGCGTGTGGCGACCTGGGCGCCGGCGTGGGTGATGGCGATCGGGCGTCCCCCGGAGGTCTTGGTGTACTCGACGTAGGCGGCGGTGAAGCCGTTCTTGGAGAGCAGCGAGTGACCGAACTCGGTGACGATCCGGTATGCGCCGGTGAACAGGGCAGGTGCGTGATCGCGCAGGTGAGCCACGTAGGTGTCGAAGCCGGGGGTGGTGTCGTCGGTGTCGAAGTCGACCGGAAGTCCGCCGCCGATGTCGATGCCGGTGATCTGTCGCCGGCCGATTTCGGCGTTGACCTTGTCGGCGAACGCGACCGTCTTCGCGATGCCCTCGGCGATCAGGTCGAGCGGGCAGCCCTGTGATCCGACGTGCGCGTGCACCCAGGTCAGCCAGGGATGCTCCCGGTAAGCGCGCAGCAGCCGCTGCATGTTGCCGTCGTCCTCCAGCGCGATGCCGAACTTGGATGTCGCTGTCGCGGTGCTGCTCGCTGCGATGGAGCCGGCGCCGACCTGGGGGTTGATCCGTATCCCGATCCGCGAGGTCGACGAACACGTGGCGAGGAGGTCGCCGATGCGGTCCAGCTCCTGGAAGTTGTCCGCGTTCACCGCGACACCCAGTTCCAGTGCCTGGCGGAGTTCCGCGCGAGTCTTCGCCGGGGAGTCGAAAACGATCTGTTCGGGGGCGAAGCCGGCGGCCAGGGCCTGGGCCAGCTCCCCGGCACTGGCCACCTCGCAGCCCATGCCGAGTCCTCGAAGCTCCTTCAGCAGCGGCACCAAGGGGTTCGCCTTCGCCGCGAAGGCATGCAGCACGGAGACCGAGCCGCGGAAGGCCTGCTGAAGCGCCGCGACGCTGTCGGCGACGCCGTCGAGGTCGACAAACCCCGCGAGCAGCGCGTCGTCCGGATCGATGAGCCGCTGTCGTATCGCGGCGGTGAGGATACGTTCGCGTCGCAGTGCTGCCTGGGAGCCGGTCACCATGCACCTTCCGGGTCGTCGGAGTGATCGCCCGGGCGCACCGGACGCACAAGCCCCAGACTCCCGCACCGCCGATACGGCGTCTTCGTCCCGGCGACCACACTTCTCAGCTCCGGCACGCGCCCGCTGACCATGGGCCGCGCGCGACCGGTGCGTCGTCGTGCCAGGGCACGAACGCGACCCGCCGCAGTGGTGCGCGCCGACGACCTCAGCGATCGTCGGCGTTGTCGTGACTCATGAGGCGCAGTTGCAGATGGGCCAGGAGCCGGGCCTCTGGATCGTCCAGCTCTATGCCGCACACCTCACGCACCCGGCGGATGCGGTAACGGAACGTGTTGGAGTGGATGCCCAGCGCCCGGGATGCGGCGGGTACGTCCGAGAAGTGATCGAGGTAGGCACGCAGTGTGTCGATCAAGGCTCCGCCGTGCTCGGCGTCGTACGCGGCCAAACGTGTCACCGGCAGCTCCGGCGGCAGCGGCATCTCGCGCAGCGCATCGGCGAAGCGCAGCATCGTCACCGTCTCGGCGACCTCGCCCACCCGCGCGACGGTGCCGAGTCCGTCGCGGGACAGCAGTGCTCGCAGCGCCAGGTCGGCCGTCCGCCGGGACTCGGCCGCCTGCTGCAGGTGCGCTCCCACCTCCCCGACACCGACGCACACCCGCGCGGCGAGGGTCGCTGACAGCTTCCCGGCAAGGGCCTCACCCAACCGCGCCACCTGTGCCGCGGCGGACTCGGCGTCCGGTGCCAATCCACCCACCAGGACAAGCACACCACCGGTGACCGCCAGCACGACCGCCTCATGCCCGTGCGCGGCACACTGCACGGCCACCAGATCCGGAACGCGGTCCTCGTCCCGACCACCGCGTCCGGCGTGCACCGCCAGCACCGCGCACCGGCCCTCGACCGGCAGCGAGGTGCGTGCTGCCAGCGCCTCGGCGGAGCCCAAACCCTCCAGCAAGGCGCGCGCCGTCTCCTGCACCACCTGCAGCTGCCCGGCCCGGCGGGAGCGGTGGTGGAGAAGGTGCGGTGCGGCCGCCCGCGCGGCGGCCCGCAGGTCGTCCGCCGCGGTCTCCGGCAACGACCGCCCGGCGGCCGCCACCCAGAGGGAGCCCAACGCCTCGCCACCGGCAGTGACCGCGATGGCCAACCGTTCGGGGAGATCCTCCTCAGCCGGCCGGTGAACCACATCCCCCGAACCCCACAGCAGCCGGAAGAAGCCGGTCTCCCTCATCGCGGTCACCGCCGAGTCCGGCACTCGGCGACCGAGGATGGTCCGTCGGCGCATATCGTCCACGTCCTCGTCCGTGGACGAGTAGGCGAGTACGCGTGACTGCAGGTCCTCGATCGTCACCGCCCCACCGACCAAGGCGGCCACCGCGTCGGCCAATCCTTCCAGATCACCCAGAGTCACCCGTGCGATCTGTGGATCGGCCGGGCAGCCGACAGCGGTCAGTCCCGCCCGCAGCACGCCCACCAACTGCGCCCAGGCGACCCATGCCGTGCGAAAGAACACCGCCACACCCGCATCCGCGGCCGCC
This sequence comes from Streptomyces viridochromogenes, assembly GCF_001270495.1. Lineage (GTDB taxonomy): Bacteria > Actinomycetota > Actinomycetes > Streptomycetales > Streptomycetaceae > Streptomyces > Streptomyces viridochromogenes_A. Next base: position 27,611 of record NZ_LGUR01000230.1, read on the forward strand.
GAACGCACCACCGGCCTCGCCCGTCCGGGCAAGTCCGGGCCGAAGACCACGGCCACTGCCCTGGCGTGGCCCGCCGCCCGGATCACGTCGGCGGCAGCGCTCGAACCGGGGTCGACCCCGACCGCCAGCAGAACCTGCCCCGGCAACACCCCCGGATCCAGCGCGTCCCACACGGTCACGCCCTGTACAGGAACCGCCAAGCCGTGGGGAGCCGCATACAGCTCAAGGACCCCGGCCCCCACCACCGACAGCAGAGCTTCCAACGTCGGACCGGGCGCCGTCGAGGGCCGGTGAGAGGGGTAAGAACCACCTGCCTGCATGAGCGGCCCCTGCACTGGAAATCACGACAGTCGCCGTGGGGGTTCGTAGATCGCGGTCGAACCCAGCCTACTGATCGTGTGGCGCCCGGGGCTGCCAGGTATGGACCAGCAGGTGCGTCACACATACGCTGTGGGCGGCCGCCGACCGCGATCTCCTCTGCTTCGGAACAGGGTTCACCGGCGTACCCCCGGCCATGACCCGGGCCTCCCGCTCCGGCCCTCCTCAGGTGCCGTCACGGCGCCGGCACCTCCAGGACCAGCGCCGACCCCATCCCCCCGCCCGCGCACATCGACGCGACGCCCACTCCCCCGCCCCGGCGACGGAGTTCGTGGACAAGCGTGACGACCATCCTCGCGCCCGTGGCGGCGACGGGGTGGCCCAATGAGCAGCCGCTGCCGTTGACGTTGACGGTGTCCGGGTCGAGGCCGAGGTGGCGGACCGCGGCGAGTGGCACCGAGGCGAACGCCTCGTTGATCTCGAACAGGTCCACGTCGGACAGCGTCATGCCCGCCCGCCCGAGCGCCTTGGGGATGGCGTACGTGGGGGTCAGGCCGGTCTCGGCCGGATCCCTGGCCACGGAAGCCCAGGAGCGGACCCTGGCCAGGGTGGGCAGGCCGAGTCGCTCGTCGGCCACGGCTACGGCCGCCGCCGCGTCGTTGGCGCCGCAGGCGTTGCCCGCCGTGATCGAGAAGCCCTCGATCTCGGGGTGGAGCGGCTTGAGCGCGGCGAGCTTCGCGGCGCTGGTGTCACGCCGCGGGTGCTCGTCGGCCTCGAAGGGGCCGTGCGGGGTGTCGACCAGCACGGTCTCGTCCTTGAAGCGGCCTTCGTCCAGTGCCCGGACGGCGTTGCGGTGCGAGCGCAGCGCCCACGCGTCCATCTCCTCGCGGGTGAGACCTTCCCTTACGGCGGTGTTCCAGCCGACCGTGATCGACATGTCGAGGTTGGGGGCGTCCGGGCGGTCGGGGTGGGAGGGCGGCACCCAGCGTTCACCGCCCAGGAAGGACAGCTTGGGCGCGGTGGAGGCGGAGTTGACGCCACCGGCGAGCACCAGCCGCTCCATGCCTGCCCGGACGGATGCCGCCGCGGTCGAGACCGCGGCGAGTCCGGCCGCGCAGTGCCGGTTCAGGGCGAGCCCCGGCAGCTGTGGCAGGCCCGCCGTCACGGCCGCGTGGCGGGCGACGACCCCGCCGCCGTAGTGCGACTCGGCGAGGACCAGGTCGTCCACGAGGTCCGGGTCCAGTCCTTCGGCTACCGCCGCGACGACACGGTCCGCCAGGTCGTAGGCGGACGTGTCGCGCAGGCTCCCCTTGAAGGCGGTGCCGATCGGGGTGCGCAGGGCGGCGACGAGCACGGCTTCAGGCATCGGCGGCCTCTTCCAGTTCGGCGACCAGGGCGCGGCGCAGCAGCTTCCCGGTGGGCGTGCGGGGCAGTTCGGGGCGGAAGACGACCGTGTCCGGCGTCTTGGAGGAACGCAGGCGCTCTTTCGCGAAGGACCGGATCTCGTCCGGATCGCCGGCCCCGACCAGCACCGCGACCAGGCGCTGGCCCCACTCCGGGTCGGGCAGCCCCAGCACGGCGGCCTCGCGCACGCTCGGGTACTGGAGCAGTACGTCCTCGATCTCGGCGGGGGCGATGTTCTCCCCGCCCCGGATGATGGTGTCGTCGGCGCGGCCCTCGATGAAGAGGTAGCCGTCCTCGTCCAGCCGGCCCCGGTCGCGGGTGGCGAACCAGCCGTCCGTGTCACTGCCGCTCGCCCCCGCGTACTCGCCGGAGATCTGCTCCCCGCGCACGAAGACGAGTCCCGTCTCGCCCGGTCCGAGGGGTTTTCCGCCCTCGTCCCGGATCTCGGCCTCGACGCCCGGCAGCGGACGGCCCACGGAGCCGAGGCGGTCCCGTACCGCCGCGTCGTCGGAGATGATCGCCTGCCTGTGGTCGTCAGGGCCCAGGACGCAGACGGACGAGGCGGTCTCCGTCAGCCCGTATGCGTTGACGAAACCGGTCCGCGGGAACTGCCGCAGCGCCCGCTCCACCACCGGGCGGGGGCAGCGCGCTCCGCCGTAGGCGAGACTGCGCAGGGTCGGCACATCGGCCTGCGCGTCCCCCAGCTCCGCCGTGATCCGGGCGAGCATGGTGGGGACGACCATGGCGTGGGTGACGCCCTCTCGGCGCACCGTGGCCAGCCAGTCGGCGGGACCGAAGGCGGGCTGGTAGACGACACGACGGCCGGCGTACAGGTTGGTCAGCAGGTTCATCAGGCCGGCCACGTGGTAGGGCGGGAGTGCCACCAGGCTCGCGTCGGACACCTCCGCCGAGCCGAAGTCCTGGGTGTTGAACACGTAGGCGAGCAGGTGGCGGTGGCGCAGCAGGGCCGCCTTGGGGGCCGCGGTGGTACCGCTGGTGTAGAGGACGACGGCGGTGGCGTCGCGGTCCTCGGGGACGGGCCGTCGCTCGGCCTCGCCCCGCGGTGGGGTCAGCAGCGCGTCGAGATCGGCCGGGTGCAGCACCTCGGCTCCAGGATGCCGGAGGACCAGGGAATCCAACTGCTCTTCGCCGAGGCGATAGTTGAGGGGGACGAAGGGGATACCGGCCAGCGCCGCGCCGAACAGGGCGACGGGGTAGGCGAGGTGGTTCGGCCCCAGGTAAAGGACCGCGGTGCGGTCACGGAAGCGGTCGGCCGCGTGTTGTGCGAGGCGATGGAGCTCGGCCGCGGAGAGCGAGCGGCCGCCCTCTGTGACGGCCGGCCGGTCCCCCGCGGAGGCGGCCATTTCCAGGATCACGGCTATATTCATGAGAACGTCATTCTCATACACTCAGAGCGTCACTCGCAAGAGAGGGGAATGACGTGCGGATCGAGGATACGGCGGCCCTGGTGGTCGGAGGCGCGGGCGGCCTCGGTGAGGCCACGGTGCGGCGACTGCACGCGGCGGGCGCCCGGGTGGTGATCGCCGACCTCGCCGACGACAAGGGCAAGGCCCTGACCGAGGAGCTCGACGTGCGCTATGTCCGCACGGACGCGACGGACGAGGACTCGGTGGCGAACGCGGTGGCGGCGGCCGAGCAGGCGGGCGAGTTCAGGATCGCCGTCGACTGTCACGGCGGTCCGGCGAGCGGCGGCCGGCTCGTCGGCAAGGACGGCTCGCCCCTGGATCTCGCCGGCTTCCGCGCCACCGTCGACATCTATCTGACCGGCGTCTTCAACGTCATGCGCATGACCGCGGCGGCACTGGCACGCACCACCCCACACGACGAGGACGGCGGGCGCGGCGTGATCGTCACGACGTCGTCCATCGCCGCGTATGAGGGCCAGATCGGCCAACTGCCGTACGCCGCCGCGAAAGGCGGGGTGAGTGCCATGACGCTGGTCGCCGCCCGGGATCTGTCGCCTCTTGGCGTCCGTGTGGTCTCCGTCGCCCCGGGCACGGTCCTCACTCCCGCGTACGGGAAGGCAGCCGACCGCCTGGAGGCGTACTGGGGCCCCCAGGTGCCGCATCCGCGGCGCATGGGACGTCCGGAGGAGTACGCCGCACTGGTCCACCACCTGTGCGAGAACGACTACCTCAACGGTGAAGTGGTCCGCCTGGACGGCGCGTTGAGGTTCCCACCGAAATAGCCCCCTGAAGGAGTCTCTGCGTACCAGGGCCAGAGGCTCATCGTCCTGGTGGCCCTGGTCGGCATCACCACCGGGGCGCAGGCTGGCGAGGCGAGGCCGTACGGGCCGCCCCCGGCCGGATCGATCTCTGGCAGATGGCCTTCCGGGCGACCGGCACGCCCACCACGACGATCGGCGGCCGGACGTAGCACCGCCGGCGAACGGGACCTGAGCCCTTTCCAGGGCTCAGGCACGCTCCATCTCCTGGCGGGCCTTGGCCCACAGCCACCCCGCGTAGGCGTGCAGCCCGTCACCCAGCTTGCGGTTCATCTTCCCGGCGAGCGCGCGGGCGTAGCTGCCCTCCAGGAGGGCGGCCAGGCGAAAGCAGGCCAGGACCTGGTACCAGCGGAAGGCGGAGACGTCCCGGCCGGTCGACTCGGCGTAGTGCGCGACGAGTTCGGCACGGCCGGGCACTCCGTCCCAGGGCTGGAACTGGGGGTCGCTGCCGGGCGGGTCGTCCTTCTCGCGCCAGGCGGTGAGGATCCACGCCAGGTCGAGGAGGGGGTCGCCGAGGGAGGCCATCTCCCAGTCGACGATGGCGGCGAGGCGCGGGGCGTCGTGGGCGAACATGACGTTGGCGAACTGCAGGTCGCCGTGGACGATTCCGGTCGCGCCCTGCTTCGGGGTGTGCGCGGCGAGCCAGTCGGCGACGGGGTCCACCTGCGAGTTCTCGGTCTCGCAGTAGGCGGGCTCCGTGCGGTAGCCGTGCAGCATCTTCAGGTACTTGGGGGTCTGCCGCTCCAGCCAGCCCTCCGGCCTGCCGAGGTCGGCCAGGCCGTGCGCGGACGGATCCACGGCGGCGAGGCGCGCGGCGCCGTCGACGAGGGCGAAGGCGACCGAGCGCCGCCACCCGGCGTCCTTCGCGTACCGGCCGGGCAGCTGCCCCCGGGGCATGAAGCCGTCGATCTTCTCCAGGACGGAGAAGGGTGCGCCCAGCACCGCATCGTCCTGCACGCTCGCGTACAGGCGCGGATGGGGTACGTCGGTGCCGGCGAGAGCCGTCAGGACGCGGCTCTCGCGCCGGAAGGCGTCGGACGCGCCGGACCGGAGGTGGCGGCCGGGGCGGCGCAGGACGAGTTCGGTGCCGTCGGCCCGGCGGAGGGTGAACAGGAGGTTCTGGGCGCCGCCGGTAAGGGAGTCGAGGGCGATGACGGGGCCGTCACCGGGGAGGTCGGCGAGGCCGGACCAGGCGTTGAGGCGGTCGAGGTCGGGCGTGGCGTCCTCGGTGTTGCTTTCCTTCTGCGAGGTCACCGGGTCACCGCCATCTCGTTCAGGCGGTCCGCGTACTTCGCGCGGGCCGCGGCCAGCCGGGTGGGCAGATGTTCCGAGCCGAACAGCGGGTCGTCCGCCGGGACCGCTTCCTTCAGCAACAGCCGGGCGACGACGTCCTGGTGTGCCTCGGTGGGGCCGTCGGCGACGCCGAGGGTGGGACCGGCCTGCCACATCCGGGCCAGCGGCAGCTCGTTGGAGACGCCGAGCGCGCCGTGCAGGTGCAGGGCGCGGTAGGCGACGTCGACGAGGACCTTGGGCGTGGCGACCTTCACACCGGAGACGTGGAGCCGGGCGCGGCGGGCGTCCGCCGGGTCGCCCGTGCCGTTCGCCCGGTCCATGTGCCAGGCGGCGTGCAGGACCTGGAGGCGGAACTGCTCGATCTGGATCCAGGTGTCGGCCAGTTGATGGCGCACGGACTGCTGGTCGGCGAGCGGGCCGCCCCGGGTGCGGCGGGAGGCAATCCGCTCGGTCATCATCTCCAGGGCGCGCCGGCACTGGCCGACCGACCGCATGGCGTGGTGCAACCGGCCACCGCCGAGCCGGGTCTGCGCGATCAGGAAGCCGGAGCCGGGCTCGCCGAGCAGGTTCTCGGCCGGTACGCGGCAGCCGGTGAAACGCAGGTAGGCGTGGACACCCTGGCCGAGCGGCTCGCCGGCCAGGCCCGTGCCGCGCACCATCTCCATGCCCGGGGTGCCGGCCGGGACGAGGATCATGGAGGCGCCTTTGTGTACGGGCACGTCCGGGTCGGTGATCACCATGGCGATGACGAAGGCGGCGTGGGGGTAGTTGGAGGCGAACCACTTCTCGCCGTCGATCACCCACTGGTCGCCGTCACGCACCGCGCGGCAGGTGAAACCGCCCGGGTCGGCGCCGCCCGTCGGCTCGGTCATCGCGAACGTCGAGACGATCCGTCCGTCGAGCAGCGGCTCCAGGTACTCCTTCTGCTGCTCCTCGGTGCCGTAGTGGGCGAGGATCTCCGCGTTGCCCGAGTCCGGGGCCTGGGTGCCGAACACCATCGGGGCCCAGCCCGAGCGGCCAAGGATCTCGTTCAGCAGGCCGAGTTTGACCTGGCCCATGCCCATGCCGCCCAGCGACGGCGGCAGGTGGGCGGCCCACAGACCCTGCTCGCGCACCCGCCGCTGAAGCGGCCGGACGACTTCGCGGAAGACCTCGCTGTCCCGGTCGTACGGCTCGGCGTTTCCCGGGAACAGCACGTCGAGCGGCTCGATCTCCTCACGGACGAACGCCGCGGCCCAGTCCAGCTTCTCCTGGAACGCGGCATCGGTACTGAAGTCCCACATGACGCACCCACCTTCCGTCAGAATATGATTCTGAATTTAGCAGAACCTCATTCTCACGCATAGCTATCGCACCTACCGGCGACGGGAGTCGGGGGCTCGCACACCTGCGAGGAGGAAGCCGACCAGGTGCTCGGTCTCGGCGCGCCCGGGCGCCTCCTCGGTGAACAACCAGTACTGCAGGGCCGCGACGGCCCCGCCCGCCGTGGTGCGAGCGGCACGCATCGGGTCGCCCGCTCCCAGCTCGGCCGCGGGCTGCGCGAACAGCGCGGCGAGGGCGTCCACGAGGGCGACGGTGACGTGCGCGGCGCGGGGCGTGTGCCCGGTGGCGTTGGACAGGACGGCCCGGGTCTGCCGAGCCAGATCCTCGTCGGAGGCCTGCCGCAGCACCGCCTCGATCCCGGCGCGCAGCCGGGCCTCCGGTCCGTCCTCGGCCGCCCGCGCCATCCGGTGTCGCACGTAGCCGACGACGGTGCGCGCACCGCGCTCGACGATGGCCTCGACCAGGGCGTCCTTGCTCGCGAAGAAACGGTAGAAGGCGTCGTTGGACAGGCCGGCCGCGACCACGATGTCGGCCACGCGCGGGCGTCGCCCGCCGGCCGCCACCATGAGCGCCAGCCCGGCGTCCAGCAGAGCCCGCGCCTCGCCGCGGGCGGCTTCTTCCGGCGCCCGGGTCCGGCCGGGCGCAGCCGGCCGGGCCGCCCGGGAGAGGTCGGTCTCGGATGTCATCGTCGCTCACCGTCTCGGAAGTGGGGAATCCAGGCCGCGCCGCCGTCGGCCTGCGGCAGACGGCTCGTCACGCACCGCGCCGCACGGCACCCGGCCGGGCGCGTCAGCGAAGGACGGTCCCGCCATCGACGTTCACGACCTGCCCGTTGATCCACTCGCCTTCGTCGGAGAGCAGGTAGGACACCATGCCGGCGATGTCCTCGGCCCGGCCGTGACGCGTGCTGCGGGTCCGGGCGAGCATGCTCCGCAGCATCTCCGGGTGCGCGCCCCGTTCGATGTCGGCGGTCAGGACGAGTCCCGGCGCGACCGCGTTGGCCCGGATGCCGTCCCTGCCCCAGCGCGAGGCCACATGGCGGGTGAGGGCGTTGATGCCCGCCTTGGTCGCGGCGTACGCCGGCCGCTTGGCATCACCCGTGAACGAGGCGATGGAGGAGGTGTACACGATCGCGCCACCGCCGCGGGCGAGGAGCGCGGGCACGGTGTGACGGGAGACCAGCATGTGACCGCGCAGGTTGACGGCGACGGTTCGGTCCCAGATCGCGAGGTCCATGTCGACGACGTCGGTGTCCTTCTGGACCGCGCCCATGTCCCCGGCGTTGACGTGCACGGCGTCCAGACCGCCGTAGGTTCGCAGCGCGGCCGCGACCAAGTGCCCGACCGAGGTGTCGTCGGAGATGTCGAACTCCACCGCGACCGCCTCGCCGCCCCCGGCGCGGATTGCGTCGGCGGTCTCCTCGGCCCCGTCGGCGTTCAGATCGCCGACGACGACCCTGGCCCCCTCCCGCGCCAGCCTGCACGCCGAGGCGGCGCCCAGCCCGGTGGCCGCACCCGCCACCAGGACGACCTTGTCCTTCAGACCTCGCACGATGTCCGCCTCCGCTCTCCTGGGCGGCCCGGCAGGCGAGTGCCTGAACTTTCCGCGAACGCCCATCACCACAATGCGGGAATGCTGTTCTACGATTCCGAGAATACTAATCTCGCAGCGGAGTGCGCCAGGGAACGGGCGGCTTCGGCACTTCAAGAGGACGGGAATGGGATGGGGTACGCAGACGCGCTGTTCGACCTCACCGGCCGGGTGGTCCTCGTCACCGGCGGCAGCCGGGGGCTCGGACGGGCCATGGCGTTCGCTGCGGCACGCTGCGGCGCCGACGTCGTCGTCGCCAGCCGGACGTACGACGCCTGCGCCGCGGTGAGCGCGGAGATCGAGAAGGAGACAGGGCGTGCGGCACTGCCGTACGCCGTGCACGTGGGCCGCTGGGACGAGCTGCCCGGCCTGGTCGACGCGGTCCACGAGCGGTTCGGCAGGATCGACGCGCTGGTCAACAACGCGGGCATGTCCCCCGTGTACGACGATCTGACCGAGGTCACGGAGAAGATGTTCGACTCGGTGCTGGGCCTCAACCTCAAGGGTCCCTTCCGCCTGTCCGTGCTGGCCGGGAGGCGCATGGCCGAGGCCGGCGGCGGTGCGATCGTCAACGTCAGCTCCACCGGTTCGATCCGGCCGCGCCCGGCGATCGTGCCGTACTCGGCCGCCAAGGCCGGGCTGAACGCGGTGACCGTGGGTCTGGCGCAGGCGCTCGGGCCGACGGTGCGGGTCAACACGCTGATGTGCGGCCCGTTCGCCACGTGGGCCACCCGGGGCTGGCAGGAGAACCCAGAGCAGCTCGCCGAAGGGGTGCGCCCGCACGCGCTGCAACGCGTCGGCGCCCCCGACGAGGTGGTGGGCGCCGCCCTGTACCTGGTGTCGGACGCCTCGTCGTACACCAGCGGAGCGACGCTGCGGGTGGACGGCGGGATGCCGTAGCGGTCCCCTGGGCCGGGGCGGCTTCTAAGCCGTGCCGTCGTGCTCCCCGAGGCGCGGCGGCGGGCCGTACGACGGCTGGTGCCCGGCGATCCGGAACGGGCTCCCGACCAGGCGGTGTTCGCCGGCCCGCACGACCGCGTCGGGAAACTCGACGAGTGCCTGGGGCAGCGTGCGTACGGCCGCCGCGGGGACTCCCAGCGGGCGCAGCCGGCGTTCCCAGCTCACCGCCGAGTCGGCGGCGAGCGCCTTTGTCACCGCGGCCACCACTTCCTCGCGGTGCGCCGCGCGCTCGGCCATCGTCGGGTAGCCCTCGATGCCGGCCTCGGCGGCGAAGGAGCGCCAGAAGCCGTCGTGGGTGATGAACAGCGCGAGGTGCCCCTCGGCGGTGGGGAAGAGCTGGGCGGGGACGTAGTAGGCGTGGGCGCCTCCGAGGCGGCGCGGGGCCGTGCCGTCGTTGAGCCAGGCGGCGGCGTGGTAGTTGAGCTGGGAGAGCATCACGTCGCGCAGCGACACCTCGATCTGGCCGCCGCGTCCGGAGACGATCTGGGCCAGCAGTCCCAGTGCGGCGGCCATTCCGGCCGAGTTGTCGACCGAGGAGTAGCCGGGCAGCGAGGGCGGCCCGTCCGGATCGCCCGTCAGGGCCGCGATGCCGGTGGCGGCCTGGACGACGTAGTCGAAGGCGGGCATGTCGCCGGCGTCCATGCCCCAGCCGGTGAGGGCCACGCACACCAGGCGCTCGTTGTAGGGCTTCAGGGCCTCGTAGGTCAGGCCGAAGCGCTCGATGGCGGACGGCTTGAGGTTGACCAGCAGGGCGTGGGCGTCGCGCACCAGCTCGTGCAGGCGGTCCTGGCCGGCGGGGGCGCTCAGGTCCACTCGGACCGAGCGCTTGTTCCGGTTGAGGCTGGCGAAATAGGCGTCGGAGACCTGCCGGGACAGGTCACCGCCGGGCGGCTCGACCTTGGTGACCCGGGCGCCGAGGTCGGCGAGCAGCATGGTGGCGTACGGGCCGGCCAGGATGTGGCCGACCTCCAGCACGCGCAGGCCGGCCAGCGGGCCGTTCACCGCAGGTCCGCCGCTATCGCGGCCACCGCGTCACGGGTGCGCAGTTTCGAGGCGACCAGTTCGTCCCGCCCGTTCCCCAGGGGCAGCAGCCGCACCGACAGATCCGTCACCCCCGCGTCCGCGAACCGCCTGAAGCGGGCCCTGATGGCCGCCTCGTCACCCGCCGCGCACAGGTCGCCGACGTCGCGGGCGTCGCCGTACTCCAGCAGGCGCTGGTAGTTGGGGGATACCTCGGCCTCGCCGAGGATGCGGTTGGCGCGCTCGCGCGCGGCGTCGGCCTCGTGCGGTGCGCACAGACACACCGGGATGCCCGCGACGATGCGGGGTGCCGGACGGCCCGCGGTCTCGGCAGCCTTGGTGATCGTCGGGGTGACGTGCTCGGCGACCGACCGCTCGTCCGCCATCCACAGGACCGTGCCGTCGGTGTACTCCCCCGCGATGCGCAGCATCACCGGGCCCAGCGCGGCCATCAGGACCGGCAGGGGGGCGACCGGGGCGAGGGTGAGCGGGTTGTGGACGCGGAAGACGTCGTTCTCGATGTCCACCGAACCGCCCCCGGACAGCGCCGAGTTGAGCACCTCCAGGTAGGCGCGGGTGTACGCCGCGGGCTTCTCGTACGGCAGGCCCAGCATGTCGCGGACGATCCAGTGGTGGGAGGCACCGACGCCGAGCGTGAGCCGTCCGCCCGCCGCAGCCTGCGCGGACACGGCCTGACGGGCCAGCGCGATCGGGTGCTGGGCGTGGACGGGGACGACCGCGGTGCCCAGTTCTATGCGCTCGGTGGCCTGGCCCATGAGGGCGATGGCAGTCAGGGCGTCGAAGTCGGTCGGCACCTGTGGCACCCACACGGTGTCGAAGCCGGCCTCCTCGGCCCAGCGGGCGTCGTCGACCATGCGGGCCGCCTTGTGCGCGGCGTCCCCCCGTTCGGGGCCGCTCATCACTCCGACTCGCATCTCTCAGACCTCCGGGGCTGTCAGGGCGCGGATGTCCGCGACGATCGCGTCGAGCGGGGTGCCCGTGGGGTACACCCCGGCGGCCCCGGCCTCCCGCAGCCGCGCCACGTCCGAGGCCGGGATGGTGCCGCCGACCACGACGGGGATGTCGTCGCCGCCCGCGGCGCGCAGCGCGTCGACCGTGCGGCGGGTGAGGGTGAGATGGGCGCCGGAGAGGATGGACAGGCCGACCAGGGCGACGTCCTCCTGCACGGCGGTGACGGCGATGTCGTCCACGCGGTGCCGGATGCCGGTGAACACCACCTCGAACCCGGCGTCCCGCAGGCCGCGGGCGACCAGCTTGGCTCCCCGGTCGTGGCCGTCGAGCCCGGGCTTGGCGACAAGTACGCGTACGGGTACGGGTACGGCCGCGGTCATCAGAACACCACCGGCTGCCGGAACTCGCCCCACACCGCGCGCAGGGCGTCGGCCATCTCGCCGACGGTGCAGTAGGCGCCCGCGCAGGCGACGAGCGGGTCCATCAGGTTGGTGTCTCCTTCGGCGGCCCGCCGCAGGTCGTCGAGGCGGGCGCGCACCTCGGCTGCGCTGCGCTCGGCCTTGACCCGTGCGAGCCGCTTGAGCTGGCGCTCGCGGCCCTCGGCGTCGAGTTCGTAGGTGGCGAGGTCGGGCGGGGGCTCGTCCACCGTGAACCGGTTGACGCCGACGACCGGCCGCTCTCCGGAGGCGGTCTCCTGGTGCAGCCGCCACGCCTCGTCGGCGATGAGTCCCTGGAGGTAGCCGTCCTCGATGCAGCGCACCATGCCGCCGTGCGCCTCCAGGTCGGCCATGATCTCGACGATCCGCTCCTCGGTGGCGTCGGTGAGGGCCTCCACGAAGTACGAGCCGCCCAGCGGGTCGGCGACCTTCGTCACGCCCGTCTCGTGCGCGAGGACCTGCTGGGTGCGCAGGGCGAGTGTGGCCGACTCCTCGCTCGGCAGGGCGAACGGCTCGTCCCAGGCGGCGGTGAACATCGACTGCACGCCGCCGAGCACGGAGGCGAGCGCTTCGTAGGCGACGCGCACGGTGTTGTTGCGGGCCTGCGGTGCGTAGAGGGAGGCTCCGCCGGCCACGACGCCGAAGCGGAACATGCACGCCTTGTCGGTGGTCGCGCCGAACCGCTCGCGCACGATGGTCGCCCAGCGCCTGCGTCCCGCACGGTACTTGGCGACCTCCTCGAAGAAGTCGCCGTGCGTATAGAAGAAGAAGGAGATCTGCGGGGCGAACTGGTCGATGGTCATCCGGCCGCGTTCGAGCACCGTCTCGCAGTAGGTGACCCCGTCGGCGAGGGTGAACGCCATCTCCTGTACGGCGTTGGCGCCCGCGTCGCGGAAGTGCGCCCCCGCGACGGAGATCGCGTTGAAGCGGGGCACCTGCGCGGCGCAGAACTCGATGGTGTCCGCGATGAGCCTCAGCGAGGGTTCCGGGGGCCAGATCCAGGTGCCGCGCGAGGCGTATTCCTTGAGGATGTCGTTCTGGATGGTGCCGGTGAGCTTCGCCCGGGGGATGCCGCGCTTCTCGGCGGCGGCGACGTAGAAGGCGAGCAGGATCGCCGCCGTGCCGTTGATGGTGAAGCTGGTGCTGATCCGGTCCAGCGGAAGGGTGTCGAAGAGGATCTCGGCGTCGGCGAGGGTGTCCAGCGCGACCCCGACCCGGCCGACCTCGTCGGCGTACTCCGGGTCGTCGGAGTCGTAGCCGCACTGGGTGGGCAGATCGAGCGCCACCGACAGGCCCGTGCCGCCCTGGTCGAGGAGGTAGCGGTAGCGGCGGTTGGACTCCTCGGCGGTGCCGAAACCGGAGTACTGGCGCAGGGTCCAGATGCGGCCCCGGTAGCCGGTGGGGTAGTTGCCGCGCGTGAAGGGGAACGTGCCCGGGTCGGGGGGTTCGGCGCGGCGGTCCGCGGGGCCGTACACCGGGTTGAGTGGGATGCCGGAGGCAGTGCGGAAGTCCTGGGTCATGACAGCTGGTCCTTCATCACCTTTCCGGTGGCGTTCAGCGGCAGTTCCGTGCGGAACTCGACGTGGCGGGGCACCTTGAAGCCGGCCATCCGCTCGCGCGCCCAGGCGATCAGCTCGGCCTCCGTGATCCCGGCGAATTCGGTGCGCGGGACGACGAAGGCCTTGCCGACCTGGCCGAGCCGCTCGTCGGGCACGCCGATGACGGCGGCCTGGGCGACCGCCGGGTGCCTCAGCAGGAAGCCCTCGATCTCGGCGGGGTAGGCGTTGAAGCCTCCGACGACGAACATGTCCTTCTTGCGGCCGACGATCCGCAGCCGGCCCTCGGCGTCCAGTTCGCCGAGGTCGCCCGTGTGCAGCCAGCCGTCGTCGTCGACGACCTCGGCGGTGGCCTCGGGGTCGTCGAGGTAGCCGCGCATGACGGAGTAGCCGCGCACGAGCACCTCCTGGTCCTCGGCGACACGCACCTCGAAGCCCTCGCACGGTTTGCCCACGGTCGTGGCGACGGCCTCGTAGGGGTCGCCGGGCCGGGACGCGGTGACGGTGCCTGCCTCGGTGAGGCCGTAGCCGGTCATGAGGTGCGTGAACGGCAGTTCGGTGGTGATGCGCCGGACCAGCTCGACCGGGATGTCCGCCGCACCGGTCACCGCGACCCGCAGGGAGGACAGGTCGCGGCCCGCGCCGGCCTCCAGCAAAGAGTGGTACAGGGTCGGCGGTCCCGGCAGGACGGTCACCCGCTCCTTCTCCACGAGGTCCAGTACCCGGTCCACGTCGAAGACGGCCACCGGGAGGACGGTCGCGCCCCGGATCATCGACGCGACCAGGCCCGCCTTGTAGCCGAAGATGTGGAAGAACGGGTTGACGATCAGGTACCGGTCGCCCTGCCGGAGCTGGGCGAGGTCGCACCACTCGGCGTACAGGCGCAGGGTTTGGCCGTGCGTAGTCATCACGCCCTTGGGGCGGCCCGTCGTGCCGGAAGTGAAGACGATGTCGGCCACGTCGTGCTCGTCGACCTTGGGGTCCAGCGGGTCGCCGGAGTCGAGGAAGCAGGAGGTCTTCAGGTCGATGACGGGGACGCCGGGCGGGCCGGTGAACTCCCGGTCCAGGAAGCCGTTCTGGACGAGCAGCGCCTTGGCACCGCTGCGTACGACGATGTCGTGGGCCTCCTCGTCGAGGAAGCGGGTGTTCACCGGCACCAGCACCCCGCCGGCCGTGAGCAGGCCGAACGCGGCGACGATCCACTCGGCCGAGTTGGGCGCCCACAGCGCCACCCGGTCGCCCGGGCCGACGCCCGCCGAGGCGAACGCCCCGGCGGTGCGGCGGACCCGGTCGGCCAGCTCGGTGAAGGTCAGGCGCAGTTCGCCGTCCACGACCGCCTCGGCGTCGCCGAACCGGTCGGCCGTGCTCAGCACCAGCTCGGGGATGGTACGGGCGGTGGTCATGCGTCGATCAGCCGGGCCAGATTGCCGCCCATGACCTTGGCCTTGTCCTCCTCGGACAGCTTCGGGAGGTGGTCGACGTAGGTGACGGGGTCGGCGAGCCCCTCGGGGTGGGGGTAGTCGGAGCCGAACAGGACGCGCTCGATACCGATGAGGTTTCCGAGCTCGGCCATGTCCTCCTCCCAGAACGGGCTGATGTGGATGTGCCGCTTGAAGACGTCCACCGGGTTCTCCCGGAACTCGTGGGGCATCTTCTTGTGGACGTCGGCGAGTCGGCTGAGCAGCGGTTCCACCCACGAGGCTCCGTTCTCGATGACGGCGACCTTCAGCTCGGGGAAGCGGGACAGCGCGCCGTGGCAGATCAGCGAGGAGACGGCGTCCTCGATCGGCCGCCACTCGTTGACCTGCCGGAAGGCGTTGGGTTTGAAGGGCAGGAACTCGCGCCGCTGGCCCTCCCAGTCGTTGGCGTAGTTGGAGTAGCCGCTGTCGGAGGAGTGCAGGGCGACCAGGACGCCGGTCTCCACCACCCGCTTCCAGAACGGGTCGAACTCGGGCAGCGCGAAGGACCGGGTGCCGCCGAAGCCGGGGACCGGCGCCGGACGGATGAGAATGGCGCGGGCGCCCCGCTCCACGACCCAGTTCAGCTCCTCGATCGCCTTCTCGACGATCGGCAGGGTGATGACGGGGACGGTGAAGATGCGGTCCTTGTAGGTGAAGCCCCAGGTGTCGTGCAGCCACTGGTTGAGGGAGTGGACGACGACGTGGATCAGTTCCGGGTCGTCCTTCATCCGCTCCTCGATGAGGCTCGCCAGCGTCGGGAACATCAGGCTGCGCTGGATGCCGAGCTCGTCCATCAGCTGAAGACGCGGCGCCGGTTCGCGGAAGGCCGGGATGGACCGCATGGGCTCCCCGAAGATCTCCCGGCGGGTCTTGCCGTCGGGGTTGCCGACCCGGAAGTACTCCTCCATGGCACCGGGGCGGGCGACGACTTCGAAGGTCGGATTCGGGATGTACTCGCTGATCTGCCCGCGTATCGCGATCTTGGTACGGCCGCCGACGTTCACGTACTGGATGGCGCCCTCGTACTCCTTGGGGAGGTACTTGGTGAGCGCTTCCTGGGTCTCGTAGAGGTGGTTGTCCGCGTCGAAGAGCGGATACGCGAGTGCACGAGAGGGCATGAGATCCTCCTTCACCGATTGCGAGAATCGTATTCTCGCATTGAGGGAGTGGCAATGTGCTTGCGAAGGACGAACTTCTTCACCTTGCCGCTCGGGGTGCGCGGGAAGTCCTCGACCTTGTGCACGACTTCGGGCCACTTCTGACGGGCCAGCCCCGCCCGGCCGAAGTGCAGGCGCACCTCGGCGAGGCTCGGGGCCGACCAACCGGGCAGCATGCGCAGGACGGCGGCGGCCCGCTCCCCCAGGCGCGGGTCCGGCACGGCCACCACGGCCGCCTCCGCCACACCGTCCAGCCCCAGCAGGACCTCCTCGACCTCCAGGGCGCTGATGTTCTCCCCGCCCCGGATGATGACGTCGGCCTTGCGGTCGGTGACGGTCAGCCAGCCGTCGGCGTCGAGCACGCCTATGTCGCCGGTGCGGTACCAGCCGTCGGCATCGAAGGCGGCGGCGGTGAGCTCCGGGTCGGTGTAGCCGAGGCAGAGGTCGGGGCCGCGGGTGAGGATCTCGCCGTCCTCGGCGAGCCGGACCTCCGCGCCGGGCAGCGCGAGCCCGTCGGTGTGCAGACGCTTGCCGGCAGGGCCGTCGTACGGAGTACAGGTCACCGAGGGATGCTCGGTGGAGCCGTAGGCGCGGAAGACGGTGATGCCGAGTGTCTCCAGCCGGGTCGTCACGACGGAGGCGATGGATGCACCTCCGAGTCCGGCGTACTTCAGACGCGCGATGTGCTCCTCGGTGCAGTCGGGATGGTCGAGCAGGCTGGTCATGTAGTACGTCGCCCCGCCGCCGACGGTGAGCCCCTCGTCCCGCATGAGGGCGAGCGCCCGGGCCGGGTCCCAGGAGTCGCCGAGATTGACCGGGGTGCCGTCGAGGACCGGGATGAGAAACGCGTTGATCATGCCGATGAAGTGGCCGACCGGTGCGACCGTGAACTGCCGCCCTCGGTCCGGGGGATAGCTCGCGGCCAGCTGCCGGGTTTCATAGCCGAGGGTGCGGTGGCTGTGGATGACACCCTTGGGGTCGCGGGTGGTGCCGGAGGTGAAAGCGATGAGGGCGGGGGCGTCCGGGTCCACCGGCAGGACGCCGGCCAGCGGCTCGTCGGCGAGCAGCTCGTCGAAGTCCCGCCCGACGACACCGACGACCGGCACCTCCGCACACAGGTCCGGACGGAACTCCGTCCGCCCGAAGCGCCCGGCGGCGAAGAACGCCTTCGGTCGGGTGGCCTCGACGATGTAGCGGACCTCCTTGGGCCCGTAGAAGTGGACCACCGGGACGACGACGGCACCGAGGAAGGCCGCGGCCCAGAACACGGCGGCCGCTTCCATCCAGTTGGGGAGCTGCATGACCAGCACGTCACCCGGGTCGACGCCACGCGCCCGCAGGCCGGCGGCCAGCCGCCGCGCCGTCCGCTCCACGTCGGCGAACGTCCCTCTCCAGGGCCGAACTTGGGAGTGCACGCGGAACTCCACGTCCCCGGACTTGCCCAGCCCGTGCGCCAGCATCTCGCCCAGGGTCTCGCTGGTCCACCAGCCCTCGGACTCGTAGCGCGCCACGAGCCCGGGCGGAATTGACCGCAGGGCGCCGGGGGGAATCGTCGCCATGACAGATACTCCTCCCTCGTTTGGAGAATTGCACTCTCCCATAGGGAGAAGGTAAGTTCCATACATGGCACGGGACCATGGCTTCCATCCGGTGCGGATCACCCGGGTCGTCGACGAGACACCGGACACCCGCACCTTCGCCCTCGACGCGCGCTTCCCCTACCGGGCCGGGCAGTTCCTGACCTTCAAGGTGTGCGGGACGCTGCGGAGCTACTCGATGTCGTCCTCACCCGACACGGACACCGAGGTGTGTGTCACGGTCAAGCGGGTGCCGGGCGGGCTGGTCTCCGGCTGGATGCACGAGCGGCTGAGGCCCGGTGACACGCTGGAGGCCACCCTGCCCGGCGGTTCGTTCTGCCTGCGCGGGGACGTCGCCGACCGGCCGCTCGTCGCGTACGCCGGCGGAAGCGGCATCACTCCGGTGTTCTCCCTGGTCAAAAGCGCGCTGGCCACGACGCGCCGCAGCGTCAGCCTGCTGACCGCCCATCAGAACACCGACGCCGCCATCTTCCGCGAGGCACTGGACACGCTCGCCGCGCGCCACCCCGGCCGGCTCACCGTCCGGCACCACCTGGACGACCGGGACGGACTGGTCACGGCCGAGACGATAGGGACACTCGCCGATTCCGACGCGGACCACTACCTCTGCGGGCCGGAGCCGTTCATGGCATTGGTGGAGGACACCCTGAAGAGCCACCGGGTGGCCCCCGAGCATCTCTTTGTCGAGCGGTTCACCCCGGCGGCACCGGAAAAGGCGCCCGCCACTCCGCCCGAGCCCGTCGCGGGCACCGTCACCGTCGACCTGCGGGGCGAGCGCCGTACCGTGCCGCAGCGACCGGGCGAGACCCTGCTCCAGAGCGCCCGCCGGGCCGGTTTCACGCCGCCGTTCTCCTGCGAATCCGGGGACTGCGCCACCTGCATGGCCCGGCTGACCGCCGGCGAGGCCAAGATGCGGGTGAACAACGCCCTGGACCCCGACGAGGTCGCCGAGGGCTACGTGCTCACCTGCCAGGCCGAGCCGACGACCACGGACGTGACCGTGGTGTACGAGGACTGACCCGGCAGCATCCGCACCCGCCCGACGACCGGAAGGCCGCGCATGGTTGAGCTGGAGCTGGAGGACGGCCTGGCCGTCGTCACCATCGATCGTCCGCACGCCCGCAACGCCATCGACCCGCAGACCATGGGCGAACTGGAGAAGGCGCTGGACGCGACCGAGGGCGCACGGGCACTGGTGGTGACCGGGTCGGGCGAGAAGGCGTTCGTCTCCGGCGGCGACCTGAAGGAGCTGGCGCGACTGCGCACCGAGCGCGAGGCCGCGGACATGGCGCTGCGGATGCGGGCGCTGTGCGACCGGATCGCCGCGTTCCCCGGACCGGTGGTGGCCGCACTCAACGGGCACGCGCTGGGGGGCGGTGCGGAGGTGGCCGTGGCGGCCGACATCCGGATCGCCGCCGACGACGTCCGGATCGGCTTCACCCAGACGAAGCTCGCCATCGTGCCCGCCTGGGGCGGTGCCGAGCGGCTGGCGCGGCTGGTGGGGCCCGGGCGGGCGCTGCTGCTGGCCGGCACCGGGCGGGTACTGGAGGCGGCCGAGGCCGAGCGGCTGGGGCTGGTGGATCTGGTCCTGCCCCGCGCGCAGTTCGCCGGCGGCTGGCGGGAGATGGCCCGCGCCCTGGCCACTCCGCAGGCGCGCGAGATCAAGAACCTCACCACCCGGACCCGACCGGCGCGCGAGGCCGCCGGGGCGTTCGCCCGGCTGTGGGTGTCCGAGGAGCACTGGGAAGCGGCGGAAAGGGTGATGTCCCGTGGTAAGTGAAGTACGTGTCGACGAGGGGCCCTTCGGCCCCGAGGTCCGCCCCGAGGGCGTGGCCGTGGCACAGACGGTGCTGTACCTGCATGGCGATCCGCGGCTCGCGGGCACCCCGCAGGACGCACTGCCGACCGCCCGGGAACTGGCCCGGCTCACCGGGTACGCGGTCGTCTGCGCCCGCTACCGGCCTCGCTTCCCGCAGGCCGTGGAGGACGTGTGGGCGGCCTGGGAGCACTGCCACGCCGGCGGTCCGGCGGCGGTGGCGGGCAAGCGGCTCGGCGGGGCCCTGGCCGCCGGCCTGCTGCTGCGGCTGCGCGACGCGGGCGTGACACTGCCGACCTGCGCGGTGTTCTCCTCACCGGTGCTGGACTTCATGCTGGACGCGCCGAGCCTGCTGCTCAACTCGGCGGCCGACCGCACCGTGGACGCCGAGGCACTGCCCATCCGCGCGGCCACATACGCGGGCACGACACCACGCGACCATCCGATGCTCAGCCCTCTGCACGGCAACCTGCACGGGCTACCGCCGCTCCAGCTGCACGCGGCGGGCACGGAGGTGCTCCTCGACGACACGCTGTCCTTCGCGACCCGGGCGGCGCACTCCGGAGTCGCGGTGGACATGCGGATCCACGAGGACTCCGCCGCTCAGGGCCTGAGGCAGCTGGAGGCGACGGCTCAGTTCCTGCGGGCGTGGTGCCCGAACGGGCTGGTCACTCCCCGTCGCGGATGAACTCCGCGGCGCGCCACGCCATCGCCATCACCGGCCCGTTGAGGTTTCCGGACACCATCGTCGGCAGGACGGACGCGTCGACCACCCGCAAGTGGTCGACGCCCCGCACGCGCAGCCGCCCGTCCGTCACGTCGTCCGCTCCGGGGCCCATCGCACAGGTGCCGATGGCGTGGAAACCGCAGTAGCCGCCGTCCAGCGCCGAGCGGACGATCTCCTCCTCGGCGTCGGACCGCACGTCCGGTCCGGGGAACATCTCGTGCCGGATGCGGGAGGCGATCGGGTCGGTGGCGAAGAAGTCCCGCAGCCGGCGGAAGAGGTCCGCCGCGACCTGGCGGTCGTACTCCGTGGAGAAGTAGCCGGGGTCGATGTCCAGTCCGGCATCGGGGTCGGCGGAGGTGATGGCCAGCGACCCCTCGGAGGTGGGCCTGAGGACCATCGCGCACGCCGAGACCCCGGGCTCCTTCTCCACTCCCGTCGGCCTGCCCGGCCGGAGGGCGGCGAGGGACCAGGGGGCCAGCAGGGCTTCGGTGTCGGGCCGTTCGAGGTCCGGGCGTGACTTGAGGAAGGCCATCACGTCGTAGGCCGGACGGGCCAGCGGACCCCGGCGGGTGAGCAGGTAGGCGGCCGCGGTGCGAGCCTGGGCAGCCGGAGTGGCCAGGTACCGGTTGACGCCGAGCGGGGCGTTGAGGCGGAACCGCAGGGCCAGGCAGCGGTGTTCGCGCAGCCGGGCACCGACGTGGGGACGGTCCAGCCGTACCTCCACACCGGCGGCGCGCAGCACCTCGGCCGGGCCGATGCCGGACAGCTGGAGCAATCGGGGCGTGGCCAGGCTGCCGAGACTCAGGATCACCTCGTGCCGGGCGTGGACGTCCTGCTCCTGCCCGCCGGCCCCGCGTACCCGGACGCCGACGGCCTTGTCCCCGTCGAACAGCACTCTCGTGACAGTGGTGTCCCGGGTGATGGTCAGGTTCGGGCGGGAGCGCGCGGGGCGCAGGAAGGCGCGGGCCGCGCTGAAGCGCTGTCCGGCCTTGATGGTGGCCATCGTGTAGCCGATCCGCTCGCCGTCCTCCTCGTTGACATCCGGCACAGGGCGCAGCCCGAACGCGCCCCCTGTGGCTATGAGTTCATCGCACAGCGGGTCCGGGTCGCGGACCGTGGAGATGTGCAGCGGGCCGGCGGTACCGCGGGTGGGTGAGGGCCCCAGGGCGTTGTCCTCGATGGCCTGGAAGGCCGGCAGGACGCTGTCCCAGCCCCAGCCGGGGTTGCCGAGCCGCTCCAGGCCGTCCCAGTCGGCGCGGCCGCCCCGGTTGTAGACCATGCCGTTGACGGAGCTGGATCCGCCGAGCACCTTGCCGCGGACCCAGACCTCGGGGTTGCCGCCCTCTCGGAGCGGGCGGGTGCGGTAGTGCCAGGAGAACGCGGGGTCGCCGAAGAGCTTGCCGACGCCCTTCGGGATGCGCAGGTAGGGGTGCCGGTCGGCGCCGCCCGCCTCGACGAGCAGCACGCGTACCGCTGGTTCGCGCGAGAGCCGTTCGGCCAGGACGCAGCCCGCCGATCCGGCACCGGCGATGACGTAGTCGTACATCACGGTCCTCTCTGTGGGTGAGAGGACGCGACGGCGCCGCGCGGTCCCCTCCTCGGCTTCCCGCGCGGCGCCGCCAGGTGGTGGCAGCGGGTCAGGAGCCCGGGGTGTCGTCGCGGTACACCCGGCCGCCCTTCATCACGAAGCACACCCGTCCGGTGACGGACAGGTCGGTGAGCGGATCGCCGGGCACCGCGATGACGTCGGCGAGCAGTCCGGGGGCGATCCGGCCCCGGTCTCCGGCGTCGATCAGTTCGGCGGCGACGGTCGTCGCGGCGCGCAGGGCGTCGACCGGCCGCATGCCCCGGTCGGCCAGGGCGAGGAGTTCCATGACGCCCTTGCCGTGCGGGATGGCGGGGGCGTCGGTGCCCAGGGCGACCTTGACCCCGCGCCGGATCGCGCGGGCGGTGGACTCCCGGGCGCGTGGGAAGACCTCGGCGGCCTTCGCCCGGAGCGCCGGGTCCGCGTGCGCGGTGTCCATGCCCTCGGTGAGCGAGGTGGTGGCCACCAGGAAGGTACCTCGTTCGACCATCAGGTCGAGGGTCGCGTCGCTCGCCAGGAAACCGTGCTCGATGCAGTCGATCCCCGCCTCGACGGCGGCCCGGATCGCCGAGTCGCCCATGCAGTGCGCGGCGACCTTGAGCCCCGCACGGTGCGCCTCGTCGACGGCGGCACGCAGCTCCTCGTCGGAGTACTGCTGCGCGCCGGCGGGGCCGGTGTGCGACATGACCCCGTTGGAGGCGCACACCTTGATGACGCGCGCCCCGTACTTGATCTGGTGGCGGACCGCCTTGCGCACCTCCGCCACCCCGTTGGCGATCCCCTCCTCCACCGTGAGGGGCAGCACCCCGGGGGCGAACGCCTGGAACATGGTCGGGTCGAGGTGTCCGCCGGTCGGGGCGATCGCGTGCCCGGCGGGCACCACGCGCGGGCCCTCGACCCACCCGAGGTCGATCGCCTTCTTCAGCGCCACGTCGAGCAGCACTCCCCCGGTCTGCACGAACAGACCGAGATTGCGCACGGTGGTGTAGCCCCGCCGCAGCGTGCGCCGGGCGTTGGCCGCGGCGCGCAGGGTCCGCACGGCCGGGTCCTCCTGGACGGGGATCAGCGGGCTGCGGTGGTCGGGCCCGCCGAGGAAGAGGTTGACCTCCATGTCCATCAGGCCCGGCAGCAGGGTGACATCCCCGAGGTCGCGGACGACCGTGCCCTCCGGCAGCCGGGCCGGCCGGATCTCGGCGATGTGCTCGCCCACCACGAGCACCTCGCCGGGCTCGGCGATCTCGCCCTTGTCGATGTCCAGCAGCCGCGCCGCGCGCAGCAGCACGGGGGGCTGCGGCGTCTTCTCCCGGGGGGCCTGCCCGGGTTCCCGCGCGGCCATCACACGGCGGGTTCGATGACGGCGTCGATGCTGGACGGGCCGCTGTCCGGGACCCTCGGCTGGCCCCACGCCTCCACCGGGAAGGCGACGGTCACCAGTGCGCAGAACGCCCACAGCAGGTGCTTGTCCTCTTCGCCGATGTCGTCGAGGCTCAGGTTCTCCAGGTACTCGGTGTTCTGCTGGAGGAGTGGATACGCCACGTCGTAGAAGGCCTGAAGCTCCTCCATGGTGCTGCTGACGCGTTTGGCGTAGCGGGCCCGCTCGCCGCGGACCGCCCAGTCCGCGAAGGGTTCCAGCGCGGCGAAGCCGGGGGGAAAGACGTTGCCCATGTCAAAGGTCTCCGTTGTCTGTTCGGCGGGCGTCTTCGGGCGGAGGGTGCTCAGGAGGCGGGTGCCGTGGAGTTCTGCTGCTGGTGGTCGCGCACGTAGCTCTGCGCGGTGGTGTGCAGGTGGCGCAGCAGGACCTCCTGGTCGCAGAGGGGGAACTGGTCCACCGTGCGCGACTCGAGCATGGTCTGGGTCGCCTCCAGGGTGTTGCCGTCCTGGAGGCCGTACTCCTTGAACGTCACCGCGGCCAGTTCCTGCTGGAGCCGCTCGAAGCCGTTCTTCGGCGGGACGAAGTAGCAGGTCCCCTCGAAGATGTGGGTGTTGTACGAGGTCGGCCAGTAGTGGTAGGTCAGCACCCAGTTGGGCCGCCAGATCAGCAGCATGAAGTTGGGGAAGAACACGAACGAGTCCATCCCCCAGACCTCACTGCGCGTCGGGTTGATCGCCGGCGGCAGCTCCTCGGTCGTCATGCCGATGTCGGGGGCGTCCCACGGGCCGAAGAGTCCGCTGCGCAGGACCCGTTCGATGGGCTTGACCATCGCCTTCTCCTTGGGGGGCGCGATGCCGCCCCAGGAGGAGACCATGCTGTGCGGGCCGTCGATGTCGTACGCCAGCGCCTCGTAGCCGTACTTCTTGATCTTGGCGGCCTCGCCCGACTCGTACTGGCCGGCATGGAGGATCGGCGCGTGGTAGAACTCGGCGAACGCGTCGATGAACAGCTTCCAGTTGCTGCCGATCTCGGCGCGGTACTTGTGCACCTGGGTCAGCTTGTGGAACGGGTAGCCGTCGATGCCCTGCGCGAACTTGCCGAGGTATGCCTTGAGGGGCGTGGTGTTCTCCGGGTCGAGGTTGACGAAGATGAACCCCTCCCACACCTCCGTCCGCACCTGCATCAGCCCGTACTTCGACTTGTCGATGTCGAAGAACTCCGACTCCTGCTGGACGAAGGTGAGCTTGCCTTCCAAGTCGTAGCGCCAGGCGTGGTACTTGCAGGTGAAGGCCCGGCAGGTGCCCTTGGTCTCCTCGCGCGGGTAGTCGTCCCACACGAGCTTGTTGCCGCGGTGACGGCACACGTTGTGGAAGGCGCGCACCTCTCCGTCCGTGCCGCGGACCACGACGACGGACGCCCGGGCAGCGTCCAGCTCCTTGGTGAAGTAACTGCCCTTGCGCGGGAGTTGCTCGACGCGCCCGACGTTCAGCCAGGTCCGGCGGAAGACGGCGTCCCGTTCCAGCTCGTAGAACTCCGGCGAGATCGAGTCCGCGTAGGAGACGGGACCGGTGTCGATCTTGAAGTGCTCGGTCCAACTGCCCTCGGCGGGCTTGGGGAAGTGTGCCATGGGTCGGAACCTCCACTCGGGGTGACCCCAGTCACGATAACAATAGTCTCGATTTTGAGAATAGCGTTTTCACATACTGTCAACGTGCTTTGGTCTCAGGCGTTGAGTTCATTTCCGCATGCCGGTAGCTTCGTATCACTGGCGTCACAGCTCTGTGCATGCAGGAGGGACGATGGCGACACGCCGCACGAACACGACCCGATCGGGCCGTAGGAGAAGGCTTCGGCTCACCAGCATGCTGATCACCGTGTCCGGTGTCGCCGTGCTGGGAGTCGCTCCCGCGGGCCACTCCGGACGGCCCGCGGCGAACTCCCCCGACAGGCTCTCGCAGCTGGTCGCGGAGATGGCCCTGGAGGAGAAGCTGTCGTTCGTCCAGGGCCGATGGGACGATCCACAGCGACAGGAGATCGGTGCGTCGGGATACATCCCCGGAGTGGCCAGGCTCGGGATTCCGCCCCTGCGGATGAGCGATGGTCCGGCCGGTACGCGCGCCGCCCCCTCCTCGACGGCGATGCCGGCACCGGTCACCCTGGCCTCCTCCTTCGACGACCGGCTGGCGCGTGAGTACGGAAGGGTCCTCGGCCGCGACGGACGCGCCCGGGGCATGGACGTGGTGCTCGCTCCGATGGTCAACACCATCCGCGTGCCGTACGCGGGCCGCAACTTCGAGTCCTACAGCGAGGACCCGCTCGTCAACTCCCGCATGGTGAGCCAGGAGGTCCGCGGCATCCAGGACGAGGGTCTGATCGCCACGACCAAGCACTTCGCGGCCAACAACCAGGAGACCGATCGCCAGACCATCAACGCCGACGTCGGGGAGCAGGCGCTCCACGAGGTGGAACTCTCCGGATTCGAAGCAGCCGTCAAGGCCGGTACCGGATCGCTCATGTGCTCCTACAACAAGGTCAACGGCGCGCACGCCTGCAGCAACGACACCCTGCTGACCTCCATCCTGCGGGAGCAGTGGGGATTCGGCGGATGGGTGATGTCGGACTGGGGCGGAACCCGCGCCACGACCGACATCCTCCGCGGACTCGACCAGGACATGCCCGGTCCGCCCATAGGGCCGGACTACTTCGGTGCGCCGCTCAAGGCCGCGATACAGGACGGCTCGATCCCGGTCACGGCTCTGGACCGGTCCGTCACCCGCATCCTCGGCACCATGCAGAGGTTCGGTCTGCTGCGCTGCGCATCCCCTCAAGGGCCCGTGCCGGGCTGCTCGTTGCCGGCACGTCCCCGATTCGACGCCACAGCCAGTAACGCCGTCGCCCAGCGGGTGGCCGAGGACGGGGCCGTCCTGCTGCGCAACAAGGGCGACGCCCTGCCGCTCGGCCGGCGTGCGGCCCGGGACATCGCGGTCATCGGCACCCCGGCCGTCGCGCCCGTGATCGGGGGTGGAGGCAGTTCCTCGGTGATCCCCACGACCGTGCCCGTGCCACGGGAGGAGATCGCCAAGCGCGCCGGAAGCGGCTCGAAGGTTTCCTACCGTCCGGGCGTCGACACCATCGGCACGGTGATCCCCGGTTCGGCGCTCTCCGGCGGAGCCATCGACCACACCGGAGACAACGCGCTCACGACCAAGACCTACGACCAGACACGCACGCTGACGGCGCCCGAGGACGGCGACTACCTGATCAGCATCCGCTCGACGGTGAGCAACCGGTCGCTGACCGTCGACGGCCGAAAGGTCGCCGAGGCGAACAGCTACCGCACCGACACGCTCACCGGCACCTCCGCACGTGTCCACCTCAAGGCGGGGAAACACGAGATCGGTGTGAAGGTGAAGGGCTACGGCACCGACCCGAAAATGCAGGTGCAACTGACCTGGACCCCACCTCAGGCCGCGCGGGCCGACCTGGCGGCGGCCGTCTCCGCCGCCAGGAAGGCCGAGACCGCTGTGGTGTTCGCCTACAACGAGCAGACAGAGGGCGCGGACCGCACCACGCTGGCGTTGCCTCACGACCAGGACGCCCTCGTCTCGGCGGTCGCCAAGGCCAACCGCAACACGATCGTCGTCCTGAACACCGGCGGACCTGTCACGATGCCGTGGCTGAGCTCGGTCCAAAGCGTGCTGCAGATGCACTACCCCGGCCAGATGGGCGGGACCGCCACCGCGCGGTTGCTCTTCGGCGACGCGGCACCAGGGGGCAGGCTCACCCAGACCTTCCCGCTGGACGACGCGCACACGATCGTGAGCGGTATGCCTCGACGCTTCCCGGGCGTCGACGGGCAGGAGGAGTATTCCGAGGGTGTCTTGACAGGCCACCGCTGGTACGACCAGCAGAGGATGAAGACGCTGTTTCCCTTCGGCTACGGGCTGTCCTACACGACGTTCTCCTACCGCGGCCTGAAGGTCACGCCGCGGCCCGGAGGGCTGAGCGTCAGCTTCACGATCAAGAACACCGGTGAACGCGCCGGCCAGGAAGTCCCGCAGATCTACCTCGGACCCAGCTCCGAGGTGAGGAACGCGCAGCAGCCCCCGCGGAAGCTGGTGGGGTACCAGAAGGTCCGCCTGGGCCCTGACGAGTCCCGCCGGGTCACGGTCACCGTGGCCGAGCGGCAACTCCAGTACTGGGACAGCGCCGCGGACGGCTGGGTCACGGGCACCGGCTCCCGGGACGTCTGGGTGGGCTCGTCCTCCCGGGACCTGCCGCTCCACCGCGAAGTCACCGTCCGTGAGGTCCGCGGCGCCCGGGAGGGACGGTGACCGGGCGATCCGGCGCGCGACCGGGCCCGGTCGGGTTCGTGGGTCTGGGCACCATGGGCGGCGCGCTGGCGTCCAACCTGGTCCGGGCCGGGTTCGAGGTGGTGGCGTACGACGCCGCCGGGCCCGCGCGCACCCCGCTGGGCGCCCGCTGGGCCCCGAGCCCGGCGGACGTGGCGCGGGCGGCCGCGACGGTGGTACTCAGCCTGCCGGACGGGGGCGTCTGCCAGGAGGTGGTGCGGGACCTCGCGGCTGCCGGGGACCGGCAGGTCACCCACGTCGTGGACACGTCCACGGTAGGGACGACGGCCGCCCGTGTGCTGTCGGCGATGGGCCTGGCGTACGTGGACGCGCCCGTGTCGGGCGGGATCGTCGGGGCACACCGGCGCACCCTGATGGTCATGTACGCCGGGACGGACGAGGACTGCGCCCATGTGGAACCGGTGCTGGCCGGGCTCAGCGACCGCAGGCGCAGGGTCGGCGACCGGCCCGGGCAGGCACAGGCGCTGAAGCTGGCCAACAACTTCCTGTCCGCGACCGCACTCGCGGCCACCAGCGAGGCCGTCGCCTTCGGGCGGGCCGCGGGGCTGGACCCGGCCGTGATGGTGGAGGTGCTCAATGCCTCCAGCGGACGCAGCGGGGCCAGTGCGGACAAGTTCCCGAGCGAGGTGCTCACCGGCCGTTACGCCTCGGGGTTCAGCAACGCGCTGATGGCCAAGGACGTGCGGCTGTATCTGGAAGAGGTACGACGGCTGAGCGGTGCCCGGACCATGGGGGCGGTGACGGGCTCGGTGTGGGAGGCGTTCACCGCCGCGGAACCCGGCGCCGACTTCACCCGCATCTACCCCTTCGTCGCCGGGGACTGATCCTCCGTGTCCGCGGCGTCGGTACCGAGGAGGACCGCCACGGTCTCGCGGACGATCTGCGGATACCGGTCCGCCTCCGGGTCCACGAGCCACAGCTGGTGGACGCCCTCGACCAGTGCCAGCACGGCGGCCGCGGCGGTCGGCGCGCTGAGCCCGCTGGGTACGCGCTCCCCGTATCGTTCGACCAGGCTCGCGACGAGGTGGTCCTGGACGGAACGGCACCGCTGCCGGATGTAACCGGCGGCGGGTTCCTGGCCGGTGACCGCCTCGGCCAGCACCACGCTGTGCACGGTGGCGAGCGACGGATGACTCTGTTCGAAGGCGACGGCCTCGGCGAAGTCGCCCGCCCAGTCCTCGCCGACCCGCCGTCCCGCCAGGTTCTCCCGGGCGAGCTCCTCACGGAAGCTGAGGAGCTCCAGCAGCAGCCGCTTCTTGCTGGGGAAGTAGTGCAGGACTCCCTGCCGGGTGAGGCCGGCCCGCTCCGCGACCGCGTCGATCGACGTGCCCTTGAATCCGCGGGCGGCCAGGACCTCCAGTGCCGCCTCCAGGACCTGCTCACGCCGCCCCGACACCACGTCGTGCCCTTCCGTCGTTGGAGAGGTGCCCGCACACCGTACGCACGCGAGTCGGCGCAGGTCGAGAGGGCGTACGGGATCCCTCTCAACGTCCCATCGCGGCAAGGGCGGACAGGGCGGCGTTCCGCAGCACCACCGCGTCGCGTACGCCCGCCCTGTCCGCGATCTCGCCGAACAGGCGGACGTCCTTGGCGAGCAGACCGCCCGCGTGGGCGGCGATGCGGTCCAGGCCGCCGCCCGCGTCGGAGACCCGGTCCAGCGCGAAGCTGGCCGCGCTGCCGCGCGGCAGGACCCGGCCCAGCGCGGTGCGGTCCAGACCGAGGGTGCCTCCAAGCCCGAGCGCGTCGGCGGCGAGTCCCAAGTGGGCTGTGAACAGCAGGTTGTTGAGAATCTTGGCGATCTGGCCGGAGCCGGTCGGCCCGAGATGGACGACGGGGTCGCCGTAGGTGTCGAACACCGGGCGGCAGAAGGCGAAGACCTGGGGGTCGCCGCCCGCCATGACGACCAGGGTGCCCTGTTCGGCGGCCCGGCCGCCGCCGCTGACCGGTGCGTCCACGACGGAGACACCCGACGTCCGGGCCAGCGCCTCCAGACGGCGGCAGGTGTCGGGGTGGACGGTGGAGTGGACGGCGATCACCCCACCGCGGCGCAGCCCGGCGAGGACGCCGTCCGGACCGGTGACCACCTGCTCGACGTCGGCGTCGTCCACGACGCACAGACACACCAGATCGCTGGCGGTGGCCAGTTCGGCGGGCGATCCGGCCGTCCTGGCCCCGCTGTCCGCGAACGGGGCGAGCGTGGTGCGCCTGCGTGCCCACAGGGTCGTCTCGTGTCCCGCCTCGACGATCCTGCGGGCCATGGGCGCGCCCTGACTGCCCAGTCCGATGAAGCCCACGCGTGCGCGTGCCCTGCTCATGTCGTCCTCCGCGGCCGCCAGAACACGGCGAGCAGCCCCGCGGTCGCCACCACGCCCACCCCGAGCACGACACCGGCGCCCGCCCACCCGGTCACCTCGAGGCCGGCCGCCGTGTCCACCGCGTACTCCCCCGGCCCCCACGCGCCGAACGCCACGGCGAGCACGCCCAGGACGAGGACGTACTCGTAGCCCTCCTTGAAGACGAAGAAGCCGTGCGTACGGTGGGCGAGCAGGCCGGCGACCAGCATCACCGACAGCACGGCCGCGCAGGCCAGCGAGGTCAGCAGCCCGAGGACAAGCAGGACGCCCGCGCCGATCTCGGTGACGACGCTCAGCCAGGCCTGGAGCCGCGGCCGGGTCAGGCCGAGACCGGCGAACCAGCCGGCGGTGCCCTTGATACCGCCCCCGCCGCGCCAGTGGTTCCAGCCGTGCGCCACCATGACCACGCCCACCAGGAGGCGGACGGCCAGCAGCGCGGCGTCGGATGCGTCACTCATCGCGCCGCCCCCGTTCCGTGGGCAGCGCCTGCACGCCGATCGCGCACTCCTCTACGAAGGCGAGGACACGCAGGTGGTAGGCGAGGGCGGTGCGGCCCACGCTGGTGTTGTGGCCGGCCCCCGCCTGTTCATGGAGCACCACGCGGGGGGAGCCGGTGAACATCGAGGCCAGGTTGGACAGCCCTTCCGGCCCGTTGACCCACACCTGTTCGTGCTCGGCGAGGGTGATGTGGACGGGGACCGCGACGCGTGCCGACAGCCGGGCGAAGTCCTCCTGCCAGCCCTCACGGTGGCCCTCGTAGGCGGGCGAGGGAGAACCGATCCGCTGTCCGCCGTGCACGTCGGGCGCGTAGGCCTGCGGCGGGTGCCAGAGCGCGTGGCGGAGGCTCGGCCGGGTGCGGGCCGGGTCACGTCGCCACTCCTCCATCGCCCTTACGGCCCTGGGGTGGTGCACCCGGCCCATACCCGCCAGCTCAAGGCCGAGCAGGTCTCCGAGTCGCGGGCCGCTCGCCATGCGCAGAGTGAGTTCGGAGCCCGCCGAGTGCGCCCACAGGAACACACCGAGGCCACGCTCGCGCTCCTTCAGCAGCGCGTCCACGGCCTCGTGCGCGAAGTCCGTGCGCTGTTCGGCCGTGCGCATCCGGTCCTCGTGTCCGGCCGAACTGCCGTAGCCGGGGCGGTCCAGAGCGACGACGGTGAAGCCGGCCGCGGCGGCGGTGCGCAGGAGGGAGAGCCTCGGGTGTCCGGGGTGGTCGAAGTAGGCGGAGGTGGTGGCGCCTCCGTGCAGGGCCACGATCACGGCCTGCGGGCGAGACACCTCGGCCACCAGCGCGGACGCCGGCACGCCGTGCACGTCGACGACCTGCCGGCGTACGGCGGTGGTGAGTTCGGGGTCGAGTGAGGTCATGCCACGATCCTGATGTTCACGGTCCTGGAAGTCATGCGTCCGTCCTGAGCAGGAGTACTCCGCTGGGGGTGAGCCCGCCGCTGGAGACCACCGCGGTGCGCGCTCCCTCGACCTGCCGCCGCTCCGCCTGGCCGCGCAGTTGGAGCACGGCCTCGTGGAGCAGGCCCATCCCGTGGGTCCGGCCGTGGGAGAGCTGACCGCCGTGCGGGTTCAGGGGCAGCGCGCCGTCGGGGGCGATGTTCTTGCCGCCGTCCAGGAAGTCGCGGGCCTCGCCGATGCCGCAGAAGCCGAGCGCCTCGATCCAGGACAGGCAGTTGAAGGTGAAGCCGTCGTAGAGCAGTGCCACGTCCACGTCGGCGGGGCCCAGGTCGGTGCGCGTCCACAAGTGGGCGGACTGGCCGAGGACCTGGGGTTCGTGGGTGAGGGTGGACTGGTCCCATTCGGGGCGCTCGACGATCTGCGTGCCGACGGCCTCGACGCGGACCGGTGGCCCGAGGAGGTCGGGCGCGGTCTCGGCGGCGGAGACCACGACGGCGACGGAGGCGTCGCAGGGGACGTCGCAGTCGTAGAGGCCGAAGGGTGTGGTGACGGTGCGCGCGGAGAGGTAGTCGTCCATGGTGAGCGGGTCGCGGTAGATCGCGTCCGGGTGGCGGGCCGCGTTGGCGCGCTGGTTGAGGGCGATCCAGCCGAGGGTCTCCCGGGTGGTGCCGTAGCGGTGCATGTGCCGCTGGGCGTTCATCGCGAGCATGACCGCGGGCGAGACGGCACCGAAGGGCTTGAACCAGCCTTCCGCGTCCGCCCGTTGGGGCACGGAGATCCGGCCCTGCCGGACGAGTGCGCCGTACGTTGCCTCCCACACCGTGCGGAAACACAGCACGTGCCGGGCCAGGCCGCCCGCGACCGCGAGCATCGCGGCGATCACCGAGCCGCCCGGACCGGGGGTCTCCGCCGCCCCGTTGTGCCACACCGGGCGGATGCCGAGCGCGGACTCCAGAGCCGTCACGCCGCCCTCGGCGAAGCCGCCGTACGCACCGCCACCGGGGTAGGTGGACAGGCCGTCGATGTCGTCGAGGGTGAGGCCCGCGTCGGCGACGGCCTTCTCGCAGGCCTCGACGGTGAGGTCGAGGGGCGGGACCATCAGACGGCGGCCGATGCGTGAGGCGCCGGAGCCGCTGATGACCACGCGGTCCTCGAACCGGGGTCCGGTCAGCGCCGGACGGATGTGTCCGGTGACCGGGGGGTCCTCGGGCAGGGGCGCGGGAGAGGGCTGCTGCGCACACGGCCGGAACAGGGGCAGCCAGGCGTCACCGGCCTGCTCGAACACCACCTCCATGCGCATGCCGATCCGCAGGTCCGCCGGTGAGCAGCCGACGACGTTGGTCGTCAGCCTGACGCGCGGGTCCTCCTCGATCGCCACCTGGGCGACGACGAACGGGGAGGGCAGACCCGGGAACGGGAAGCGGTGGTTGACGGTGAAGCCGATCAGAGTGGCGAAGCCCGAGACCTCCCCGACCTCGGTCTCGTGTCCCCGGCAGTGGCGGCAGACGGGCTGCGGCGGGTGGATCAGTGCCCGGCACACGGCGCAGGTCTGGAAGCGGAGCCGTCCGTCCCGGCCGGAGGTCCAGAAGAACTCGCTCTCCTGGCGGATCTCCGGCTGTGGACGGACCGTGCCCCCGGTCTCGCTCAATGGATCTTCGCCTCCGCCTTGCGGACCGTGACCGGCTCGGCCAGTCCCTGTTCGTCGCAGGCCTGCTGGAGGTTCTCCAGGGTTTCCGCCAGGCCGGGTCCGAGGCGGGCGCCCGGGGTGAAGGTCGCCGGGAGGTGGCGCATCCCCTGGATGACGCCGATGGTCTCGTAGTGGACCGTGCCCTCGGCCTCGCAGACGTAGTCCGGGATGCGGTCGAGGACCTGGAGCAGCATCCGCTTGAAGACCGTGCGGGCGACGTTGGAACCGATGCAGCGGTGGATGCCCAGACCGAACGCGGTGTGGCGGTTGCCGCCGCGGGTGAGGTCCACCTGGTCGGGGTCGGTGAAGACCTGCGGGTCCCGGTTGGCCATCGCCCAGGACAGCCAGAGCCGGTCGCCCTCCTTGAACTCGGCGCCCGCGATCTCGCAGTCCTCGGCGACCGTGCGTCCGTCGCCCGGTGCCGGGGTGAAGTAGCGCAGGAACTCCTCGGTTGCCGTGTCCAGCAGGGTGTCCCGCTCCCCGCTCAGCCGAGTCCGTTCACCGGGGTGCTGGGAAAGCCATTCCAGGGCGTGCGCGGTCAGGGCCGTGGTGGTGTCGAAGCCGCCGCCGATGAGCAGGGCCAGCGCGCCGACCAGGTCCTCCTCGCGTGGAGCCGCGCCGTCGATCTCCAGGTGGACGAGAGCGTCGACGAGGCCGGGGCGGGGGTGCGCGCGGACCTCCTGCAGCGTGGTGGCGATGTCCCTGATCATCGCCATGTGGGCCTCCACCACCCGGGCCATCTCCGGCGAGTGCGGCGGAGTGTAGACACCGGCGTGGGCGGGTTCGTTGTACAGCTCCCACTTCTTCAGCGGGATGCCCATCATGGCGAGCGTGAAGACGGCGGGGACGATGTTGGCGAGGTCGTCGACGAAGTCGATCCGGCCCGTCTCGATCTTCTCGTCGATGCAGGCCCGGGCCACGTCGTCGATGAACGGGATCCACCGCTTCACGGCGGCCGGGGAGAGGTAGGGATTGAGGGCGGTGCGGTAGGCGCGCTGCTCGGGCGGGTCCATCTCCAGAAAGCCGCCACGGATCCCCCTGCCTCGGGGTGGGGCCGGGATGCTGATGCCACGGTAGCCGCGACGCTCGTCGTGTATGTCGTGGTCGTTGGACAGCTTCTCCCCGGCGCGGGCGAAGGCGAGCAGTTCACGGTTGCCGGCGGCCACCCAGTGTCCGTCGTAGGTGTCGGTCCAGGCGAGCGGGCAGCCGCTGTGGAACTCGCGGGTCTGCTCCTCGAACCGGTCGCGGTACTCCGGGGCGTGGCGGTCGAAGTGGACGCGGGGCTGTTTGCGGGCGTCGTCGCCGGTCGTGTCCGGTGCGGTCATGGGCTGTGCTTCCTCTCGGTCCGCCGGGTACGGCTCAGAACACGCCGATGGCGCGTTCGGGGCAGGAGCGGACGGCTTCGACCACCGCGTCCTCCTGGTCGGTGGGGACGTCCTCGGCGAAGGGCGAGGAGTGTCCGTCGATCTCGCTCAGCTCGAAGACCTTGGGGGCGCTCATGGCGCACAGGGTGTGCCCCTGGCAACGCTCGGGGTCGACGCGTACCTTCACGTCTCTCATCTCCGGTTCAGGTCAGGTCGGACAGGGACTTGCCGACACCGGCGAGGGTGGCCGGTTCGCCGTAGTCGCCCTTGTACTTGTAGGTGGGGGCGTCACAGCGGTAGGCCCCCTGGTCCGGCTCGAAACCGGCCGCCTGCCAGCCCTTGGCGGTCGCCTCGACGATGACGTAGCACTTGGGCGGCTCCTTCGAGGTGAGGTCGAAGGGGGCCTGCAGGCCACCGGCGGTGAAGGCGGTGTTCTTCATGGCGTTCTCGTACACGCACGTGCGGGTGAGCTCGGCGCAGTCGCGGGCGGCGGTGGCGAACAGCAGCCAGGCGGAGAAGGCGCGCAGGGCGGGGTAGGTGACCTGCTTGCCGGGGGCGTACTTCTCGAACAGGTCGATCACCTGCTGGACGGCAGGGTTGTCACCGGCGCTCTCCAGCGGGGCGCTGCCGAGGAGTTCGGCGTAGTTGTGCTGTGTGCCCAGAGCGGCGCCGGCCAGTTGCGGGAACGCGGGGCCGTAGGCGTTGCTGTTGGCGTCGATCCAGTCGGGGGTGTATCCGATGCCGGTGAGGGCCTGCTCCAGTTTGGCCAGGCTCGCGAAGTCGCCCAGGAAGACCAGGCCCCGGACTCCGGATTTCTTGATCGACTGGGCGTAGGGGGTCCAGTCGGAGACGCCGGCCGCCGGGTACAGGTCACTGTGGGAGACCTTGCCGCCGAGACCGGCGACGGCTTCCTTGAACTGGGCGGCCATGACCTTGGTGACGGGGGAGTCACCGGCGATGATGCCGACCTTTTTCGCCGAGTCCGGGTACTTCTCCTTCAGCAGCCAGGTGTAGTAGCCGGCGTACTGGAAGTACCCGGCGGTCGGGCCGGAGGCCAGTGCCTGGAGGTCGGAGCCGATGGCGCCGATCTGGCTGGACTGGGAGGGGAAGTTGGGCAGCAGGCACTTCAGCCGGTCCTTGACGCCGAGGCTGTCCAGCGCCGAGCCGCCGCCCACCAGCGCGAAGTCCGCCTTGCAGGCCTCCAGCACCCGCTGGCGGACCTCCATGAGTTTCGCGTCGCGGGTGACGGGGACGAGGTCGCGGCCGTTGATGCCGCCCGCGTCGTTGCACCAGGACGTGAACACCTTCGCGGCGTCCACGAACTCGGACCGCTTGGTGAAGCCGATGTCGGACATGACGCCGACCTGGATCTCGTCGTCGGTGACGCCCTGGACGGAGGAGGACTTGGCGGTGCCGGGGCCGCACACGTCCTTCAGCGTGCCGAAGTCGGCGCTCGTCTGTGCGGCGGGGCTCGTCTGCCGCACGGGGTCGGTGCCGGGGGCGTCGCCGGATCTGGTGGAGCAGCCGGCCAGCAGCACCGTGACCACGGTGACCGCGCCGATCAGCGTCCTGCGCATGGTGCCTCCTCGGGGAGCTCGGACGCCGTCGTCCGAGGGAGGTGAGGGAGTGCGTGGGGTGGCGTGGGCCAGGTGCCTCCCGCCGACGTCGTCAGGTGATCGCGCCGCTCGCCTTGAGGGCGAGGATGCGGTCCCAGTCGTAGCCGAGCTCTGTGAGGATCTCCTCGGTCTGGGCGGCGAACTCGGGGAGGGCTCCGAGGCGGGTGTCCTCGACGTCGAACTGGACGGGGCTGGAGACCAGTTCGAGGTCGCCGGCCCGGCCGATGTAGCCGTTGGCGCGGACCTGGGGGTCGGCGGCGGCCTGGAGGGTGTCCTGGACGGGTGCCCAGGGCCCGTCGAGCGCGGCGAGGTCCTTGGACCACTCGGTCAGGGTTCGGCTCGCGATCACCTCGCGGAGGATCTTCACCGCCTCCGCCGTGTGCTCGGCGATGGCCTCGGCGGTGGCGAACCGGGGATCGTCGGCGAGCTCCGGCCGGCCGATGCAACGGCACACGTCGGGCCAGAACTTGGCCGGCTGGAGCATCACGAAGGCGATGAACCGGTCGTCGGAGGTGCGGTAGAGCCCGGAGAGCGGGTTGGTGGGTGAGCCGTGGGCACTGGGCGTCACCCCCTCCCAGGGGCGGTCGAGGTGGACGGAGACGGCGATGGTGTGGCCGAGCGCCCACAGGCCGCTGCCGAGGAGGGAGACGTCCACGACGGGGGCCTCGCCGGTGCGCTCCCGGCGCAGCAGGGCGGCGGCGACGCCGCCGGCGAGGTTGGTGCCGGAGACGGTGTCGCCGTAGGCGGGGCCGGGCGGGCTGATCATCCCTTCGCTGCCGGGCGGGGTGATGCTGGCCGCGGTCCCCGCGCGCGCCCAGAAGGCGGTCATGTCGTAGCCGCCCTTGTCCGCCTCGGGGCCGCGCGGACCGAGGGCGGTGCCGCGGGCGTAGACGATGCGCGGGTTGACGGCGCGGATGTCGTCGACGTCGATGCCGAGTCGGGTGCGGGAGGAGGGCATGAAGCTGGTGAGGAAGACGTCGGAGTCCTTCACCAGTTCGTAGAGCACCTCGCGGCCCTCGGGGCGGGACATGTCCAGGCCGAGGGAGCGCTTGCCCCGGTTGGCGTGGGCCACGTTGGGGTTGGGGTCGCCCTCCACCCGGAACGAGCCGGTCTGGCGCAACCCGCGCTGCGGGTCGCCGGTGACGGCGTGTTCGATCTTGACGACGTCGGCGCCCCAGTCGGCGAGGACGGCCCCGGCCGAGGGGACGAAGCCGTACATGGCGACTTCGAGGACGCGGATGCCTTCGAGTGGCTTCATGCCACCTCCCCGGGCGGCACGACCCGGCCGAAGGCCTTCTCCTCCAGGAACTCCTCGAACCCGGCGCGTCCGCTCTCCCGGCCGATGCCGGACTGCTTGTACCCGCCGAACGGCACGTCGGCGGAGAAGTAGTTGCCGCCGTTGATCGAGAAGGTGCCCGTGCGGATGCGGCGGGCCAGGCGGATCGCGCGCTCGTCGTCGGCGCTGTGCACGGCGCCGGACAGGCCGTACTTGGAGTGGTTGGCGATGCGGACTGCGTCGTCCTCGTCGTCGTAGGGGATGACCGCGAGGACGGGTCCGAAGACCTCCTCCTGGGCGATCTCGCTGTCGGGGTCGACACCGGCGAGGAGAGTGGGTTCGTAGAACCAGCCGGGGTCGACGCGTTTGCCGCCACGGACGAGCGTCGCCCCGCCCTCGACGGCACGCCGCACCATGGCGTCGACCTTGTCACGCTGCTGCTCGCTGATGAGCGGGCCCATGGCGGTCTCCGGGGCCTGCGGGTTGCCTACGCGGACGCGTTCCATCCCCGCCGCGACGAGCTGCACGATCCGGTCGTGGTCGGCACGCGGGACGAGGAGGCGGGAGGTGAGGGCGCAGCCCTGGCCGGAGTGGGAGCAGATGGTGAAGGCGGCGAACATGGCGGCCTTGGTGAAGTCCGCGTCGTCCAGGACGATCATGGCGGACTTGCCACCGAGTTCGAGGAAGACCCGCTTCACGGTGCCTGCCGCGGCCGCCATGATGGCCCGCCCGGTGGTGGTGGCGCCGGTGAAGGTGACCAGGTCCACGTCGGGGTGGGTGGTGAGCAGTTCGCCGACCTCGGTGCGCGAGGAGCTGAGGACGCTCACGACACCGGGCGGGATGTCGGTGTGCTCCGCGATGAGTTCGCCGAGCGCGAGGGTGGTCAGCGGGGTCTGCGGGGCGCCCTTGAGGACGACGGTGCAGCCGGCCGCGAGTGCGGGGGCGAGCTTGGCCAGGGCGAGCTGGTTGGGGAAGTTGTACGGCAGGATGGCGGCGACGACCCCGGCCGCCTCCTTCTCCACCCAGCGGTGGTGGCGCTGGCCGCGGCTCTCCTTCTCTCCGAGGTCCTCGGTGAACTCGTAGTTCTCCAGGAGGTCCGCGTAGTACGTCACGAGGCCGATCGGATCGTCCAACTGAGGGCCGTGGGTGAGCTGGCGGGGCGCGCCGACCTCGGCGATGGTCAGCTCGCGCAGCTCTTCGCGGTGGTCGTCGAGGGCCTGGTGGAGCTGGCGCAGACAGCGCAGCCGGAGGTCCTTGTCCGTGGCCCAGTCGGTGGTGTCGAAGGCGCGGCGGGCGGCGGCGACCGCGGCCTCGGCGTCGGCCTTCGTGGCGTCCGGAGCGTGGCCGAGCAGGTCGCCGTTGGCGGGGTTGTACGAGGGGAAGGTGCTGTCCGCGGCGAGCAGCTTGCCGTCGATCAGCTGGGACTTGACGACGAGAGAGCTCACAGCCGCACCACCGATCCGCCGTCGACGGCGATGACCTGTCCGGTGACCCAGGCGGCCTCGTCCGAGAGCAGGAACTTCAGGGCGCCCGCCTGGTCGGTGGGCGTGCCCATGCGTTTGAGGGCGAAGGACTGCACCATGGCCGTGCGGTACTCATCGGGGATGATGCTGCGGGCCGCCTCGGTGTCCGTCGGGCCCGGCGCGATCGCGTTGACGCGGATGCCGCGCGGGCCGAGTTCTGCGGCGAGGGAGGCGGTGAGGTGGTTGATGCCGGCCTTGGCGAGCCCGTAGAAGCCGGTGGCCTGCCAGGCCGCGGTGGAGGACTGGTTGACGACGGCCGCGCCCTCCTCGAGGTGCGGCAGGGCGGCGCGGGTGACGTGCAGCGCGCCGAGCAGGTTCACCTTCAGGAAGCGGTCGAGGTAGTCGTAGTCGACGGTGACGATGCCCTCGCGGCGCATGCCGTGGAAGATCGCGGCATTGTTGACCAGGTGGTCGATCCGCCCGAACTCGCGCATCACGGTGTCGATGAGTGCTTCGGCGGAAGCGGGGTCGGCCACGTCGGCCCGCACGAACAGGGCGTCACCGATCTCCTTGGCGACCCGCTGCCCCTGCTCCTCGTTGAGCTCCGCGACCACCACGCGCGCGCCCTCGGCCGCCAGCGCCCGGGCGTACCCTTCGCCGATGCCCTGGCCGGCTCCGGTGACGATGATCACCTTGTCCTTGAACCGCATCCCAGCCTCCTCGCTCGGTTGCTCGGAAACTACATTCTCTCTTTGCGCGAAGCAAGGATTCGGACACGAGAATCGGATACTCACAGCGTCTGAGGTCGGCCTCCAACACCCCTGCACGCACAAGGGTTTCCGTTCCGCCCTCGCGAGAATAAGATTCTCTAATTCGGAAGGGATGTTTCCATGATCGAATCGAAAGCCTTGAGCCCGGCTCTCGGAGTCGAGTTCACCGGGGTCACGGACCCGCTCGACGACTCCTTCGTCCACCGCTGCGCGGAAGCCCTCAAGTGGCGGGGCGTCCTGCTGGTGCGCGGGCTGCATCTCGACGACGAGCGCCAGCTGGCGTTCAGCCGGCGACTGGGCGAGGTGGTGGCGCTGAACGGCCAGGAGATCTTCCCGATCTCCATCAATCCGGAGAAGAGCAGGACCGCCAAGTACCTCAAGGGCGCGTTCTTCTGGCACCTCGACGGCACCACCGACGATGTGCCGGTCAAGGCGACCACGCTCACCGCCCGCGAGGTCGCCATGACCGGCGGCGGCACCGACTTCGCCAGCACCTACGCGGCGTACGAGAGCCTGCCGGAAAAGGAGCGCAAGCGCTACGAGACCCTGCGCGTGGTGCACAGCTTCGAGGCCGCGCAGCGGCTGGTGAACCCCGACCCCGGCGAGCAGGAGCTGGCCGCCTGGCGCACCCAGCCCACGCACGAGGTGTCCCTCGTGTGGCAGCGCCGCGACGGCCGCCGCTCCCTGGTCACCGGCGCCACCGCCGACCACGTCGTGGGCATGGACCCCGGCGACAGCCGCGCCCTGCTGGAGGAACTGCTCGACCGGACCACCCGGGAGCGCTTCCGCTACACCCACGACTGGGCGGTCGGCGACCTGGTGGTCTGGGACAACACCGGCATCCTGCACCGGGCCCTGCCCTACGCCGAGAACTCCGAGCGGCTACTGCACCGCACGACCGTCGTCGGCGACGAGGCGTTCGCATGAGCGCCGCGCAGGCACCGACGGCCGTCGTGACCGGCGGGGCCTCCGGCATCGGTCGGGCGATCGCACAGCGGCTCACCGCCGACGGCCTGAACGTGGCCGTCCTCGACCTCTCCCCCAGCGAGGAGGGCTTCGGCCTGACCGTGGACGTCGCCGAACGCGCCCAGGTCGACAAGGCGATGGACGCGGTGCGCGAGCGCTTCGGCCCCGTGGGCGTCCTGGTCAACGCGGCCGGCAAGGACGGCTTCACCCGCTTCGCGGACCTGTCCTTCACCGACTGGCAGCGCGTGGTCGACATCAACCTCAACGGCGTCTTCCACTGCGTGCAGTCGGCCCTGCCGGACATGGTGCACGCCCGCTGGGGCCGGATCATCAACATCTCCTCCTCCAGCACCCACTCCGGCCAGCCGTTCATGGCGCACTATGTGGCGGCCAAGTCCGCCGTGAACGGACTCACCAAGTCCCTGGCCCTCGAACTCGGCCCGAAGGGCATCACGGTGAACGCGATCCCGCCCGGCTTCATCGACACCCCCATGCTGCGCACCGCCGAGCGGGAGCAGCAGCTCGGCGGCACCATCGAGGACCACATCGCGCGCACGCCGGTCCGCCGGGTCGGCCGCCCCGAGGACATCGCCGCGACCTGCTCCTTCCTGGTCAGCGAGGAGGCCGGTTACATCACCGGGCAGATCATCGGTGTGAACGGGGGCCGCAACACGTGACGAGACTGCGCCCCGTCCCGTATGAGGAGTGGGACGGCGAGGTGCTGCGTCCGCTGACGGGCGGGCGCACGGTCCCGCCGTCCAACGCCCTCGGCCTGCTGCTGAACCACCCGCAGCTGGCCAAGGCGTTCCTGACCTTCAGCACCCACCTGCTGTACCGCAGCACACTGCCCGCCAGGACGCGCGAACTGACGATCCTCAGGGTCGCCTGGCGTCACCGGTGCCGGTACGAATGGGCCCACCACGTGCTGATCGCACGCGAGGCCGGTGTGACGGAGGAGGAAGTGGAGAAGGTCCGCCAGGGCGCGAGCACGCTGTTGAACCGGGCGGTGGACGAACTCGAGACCACCTCATCTCTGTCCGACGAGCTGTACGAGGAGCTGGCGAAGCACATGGACGAACGGCAGCTGATGGACTTCGTGTTCACGGTCGGCGCGTACCGGATGCAGGCCATGGCCTACAACACCTTCGAGGTGGAACCCGATCCGGGTATGGACGACGGGGGCATGAGCGACCGCGGACCGGCCACATAGCCGGGGGGATGGACATGCCGCGTTCCGTACGCCCCGACCAGCCGCTTCGCGTCGTCCAGTGGGCCACGGGGACCATCGGCGCGCGATCGCTGCGCGCCGTTGTCGACCATCCGCACATGGTGCTGGCGGGAGTTCACGTCCACTCCCCCGGGAAGGCCGGCCGTGACGCCGGCGAGCTGTGCGGGAGTGGCCCCACGGGCGTCACGACCACCCACCGTCTCGACGACGTCCTCGCCCTGGGGGCCGACTGCGTGCTGTACATGCCGCGCACGGCCGAACTGGACGAGCTGTGCGCCCTGCTCGCGTCCGGCGCGAACGTCGTGGCCACGACCGGCGGGTTCCACCACCCGGCCGGTCTGGACCCCGCCGTCCGGTGCAGGGTCGAGGCGGCCTGCGAGCAGGGCGGCACCTCGCTCCACGACACCGGCAGCAGCCCCGGCTTCATCACCGAGGCCGTACCGCTCGTGCTGGCCTCGGTGCAGCGGCGGCTGGAGAACCTGACCATCCACGAGTACGCCGATCTGTCCCGGCGGGACTCACCGGAACTGCTGTTCGACATCATGGGCTTCGGCCGGGCTCCTGCAACGGCGTTCGACGAACGCCGCCTGGTACACGTCGAGGGCAGTTTCGGGCCCTCGCTGCGCCTGGTGGCCGACGCCCTGGGGCTGCCCCTGGACTCGGTGGAGGCGCGTGGGCAGTTGGCCACGGCGGCCCGCACGACCCGCGTCGCCGCCGGTGTCCTGCACGCCGGGACCGTGGCGGCGCAGCGGATGACGGTGTCCGGTCGGCGCGACGGCCGCACGCTCCTGGAGTTCAACGCGACCTGGTACTGCACCGAAAACCTCGACCCGGCCTGGGACCTGCGTCCCACCGGGTGGCATCTGACAGTCGACGGCGACACGCCCCTCGACGTCGCCATGAGGTTCCCGGTGCCGCTGGAGCGGCTGGCCTCGGTCTCCCCCGGCTACACCGCCCACCGGGCCGTCAACGCCGTTCCCGCCGTCTGCGCTGCGGCCCCGGGACTCCGGACCACGGCGGATCTTCCCCCGTTCACCGCGGTGCTCGGCTGAGCCGGGGCCGCCCCGGGGCTCAGCCCTGCTTCAGACGCTGCTTCATCTCGTCGAGGCGGGTCAGGATCGGGAAGCCGTCCACGCTGAGCGCGTTGCCATGCCCGGTCTGGTGGATGTCGAAGACGGACTGGAGAGCAGTGTGGAAGCCCTGGACATCGAGGGTCTGATTGACGGCGCGCTTGGCCTGGCGCAGTCCGAACGGGGGCATTGCGGCGATCCGGTCGGCCAACTCGTAGGTGCTGCTGTCCAGTTCGTCGAGCGGCACCACCTTGTTCACCATGCCGACCTGCTCGGCCTCCCGGGCGGTCAGCGGCCGTCCGGTGAACAGGATCTCCTTGGCCTTGCGCGGGCCCAGCTCCCAGGTGTGGCCGTGGTACTCGACGCCCCCGATGCCCATGTGCACGACCGGGTCGGAGAACTCGGCGTTCTCCGCGGCCACGATCAGGTCGCACGGCCAGCACAGCATCAGCCCGGCGGCGATGCACTTCCCCTGGACGGCCGCGATGGTCGGCTTGGGGATGTTCCGCCACTTCAGCGAGTACTCCAGGTAGTGGCGGGTCTCCGCGTCGTAGATCCACTCCAGGGTGATCTCACCGGGGCCGGGCCAGCGGTCCTTCAGGTCGTGCCCGGCCGAGAAATGCCGGCCGTTCGCCCTGAGCACGACGACCCGTACGTGCGCGTCCCGCGCGGCCCGGGTGTAGGCAGCGTCGAGGTCGTCGAGGAGCGCCATGGTCTGGGCGTTGGCTGCCTCGGGGCGGTTGAGGGTGATCGTGGCGATGCCGTTCTCGGCCTCGTACAGGATCTGGTCCATGGCGGGTGTCCTCTGTCCCTCTTCTATCGCGGCAGGCCGAGGATGCGCTCGGCGATGATGTTGCGCTGGATCTCGCTGGTGCCGCCGGCGATGGTGCCGGCGAAGCTGCGCGCGTACCGCTCGAACCAGCTGGAGATGAAGTGCTCGTGGTGCATGTGGTGGTACGGCCCCGTGCGCCCCGGATGCTCCAGTCCCTCGGCGCCGTGCGCCTCCAGCACGTGCAGGGAGGCGGACTGGACGGCCTCCGAGCCGAGCAGTTTGAGCACCGAGATCTCCGCCGGGTCGCGGTCCGGGCCGAGTTGGCGGTAACCGAGCAGCCGTAGCGCGGTCAGGTCCATGCGGAGGGTGGCGTACCACTCCTGGCCTGCGCCCGCGTCGGCCGCGTCGAGCAGGAGGTCCTCCAGACGTTCGGCGTACGACAGCCACAGCAGCGTGCGCTCGTGGCCGAGGGAGCCGTTCGCCACCCGCCAGCCCTCGCCCAGGGGGCCGACGAGGTTCTCGCGGGGCACCCGGACGTCGGTGAGGAACACCTCGTTGAAGTCGAGGTCGTCCTCGGCGGCGATCGATCCGAACGGGCGGCGGACGACGCCCTCGGTGCCGGTCGGGATCAGCAGGGCACTGATGCCCTTGTGCTTCGGCGCCTCCGGGTCGGTGCGGACGAAGGTGAGCAGGACATCGGCGTCGTGGGCGCCGGAGGTCCAGATCTTCTGGCCGTTGACCACGAACCCGTCCCCGTCCGCCACGGCACGGGTGCGCAGAGCGGCGAGGTCGGATCCGGCCTCCGGCTCACTCATGCCGAGCGCGGCCGTGATCTCGGCGCGCAGGATCGGCACGGCCCAGCGGCGCTTCTGTTCCTCGGTGCCGAAGGTGAGCAGGGAGGCGGCGATGATGCCGAGACCCTGGGGGTTGAAGCTGTGGTAGATCCGGCGGCGGGCCAGCTCCTCCAGGTGGGCGAGTTGCTGGGGCAGGCCGGCGTTGCGGCCGCCGTACTCGGGCGGCTGGCCCGGGAGCAGCCAGCCCGCGTCGAACAGGGTGCGCTGCCAGCGGCGGGCCCATGCGGGGACGTGGGCGCTGGAGCCGGCGCGTTCGCGGGCCTCGGCCTCCTCGGGCAGGTGGGCGTCGAGGAAGGCGGCGAACTGTGCGCGGAACTCCTCCACCTCGGGGTCGTCGGCCAGCTTCATCACGCGAGCAGTGCCTTCCTGTGGACGGACGCCGTGCCGAGGAGCAGGTCGCAGGCCTGGGCGCGTTTGAGGTGGTACTGCAGTTCGTTCTCCCAGGTGAAGCCCATGGCGCCGGACAGTTGCAGCCCGTGCCGGAAGACCAGGCGCTGGCACTCGCCGGCCGCGGCCTTGGCCATGTGCGCGGCGTCGGCGCGGCGCGGGTCGTCCTCGGCGATGGTCAGGGCGCTGAAGTGGGTGAGGGCGCGGGCGCGTTCGATGGCCACGTGCATGTCGGCCGCCTTGTGCTTGACGGCCTGGAAGGAGCCGAGGGGCCTGCCGAACTGCACCCGCTGCTTCACATGGTCCAGGACTAGATCGAGGACGCGCCGGCAGGCGCCGACACAGGTGGCGGCCAGCCCCAGCAGGGCCAGATCGGGCACTGCGGCGACGAGGCCGTCGGCGTCCACATGGGCAGCGTGCAGGTGCGGATCGAGCACCGGCACCCGTTCCGCGGCCAGCTCCGCTCCCGGGACGACGGTGACACCGCGATGGGTGAGCAGTGCGA
Organism: Streptomyces viridochromogenes; assembly: GCF_001270495.1. GTDB lineage: Bacteria > Actinomycetota > Actinomycetes > Streptomycetales > Streptomycetaceae > Streptomyces > Streptomyces viridochromogenes_A. The sequence continues at coordinate 72,533 of NZ_LGUR01000230.1, forward strand.
CCTCGTCGGCCCGGTCGGCGTCCAGGACGTAGCGCCCGATGCCGTCGAACACGGCGGTGCCGCTGCCCTCGGGGAGGCGGCCGGTGAGCGGTGCGAACCAGGTGGCGGTGGCCAGGAACGGGGTCGGGTCGGCGGCGTAGCCCAACTCCTCCAGAATGAGCGCGAGTTCCAGCGGGGGCGCCTCCAGCCAGCCGAGCCGGAGATACGTCTCCCACTGCTGCTTCTCGGGCCGGCCCCGCACCTTGGTGACCGTCTCGCGCACCGAGCGCCGCAGCAGTTGCTGCTCCTCGTCGAGTTCGAACTCCACGCCCGGCCCCCTCCGCCGTACCGGTGGCTGCACACCGGGCGCGGGCCCGGGTCGGAAGCGAGAATAGCATTCTCATTGAAAGGGAGTAAGGCTCTTGCTATTGGCAGAGCGCGATTCGGTAGGGCGTAAGGCTCATCTTTCCGCCTGCGTGGAGTACGGTTCTTCCATGAGTGCCGTCCCCACAGAATCCGTCGAGACCCCCGAGCCCGCCTGGCGGCAGCGCGCCGTCGAGCGCTCCACCCGGGCGGCGAAGCTGCGCGCCGAGCAGCGCGTGCAGCGCTTTCTGGACGCCGCCCAGGAGCTCATCGCCGACAAGGGCACCACCGACTTCACCGTGCAGGAGGTCGTAGAGCGTTCCCGCCAGTCGCTGCGCAGCTTCTACCAGCACTTCGACGGCAAGCACGAGCTCCTGCTCGCGCTGTTCGAGGACGCGCTGTCGAAGTCCGCCGCCGCCCTACGGGAGCAGGTCGCCGCGGGGCAGGATCCGCTGGAGCGTCTGAAGATCGCGGTCGAGTGGCTCTACGACGCCTCCAAGCCCCGCGAGGGCCGGCAGTCCCCGCTCTTCACCGACTTCGCCGTCCAGCTGCTGGTCACTCACCCGGACCAGGTGGCCAGCGCCCACGTGCCGCTGGTCGACTTCTTCACCGAGATGGTGGAAGAGGCCGTCGAGACCGGCCAGGCCGTGGCCCCGAAGCCGCGGCGAACCGCCTCCCTGATCATGCAGACGGCGATGTTCACGGCCCAGGCCCCCTCGGCCCGGGTCGGCGCCCACCCCTCGCCGATCACGGTGGAGGAGGTGTGGGCCTTCTGTCTGGGCGGCATCAGTGGCGGCCCGGCGCCCGACGGCGCTCCGGCGACTGCACCCTCGGCGAAGAAGGCCTCCGCGAGGACCGGCACGAAGAAGAAGGCGTCCGCCAAGAAGTCCGCCTCGGCCACGACCGCCGCCGCGAAGACGGGCGCGGCAGCCAGTCCACGCAGGCGCGGGTGACGGTCCGCTGCTCATCGTGACGGCCGAGGGCCGGAGTCGCCCGGCCCTCGGCCCCGTCGCTCAGGAAGCTCCCGTGGCGCAGGACCGCCCGGCAGTCGGGCCGTGTCCGAGGTTCAGGCGCCCGGGGACTCGACCGGCGCCACCTTCACCCCACCCGCCGCCCTCCCCAGCAACGTCAGCGTCACGTCGCCCGGCCCCGCCGGTGTCGTCCCGTCGGACAGCACCGCCAGGGCCAGCGTGTTACGGCCCCGGGTACGCAGGATGCCGTTGGTGACGACGAACGTGCGCTGCGGCCCCACGTCGTTGATGTACTGGCCTATGTTCCAGCCGTTGACGTAGAGCTGGACACGGTAGGCGCGGGTGGCGTCGTCGGTGAACGTGATGCCGATCGAGGCGTCAATGTCGTGGTCGATGCCGAGCCGGAACGTGGTCCGGTACCAGTCGACGCCCTGCCGGCGCCGGGCGAGCGGGAAGCCCACCTCCGCCCAGTCCCCGGTCCCGGGCCCCGGCAGATGAATGGTGGTTCCAGGCCACGTAGATGCCGACGGTGTTGAGACCGTGGGCGCGCAGCTTCTGCAGCACGTCGCGCCACAGCGACGGGCTCGGCAGCCGGAAGGGGTGAATCTCGCCGGACCACAGGACGACCCGGCGGCCGTCGATCAGTACCGAGTACTTGTCGAAAGCGACCGTGTGCGCGGCCCCGTCCGCCGACGGTGAGGGCACGTCCGGTGCGTCGACCGCGACGCCGGGGCCGGCGGTCGCGGGCACGGCCAGGCCGACGCCGGCGGCGGCGAGTGTGGCGAATGTGCGCCTGGTCAGCTCCAACTGGACCTCCGTGGCGGCTCGTTGAGGCGATGATTCGACATGCCGAACGACGTTCGCATGGGTGGAGCGAACCTAGATCCCCTTCTGAGGGCGGTCAACAGCCCGGCCACAGGCGAATGAAGGGCCCCACCCGGACCCTTGACCCCGATTTCGGTCTGACCTTTAGTATGTTTTACATATCCGCCGTCGGCAAAGGGGTTCCCGCCGTGGATTTCGAGCTGACCGAGGACCAGGAGACGATCCGCAAGGCCGTGGCCGGTCTCCTGCGTGACTTCGACGACCGGTACTGGATGGAGAAGGACCGGGACCACGCGTTCCCCGAGGAGTTCTACGCCGCCGTCGCCGATGGCGGCTGGCTCGGCATCACGATCCCGGAGGAACACGGCGGCCACGGACTCGGCATCACCGAGGCGACGCTGCTGCTGGAGGAGGTCGCGCGCTCCGGCGGGGGCATGAACGCCGCCAGCGCGATCCACATGTCGATCTTCGGCATGCATCCGGTGGTCGTGCACGGCTCCGACGAGCTGAAGCGCCGCACCCTGCCACGCATCGCACGCGGCGACCTCCACGTGTGCTTCGGGGTGACGGAACCGGGCGCCGGGCTCGACACGACGAGCATCACGACGTACGCCCGCCGGGCCGGCGACCACTACGTCGTCAGCGGACGCAAGGTGTGGATCTCCAAGGCCCTGGAGTCGGAGAAGATCCTTCTGCTGACGCGCACGGCCAGGCGGGACGAGGTCGAGAAGCCGACCGACGGCATGACGCTGTTCCTGACCGATCTGGACCGCGACCGGGTGGACATCCGCCCGATCCCGAAGATGGGCCGCAACGCCGTCTCCTCGAACGAGGTGTTCATCGACGACCTGCGGGTGCCGGTCGAGGACCGGGTCGGCGAGGAGGGCCAGGGGTTCCGCTACCTCCTCGACGGCCTCAACCCGGAGCGGATGCTGATCGCCGCCGAGGCGCTCGGCATCGGCCGCGTGGCCCTGGACCGGGCCGTGCGCTACGGACGCGAGCGGGAGGTGTTCGGACGGCCCATCGGCATGAACCAGGGCATCCAGTTCCCGCTGGCCGACGCCCTCGCCCACCTCGACGCGGCGGAGCTCGTGCTGCGCAAGGCGACCTGGCTGTACGACCAGGGCCGGCCGTGCGGGCGGGAGGCCAACACCGCCAAGTACCTGTGCGCGGACGCCGGGTTCACGGCCGCCGACCGCGCCCTTCAGACACACGGCGGCATGGGCTACTCCGAGGAGTATCCCGTGGCCCGCTTCTTCCGTGAGGCACGGCTGATGCGGATCGCGCCGGTCAGCCAGGAGATGGTCCTGAACTACCTGGGGTCCCACACCCTGGGCCTGCCGAGAAGCTACTGAGGAGCCGGTCATGACCGAGGGAACGGGACTGTTCGATCTCACCGGGCGTTCGGCGCTGGTGACCGGGGCGGCCGGCGGCATCGGCTCGGCGGTGGCCGGGGCGCTCGCCCGGGCCGGGGCCGCGGTGCTCGTCACCGACGTCGACGAGGGGGCGGCCGCGGCCGTGGCCGGGAAGCTGACCGCGGAGGGACTGCGCGCCGAGGGCGCCGCCCTGGACGTGGGGGACCGGGCGGCAGCCGACGCCGCGGTGTCCCGGGCCGCCGCGCTCACCGGCGGGACGCTGCACACCCTCGTCAACAACGCGGGAGTCACCGCGCCCGCGATGTTCGAGAAGCTCGACGAGGAGTCGTTCCGGCGGCTCCTCGACATCCATGTGCTGGGAGCGTTCCACTGCGCCCAGGCCGCGCTGCCGTTCCTGCCGACGGACGGGACCGGCCGGATCATCAACGTCACGTCGTCGGCCGGCCTGACCGGCACCCTGGGCCAGGTGAACTACTCGGCGGCCAAGGCGGGCATCATCGGACTCACCAAATCGCTGGCTCGTGAGCTGGCCCGGAAGAACATCCTGGTCAACGCGCTCGCACCACTGGCGGCGACGCCGATGACCGAGACCATCCGCACCGACCCGAAGTTCGCGGAGCGGATGCTCGCCCGGATCCCGCTGGGCCGCTGGGCGGAGCCGGAGGAGGTCGCGGGCGCGTTCGTCTTCCTCGCCTCCGACGCGGCGTCCTTCATCACCGGGCAGGTGCTGCCGGTGGACGGCGGACTGGTCATCTGACGGACCGCGGGTGGGCGGTGTTGAATGGTCCGGCCGAAACGGATGCACGACGAGAGGCCTGAACCCGTGCCCAGCGCTCACTCCACGCCCCCCACCCCGCGCTTCGACACGCTCACCGTCCCCAAGGCCTCGGACGTGCTGGCGTCGGAGGTGCGTGAGCGCATCCTGTCCGGGGAGTTCACGGAGGGCACACCCCTGCCGCCGGAACGACAACTGGTGGAGCAGACGGGACTGAGCCGGGCGACCGTGCGGGAGGCGTTGCGCATCCTGGAGGTCGAGCGGCTGGTGGAGATCCGGCCGGGACGCGGAGGCGGGGCCTTCGTGCACCGGCCCGGCCGCGAATCCCTGGCGAACACCGTGCAGTTGGTCATCCGGGGCCAGCAGATCCGGCTGGAGGCCCTGCACGAGACCCGTGAGGCGATCGAGCCGGCGTGCGCCGCGCTCGCGGCCGGCCGACGCACCGAGCACGATCTGGCCGACCTGGACGCCGCCCATGCCGAGCTGGTCGACGCCGGTGACGACATCCGCCGTTTCCTACGGGCCAACGTCCGCTGGCACAACGCGGTGGCGAGGGCGGGCAGCAACGAACTGCTCATCGGGTTCCTCAGCGCGCTCTCGGAGTCGATCTACGCCGCCACGAACCTGGAACGGTTCATGGACACCCGTATCCGCGAGGTCACCGCCCAGGCACACGCGAAGATCACCGAAGCCATCCGGTCGGGTGACGCGGCGGCGGCCCGGCGGCGGATGAGCCGCCATGTGTGCGGGTTCGCACGGGCCGCCGCCGAGGTGGACGGCCGGGAACGCGTCGAACTGACCGAGCCCGAAGACTGATCCGCCACGCCGCAGGGCGAGAATGAGATTCTCGATTTAGCGCAACACCATTGACACCTTCGGCCTGACCTTTAATAGCATCAGCGGCATGACCGACGTGAGCCCCGTCCTGACCGTGGCCGCCGACGGAGATGTCCGCATCGTCACGCTGAACCGCCCCGACCGTCTCAACGGCGTCTCGGCGGAGCTCCACTTCCGGCTGTCCCAGGTCTGGCGCGAGCTCGCGGAGGACGCCGGAGCGCGGGCGGTCGTCCTCACTGGGGCGGGCCGGGCCTTCAGCGCGGGCGGCGACTTCGACCATCTGCTGCGCCATCACGACGACCCGGAGCTGCGCGAGCGGTCCATCCGGCTCGACCGGACCATCCAGACGGACATGATCCGCTTCCCGCTGCCCGTCGTCGCGGCCGTCAACGGCCCCGCGGTGGGCCTGGGCTGCTCTCTCGCGCTGGGGTGCGACCTCGTGCTCATGGCCGAGGACGCCTACCTCGCGGACCCGCACATCTCGGTGGGCCTGGTGGCGGGCGACGGCGGAGTGACCCTCTGGCCGCTGCTGACGAGCCTGCTGCGCGTGAAGGAGTACCTGTTCACCGGGGACCGCATCCCGGCCGCCACCGCCGTCGAACTCGGCCTGGCCAACCGGACCGTCCCGGGCCCCGATCTCATGGGCGAGGCCCTCACACTGGCCCACCGGCTCGCCGCGCAGCCCCCGGAGGCGTTGCGCGCCACGAAGGCGGCGCTCGCGGCGGTGGTCGAGCAGGTCTCGCGGGGCGGCATGGAGGCGGCGCTGCTGGCCGAGCGCTCCACCATGACCAGCCCCGACCACATCCGCATCGTGAGCGACCTCGCCGCCCGGGCGAGCCGCCGTCCCAGCGCCGCCGAGGAGGGCTGAGCGTGGAACGCGATGAGTTCACGCTGGTTCGCGACATGCTGCGGGCGTTCGCGACCCGCTTCCGCACCGGCTCGGCCGACGACGTCAAGGCGCAGACTCGCGCGGACGCACAGCGGGCCTTGGACGACCTCGGCCTGACCGGCCTCCGCCGTACCTCCCCGCCGGCCGCCACCGTGCAGGAGTGCGCCCTGCTCGCCGAGGAGCACGGTCGGCAGCCCCTGACCACGTCCCTGCTCGGCACGGCGCTGCTCGCCCCCGAGCTGCTGCGTCTCCTCGACGACGGCGAGCGGGCCGACCCCGTCCACGGCGACCGCCCCACCGTCGCCCTCGCCGGCGACCTGCGCTTCCCGGACCCCGATGCGGTCGGCCTCGTCGCCTGGGACTGCGACGGCGCGGACACGGCGCTCTTCGTACATGCCGAAGGCCGCGTGACCGAGCACGAGTTGGGGGCCCCGGCACCGACCGCGGACCTGCTGCGCGGTGTACGGCGGGCGTCGGCCGAGGGCCGGCCCGTCGGCCGGCTCACCCCGGGCGCGCACCGGAGCTGGCAGGCGTACGCCCTGGTCGTGGTGGCGAGCGAACTCGTGGGGGCGGCCCGTTCGTTCGTCGGGCAGAGCGTGGACTACGCCCGCGAACGCCAGCAGTACGGGCAGCCGATCGGCTCTTTCCAGGCCGTGCAGCACCAGCTCGCCGACGCCACCGTCCTCGTGGAGGCCTGCACCAGCGCCGCCCGCTACGCCGCCTGGTGCCTGGACAGCGAAACGCCGGACCGGGCGCTGACCGCGGCCCGCGTGGCCAAGGCGGAGGTCAACTCCTCGGCCGTGGAAGCCGTGTACGCCGGGATGCAGGTGTTCGGCGGGATCGCCCAGACGTGGGAGCACGTGGCCCACCTGTACCTGCGCCGGGTCCTCGTCGGAGCGACCGCGCTCGCGACCACGGCCGACCTGCTGACCGTCCTGGCCGCACCGGAGGCGACGCGATGACGGACACTCCCCTGGACTTCGGCGACCCCGAGGACCTGGAACGCCTGCGCCACGACTTCCGTGCCTGGCTGGTCGACCACCCGCTGCCCGAACGGCCCGCCGACGAGCCGCTCCCCGTGTTCCTGCACCGCTGGCACCGCCAACTGCACTCCGGCGGCTGGGTCGGCCTCGACGTCCCGGAGCAGTACGGCGGCCGGGGTCTGACCGCGCTGCACCAGGTCACGGTCAGCGACGAACTGGGGGCGCGGGGCGTGCCCGGCGTCCCCCGCATCGGCTATCTCGCCCACGCCCTGCTGCGGTTCGGCTCCGAGGAGCAGCGCCGCCGGCTGCTGCCGCGCATGCTTTCTGGTGACGACGTGTGGTGCCAGGGCTTCAGCGAGCCCGGCGCCGGCTCGGACCTGGCCGGCATGAGCACCTACGCCGAACGCCACCCGGAGGGCCACTACATCGTCAACGGCCAGAAGCTCTGGACGAGTTACGCCCAGTACTCCGGGCTCTGCCTGCTCCTGGCCCGCACTGATCGCGCCGCTCCGGCCCACACCTCAATCTCGACCTTCGTGCTGCCTCTGGACCGACCCGGCGTGACCGTACGACCGCTGCGTGCGGCGAACGGCGACGACGAGTTCTGCGAACTGTTCCTCGACGACGTGCGCCTGGAGGAGTCCGAACGGATCGGCGCCGAGGGGGACGGCTGGCCCTTGGCGATGACTACGGTGGCGTACGAGCGCAACGCGCTGGACACCGGTCACCTGTCGAAGTACGGGCTGCTGATCGAACGTCTGCGCCGCGCCGCGCACGAGCGCCGTGGCACGCTCCCGGACGGGCTGCTGTCTGACATCGGCCGCTGTGCCGTCGACTACCAGGTCCTTGTCGCCCACGCGCGGCGCCGCACCGCCGAGCGCCTCGCCGGGCAGAGCGCGGGTCCGGAGTCGTCCGTCGACAAGCTTCTGATGACCCGCGCCGAACAACGCCTGTACGAGACGGCCTTGAAGGTGTTCCCCGAGGAGCTGTACGGGGAGGGGGGCGAGGTCCTGGGCGACTACTTCTACGCGCGGGCCGCGTCCGTGTACGGCGGCACGTCCCAGATCCAGCGCAACATCATCGCCAAGCGGCTGCTGGGCCTGCCCGCCGACCGCCGTGCCTGAACGGAGCCCTCGTCATGCGACACGACCTGGAATTCCTCAGCATTCCGAATGTGGTGAGAGTCGCCGCCCAGCGGTTCGGCGACGCCCTGGCACTCGTCGACGGCGATCAGCGCCTCACCTTCCGGGAACTGGAGGCCCGGATGATCCAAGCGGTGCGATCGGCGCTGGCGCTCGGCATCGGACCGGGTGACCGAGTCGGTCTGTGCGCACCGAACTCGGCGGAGTGGATCGTGACAGCCCTCGGCATCCAGGGCGCGGGAGGTGTCGTCGTACCGCTCAACACCCGTTTCAAGGCGACCGAGATCTCCTACATCCTGCGGAAGTCCGGCGCGAAGGCGCTGTTCGCCGCCGCGTCGTTCCTCGGCACCGACTACATCGCGGACCTGAGGCGCGCCGCCCCCGAACTGCCCGCGCTGCGGACCGCGGTGTCGATGCCGGGTGGCGCGGAGGGCCTGTACTGGAGTCAGTTCCTCGCGCATGGCGAGGAGTGTCCCGAGACGGCCGCCCAGGAGTCCATCGACCGGCTCACCCCGGATCACGTCTCCGACGTGATGTTCACCTCCGGCACCACCGGCCACCCCAAGGGCGTGATCCTCACTCACGGGCAGACATTGCGGGCGTACGGCTGGATGTCGACGGAGTACACCTTCGACGCCTCCGACAGCTTCCTGGTCATTCCGCCGTTCTTCCACTGCTTCGGCTACAAGGCGGGCTGGCTCGCCTCGCTGATGCACGGGGTGACCGTGATCCCGATGGCCGTCTTCGACGCGGGGCGCGCCCTGGAGATCATCCACACGGAGCGGGTGAGCATCGTCCTCGGCCCGCCGACCATCTTCCACGACCTGCTGAACCATCCAGAGCGGTCCTCGTACGACCTGTCGTCGCTGCGGGTGTCCATGACGGGCGGCACGACCATCCCGGAGTCGCTGATACGGGCGATGAAGAAGGATCTGTCCTTCGACATCGTGCTGAGTGCCTACGGCCTCACCGAGTCGACGGCTCTCGTCTCGACGACCCGGGTCGGGGACTCCGAGGAGACGGTGGCCCGCACCACCGGGCGTCCGATCCCGGGCGTCGAGGTCCGCATCGCCGACGACGCCGGGCAGGAGGTGCCGGCGGGCGAGGAGGGAGAGGTCCTGGTCCGCGGCTACAACGTCACGCGCGGGTACTGGGACGACCCCGCGGCCACCGCCGAGACGATCGACTGCGACGGCTGGTTGCACACCGGCGACATCGGCCGCCTGGACGTGGACGGCAACCTGGCGATCGTCGACCGGAAGAAGGAGATGTTCATCGTGGGCGGCTTCAACGCCTACCCGGCCGAGATCGAGAAGCTGCTCCTCGGCTACGAGCCGATAGCGCAGGCGGCGGTGATCGGGGTTCCGGACGAGCGGCTCGGCGAGGTCGGCTGCGCCTTCGTCGTGCCGAGGCCGGGCGCGAGCGTCACGGAGGAGGACGTCATCACGTGGGCCAGGGAGCACATGGCCAACTTCAAGGTGCCCCGCCAGGTGCGCTTCGTGGACCAGCTGCCGCGCAACGCGAGCCAGAAGGTCCTCAAGCACGAGCTGCGCGCCCGGCACGAGGGCTGAGCCGGTGACGAACAGCGGCCCCCTCGCGGGGATCACGGTGGTGGCACTGGAGCAGGCTGTCTCGGCCCCCATGTGCACGCGCACGCTCGGCGACTTCGGCGCCCGGGTGATCAAGGTGGAGAACCCGAAGGGCGGTGACTTCGCCCGGCACTACGACGACGTGGTCGGCGGCCTCGCGGCCCACTTCGTCTGGGCCAACCGGGGCAAGGAGTCGGTCGCCCTGGACCTGAAGTCGGACGGCGGGCAGGCGGTCCTGCACCGGCTGCTGGAGCGCGCCGACGTCCTCGTCTCCAACCTCACCCCCGGCACCACGGCCAAGCTGGGCCTGGCCCCCGCCGACCTGGAGGTGCGCCACCCGGACCTGATCGCCGTGGAGATCGACGGGTACGGCCCCGGCGGGCCCCTCTCCCACAAACGCGCCTACGACCTGCTGGTCCAGGCGGAGTCGGGGGCCTGCTCGGTGACCGGCCGGGAGGGTGCTCCCGCCAAGCCTGGCCCTCCGGTCGCAGACGTGTGCAGCGGGCTGTACGCGGCGCTGTCGGTGCTGGCGCTGCTGTACGCCCGGCGGCCGGGGCAGGTGGCGGTGAGCCTGTTCGACACCATGGCGGAGCTGATGGGCTACCCGTTGACGTACACCCTGCACTCGGGGGTCGCGCAGCAGCCGCTCGGCATGAGTTCGCCGGCGGTGTCTCCCTACGGCGCCTATCGGACGGCCGACGGGCAGACCGTCGTGCTGGGCACCACGAACGACCGCGAATGGCAGCGGCTGGCCACGGAGTTGATCGGCCGTCCGGACCTGGCGGACGACGCGCGGTTCCGCACGAACGGCGGCCGTGTGGAGCACCGCGAGGTCCTCGACGCCGCGATCGGCGACTGGTGCGCGCGGCACGACCTGGGTCACGTCCAGGAGCGGGCCGACGCGGCCGGGATCGGCAACTCCCGCTACAACACGGTCACCGACGTCCTCGGGCATCCGCATCTGGCCGCCCGCGACCGCTGGCGGCAGGTCGGCACGCCCTCGGGGCCGGTGCCCGCGCTGCTGCCGCCGCCGGTGGTCGCCGGGTACGAGCCGCCGATGGGCTCGGTCCCCGGGCTGGGTGAGCACACGGACGCCGTGCTGGCCGAACTGGGCTACACACAAGGGGAGATCACGACCCTGCGGGCACGGGGAGCGGTCCGGTGAGCGTGCTGCTGACGAGCGACGCCGACGGGGTCCGGACCCTGACCCTGAACCGGCCGCACCGCAGGAACGCCATCGACGCCGAACTGTGGGAGGCCCTGCGTGAAGCCCTCGCGGCGGCGGGCGGCGACCGGTCCGTCCGGGCGCTCGTCCTGACCGGGGCGGGCGGCGCGTTCTGCTCCGGCGCGGACATTCCCGAGCGGGTCAGCAGCGCCCACCCGCTGTACCGGATGCGGCCCCTGACCGAGGTCACGCTGCTGCTGCACGAACTGCCCGTGCCCACGGTCGCCAAGGTGACGGGGGCGGCGGTGGGGGCGGGCTGGAACCTGGCGCTCGGCTGCGATCTGGTGGTCGCCACGCCCCACGCGCGCTTCTCGCAGATCTTCGCCCGGCGTGGGCTGTCCCCGGACTGCGGCGGCTCCTGGCTGCTGCCGAGACTCGTCGGGTTGCAGCAGGCCAAGAGACTCGCGTTGCTCGCGGAGACGATCGACGCCGAGGAGGCGAAGGCACTGGGCCTGGTGACCTGGGTGACGGACACCGACGAGGTGGACACCTTCGTCGACGACCTGACCGCCCGGCTGGTGGCCGGTCCCCCGGTGGCCCTCGCCCAGACCAAGGCCCTGCTGAACGAGGGCACCGACCGCACCTTGCGAGACGCCCTGGCGAACGAGGCGAAGGCACAGGCGGTGAACTTCGCGGGCGCGGACGTCCGCGAGGCGTACGCCGCGTTCGCCGCGCGACGCGAACCACTCTTCACGGGCCGCTGGGCCGTGCCGAGCCGACCGGAGGACGACACGTGATACGGGAAGCGGTGATCGCGGCAGCGGTCCGCACCGCGGTGGGAAAGCGCAACGGCGGGCTGGCCGGCATCCACCCGGCCGACCTGTCCGCTGCGGTGCTGAGCGCGCTCGTCGAGCGGGCCGGGGTCGACCCGGAGACCGTCGACGACGTGATCTGGGGGTGTGTCTCCCAGATCGGCGACCAGTCGAGCAACATCGGCCGCTACGCGGTGCTGGCGGCGGGCTGGCCCGAGAGCATCCCCGGGACCACGGTCAACCGGGCCTGCGGATCGAGCCAGCAGGCGCTGGATTTCGCCGTGCAGGCGGTGCTGTCCGGGCAGCAGGACGTGGTCGTGGCGGGCGGAGTGGAGGTCATGAGCCGGGTCCCGCTGGGCTCGGCCAGGGCGAGCGGAATGCCGTACGGTCCTCAAGTCCTGGGCCGGTACCAGGACTTCTCCTTCAACCAGGGGATCTCCGCCGAGATGATCGCCGAGAAGTGGGGCTTCACCCGGGCACGGCTCGACGCGTACGCGGCGCTGTCGCACGAGCGGGCGGCTGCCGCGCAGGACGGCGGGGTCTTCGAGGAGCAGATCGTGCCGGTGGCGGGGGTGACCGCCGACGAGGGCATTCGCCGGGGCACCAGTGTGGAGACGCTCGCGAAGCTCAAGACCTCCTTCCTGGAGGACGGCGGCGTGATCCACGCCGGCAACGCCTCCCAGATCTCCGACGGCGCGGCGGCCCTCCTGGTCACCAGTCCTGAGAGAGCCCGGGAGTTGGGGCTGACGCCGCTCGTGCGCTACCGGGCGGGCGCGGTGGTCGGCTCGGACCCGGTGCTGATGCTCACCGGGCCGATCCCGGCCACCGAGAAGGTGCTGGGGAAGGCCGGGGTGGCGCTGTCGGAGGTCGGGGTCTTCGAGGTGAACGAGGCCTTCGCGCCCGTTCCGCTCGCCTGGCTCGCCGAGACGGGTGCCGACCCGGAGCTGGTCAACCCGCTCGGCGGCGCCATCGCGCTCGGCCATCCGCTCGGCGCCTCGGGAGCCGTCCTGATGACCCGCATGATCCACCACATGCGTGACCGCGGCATCCGCTACGGCCTCCAGACCATGTGCGAGGGCGGCGGCACCGCCAACGCCACACTCGTCGAACTCGCCGACTGACGGGGGGCGTTGCCGTGCGCCGTGATGTCTTCACCGCCGACCACGAGGCGTTCCGGGAGCTGGTCCGGGACGTCGTGGCCAAGGAGGTGGTTCCGCACTACGCCGAGTGGGAGAAGGCCGGGCGGCTGCCCCGGTCGTTCTTCGAGCGGCTCGGCTCGCTCGGGCTGCTGGGGGTGGCCGTTCCGGAGGAGTACGGCGGGGGCGGGCAGCCCGACTACCGCTACAACGTCGTCCTCCAGGAGGAGGCGGCCCGCGCCCTGGTCACGCTCGGCACGGTCCGCACCCAACTCGACGTCGTGCTGCCGTACTTCCTCGCCTACGCGAACGAGGAGCAGCGCCGGCGCTGGTTCCCCGGGCTGGTCTCCGGCCGGCTGCTGACCGCGATCGCGATGACCGAGCCCGGCACCGGCTCCGACCTCGCGGGGATCCGTACGGCCGCCGTGCGCGACGGCGACCACTACGTGGTGAGCGGCGCCAAAACCTTCATCACGGGCGGACTTCTCGCCGACCTGGTGATCGTGGTGGCGCGCACGTCGACCGACCCGGACGAACGCCGGGCGGGGCTCACGCTGCTCGTCGTGGAGGACGGCATGCCGGGCTTCACGCGCGGCCGGGTGCTGGACAAGATGGGCATCAAGGTCCAGGACACTGTGGAGCTCGCCTTCGACGAGGTCCGCGTGCCCGTCGCCAACCGGCTCGGCGAGGAGGGCAGGGCCTTCACATACCTCGGGCACAACCTGCCCCAGGAGCGGATGACCGTCGCGGTCGGTTCGGTCGCGCAGGCCCGGGCCGCGCTCGACACGACGATCGCCTACGTCAGGGAGCGCAAGGTTTTCGGGACGCCTGTCGCGTCGTTCCAGAACACGAAGTTCGAACTCGCCGCCGTCGACGCGGAGATCGAGGCCGCGCAGGCCGTGCTCGACCGGGCCGTGCTGGAGCTGGTCGACGGACGGCTGTCCGGCGCGGACGCCGCGAAGGTCAAACTGTTCTGCACCGAGATGCAAGCCCGCGCCGTCGACCGATGTCTTCAACTCTTCGGCGGTTACGGCTACATGCTGGAGTACCCCATCGCCCGGCTGTACGCGGACGCCCGCATCACCCGTATCTACGCCGGGACGAGCGAGGTCATGAAGGTCATCATCGCCAAGTCCCTGGGGTTGTGACACATGTCCATGGAGGACTTCTCCGCCAGGCCGGGCACGGCCTTCGTGGCCGGTGGTACCGGTGGCATCGGTGCCGCGATCGTGCGGACGCTGGCCGAACGCGGCAGCGACATCGTGTTCACCTACCGCGCGAACCAGGAGGCGGCTCAGCGCCTGGTCCGGGCGGTGAAGGGCCACAGTCGTGAGGTCACCGCGGTGCGGCTGGACCTGACCGACGAGGCGGACACGGCACGGGCCGTGCTCGGGTGCGGTGCCGTGCACACGCTGGTCTACGCCGCCGGGCCGCACGTGCCCATGACCCACCTGAGCAAGGTCACGCCCAGCCGGTACCGCGCCCAGCTGGAGGCGGACGCGGTGGCGTTCTTCAACCTCGTCCATCCCGCGCTGCCGCTGCTGCGGGAGAGCAGCGGCAGCATCGTCGCCGTCACCACCGTCGCCACGCGCCGCTACCCCGTCCGCGACGGGCTCTCCTCGGGCGCCAAGGGGGCGGTCGAGGCCGTCGCCCGTGCCCTGGCCGCCGAGGAGGGCCGCTACGGCGTCCGCGTCAACTGCGTCGCCCCGGGCATGCTCACGGACGGCATCGCGGGCCGACTGATCGACACGGGCGAACTCGACGAGGAGGCCCTCGCCATCACCCGCCGTAACATCCCCCTGCGCCGGTTCGGACAGGCCCAGGACATCGCGGAGGCGGTCGCGTTCCTCGCCTCGGACCGGGCCGGGTTCGTCACGGGGCAGGCGCTGGGGGTCGACGGCGGGTACAGCGTCTGAAGCAGCGGGGCGAGGGCGCCGCCCCGCGGGCACTGCTGTGGGGGATCGAGCCCTCCACAGCAGTGCCGTCAGCCGGTGCGGTCCGCGTCGGGGCCGTCCGTGCCGCCTACGGTCACGAAGCGGGTGCCTGGTGAGGAGAAGGCGTGGCGCCGCTCCACGCCGACCCGTTCGGCCGGCGTGACCTCGGTCGCCGGGAACGTGCCGTCGCCGTCGAGATGCCACTGGGCGCATGCCGCCGTAGCGGACGGTGAAGGCGTGCATCCCCATCGGGCGGAGGCCGAACCAGGCCCGCGGCGGGAAGCCCATGGCCGTGACCTGGGCGAGCGCCTCCGGCTCCTCGGCGTCGAGTCCTCGTACGGGCCGCCGCTGCCGCCGGGTTCCAGGGCGTCGACGATGCTGTCCAGCCGGTGCCGGAGCACCCGCTGTGTGTGCATGCGCACGCTGAAGACGATCGGTATCGCCATGGGGCTGCCGATGATGTGGGGCACGAAACCGTGCCAGACCCCATCGGTGTTCTCGGCACCGGCGAGCCCAGGAAGCGAAGGAGATCCTGTCCTCCTGCCCCCGGGCGGTCTGTGCTCGCTGCTGGGGACGGGGGTGATGTGCTGGAAGAAGCGGCCCTGGTAGGCGTCGTCGGGAGGGAGGTAGATCGAGAACCGGGTGCCGTTGGCGGCGAATCCGCCGTGGACGTAGCGGTGGCGCACCGGGGTGTCACGCCCTTCGTCCACGTACGGCTTGCGGGAGTCCTCCTCGGGCATCTCGTTCACTGCGCTCCTTCGTTGTCCGGCGCGGGCTCGGTGATCGGCCGGCCCTGTACGTAGGCGGCGCGTACGGCATCGGCGGTGAGCGCGTCAAGCGCCTGCCGCAGGGGCACGTGGAGCAGGCACAGGTCGGCCGGCGAGCCGACCGTCACCCGCCGTGGGCGTTCCGGCCTGTGGGGGCTGCCCAGGAACAGTCCCAGTGCCGCGCGCGGGGTGAGGCGTTCTGCCGCGTCGCGTGCAACCGCGGCCCGCATGACGGCCCAGGGGTCGTGGGTGCCGTACGGCGCGTCGGTTCCGGCGGCGACCGGGACGCCCGCTTCGGCGAGGCTCCGGCAGCGGTAGAGGTGCGGCCGGTCGTCGGGGTGTACCTCGGTGGCGTAGGCCCGAGCCCGCTCGATCGGGAAGTGGGGCTGCGTCACCACGGTCACGCCGAGCCGGCGAAGGCGTGGGAGAGCCTCGGCCGGGATCACGGACCCGTGCTCGATCCGGTCTCCCTCGACCGGGCCCGCCTCCTCCAGGGCGAGGAGTGTGACGAGCAACTGCACGCGGGTGACGCAGTGCACGGCGACCGGCCTTGGCCGGATCGCGGCCACCGTGGCGGCCAGGTCGGCCGGGGCGGGCAGGGTCAGATCGTCGAGCACGAGCTTCACCGGCGGGTCGACGCCCATGACGACGAGCCGCTGGGGCAGGACGGACAGCGTCTGTGCGAGACCGTCGGCGGGGTGCGGGTCGGCGTTGGTGAAGCCGGTGACGCCGAGGGCCGCGGCGCGCCGCCCGACGCCGGCCAGGTCGAGCGGCACGGGCGGGAGGAGGGCGCGCAGACGGCCGTCCTCACGCCACAGGCGCCCGTCGGCGCTCTCCAGCCCGGCAGCCCGCAGCGCGGCGCTGTTCAGGAACCACATGGCGCCGCCGCGGTGCTGCACCCGGACCGGCCGGTCGGGGACGAGGGCGTCCAGCGTCCACCGGTCCAGCTCTCCCGCGACGCTCTCGTGGTAGCCGACGGCCCGGACCCACTTCCTCGGCGCCCCGGCCCGCAAGGACTTGGCGAGTTCGTCGCGTCCGCGTATCTGGGCGGGCCCCACCCGCACCGAGGCCGCCTCGGCCGCCAGCGCCATGAGATGGACGTGGTGGTCGTGGAGTCCGGGCAGCAGCGCCGCGCCACGCCCTTCGACCTGAGCGTCCCCGGACAGTCGGCGTCCGATCCCGGCGACCCGGCCGCCCTCGACACGTACGTCCACCCGCCCCCGTCCCTCGACCTCCACGTCTCTGATCAGCACGTCGCCGCCGACGTCTCGGCCTGTGCCGCGGCGCAGGTCGCCATGGACACGCACAGCAGTTCCCCGCCGCCCCGGTGCAGGGAACGGGCGACGGCGTGGGCGGCGTACAGGCCGGTGAGAGGGTCGGCGAGCGCGTCGCCGAGGAACTCCGGGTCGCCGTGCCGGTCGCGGCCCGCCAGTCCGCCGGCGATGGCCGCGTCGTCGCCGAAGGCGATCCGGTCGTCGTCGCGGCCGTACCCGGTGATGCTCACCCACACTCGGCCGGGTCGGGCGGCAAGGAACTCCTCCGCGTGCACCCCGAGCCGCCGCAACGCCCGCGGCCGGGACGCCTCCACAACGACGTCGGCGTCCGCGAGCGCCTCGGCCAGCGCGCCGGAGGCGAAGTCCAGTACCAGGCTCTCGTGCCCGGCGTGCAGGCGGCGGTAGAAGTCCGGGTGGCCGAAGCGGGCCCCGTCCGGCCGGGTGGTGCTCTCCACCTTCACGACCCGGGCACCGGCCAGACCCAGCAGCCGTGCACACAGAGGGCCCGCCCACAGCGCGGACAGGTCGACGACCTTCAGACCGGTGAGGTCGCGCGGGCGGGACTGCCCGTGCCGTTCGGCGCGCACCGGCGCGCGGTCGCCGCGCTCGGATCCGAGTACCGCGGCGGCCATGCCCAACATCTGGGCGGATCGCACCAGTTCGGTCGCGCCGGTCCGGCGCGCGGCCGTCCGCAGCCCGGCACGGGGTGCGCCGAGGAGTGCGAGAAGGGCCGGGAGGGCGGCATGGTCGTCGGGGCGGGCCAGGTTGACCGCGGCCCAGCCGTCTGCGGTGGCGAGGAGGTGGCAGGAGCCACCTGCCGAAACCCTGGCAGGGAGGCGGAATCCGGCGAGCCCGGCCCGCTCGAAGAGTGCACCGGCGAGGTCGACGGGTACGCCGGTCAGGGTGGTGAAGTCGTCGGCGACGGCGGTCAGGGGTCCGAGTCTGCCCTTCACGGTGGCCATCCAGCGGTCGAGAGCGGCATTCTTCATCATGCGAACACCCTTCTCGTAGGAGGTGAAGCAAGGTTACACTGCGGGCGTCATGGAACCACCCTTCCTGCTGGTCGACCTCGACGGCCCGGCCTCCCACCCCTCACGGGAAACCTCCTGTGTGCGCGTCGCCGTGGCGGCAGAACCCGCGGAAACAGCCGGGGAGTTCGACCTGCTGCTCACCGCGTCGCCCGACCCGCCCCGGCCCTGGGTCGGGTGCGCCGATCCGTACGCCACCGCGCGGCGGCTCCGGGACATCGTCACCGCCCGCCCCGACGCCTGCCTGGCCCTCGTGCAGGTGCTCCGCATGGGTCCACGCCTGCCGCCGCCCGACCGGCTGGTCATGGAGTCCCTCGCCTACTCCACCCTCCAGGCAGGGGCCGCCTTCCGGTCCTGGCTCGCCGGGAAGCACCCGCATGCCGCCCGTCCGTCCACCGAGCCGGTCCTGCTCGACCGGGACGGCGACCGGCTGACCATCACGCTGAACCGCCCCCGGGTGCACAACGCCTTCGACGCCGCCACGCGGGACGCCCTGTGCGAGGCGCTGGAGGTCGCCGTGTCCGACCCGACGGTCACCCGCATCGACCTACGCGGCAACGGCCCCTCCTTCTGCAGCGGCGGCGACCTCGCCGAGTTCGGCTCCTCGACCGACCCGGCGCGGGCCCACCATGTGCGCGTGCACCGCAGCCCCGCCGCCCTGCTCCAGCGGTGCGCTGCCGAGGTGACCGCGCATCTGCACGGCGCCTGCGTCGGTGCGGGCATCGAACTGGCCGCCTTCGCCGGCCGGGTGACGGCTGCGCCGGACACGGTGATCCGGCTGCCCGAGATCGGCATGGGGCTGATCCCGGGGGCGGGCGGCACAGCGAGCCTGCCGACGAGGATCGGCCGCGAACGGACCGCCTACCTGGCTCTGAGCGGTGCCGCGCTCAGCGCGGCGGAGGCCCGGCGCTGGGGTCTGGCCGACGAGATCGCGAGCGGCCACGCCGACTCAGGCGGGTCACTAGCCATACACAGCAGCGAGAATTAGATTCTCATACACGAGAATACTACTCACGTTCCCCGCTCACGAAGGAGACCGGCCAGTGGCCCACGACGAGCCGCCCGAGGACATCGACGCGATCGACTTCTTCCGGGACGACACCACCGTGGCGGACCCGTACCCCTACTTCGACGCCCTGCGCGCACGCTGCCCCGTCACCCGGGAACCCCACCACGGCGTGATGATGGTGACCGGGTACGAAGAGGCGGTCCAGGTCGCCCAGGACCCGCGGACCTTTTCGTCCTGCCTGTCGGTGACCGGCCCCTTCCCGGGTTTCCCAGTCCCGCTGGAGGGTGACGACGTCAGCGCGCTCATCGAGCGGCACCGCGACGAGCTGCCGATGAGCGATCAGCTGCCGACCCTCGATCCGCCCGTACACACCGCGCACCGCGGGCTGCTGATGCGACTGATCACCCCCAAGAGGCTCAAGGAGAACGAAGCGGCCGTCCGGGAGATCGCCGACAGCATGCTCGACACCTTCCTGGCCCGCCCCGAGGGCGAGTTGATCAGCGAGTTCGCCGGTCCCTTCACGTTGCTCGTCATCGCGGACCTGCTCGGCGTGCCCGAGGAGGACCGGGAGGAGTTCCTCGACAAGCTCCAGCGCCGGCCGCGGGCCGGGGGCGGCATCGGCAGCACCGGCGAGGACTCCCTCGCCCACTCGCCACTGGAGTTCCTGTACGGGCGGTTCTCGGACTACATCGAGGACCGGCGCCGGGAACCGCGTGGCGACGTCCTGACCGGCCTCGCCACCGCCACGTTCCCCGACGGTTCCCTGCCCGAGGTCGCCGACGCGGTCCGGGTGGCCGCCAACCTGTTCTCGGCCGGGCAGGAGACCACGGTCCGCCTACTCAGCTCCGCGTTCAAGATGCTCGCCGAACGCCCCGACATCCAGACGCTGTTGCGCGCGGAGCCGGACCGCATCCCGAACTTCGTCGAGGAGACGCTGCGGACGGAGAGCCCGGTCAAGGGCGACTTCCGGCTCTCCCGCGTCCCGGCCACGGTGGGCGGCGTGGACATCCCGGCCGGCACGACGCTGATGGTGGTCAACGGCGCGGCCAACCGCGACCCGCGCCGCTTCGAGGACCCGGCGACCTTCGATCCCGCCCGCCCGAACGCCCGCCACCACATCGCCTTCGGCCGCGGCATCCACACCTGCCCCGGCGCACCGCTCGCCCGGGCCGAGGCGCGGGTCGGCATCGAGCGTCTCCTGGCGCGCACCAGCGATATCCGGATCTCCGAGCGCGTGCACGGACCGGCTCACGCGCGCCGCTACCAGTACCTGCCGACGTACATCCTGCGCGGTCTGACCCACCTCAACCTGGAGTTCACACCCGCCGAGGAGAGCACGCGATGAAGATCACCATCGATGAGGACCGCTGCCGCGGTCACGGCGTCTGCTGCACCGTCAGTCCCGAGGTGTTCGACCTGAGCGACGACGGCTACGCAGTGACCGAACAGCCCGACGTGCCACAGGAGTTCGAGCAGGCGGCGCGCTCGGCGGCGATGAGCTGCCCCGAGCGCGCCATCACCTGCCACTGACGCGGCTCAGGCCGGCCGTGGCGGCATCTCGAACCCGGCGACCAGCACGGCGTTGGTCTCCGCCGCCGCCTGCCGCAGCGGCTTGGCCTTCGCGTACTCGGCCGACTCGTACCACTCCCGCGCCGCCTCGACCGACGCGAACTCGAGGACGACCGTCCGGTCGCCGTGCCACTGACCCTCCAACACCTCGGGCTCTCCTTCGACGGCCAGCACTCGGGCACCGGCCTCGGCCATCGACCGGGCGGCAGCCCGGCTGTAGGCGTCCATCCCGGCCTGGTCGCGGATGGCCTCGGTCAGGATCACGTACCCCTTGGGCATGGCATCTCCAGCGCGCTACATATAGCAACAGATAGGCGGTATACGTTTTATGAGCGTCATTCGTCTTATGCGGTATATGCGTTATAACACAGTTCCGTTCAACTCGAGTTCGACGTACACGAGTTGGGTCCCCGCGGCCCTCGCTCCGGGCTCTGCGGGAGCCCGGTGAGTGCCCCCGAGTTGTCGTGCGGCCTCCCTCCCGGCCCCGACTTCGCCGATCTGGCCGTTCTCGCCGAGGAACTCGGCTACGCCCGGGTGTGGATCTACGACTCCGCGCCCCTGTGGGAGGACCCCTTCGTCCACCTGGCCCTCGCGGCCCGCCGGACGACCCGCATCGGTCTGGCCACCTCGGTGCTCGTGCCGGACGAGCGCTCCGTGATGACCATGGCGTCCGGGATCGCCACCCTCGCCCGGCTGGCGCCCGGCCGCTTCCGGGCCTGTTTCGGTACCGGCTTCACGGCCCGACTGGCCCTGGGGCAGCCGCCGATGCGGCTCGGCGCCTTCGCCGAGTACGTCCGCGCAGTGCGCGGGCTCCTGGCGGGTGACACCGTTGTGCTGGACGGCGAACCGGCGCGCATGCTGCACGCCCCCGGACTGGCGGCGGCCCGCCCGCTGGACGTGCCGGTGTGGCTCAGCGTCTTCGGCCCCCGGGGCAGCGCCCTGGCCACCGGTCTGGCCGACGGGATCATCGGGCGGCCGCATCCCGGCCTCCCCACGGCGACCATCGTGTCCGGCACGGTCCTCGACGACGGCGAGGACGCCGGCAGCGCACGCGTGCGGGAGGCCATCGGGCCCTGGCGGGTCGTCGACTGGCACGACGCCTACGCGCGCGGCGGGGCCGAGGCGGTCGACGCCAAGCCGGGAGGGCGCGCCTGGCGGGAGGCGCTGGAGGAGGTCGCCGAGGCCGGGGAACGCCGTCTGCTCACCTTCGAGGGGCACGTCACCGGCCTGACGGACCGCGACCGCCTGCTGCTGGAACACATCGACACCGCGACCATGGTCGGCGACGCCGCCCGCATCGGCCGCAAGCTGACACGGCTTGGTGAGCTCGGCTTCCAGGAGGTCGTCTACACGCCGACGGGACCCGACGTCCGGCGGGAACTGCGGGCCTTCGCGGGAACCCTGTGACACCGCGCCACGACCGACCGGGTAGCCGCTCCCCCGGCATGCTCGGTAGCCTGATGCGCACGATTGGTCCAGCCGCATGACCAATGCCGGGACTGTCTGCCGAGCCCCGAGAAACCGGAGGGCCAGCACAGTGGTTCAACCAGATGGGGCGTTCCAGGCCGTCGGACGGCCCAAGTTGTACGCCTCGGTCGTGGAGCAGATCCTGGCCAGCATCCGGTCCGGGCTCTTCCCACCGGGCAGCGCGCTGCCGGCGGAACGGACGCTGGCGAGCCGGTTGCAGGTCAGCCGCGGCTCCCTCCGGGAAGCGCTGCGCGTGCTGGAACACGCCGGTGTCCTGGACATCCGGACCGGCAGTGGCACATACGTCGCCATGGAGGGCGGTTCGGGCGCCACGTTCCTGCGTGCCCAGGCCGCTGCCCTCGGCGAGCACAGCCCGCTCGACGTGATCGTCGCGCGTGCGGCGATCGAGCCGGTCTGCGCGGAGCAGGCCGCCCTGGCGCACCACCCCACCGATCTCACCGCCCTGGAGGAGGCCTTCGAGGAACAGGCGCGGGCGACCCGGGCGGACGAGGACGTGGCGGAGCCCGACCTCGCCTTCCACCTGGCCGTCGCTGCCGCGTCCCGCAACAGCGTGCTGCTGGCGCTGGAGAGGACGCTCATCGACCTCATGCACGAGCAGACGTGGAGCGAGCTGAAGTACCGCTCCCGCAGCCGCGAGCACGCCGCGGTGGAGTATCTGGAACACCACAGGCTGGTGCTGGAGGCCATCAGACAGCGCGACGCGCGGCGCGCCCACCAGTTGATGGCGATGCACATGAGCGCCGTCGAGACGGCGCTGGTCGCGGAGCTGGAACACCGTGGCGGCAGCGGCTTGATCCTCGGGGCGGAGGGCGAGCCGGGCTCCGGGGCCGCGCCGTCCGGGTGAGGGAGCCGGCCGGCCCGCCCTCACCCCCCTCAGGTCCGGGACACGGCGCGCTCCGCGTCCCGGACGAAGGAGGGGACGAGCTCGACACCCCATCCCGGAGCGCTCGGCACCTCGACCCGGCCGTCGACGACCTCCAGCATCGGCTCGTACATCGGGACGAGCTCCCAGCCGCGGTTCTCGATGCCCCATTCCTGAGGCTGGTGACAGGCGGGCATGGCGGCGGCGAGATGCACGGTGAAGACGCGCAGCATCGAGTTGTTCGCGCAGTGCACCGTGCAGGGCACACCGGCGGCGCCGGCCATGACCGCCACCTGCCTGGCCCGGCCTACGCCGCCCACGTAACCGATGTCCGGCTGGACGATGTCGACGACACCCTCGTCGATCATCCGGCGGAACTGTCGGAGCACGTTGTCCTGCTCCCCGCCGGCGACCGGGATGTCGAGCGCCGCCGCGACCTGCGCCGTGTGCGCCAGATCGTCGTACGGGCACGGCTCCTCGAAGTGGAAGTAGCCCTGATCCTCCAGCATCCGCCCGACCTGGATCGCGCGGGCCGCGGTGAACCCGCCGTTGGCGTCCGCGCTGATGTCGATCCCGTCGCCCAGCACGGACCGGAGGTGCGGGATGATGCGCTCGGTACGCCCCGGGGCGACGTCCTCGTCGCCCCCGAGCGGAGCACCCACCCTGATCTTGACGGCACGGAACCCCTGTTCGGCCACGAGTCGCTGGAGCCGCTCGCCTTCGTCCTCGGGACTGATGTCGCGGCGCATGCTGGAGGCGTACACCGGCACGTCGGTGCGGTACGCGCCGCCGAGGAGCTTGTGCACCGGTTGCCCGGTCACCTTCCCGAGCAGGTCCCAGATCGCGGTGTCGACGCCGCACAGGGCCCGGTGCAGGAAGGTGCTCGGGAACTTGTAGTGCGTACGCAGTGTCTTGGCCACGAGGGCCTCGCCGTCCCAGGGGTCCTGGCCGAGGAAGTGCGGCGCGACCATCTCGTGCAGCACCTTCACGGTGATGCCAGGGCGGTACGGGGAGGTCTGCCCGATGCCCTCGGCGCCGTCGTCGGTGCGGATCCGCACGGCTGCCACCTCGCCCAGCAGCAGGGTTTCGACCGACTCGATCTTCACTGGCTCAGTCCGCCTTTCCAGGTGGTGCTGTGGATCACGACGTAGGGCTGATCGGCCAGGCCGGACCGGAATCCGGGCACCAAGACGGGAGCTTCGCCCGTGAGGTCGGCCTCGGCGAAGCACATGAGGGGGTAGGAAGTCGTGGTGAGGTCCGCGGGCAGCGTCGCGGTGAAGCCGTCCCCGTCGGGGCACATCCGGACCCGGCTCCAGTCCTCGGACTGGTCGAGACGGCGGTGGTGCAGGGTCACCCCGGAGATCCGGCCGAGCGCTTCGGGGCGGCCCGTGAGGGTGACGTGGAGCGGGGCGCCGCGTTCGAACCTCTCCGGCACGTCGAGGCGGACACCGTCGAGTGCCGGCCGGGTGGCGCGGTGGGCCACGGGCACGGGCTCGGCGCCGCCGGTGGCACGGTCGCGTTCGACACGCAGGGCGTGCAGGTCGTCGGCCATGGCGTCGAGGTTCTCCGACCAGTGGCCGCGTTCGGACAGGGCGTGGCCGAAGGTGAACTCGTCCCGGTACACGCCCGCGGCGACCGTCACGATGCCGGCGTACGCCTCATGGGCTCGTTCCAGCAGGTCCGCCGCCGCCGTGAGATGCTCGCGCACGCCGGTGCGGGACCACAGGGCGTAGGCCACCGCCGCCCGGAACTTTCCGGCGAAGAACCGGCCGAGCCGGATGAGGATCTCCGCGTCCACCAGCACCCGCCGCGCCTGCGGGCCGGCGGATGCCAGGTCCTGACGGACACGGTGCAGGACCGCTTCCCCGTCGCCGGTGAACTCCTCGAGCCAGGCGGCGACCTCCAACGGGGTGTACTTGCCGCACAACCGGCCGGCGACCGCGTCGTCCGCGTACTCCCCCACGCCGTAGAAGAGGATCGGGTCGAAGGAGGAGACGCCCTGCCAGTCGGTCGAGGTCGTGTCGAAGGCGTAGTGCCGTTCCCGCACCCATGGCGTGATCGGCAGGTCGGCGTACACCTCGGGCCAGTACGCGTTGTTGGCGGCGCTCGGTCCGTGAGTCACGGTGACCAGCGGCAGGATCCGGCTCAGCGGAGCGAGCAGGTCCTCGATCGCCTCCGCCAGTTCGCCGTGCTCCCGGCGCAGGAACCGGCGCCATGTCTCGGGCGGGCTGTCGGGGTCGTACAGCAGGCGGCCCCACAACAGGTAGGTGTAGCGGTACTTGTGCCAGTCGTCCCTGCCCAGGGCCAGTTCACCCGGCAGGTACGGGTCGCGTTCGCCGGGGCGGCCGGCCCCCTTGCGGCCCTTGAAGAACAGCGGTTCGCAGAACTCGACGCCGAGCGCGCCGCCGAGGGTGGCGCAGCGCCCATAGCCCGCGGCAAGCACGGGATCGCCCCACAGCAACAGCTTCTGGGTGCCCGGCCACACGCGGAAGATCACGTCCATCTCCCGGTCCTCGTCGAGGAAGTCCGCGTACCCGTAGCGGGTGAAGCGCCGCTCCCCCTCCGTGACGCCCATCAGCGCGGCGTGCGCCTCGCCCAACCGCGCCCGGGACACCGGCGTCCGCTCGAACGGCCGGACCGACGCCTGGTGGTACGGAAGCCCCATGTGCTCCGCCCAGTACTTCAGTGACGCCGTCGCCTTGATGTCCGGCTTGCGCGCCGCCGCCAGCAGCGCCGCGTCCAGCCCCTTCGCGTGCAGGTCGACCCGGATGGGACGGCCGGCGTCCGACACCACCTGGAACATCCCGTCCCAGAACTCCACGCGGCCCTGCTCCGGGATGCCGCCCTCGTAGTGCACCCGGAACGTGATCCCGTCGATCTCGGGGATCGCCGCCAGCAGTTCGCGCAGCGCCGCCGCGCAGTAGTCGGCGTGCGACTCGGGCCCGATGCCCAGGATCGGGTGGCTGTGCCGGGCGCCGAGGCCGTAGTCGTGGGCGTGGTTCCACAGACCCAGCTGGAACTCCATGCCCCGGCGCCGCGTTTCCCCGGCGATGAACGCCAGCGAGGCCGCGTTGCGCGCCCGTTCGGCCGCGTCGACCCCCTGGGCGCGGACCGTGAACCCGGGCACGTCCAGCAGGAAGGGATAGGGGAAGCACAGATAGTTGTCCGAGGCGTTGGCGTTGGTGGTCTCGGCGCCGTAGTTGTACTGCATCCCCAGCGCCAGGTGGAACCGGTTGAACCGCTGCGTGGCCAGGAAGTCCAGGTAGGAGGTCCAGAAGGCCCGGTCGTGGAACCAGGGCAGGTCCTCGTGCACGCTGGAGAAGGCCCGCTGGATACTGCGCACCGTGACCACGGGCCGGTGCTCCTCCTCCCCCGTGGCGATCGCATCCACCACGCGGGCGGCGGCGATCCGCTCGCCCAGCTCCGTCAACGCGTACGACAGCCCTCGCACATCGGACGCACTGACCCGCACCCGAAGAGCGTCGCCGTCGGCGGTTGTCCGTGTCCGGTAGGACTCCGCCGTACTGGGCGGCTCCGGAAATCCCTCCGGGCGGGTACCGGTTCCCGCCACGGACAGCCCCACCGACAGCGGCCGGCGCGAGCGGTCCGCCGTACGCGCCGCCGCCCGGACACGGCCGACGGCCCAGGCGACCGTGTCCTGTTCCAGCAGGCCGGCGGGCGCCTCGAAAGACACCCGGCCGGTGTCGTCAAAGGTGGTCACAGTGCCCTCTTCCTCCTCGGATTCGATGCGGACGCGACTACTTCAGACCGGTCGCGGCGATCCCCTGCACGAAATACCGCTGGGCCAGCAGATAGACGACGATCACCGGGATGATGGTCATGGCCGAGGCCGCCATCAGCAGGCTCGTGGTGGAGAAGTACTCGCCGGAGAACTGGGCGAGCGCCATGGGCAGCGTCTGGAGGTTGTTGGAGGTGATGAACACGAGCGGGCCGAACAGGTCGTTCCAGGACTCGATGAACGTGAACACCCCCGCCGCCGCCAAGGCGGGCTTGACCTGGGGGAGCATGATCCGCCAGTAGATTCCGAAAGCCCCGAGACCGTCCACCTCGGCCGCCTCCTCCAGTTCGCGGGGAACTCCCATGAAGGCCTGGCGCAGCAGGAACGTCGCGAACACCGGCGTCATCACCCGCGGTACCCACAGCGGCAGTTGGGTGTCGATCCAGCCGATCCGCTGGAACATGATGTACTGCGGGAGCAGCAGGACGATGTTCGGCACGATCGCCGTGGCCAGCACCAGGAAGAACGCGATGTTCCGGCCGGGGAAACGGAACCGGGCGAAGCCGTATCCGGCGAGTGAGGCCACCACCAGCACGCCCACCACGTTCACCAGGGCGAGTTGCACCGAGTTCCACATGAACGGGCGTATCGCGTCGAACGCCTCGGCGTAGTTGCTCCACCGGACGTCTTCGGGCACCAGGGACAGCGTGTGCGCGGCGATGTCGTTCTCGCTCTTGAGCGACGTGGCGACCATCCACAGCAGCGGCATCAGGAAGGTCGACGCCAGGACGAGCAGGAGAATCCAGCGGCCGCCGCGGGCCAGGATCCTTCCGGCGCGCACGTCCGCGGCTCGTGCGGTGGAGGACAGCGTGGGCGGGGCGGTACGTGGTGGTGCGGTCATCAGAGGTCTCCGTCGAGGGTTCAGTCGTTGTAGAACACCCAGCGCTTCTGCAACCGCATCTGCGCGAAGGTCACCAGGCCGATGAGTGCGAACAGGATCCAGGCCATCGCGGAGGCACTGCCGAGCTCACCGAAGGTGAACGCCTTCTGGTACAGGTAGTAGATGTAGACGCTGGTCGCCGTGCCGGGTCCTCCCTTGGTCATCACGAAGATCAGCGCGAAGACCTGGAAGGACGCGATGATCTGCGTGATCAGCACGTAGAACAGCTGCGGGGTGAGGAGGGGGATCGTGATGCGCAAGAAGCGGCGAGCCGGGCCGGCGCCGTCGATGCGTGCCGCCTCGTAGAGCGACTCGGGTATCGCCTGGAGTCCCGCGATGAGGATCACCATGGGGTAACCGATCGCGTGCCAGGCGGAGACCAGGATGACGGCCGGCAGCGCCCAGTCGACGTCGGTGAGCCACGAGGGGCCGGAGACACCGACGGTGTCGAGGGCTTTGTTCAGTACCCCGCTGGGTGTGAAGAACTGGTTCCAGATGAGCCCGATGGCGACGATGCTCGTGACATAGGGCGTGAAGAAGGCGGTCCGGAAGAACGCGTTCGAGAACCGCCCCTTGCCGTTGCACAGGACGGCGAGCAGGAGCGCCGACACCACGGTCAGGGGGATCACGCACACGGTGAAGACGGCGGTGTTCCTCAGTGTGATCCAGAACTGCGGGTCGCTGCGGAAGAGATGGACGTAGTTGTCGAAGCCGACGAACCGGGGGGTGGTGACGCCGTCCCAGGTGGTCAGGGACGCGACGACCGAGATGCCCAGCGGCACCAGCTGGAAGGCGATGATGCCGAGGACGAGCGGCCCGACGAACAGCCATCCTTTGAGCGCCTGCCGCCGCTTCGCTCGTGAGGGCCGGGACCGTACGACGGGCGCGGCGGCAGGGTCGTCCGGCTTCGACTTCTCGCCCGGGGTTACGGAGATGCTCATCGGACTGAGAGCCCCCCTCAGGCGTTGAGCTTCGACTCGACCTGGCCGCGGATGCCGCCGAGGGCCTTCGCGGCGGTCAGCTCGCCGGTGTAGACGCGTTCCATCTGGGGCCGGTAGAGCGACATGGCCGCGGAGGAGGCCCGCGTGAGGCTGGGGAGGCGGCTCTGCTCGGCGCCTTGGGCCAGGAGGCGCACACTCACCGGATACTTCCCTGGGCTCTTGATCCGCTGCGCCGCCTTGCGGTTCACCGGCACCGCCAGTCCGGCCTCCGCGACCAGCGTGCCCCCCTTCTCTCCGATCACGAACTCCAGATACTTCCACGCGTCCTCGGGGTGGCGGGCGGCCTCGGGGATGATGTACAGCACGCTGCTGCCCTGCTGGTACTGGTGCACCTTCGCCGGGACCGGTGCGATGTCCCACTCGAAGTCCAGCTGGTTCTCGGTGAAGAACCCGATGTTCCCCGAGACGCGCAGCATCATCCCGAGCCGGCCGGCCTGGAACAGCCGCCGGTCGGCGTCATCCGGCTTGATGTCGCCCCACGCGGGCTGTACGCGGTGCTGCAGCGTCAGGTCGGCGACCCACTGGATCGCCTCCGCGCCCTGAGGATCGGCGAGCGTGAACTTCCTGCCGTCCTCGGAGAAGGCGCCGGGGCCGCCGTTGTTGCGAGCCCACATCTCCTCGTAGCCGCTATCGGCGACGATGCTGCACCCGTACTGCCGGGTGCCCTCGGTGAGCGCCTTGGCGGTCCTGAGGAAGTCGTCCCAGGTCCATCCGTCGGGCGACCAGACGCTGGGCGGCAGCGGCACACCGGCTTTCCGGAACATCGTCTTGTTGTAGAAGATGCACCGCACCTGGCTGGCCACCACCAGCCCTCGCCGCCCCGACGGCAGCTTCGACGCCTCGAAGCCCGGGAGGAAGCCGGCCTCCTCGAGACCGGATTTCGCCAGGTACGGCGCCAGGTCCTGGCTCAGCCCCTTGTCCGATATCTCCGGCAGGAAGTCGTCGTTGAGGCGCATGATGTCCGGTGGGGCGCCACCGGCGAGCAGGGTCCGGAAGCGCGTCTGGTAGTCGTCGAAGGGGACTCCCGCCTGCGGCTCGACCTTGATCCCGCTCTGCTGGGTGAACGCCTTGACGACGGGCCCCATCAGGTAGTCGTGCAGTGCGTCGGTCCAGCCGTTCGTCGTGACGGCGCCGGGTCCACCGCCCGACGCGCTGTCCGTGCCCTTCGCGCAGGCCCCGAGCAGGGCACCGGACGCTGCCAGTCCTGAAGCCTTGAGGAAGGCCCTTCGATTCACGTGATGAGTACCGATGGTCATGGGTGGCTTCCTTCTTCCGTGCACAGCGGCGATGTCACCGCGTTGCCGCATGGCGTCTTCGCCCGCACATCCGGTGCGGCTCGGGTCGGGGGCGTTGGAGGGTGTCTCACGTGGTGAGGTCCGGACGTGCGGCATTCACGGCGGCCGGGGTGCCGCAACAGGTCCCTGGCGGTCCGCGGGCACGGATCGCCGCGCTGGACGGGTTCGGCTTCTCGGCTGCCGGTGGGCGAACCTGATCGCGGTGTGGGCGAGGCCGTTCGTGGCGTCGGCTGTGTGCGCGCTTGGTTCCGGGAGCGAAGGGCGGATGGCGGGCCAGCGGCGTTGTACGGTCCGGTACACGGGCGGGACCGCACGCCCGGATTCCAAGTCCGTCGTGTCCGTGCCCGCTCCGGCCGGACGCCGAGGGCCGGGCTGGATCACGGGGCCGGCTTCGCGGGCATGGTGGCCCGGACGATGCCGAGGTGGCTGTGCGCGCTGCCGTACGGCAGCGCCGCTGAACCGGCGACGTGCCGAGGACGATCCGCGGCTGCGGATGCGGTGCCGCCCCGTGACGGTCGGCACGGGGCGGCACCACGCTCCGGTGACGGCACCGGGCGGCGCCGCCGGGCTCAGGCGCGTTCCAGGACGATCAGGTAGATCGCGTTGGGCGCGAGATCGACGGTGGCGGTGTGGGTCCTGCCGGGCCTGACGATCTTCTTGTCGACCAGTTGGAGGCCGGCCTTGGCCGGGTCGGAGAAGTAGTTGCTGGTGTTCTGGTCGATCCGGTACATGAGCTGGCGGACGGGACGGTTCCTGAGCTCGGACGGCATCCGGGACATGTCGATGGTGGCCCGGTAGCTGCGGTCGCCCACGTGCTGCCAGTTCCAGACCATCAGCGACGCGCCAGACCGGTCCTTCGACGCCATCGCGTAGACGCCGTTGTCCCCTTCGAGCGCGCCCGATACACCGGCGGACACCCTGGTGTTCTTCATCCGGGACTGCATCAGCATCGCGTTGCCGTAGGGAGTGAAGGTGTCGTTGACCGGCCCGTTCGGGGTGCGAGTCACGAGCTGGTCCTTGCGCTCCTCGACCCGGTGCCGGACGCACCAGTTGAACATGTAGCTGTCCGGCTGGTTCGCGAAGTAGTAGGCGTAGGTGGCCATGCCGGCCGCCTGCCGGACGTAGTCCTTCTTGGGGTCGGTGTCGTCGTAGGCCGGACCGGGGTAGATGCCCGTCTCGGTGACGTAGCTCGGGATCCGCTGGTGGATGCGGCGTTCCTTCAGCCAGCCGAGCAGGGTCTCCCGCTGCGACGCCACCACTCTCAGGTCGCCCTTGTACATCGTCGGTTTCTTATACGTGTCGTCACCCCAGGTGAGGTACGCATGGTAGGCGAGGAAGTCCAGACGCTTGTGCGGATTCTCGTCGGCGGCGTAGTCGTCGAGGAAGGGCTTCATCCACTTCGGGTCCAGCCACGACAGCGCCGGCCCGCCGAGCTCGATGCGGTCCGCGCGCCTGAGGCCCTTGTTGACCTTGTTGACCGCCTCGTAGTACGGCTCGTAGAAGCGGTACAGGTCACCCGGCTGCAGTGTCGTCTTGTCCGGCGGGATTCCCTGCCTGCGCTGCTGGCCGTAGAACTGCCAGTCCGGCTCGTTGAAGGCCTCCACGTACTTGACGCGCGGGTACTTCGTCTTCACGCTCCGCACGATCAGTTCGAGCATCGGCTCCAGGTCCTTCATGGGCCGCTTGCCCTCGACGAAGTCCGTCGGGTTGAGGTTGATCATCACCGAATCGGACACCGTGCTCGCCTCGGTGAGGTAGGCATCCAGTTTGGACAGGTCGCACCGCTGAGTCTTCAGGTCGCACAGGTTGAACACGTCCAGGCTGTCCGCCGCGTTCGGGCTGCTGAGCCAGATGCGGTAGACGTCGCCGTGCAGGCCCTGCTTGTTCAGGAACTTCGCGTCGCCGGCGCGCTGCTCGGGCCACGCTGTCACGTTGCCGAAGTTGTTCAGCCGTTCCGGGCGCGGCAGTTGGCCCTCGCGGGAGCCGAAGTCGACCGAGACCGCAGCCGGAGAGGGCGAGGCGGAGGGTTCGGCCGCCTGAGCCGCGACGGACTGAACGGACGTCACGGCCAGCAGCGAGGCGGCCGCTCCGGCCAGCAATCCTCGCCGGGTGGGAAGTCTCGTACTCGTGTACATAAGGGAGAACCTCGCTTCCATGAAGCAATGGCGGCCGCTTGTCGCGGGTGGGTGTGGGGGATTGCCGACGGCGAGGTTCAGCATAGGGATCATCTCCCGAGCTGAGAACCCTCGTCGCAATTTTGGAGAACGCTATTCTTATCCGGCGGGGAAGTGGCAGGCACTCGGGTGCGCGCCGGTTCCCAACTCCGGCCTCTCGGTGGCGCAGATGTCACGCGCTTTGGGGCACCGGGTGCGGTAGGGGCAGCCCACCGTCCCCGCAGGGCCGGAGGCCTCGCCCGCGACGGCTCCGGGGAGGACGTCGTCGAGGTCCACGGCCGTGGCACGGCCGGGCGAGGCGCTCAGCAGCGCCTGGGTGTAAGGGTGTGCCGGGTGTCCGTACAGCTCCTCGGCCGTCCCGGTCTCCACCACCCGCCCCATGTACATCACGGCCACCCGGTCGGCGACGAGACGGACCAGGTTCAGGTCGTGCGAGATGAAGATGTAGGCCAGCCCGAGTTCCGCGTGCAGCTTCATCAGGACGTGGACGACCTGCGCCTGGATGGACACGTCGAGGGCCGACACCGGCTCGTCCAGCACCAGCAGTTCCGGTCGCAGCGCGAGCGCCCGCGCGATGGCGACCCGCTGCCGCTCACCGCCGGAGAGGCGGCTGGGGTAGAGGGACGCGTACGCTTCGGGCAGTCCCACCTGCCGCAGCAACGCGGCGACCCGGTCCTCCTGTTGTGCCTTCGGTACCACGTCCTTGTGCACCCGCCAGGCCTCGCGCACGACGTCGCCGACGGTACGCCGCGGATGCAGGGAGGCGTACGGGTCCTGGAAGACCATCTGGATGTTGCGGCGCTCCTCGCGCATCTCCCTGCCGGAGAGCGCCAGCAGGTCGCAGCCCTTGTAGTACACCGAGCCGCCGGTCGGCTCGACGAGGCGCATCAGCGCCCGGGCCAGGGTGGACTTGCCCGAGCCGGACTCGCCGACCACCGCGAGGCACTCCCCCGCGCGGACGTCGAAGGTGACGCCGTCCACCGCGCGCAGGACCTTACGGTTCCGGGGCGGCCCGGTGACGAAGTGCCGGTGCAGGTTCTCGACGCGCAGCAGGGGCGGGGCAGCCCCGTCCGCCGCACCCTCGGGCCGTGTGTCGTGCTCAGTGCGCGGCATCGAGGACCTCCTCGGCGTGGTGGCAGCGGCTCAGCCGGTCCGCGGAGAGGGCGCGCAGGTCCGGTTCCTCGGTGGTGCACCGGTCGGTGGCGATCGGGCACCGGGGGTGGAAGGCGCAGCCCGGCACGATGCCGGCCTTGTCCGGTGGGCTGCCGGCGATCGGGCGCAGATCGCTCCAGCTGCGGGCGGTGTCGGGCTGCGACGCGAGCAGCGCCCGGGTGTAGGGGTGTGCCGGGCGCCGGTAGATGTCGTCGATGCCGCCCCGCTCGACGATCCTGCCCGCGTACATCACGGCCACCTCGGAGGCCACCAGCCGCGCGACGGCGAGGTCGTGCGTCACGAAGATCAGGGCCATCCGCGTCTCCCGCTGCAGTTGCCGGACGAGCCGCAGAATCCCGGCCTGGACGGTGACGTCGAGTGCCGTGGTCGGCTCGTCCGCGATGAGCAGCCGAGGGCGGAGGGCGATGGCGAGCGCGATGCACATGCGCTGCCGCATGCCGCCGGAAAACTGGTGAGGGTAGTCCTTCAGGCGTTCCTCGGCCGCCGGGATGCCGACCTGCCGCATCAGCGCCACTGCGCGTTCCCGGGCGACCCGCCGGTCCAGACCCTGGCGTACCCGCAGCAGTTCGGTGACCTGCGAGCCGACGGAGTAGACGGGGTTGAGGCTGTCGAACGAGTCCTGGAACACCATCGAGACGCCCGGGCCGCGGACGGTGTTCAGCCGCGCCTCGTCCCACCCGACGATGTTCTCGCCCTCGAACTCGATGGCGCCGCGCACCCGGCCGGGCGGGTCGATCAGGCCGAGCAGCGCCTTCCCGGTGACGCTCTTGCCGGAGCCGCTCTCGCCGAGGATCGCCAGGCTCTGACCGGCCTGGAGGGTGAAGCTGACACCCCGCACCGCTGAGACCCTGCCGCGGTCGGTCGCGAAATCGACGGCGAGGTCGCGGACGGCCAGCAGCGGCGCGGTTCCGGAGGCCGCCGCGTCCACCACTCTGTCGCTGCCCGGGGCGGGCTGCGACCGGTCCCTCAGCGGGCTCACCGGGACACCTCTTCGTCACGCAGGGACTTGCGGGAGACGAAGAGGGCGCTCTGCCCCGGATCGTCGACCGCTCGCAGCCAGTTCGACAGGATGTTGGCGGCCAGGGCGATGACCACGACCAGCAAGCCGGGGAAGAACGTGACGAACCAGGCCTCGCTCAGGTATTCGCGCCCGGAGGCGACCATGATGCCGAGGTCGACATCGGGGCGCTGGAGACCGACGCCGAGAAAACTGAGGCCGGCGGCCTGGAGTATCACGTTCGCCACTTCGAGCATCGCGACGGTCAGGACGGTCGGGGCCACCATCGGCCGGATGTCGCGCAGCATGATCCTCCACGGTCTGCTGCCGAGTGCCTTCGACGCCTCGACGAAGACCCGCTCCCGGATCTCCAGGGCCTGCGCCCTGGCGACCCGCATGTAGATCGGGAGGCGGGTGAGAGCCAGGACGACGATCAGGTTCGTGATGCTCGGGGAGAGCACGTAGAGGATCACCAGCGCGAGCAGCAGCGAGGGCAGGGTGTGGATGATGTCGCTGAGACGCATGATCAGCGCGTCCACCCAGCCGCCGGTGTAGCCGCTGATCAGCCCGATCGCCGAGCCGACGAGCGCGGACAGGCCGACCGAGAGGGCCGCGATGAGCAGCGACGTCTTCGTGGCGACGACCAGCTGGAGCAGCATCGGCCGCCCCAGGGTGTCACCGCCGAGCACGAAGGCGAACCCGTCCGACAGCTGGAACGGGGGCGAGAGCCGCTGGGTGAGGTCCTGGCGCTGCGCGGCGTCCGCGATGAACGCCGGTGCGATGAGCGACACCAGCATGATGGCGACGAGCACGATCGCCGCGGTCAGCGGCAACGGCGAGCGCAGCAGCAGCCGTGTGCGGCGCCGGCGCCCGGAACCGCGCCTGCCGGGATCGACGGGCGGCGCGGTGGTCGCGCCGGCCACCAACTCTTGGGCCATGTTCATCCACCCTGTTCCTACGACACTCGGACTCGGGGGTCGGCCACCGCGTAGGTGAGGTCGACCAGAACGTTGAGCAGGACGATCCCCAGCCCGATCACGAAGACACCGGCCTGGATGACGGCGAAGTCCCGGTTGAGGACCGCGTCCACCATCACGGTGCCGATGCCGGGCCAGGCGAAGACGGTGCCCACGATGACCGCGCCGTTGACCAGGCCGGCCGCGCGGTCGCCCGCGACGCTGATGATCGGCAGCGCCGCGTTGCGCAACGCGTGCCGGTAGACGAGGCGCCGGTGGGCGAGGCCGCGGGCCCGCGCGCTCTGTACGTAGCCGGAGCCGAGCGCCTCGATCATCGCGCCGCGGACGACCTGGGTGAGGACTCCGACGGGCGCCAGCATCAGCGTCGCGACGGGCAGGATCCACGAAGACAGGTCGGACTGCCCGGAGGTGGGCACGACGCCGAGGTGGACGGCGAGGAACAGCACCCCGACCAAGGCGAACCAGAAGTCGGGGATGCTGGCGCACGCCAGTGAGCCGAACGTGATGAGCTTGTCGACCGGCCCGAAGCGCCGTGCGGCGGCGAGACAGCCGAGCACGGCGGCCACTGCGATCGACAGGGTCATCGCGACGACCGCGAGGAGCAGCGTCTGGGGGAACACCGAGGTGACGGCGGTGAGGGCCGGCCGTTGCTGCCAGATGGACGTGCCGAAGTCGAGATGGGCCACGTCGCCGACGAAGCGGATGAACTGCTGCCACAGCGGGTCGTTGAAGCCGTGGGTCCTGTTGAAATTGTCGGCCATCTCCTGGCTGGCGCCCTGCGGCAGGTACAGGTGGGCCGGACTGCCGGTGAGCCGGCCCAGGAAGAACACCACCACGACGACGCCGACCAGTGCGATGACGCTCGACACCAGGCGTCGCGACAGGAAAATCAGCACGGGTTGCCTTTCTTCTCGGCGCGGGTGAGGACCGAGGGGGCGCTCAGCGCCCGAGCTTCACCTGGGCGGCCGGGAGCTCGATACCGGTCAGTCCGTTCGGCTTGTAGTCCACGCCCTTGCTGAGCAGGAGCAGGCTGAACTGCTCGGCGATCGGCACGATCGCCCCGTTGCGCTCGTACGCCCAGCGCGCGGCCCGCTGGTAGAGCTGGGCCCGCTTGCCGCCCGCCGCCACATCGGCCTGCCGTAGCAGGGAGTCCAGGCGGGCGTCGCGGATGGTCGACACCGTGCCGCTGCTGGAGAGGTACTTCGGGAACGAGAAGCTCGCGTCGGCGAAGGCGTTGTCGTGCGAGACCGCCATCATCGACACCGGCTGGCCGCTGCTGTTCGTCGCGTGGATCTTGTCCTTGTAGGCGTTGTCGTCCAACTCGGTCAGCTTGATGTCGAGTCCGACGTCCTTCAGGTTCTGAATGATGGCCTGGAGCACGTCACTGGAGCCCGGGAACAGTGTGTTGCGGCTGATCAGCTCGATCCGCCGTCCGGTGTCGACGCCGGCGCTCTTCGCCTGGCCGATCAGCGCCTTGGCCTTGGCCGGGTCGTGCGCCGGGCCCTTGTAGCCGGTGACGTAGCCGTTGACCGTCGGCGCCACCATCTGGTCCGTGGGCTTGCCCGTCCTGCCCATCAGCGCGGTGACGATGTTCTTCTTGTCGATGGCGTACCCGATCGCCTGACGGACCCTCAGGTCGTTCAGCGGTGGCTTGTCGGTGTCCAGTCGCAGGAAGAAGACCCGGGACTGGGTGTAGGAGCGGGTGCGCTCGTCCTCCGTGGCGTCCTGGAGGGCGATCGGCACCGCGATGTCCGCCTCGCCCGTCTTGGCGGTGGCGGCCCGGACGGAGGCCTCGCTCCGGAACACGTACCTGACCTCGCGCGCCTGCGGCTTGCTTCCCCAGTAGCCGTCGAACCGCTTGAACCGCATGTCCGTGCCCGGGGTGCGGCGGACGAAGGTGTACGGGCCGGTGCCGACCGGGTGCGAGGTCTTGGCCGTCATCGACGTCTTGGGCGAGACCATGTCTACCCAGCCGATGCGCAGGGGCAGGATGGGGTCGGGGCCCTTGGTGACCACCCTCAGGGTGGTCGTGTCCACCGCGGTGGCCGTGAAGGGGTCGGGGATGTTCCCCAGGTTGAGGCAGCCGAGGTCGGGCTGCATGGTGCGCTTGATGTTGAACGCCGCCGCTTTCGCGTCGAAGGCCGTGCCGTCCTGGAACTTCACGCCCGGGCGCAGCTTGAACGTCCAGGTCGTGGGGTTCTCCTGCCGCCAGGACAGGGCGAGCAGCGGGACGACCTTGCCGGTGCCGGGGTCGACGTCGGTGAGCGACTCGGTGACGTTCCTGCGGAGGGTGCCGACGCCGTCGGCGGCCTGGCTGTCGCACGGATCGAGCGACGTCGGATCGGTGGGTATCGCGATGGTGAGCGTCTGCGCGCTCCCGCCCGTCCGGCCGGCCTGGGCGTCACCGCCGGGAGAGCACGCGGCGGCCAGCAGAACCGCGATTCCACCGGCCGCGACGGCGAGGGGCCGTCGTCTTGTGGAGAGCATCCTCATTCACTCCTCGTTCTAGAGCGATGACGCTGAAGCGGCCTTCCCGCACGGTCTTCTGACGGTGCCGGTGATCGAAGTCGAGGGGGCGCGGGCACAGGAGACGGGGGACTCACCGTGCGACGTACGGCACCTGATGGCAGGAAATTGGTCCGACCGCATGGCCAACAGCCGCAGCGTATGAGAAGCTCATTTCCGCGTCAAGAGAAGGCGCATGCCGCTACTCTCATCGCGACATCGGAGTATCCGGGTCCCCCATGAGAGGGCGACGCACCTGTTGACAACGCCGAAGAAGCGCTCCTACCGTCCACCAATTGGATGGGTGGTCCAACCAGTTGGCAGAACCACCCATTGCCCCGGTGCGCTGGACAGCCGCCCGGACCGTCCCGACTCCCCTTCCCGTGCAGCCGTGCCGACGGCTGCCCCAACACGCCACGGGAATCAGCGCGCCCCCTCGCAGTGGACCGGCCTCCGGTCAGAAAGGTCGTGAAACGAACATGAACACGGTCGGTGTCATCGGACTCGGGGTCATGGGTGCTCCCATGGCGGCGAACCTGGTCAAGGCCGGGTACGACGTCATCGGGTACAACCGCTCCCCCGGCCCGGTCGAGCGCCTGGTAGCAGCCGGCGGACGGGCGGCCACCGGCGTCCCGGACGTCGCCGCGCGGGCCGACGCGGTCCTCACCGTCCTGCCGGACTCGCCCGATGTGGAAGAGGTCGCGCTCGGTGCGGACGGCGTCCTGCGGCACGCCCGCGACGGCCTGCTGCTGGTCGACTTCAGCACGATCCGGCCGGAGACCTCCCGGGCCGTCGCCGAGGCGGCGCGCAAGGCCGGGGCCCGTCCACTCGACGCACCGGTCAGCGGGGGCGAACGAGGAGCGATCGAAGGCGCACTGTCGATCATGGTCGGGGGCCGGAAGGAGGACTTCGCCGCGGCCAAGCCCCTGTTCGACGCCGTGGGCCGGACGGTGGTCCACGTGGGCGGCGACGGCGCGGGGCAGACCGTCAAAGCAGCCAACCAGATGATCGTCGGCGGTGTCATCGCCGTCGTCTCGGAGGCGCTCATCCTGCTGGAGGCCAGTGGTGTGCCCACGGGTTCGGCCCTCACGGTTCTCAAGGGAGGCCTGGCCGGCAACCAGGTCATGAACGTGAAGGGCGACAGCATGCTGGCCCGCTCCTTCGAGCCGGGCTTCCGCATCGACCTGCACCACAAGGACCTCGGCATCGCCCTCGCCGTCGCACGCGCGACCGGTGTCACCACGCCGCTGACCGGGATCGTCGCGCAGCTGCTGACCGCGGCCCGCGCCCGGGGGCTGGGGTCCCTGGACCACAGCGCGCTCCTGCTGC
This sequence comes from Streptomyces viridochromogenes, assembly GCF_001270495.1. GTDB lineage: Bacteria > Actinomycetota > Actinomycetes > Streptomycetales > Streptomycetaceae > Streptomyces > Streptomyces viridochromogenes_A. Next base: position 111,436 of record NZ_LGUR01000230.1, read on the forward strand.
TCGTGGAGGAACTCGCCGGCCGCGCGCCGGCGCGTGAGGGCCGCGCATAGCACCGCACGGCCGGCGAGCCGGGAGAGGAGACCGAACCATGGCGCGTGAACGGGAGATCAGGAGGGTGCTGGCGACGGTGCCCTACAGCGAGGCCGAACTCGACCGGCTGCGCGCGGCGTTCGCACCGGCACGGCTCGATGTGGCATCCGCCGGGGACGACACCGCCATCGCTGAGATTCTCGAACACGTCGACGTCGCCGTCATCCAGGGCGACCTGGACCACCGCTACGTGGCGGCACCGAACCTGCGGTGGGTCCACTGCGACCATGCCGGGCTGACGCGTTCGGCGGTGCCGGAGGTGTTCGAGAAGGGGCTGATCGTGACCGGGTCGGCCGGGCGCTCGGCCGCGGCGCTCGCCCAGCACGTGTTCTTCTTCGCGCTGTCGCTCACCTTCGACGCCTACGGCCTGCACGACCAGCACCGCCGGCACGTCTGGCGCGGGCTGGAGAACTACGACGCGCGGCTGAGTCTGTGGGGCAGGACGATGGGGATCATCGGCCTCGGTCACACCGGCGTCGAGGTCGCGAAACTCGCCAGGGCGTTCGGCATGCGGGTGCTTGCCTACCGGCGACGAGACGCGCCCGCCCCCGACACCGTGGACCGGCAGTACTGCGCCGAGCGCGGCGACACGGTGGAGCCGCTGCTGCGGGACAGCGACATGGTCGTGATCGCGGCGCACCTCAGCGACGAGACGTACCACCTCATCGGGGGGCCCGAGTTGAAGCTGATGAAGCCGACGGCCTGTCTGATCAACATCGCGCGCGGGGCGATCGTCGACGAAGCGGCGCTCGTGGCGGCACTGGAAGCCGGGGTCATCGCGGGCGCTGCGTCCGACGTGTTCGAGACCGAACCGCTGCCGCCGGACGCACCGGTCTGGGACACGCCCAACATGATCATCACCCCTCACATGACACCGCGGCTGCCCGACCGGACGCAGCGCTCCCTCGACATCATCACCGAGAACGTCCGTCGCTACCGCGCCGGCGAACCCCTGCTGAACGCGCTCGAACCCCACCACGTGTTCAGCCGCCCGACCTCGGCCGGGCCCGCCGCGTGAGTGGACACGACGCCGTCACCGACCGATTGGGATGAGGGTCATGACCTACTGGTGGCAGGAACGTCCGATGCGTCTCGTGCAGACCAACCTGCGGGAGACCGACGTCACGATCGACCCCGAGCGGTACGTCGAGTCGCTGCGGGAGTTCTCCGCGAACGTGGTCCTGTTCAACGCCGGCGGCATCGTCGCCAACTATCCCACCGAACTGCCCTTCCACTACCGCAACCCCCTGCTGCGGGGCGACTTCCTGGGCGAGGTGCTGGAACGCGCGCACGCCGCCGGCATCCGGCTCATCGCCAGATTCGACTTCAGCAAGGTCAACGAGGTCATCGCGGCCGACCGGCCTGACTGGCACTACAAGAGCGTCGCGGGTGACTCGGTCAGCTACAACGGACAGGTCCACACCTGCCTGAACGGGCAGTACCAGCAGGAGCACTCGCTGGAGATCCTCGCGGAGGTGGCCTCGCGCTACCCCATCGACGGCGTGTTCATCAACATGCACGGGTACCAGGTCCGCGACTACAGCCGCACGTACCACGGCATCTGCCAGTGCGACAACTGCGCGCGGCGCTTCGGGGAGGCGCGGTTGCCCCGCTCCGAGGACGATCCGCTGTACCCCTCCTACGAGGACTTCAAGACCCGCACGGTGGCCGAACTGTTCGAGCGCCGGGCCGCCACGGTGAAGGCCGTCCGGCCGTCCATCGCCACCTGCAACTACACCTCGGCGGGGACGGACATCTTCCGGCTGGAGTCCGGAACGCACATGGTCGACGGCCTGCCGGACTTCACCTACTCGGCCAGTCACCACGTCCGGCTGGTCAGCGACAGCTGGCCGGGCATGGCGGTGAGCAACGCCGCTGTCCACTTCGTCGACTTCCCCATGCGGCACTCCGCGGTGTCGCCGCACCTGACGGCACTGCGGCTCGCCCAGGACACCGTGCACGGAGGCTGGCTGGACTTCTACGTCATGGGCGCCCTGGACGCGCAGGAGGACCGGCGATGCTTCGGCCCGGTCCGCGACCTGTACGCGTTCCACGCCGCGCACGAGCGGTACTACACCGGCACCACGTCGCTAGCGGACGTGTGTCTGGTCCAGCCGAAGGACCCCGGCCCGGAGTTCTTCGGGCTGTTCCGGATCCTGGCCGAGCACCACGTGCAGTTCGACGTGCTCCGCGAGGACGTGGTGGACCGGGAACGGCTGCGGCGCTACGCCGCCGTCGTCCTGCCCGACCCCCGGCTGAGCATCGACACGGACCGCCCCGTCCTCACCACCGGGACCATCGGCGCCGGGCAGCTGCAGGGCGCGTACTTCGCCATCCGGCCGGACGACAAGAAGGCGCTGTCCGGCCTGGACGACCTGGATCTGGTGTACCTCTACGGCGCGTTCGAGCCCTACGAAGGGGAGGGCGAGCCCTTCCTGGCGTACATCCCGCCGCACATGTTCGGTCCCCCGGAGAAGTGCTACTACACCGAAATCTCCGACACCCCCGGGCTGGTGCGTACGCCGTCCGGCGACGTGGTGATCCCCTGGAACATCGGCACCCACTACGAGCAGTACGCGAACGACGGCCACGCGCGCCTTGTGATGGCTGCCTTGCGCGACCTGCTCGGCCTGAAGCCCCGGCTCACCACCGATGCGCCCGCCGTCGTCGAGGTGGTGGCGCGCGACAACCCCGGCGCCGGGGCCCTCCTCGTCAGTTTCGTCAACCTCACCGGTCAGTCGGGCACCGCTTTCCACGCCCCCGTGCCGGTCCGCGACATCGGCGTCCGCCTCGCCACCGACCGCACCCCACTGCGCGCACACGCCCTGCGCGCCGGTGCCGACGTCCCTCTGTCCCACCGCGACGGCACCGTCTCGCTGACCCTGCCGGAGCTGTCCCTCCTCGAAACAGTCGTCATCGACTACCGGGAGTAGCCGTGGATGCCTGCGTGATCCGCGACTTCGTCGCCGTCCTCGGCAGGGACAACGTCCTCACCGAGCCGACCGAACTACGGACCTACGAGTGCGACGGGCTGACGGGCTACCGCGTGGTTCCCGCGCTGGTCGCACTGCCCGGCTCGGCGGCCGAGGTGGCCGCCACTGTGAAGGTCTGTGCCCGCCACGGCATCCCCTTCGTGGCGCGCGGCGCCGGCACGGGTCTGTCCGGCGGAGCCCTGCCGGTCGCCGACGGTGTGGTCATCTGCTTGCAGCGGCTGCGCCGGGTGCTCGAGGTCGACCCGATGAACCGGCGGGCCGTCGTCGAGCCCGGCGTCACCAACCGTGAGATCAGCCGGGCGGCGGCGCCGTACGGCCTGTACTACGCGCCGGATCCGTCCAGCCAGCAGGTGTGCACGATCGGCGGGAACGTGGCCGAGAACTCCGGCGGCGCACACTGCCTCAAGTACGGCTTCACCGTCCACCACGTCCTCGCCGCCGACGTGGTGCTCGCCGACGGCACGGTGACGACGCTGGGCGGGGACTCGCCGCAGCAGCCGGGCTACGACCTGCTCGGCGCGTTCATCGGCTCCGAGGGCACCCTCGGTGTGGTCACCCGGGTCGTGGTCCGGCTGTTGCCGAAGCCCGCGACCGTCTCGACGGTGGTGGCGGACTTCGCCACCGTGGCCGCGGCGGGCGACACCGTCACCTCCGTCATCGCCGCCGGGATCGTCCCGGCCGCCGTCGAGATGCTGGACAACCTCACCATCCAGGCGGTCGAGGCGGCCGTCGCCGCGGGCTACACCGCCGACGCCGCGGCGGCACTCGTCATCGAACTGGACGGCCCGGACGACGAGGTCACCGAACAGTTCGGCCAGGTGCTCGAACTGTGCCGGCGGCACGGCAGCACCAACCTGCGCGTGGCGGGCGATCCGGCCGAGCGGGAGCTGATCTGGCGGGGCCGCAAGGCGGCGTTCGCCGCGGCGGGACGGCTCAGCCCGGACTACATCGTCCAGGACGGGGTGGTTCCGCGCGGGAGGCTGGGCGAGGTGCTGGTGCGGATCGCGGGGATGGCCGACGCGGCGGGCCTGCGGGTGGCGAACGTGTTCCACGCGGGCGACGGCAACCTGCACCCCCTGGTGCTGTACAACCGTGCGGCAGGCGAGCTGGAGCGGGCCGAGCGCCTGTCCACGGCGATCGCGGAACTCTGTGTGGAGCTGGGCGGCTCCCTGTCCGGGGAGCACGGCATCGGCACCGACAAGGCGTGTTCCATGCCCGCGATGTTCACCCAGGACGACCTGGACACGATGCAGCGCCTGCGGGCCGCGTTCGACCCCGAGGGCCTGTGCAATCCGGGGAAGATCTTCCCGACCCCGCGCCTGTGCGGTGAGCGCCCCGGCCCCTACCGGCCGCATCCGCTGGAGGTCGCGGGGGTGATCGACCGATGGTGACACGCCTGCGCCCGGAATCACTCGCCGAGTTGAGGGACGCGGTCCGCGACGGCCCGTCCCGCCTGCTGATCACCGGTGCGGGTACGGCGGCCGGTTGGGGCGGCACGCCGGCCCCGCACGACGCCGTCCTGGACGTCACCGGGCTGAACGCCGTCCTGGCCTACCAGCCCTCCGACCTGACCGTCACGGTCCAGGCCGGCCTGCCGCTCGCCGCGTTGCAGGACGTCCTCGCCAAGAAGGGGCAGCAGGTGGCGCTCGACGCCGGCCGGATCGCGCGCGGGGCGACGGTCGGCGGGCTGCTCGCCACCGCCGACGGCGGCCCGGCCCGACACACCTACGGCACGCTGCGCGACTGCGTCATCGGGGTCACCACCGTACTGGCCGACGGTACCGTCGCACGCTCGGGCGGGCGGGTCATCAAGAACGTCGCCGGGTACGACCTGGCCAAGCTGTTTCACGGTTCGCTGGGCACGCTCGGCGTCATTGCCGAAGTGACCCTGCGGCTGCACCCGTTGGCCGAGGCGTCGTGCACCGTCGCCGCCGCGTGCACACCGGAGCGGAGCCTGGAACTCGCCCACCGGATGATGCGGGACGCCCTGGAGCCGGTGGCACTGGAATGGTACGACGGCCGCCTGCTGGCCCGCTTCGACGGCACCGCCTCGGGCGTGACCCGGCGGGCCCGAGCCACGGGATTCGAGGAGGCCGACCCCTCGGTCTGGCAGGAGGTGGCAGACGTGTCGCTGGGCGGACCCGGCGACACGGTGTTCCGGATCGGCACCCTGCCCGGACTGTGGCCCTGGGTCGCCGCGCGGGTGCGAGCGCGGACCGCATCTCCGCCGGTCCTCAGCAGCAGTCTCGGGGCGGGGGTGCACACGGTACGCCTGGGGAACACCACCGCTTCCTCCTTCGACCGGCTGCGCGAGGACATCGCCGGCCGAGGGGGCGGCACGGTCGTCCTGCGACGTGGGATCGAGGTGCCGGCGTGGGGCCCGCCGCCGGCTTCCGTGGCCGTGATGCGGGCCGTCAAGCAGCGGTTCGACCCGTCGGACCGATTCGGCGCCGGAAGGTTCACCCCATGGTTCTGAACTCGTTCGACGAGACCGATCCGCCCCGCAGGGAGCTGCTGGACGACTGCGTCCACTGCGGCTTCTGCCTGCCCAGCTGCCCCACGTACCTGCTGGACGGGAAGGAGATGGACTCACCCCGTGGCCGCATCCACCTGATGGACCTGGCCGACCGGGGCGAAGTGCCGCTCGACGCCACGTTCGCCCGGCACATCGACCGATGCCTCGGCTGCATGGCCTGTGTCACCGCGTGCCCGTCCGGAGTGCAGTACGACCGGCTCCTGGAGGCGACCCGGCCGCAGCTCGAACGCAACGTCCCACGCGCTCCCTCGGACGCCCTGTTCCGCCGGCTGGTCTTCAGCCTGTTCCCCTACCCGAACCGCCTGCGCGCCGCCACCGTGCTCGGACTCCTCTACCAGCGCACCGGTCTGCAGCGCCTCCTGCGCCGGCTTCTGCCTCCCCGGCTCCGCGCGCTCGACGCCCTGCTGCCACCCGTGCGCCTGCGCGCCCTGTTCTCCCGCACCCCGGCCTTCGTGCCCGCACGCACCGAGCGCCGGCTGCGGGTCGCGTTGCTGGCCGGGTGCGCCCAGCGGGTCTACTTCGGCCATGTCAACGCCGCCACCGCGCGGGTGCTGTCCGCCGAGGGCTGTGACGTCGTCGTCCCGCCCCGCCAGCCGTGCTGCGGCGCCCTCAGCATGCACGCAGGCCTGGACTCCGACGCGGCACGGCGGGCCCGCGCCACCGTCGACGCCCTCGGCGATCTGGACGTGGACGCGGTCGTCGTGAACGTCGCCGGGTGCGGGTCCTCGCTCAAGGAGTACGGCGAGCTGCTGCGCGACGATCCCGCCTACGCCGAGCGGGCCGAGGCGTTCTCTGCGAAGGTCCGTGACGTCCACGAACTGCTCGCGTCGCTTCCCCCGGTGGCGCCGCGCAGTCCGCTGCCGATCCGCGTGGCGTATCACGACGCCTGCCACCTGGCCAACGCACAGCGCGTCACGGCCGAGCCAAGGCAACTCCTCGCCACGATCCCGGAGCTGACGCTGGTGGACGTGGCGGAGCCGGAGATCTGCTGCGGCTCGGCCGGCGTCTACAACCTGGTGCAGCCCGAGCCGGCCGAACGGCTGGGCCGGCGCAAGGCCGACAACCTCCTCGCCGGCCGACCCGATGTGATCGCCACGGGCAACGCGGGCTGCCTCCTCCAGATCCGCCGCCACGCGGGAGACGCCGGCCCGCCCGTCGTCCACCCGATCGAGCTCCTCGACGCCGCCCTTCGCGGCGATACGTCGACCCTGCCCACCCCGACGCCTGACAGCCCCACGTGACGCGCGGCGGCGCAGGGGCCGCGACGAGGTCTCCTGCGTCATTCGCTGCGTCGCAGGAAGCACCGACTTCGCGGGGGCAGTTCCCGGGCACGCCCCTCCGAATGAGCAGGATTCGTCAGGCGTTGCCGTGGGCGATGAGGTGCGCGCACCGTCGGCGCGAGGAGACGAACCTCCCTTCGGAGGGCGCAAGCGTTGCCGAGCCGGCCCGCCGGCTGGGCGTCAGCTCTCCGACCGCGCCCCAGTGGTTCCACGAACCGGCCGGAGCCGGAACCCGCTGTCGCCGAACGCAGCGGCGCCACCGTCTGCGGCGAGTCGGCGTCGGATCCGCTGATGGCGCTGGCCCTGACCGGGATGGGCGTCACGAGCCTCTCGATGTCCGCTCCGGCACTGCCCGCCGTACGCCACGCCCTCCGTCACCACAGCCTCGCGCGGTGCGAGTCGATCGCCGAAGCGGTGCTCTCCGCGCAAAGTGCCGATGAGGCCAGAATGGCCGCGCGCGACCTCACCGATGCGGAAGTGGTGACAAGGCTGGGGCTCTGAAATTCCCTGTGAGCGCAGGGTGCTACCGGTCGTTCGTTAAATCCGGTTCTCTATGTGGTCGAGCAGCAGGCGATCCGGCAGGCCGTACTGGATCACTGTCCTTGTGACCTGGGGCTGGCGGGGCAGCTGTGGACGCGGGCCGGAGTGGGGAACTGATCGCGAAGCTGCACCGGGTGCGGCTGACCGAGCAGGGGGTGGGCAAGTATCTGCGCCTGTGGGGCTGTCCTTCCAGCGCCCGGACAAGCGGGCCGTCGAGCAGGACGCGGAAGCGGTCCGCGTCTGGCGGGAGGAGACCTGGCCGGCGATCCGGGCCAGGGCAAAGGTCGAGGGGCGCAGAGGTGCTCTTCGCCGACCAGGCCGGCATCCGCTCCGACCAGGTCACCGGCCGCACCTGGGGCGCCAAGGGGTGCACGCCGGTCGTCCGCCGCACGGGCAACCGGTTCTGGTCAACGCGATGTCCGCGATCAGCACCAAGGGCCGCATGCACTTCATGGTGTTCACCGAGACCTTTGACGCCGACGTCATGTGCCGCTTCCTGGACCGGCTCGTAGGCCACTTCGACCGCAAGGTGCACCTCGTCGTGGACGGCCACTCCGCGCACCGCTCCCGCAAGGTCCGCGCCTGGCTGGCCGATCACCCGGACCGCATCGAACTGCATTTCCTGCCGTCGTACTCGCCGGAGCTGAACCCCGACGAGCTGGTCAACGCCGACCTCAAACGGAGCCTGCCCATGCACAGCCGGGCCCGTGACCAGGCCCAACTCGCCGCCGAGGCCCGCCGGTTCTTCCACCGCCGCCAGCGTCAGCCACACATCGTCCGCGGCTACTTCGGCGGACCCCAGGTCCGGTACACCCTCGAATGGAACCCTTTGAGTTTCGGATCAATAGTAGCCAGTGGCCTGGGAGGCGTCCTTTCCGCAGGCCACTGGCGCATCGGGCGGCCCAAAACACCTGATCCCACGCCGGGACACTGCGATCCCGGTCAACCCAGTGGACCAGGCCGCCGCCATGACATCACCATCCCGCGCTGTCCCGCCTACCCGGAATCAAGATCCGGACCATCCGCGGGCCAACACTCCTCCGGTCGCGAACCCGACTGCCGTTTCGCCTGGTCAGGCCGCCATGCAGGGTGCACCACCAGCAGACGAAGAACCTGCTGGGGGCTGCGCAAGCGGATGAGCGTAACCGCTGGGCGCCACGAAACTCTCGGCGACGCTACTTGACCGGGCTACGCATCAGATCGCCTGACCAGCGGCGCAGCACGCCTGACCCCCATCAGAACGAGCGTCAAATGAGCGTCACGAGCGTCATTTCAGCGTCAAGATATCGCCCGTAACGCCCACACCGCACATAATGCGCACGCACAAAACCCCAGGTCAAGCGCCCTTAGCGGCCGGTTCAAGGATCGCAACACACTCCACATGATGAGTCATCGGAAACAAATCAAACGCCCGCAACATCCGCACCCGATACCCCCCGTCCCGGAAATACCCCAAATCCCGCGCCAACGCCGCCGGATCGCACGCCACATAAGCGATCCGCCGAGCCCCAAGTGACGCGAGATGCGCGACCGTGCCCCGCCCCGCCCCCGCCCTCGGCGGGTCCAGCACGATGAGGTCCACCTCGGTGATCCCCGTCCGCGGCAGGACCGACTCGACCTTGCCTTGCTCGATGCGGACCCGCTCGAAGTCGGCGAGGTTGTGCCGCGCGTCCTCCACCGCCCGCTTGCCGGACTCGATGCCGAGGACCGCGCCCTTGTCGCCGAGGCGGTCGGCGAGGGCGCCCGCGAAGAGGCCGACGCCGCAGTACAGGTCGAGGGCCATCTCGCCCTTGCGGGGCAGCAGGCCCTGCATGACCGCGGTCACCAGGGTGTCGGCCGCCTTCGGGTGGACCTGCCAGAAGCCGCCGCTGCCGACCCGGTGGGTGCGGCCGTCCGCGCGTTCGCGGACGAAGGGGCGGCCGTGGACGCGGTGCGTACCGCCGTCCTTCTCGCCGACCCGCATCACCGACACCGGGCGGTCGAGCTCCACGATCGGCAGTCGTGCACCCGGCCGCGGCGTCAGGATCACCTGGCGGTCCTGCGAACCCGTCGCCGCGATCGCCTCCACCGACGCCATGCCGGTCCAGTCGCGCTTCTCGATCCCCAGCTCGCTGACACCCTCGGCGGCGATCATGCAGTGATCGATCGGCTCCACCTCGTGCGAGCGGTGCCGGCGCAGTCCGGCGTGGCCGTCGGCGTCGACGGCGTACTGCACGCGCGTCCGCCACTGCGGCACCTGTCCCGCGGGCAGCTTGTCGCCCTCGGCCGGCATCACCGTGCCGTCCCAGCCGACGTCCTCCGGCGTCAGTCCCGCGAGCCGCTGCAGCTGTTCGGCGATGACCTCGCCCTTCAGCCGGCGCTGCGCCCCCGGCTTGGCGTGCTGCCAGTCGCAGCCGCCGCAGCGTCCGGGGCCGGCGAAGGGGCAGGGCGCCTCGATGCGGTCCTTGGAGGCCGACAGGACCTCGACCGCGTCCGCGCGCAGGAAACGGTCGCCCTCCTCGCCCTCCGTCACCCGCACCACGACCCGCTCGCCGGGCAGCGTGTGCCGGACGAACAGCACCTGGCCCTCGGACGTCCGGGCGATGCAGTGGCCGCCATGGGCGACGGGGCCGATCTCGACCTCGTACTCCTCCCCCACCAGCGACTTCTTCTGTTCTGCCTGCATGGTGGGGTGACTCCAGATCGAGAGGCGGGACGGCGCGGCCCTCGACGGCGCTCTTCAGCGGCCCGGGCCTGACAACAGCCCACCAGTCTACGTGCTCCCGGCCGCGCCCCCGGCCCGCGTCAGCGCTGGGCGTCCGGCTCGGCGGGCTCCTTCGCCCGCTCCGTGGCCGGACCCCGCCGCACCGCTCCCGGCGCGTTCCAGTCCTGCCGCTTGCGGGCCCTGGCCTTCGCCACCTCGGACGACTGGAGCTGGTACGGCACGGAGGTCACCATGATGCCCGGCGTGAACAGCAGCCGGCCCTTCAGCCGCAGCGCGCTCTGGTTGTGCAGCAGATGCTCGTACCAGTGACCGACCACGTACTCCGGGATGATCACCGACACGGCGTCGCGCGGGGACTCCTTGCGCAGCCCCTTCACGTACTCGATGATCGGCCGCGTGATCTCGCGGTACGGCGAGTCCAGCACCTTCAGCGGTACGTCGATCCCGCGCCGCTCCCACTCCTCGCGCAGCGCCTTGGTCTCCGCCGGGTCGACGTTGACGCTGAGCGCCTCCAAGGTGTCCGAGCGCAGCAGCTTGGCGTAGGCCAGGGCGCGCAGGGCGGGACGGTGGATCTTGGAGACCAGGACGACCGAGTGCACGCGGGACGGCCGTACGCTGTCGTCGCTCGGGCCCTCGGGGGCGGCGAGTTCCTCGGAGACGTGGTCGTAGTGGCGGCGGATCGCCGTCATCGTGCCGTAGAAGATCACCATGCCGAGCAGGGCCACCCAGGCGCCGTGCGTGAACTTGGTGACGAGCACGACGATCAGGACCAGGCCGGTGAAGAAGGCGCCGAAGGTGTTGATCGCGCGGGAGCGGATCATGTGGCGGCGCTTGGCCTGGTCCTTCTCGTTCACCAGGAGGCGGTTCCAGTGGCGGACCATGCCGGTCTGGCTGAGCGTGAAGGAGACGAACACGCCGACGATGTAGAGCTGGATCAGGCGGGTGGAGTCGGCGCCGTAGATCCACACCAGGAGCATGGCCGCGCCCGCCAGCAGCACGATGCCGTTGGAGAAGGCGAGCCGGTCGCCGCGGGTGTGCAGCTGGCGCGGCAGATAGCGGTCCTGGGCGAGGATCGAGCCGAGCACCGGGAAGCCGTTGTAGGCGGTGTTGGCGGCCAGGAACAGCACCAGGGCGGTGGCCGCGGCGAGCACGATGAAGAAGAAGCTGCCCTTGCCGAAGACGGCCTCGGCGACCTGGGTGATGACCGGGTTCTGGACATAGCCGGAGCCGACCGCGACGCCGTCCTTGATCAGGTCGACGGCCGGGTTCTCGGCCATGCGGACCTTGGTCACCATGGCGAGCGCGATGATGCCGCAGAACATCGTGACGGCCAGCAGGCCCATCATCGCGAGCGTGGTCGCCGCGTTCTTCGACTTGGGCTTGCGGAAGGCCGGGACGCCGTTGGAGATCGCCTCGACACCGGTGAGCGCGGCACAGCCGGAGGAGAAGGCGCGCAGCAGGAGGAAGACGAGCGCGAAGCCCGCCAGTCCCTCGTGCTCCGGTTTGATCTCGTACGACGCGGTGGGTGCCCGCATGGTGTCGTCGAGGACCAGCCCGCGGAACGCGCCCCACGCGATCATGATGAAGACGCCCGCGACGAAGACGTACGTCGGGATGGCGAAGAGTCCGCCGGACTCCCGGACGCCGCGCAGGTTCATCACCGTCAGCAGCAGGATCACCGCGGCCGCGCACTCGACCTTGTGCTCGACCACGAACGGGATCGCGGAGCCGAGGTTCTCGATGCCGGAGGAGATGGAGACGGCGACGGTCAGGACGTAGTCGACGAGAAGGGCGCTCGCGACCGTCAGGCCCGCCTTGGGGCCGAGGTTGGTGGTCGCCACCTCGTAGTCGCCGCCGCCGCTGGGGTAGGCGTGCACGTTCTGCCGGTACGAGGCGACCACGGTGAACATCAGCACGACGACCGCGACCGCGATCCAGGGGCTGAAGTGGTACGCCGACACGCCCGCGATGGAGAGGACCAGCAGTACTTCTCCGGGCGCGTATGCCACGGAGGACAGCGGGTCGGAGGCAAAGACGGGGAGTGCGATGCGCTTCGGCAAGAGCGTTTCCGCCAGCCGGTCGCTGCGCAGCGCGCGCCCGATCAGAATCCGTTTGGGCACGTCGGTCAGTTTGGACACAACAGAGAATCGTAGGCCCCCCTCCTGGGACGGAGCACATCCGGGTGAAATCGCGCGCGGCGGCGGGGTGAATTCCGTGCCCCGCACGCGCCGGGCGCCGACCAGGACGACGTCCGCGTGCCTCCATGACCTGCGTAACCGCGGACCCGCTCACCTGCGTCAGTACGCGCATCACATCCGGGAGACCTCATGTCGCAGACGACCGCTCAGCTCGTCGGGGCCCTCGTCGCGCTCGCCGGCCTCGGCCTCCTGGCACTCGCCAGCCTCCGCAGCTTCAACCGCCGCTGAGGGAGTCGTACGGGACATCCGACTCGCCGGTCGGTGTGTCAGAGCCGGACGTTACGGTGGACCGAGGCACACGCGAGTCCACGGCCCGTACCGCAGTCCACGATCCGTACCGCGAGGGATCATCCCCGGCATTCCCCGGCATGATGTTGCCCAGCGGTCCGCGACCGGCCCGCGCCTGCTGCCCGGCGAACCGAGAGAAGGATATGAGCACCACGTTCACGCAAGTCAGACGCCTAACGAGGAGTGCGGGGTAAGACCGTGCACATCGTCATCATGGGTTGCGGAAGGGTAGGTTCCGCTCTTGCCCAGACCCTGGAGCAACAGGGGCACACGGTCGCCGTCATCGACCAGGACCCCACCGCGTTCCGCCGCCTGGGCCCCGGGTTCGGAGGCCGCCGGGTCACCGGCGTCGGCTTCGACCAGGACACCCTGCGCGAGGCGGGCATCGAGGAGGCGGGCGCCTTCGCCGCCGTCTCCAGCGGGGACAACTCGAACATCATCTCCGCGCGCGTGGCCCGCGAGATGTTCGGCGTGGAGAACGTCGCGGCCCGCATCTACGACCCCCGCCGCGCCGAGGTCTACCAGCGCCTGGGCATCCCCACCGTGGCCACGGTCCGCTGGACGGCCGACCAGATGCTGCGCCGCCTGCTGCCCTCGGGCGCCGAGCCGCTGTGGCGGGATCCCACCGGCGGCGTCCAGCTCGCCGAGGTGCACGCCTCCACGGCCTGGGTTGGCCACAAGATCAGCAGGCTGCAGGAGGAGACGGGCGTCCGCGTGGCGTTCCTGACCCGGCTCGGTGAGGCGATCCTGCCCACCTCGCAGACGGTGCTGCAGGAGGGCGACCTGGTGCACGTCATGATGCGCACCGACGAGGTCGACAAGGTCGAGGCGGCGTTCGCCAAGGGTCCCGAAGAGGAGGGCGGTCACTGATGAGGGTCGCCATTGCCGGTGCCGGCGCGGTGGGTCGCTCCATCGCGGGCGAACTGCTGGAGAACGGCCACGAGGTCCTGCTCGTCGACAAGGCGCCGACCGCCATCTCGGTCGAGCGCGTCCCGCAGGCGGAGTGGCTGCTGGCCGACGCCTGCGAGATCACGTCCCTGGACGAGGCGGCCCTGCAGCGCTGCAACGTGGTGATCGCCGCGACGGGCGACGACAAGGTCAACCTGGTCGTCTCCCTGCTGGCGAAGACGGAGTACGGCGTCCCGCGCGTCGTCGCCCGCGTCAACAATCCCAAGAACGAGTGGCTCTTCAACGAGTCCTGGGGCGTGGACGTGGCGGTCTCCACCCCGCGGCTGATGTCGGCCCTGGTCGAGGAGGCGGTGAGCGTCGGCGACCTGGTCCGCCTGCTCCGCTTCAGCCACGGAGACGCGAACCTCGTGGAGCTGACCCTCCCGGAGGAGTCGGCCCTGGCCGGCACCCAGGTCGGCGATGTCGAGTGGCCCCAGGACACGTCCCTGGTCACCATCATCCGCGGCACCCGCGTGCTCACGCCGTCCCGCGAGGACTCCCTGGAGGCCGGCGACGAACTCCTCTTCGTGGCCGCCCAGGCCCGCGAGGAGCAGCTGGAGGACCTGCTGTCGGTACGCCGGGAGGACACGGCGAGCTGAGTCCTTCGAGGGACTACTACGACGAAGGGCGCCCCGAGGATCTCAGGGCGCCCTTCACAGTGCGTTCGCAGGGGCGCCCTTCACCTTCCAGTGCCAACGGTCACTTCCCAGCTCCGGTCCAGGCATCCCAGCCCGTCCGGCGTTTGAGGACGAGGCCCCTCAAGGGCCGAAAGCGGGGGTCTGGGGGCGGCAGCCCCCAGCGACGGTCACTCCAAACCGGGGTACCTACTCGGCCGAGCCGGCGGCAGCCTTCCGCTCCTCCTCGGCCTTCTCGGCCGCCTCCATCTCCGCGAACACGTCAATCGGCGCGGGCGCCTTCGCCAGGAACACCCACGTCAGCCATACGGCGAGCAGGAACGGCGGGATCTTCAGCGCGACGAGCACCCAGCCCAGCTGCGTGGTGTCCGCCCACAGGTACAGCGGGAAGAGGATCGCGCACTTGGCGAGCAGGATCGCGCCCCAGGCGTAACTGGCCTTGGCGTAGGCCTTCTTGCGTCCGGGATTGCGGGTCCGCCAGGAGAGGTTCTCCTTGAACACCGGCCCGAGGATCAGCCCGATCAGCGGCACACCGCACAGGGTCGTGATGATGTACGCGAGCCCCAGCCCCAGCGTGTAGAGCATGCCGGGGAGATAGAAGTCCTTCGCCTCGCCGGTCATCATCGCGAACACGACACCGAAGGCGACGCCGAAGACACCGCTGAACGCGTGCTTGACCGTGTCCCGCATCACCAGGCGTACGACCACGAGCACCAGGGACACCGCGAGCGCGGCGATCGCCGAGAGGTGTGTGTCCTTGTTGATCGTGTAGATGGTGACGAAGAGCAGACCGGGCAGCACCGTCTCGATCATGCCGCGCATGCCGCCGAAGGCCTCGAACAGCGCGGCCTCGGTCACCGCCCGGGCATCGTGCTCGGCGTTCGCGGTCGTGTCGGTGGTGTCTTCAGTCGGCTTGTCGAGCGACGTCACCGGCTACTCCCGTCCGAGGGGTCTCAGTTCGTATTTCGGGTTGAACAGCACCCGGCGGCCCCGGCTCATGGAGATCCGGCCCGATGCGATCAGCCGGCGCCCCGGCTCTATCCCGACTATGGAGCGCCTGCCGAGCCACACCACGTCCAGCGCGGCGGAGCCGTCGAACAGCTCGGCCTCCAGGGCGGGAACGCCCGCGCGAGGCCGCAGGGTGACCGTGCGCAAGGTACCAGTAACCGTCACTATCTGTCGGTCACGGCAGTCACCGATCTTGATACAGCCGGCCGTCTCGGCGTCCTCACGCAGCTCCTCGGACTCCAGGTCCTCCTGCGACGAGGAGAGCCGGTCAAGCATGCGCCGGAACCGGCCCACCGACTTTTCGGAACGAGGAACAGCACTCATGCCTTGAAGCCTACCGGGCCTCACTTCTCGAACCGATAGCCCATCCCAGGCTCGGTGACGAAGTGCCGGGGATGCGACGGATCGGCCTCCAGTTTCCTGCGCAGCTGGGCCATGTAGACCCGCAGATAGTTCGTCTCCGTCCCGTACGACGGCCCCCATACCTCCTGGAGCAGCTGCCGCTGACTCACGAGACGTCCCGTATTGCGGACGAGCACCTCCAGCAGATGCCACTCCGTGGGGGTCAGCCGTACGTCCTTCCCGCCCCTGTTGACCTTCTTGGCGGCCAGGTCGACGGTGAACTCCGAGGTCTCCACCATCACGTCGTCCTCGCCGCCCCCGGTGGGCTCGGCCCGGCGGACGGCGGCCCGCAGCCGGGCCAGCAGCTCGTCCATGCCGAAGGGCTTGGTGACGTAGTCGTCCGCGCCCGCGTCCAGCGCCTCGACCTTCTCGTCGGAGGTGTGCCGGGCGGACAGCACCAGGATCGGCACCCGGGTCCAGCCGCGCAGGCCGCGGATCACCTCGACGCCGTCCATGTCGGGCAGACCGAGGTCGAGGACGACCACGTCGGGGTGGCGGGTGGCGGCGAGTTCGAGGGCGGTGGCCCCGTCGTGGGCGGCGTCGACCTCGTACTTGCGGGCCTTGAGGTTGATCACGAGGGCGCGCACGATCTGCGGCTCGTCATCGATCACCAGAACCCTGGTGGGGGTCTGGGGGGTCCCCCCGGTCGGGCTCATCATGTGGTCTGCCTTTCTGGTTCCACGGGGTGCTCCACTGGCACGCCCCCCTCCTCGACAAGCTCCGCGCGCGATCCCGCCGCCCGCACGGTGAGCACCATGGTGAGGCCACCGCCCGGCGTGTCCTCGGCGTTCAGCGTGCCGCCCATCGCCTCGGCGAAGCCGCGGGCGACCGCGAGCCCGAGGCCCACTCCCGCGCCGCGCGGGGCGTCGCCGTAGCGCTGGAAGGGCGCGAAGATACGTTCCTTGGCGTCGTCCGGGACGCCCGGCCCGCGGTCGACCACCCGGACCTCGACCCGGTCCGCGATGGCGCTGGCGGACACGAGGACCCTGCTGCCGTCCGGGCTGTACTTGACGGCGTTCTCGACCAGGTTGGCCACCGACCGCTCCAGCAGCCCGGGATCGACGGCGACCATGGGCAGCGTCTCCGGGATGTCCAGCTCGGCGCTTCCGTCCGGCACCCCGCCCAGCGCCATCGGCACCACCTCGTCGAGGTCGATCTCCCTGATCAGCGGCGTGACCGTGCCGGTCTGGAGCCGGGACATGTCCAGCAGGTTCCCGACCAGGTGATCCAGCCGGTCGGCGCCCTCCTCGATGCCCTCCAGCAGCTCGGCCTCGTCCTCCTGCGACCAGGCCACGTCGTCCGACCGCAGCGAGGAGACCGCCGCCTTGATGCCGGCGAGAGGCGTACGGAGGTCATGGCTGACGGCGAGCTCCTTGGCCTGGTCGGCCTCCTCCTGGAGCCTGCGGCGGTCCAGGACGACCGCGGCCTGGGCGGCGAAGGCGGCGAGCACCCGGCGGTCCTCGGCGGGCAGCACCCGGCCGGTCAGCGCGAGGGCCATGTGGTCGCCGACCGGAACGTCGACGTCCGCGTCCTCCGGCCGCTCCGGCGCCCGTCCCACGCCCGCCTCGCCCGCGCGTGTCCATGGGTCGACGTCGCTCTCGCGCTCCAGCAGGGCCGCCGAGTCCATGCCGAAGGTCTCGCGGACCCGCTCCAGCAGCTCCTCCAGGCCGGTCTCGCCGCGCAGGACGTTGCCGGCGAGGAAGGAGAGGATCTCCGACTCGGCGCGCAGCCGGGCCGCCTGGTGGGTGCGGCGGGCGGCGAGGTCGACCACGGAGGCGACCGCGACCGCCACCAGAACGAAGATCACCAGGGCGAGCAGGTTCTTGGGGTCGGCGATCGAGATGCGGTGCAGGGGTGGGGTGAAGAACCAGTTGAGCAGCAGTGAGCCGACCGCCGCCGAGGCCAGTGCGGGGTAGAGCCCGCCGAGCAGGGCCGCCGCCACCGTCAGGGTCAGGAACAGCAGCATGTCGTTCGCGAGGCCGAGGTCGGCGTCGATGTGGGTCAGCAGCAGGGTGAGCAGCACCGGGCCGCCGACGCCGGTGATCCAGCCCCAGAGGATCCGCGCCCGGCCGAGCCGGGCTCCCCGGGCCACGGGCAGTCCGCGCCCCTTGGCGGCCTCCTCGTGCGTCACGATGTGGACGTCGAGGTCGGGGCCGGAGTCCCGGGCGACCGTCACGCCCACGCCCGGCCCGAAGACGTACTGCCAGCTTCGGCGGCGCGAGGAGCCGAGGACGATCTGGGTGGCGTTCACGCCGCGCGCGAAGGCCAGCAGTGCGGCCGGGATATCGTCGCCGACGACATGGTGGAACGTTCCGCCCAGGTCCTCGACCAGGGTGCGCTGGACGGCGAGCTCCTTCGGCGACGCGGAGGTCAGTCCGTCGCTGCGGGCGATGTAGACGGCCAGCACCTCGCCGCCGGCGCCCTTCTCCGCCAGCCGCGCGGCGCGGCGGATCAGGGTCCGTCCCTCGGGCCCGCCGGTCAGCCCGACCACGATCCGCTCCCGCGAACCCCAGATCTTCGACACCCGGTGATCACTGCGGTACTGCTTCAGGTACTCGTCGACCCGGTCCGCCACCCACAGCAGCGCCAGCTCGCGCAGCGCGGTCAGGTTGCCGGGCCGGAAGTAGTTGGACAGCGCCGCGTCGACCTTGTCCGGCTGGTAGACGTTGCCGTGCGCCATCCGTCGCCGTAGGGCCTGGGGCTCCATGTCGACCAGCTCGATCTGGTCGGCCCGGCGCACCACCTCGTCCGGCACGGTCTCCTGCTGCCGTACGCCGGTGATGGACTCGACGACGTCGCCGAGGGACTCCAGATGCTGGATGTTGACGGTCGATATCACGTCGATCCCGGCGGCGAGGAGTTCCTCGACGTCCTGCCAGCGCTTGGCGTTGCGCGAGCCGGGGATGTTGGTGTGGGCGAGTTCGTCGACGAGCGCCACCTGTGGACGCCGCGCCAGGACGGCGTCCACGTCCATCTCGGTGAAGGCGCTCCCCCGGTACTCCAGCCGCTTGCGCCGGATCTGTTCGAGCCCGTGCAGCATCACCTCGGTGCGCGGCCGCTCATGGTGCTCCACGAACGCCACCACACAGTCGGTGCCCCGCTCGATGCGCCGGTGCGCCTCGGACAGCATCGCGTACGTCTTGCCGACGCCCGGTGCCGCACCGAGGTAGATCCGAAGCTTGCCGCGTCCCATGGTCCTCATTGTGTTCCGGCCACTACTGCCTACGCAGCGTCGACCTTACGGCCAATAATCGCGACAAATGGGGCCGGGTGCGGTGGCGGGAGCGTCTTTGACGCAACTCTGACGCTCCCGCCGGGACGTCACGGGCTCGGTGCCGGGGGGCCTCAGCCGGGGTTGTCGCCGTGGGTGAGGGTCTCCCAGGCCACGAAGAGGTTGTTGCTGCCGGCCGGGCGGTTGCGCTCGTTCAGCGTCTCGGTGTTGGTCATGGCATGGCCGAGACGGTTGGCCAGGGCGTTGTGCCCGACCTCGGTGACCGGCCCGAGCCCGCGCTTCAGCGAGCCGTTGCACAGCCAGCCGGGCACGGCCTCACCGAGCTCGTACCTGGCCTGGAACCCGAGCGCGTGGCGCAGCCGCTCGCCGACGTCGGTGCCGTACAAGTCCTGCCCCTGTATCCGGCTGGTCTCCGCGACGTGCGAGATGGCCGAGATGCCGTACCCGGTGTGGGTGAGGTCGCGACAGGTCTCCTGGGTGAGGCCGGTGACGAAGGTGCCCTGCCCCTGCCAGTAGTTGACGATCTTCTCGCGGGTGTTGAGGTTCTGGCTCGGCACGGTCTTCGGCAGATCACCGTCGGAGGACAGATAGACGAAGGCGGCGGTGCGGGTGCGGAACTTCGCCATGGCCTTGTCGTACGACGCCCTGTCCTCCAGAAAGACGGAGATGCCGACGGCGGCCTCCATCATCGACAGCTCCCAGTTCCCGTTGGAGTTCGAGCCGTTGATGATCTCGGGCAGATAGACGGTCCGGAGCATGGTGGCGAACCGGCCGGAGTTCGCCCAGCCCCCGGTGTACGTGTACTTGATGATCTCGGCGGCCTTGGGCCAGGAGGAGCCGGCCCAGCCGGTCTGCAGGGGGGCGTTGCTGTTGGTGTGGTCCCGGATCACCGCGGACCAGGCGTCCATCAGCTCGATGGCCTTCTTCGCGTGGCGCTCGTCGCGGGTGACGTACCAGGCGAGGGCCTGGGTGTAGGCGGCTATCGCGTCCTCGCGCTCGTCGGTGCAGCCGTGGTTGGGGTTCGAGTACGAGCCGCACTCGACGACCGCGCGCGGTTTGGGGGTGCGGTTCAGATCGGCGTACTTGCTCGCCATCATCCGGTCGTAGGCGCCCTTCCAGGGCTGGGCGCCGGAGTTGACCTTGGAGCGGGCGAAGTCCAACTGCCCCTTGGAGACGGTGACTCCGGGGTGGGCGAAGGTGGCGGGAGCGGCACCGGCGCCGGTGGGCCAGGCGAGGACACCGGCGACGAGGGCGGCCGCGGCCGCGAAGAGTGCGGTTCTGTGCATGCGTGGGGGCCTTCCGTTCTCGTATGTGAACGTAAAGCGCCTTTATGAACAGACGCGTTGGCCGGAGACGGTAGGTACAGACCAATGCGCCGTCAAGAGTTCACGCACGCGAAAGGGCCGCACCCACAAGGGGTACGGCCCTGATGTTTCTTCGGCTGCTCTACGAGGCCGAGCTGTCGCTACGACGCTCAGCGCACCTCGGTGATCTCCGGGCCTCGCTGGAGCTGGCCCATGCCGCCGGAGAAGCGCGAACCGGCCTCCTCCTGCTGGACGCCCTCGGGAACCATCTGGGCGTCGTTGGGCAGCTTCAGGACGATCGGGTCACGGGGGGCCATCGGGCCTTCGCCGCGGACCACGACCGTGTCCCGGAAGATCTGCTCCAGCAGACCGGCCGCCTGCGGCTGCACGGCACCCTGGCCCGAGATCACACCGCGCAGGAACCAGCGGGGGCCGTCCACGCCGACGAACCGCACGACCTGGAAACCACCCGTGCCGTCCGGCAGCTGCACCGGCACCTGAGCCCGCAACTCCCAGCCCAGCGGGCCCTCGACCTCGTCGATGATGCCACCCTGCTGAGTGATGCCGGAGCCGATCTCCTCCCGCACCTCGCCCCAGATGCCCTCACGCTTGGGCGCGGCGAAGGCCTGGAGCTGAATGGCGCTGTCCCGCAGCACGACGGTCGCCGCGACGATCGCGTCGCCCGCGACCTCCACGCGCAGCTCCATGCCGTCGACGCCCGGCACCAACAGGCCGCCCAGGTCCACCCGGCCCTCGCCGGGCTCACGGACCTCGGAGCTGTCCCAGGGCCCGTCGGGCCGCGGTTCCGGTTCGAGCCTCACGCGCTCGCGCTCACCGTCGTCGTCCGCCTCAGTGTCGACACTGTCGACGACCTGCTCGGGCTCGCCGGCCGCGTCCTCGGCGGCACCCTTCTTCTTGCGACGTCCGAACACGTCACTGTCCTTCCCGGTCGGATACGACCGAAGCGTATCGATTCCCACCCGTTGCGCCGCCATCGGCGGCCTCATCGCTTGTATCGCTTGTGGTGCTTGCAGTGCCCACCGCGGCATGGCCGCCGGTGGACCCGAAGCCCCCCTCGGCCCGTGCCGAATCGGGAAGCTCCGCGACCTCCTGGAAGCGGACCCTCTCGACCTGCTGGACGACCAGTTGGGCAATCCGGTCGAAGCGCTCGAACCGCACGGGCTCGTGCGGGTCGAGATTCACCACGATCACCTTGATCTCCCCACGGTACCCGGCATCAACCGTCCCCGGGGCATTCACCAGGGCGACACCCAGACGGGCGGCAAGGCCGGAACGGGGATGCACGAACGCCGCGTACCCCTCCGGAAGGGCGACAGACACCCCGGTGGGCAGTACGGCCCGCTCCCCCGGCTTCAGTTCACGGCTCTCGGTGGTGCGCAGATCGGCTCCCGCGTCACCGGGGTGCGCGTACGTCGGCAGCGGTACGTCCGGGTCGACGCGCCGGATCAGCACGTTCAGGGGGGCACGGCTCACGGGTTCACCTCGAAGGCACGGGCACGCCGGGCCTGGTCCGGGTCGTTCATGGCGGCCCGGATCTCCTCCGGACGGCCGTTGTCGATGAAGTGGTCGACCTTCACCTCGATGAAGAGCGCCTCGGCACGGACGGCGACGGGCCCGTCGGGACCGCCGATCCGACCGGTGGCGGTGGAGTAGATCTTGCGGCCCGCCACCGCCGTGACCTCGGCCTCCAGATACAGGACCGTGCCCACGGGAACCGGCCGCACGAAGTCCGTCTCCAGCCGCCCGGTCACGGCGATCGTCCGCAACAGCCAGTTGAGCGAGCCGAGGGTCTCGTCGAGGGCGGTCGCGAGCACACCGCCGTGCGCCAGGCCGGGTGCGCCCTGATGAGCGGGCTGCACGGTGAACTCGGCCGTGATGCTGACTCCGTCCCCGGCGCGCGCCTCCAGGTGCAGCCCGTGCGCCTGCTCACCGCCACAGCCGAAACACTCGCCGTAGTGCGCACCGAGAAGCTCACCGGGCGCGGGAGCATCGGGGTGACGGGCCGGTTTCACGGCGTCCGCCGGCGGCTTGAGCGCTGCTGAAGTACCACTCACAGCCGCAGACCTTACCCGCCCGTCCGTCTCCCACCGCCGCCCTGCCTGACGGCGCTCGGCGCCGACCCCCTGGCTCCGGCAGCTATCGGACACCATGCCAAGCTTGGCTCCATGCAGCTCTCCGCCGCCCCGTACGAAGAACGACTGACCGCCCCCCGCTCCTGGTGGCTGGTCTCGTTCCTGGTCGGGGTCTCCATGGCCCTGATCCTTCTGCCGTTCGGCACGCTGCCCATGCTCGGCGGCCTGGCCGGCGGCACCGCCGCGGCGGCCGTCGTGGCCAGCTCGTACGGCTCGCTCCGCATCCGCGTGGTGGGCGGTTCGCTGATCGCGGGCGAGGCGAAGATCCCGGTGACGGCGCTGGGCGAGGCGCACATCCTGGACCCCGAAGAGGCCCGCGCCTGGCGCACCCACAAGGCCGACACCCGCGCCTTCCTCCTCCTGCGCGCCTACATCCCCACCGCCCTGCGCGTAGAGGTCACCGACCCCGCGGACCCGACTCCTTACCTCTACCTGTCGACCCGTGAGCCGGAGCGGCTGGCGGAGGCGATCAAGGCGGCGAAGGACTCCGCCTAGTACACCCGAGCTGACCTTCACCGGTCTGGTCAAGGCTTGTTCTCCCCGTGGCAAAAACTTCGCCGGGCCACGCCGGACGGTCCCCTCAGCGGCCGGTCTCCTGACCGCCTCCGGGCGGCTTGGGCCCCAGACCCCGCGCGATGTCCCCCATCTCCAACGGTTGCGCCGGGCGTTCCAGGGGCGGCAGTTGCGGCAATTCGTCCCAGGGCACCTGGACCTTTCGCAGGTCCGCCCGAATGCGTGCCGCGAGCTTCTTGGTGTCCCGGCGGTTCATGACCGCACCCACGGCGGCGCCCACCATGAAGGGCATCAGGTTCGGCAGGTTCCGGACCATACGTTTCATGATCTGCTGACGCAGCTCACGCTTCATCTGCCCACCGAGTGCGGCGTTGATCGTCGCCGGCTTCATCGGGTCGATGCCGCGCTCCTCGGACCACGAGGTCAGATACGCGGTGCTGCGGTCCTTGAGATTGCCGGGCGGGCGTACGCCGTACACCTCGTGCAGCTCGGCGATCAGCTTCAGCTCGATCGCGGCCACGCCGGTGATCTCGGCGGCCAGCTCCGTCGGCATCGCGGGCGGCACCGGCAGCATCGCCGCCGCACCGACTCCCGCACCGACCGTCGAGGTCGCGTTCGCCGCGCCCGTCACGAGCTTGTCGGCGAGTCGCTCGGGCCCGAGGCCCGGGAACTGCCGGCGCAGCGCCGCGAGGTCCCGTACGGGGATACGCGGGGCGTTCTCGATGATCCGGTCGGTGAGGTACGCAAGGCCCGCTCTCGCGCGGCTGCCGCCTCTACGGACGCCTTCCCGGGCCTTCTCCCGGATGACCGCGGCTCTCCGCTTGGCGACGGGCGCGGGAACGTCCACGGGTGCCGGGAGGTCAGCCCCGGACACGGGTTCGAGCGAGGCCCCCGTACTGGATGAGCCCCGCTCGTCGTCACGCGCGCCAGACGGGCCGTCGGACGGCCCTTCGTCCGCTCCCGACCGTCGGGAGCGGCGCTTCCAAGGAGGGGTCGAGCCAGTCATGCCCGACCCGACCTCAGTCGCAGTCGCGGCAGATCGGCTGACCGTTCTTCTCCCGGGCCAGCTGGCTGCGGTGGTGCACCAGGAAGCAGCTCATGCAGGTGAACTCGTCCTGCTGCTTGGGCAGCACCCGGACGGCCAACTCCTCGTTCGAGAGGTCCGCGCCGGGCAGCTCCAGGCCTTCGGCGGCCTCGAACTCGTCGACGTCCACTGCGGACGTCGACTTGTCGTTCCGCCTGGCCTTCAGCTCTTCAAGGCTGTCCGAGTCGACGTCGTCGTCGGTCTTGCGTGGGGTGTCGTAATCCGTTGCCATGTCGCTCTCCCCCTCTGGGTGTCTGCGGTGTCTCCAGCGCACGTAACGCGTGAGAGGCCGGACTTGTGCCCGACCCGAGGCGGAGATTTTGCCTCACATCAAGGTCTGTTACTCAATCGACACCCAACCGGACTCCTCAAGAGTGATCGGCTTGGATGGCGAACGGGACCGTACACGGTCCTAATGCCGCAGTTCAAAGGCGTCTCACCGTGTACTTCCCGTGATCAAGACCCTCGAAAACCCGGATTTTCCCGGCTTTCCGACAGGCATCATGATCACGGAGAGTAGATGGCCGGAAAACCGCCCTTGTGATCGATCACACACGAGGGTGTTCGCCGGGTGCCCAGAAAATTCCGCGCAAAGCGAACATCCCCGTGTACCTGCCGAGTCTCGGCGCACATGATCTCAGATCGGGAGGGTGACCCGCATCACGAGCCCTCCGCCCTCTCGCGGCTGCGCCGAGATGTGCCCGCCGTGCGCCCGCGCCACGGACCGCACGATGGACAGTCCCAGGCCCACCCCCTTGTCACTACCAGTCCGTTCGGTACGCAGCCGCCGGAACGGCTCGAACAGATTATCGATCTCATACGCCGGCACCACCGGCCCGGTGTTCGAGACGATCAGGACCGCCTGTCCGTGCTGGACCTCGGTGGTGACCTCGACCCAGCCGCCCTCCGGGACGTTGTACCGGACGGCGTTCTGCACCAGGTTCAGCGCGATCCGCTCCAGCAGCACGCCGTTGCCCTGGACGACGGCGGGCTTCTGCTCGCCGCGGATCACCACGCCCTTGGCCTCCGCCTCCGCGTGCACCTGGTCGACGGCCTGCTCGGCCACCTCCGCGAGGTCCACCGGCTTGCGCTCGACGATCTGGTTGTCGCTGCGGGCGAGCAGCAGCAGACCTTCGACCAGCTGCTCGCTGCGCTCGTTGGTGGCCAGCAGCGTCTTGCCGAGCTGCTGGAGCTCCACCGGCGCCTGTGGGTCGGACAGATGCACTTCGAGGAGCGTGCGGTTGATCGCGAGCGGGGTGCGCAGCTCGTGCGAGGCGTTGCCGACGAAGCGCTGCTGGGCGGTGAAGGCCCGCTGCAACCGCTCCAGCATCTCGTCGAACGTGTCGGCCAGTTCCTTCAGCTCGTCGTCCGGGCCGTCCAGTTCGATACGGCGGGACAGGTCCGAGCCCGCCACCGCGCGCGCGGTCCGGGTGATCCGGCCCAGCGGCGACAGGACACGGCCGGCCATGGCATAGCCGAACGCGAAGGCGATGATGGCGAGGCCGAGGAGGGCCAGGAGCGAGCGGCTGAGGAGATCGTCCAGGGCGATCCGGCGCCGGTCCTCGATACAGGCGCTGATCGCGGAGTTGAACTCGTTGAGCGTCAGGCCCGACGCGTTGTTGACCGCGGGGCAGTCGGCGCTCGCGACCTTGATCTCGTTACTGGGGCTCACGCTCACGATCTTGAACGGCGGCTGGTTGCCCGTGCTGATGGCTTGCGCGGCCAGCAGATAGATGATCGACAGCAGCAGGATGCCGGCGATCAGGAACATGCCGCCGTACAGCAACGTGAGCCGTATGCGGATGGTGGGGCGCAGCCACGGGAAGGAGGGCTCCGCCCTGCGGGGGTCCCATGTGGGTTTCGGGGGCGCCTGCGGAGGCGCGGGTGTAGCGGCCATGGGGCATCAGATCCGGTAGCCGGAACCGGGCACGGTGACGATCACCGGCGGCTCCCCCAGTTTGCGGCGCAGCGTCATGACGGTCACCCGGACCACGTTCGTGAACGGGTCGGTGTTCTCGTCCCATGCCTTCTCCAGCAACTGCTCGGCCGAGACGACCGCGCCCTCGCTGCGCATCAGCACCTCCAGGACGGCGAACTCCTTCGGCGCCAGCTGCACCTCCTTTCCGTCGCGGAAGACCTCGCGGCGGTTGGGGTCGAGCTTGATGCCGGCCCGCTCCAGGACGGGCGGCAGCGGCACGCTCGTACGGCGCCCGAGGGCACGCACGCGTGCCGTCAGCTCGCTGAAGGCGAAGGGCTTGGGGAGATAGTCGTCGGCGCCGATCTCCAGCCCCTCGACACGGTCGCTGACGTCGCCGGAGGCCGTGAGCATCAGCACGCGTGTGGGCATGCCGAGTTCGACGATCTTGCGGCATACGTCGTCGCCGTGCACCAGCGGGAGGTCGCGGTCGAGGACGACCACGTCGTAGTCGTTGACGCCGATGCGTTCCAGGGCGGCCGCACCGTCGTACACGACGTCGACGGCCATGGCCTCCCGGCGCAGTCCGGTGGCCACCGCATCGGCGAGCAGTTGCTCGTCCTCGACGACGAGTACGCGCACGTCGCTTGTCCTTCCTGTGTCCACCCGCGTAGCGCTTGTCCTCGCTCGCGGGCAGGGGCCTTGGTTGGGGGTCTTGGCCTCCATCCTGCCCTTTTCGGTCATAAGTCGGCGGTAAGACGGGTGAGCGGGCCATGAAGGACAGGTGTGAAGCCCGGGAATGCGAGATTTTCTCTTCCGGTTGAGGTTTCCGTGGAAGAGAGCGGGGGGAGGACGGCTTGTACACCCCGCGATCACGCTCTGCTTGTGCCGCACCACCAAGCGGTACGAGGCAATCCGCTTTCCGCAGGGCGGGTGTGGGTGTCCGGCACCGTCGCCGCCCGGCATGGGCAGCGCTGGGCATCTACTGGAGACGTGATCGCCCCTTCCGAACGGCACACCCCCGTGCCATCGACCCACGACCCAGGACGAGGGGGCGCAGCATGGACGCATTCACCGCAGGACTTCTGCAGCGCATAAGGGCGACCGAGTCCGACCTGACACGGGCTCTTGACGACGGCGACGACTTCCTCGTCGAGGTGGAGCAGGGCGAGCTCGACGACCTGCGCCGCCTCGCCGCCGAGCACGGTGTGGAAGTCGGCGCGTCCAGCGTCTGACCGGCTCGCGGACCAACAGCAGGCCCCCGGCGAATCCAGCGCCGGGGGCCTGCTGCCGTAAGACCCGCTCCTGCGGGAGAACCATGGGGGGGTGCGCCGTCAGTCGTGCCAGGCCCCGAACTCCTCCAACAGCCGCTGGAGGGGCTCGAAAACCCCTGGCGTCGCCGCCACCGCCAGATCGCGCGAGGGCCGCTCCCCGGGTCGCCCGCCCGTCAGCGCGCCCGCCTCCCGTGCGATCAGGTCGCCCGCAGCCACGTCCCAGGCGTTGAGCCCTCGCTCGTAGTAGCCGTCCAGGCGGCCCGCCGCCAGGTCGCACAGGTCGATCGCGGCCGAGCCGCCGCGTCGGATGTCGCGCAGGAGGGGGATCAGCCGCTGGGCCACGTCGGCCTGGTGGGTGCGGACCTCGGTGACGTAGTTGAAGCCGGTCGAGACCAGGGCCTGCTCCAGGGGGGCCGTGGGGCGGCAGCTGAGCCTGCGCTCGCCCTCCCACGCTCCCGTGGCCCAGGCACCGCCTCCGCGGACCGCGTGGTACGTCTCGCCGCGCATCGGGGCGGCCACGACACCGACGACCGCCTCACCGTCCTGCTCGGCGGCGATGGAGACGGACCAGGTCGGCAGTCCGTAGAGGTAGTTGACCGTGCCGTCCAGGGGGTCGATCACCCAGCGGACGCCGCTCGTGCCCTCGGTGGAGGCGCCCTCCTCGCCCAGGAAGCCGTCGTCCGGGCGGTGTTCGGAGATCAGGGTCGTGATCAGCTTCTCCGCCGCGATGTCCATCTCGGTGACGACATCGATCGGGCTCGACTTGGTCGCCGCGACGGCGAGGTCGGCCGGGCGGCCGTCGCGCAGCAGCTCGCCCGCGCGGAGGGCGGCCCGCTGCGCCAGTGCGAGCAGTTCCGAGTGCAGCGGGTCGGGTACGTCCGTCACGTCGCTCACGGGGCTCCTCACGCGTAGGGACTGTCGGCACCCGCCGCGGCGGGCCTGGGAGCGCGGGCCGGGCAGCAGCCCACCGGGCAGAGGTTGTGGCTCGCACCGAGCCCGCCGAGGACGCAGGGCGTGGCCTCTTCCGCGCGCTCCACGGCGGCGCGCTCCAGGACGAGGTCGCGGATCGCTGCGGCGAACCGCGGGTCGTCGCCGACGGTGGCCGAGCGGCGCATCGGCAGACCCAGCTCCTCGGCCTTGGCCCTGGCCTCCGTGTCGAGGTCGTACAGGACCTCCATGTGGTCGGAGACGAAGCCGATGGGCGAGATCACCACCGCCGGAACCCCGGCGTCGTGGCGCTCCTCGAGGTGGTCGCAGATGTCGGGCTCCAGCCACGGGATGTGCGGGGCGCCGGAGCGGGACTGGTAGACGAGCTGCCAGGGGTGGTCGACGCCGGTGCGCTCGCGTACGGCGTCGGCGATCAGCCGGGCGACGTCCAGGTGCTGCTCGACGTACGCGCCGCCCTCGCCGTGGTTCTCGACGGGCCCGGAGGTGTCTGCGGAGGCGTTCGGGATCGAGTGGGTCGAGAAGGCGATGTGCGCGCCGTCCCGGATGTCCTCGGGGAGGTCGGCGAGGGAGTCGATGACGCCGTCGATCATCGGCTCCAGGAAGCCGGGGTGGTTGAAGTAGTGCCGCAGCTTGTCGACCCTCGGCAGCTCCAGGCCCTCGGCCTCGAGGGCGGCGAGCGAGTCGGCGAGGTTCTCGCGGTACTGGCGGCAGCCCGAGTAGGAGGCGTAGGCGCTGGTGGCGAGGACGAGGATGCGGCGACGGCCGTCGGCGACCATCTCGCGCAGGGTGTCCGTCAGGTACGGCGCCCAGTTGCGGTTGCCCCAGTAGATCGGCAGATCCAGGCCGTGGTCGGCGAAGTCCTTGCGGAGGGCGTCCAGCAGGGCGCGGTTCTGGTCGTTGATGGGGCTGACGCCGCCGAACAGGAAGTAGTGTTCGCCGACTTCCTTCAGGCGTTCCTTGGGGATGCCTCGCCCCCGGGTGACGTTCTCCAGGAACGGGATCACGTCGTCCGGGCCCTCGGGGCCACCGAAGGAGAGCAGGAGCAGGGCGTCGTAGGGGCTGGCATCGCGCACGTCTGGCATGGATCGATCCTGTCATCCGGTACTGACAGCCGGGAAACGGTGGGGTGACCACCCGGGTTCCCGATTCGTCCGGCCCGGTACGTTAGGGTCACCTAACTCGTAAGCTGTAGCGGCCATCCGCACGTCTTACCGGGTCGCCGCATGCCTTACCGGGCGCCCCACATGCCTCACCGCAACGCCTTGCCCCGTCGCCCCGAACCACCGCAGCCCCCGCTGCTCCGCCTGACCGGAGACCCCCGTGCCGAGCCCCTACCGCGCCCTGTTCGCCGCCACCGGCACCAAGGGCTTCTCCGCCGCGGGCTTCCTCGGCCGTATGCCGCTGTCGATGATGGGCATCGGCGTGGTCACGATGATCTCCCAGCTGACCGGGCGGTACGGCCTCGCCGGCGCCCTGTCGGCCACGATCGCGCTCGCCGCGGCGGTCGTGGGTCCGCAGGTCTCACGGATGGTCGACCAGTACGGGCAGCGGCGGGTGCTCCGTCCGGCGACGCTGATCTCGCTCGTGGCCGGAGGTCTGCTGCTGTTCGCGGCGCACTACGGGTGGCCGGACTGGGTGCTGTTCGTGGCCTGCGTCGGCATCGGCTGCGTGCCCAGCGTCGGGGCGATGGTCCGCGCCCGCTGGGCCGCCCTGTACCGGGGGACGCCTCAGCTGCACACCGCGTACTCCTTCGAATCCGTGATCGACGAGGTGTGCTTCATCTTCGGGCCCATCATCTCCATCGGCCTGTCCACGGCATGGTTCCCGGAGGCGGGGCCGCTGCTCGCCGGCTGCTTCCTCGCGATCGGCGTCTTCTGGCTGACCGCGCAGCGGGCCACCGAGCCCGCACCGCATCCGCGCGAGCAGCGCGGCGGCAGCTCGGCCCTGCGCGCCCCGGGTCTACAGGTCCTGGTGGCCACCTTCGTGGCGACCGGGGCGATCTTCGGGGCCGTCGACGTGGTCACCGTGGCCTTCGCGGACGAGCAGGGGCACAAGGGCGCCGCGAGCGTGGTTCTCGCGCTGTACGCGGCGGGCTCCTGCGCGGCGGGCCTCGTCTTCGGGCTGTTGCGCTTCAAGGGGGCGCCCGAACCTCGCTGGCTGCTGGGCATATGCGCGATGGCCGTGAGTATGATCCCCCTCCTACTGGTCGGAAACTTGCCGCTTCTGGCCGTGGCGCTGTTCGTTGCGGGCATGGCGGTCGCTCCCACGATGATCACCACCATGTCCCTGATCGAAGAGCACGTACCACGCGCGCAACTGACCGAGGGCATGACCTGGGTGAGCACCGGGCTCGCGGTCGGGGTCGCGCTCGGCTCCGCCGCGGCCGGCTGGGTGATCGACGCCGCCGGAGCGGAGGCCGGGTACGGGGTTCCGGCCGTGTCCGGGGCCGTCGCGGTCGCGGTGGGTTTCCTGGGGTATCGCCGGCTCAGCAGGCCGGCTCCGGGTCGGGGAGGCACCGTTGAGCAGCACAGCGAGCGGCAGGAACGGCACGTGGCGTAACTGGGGCGGCAATGTCGCCGCCCGCCCCGCGCGCGAGGTCACTCCGGCCTCCGTCGAGGAGTTGTCGGCGGCGATACGCCGGGCCGCCGAGGACGGCCTGAAGGTGAAGGCGGTCGGCAGCGGACATTCCTTCACTTCCATTGCCGCGACCGACGGTGTATTGATACGCCCTCAACTGTTGACCGGCATACGCAACATCGACCGTGATGCCATGACGGTCACGGTCGAGGCGGGCACACCGCTCAAGAGACTCAACATGGCCCTGGCGCGCGAGGGTCTGTCGCTCACGAACATGGGCGACATCATGGAGCAGACGGTCTCCGGCGCGACCAGCACCGGCACGCACGGCACGGGCCGCGACTCGGCCTCGATCGCCGCCCAGATCAAGGGACTGGAGCTCGTCACCGCCGACGGCTCTGTCCTCACCTGCTCCGACAAGGAGAACCCTGAGGTGTTCGCGGCCGCCCGTATCGGCCTCGGCGCCCTGGGTATCGTCACCGCGATCACCTTCGCCGTGGAGCCCCTCTTCCTCCTCTCCGCGCGGGAGGAGCCGATGCCGTTCGGCAGGGTCCTGGCGGACTTCGACGAACTGTGGGCGGAGAACGAGCACTTCGAGTTCTACTGGTTCCCGCACACCGGCAACACCAACACCAAGCGCAACAACCGCAGCGCGGGCCCGGAGAAGCCGGTGTCGCAGCTCCAGGGCTGGGTCGAGGACGAGTTCCTCTCCAACGGCGTCTTCCAGGTCGCCCAGTGGGTCGGCCGCGCGGTGCCCGCCACGATCCCCGCGATCGCTCAGATCTCCAGCAAGGCGCTGTCCGCGCGGACGTACACCGACATCCCCTACAAGGTCTTCACATCGCCGCGCCGGGTACGTTTCGTGGAGATGGAATACGCCGTTCCGCGCGAGGCCGTCGTCGAGACGCTGCGCGAACTGAAGGCCATGGTCGACCGCTCCGGCCTCAGGGTCAGCTTCCCGGTCGAGGTGCGCACCGCCCCGGCCGACGACATCACCCTCTCCACCGCCTCGGACCGCGACAGCGCGTACATCGCCGTCCACATGGTCAAGGGCACCCCGTTCCAGCGGTACTTCACCGCCGCCGAGCGCATCTTCACCGCGCACGAGGGGCGGCCGCACTGGGGCAAGGTGCACACCCGGGACGCCGAGTACTTCGCCCAGGTGTACCCGCGCTTCGGCGAGTTCACGGCGCTGCGGGACCGGCTGGACCCTGACCGCCGGTTCCAGAACGACTACCTGCGGCGCGTGTTGGGGGCGTAGCCGACGCGGCGCGGCCGGCGCGACGCCTTGGCCGAATCCATTGGTTCCGTTTCTGCGGATTGGGTGAAGTACGCCACGTTCAAGATCCGAAAACCGCTCAACCGACGGCCGAGTCGCGCTTCTTGCCAGAAGTTGGGCGGCGCGCCAATCCACGCACGTGGCCCAAATGGAGTACTGTTGCGAGCCCTGGGTCCGGTCTCCCGCCTGGGTGTCCGTGGCCTTCAAGGACCGCCGGGAGGGGGCTAGTTGCACAGGGTGACGGAGTTGGTCACTTAGCGTTGCGAATAGGTAACCGTGCCATAACGGCGATCCAGGGCCCGTGCCCGACACGCCGGGCAACTCGGCAAGGTTGTGGCAGGCTGCACCCGGGCAGGCCACACTCGACTAGCGGAAGCAGCGACGCACGTGACGTCGGCAGGCACCACCCGGGAGGTCCCCATGCCCGAACTGCGTGTCGTGGCCGTCTCCAATGACGGCACACGGCTGGTGCTGAAGGCTGCCGACGCGACGGAGTACACCCTTCCGATCGACGAACGCCTGCGCGCCGCCGTGCGCGGCGACCGTCCCCGCCTCGGCCAGATCGAGATCGAGGTGGAGAGCCATCTCCGCCCCCGTGACATCCAGGCGCGTATACGAGCTGGTGCGACCGCGGAAGAGGTCGCCCAACTCGCTGGCATCCCCGTCGACCGTGTACGGCGCTTCGAGGGCCCCGTGCTCGCCGAGCGCGCCTTCATGGCCGAGCGGGCTCGCAAGACCCCCGTCCGTCGGCCCGGCGAGAACGCCGCAGGTCCGCAGCTCGGCGAGGCCGTCCAGGAGCGGCTGCTGCTGCGC
Source organism: Streptomyces viridochromogenes (assembly GCF_001270495.1). Classification (GTDB taxonomy): domain Bacteria; phylum Actinomycetota; class Actinomycetes; order Streptomycetales; family Streptomycetaceae; genus Streptomyces; species Streptomyces viridochromogenes_A. Next base: position 144,150 of record NZ_LGUR01000230.1, read on the forward strand.
GGCGCCGACAAGGACACCGTGCAGTGGGACTCGTGGCGCCGCGACGACGGCACCTGGGAAGTGCTGCTGGTCTACATGGTGGCGGGCGAACCGCACTCGGCGAGCTGGACGTACGACCCGCCCCGGCGGCTCGTACAGGCGGTCGACGAGGAGGCGCGCTCGCTGATCGGCGAGTCCGAGGACCTCGCCGCGCCGGAGCCCAGCTTCCCGTTCGTGCCGCGTATCGCCCGGCTTCCGCGCGAGCGTTCGATGGACCGTGCCCTGGAGACCGCGCGGCCGAGCCTGCCGGCCCAGGCCGCCGAACCTGCCGAGGAGCCCACGGAGGAACGGGACTCGCTGACCAGCCTGCTGGAGGCGGTGCCCAGCTTCCGCGGTGACCTGGTGGTGCCCGAACGCCCGTCGGAGCCCGAGACGGAGGAACCCCCGGCCGAGCCGGTCGCGGAGGAACCTCCCGCCCCGGCCGCCTCCGCCGGTTCCGCCTACGCGGACGTCCTCATGCCCCGCTCCGTCGGCAGCCACCGTGATCGCCTCATCGGCGCGACGGATCGCCAGGCCGAGGCGGACGGCGTCCGTCCGGGCCGCAGGGCCGCCGTCCCGAGCTGGGACGAGATCGTGTTCGGCACGCGCAGAAAGAAGCAGGAGTAGCAAGGCAGATAGGTAAGTAGGTAGGTAAGTAAGCAGGCGTGCAGCAGAAGCAGTCGGTCGTACGGCTGTGGATGCGGCCGTACGAGGACGAGGGCCGCGTTGGTCGCAACGCGGCCCTCGTGCTGCGCCGCCCTACTGCGGATCCGGCCCCACCGCCACCGGCCGGGACGGGTCCGACGACCACTCCGACCACGAACCGACGTACAGCGCCGCCGGAATCTCCGCGACCGCCAGCGCCAGCACCTGGTGGGCGGCGGAGACGCCCGAGCCGCAGTACACGCCGACCTCCGTCCCCTCGGACGCCCCCAGCGCCTTGAAGCGGTCCGCGAGTTCCCCGGCGGGCAGGAAGCGGCCGTCGGCGCCGACGTTCTCGTTCGTGGGCGCGGAGACGGCGCCAGGGATGTGTCCGCCGACCGGGTCGATCGGCTCGACCTCTCCGCGGTACCGCTCCCCCGCCCGCGCGTCCAGCAGCACGCCGGACCGGGCGAGCGCCGCGGCGCCGTCGGCATCGAGCAGTCCGGACCCTGGCACTGGCTCGAAGTCACCTTCTGCCGGAGTCGGTACGGACCTCTCCAGCGGCCCCTCCCAGGTGGGCAACCCGCCGTCGAGGACCCGCACGTCGGGGTGACCCGTCCAGCGCAACAGCCACCAAGCCCGGGCCGCGGCCCAGCCCTGTCCGCCGTCGTACACGACCACCGGTGTCCCGGACGACACGCCCGACCGGCGCATCGCCGCACCGAATTCGGCCAAGTCCGGCAACGGGTGGCGGCCCCGCGTGCCGGGCGCGGAAGCCAGCTCCCGGTCCAGGTCGATATAGACCGCGCCGGGGATGTGCCCGGCCTCGTACGCTGCCCTGCCGTCGAACGGCGGCTCGCCGGCCGTCTTGGCCAGGCTCAGCTGCCAGCGGACGTCGAGGAGCACCGGCGGGTTCTCGCCCGTCAGTTCGCTCGTGAGTTCGGATGCGGAAATGATGGCGTTCATGGCCACCATCCTTGCGCACGGGGTGGCCCCATCGTCGACGTCCGGCTACTCTGCTCGGCCGGACAGGTCCGATCACGAGGCGTACGGGATCAGACACATGCTGTACAGCCGACGGACATCCGGCGGCAATCGCACGGAAGCGGGCCGTAAATCGCACACCGGGCACCCTCCGGGCGTCGGCCGTAGTGCGGCGGCGTGCCCGAAGCGCGCTCGGCCAAGGGTGGTGCGAGCATCGGCACGGGGGTCCGGACAGCGGGAGCGAGGCGGCCACCGCGAGGGGCCGAGGAGAGAGTGACGATGACCGAGGCACGGGGGTCGGCCGGCCCGAACGGCGAGACGCACGCTCGGCACGCGCCCGGCACGCCCTGCTGGGTGAGCCTGATGGTGCACGGGCTGGCCGCGACCCAGGAGTTCTACGGGGCGCTGTTCGGCTGGGAGTTCCAGCCCGGCCCCCAGCAGCTCGGCCCCTATGTGCGAGCCCTGCTCGACGGCCGTGAGGTGGCCGGCATCGGCCAGCTGCCGCCCGACCGCCACCTCCCCATCGCCTGGACGCCCTACCTCGCCTCGAACGACGCGGACCTGACCGCCGACACGGTGCGGCTGTGCGGCGGCACGGTCGGCGTGGGACCGCTGGACGCCGCCGAAGCCGGCCGGATGGCGATCTGCTCCGACCCCTCCGGCGCCGTCTTCGGCATCTGGCAGGGCGCGGAGCACCGCGGCACGGCCGTCACGGGCGTGCCCGGCACCCCGGCCTGGAACGAGCTACTGACCTTCGAGTCGGTCAACGTCGCCAAGTTCTACGAGAGCGTGTTCGCCTACGAGGAGGAGCCGGCGGTCTCCGCCGACTTCGACTACGTCACCCTGCACATCGACGGCCGCCCGGTCGCCGGCATCCACGGGGTCGGCACCGCCCTGCCCCGCGACCGGGGCCCGCACTGGGTGACGTACTTCGAAGTCGCCGACACGGACGGGGCAGTGGACCGGGTCGTCGATCTCGGTGGGCATGTCCTCAGACCGGCCCACGACAGCGCCCACGGCCGGGTGGCGACGGTGGCGGACCCGGAGGGGGCGCGGTTCTCCCTGATTCAGGACCCGCGCTGACGGGGTTCGGGAGCCCGCGCCCGGGAACGGGGTGCCCGATGCAGGACCTGGCTCAGACCGGCTGCACCGGCAGGACGTCCGGGGACAGCGCCGCCGCCCGTGCGCTGGCCGCCGTCATCCGGCGCCGGTGATGGCGGCGGCACAGGACCTCGTAGCCGACGGCGTCGGCCTGGTTGACGTCGCCGACGACCACCTGGGCGCCCTCGACGACCATCTCGCCGCCTATCGTGCGGGCGTTGTGGGTGGCGCGGGCGCCGCACCAGCACAGGGCCTCTACCTGGAGGACCTCGACCCGGTCGGCCAGTTCCACCAGGCGCTGCGAGCCGGGGAACAGCTTGGAGCGAAAGTCGGTCGTGATACCGAAGGCGTAGACGTCGATGCTCAGGTCGTCGACGACACGGGCGAGTTGGTCGATCTGCTCCGGCACGAGGAACTGGGCCTCGTCGGCGATGACGTAGTCCGCGCGGCCGCCCTGGGAGAGATGGTCGACCAGGTAGGCGTACAGGTCCTGGCCGTCCCCGACCTCCACCGCGTCCGTGACCAGGCCGAGCCGGGAGGACAGCTTGCCCTCGCCCGCCCGGTCGTCGCGGGTGAAGATCATGCCCTGGAGACCGCGCGCGGAACGGTTGTGCTCGATCTGGAGAGCCAGCGTCGACTTCCCGCAGTCCATCGTTCCGGAGAAGAACACCAGCTCGGGCATGTTGAGTTGAGCACCTTTCGGCAACGAGGAGGAGTCGGGAATCGTCAGGAGCGTACTTCGAGCAGGGGAACCAGCTGCTCGGCGGGGGTCATCGAACCGTGGTTGCCGACCATCGCCGACTCCTTGGGCTCTCGCTCGGACGCGATGATCAGGACGTCGTCCCGCGCGGCGGCGACCACGTCGCCGATCCGGTCGTACACCCGCTCGTCGATCCGCGGCCCGAACCAGCCCGCCGCGATCGCCTCGTCCCGGGAGGCCACCCAGAACTGCTCGCCGAGCACCTCGCGCCAGCAGGTCAGCACGTCGTTGGCGGCGCCCGGCACCGCGTAGACGTGCCGCGCCCGGCCCTCGCCGCCGAGCAGGGCGACGCCGGCGCGCAGCTCCCAGTCCTCGTCGAAGTCGATGCGGTGCTCTTCGTCGAAGGGCACGTCGATCATGCCGTGGTCGGCGGTGACGTAGAGGGCGCTGCGCGGCGGCAGCTGCTCGGCGAGGCGCTGGGCCAGCCGGTCGACGTACATGAGCTGGCCGCGCCAGGTGTCCGAGTCGACGCCGTAGCGGTGGCCGGCGCCGTCGAGCTCGGCGTAGTACGTGTAGACCAGGGAGCGGTCCCCCGCGGCCAGTTGCCCGGCCGCGAGGTCCATACGGTCCTCACCGGTCAGCCGTCCCAGGAACGTTCCGCCACTGAGCGCGACCTTGGTGAGCGGGGTGTTCTGGAAGGTGGGCGACGACACCTGGGCGGCGTGCACGCCCGCCTGCTGGGCCAGCTGGAAGACCGTGGGGTACGGCTGCCAGGCGCGCGGTGACGTCCACGGGTTCCAGCGCAGCTGGTTCATCAGCTCGCCGGTCTCGGGGTTGCGCACGGTGTATCCGGGCAGGCCGTGCGCGCCCGGCGGCAGGCCGGTGCCGACGGAGGCGAGGGAGGTCGCGGTGGTCGCCGGGTAACCGGCGGTGATCGGGCGTCCGGTGCCGCCGCGCGAGCTGCTCAGGAGCGACGTCATGAACGGCGCGTCCTCGGGGTGCGCCTTGAGCTGCTCCCAGCCGAGGCCGTCGATCAGGAACACGCAGTTGCGGTCGGCCGCGGTCAGCTCGGGGATCGCGGCGGTCATGTCCGGTACGGCCATGCCCGCGGCCAGCGTGGGCAGCAGGTCGGCGAGTGAGCCGCTGCCGTACTCCGGGACGGGCGCGGAGTGGACGGCGAGGGGTTCCGGGTGGGAGTCCCAGGCGGTGGAACCGGAAGGGACGGGCGCGGAACGCCCTCGGTCATGGGCGGCGGGGGGATACGGGTGGGACATCAGCGAGCGAGGTCCGCGGTCGCCTCGGAGAGCGACTGCGCGAAGGAGAGCGCCTGGCGGACCGTCTCCGGGCCGTCGCCGGCCTCGCTGACGCGCAGGCTGAGGTCGTCCGCCGTCGAGCTGCCCGTGTAGCCGTGGTCCGCCTCGCAGTTGGGGTCGCCGCAGGCGGCGGGCTCCAGGTCGATGCGGGAGACGGCGCCCCATCCGATGGTCAGCACGACCTCGCGGGGCAGCGTGCCCGGCTTGTACTGCTCCGGGTTGGCGACGACGCGGCTGACGACGACCGACGAGATCCGGCCGATCTTCACCGACTCGGTGGACGTGGTGGCGTACGGCGTCGGGGAGGTGGTGTCCGCGGCCTGCTCGTCGGTGTGGCTCACGATGAAACGGTTGCCGGTGAGGACGAGCACGGTGACATGCCGCCGCACCTCGTTCTGGTCGAACGTCGTCTCCTGATGGACCAGGTACGACCGGATGGGCTCGCCGCCCACGGCGGCCTCCACCGCCTCGGCCACGAGGGCCGGGTAGTAGCCGCTGCGCTCGATCGCCGAACGCAGCCCCTGGGTCGTCGTACTGGTCTTGGCCATGACGCCCATCCTACGGGGGCACGCTGACTGCGAGGCACCGCTCAGGGCGGTCTCAGTACGCGGGCAGGGTCCTCGGCCCGAGGTCGTCGCGGGCGGGCGGCGGGGCGAGGCGTACGGAGGCGCCGAGCACGCTCAGACCGTGGGTGGCGACGACGACCGGCTCCAGGGTGACCGCGACGACCTCCGGGTGGTCGTCGACCAGTCGCGACACCCGCAGCAGCAGTTCCTCCAGGGCCGCGGTGTCCACGGGCGTGGAGCCGCGCCAGCCGAAGAGGAGCGGTGCCGTCCGGATGGAGCGGATGATCGACGTCGCCTCGCGGTCGGTGACCGGGATGAGCCGGTGCGCCATGTCCCCGAGCAGCTGCGAGGCGGCTCCGGCGAGCCCGAAGGACAGCACGGCACCGGCCGCCGGGTCGATCACGGCCCGTACGACGGTGTCGACGCCGCGCGGTGCCATGCTCTGCACGACCGGCCGCAGCTCCTCCGGCCTGCCGAACAGCTCGGTCAACTCGGTGTACGCCCGGCGCAGTTGCTCCTCGTCCGCGAGATCGAGCCGCACGCCACCGAGGTCGGCGCGGTGCCGCAGGTGGGGGGCGGTGGCCTTGAGGGCGACGGGGTAGCCGAGGGTGTGGGCGGCGTCCGCGGCGTCGTCGGGGGTGGGCGCGTGCAGGGCGCGATGTACGTGGATGCCGTACTTCCCGAGGAGGTCGGCGGTCTCGTCCGTGCCGAGCGTGAGGCCCTGGCCGCGCGCGAGGAGCCCGCCGATCAGCCGGGCGGCGCCCTTCTCGTCGATGTTCTCGTACTCGGGCACCCGGCCGGGATCGGCCGCGTCGCGCCGCCACTGCGAGTACTTGACGGCTTCGGCGAGGGCGCGGATCGCGCGTTCGGCGGCCGGGTAGGCGGGGATGAGGCGGGAGGCGTCCTCCGAGGTGTCCGACGGTTCGGGCAGGGGGTCGGCCGGGAAGTCCAGGGGGCGGAACGGGTGGGCGCGGCCCGCGAGACCGGGAGCCTTCGTCACCGCCTGTGGGGCCGTGCTCGCCGCGGCCGACAGTGCCTCCGCGAGCCCTCCGAGCTCGACGTGCACCACCAGCACCGGCTTGCCCGGCACCCGCTCGGCCGCCGACCGCAGGGCCTGAGCCAGCTCCGCGTCGCCGGTCGAGGCGCCCCCGATCGCCGGGATGGCGGTGACGACGACCGCGTCACACGTCTCGTCGGCCAGGGCGCGCGACAACGCCTCGTGGAAGGCGGCGGCCGACGCCCCCGTCGTCAGGTCCAGCGGCGGCAACGGGCGCAGTCCCTCGGAGAGGCAGGCGTCGTAGGTCAGCAGTCCCAGCGATTCGGAGTTCCCGAGGATCGCCACCCGCGGACCGGTCGGCAGCGGCTGACGCGCGAGCAGCAGCCCCGCGTCCACCAGTTCGGTGATCGTGTCCACCCTGATCACGCCGGCCTGGCGCAGCAGCGCGGACACCGTGGCGTGCGGCAGCCGCGTGGCCCGTACGGCGTGCCCCTGGGGCGCCGCGCCGCCGTGCCGCGCGCCCTGCACCACGACCAGCGGTTTCGCCGCCGCCGTACGCCGGGCGAGGCGGGTGAACTTGCGGGGGTTGCCAATGGACTCCAGGTACATGAGGACGACGTCGGTGTCCGGGTCGTCGTACCAGTACTGAAGGACGTCGTTGCCGGACACGTCGGCCCGGTTACCGGACGAGACCAGGGTCGACACGCCGGTGACCCCGGTCACCCCGCCGCCGCGCCGGTGCAGCCGCGACAGCAGCGCGATCCCGATCGCACCGGACTGGGCGAACAGCCCGATCCGGCCTGGGCGGGGCATTTCTGGCGCCAGTGAGGCGTTCAGTCGGACGTCGGCGGAGGTGTTGATGATCCCGAAGGCGTTCGGCCCGATGATGCGCATGCCGTACGCGCGCGCGTGCCGGACGAGCTCGCGCTGCCGCTCCCTCCCGTCGGGCCCGCTCTCGGCGTACCCGGCGGAGAGCACGACCAGCCCCTGCACGCCGTGTTCGCCGCAGTCGGTGACCACTTCCGGGACGTACTCGGCGGGTACGGCGACCACCGCGAGATCGACCTGCTCCTCGATGTCCCGCATCGAGCGGTGCGCGGGCACCCCGTCGAGTTCCTTGAGATCCTCCGGGAACGCCCTGTTCACCGCGTACAGCCGCCCCGTGAAGCCGGCGTCCCTGATGTTGCCGAGGACACTGCGGCCCACCCCGCCGGGGGCGCGGCCGACGCCGATGACGGCCACCGAGCCGGGTACCAGCAGCCGCCGCACGGAGCGGGCCTCGGCACGCTGTTCGCGCGCGTACTGCACGGCGAGCGAGCGGTCCGTCGGCTCCAGGTCGAACTCCAGGCGTACGACGCCGTCCTCGAAGCTGCGCTTCTGGGTGTACCCGGCGTCCGTGAACACCTTGATCATCTTGGTGTTGGCGGGCAGCACCTCGGCGGCGAAGCGGCGGATGCCGCGCTCGCGGGCGACGGCGCCGATGTGTTCGAGCAGCGCGGAGGCGACGCCGCGGCCCTGGTGGGCGTCCTGGACGAGGAAGGCGACCTCGGCCTCGTCGGCGGGTGCGGACGCGGGCATTCCGTCGGCGCCGATCCGGTCGTAGCGTACGGTGGCGATGAACTCGCCGCCCACCGTGGCCGCGAGTCCCACCCGGTCCACAAAGTCGTGGTGCGTGAAGCGGTGGACGTCCTTTGCGGACAGTCGCGGGTAGGGCGCGAAGAAGCGGTAGTACTTCGACTCGTCCGACACCTGCTCGTAGAAGCTGACCAGGCGCTCGGCGTCATCAACGGTGATGGGGCGGATGCGCGCGGTGCCGCCGTCGCGCAGCACCACGTCGGCTTCCCAGTGGGCGGGGTACTCGTGCCGGTCCGAGGCGCTCTGCATGGGGCCCAGAGTACGGCTCGCGTCCGACAACGGCGCGAGGCAGGCTGTGGAGGACGTATGTCGGGTCGAGGCCGCGACCCGACGGCCACCTCGGGAGGAACGTTTTGTCCCTCCCGGCGTGCTTCACGGGTGTGGGAAACTGGTCTAGACAACCCTGAACACCGAAGGGCAGCATCACATGGCTGAGCGCCGCGTCAACGTCGGCTGGGCCGAGGGCCTTCACGCCCGCCCCGCTTCCATCTTCGTCCGGGCCGCCACGGCCGCAGGTATCCCGGTGACGATCGCCAAGGCCGACGGCAACCCCGTCAACGCGGCCTCCATGCTGGCCGTCCTGGGCCTGGGCGCCCAGGGCGGTGAGGAGATCGTCCTCGCCTCCGACGCCGAGGGTGCGGACGCCGCCCTCGACCGGCTGGCGAAGCTGGTCTCCGAGGGCCTCGAGGAGCTGCCCGAGACGGTCTGAAGGACCTGAGCGGGACTCCACAGCGAGCGGTGAAGCCGCGTCCGCCTCTCCGGGCGGGCGCGGCTTCGCTGTTCTCGGGCAGGCGGCCGGATTCCCGGGCGGGCAGGTGCGTTTTTCGATCCGGCGGGCGGCCGCACATTCCGGGCGGACGGCCACGGGAATTATCGGTCCACCTGAAAAAGGGCAGCGGAAATTACCCGCCACCGAATATCTCCTCTTTGTATACGGCGCCCGTGTTAATGTCGCAGGCTCGGCATGTTTACGGGATGTTGCGAATTCCTCACACGCTCGGCGCGATCGCCGCCGGAGCCGAACCGTAGCCGGTGCGCGGAGATCGCGCGCTCGGCGTGCAGTGCCGTGATCGCCCGGGCGCGCTCGCCGTCGCCGCGCGCCACCGCGTCCACGATCGCGCCGTGCTCGGTCCAGGACTCCGCGGGATTGACCGGCGCCTCCACGGCGTACATCCAGGCGATCTTGTGGCGCAGCTGGGTCAGCATCGAGGCCAGCGCCGGGCTGCCGGAGGACTGGGCCAGCGTCTCGTGGAACCAGCCGCCCAGCGAGCGCAGATCCTCGCTGTTCCCCCTCCTGGCCCGCTCCTGACCCAGTCTGACCAGCCCGCGCAGAACCTTCAGATGGGCCTCGGTGCGCCGCTGGGCGGCCCGGGCGGCGCCGAGCGGCTCCAGGAGCGTACGCATCTCCAGCAGGTCGGCGGCCTCCTGCTCGGTCGGTTCGGCGACGCACGCGCCCGCGTGCCGCCGGGTCACCACGAAGCCCTCCGCCTCCAGGGTGCGCAGGGCCTCCCGCACCGGGACGCGGGAAACGCCGTAGCGTCGCGCGAGGAGTTCCTCGGTGAGCCGGCCGCCGCGCTCGTAGACGCCGGCGACGATGTCGTCCCGGATCGCGGTGCATACCGAGTGCGCCGGAATACGCATGACCGACCTCCGCCTTAATCCCCGTGAAACGTCGATGAATGACGTGTTCTCGGTGACTCTATTGCAACCGGCCGGAATTTCCGACGGCGGGCCGGAATCCATGGATATTTTTTGGACAGTCGATCCGTCCCGGAAACACCGAAAGCCCCGGCTCGGGGAGCCGGGGCTTCGGGGAAGCAGGTCCTCTGGAGACGCGGTGGGGACGTCAGACGTTCACGCCGTGCGAGCGGAGGTAGGCGACGGGGTCGATGTCGGAGCCGTACTCGGCCGTCGTGCGGGCCTCGAAGTGCAGGTGGGGTCCGGTGACGTTGCCGGTGGCGCCGGACAGGCCGATCTGCTGGCCGGGGGTGACGGTCTGGCCCACCGAGACGCCGATGGACGACAGGTGGCCGTACTGGGTGTACGTGCCGTCGTTCATCTTGATCACGATGTTGTTGCCGTACGACCCGCCCCAGCCGGCCTCCACGACGGTGCCGGAGCCGACCGCGTGGACGGACGTGCCACTGGCGGCGTGGAAGTCGACGCCGGTGTGGCTGCCGGAGGACCAGACGGCGCCGCCGGACTTGTAGCCCGTGGAGACGTAGGAGCCGGAGATCGGGGCGACGTAGGACAGCAGGCGCTTGCGCTCGGCCTCGCGGGCGGCGCGCTCCTTGGCCTCCCGCTCCTGCTTGGCCTTCTCGGCCGCCTTCTTGCGCGCGGCCTCCTCGGCGGCCTGCTTCCTGGCAGCGGCCTCCTGGGCGGCCTGCCGCTGGGCGGCGGCCTGGGCGTCGATCTGGTCGGCGAGCGTGTCGTCGACGGTGATGACAGGTATGAGGCCGGTCTGCTCGGCGGCAGGTTCGGCGGCGAGCGCCGGAGCGGCCAGGGTGCCTATGACGCCGGTGGCGGTGAGAGCGGCGACGCCCGCCGCACGGGCGGTGGTGCGCTCGAACCGGCCGGGGCGACGGTGCTTGCCGGAGGCGCGGTTCTTCCCGGTGGCGCAGGTGAACGCCATGTAGTGGCTGGTCCTTTCCTTCCTTCTCGCCTACCGGGTTAGCTGACGGGTTCGGAGCAGGAAGGTCTCCTACGGGCCCCCTCGCGGCTGCGCGGGCGTCCGATTCACCCCAGGGACTACTTGGGCCCCTCCAGCCGCGATAGCAGCGGCAGGAGGGCGGGTCCCCGGCTCCCCTGGCTCGCGCCGTACGGGGACTCGGCGATGACTGTCCGGTGCCGCGGGCGCGGCGCAATGCCTGACGGACAGCCCGGAAGACGCTAAGCGGCGCCACTTTCAATCCCCAAACGGATCGGGGTTTTTGTAGCGCATCCCACAGGCCAGACAGGCAACCTCTCCCTCAATTCGGGCATAAAGGGGCCCTGGTGACTCCGAAGTCACCAGGGCCCCTCACGCACGCGTGCCGTCGCCGGCGCGGTGTCGTCCTCGGCTCGGACCTCTTATCGGTCCTCTGCTCGGTCCTCTACTCGGCTGCCACGACGGTGACTTCGCCGATGCCGAGGGCCTCGACGGGTTCCCGGATCGCGGCCGCGTCGCCGACGAGGATCGTCACCAGACGGTCCACCGGGAAGGCGCTCACGGCCGCCGCGGTGGCCTCGACGGTGCCGGTCGCGGCGAGCTGCTGGTACAGCTTCGCCTGGTAGTCGTCGGGCAGATGCTGCTCGACCTGGTCGGCCAGCGTGTTCGCCACGGAGGCGGCCGTCTCGTACTTCAGCGGGGCCACCCCGACGAGGTTCTGCACGGCGAAGTCCCGCTCGGCGTCGGTGAGCCCCTCACCGGCGACCCCGCGTAGGACCTTCCAGAGGTCGTCCAGCGCCGGACCGGTGTTCGGGGTGTCGACGGAGCCGCTGATGGCGAGCATCGCCGCGCCCGTGCCGTCCGGAGCGGAGCGCATGACCTGCCCGAACGCGCGCACACCGTAGGTGTAGCCCTTCTCCTCGCGCAGAACCTTGTCCAGGCGGGAAGTGAGGGTGCCGCCGAGGCAGTAGGTGCCGAGCACCTGCGCGGGCCACACGCGGTCGTGCCGGTCGGGGCCGATACGGCCGATCAGCAGCTGCGTCTGCACGGCGCCGGGTCGGTCCACGATGACGACGCGCCCGGTGTCGTCCGCGGTGACCGGCGGGACGGGGCGGGGCTGGGCCGGGGAGCCGGTCCAGGCGCCCAGGGTGTCGCCGAGCAGGGCGTCGAGGTCGACGCCGGTCAGGTCGCCGACGACCACGACGGTGGAGGTGGCGGGGCGCACGTGCCGCTCGTAGAAGGCGCGTACGCCCGCCGAGTCGATGCCCGCGACCGTGTCCTCGGTGCCCTGGCGCGGGCGCGACATGCGCGAGGCCGCCGGGAACAGCTCCTTGGAGAGCTCCTTGGCGGCGCGCCGCGAGGGGTTGGCCAGCTCGTGCGGGATCTCGTCGAGCCGGTTGCGCACCAGGCGCTCGACCTCGGCGTCGTCGAAGGCGGGCGCCCGGAGGGCGTCGGCGAGCAGCCCCAGCGCCTTCGGCAGACGGGAGACCGGCACCTCGAGGCTGACGCGGATGCCGGGGTGGTCGGCGTACGCGTCGAGCGTGGCGCCGCAGCGCTCCAACTCGGCGGCGAATTCCTCGGCGGTGTGCTTGTCGGTGCCCTCGGAGAGGGCCCGCGCCATGATCGTGGCGATGCCGTCCAAGCCCTTCGGCTCGGCGTCCAGGGGCGTGTCCAGGAGCACCTCGACGGCGATGACCTGCTGGCCGGGGCGGTGGCAACGCAGGACCGTCAGGCCGTTGTCCAGCTTGCCGCGCTCGGGCGCCGGGAACGCCCAGGGCCGGGCCTCGCCGGCCTGGGGCTGCGGGTGGAACTCCATGCTGGCGAGCTCGGTCACTGCGCCGACTCCTCGTTCTCGTCGGTGGCGGGGGCTTCCGCGTCGTCGGCCTCGTCGGCGACCGGCTCGTACACGAGCACCGCGCGGTTGTCGGGCCGCAGACGCGCCTTGGCGACCTCCTGGACCTCCTCGGCGGTGACGGCGAGGACGCGCTGCACGGCGGTGAAGGCGAGCTGCGGGTCGCCGAACAGGACGGCGTACCTGCACAGTTCGTCGGCCCGGCCCGCGACGGTGCCGAGCCGGTCCAGCCACTCGCGCTCCAGCTGGGCCTGCGCGCGCTCCATCTCCTCGGCGGTCGGGCCGTCCGTCGCGAACCGGGCGAGCTCCTCGTCGACGGCCGCCTCGATGACGGGGACCTCGACATCGCCGGAGGTCTTCACGTCCAGCCAGCCCAGGGAGGGCGCCCCGGCCAGGCGCAGCAGGCCGAACCCGGCCGCCACGGCCGTACGGTCGCGCCGCACGAGCCGGTTGTAGAGACGGGAGGACTCGCCACCGCCGAGGACGGTCAGCGCCAGGTCGGCCGCGTCGCACTCGCGCGTGCCGTCCGTCGGGAGCCGGTAGGCGGCCATCATCGCGCGCGCGGGAACGTTCTCCTCGACGACCTCGCGCAGCTGCTCGCCGATGGTGTCGGGCAGTGAGCCGTCGCGCGGCTCGGGCTTGCCGTCGTGAGCCGGGATGGAACCGAAGTACTTCTCGACCCAGGCGAGGGTCTGCTCCGGGTCGATGTCACCGACGATGGACAGGACGGCGTTGTTGGGCGCGTAGTACGTGCGGAAGAACGCGCGGGCGTCCTCCAGGCTGGCCGCGTCCAGGTCGGCCATCGAGCCGATCGGCGTGTGGTGGTAGGGGTGCCCGTCCGGGTACGACAGGGCGGTCAGCTTCTCGAACGCCGTGCCGTAGGGGACGTTGTCGTAGCGCTGGCGACGCTCGTTCTTGACGACGTCGCGCTGGTTCTCCAGGCCCTCCTCGTCGAGCGCCACCAGGAGGCTGCCCATGCGGTCGGCCTCCAGCCACAGCGCGAGCTCCAGCTGGTGGGCGGGCATGGTCTCGAAGTAGTTGGTGCGCTCGAAGCTGGTGGTGCCGTTCGGTGAGCCGCCCGCGCCCTGGACGAGCTCGAAGTGGCCCGTGCCCTTCACGCTGTTCGATCCCTGGAACATCAGGTGCTCGAAGAGGTGGGCGAGTCCGGTACGGCCCTTGACCTCGTGACGGGAGCCGACGTCGTACCAGAGACAGACCGCGGCGACCGGCGTGAGGTGGTCCTCGGAGAGCACCACGCGCAGGCCGTTGGCCAGGCGGTGCTCCGTCGCGGTGAGGCCGCCGGATTGTGCCTCCGGTGTGGCCGTGTGACCCATGGGCAAGGTGTCCTTCCGGTCGCGTGCACTGCGTTGTGTCGAGCAGTTCGTGCTCAGTTCCTGCCACTGTATGCAGCGTCCGAAGGGTCGGCGAAGTTCCCGGTCAGAACGCCGTGCCCGGACGAAGGCGCACACGAGCCGGGGGCGCCGTCAGGAACGACGGTCGGGCTCGGCTCGCCGTTCTGTCCCGCGGCCCCTGTCGAGCGGGGTCGGCCACGCCCGCTCCGGCGGCGCTCGCGACGCCGACACGGACGCGCCCTCCCCGCGACCTGGGACTGTGCCCGGCGATCACTCCGCCGAGTGAACGGTCTCGCGGCGCGCGCTTGCCTTCGGTTCCGCCGGTCGCAAGCGTGGCCTCGGCCAGGGCGGTTCGCGCCCCGCCCGCCCCTGTGTCGCGGGAAGGGCCGGGCGTCGGCGACACTTCTCCGACGCCGGGCCGGAGCCCAACATCGGGTCCTGGTCGGTGGTTGTCAGTGCCGCGGTCCACAATGGTCCGCGTCAGATACCGCAAACGCTCGAGCGACCAGAACCAGAGGAGCCGGCAGCGATGGCCCGCCGCAGCACGAAGAACCCGCCGCCCGACGACTCGTACGAGGAGAAGATCCTCGACATCGACGTCGTCGACGAGATGCAGGGCTCCTTCCTCGAGTACGCGTACTCGGTCATCTACTCCCGGGCCCTGCCGGACGCCCGCGACGGCCTCAAGCCGGTGCACCGCCGCATCGTCTACCAGATGAACGAGATGGGCCTGCGCCCCGACCGCGGCTATGTGAAGTGCGCCCGCGTCGTCGGCGAGGTCATGGGTAAGTTGCACCCGCACGGCGACGCGTCGATCTACGACGCCCTGGTGCGTATGGCCCAGCCCTTCTCGATGCGCGTCCCCCTGGTCGACGGCCACGGCAACTTCGGCTCGCTGGGCAACGACGACCCGCCGGCGGCCATGCGGTACACCGAGTGCCGGCAGGCCCAGGCGACGAGCCTGATGACCGAGTCGATCGACGAGGACACGGTCGACTTCACACCCAACTACGACGGCCAGGAGCAGGAGCCGGTGGCCCTGCCCGCCGCCTTCCCGAACCTCCTCGTCAACGGCGCCTCCGGCATCGCCGTCGGCATGGCCACCAACATGCCGCCGCACAACCTCTCCGAGGTCATCGCGGCCGCCCGCCATCTGATCCGCTACCCGAACGCGGATCTGGACGCCCTGATGAAGTACGTCCCGGGCCCGGACCTGCCCACCGGCGGCCGGATCGTCGGCCTCTCCGGCATCCGGGACGCGTACGAGACGGGCCGTGGCACCTTCAAGATCCGCGCGACCGTGTCCGTGGAGACGGTGACCGCCCGCCGCAAGGGCATCGTCATCACCGAACTGCCCTTCACGGTCGGCCCGGAGAAGGTGATCGCCAAGATCAAGGACCTGGTCGGCTCGAAGAAGCTCCAGGGCATCGCCGACGTCAAGGACCTCACCGACCGCGAGCACGGCCTGCGTCTGGTCATCGAGATCAAGAACGGCTTCGTCCCGGAGGCCGTCCTGGAGCAGCTGTACAAGCTGACGCCGATGGAGGAGTCCTTCGGCATCAACAACGTCGCGCTGGTCGACGGCCAGCCCCTCACCCTGGGCCTCAAGGAACTCCTGGAGGTCTACCTCGACCACCGCTTCGAGGTCGTACGGCGGCGCAGCGAGTTCCGCCGTACGAAGCGTCGCGACCGGCTGCACCTGGTCGAGGGCCTGCTCACGGCGCTGGTGGACATCGACGAGGTCATCCGTCTGATCCGGTCCAGCGAGAACTCCGCACAGGCGAAGGAGCGCCTGATGGAGCGCTTCTCGCTGAGCGAGGTCCAGACGCAGTACATCCTCGACACGCCGCTGCGCCGGCTCACCAAGTACGACCGCATCGAGCTGGAGGCGGAGAAGGACCGGCTCAACGAGGAGATCGCCGAGCTGACCCGGATCCTGGACTCGGACGCGGAGCTGCGCAAGCTGGTCTCCGCCGAACTGGCTTCGGTCGCCAAGAAGTTCGGCACCGAGCGCCGTACGGTGCTGCTGGAGTCGGCGGGTGCGCCGGTCACCACCGTGTCGCTCCAGGTGGCGGACGACCCGTGCCGGGTGCTGCTGTCCTCGACGGGCCTGCTGGCCCGTACGGCGAACGGCGACCCCTTCGCGGAGGACGGCGAGGCGAGGCGCTCCAAGCACGACGTGATCGTCTCTGCGGTGCCGGCCACGGCCCGTGGCGAGGTGGGTGCGGTGACGTCCGCGGGACGTCTGCTGCGGATCAATGTCGTCGATCTGCCGCAGCTGCCGGAGACGGCGTCGAGACCGAACCTCTCGGGTGGCGCGCCGCTGGCGGAGTTCGTCTCCCTGGAGGGCGACGAGACCCTGATCTGTCTGACCACGCTCGACGAGTCGTCCCCGGGCCTGGCGATCGGCACGGAACAGGGTGTCGTCAAGCGTGTGGTGCCCGACTACCCGTCCAACAAGGACGAGTTGGAGGTCATCACGCTGAGGGAGGGCGACCGGATCGCCGGCGCGGTCGAGCTGCGCACCGGCGAGGAGGACCTGGTCTTCATCACGGACGACGCGCAGCTGCTGCGCTACCAGGCCTCGCAGGTCCGCCCGCAGGGCCGCGCCGCCGGCGGCATGGCGGGCATCAAGCTCACGGAGGGCGCGAAGGTGATCTCCTTCACGGCGGTGGACCCCGCGGTCGACGCGGTGGTGTTCACGGTCGCGGGCTCGCGGGGCACGCTGGACGACTCGGTCCAGACGACGGCCAAGATGACCCCGTTCGACCAGTACCCCCGCAAGGGTCGCGCCACCGGTGGTGTGCGCTGCCAGCGGTTCCTGAAGGGTGAGGACTGTCTGTCCCTGGCCTGGGCGGGCGCCGTCCCGGCACGGGCCGCGCAGAAGAACGGCACTCCGGCCGAGCTCCCGGACATCGACCCGCGCCGCGACGGCTCGGGCGTGTCACTGCCGAAGACGGTGTCGGTGGTGGCCGGTCCGGTCTAGGAAACGGTCTGGGCCTCCTCGGGGGCGGGGGTCCCTTCCTCCGTCTCCGGTACGTACCGCAGAACGCCCCACATGCCATGCTCGTCGACATGTGGGGCGTCGCTCTTGCATGCCTCCAGCTCCTTGCCGAGGGCGGAGGCGTCGATGCCGGAGCCGATGAGGACCAGCTGGGTGAGGCGCGCGTCGGCGGCCTTCCACCGCTCCGGGTAGAAACGGAGGAAGCGCCCGACGGCGTGGACGGCGTAACGGTTGGCGGTGTCATACGGGCCGAAGTCGACGTACCCCTTGATCCGGTACAGCCCCTCCGGCCTGCTGTCCAGGAACCCCATCAACCGGCGTGGATCAAGGGGGACTTCGGAGACGAAGGACACGCTGTCGTAGCCGGTGTGCAGGTGACCGTGGTGGGCGCGGTCCGTGTCGTCGCCGTTGTCCTCGCCGTTGTCGGCGCAGGTGTGTGCGCCGGAAGGTTCGCCGGTGTGGTCGTGCAGGTCGTCGAAGGACAGCTGCCCGATGCGCTCCTCGCTGGGGCGGCAGTCGAAGAGGAACTCGGGGTCGATTCGGCCGTAGGTGGCGGGAACGACGGCGGCGCGGTCGGTGAGCCCGCGGACCAGATCGAGCACGCGCTCACCGTCCGCCGCCCGGTCGAGCTTGTTGACCACGACGAGGTCGGCGAGGGCGAGGTGCCGGTCGATCTCGGGGTGCTTCGCGCGCGTGTCGGCGAACTCGGCGGCGTCGACCACCTCGACCAGCCCGCCGTACACGATGCCCGGATGCTCACTGGCGAGCACCATGCGTACCAGTTCCTGGGGCTCAGCGAGCCCGCTGGCCTCGATGACGATGACGTCGATGCCGGTGGACGGCCGGGCAAGCCGCTCCAGGTAGACGTCCAGCTCACTGGCGTCGACCGCACAGCACAGGCAGCCGTTCCCGAGGGAGACGGTGGAGTCGCCCAGCGCGCCGGCGACCGCCATGGCATCGATCTCGATGGCGCCGAAGTCGTTGACGATGGCCCCGATGCGGGTGCCTCCGCTGCGGTGGAGGAGGTGGTTGAGCAGAGTCGTCTTGCCGGAACCGAGGAATCCGGCAAGGACGACGACCGGAATCTGCTGCGGACCGGGGTTCGGCTGGCTCAACGTGCGACCTCTCTCACGCCGACGGGTGCACCGGCTCGCGGGTCGGCGCACGTACGAAGGTTGAATGCCGACCCAGGATACGAGCCGGAAGAATCACCGCGAAGTGAACGATTGTTAGCAGCACTTGCCGGGCAGACGTTGGGCATGGCGCCGGAGTGTGCGACCCTCGCTTCCCTCCGTGCGCCTCCTCTCCGCCTCCCCGCCGATCAGAGCCGCTCGGCACTCTGGGAGACGGCAAGCGCCGCCCACCGCTCGCCGGTCCCTCCCGTCGACCCGCACCCCGACGACCGGCGGACGGCCGCCTGATTCGGGGGTTGACATGGCCACTAAAAGGAACGCCGCGGGGAGGCTGGGCTCCGCCGCGGCAGGTCTGATGCTCGTCACCGCCGGGATGACGCTGGCCGCGCGCCAGCGACGCCTCGAAGCGGAGAGGTTGCAGGTGAGGCGTCTGGAGTTCGAGGAACTCGCCTCCCGCCGCCGGGCCCTGGCACATCAGCAGCGTATGCACTGGGAGTTGCTGTCCAGGGCGATCGACAATCCCTCCCTGGCCGCCGTGATCGACACGTACGCCCCGGACATCCCGGCGGAGAAGCGGCGGCAGTACTTCTACGCCAACGCCTGGTACATCAACCTGTACCACCTCTATCGAGCAGGACTGCTCGACCAGGAGGAGTTCTACGGGCATGCGCGTGAGCTCTTCCAGAACCCCCTGATGCGTGAGTACTGGGAGGCGTCGAAGGGGCAGCGCGCGACCCTGAAGGACTCGTCCGACGAGGCCCGGATCGGCCGCATGGTCGACAGTCTGATCAGGGACATCGAGGATGCCGACACGGACGAGTGGTGGGTGGTGGGGGACCCGCCGCCCGCATAACACACTTCGGCAGGAAGTGGCCGCGGTCAACGCACCGACACGAGTCGCGCGACTTTGCCGATACTCCTCAGGAATCCCAGTAACGTGCTGCCGACCAAACCACCTGCCAAACCCTTCGTAAGGATCGGTAGCCCTTGAAAATCGTGCGCCGCATCGGTGTGCCTCCCAGTGCCCGTGGCAGTGCCTCGGGAGCCAACTGCCCGGACGTGTTCGAGCTGAGCGACGGCAACTTCGCCGTCATCGGGACCGATGCCACTGAAACACTGGAGCGGGAACTGCCCGCCGACGCTTCCCGCGCCGACTACGAACGCATCGTCGTCGTCAGCCGCGAGACACTCATCCGAGCCAAGGGCGACATTCCCGAGGCATGACGGAGCGTCCCGGATCCGCTCGTCACTCGCGGGCGTCCGGGGCACGCGGTAGGACCTGTCATCTGCCCTCACCCCCAGGCACGGATGACACCTACGGCAAGGGCCACCACAACTAGTCGGTGACCCGCAATTCCTGCGGCAGACGAAGTACGGTGCCGCTTCACGGTCCCCCCGCCGTACCGAGGGGAGCCCCCTTCCGATCGCGGCACTCGATGACTTTGGCGAGCGACGAGTGCCACGCAGAGGGCTCCCCGAGGCCGGGCCGATCATCCCGAAGACCCAGCTCAAGGAGTCCCGTATGTCCAACCCGACGCCGCACGACGGTACCGCAGCCCAGCCGACGGAGCAGCAGCGACCCGTGAGGCGGATCTTCCAGCTGCTGCCGGGCGCGATCGCCCTGCTGGCGGCCATCAGCATCGTTCTGCTGATCGTCACGGGCCAGACCGAGCACGTCAGCGCCGTGGCGGCGTTCGGCGGCGCCGTCTTCCTCGGGGATGCCGCCGCGAACGTGACGATCAACGTGATCAGTAGGTAGATCCCCTCCACTCAGGTTGACCGCCGTCGGATCACCGGCGGCGGACAGGGCCCGGCTGCCGTACGGAGCCGGGCCCCTCGTACAGGTCAGGCCACCTGTCGTACAGGTCAGGCCACCTGCGGCACCCTCGCCGGCGCCCCCGGCCCGACATACCGCGCCACCGGCCTGATGATCTTCGAGTCCTGTGCCTGTTCCAGGATGTTGGCGCTCCAGCCCACGACCCGTGCAGCGGCGAACGTCGGTGTGAACATCTCGCGCGGCAGCCCGCAGAGCTCCATGACCACGCCCGCGTAGAACTCGACGTTCGTGTGCAGCTCACGGCCGGGCTTCAGTTCGGCGAGGATCGCCTCGACGCGGCGTTCGACCTCCACGGCGAACTCGACGCGCGGGCCGCCGAAGCCCTCGGCGATGTCGCGAAGCATCCGGGACCGGGGGTCCTCGGTGCGGTAGACCGGGTGGCCGAAGCCCATGATGCGGTCGCCGGCGAGGACGCGTTCGCGGATCCAGGAGTCGATGCGGTCGGGCGTGCCGATCGCGTCCAGCGTGTCCAGCGCACGGCTGGGCGCACCTCCGTGCAACGGCCCCGACAGCGCGCCCACGGCTCCGACCAGGCAGGCCGCGATGTCCGCTCCCGTGGAGGTGATGACGCGGGCCGTGAAGGTTGACGCATTGAATCCGTGGTCAATGGTTGAGATCAAGTATTGCTCGACGGCCCGCGTCCGGCCCGGATCCGGCTCGGCTCCCGTCAACATGTACAGGTAGTTCGCCGCGTACGACAGGTCCTCGCGCGGCTCGACGGGATCAAGCCCCGCACCCAGCCGGTGCAGGGCGGTGAGCAGAGTCGGTACGGCCCCGGCCGCGACGAGGGTGTCCCGACGGCGCGCGTCGGCGCCGATGTCGTACACCGGCCGGAAGCCCCGGGCCGCACCGAGCAGGGAGAGCGCGGTGCGCAGCCCGGCCAACGGGCCGGACCCTCCGCTCGCCGCCGCGATCGCGGGAAGCGCGGCCCGCACCTCGTCGGGCAGCCGCCGCAGCGCGGCGGTCTCGGCGGCGAAGGCGGCGGAGCGTTCGGCGTCCGGCAGTTCACCGTGGACCAGGAGATGCCAGACGTCCTCGAAGCGGCGGGTCTGCGCGAGTTCGACGGCCGAGTACTGGCGGTAGTGATAGAAGCCTTCGAGCCCTCGGACATCGCCGACCTCGGTGTCGGTGACGACGACGCCTGCGAGTCCACGCGGCACCTCGACGAGCGCGGTTGCTGACCTGTTGACGGACATGATTCCTCCCTGGACTTGATTCGACTGTCCATGCTTGACTTAATTCCTGTCAATATTGATTCGATCAATACACAGATCAATGTACGGCGTCCTGGATACGGTGACCCCATGCGCGATCAAGAACCCGGCCCCGGCCCGGCAGGGCGGCGGCTGACCACCCAGGAGGCCGCCGAACTGCTCGGCGTGAAGCCCGAGACCGTGTACGCGTATGTGAGCCGCGGACACCTGAGCAGCCGCCGCGTGTCCGGCGGCCGGGCCAGCACCTTCGACGCCGAGGAGGTGGAGGCGCTCGCCCGGCGCAACAGGCGGGAAAGCGCGGGCAGTTCAGGGTCGGGCGGTGAGCTGTCCGTCCGGACCCGCCTCACGTTCATCGACACGGACCGCTACTACTTCCGGGGCGTGGACGCGACCGAGCTGGCCGCCCGCCACTCCTACGAAGAGGTGGCCGAGTGGCTGTGGACCGGTGCGTTGCGCCGTGGCGTCACCTTCACCGCCCCCGAGGTCTCCGTCACCGCCGCCCGTCGCGCCGCCGACGCCCTGCCCGAACACGTCGGTCCCACCGACCGGTTGCGGGTCGCGGCGATCGCAGCCTCGGCCGCGGACCCCCTGCGCTTCGACCTCTCCGAGGAGGCGGTACTCGGTACCGCGCGCGTCCTCATCCCGACCCTCGTCGCCGCTCTCACGCCGTCGCGGTACGCCTACCGCGACGAAGGGTCCATCGCGCACCGCCTGTGGGGACAGCTGAGCGGACGGCCGGCCGACGAGGCCGACTTGCGCGTCCTGGACACCGCCCTCGCCCTGCTGGTCGATCACGACCTGGCCGCCTCGACCCTCGCCGTGCGGGTCGCCGCGTCGGCCCGCGCACACGCCTACGCGGCCGTCTCCGCCGGGCTCGGCGTACTCGAGGGCCCCCTGCACGGAGCCGCCGCCGGCCTCGCCCACAAGCTGATCATGGAGGTCCTCGACCGGGGCGACGCGGGGCCCGTCATCGCCGAGGAACTGCGGGCCGGCCGACGCATTCCAGGGCTCGGCCACCGCCTCTATCCCGGCGAGGACCCACGCGCGCGTGTCCTGTTCGGACTCCTGGAGGAGATCCCCCGCTCCGCACCCGCCCTCGCCGCGGCCCGCGACATCGCCGCCACGGCCGCCCGCCACACCCCGCTGCACGCCAACGTCGACCTGGCCCTGGCCGTGTTCACGGCGTCCTCCGCCATGTCCCACACGGCGGGCGAGACGATCTTCGCCGTGGCCCGCACGGCAGGCTGGATCGCCCACGCCCTGGAGGAGTACGGCGAGCGGCCGCTGCGCATGCGACCGAGCGGGATCTACACGGGGCCGAAACCGCCACAGCCACTGCCGGAGTAGACGGAGCGCCTTCCGGATCGGCCGGGAGCGCGTTCCCGCGGGTCGAGGGGCGCCCCTCGACCCGCCGCCTCCACTCAAGTCAGGTTAGGCTCACCTCTGTGAGTACGTGCTCAACCGTCTCGCGGGACCTCGACGAGCCCATCGCGGGGACCGCGGCGACCGCGACGACCTGGCTGCTGGTGGAGCAGCCCGGTCCGTGGGGTGCCAAGGCGCTCACGCAGAGCCACCTGGATCCGGCGCTGGGCCGAGCCCTGGAAGCGGCCGCGAACGGCACGGGCGTACGTGTCGCCCTGATTCGCCGCCCCGGCCGGCACGCCGACTGTGGCACCACCGCCGAGCGGCAGGTCTACGCCGCCCACACCGTGCCCGGAAACGTATGGCTGCACGCCGCCACGGTCCGCGACCCCGCGCGGTTGCTCGACCTGGACTTCGCCGCCCTCGGCATGGGCGACCACCACACCTTCGACTCGGTGCTCAAGGGACGCCCCCACACAGGCGACCCTCTCGCGCTCGTCTGCACCAACGGCAAGCGGGACCGCTGCTGCGCACTCCTCGGGCGCCCTCTAGCGGCCCAGCTCGCCGCCGCCGGTGTGGAAGGCGTCTGGGAGGTCACCCATCTGGGTGGACATCGGTTCTCACCGACGCTGCTGGTGCTGCCGTACGGCTATGCGTATGGCCGGGCGCGGGCCCACGCGGTCAAGGAGGTGCTGCACAGCGTCCAGGAGGGCCGGATCGTCGTCGAGGGGTGCCGTGGGAACTCGGCATGGGAGCGGCCGGGCCAGGCGGCCGAGCTGGCTGTGCGCGGGGCTACCGGCGAGGATGCCGCGGAGGCCCTGAGCATCGTGCGGACGGACGGCGCGGCCCCGCGGTGGGAAGTGACGGTCGCCCACACCGACGGACGTCACTGGCGGGTCGTCGTGGCACAGGGCGCCTCCCTGCCGCCCCGCCCCGAGAGCTGCGGGTCGGTGCTCGGCTCGCCCGCGCGGATGGACGTGGTGGCGGTGCGCGAGCTCACGATGACCGGGGCAATCGCAACACGATGACTACGGCACTCGTAAGTTGATCAGGTGGACCGGGGTTGCGCCACGTTGACCTGGTCCGACCACATTGACCTGGTCCCACCACGTTGACCGGCTGCTCGACCCGATCAAGAGATCCACACCACACCCCTCTACGGGACTTCCCGCACGTCCACGTACCGTCATGGGTATGAGCCCCACTCCCCCCGCACGTCGCCTGCGCCTCGGTCTGCCCCGGCGGATGTTCGCCCAGGTGCTGCTGATGCAGGTGGCGATCGCCGCGGGAGTCGCGGTGCTCGCGACCGGGCTGTTCCTCGCTCCGCTCAGCGACCAGTTGGACGACCAGGCGATGCGCCGCGCGCTGTCGATCGCGCAGACCACCGCCGCCCAGCCGCAGATCGCCGAGGACCTCGCGAGCACTCCCGCGACGGTCGGCGGACCGGTCCAGCGGGAGGCGGAACGTATCCGTAAGGCCACCGAGGCCGAGTACATCGTCGTGATGGACCGGCGCGGGGTGCGCTGGTCCCACCCCACCCCCGGCGAGATCGGCAGGACCGTCTCGACCGACCCGGGCCAGGCCCTGTCCGGTCACGAGGTCATGCAGATCGACGACGGCACCCTGGGCCGCACCGCCCGCGGCAAGGTGCCGCTGCGCGACGACGACGGCAGGATCGTCGGGGCGGTCTCGGTCGGCATCGCGTACGACAGCGTGCGGGCCCGGCTGCTGCACACGATCCCCGAGCTGTTCGCCTATGCGGGCGGCGCCCTGGCGGTCGGCGCGCTGGCCGCCTGGCTCATCTCCCGCCGGGTCCATCGGCAGACCCGGGACCTGGCCTTCTCGGACATCTCGGGGCTGCTCTCGGAGCGCGAGGCGATGCTGCACGGCATCCGGGAGGGCGTCGTCGCCCTGGACCGCACCGGCCGCATCCGCCTCCTCAACGACGAGGCGGGGCGGCTCCTCGGCATCGGTGACGAGGCCGTCGGCCGGTCCCTCGACGAGGCACTCGGTGAGGGCCGTACGACCGACGTGCTCGCCGGCCGGGTCACGGGCACCGATCTGCTCACCGTCCGCGGCCACCGCGTCCTGGTCGCCAACCGCATGCCCACCGACGACGGAGGCGCCGTCGCCACCCTGCGCGACCGCACCGAGCTGGAGCAGCTGGGCCGGGAACTCGACTCGACGCGCGGCCTGATCGACGCCCTGCGTGCCCAGGACCACGAGCACGCCAACCGCATGCACACGCTGCTCGGACTGCTCGAGCTGGAGATGTACGACGACGCCGTGGAGTTCGTCGGGGAGGTGGTCGGTGACCACCGGGCCACGGCGGAACAGGTCGCCGAGAAGATCCAGGACCCCCTGCTCGCCGCCCTGCTGGTCGGCAAGGCGACCGTGGCCGCCGAGCGGGGCGTGGCGCTGCGCCTCGCGGACCGCACCGGGCTCCCGGACCGGCTGATCGACCCCAGGGGCCTGGTCACGATCGTCGGCAACCTGGTGGACAACGCCCTTGACGCCGTCGCGGGCACCCCGCACGCGCGCGTCGAGGTCGAACTGCGGGCCGAGGGGCGTACCGCGGTCCTCAGGGTGCGCGACACCGGTCCGGGAATCCCGGAGGAGCAGCGCGAGTTGATCTTCACCGAGGGGTGGTCCACCAAACAGCCGCCGGCTCACCGCGAGCGCGGCATCGGGCTCTCCCTGGTGCGCAGGCTCGCCGAACGGCAGGGTGGCAGCGCGACGGTGGGTGAGGCGGACGGCGGAGGCGCGGAGTTCACCGTCGTCCTGCCCGAGGCACTGGCCGAGTCGGACCTGGAACCCGCCCTCACCGTGCCGTCAGATGCGCAGCCCGTCGCCGAGGAGGAGTCGCGATGATCGAGGTCCTGGTCGTGGACGACGACACGCGCGTCGCGCGCGTCAACTGCGCCTACGTCGAGAAGGTGCCGGGCTTCCACGTGGCCGGCGAGGCACACAGCGCGGCCGAGGCGCTCCGCCAGGTCGAGGAGCTGCCCCGCGTGGATCTGGTTCTCATGGACCACTACCTGCCCGACGAGACGGGTCTGTCGGTCGTCCAGGAGATGCGCCGGCGCGGCCACCAAGCCGACGTGATCATGGTGACGGCGGCGCGGGACGTGACGACGGTCCAGGCGGCCATGCGGCACGGCGCGCTGCAGTACCTGGTCAAGCCGTTCGCCTTCGCGGGGCTGCGCGCCAAGCTGGAGGCGTACGCGGAGCTGCGCCGGACCCTGGAGGGCGGCGGTGAGGCGGAACAGGCCGAGGTCGACCGCATCTTCGGCGCCCTGTCCGCGTCGTCGGAGCCCGACCTGCCCAAGGGCCACTCCCCCACCACCGCGGAACTCGTACGCCGCTCCCTGATGAACGCCGAAGGCCCGCTGTCGGCCCAGGAGATCGCCGAGCGGACGGGAGTGAGCCGCCAGACCGCCCAGCGCTACCTCAAGCTCCTGGAGCGCACGGGACGGGCCCGGCTCACCCTCAAGTACGGGGACGCGGGCCGCCCGGAACACCGGTATGTGTGGGCGACCCGCGCCTGAGACACGGCCCGTGGGAGCGGGGGAAGGAACCGTGCCCCTCCTTCATACGGATGCCGGCCGCCCAAATATCAGCCGACGGCCCGGAAGCTTGCGTGAGCCGCTCGGGTGGGACGGCCGCCGCCGGACAGCTCCCGGTACCGTCAGACCGCTCCCGCGGAGCCCGTCAGACCGCCCCCGCCCCTGTCAGCGACCGCACCTCGGTCTCCGCGTGCTTGGCCTCGTCGGGGATCTCGGCCGAGGTGACCGTGCCGAGCCAGCCCGCGAGGAAGCCCAGCGGGATCGAGACCAGGCCCGGGTTCTGCAGGGGGAAGTACTGGAAGTCGACGCCGGGGAACAGTGATCCTGGGCTGCCCGACACCACCGGCGAGAGCACCACCAGCACCACGGCTGGGACCAGTCCGCCGTAGACGGCCCATACGGCGCCCCGCGTGGTGAAGTCCCGCCAGAACAGTGAGCAGAGCAGCACGGGCAGATTGGCGGACGCGGCGACGGCGAACGCGAGGCCGACCAGGAAGGCGACGTTGAGGTCGCGGGCCAGCAGTCCGAGGGCGATCGCGACGACGCCGATGCCGACGGCGGCGACGCGCGCCACGGCCACTTCGCTGCGGGGCTCGGCGCGCCGACGCCGTAGCGAGGCATACAGATCGTGGGCCACGGAGGAGAGCGTGATCCCGGCGACCACCGCGAGGATCGTGGCGAAGGCGATGGCCGCGACGACGGCGAAGAGAACCGTTCCTCCGGTGGAGTCGGCGCCGCCGCCGAGGTCGAGGGCGAGCAGCGGAACGGCCGTGTTACCGGCCGCGTTCGACCCCCGTACGGCCTCGGGCCCGACGATCGCGGCCGCGCCGAAGCCCAGCACGATGGTCATCAGGTAGAAGCCGCCGATGAGCCCGATCGCCCAGACCACCGAGCGCCGTGCCGCGCGTGCGGTGGGCACGGTGTAGAAGCGGGACAGGATGTGCGGCAGCCCGGCGGTGCCCAGGACCAGTGCGAGGCCCAGGCTGATGAAGTCGAGCCGAGCCGTCCAGTCCCCGCCGTACTTCAGCCCGGGCGCCAGGAACGCCTCGCCGTGACCGCTGCGCTCGGCCGCCGTGAGGAGCAGTTGGTCGAAGTCGCCGTGGAAGCGCACCAGGACGAGCGCGGTCAACGCGAGGGTGCCGCCGAGCAGCAGAACCGACTTGACGATCTGAATCCAGGTGGTGGCCCGCATCCCTCCCAACGACACATGGATCACCATGAGCGCACCGACGCAGATGACGGTCCACGTCTGCGTCGCCTCGCCCTTGCCCCCGAGCAGCAGCGCGACCAGGGCGCCCGCGCCCACCATCTGCGCCACCAGATACAGAACGGACACGGTGACCGAGGAAGTTCCCAGCGCGATCCTCACGGGGCGCTCCCTCATCCGCGTGGCGACCACGTCGGCGAGCGTGAACCGCCCGCAGTTGCGCACCAGTTCGGCGACGAGGAACAGCACCACCAGCCAGGCCACGAGGAAGCCCACCGAGTACAGCATCCCGTCGTAGCCGAAGAGGGCGATGAGCCCGGAGATGCCGAGGAAGGAGGCGGCCGACATGTAGTCGCCCGCGATGGCAAAACCATTCTCCATGGGCGAGAAGAGCCGACCGCCCGCGTAGAACTCCTCCGCCGAGCCATGCCGGCTGCGGCTGACCCACGTCGTGATCGCCAGCGTGATCGCGACGAACACGCTGAACAGGAGCAGCGCCAGGGTCTGGTGATCGTCCGTCACGAGGCACCGCCTCTGGTGACGCGCGTCAACTCCTGCGTCTCCCAGCGCAGTTCCAGCGCCGCCCGGTCCCGGCGCAGCCGCGCATGACGGGCGTAGGCCCAGGTGAGCAGGAAGGTGGTGAGGAACTGTCCGAGCCCCGCGACCATCGCCACGTTCACAGCACCCGCCACGGGCCGGGCCATCAGCCCCGGCGCGGCCGTCGCGGCCACCACGTACGCCACATACCAGGAAAGGAACACCGCGACGGCCGGCACCACAAACCTCCGGTACCGGCTGCGCACCTCCTGGAAGGCCGCACTGCGCTGTACCTCGAGGTACACCTCACTCGCGACGGGAGGAGCGGCGTTCGGCGCGTCCGTGGCGTCCGTCTCCCCCCATCCGGAGGCGAGGGCGTCGTACCAGGGATCGTCTGAGTACATGCCCAAGCATGGACAGAACGGAAAGATCCCCGACTCGGCTTCTCGCCGGGCTTCACTCCATCAGGTGATGGAGTGAAGCGGCAGCCGCCAGCGGCGAACACGCCGCACAGGGGCCACCCGCACCCGACGACGAAAGCCGCACGGGCAGTGCGGGTGGGCACCCGAACAGGTGCCGAGGCGAAGCCGAGGCCGAACGCCCGGCCCAAGCCCAGCGCAGCGGCTACGCGTCGATACGCGACCGGTCCAACGTCGCCGCCGAGCTGGAGATGAACTCCTTGCGCGGTGCCACGTCGTTCCCCATCAGCAGATCGAAGACGCGCTCGGCGGCCTCCAGATCGGTGAGGCTGATCCGGCGCAGGGTCCGGTGACGGGGGTCCATCGTCGTCTCGGCCAGCTGGTCGGCGTCCATCTCACCGAGACCCTTGTACCGCTGGATGGAGTCCTTGTAGCGGACTCCCTTGCTCTGGAACTCCATGAGCTTGTCGCGCAGTTCACGGTCCGAGTACGTGTAGACGTACTTGTCCTGCCCCTTCTTGGGCTGGATCAGCTCGATGCGGTGCAGCGGAGGCACCGCGGCGAAGACCCGCCCCGCCTCGATCATCGGCCGCATGTAGCGCTGGAACAGCGTCAGCAGCAGCGTCCTGATGTGGGAGCCGTCCACATCGGCGTCGGTCATCATGATGATCTTGCCGTAGCGCGCCGCGTCGATGTCGAAGGTCCGACCGGACCCAGCCCCTATGACCTGGATGATCGCGCCGCACTCGGCGTTCTTCAGCATGTCGGTCACGGACGACTTCTGGACGTTGAGGATCTTGCCGCGGATCGGCAGCAGCGCCTGGAACTCGGAGTTCCGGGCGAGCTTGGCGGTGCCGAGCGCGGAGTCTCCCTCGACGATGAACAGCTCGCTGCGGTCGACGTCGTCGCTGCGGCAGTCGGCGAGCTTGGCGGGCAGCGTGGAGGACTCCAGGGCCGTCTTGCGCCGCTGGGCGTCCTTGTGCTGGCGGGCCGCGATGCGCGTACGGGCGGCTGCGACGGCCTTCTCCATGACGACCCGGGCCTGAGCCGCGGCGTCCCGCTTCGTGGAGGTGAGGAACGCCTTGAGCTCCCTGGAGATCACGGTGTTCACGATGCGACGGGCCGCCGAGGTACCCAGGACCTCCTTGGTCTGGCCCTCGAACTGCGGCTCGGCGAGACGGACCGTGACGACCGCGGTGAGGCCCTCCAGGGCGTCGTCCTTGACGATGTCGTCCTCGGCGACGCGCAGCAGCTTCTTGGTGCGCAGCACCTCGTTCATGGTGCTGGTCACGGCCGTCTCGAAGCCCGCGACGTGGGTGCCGCCCTTGGGGGTGGCGATGATGTTCACGAACGACTTCAGGGTCGTGTCGTACCCGGTGCCCCACCGCATGGCCACGTCGACGTCGAGCTCGCGGGTGACCTGGGTGGGGGTCATCTGGCCATGCTCGTCCAGGACCGGGACCGTCTCCTTGAAGGTGCCCTGGCCGCCGAAGCGGAGGACGTCGCAGACCGGCTTGTCGGCCGCGAGGTACTCGCAGAACTCGCTGATACCGCCGTCGAAGCGGAAGGACTCCTCACCCTTGCTGCCGCCGTCGCCGAGACCGAACTCGTCGCGGACGACGATGGTCAGGCCGGGCACCAGGAACGCGGTCTGACGGGCGCGCTGGTGCAGATTCTCCAGGGAGAGCTTGGCGTCCTTGAGGAAGATCTGGCGGTCGGCCCAGTACCGCACGCGCGTGCCGTTGCGGGTCTTGGGGATCTTCTTGGTTTTGCGCAGGCCGCCCTTGGCCTCGAACTTGGCGTTCGCACCGTCGGCGGCGAAGGCGCCGGGCACGCCACGCCGGAAGCTGATGGCGTGGGTGTGGCCGTTCCGGTCCACCTCGACGTCCAGCCGCGCGGACAGGGCGTTCACCACGGAGGCGCCCACGCCGTGCAGACCGCCGGAGGCCGCGTACGAGCCGCCGCCGAACTTGCCGCCGGCGTGCAGCTTGGTCATGACGACCTCGATGCCGGACAGGCCCGTCTTGGGCTCGACGTCGACCGGGATGCCCCGGCCGTTGTCCCGGACCTCCACGGACCCGTCGTCGTGGAGGATCACCTCGATGTGATCGCAGTACCCGCCCAGGGCCTCGTCGACGGAGTTGTCGATGATCTCCCACAGGCAGTGCATCAGACCGCGGCTGTCGGTCGACCCGATATACATGCCCGGGCGCTTGCGCACGGCCTCGAGCCCCTCGAGGACGAGCAGGTGCCGCGCGGTGTAGTTGGAACCGTCCCGGTCTGCTCCTGCCAGCAGCGCTGTGGACGGCACGGACGTCTCGGCGGTCACGCGGTTCGCTCCTCGCTGAATTTCAGGTGGCGCCCTGTTGGGTAAGGGCGCGGCTTCGGTCGCCGTCAAGAGGGTACCGAGGCCTGGTAGAGCCGTTGTAACGCCACCCTCGTGCGAAACACAGACTAGTCGAGAGTCGTATGCATGTTCGATCCCTCGATGGGGTGAAGTACATATCACGTTCCCTTCCAGGCATGAACCATTTAGGCTCCGGGCACGTCCTCATGAACAAACCGGCAAGCCAGCCGGGAGGACCGACCTTGACCGACAGCGCGAAACCGTAAGCAAGACAGAGACGCAATACGGCACATTCGCCGCCAAACCGGCAGCAACCAGCCGCCCCGGAAAGAATTTCTCTCTGAGAGAAGCCGCGAGCGGGAACGTTTTGGGGCTGGTTGGATGTTGACCCTGGTACGACAGCTCGTCGAGCTAGAGAAGAGGCGACGTGACTACTGTTCTGACCCCCGCGAGCCCGCTGACGGCCGCTGACCGCTGCGACCGTTGCGGCGCCCAGGCGTACGTGCGCGTCGTCCTGCTGAGCGGCGGAGAACTGCTCTTTTGCGCCCACCACGGTCGCAAGTTCGAGCCGGAACTCAAGAAGATCGCCGCTGAGATACAGGACGAGACGGAGCGGCTGACGTCCGCTCCCGCATCGGCGTCCGAAGATGAGCGCTGACACCTCGCATTAACGACGAGCCAGCTTCCGGCACAGGCCGGTCGACGGGCGGCCGCCCCTGACGGCAGGGGCGGCCGCCCGCGCTCATATCCCGCGGGCCCTCAGACCGTGTCAGCCGCCGCCATGGCGTTCCGGCACCGCGGCCCGCCACCCCAGGGTCCGTACGACCTCGGACACCCGCGTGTAGACGCCGGGACTACCCACGCGACCACAGCCGGTGCCCCAGGACACGAGCCCGATCAGCCTCCCCTGGGCGACTAGGGGACCTCCGCTGTCACCCTGACAGGCGTCCCGGCCTCCCCCCTGCTCCCCGGCGCAGACCATGCTGTCGGCCTGGTACCTGCCTTCACCACTGCCCGGATACGCCTGCCTGCACAGCGCGTCGGGCAGGACATGCACGCGTGCCGCCCGCAGGCTGCGCGGGTAGTCGCCGGCCCCCGTTATGTCCCCCCAGCCGTAGACCAGGGCCGGAGTCCCCGGCAGATAGGCGGGGTCGCCGGCCCGCGCCATCCGAACGACCGCGCTGGCGGGAAGCGGTTGAGCAAGGGAGAGCACGGCGAAGTCCCCGGCGTTGGTGCGACTGTCGTAGGCCGGGTTCACCCAGGTGTCGCGGACCCGGATCTCCTGGCCCCGGCCGGACAGCAGGTCTGTACGACCCGTGATGACGCTGAAGTCGCGCACCTGTTCCGGCGGTGCCCCCAGGACCTCCTGGCTCAGGCAATGGGCCGCGGTGAGCACCGTGGAACGGCCGACCGCCACACCGACGCAGAACTGACCGGCCCGCGTACCCCCGAACCGGTCACGGCTGGACAGCGCCACGGTCCACGGACTGTTCGAGACATCGACCGGGAAGCCGCCGACAACGACACTGTCGGCAGCCGCCGGGGCTGCCGACGCCAGCGGTATGGCAGCGGCCGCGGCCGCCAGTACCAGCGGCCGGGCCAGGGCCCGGATCAAGGAAAGACGCATGCACGCTCCTCACTCTGGAGTGGTCATGGGACACCCAGAGTGATTCAGCCCACCGCAACCCGCACCTGCGCGACAGCACGAAGGGCCGATCCCCACTCGGGAGACCGGGCTGTGCGTGTCGCACGAGGGGCGACCTGGTCCCTGGCGAGGCAGTCGCGCAGTATGGACGTGTGAGCGCTGTGCTTGGCCTGCATGGATGCAGGTGGGCGGGGAGCGCAGTCCGCGAAATCTCCTGGAATGAGATGACCGCCATGACTCTCCGCACGATCGCCCACCACCTCGGCCTGCCTGTGCGGCGCGACCCGCAGGAGGTAGCGAAGATCATCGAGGGACTGCGCCCCAATCTGGCCGAGCTTCCTGACGACAGGCGGGAGCGGCTCGCCGCTGAGTGGACCAAGGTCCTCAGTGAACGCCACTGGCACCGGCCGTATCTCCGGGACTAGCACCCTCGCCATCACCGCGCCCCCCGCATCACTACGACCAGCAGTTGTCCCGTGACGACCAGTAGTTATCCCGTGCTCTGTCGATTCCGGTCGCCTCTCGTTGGCCGGCGCCCTGGCTGTGCCCTGTAACCGGCGGTCAAGCACGGCATCGGCGCGTGAACGAACCTGGCTGATCGCAGCGCCCAGTGACGTCGGACGCATGATGGATACGGAAACAGGGGGGCGACCTGCGAAGAAGATCGTCATGAAGCACAAGACCGCGAGCGTCACTGTCGTGACGGCCCTCGTCCTCGGTGGAGCCACAGCCTGCGGAGACGGCGACAGCGACAACGGCAGCGACAGCGCGCCTCAGACGCCGCCCACCAGCAGTGCACGATCAACACTACGTCGGCGGTCTCACACAGCCCGGCCGCGCTCAACGGCCTCGGCGGGAGTCCGCATGGCCTCCGCCATCCGCTCAACTGCGTCCGCGCGCACCATGCGACGTACGGCCAACTGCACCCACCTCTGGCACACGAAAGCGCCCCCGACCCGCAAAGAAGCAGGTCAGGGGCGCCGAGTGGGATCTGACTCAGTCCAGGTAGTCGCGCAGCACCTGGGACCGCGACGGGTGACGCAGCTTCGACATGGTCTTGGACTCGATCTGGCGGATGCGCTCGCGCGTGACGCCGTACACCTTGCCGATCTCGTCGAGGGTCTTCGGCTGACCGTCGGTGAGACCGAAGCGCATCGAGACCACGCCGGCCTCGCGCTCGGACAGAGTGTCGAGAACCGAGTGCAGCTGCTCCTGCAGAAGCGTGAAGCTGACCGCGTCGGCCGGGACGACGGCCTCGGAGTCCTCGATGAGGTCACCGAACTCGCTGTCGCCGTCCTCGCCCAGGGGGGTGTGCAGCGAGATGGGCTCGCGGCCGTACTTCTGGACCTCGATGACCTTCTCGGGGGTCATGTCGAGTTCCTTGGCCAGCTCCTCCGGGGTGGGCTCGCGGCCCAGGTCCTGGAGCATCTGACGCTGGACGCGGGCCAGCTTGTTGATGACCTCGACCATGTGCACCGGGATACGGATGGTGCGGGCCTGATCGGCCATGGCGCGGGTGATCGCCTGACGGATCCACCAGGTGGCGTACGTGGAGAACTTGTAGCCCTTGGTGTAGTCGAACTTCTCGACCGCGCGGATCAGACCGAGGTTGCCCTCCTGGATCAGGTCCAGGAAGAGCATGCCGCGGCCGGTGTAGCGCTTGGCCAGGGAGACCACCAGACGGAGGTTGGCCTCCAGGAGGTGGTTCTTGGCGCGGCGGCCGTCCTCGGCGATGATCTCCAGCTCGCGCTTGAGCTTGGGGGCGAGCTTGTCGGCGTTGGCCAGCTTGTCCTCGGCGAACAGACCGGCCTCGATGCGCTTGGCGAGCTCGACCTCCTGCTCGGCGTTGAGCAGCGGGACCTTGCCGATCTGCTTGAGGTAGTCCTTGACCGGGTCGGCGGTGGCGCCGGCCGCGGCGACCTGCTGCGCGGGAGCGTCGTCCTCGTCCTCGTCGGAGAGCACGAAGCCGGCGTTCTCGGCGCCCTCGGGCTCCTCGCCGCCCTTCGGGGGAGCGTCCTCGAGGACCTCGTCCTCGATCAGCTCGGCGTCGTCCTTCTTGCCTGTGGTCTTCTTGGCCGCCGTCTTCTTGGCGACGGTCTTCTTCGCGACCGCCTTCTTGGCGGTCGTCTTCTTGGCAGCGGCCTTCTTGGCGGGGGCGTCGTCCTCGACGGCGGAGTCGGCGGCGGGCGCCGCAGGCGTGGCGGCGGCGGTGGCCTTCTTGGTGGTCACCGTCTTCGCCGCGACCGTCTTGGTGGCGGTGCGCTTGGCCGGACTCTTCGCTGCGACGCTCTTTCGGGTGCGCTTGGGCTCCGCGGCACTGACCATCAGCGTCACACCCTCTTCCTCGAGGATCTGGTTGAGGCTGCGCAGTACGTTCTTCCACTGAGTGGCCGGAATCTGGTCAGCTTCGAAGGCCCGACGCACATCGTCGCCGGCGATCTGCCCCTCAGCCTTTCCCCGCTCAATAAGAGCCATGACAGAGACGGACTCGGCGATCTCCGGCGGGAGCGTACGGGATGTGCTGGCCGACACGAACAACCTCTCGGAACGTTGGAAAACGGCTTCCGGCCCCGTCCACGGCGGACAGGAGCCGACCACCGACCTGGGGATTGGGCCGACGGTGCGGGCGGGGGCCGGGAAGATGCACAGCGCCTTGAGCGGCGTCCGTATTCCCTCCTCGGCAGTCACCTCTTAGGTCATCGCGCTGTTTCCCCGAGCGTTACGCCCAATCTGCGTGGCCCGAGTCACATCCCGTAACCGATCAAAGCAGGCAGATGCGGACAGAACAGGCAGCCCGCAGCTTCGCCCAAGCACTGTACGGCCTTTCCGCGGCCTCGTCGCACCGTCGGACCCGCAGGATCCGTGTGGATCCTGCGGGTCCGACGGGAGAGGGCGCACAGACCAGGAGATGCCACAGGAGGGGGAGGCACTCCCGGCCGCGCCCCGTGGGCGCGGTCAGTGCTCGCGGGGGGCGGGCACCACGCGCTCGACCTCGGGATGGACGGTGAGCAGTTGCCGCATGGCGGCCTCGGCGGCCGCGCCGTCGCCGGCGGCAAGGGCGTCGACGATCCTGCTGTGCTGGGCCAGCGACGTCTCGTTCGGCCGGTCACAGCCCGTCACAGGGCCGCCGGAGACCTGGAGGGCGGCCGAGACGATCCCCGACAGGTGCTCCAGCATGCGGTTGCCCGCGACCTGGATGAGCAGTGAGTGGAACTCGGCGTCGGCGCGGGAGAAGGTGAGGACATCGCCCTGCCCCATCGCGTGGCTCATGATCTCGACCATGTCGCCGAGCCGCTGCTGGACGTCGTCGCGCCCGTGCCCGGCGGCGAGGCGGGCGGCGAGCGGCTCGATCGTCCAGCGCAGCTCGCTCAGCTCCCGGCGCTGGTCGTCGCGCTGCGGTCCGAAGGCCCGCCACTCGATGATGTCCGGGTCGAGGAGGTTCCAGTCACTGACGGGACGCACGCGCGTGCCGACGTTCGGACGGGCGCTGACCAGGCCCTTGGCCTCCAGGACGCGGAGCGACTCGCGGACGACGGTGCGGGAGACCTCGAAGCGCTGGCCGATCTCCTCGGGGACGAGTGGACGGTCGGCGCCCAGGTCACCCGAGACGATCATCTGGCCAAGCTGCTGGACGAGTTGGCCGTGCAGCCCGCGTCCGCGGCTGCCCGCGGCGCGTCGGCCCACACGGCCCAGTTCCGGCTCCGCACTGTCCCAGGCAGAGGCTCCGACGCGGTCGGCGACGGTGGCCTCGGCGTAGGGGTAGCGGTCGAGATCGCCCGGGCCGGCCAGACCGGAGTCGGCGGCGCGGGCGGCGGTCATCATGGTGTGCGCAAGGGTACTCACGGATCCTTTGTCGGCGCCCTCCTCAACTCCCTTGAGGTCTTTGGTGAAAAGCACACGAAAGGGTGATCGCTCACCCCGTCGCAATTGACGCCTTATCGGAAAGAAATGGGCTTTCCCCGGGGAGTTGCGCGCACGACAGATCCGGGAGCGGCGGGGGCGGTCGTCATCGGACCCTGCTTCGCAGGGTCGTGAGGACATAAGCGCAGAGCAGGGCGGTGAGCGACAACGTCAGGGCGCCGCCGACGGGTTGGGCGACCACGCGCGCGGCGGCTTCCAGGTAGCGCTCGCCTCCGAAGGGCCACTGGGACAGGAGCACCTCCCGCAGCCGCAGCGGAAACCCGGCCGCCGTCCGCACGGACGGCCCGTCCATGGCCTTTTGTACGAGGGGTACGACGACGACGGGCACGGAGACGACCGCCGCGAGTCCTGCCGTGGTGGACCGGAAGAGACCCGCGGCGAGTACGCCGGCCCAGGCGCAGCCGACCATGAGCCCGATCCAACTCGCGCTCAGCGAAAGCCACTCGGCGGGAACTTCCGCGAGCTCCCGTCCGTAGACGAGATAGAGCACTTCGGTGTCGCAGCCCACGGTGAGGACGGCCAGCACCAGCGCGGTGGCGGAGGCGACGAGGAGTTTCGCGGCCAGCAGTCCCAGCCGGCGGGGGACGGTGCCGCGGTCCGCGGCCAGGGCGGGGTGGCGGAACTCGTCACCGAACGCGATCGCACCGAGCAGCCCGGCACCGAGCGCCGCGGGCGGCAGCGGGAGCTGCTGCGGCCACGCCGCCATCAGGCGATGCTGCGGCGTGTGCCCGACGCGTGCCAGCAGTACGGCGGTGAGGGCGGACACCACGAGCACGGCGGCACCGGTGGCGAAGCTCGTGCCGACACCGACGGCGCGACGGAGTTCGTAGCGCAGGGGGCGGAGAGGGCTGGGGGCGGGGCGGACGGAGATGGGAGGCGGGAGATCGGGAAGGGCGACGACGGAGGAGCTCGACGAGCGCGAACCGGCGGCCGTTGCACGAGACCCGCCTGTGGGTGCGTCGGCTGGTCGCGGACCACCCGCCCGCGCCTGTGGAACCTCCGCCGATGCCTGCAGAACCTCCGCGCAAGCCTCCTGCGCGGCAGCGGCTGCGGCCGGCTCTCGGCCCGACGCCTGAGGCGCTTCCCTCTCGGCCGCTGGATCGTCGGTCCCGGTGAGCCCTGGGTCCGGCACCGGCGGGGGCGTGGCTTTGCGCCTGCGGCCACCGGTCGCGGCCAACGGGGCGGCCGGCTTCTGCTGCACCTCGTAGGTCCGCGGCTCAGGCGTGCGGGGGCCCGCCTCGGTTCCCGGCCCCATGTCGCCGATCTCGTCGGCGAGTTGATGTACGAGGATGCCGTGGCGGAAGGCGATCTCACCCACGTCGGCACAGGTACTGCCGTACACGGAGAGGCGGTTGCCGCTCTCGCGAACGACCTCGACGGAGCGGTGTGCGGTGCGCGCCTCCTTGGTGAGCAGGGCGGCGAGGCGGGAGGCGTGGGGGGTGCGGACGGCGACGCGCGGGCGCAGCCGGGTGCGGGCGAAGTCGGCGGCCTCCTGGTCGGCGATGAGTCTGCCTCGCTGGAGTGTGACGACCCGGTCGGCGGTGCGTGCGGCCTGCTTCGGGTCGGCCGTGGTCAGCAGGACCGTGCCGCCCTGCGTCGCATGGGCGTGCAGCATGCCGTACAGCCAACGGCTCTCGCGGGCCGAGAGCCCGCCTGCGGGGTCGTCGAGCACGAGGGTGTGCGGGTCGGCCAGCAGCGCGCAGGCCAGGCCGAGGCGGCGGTCCATGCCGCGCGAGAGGGTGCCGAGGCGTTCCTCGCGCAGGCTGACGAGACCGACCACCTCCAGGACTTCGTCGGCGCGCCGGGCCGGCACGCCCGCGGCGGCACACAGCATGCGCAGATGGCCCCGGACCGTGCGTGAGGGATGCCCGGGCAGGTCGCCCAGCAGCACGCCGACCTCGCGCGAGGGGTGGGCGATGCGGTGCAGGGGGCGGCCTCTGAAGTAGGTGATTCCACGGCCGCGTTGGAGTTCGAGCATGAGTCTGAGCGCGGTCGTCTTGCCCGCTCCCGACGCCCCGAGCAGCGCGGTGACGCGACCGGCGCGCGCCTCGAAGGAGACGTCGTCGACGGCGGGAGGAAGCTCCTTGCGAGGGTCGCTGGTCAGTCCGATGGCCTGGATCACTCGCAGCAAGATAGCGCGCTATGTCCGTTTTTTCCGGTAGGGCAAGGCCCGCTGGGGAGGCCGGAGTCGGTCCGGCGGGGTCCCGCCGCTTCCGTCTTGAGCACGGACCGAGCCCGGACTGAGCCCGGATCGGCAGAGGTTCGCGTCCGGACGGGCGTCCGGCACGGGCCCTGTGTCAGACCTCGGGGCGCAGCATCGGAGGGTTGAGCAGCGTGGCGCCGCCGGCCCGGAAGAGCTGGGCGGGGCGGCCGCCCTGGCGTGTGGTGGTGCCGCCCGTGGGGACGAGGAAGCCCGGCGTGCCCGTCACCTTCCGGTGGAAGTTGCGCGGATCGAGTGCCACACCCCACACCGCCTCGTAGACACGGCGCAGCTCGCCGACGGTGAACTCGGTCGGGCAGAACGCCGTGGCCAGCGACGAGTACTCGATCTTGGAGCGGGCGCGCTCCACCCCGTCGGCCAGGATCTGCGCGTGGTCGAAGGCGAGCGGCGCCACCGGTTCGCCGTCGCGGCCGTAACCGCCCTGCTGCAGAAGTTCGTCGACCGGCGCCCAGCGGGCGTTGCTGGCGTCGCCGCCCGCGCGGGGCGCCGGCAGGTCGGGGGCCAGCGCCAGGTGGGCCACGCTGACCACCCGCATCCGGGGATCCCGCTTGGGGTCACCGTAGGTCGCGAGCTGCTCCAGGTGGGCACCGTTGTCCTGCGCCGGGACGGCCGGGTCATGGGCGCGCAGCCCGGTCTCCTCGGCCAACTCCCGTGCCGCGGCCTGCGCCAGGTCCTCGTCGGCCCGTACGAACCCACCAGGCAGTGCCCAACGCCCCTGGAACGGCGGTTCGCCCCTGCGCACCGCCAACGCGCACAGGGCATGGCGGCGCACGGTCAGCACGACCAGGTCCACGGTGACGGCAAAGGGCGGAAAGGCTGACGGGTCGTAGGGCATGCGGCGATCATAGTCGTCTGCCTGACGATAAACACTCCCTTCGTCAGCCCCGTCGATGGTTGATCCAATTCGGGCCGGTATCGGCCTGACCACCCCCTCCTGTGTGTCGTGTCATACGGCGTCGCGCGAGGTCATGCTCGCAATTGCAGTTCGCCGGCGGCCTCCTCGACCATGGCGAGCCCCAGTCGGCTGACGCGGACGGAGAAGGGGGCTCCGACGACGCGAAGGCCCGTCAGGACGATCTCGCCCAGCGGCGCACTGCGTACGGGGCGCAGCGTGACCGTCCCCGCCGGAGCGTCCGGGCGGACACCCGCGAGCGTGGTCAACAGCAGCACTCCGGCTGCCGCGGCCGTGGCTGCGGGGCGGCAGGCCGCCGGATGCGGGAGGGGAGCACTCCCGTCCGTCCGTCGCTCCCCCGCATACATGTCGGGCAACCGGTGACCGAAGGCGGCCGCGGCGGCCAGCACACCCCGCAGCAGCGCGCTCGCCTCCTTCTCGTAGCCGGCCGCCGCGAGACCCGCGACGGCGAGCGCGGTCTCGTGGACCCGCACGGTGCCGCTGCGGTGACCGAAGGGGTTGTGCCCGGCCTCCTTCACGCCCAGTCCGCGCAGGCCCCAGCCCGAGTCCATGGCCGGGCCGCCGAGCAGCCGGGCGAGTTGTTCGGTCTGCACCTTGTCGAGCAGGCCGGGCGCATGGTCGCCCCCGCCCAGCAGGCCGGTGTCGAGAAGGTGGACGGCGGCGGCGCCCAGATGCGGCACCAGGCGTCCGTCCGGGGCCCGGGCGGCTGCCGGCCGGCCACCGCCCAGGTCGTCGATCCAGAAGTCCGCACGGAACGCCGTCCGCAGGGCCCCGGCCCACTGCCGCAGCTCGGCACCGCCCGGTCTGCCGCAGGCGTCGAGCAGATCGGCGCCGAGCAATGCCGCGCGATGGGCGTGGGCCTGGGTCTCGCAGCGGACGGGGCCGCCGGGGTGCGGGTCGGGCAGATACACGCCGGCGCCCACGGTGGTCCGCAGCCAGGTCAGACATCGCTCGGCCGCCGGGAGGAGTTCCTCGGTCTCGGACTTGGGCAGCCCCCAGCGTCGGGCCTCCGCGAGCAGCGCGGGGAAGAGCAGCGTGGCCTCCGTGCCCGTGCAGCCCGGTGGCAGATGCGTGCCCGCGTCCCGTATCGGCGCGGGGATCATGCCGGACTGCGGTCCCTGGGCCCGGAGTTGGGTGCGGGCGAGGGTACGCAGCGTGCCTGCGGCGAGCCGGGTGCCCAGGGGCAGGGTCATCCGGGCCGCGGCGAGGGCCTCGGCCGGGGCCAGGCCGCAGCGCCACGGGGCTCCGGCGGCCAGGTGGACGTCGGAGGTGTGGGCCGGGTCGCGCAGCAGAAGGGCATGGAGATCCTCGATGCTCGTCCGCAGCAACGCCTCCACCCCGGGATCGTCGCCTGCCGCCCGCGCCGTCGCCAGCGGGCTGGTCGCCGCTCGACCCGCGGCGCGCACGGGTCCCGCTCCGTCCGGCCGCACGCGCAGTTCGATGGTCACGCTCCCGCCCGGGGGCAGCGCGAACTCCCAGCGCAGCAGTCCCGCGGAGGCCAGCGCATCGGCGGGCGACGGGTCGGCCGTCACAGTCGAGCTTCCTCTGGCGGACGACCAGCGCAGGCCGGAGTCGTGGACGGTGGCGGGGAGTTCCGGTCCTGTGCTGCCGCTCGCGATCGCTCCGAGGTCGGCCAGGTCCGTACCCAGGGCGACCTCGACCGGCAGGCGCAGGGGTCGAACGGCTGCGCTGTGCAACGTGATCCGCTCGGTACCGTCCGCATGACGGGTCCGCTCGACCACGATGTCCGGGTCCGGTCCCGCCTGCGGCGAACTGCGCAGCGTGCCCACGAACCGGGCGTGGTCGGCCGCGGTCATCCTGGCCTGGACCGCGAGCGGTTCGCGTCCGGCCACCCGGATCTGGCAGCGCGAGAGGACGCGTCGGCCTGCTCGGTAGAACCCGTCGAGTCCCCGGCCGGTCAACTGCCCCTGGTCCGTGGAGATGACGAGGCCGGGTAGGGCGACGCAGATCAGGGCGTTGTGGGTGGGCGGCAGGTCGGTGGACCGACGCACGGCCGACTGTGGGGCCGGCGAGGGGGTGTCCTGAGACTGGGCGAAGCGCCGTACGTTGTCGGTCTGTGCCGGTGTTGCCATGTCCGGGCTCATGAGCACCGAGGACGACGGGCCCTGGCCTGGTGGCCGATGCGTGTGCTCAGCCCCTCGAAGGGCGTCGTTCAAGAGCCCGGGCGCGCGCCGCCCCGCACCGTCCGCGGGCGGAGGCAGCCCCGTATCCAGCCTTTGGGACGGGACCAGCCCACCGGATGTCGAGCGATCGTCTGCGGCCGGGGAGGCCTGAGTCGGCGGTGGCACCGGTGTCGGCTGTGGCATGGGGCGGCTTCCTCTGCGCTCTGTGCGCCTCGGGCGTGTGCGGCGGCGGCTGGGGGACCCGGAGTGACAGGGGCGATGCGGCGGCACGGCCGGTTCGACCGTTCCGCCACTCAGGTGAACGGGGAGGGATCCCTCCAGGTCACGCACGGCACGGGGTAACCCCGTAGGAGGACCGGACCCTGCATCGGGTTCGTCGGGCAGGCCGAGGCGATCCGTGGCCCCGGCACCACGACTGCCGTGGCCTCCACCACGGCCTCGGTCACCGCGCCGCCCGCCACAGCTGTCACCCGGACGGCCCGGGGCACGGCTCCACCGAGACGGCTCACGCATGCCCCTCGCCCCCGTCACTGCCAGGACGCACCCCGTCCGGACGGGACCCATCCCGACGAGCGGCGCCCTTCTTCGACGTACGCGAAGCCGTCTCCTTCGAGCTGCGCGGAACCGTGCCGCCCGGCCGCGGAACACCAGGACGGGTCCTCGCCGATGCGCGCGGGCGCGGGACACTCGTCCCCCGCTCTCGACCGGTGCCGCTCGCGGAGCGGGGGAGACTGCCGGCCGACCCCGCCCGGCGCCGAGACGTACGACGATCACCCGTCTCGGACAGCGGCGCAGACTCCACCGCTTTGCCCGGTACCGGCCGCTCGGCCTCGCCCCGTACCGACTCCTCGCCCTCGTCCCTTACCTGCTGTTCCACGTCTTCCGGTTTGTCGAGCGCTGCCGCGCCCGTCCGCTCCCGTCCCTCACGTTCCGCACGCAGGCAGCGGCGGATCGACTCGGGGTCCAGCCCTTCGTTGCAGGCTTGGTGCAGCAGACGGGCGAAGAGGTAGTCGCGGTCCGCGCCGAGGGCCATGGCAAGGGCCTCTCGGGCCTCCAAGTCGTCGCCGGTGGACCAGGCGACCCAGCCGACGAGAGTGAGCGGCGCTGCCGCGTGCTCGCTGTAAGGTCCGACACAGCGGCGGGCCAGTGCTCGCCACAGCCGGAGGGCGGGACCGGCTTCGTCGCCCTCCATCCACTCGGCGGCGCGGTCCCGGGTCGCACGGTCCTGAAGACCAAGAATGAGCCTCGCGGCTTCGTCGTGTCCGAGCAGTTCGTCGTCCCGGAGATCCGCCGTGAGCGTCCCGGGCGGGAGCGGGGCCGCGGCGAACCGGCACCTGAGCCGCTCGGCCAGGTCCAGCGTCTGCTCTGCCACGCCCGCGCGTGACGCGTCGTCGACGATCCTGGGGACCAGCTCCATGCCGACCGTGTCCAGAGCGGCCTCCTGCTCCAGGGCGGCAGCGGTCTCGAGCGGCTGCAGCCTGGCCCGCAACTCGCGCAAGGTGCCGCGCACCTGAACTCCCGCGTACGTGGCCGCGGCGGCCAGCACGGACGTACCGGGAAGGCCCATCGTGCGGCCCTCGGGCGGACAGCACTCGACTCGGTCGCAGCAGTACGACCAGAAGCGGCCGTCCGAGATACACAGGGCCTCGATCACCGGAACGTCCAGGCTGCCGCACGCGACACGCATCTTCTGGGCCAGCGGGCGCAGCCGTTCCATGACCTGTCGGCCCGTCTCGCCGTCTGTCGGTTCCTGGCAGAGGAAGGCGACCATCTGCTCCGGCCGGACTCCCCTGCGCTCGCCGCCCCTCACCAGTCCGTGGGTCAACTGCCTGGCCGCGGAGTCCCAGTCGTCTTTACTCGCGGGAATGCCGAGCCGGGCACGGCCGCCGAACCGGCCGCGGCCGGCCCTGTCGTGCAGGGCGACGAGCACGATGCTGTCCTCGGGGCGGTAACCGAGGAGATAGGGCAGTGCGTCGGCCAGTTCGGCCGGGGTGCGCAGGGTGACCTGGTGCTCGGGCAGGTGCGCTTCGTGCGTGGTGCAGTCGAGTTGCTCCAGGTGTCGTGCGAGTTCTGCCTGTCCAGCGTGTGCTGCGTGTCCCGCGCGCCCCGTGTGTCCGCCGTCCTCGTCGGGCCCGAGCTGCGCGTCGTACATCTCAGGTTTGTCGGTCGCGTCGGTCGCACCAGGCGCGCAGTAGTGCTCCCCGCCCGTGTTGTCGTCGTTCTCAGGAGATCCAGTCACTTCGCTGTGATTCGTCATACGCAGACGATCTCCCGGATCGCGAAGTTCCGGTTTGCCCTGTGGATAAGTCCGACCAGGGACACGACAACCCGGGCCGGGCATGTCCGAGGCCGCATGCGGAGCCACGTCCGAGGTCAAGTCGGAACCAGGATTCGACGCTCGGAACCCGGTCTCGAAGCCGCGACCCGGGCCGTCACTTGAGCTGCGCGGTGCCGATCGGCTCTCCCGACGCGATCCGCAGGAACTCCTTCACGATCAGCTCGTGGGCGTTGGCACTCTCGATGACACCTGCCTGCAGGCTCAGCCTGCCGCAGCGAGGACCAGGGGCAGCACCTGCTCGCTGCCTGCCCGGCGGAGCAGGCGAGCGGCGACGGCGAGGGTCCAGCCTGAGTCGGTGTAGTCGTCCACGAGCAGGACCGGTCCTGGGGAGCTCGCCAGGGCAGCGGCCAGCTCCTCGGAGACGGTGAACGTTCC
Source organism: Streptomyces viridochromogenes (assembly GCF_001270495.1). Taxonomy (GTDB): domain Bacteria; phylum Actinomycetota; class Actinomycetes; order Streptomycetales; family Streptomycetaceae; genus Streptomyces; species Streptomyces viridochromogenes_A. The sequence goes on from NZ_LGUR01000230.1 coordinate 188,140, forward strand.
GGACAGTGATCGCAGGCGTTGGGCGGAGTTGCTGCGCCGCGCCGCGTGTGCGCCGCTCGGCCCGGTGTAGGTCAGGGTGCCCAGATAGGGCAGGCGGCCGATGGTCGCGATGCCCTGGGCGAGGGAACCGACCAGTTGCGGGCGGGCCAGGGACGGGACGGCGACGATTCCCACCGGGCGGGCGGAGGCGTCCGGGACGTTCGGCGCCCAGCCGCCCGGCGAGCGCGCCCAGTCGGCGAGCACCGCGACCGCGGCCTGGAGGACGTCGTCGGGGACCGGCCCGTCGGGAGCGTTCTCGGCCAGCAAGGGACGCAGGCGGTTGCCCCAGCCGATGTCCGAGAGCCGCCCCAGGGCACGCCCGGTCGAGCACTGTTCCTTCGCCGGGATACGTCCCTTGAGGTCGATGCCCAGTGCGGGCATCCCCGTCGGCCACATCCGGCGCGGCTCAACCTCCACCCCGGGGCGGTCCAGCTCCTTCGCCGCCCCGGTCAGAGCGTCGGCCGAGACGGACGAAGCGATCCAGGTGCCGGCGCAGGTGTCACAGCGGCCACACGGGGCGGCCCCCTCGTCGTCCAGTTGCCGACGCAGGAACTCCATCCGGCACCGGGACGTGCTCACGTACTCCCGCATGGCCTGCTGCTCGGCCGTCCGCTGCCGCGCCACCCATGCGTACCGCTCCGCGTCGTAGATCCACTGCTCACCGGTGGAGATCCAGCCGCCCTTGACCCGCTTGACCGCGCCGTCCACGTCGAGAACCTTGAGCATGGTCTCCAGTCGGGAACGCCGAAGGTCCACCACCGCCTCCAGGGCCGGCACGGACAGCGGTCGTCCCGCATCGGCCAGGGCCGAGAGGGTCTGCCAGACCTGCGCCTCGGGCGGGAAGGCCGTATCGGCGAAGTAGCGCCAGATGGCCTCGTCCTCCTTGCCGGGCAGAAGCAGCACATCCGCGTGCTCGACACCTCGACCGGCGCGGCCGACCTGCTGGTAGTACGCGATCGGCGAGGACGGCGAGCCGAGGTGCACCACGAAGCCCAGGTCCGGCTTGTCGAACCCCATGCCCAACGCCGACGTCGCGACCAGCGCCTTGACCCGGTTCGCCAGCAGGTCGGCCTCGGCCTGCAGCCGGTCCGCGTTCTCCGTGCGCCCCGTGTACGAGGCCACGGGGAAGCCGCGCTGCCGCAGAAAGGCGGTGGCCTCCTCGGCCGCGGCCACCGTGAGCGCGTAGATGATCCCGGAGCCCTGGAGCTCGTCCAGGTGCTCGGCCAGCCAGGCCAGACGGTGTGCGGCGTCCGGCAGCTGCACCACCCCCAGCCGCAGGCTCTCCCGCTCCAGCGAGCCGCGCAGCACCAGGGCCTCACCGGCGCCGGTCCCCAGCTGCTCGGCCACGTCCGCCGTTACGCGCGCGTTGGCGGTCGCCGTGGTCGCAAGCACCGGAATGCCGGGGGCGAGCGCGGCGAGCATCGCCCGGAGCCGACGGTAGTCGGGCCGGAAGTCATGACCCCAGTCGGAGATGCAGTGCGCCTCGTCGACCACCAGAAGGCCGGTCGTGGCCGCGAGCTTGGGCAGCAACTGCTCGCGGAAATCCACGGAATTGAGGCGCTCCGGGCTCACGAGGAGAACGTCGGTCTCACCGCGCTCGACCTCCTCGTAGATCGCGTCCCACTCCTCGGGATTGGCGGAGTTGATGGTCCGCGCCTGGATGCCGGCCCGCGCCGCCGACTCGACCTGGTTGCGCATCAGGGCCAGCAACGGGGAGACGATCACCGTCGGGCCGGCGCCGCGTCGGCGCAGCAGCGCGGTGGCGACGAAGTACACCGCCGACTTGCCCCAGCCCGTACGCTGCACCACCAGGGCACGTCGACGGTCCTCCACCAGAGCCGCCACCGCCTGCCACTGGTCCTCCCGCAGCCGCGCCGAGCCCTCCTGGGCACCGACGAGCTCGGCGAGGACGGCATCGGCTTCGGCGCGGAGCTCCACAGTGTTCATGCCTCCATGCAACCTGATGGCACTGACAATCAGCCACCTCACCCGGCGCGACCGGCGCTCATGGGCCGTCGGCGAACACGGTGAGCAGCCTCGACCTGGTGGTGCGGGGGGCGCCCCGTGCATCGCACAGTCACGCGCTGGGTAGGGATATAACGCGCGCACCACCAGATTACGGTCGGTGGCCCCAATTGCTCGTTGCCGCATCCAGGTTCGACAGGAAGAATTGAAGTCCGCTCCCCGCACGGCTCGTCCGTGGTCCGGTAGGGCTCTGCTGCGGTGTGCGCTCCCCCGATTCCGACCTCGCCCGCAGTGTGGGCGCGTAGCCGAAGGGAGGACCGTGACCTTCGGATTCGCTCCGTCCTCCGCGGCATCCATGTCGACGTCAGCCGACCTGCCCGCCGCATCCGCCAACCCTCTGGCCCGCATGCTCGAACCCGCGGAGTGGGCCGCCGCGGGCATCCCGCTGCTGCGCAATCCCCGCGAGGTCGTCAGCGGTCTGCACTCCCGGCACCGCCCCGGGCCGGCGACGGCGATCGTGGCCGTCCTCGACACGGAGGAGCGGCTTCGGGCGAGCGCCTCGTTCACCCGCCGCCCGGCCCCGGCGGACGGCTGGATGTTCCGCAACGCGCTGCTCACCCAGCTGCGCCGCGTCATCCCGCACGACCTGCGGCGCCGCACCCCGGTGCGCACCGCGGTGCTGCTCTACTGCCGTGACGGAGACGCCCGTTGGACCGAGGAGGACGGTGCGTGGATGTGGGGCCTGCGCGACGCGTGCACCCTGCACGGCCTGCGCTGCGGGGCGTACATCACGCTGACTCGTGACGGCTGGCAGGTCCTCGGCGAGGGCCGCGGCGGGCGCCGCCCCAGCACCGACTCGGCACCCGAGCCCTTCGCCACGTCCGAATCACCGCTCCCGATGCCCCGCACCGGCGGCGCGGCCTCGGAGGTCCTGCGGCGCGCAGCGGCGCGCTGAGGACGCTGGGACCGGAGTTCTCGCCGACGGACACGTCACGCGGTACGAGGGGCGCGACACGACGCCGAGGCCCTGCGACCGCGGACGCCCCGAGGTAAGCGACCGAGCGCCGACGCGCCGCGGGCCACCCGCCTTACGAGGGCTGTCCGGCTCGCTCCGCGAACCCCGGTCCGCGACTGGACGGTCCACGACGACTGTCCGTCGGCATGGACCCACACGCGGACCCGACGGGCCGAAACCCGGCGAGCTCCCCGCTCGTCAGCGCACGCCGAAAACCCCACCGTGCAGACCCCACCATGCAGACGCCGCCGCTGCGGCGTCCTGTCCCCGGATGTTCCGTGAGGTAATCCCCCGAACAAGCCGGAACCGACTCAGACGCCCGCGCCCAGCACCGAGTTGATCCGCTGCGGGTCACCGCAGACGATCAGCAGGGCACCGGCCCGGTCGAGGGCCAGGGGCAGGGCGTCGGCGGCACTGGTGTCAGGACCGCCGTTGACCGCCACCACGACCACGGGGCGCACCGCGGCACGACCCGCGACCGCCGCATCGGCGTAGAAGACGTCGTCACCCGAGTCGTGCTGCCCCCAGTAGGAGGCTTCGCCGAAGGACAGCTCGTGGGCGGCCCACGGGTGCTGTTCTCCGGTGGTGATCACCAGCACGTCGCCGGGGGCTCGGCCCGAATCCAGGAGCAGGTCGACGGCTTCCTCGGCGGCGTCGAGCGCGCCTTCGGGCGAGGCCGGGATCAGCTGGATCTGCGGGGTCGCCGCGACCGGAGCGGAGGCGGCGGGGGCAGCCGGACCCGAGGGCCCGGGCTTGGCCACGGCCATGTCACGCGGCGTACGTTGCACCGGCGGCGCGGGCCGCGGGGGCCCGGGTCGGCCGGGACGCGACGAAGCCGCGGGGCGGGGGCCGGGTACGGGGCGAGGGGTCGGCGCGGTACGGCCGCTGGCCGGAGTGGCGCGGGGACCCTGGGCACTCTCGTGAATCTGAGGCTCCTCGGGAATGAGAGGCATGAGCTGATGTTTATCAAACGCTGGTACGGCTCGCGTCAGCGGGTGGCACACAAGTGCGAGCGGAATCGTCAGAAATCGAAGCCGAGCTGCCCCTCGATCTCCGGAACGCTTCCTTCCACCCAGGTGCGGACCTTCTTGAGGTGCCGCCACTGGGGCAGCGCATCAAGATACGCCCACGACAACCGGTGGTACGGGGTGGGTCCCCGCTCCGCCAGTGCGGCCTTGTGCACGGGCGACGGATACCCGGCGTTGTCCGCAAAACCGAAGTCTGCATGGTCGATACCCAGTTCGGCCATCATTTTGTCGCGCTGCACCTTGGCGATCACCGAGGCCGCCGCGACCGCCACGCACGACCGGTCGCCCTTGATCACGGTACGGACCCTCCAAGGGTCCCCGAGATAGTCGTGCTTCCCGTCGAGAATCACGGCGTCGGGACGGACCGGAAGGGCCTCCAGGGCGCGACCTGCGGCGAGCCGCAGCGAGGCCGTCATCCCCAGGTCGTCGATCTCCTCCGGAGAGGCGTGCCCGAGGGCGTACGACGTGACCCACGTCCGCAGCTGGACGGCAAGCTCGTTGCGCCGCTTGACGGTGAGCAGCTTGGAGTCGGTGAGCCCTGCGGGCGGCCGACGCAGTCCGGTGATCGCCGCGCAGACGGTGACGGGGCCGGCCCACGCGCCGCGCCCCACCTCGTCGACACCGGCAATGATCTTCGCTCCGGTCGTGGCTCGAAGGGAGCGCTCGACGGTGTGAGTAGGCGGTTCGTACGGCATGGCGCCCTTAGCGTACGCCGCCCGGCTCGGGCTTCGACACCCTGGTTCACCGAAGCAACCTCCAGGCCGGCGAAGCGGTGTTTCAGGTGCCCGCCGGGCGGAGCAGCGGAAGCATCAACTGGTCGATCATCTCCTCGAGATCCCGATCACTCCATTCGCTCCCGCACATCTTTGACCGGTACATCATCATCGCCGGAATGGCGTCGAAGACATAGCCGTTCGCCGCGTCGGGCCGCACCTCTCCCCGCTCAATTCCACGGGTGATCACGTCACGGAGCAGCCCTATCGTGGGCTCCACGACCCCCTTGAAGATCACGCCATGAAACCGCTCAGCCTGGCTGCTGTCGCATTCGTGAATCACTGACCGCAGTGCGAAACCGGGGCGAGAGAACATCGCCTCCCGCGCCTGCCGGCACAGCTCCAGCAGATCTTCGCGGACACTCCCCAGATCGGGTGCCGCCTCGAACCGCGGCAGTCCGGCGCGCAGCGCATCGGCGACGAGGTCCTCCTTCGACGGCCAGCGACGATAGACGGCGGCCTTCCCGGTCTGGGCGCCGGCGGCGACACCCTCCATCGTGAGGCCGTTCCATCCGACGGTGCTGAGCTGTTCCAGCGCGGCGTCGAGGATCGCGCGATCGAGCACGGCGCCACGCCGGCGAAGAGAGGCCGTCTGGGCGGGGGCGGCCGTCCAGCGCGAGGTAACCATCTGAGCGTCTCCAACGAACAGGGGAAGCGGGGGTTCCGGGGACTGGGGAGCATCGCACGGCCACTACGGGGGGACGGACCGCACGACGACAATGTAAGTGAACGCTTGCGTTCACTAAGGCATTTGCGGGGGACTCACAGTGACAACCTCCCAGTTGATCGAGGATCAGAAACCAGGTGCGGCACGCCGGGAGGGGCATCCCGGCATCACGCTCACCGTCATCGCCGCCTGCCAACTCATGGTGGTACTCGACGCGACCGTTCCATCGCGCGTTTCACCGTCCCTGTCATCGTCGTTGTCCGCGTGAAACGAGCGAGGGTCGACCACGCCCTCGACCAGCATGTCAGGCAACGGCGGCTCTTTCGATGGCTCGGGCACCGGAACGGCAGGAATCGCCAGGAACTCCGCCAGGGTCTTCACCATGCGCTCGCCGCGGTGTCGTCGTTCTACGAGTTCCTCATCGCCGCGAGCAGTACGCCGGCCGGGACTACCTGATCGTCAAGAAGGTCGACCAGGCCGCGGCGCGGGTGCCGGACCGCTACCGGCCGGGCCGCTCATGAACGCTCGCCGGCAGCAGCCGGTGCGCCGGGTGTTGCCGGCTGAGGACGGTGGAGCCGGTGCCGCGCCCGATGCCCGACGACGCCTACCGGGCCCTGCTGGATGAGCTGCGCACTCGTCGCGATCCGGCACTGCTGAAGGTGATGTGGGGGAGGGCGGGCTGCGCCCCAGGGATGTGCTCTGACTGCGGCTGGAGGACATCTCCTACGGCCAGCGCCGGGTGACGGTCCGCAAACGGGACGATCACCCGCGCGGGGTGCGGCAGACGTCGCGTCGCGACCGTGTGGTCGAACGGTGGGAGGGGCGGGCGCTGGCGGCGCTGAACGCGTACGTGATGCGTGAGCGTCCGGCCGACGTGGACACACCCTGGGTGATCCTGGTCGGAGGCCGGGGCAAGCGCCGGGGCGAGCCGTTGGGCTACGACGCGCTGGTGTCCACCGCTACGTCACGCCCGGCAGGCGCTACCTCGATGTGGCCCGTACCGGCGGAGTAGTGGACGTAGTTGAGCCGGTTCGCGCGCCGACGTTGAGCGGGTTCGCGCGCCGTCGTGGCCGCCTGCGCGGCGGGGCGCGGCCGCCGCCGTCCCGACCGTCACCTCGGCGTGGCCGGCCAGTCGGCGTCACCCATGCTCACGAGGTTGCGCAGGCATCGTCTCCAGTACCTCGGCGGCCACCCGGCGGCCGGGCTCCCCCGTCTGTTCCGTGATGCGCCGGAAGGTCTTCTCCGCGGATCGGGCGGGCCAGTCGGCCGGCAGATGCCGGACGGGCAGCCGGGGATCAGTGCGGATGGTGCCCAGCCACTCGGCGACCAGGCGCAGGTGAGTGGCCAGCGGGTCGACGGGCGGATGGACGGCGTGGGTGACGTGGGTGATCCATCGGTTTTCGAAAGCGGTGTAGCGGGCGGCGATGGTCTCCAGATCCCAGGTGTCGCGGATCATCAAGTCGACGTCGGTGGCGTCGTCGGCGCGCGCATGGAAGATCTTGACATGAGCTGCGATGCCGAGCTCGGCGACGATCTCGGAGACGTCGACACCACCCGGCGCGATCCACAGCCCGCTGTAGAGAGCACCGAATCCGGACCAGGTGAGCCGCGAGCGCAGGTCGTGGCGCTGACGCTGCCAGGCTTCGGGCAGCGAGAAACCCAGCAGGGTCCAGGTTCCGTCCCAGTCGTCGTTGACCGCGCTGGCCTCCCAGACGCGTTTGCGGCCGTCGTGGAGGATCTGCGTCGCGTGCGGGGTCAGGCCGAAGTACATGCGGCGCCCTTGCCGCTGACGATGCAGCAGGCCGCGGCCCACCATACGGGTGAGGGTGGAGCGGACGGCCTGCTCCCCGACTCCCACGCGACCGAGAACGTCGATGATGCTGCCCGAATACACGCACAGCGGGCCCTCTTCGAGGACGTGGTCACCGAAGAAGGCGAGCAACAGGGACTGGGGTCGCGGTTGCGGTCCGCCAGGCGAGTCCGGGGCAGTGCCGTTGTACCCGTCGTCCACGTCGGGGGCCACCTCGGAGAGCGTCATGTCGGAAAAGGTACGGCCGCCCGCCGCGGGCACGGCGGGCGGCGTGGCGTGGCTTGGTGTCAGGGCCGGTACCGGTCGGCGGGGTGGGCCAGGTCATAGGGGCGCGGGTACGGCGAGGGCCGGTAGGACACATAGCGCGCCGGCGCGGACGGATCGGCCTCCGCAGCACGGGCGTTGAGGGTGGCAGGGTCGGTGCCCTGCCAGTGGCCCGTGGTGATGCGGGTTTCCAGGGTGTGCACAGCGGCGACCTCTTCGCCCGTGCTGAACGTGCAGTGGCCCGCGTTCTCGACGAAGGCCTGGCGCAGCAAGGGGTTGGAGCCCGCCGCGGCGACCGCACGGCGATAGGCGCTCACCGACTGCACCGGGATGAGGCCGTCGCCCGTGGTGTGCACGGTCAGTTGCGGCTTGGCCAGCCGGCCGGTGAACGAGCTTGTGACGGCCATCCGTTCCACGGCCTTGGTGTCGACGGCGATCCGGGGAGCGCGGTTCAGTGTGGTGAGGTCCTTGGTCAGCGACAGATCGGCCTTGGCGTAGAGCTCGCTGACCTCCTTGTAGAGGGCGGAACGGTGAAGCATGGCGGTGTAATCGACGCCGGTGTTCCAGGACATGTTGCCCCCGACCCGACTTTCGGCCTCCTGCCGCCAGGAGAAGGCAGGGAATTTCACCAGGCCCATGACCGCCTGGAACTGGTTGGCCTGCTGGGCGTCCCAGTCGGTCGGTCCCGGCCGGATCTGGGAGGGGTCGTTCCAGCCGGGGATGTTGTGCAGGGCGGCGGCCAGCGCTATACGGGCCCGCCCGGAAGCCGTGCTCTGCGCCCCGGCGACGGCCCCGGCCAGCGTGTCGGCCGCCTCGGCAGCGGCCGCCTGGCTCCCCAGTCCGGTCAGTCGGACGTCCGCGTCCGGGGCGAGCAGTGTCTTCAACGCGAAGACCGGGTCGAGGGTGCTGTTCCAGTTGGCCACGCCGCCCTGAAGCAGGCCGCACAGGGACAGTGATCCGCTGATGCGGTCAGGGTGGCGCTCGGCGATCATCGAGGTCACGAGCCCGCCGTAGGAGGCGCCCCAGGCGATGGTGTGCCGGGCCGGGCCGAAGCGTGCGGTGAACGTGTCCAGCGTGGCCAGCTGGTCCGGCACCGCCTCACTCACCGCCCACCCGTTGCTCTCGTACGAGGAGCCGATGAGCGCGTAACCCTCCTTCAGCAGAGCGGACTTGGTGGCGTCGTCAGGGGCGTTGCGCGCCGGATTGGGCACTCCGAGCGGGGTGTAGCCGTGACTGAAGAGCAGGACCGTGCCGTTCCAGGATTCCGGCTTGTCCATCACGTAGGTCGCGCCGGAGGGCAAGGTGCCTTCGACATGAGCGCTGGTGTCGACCGCCTGGGCGGACGGGGCGAGGGGGGCGGCGAGCAGCAGCGCCGCCAGGGCGACAAGCGTACGTCTGCGGATGCGGGTCACGAGGCGGACTCCTTTGGCCTGGTGAGGGTGGCGGGAGGAAGTGCAACGCAAGCGGCGACGGGGGGCTGTGACCTCGGCGAGGGGCCCGGCCGGAGACCGGTGCGAAGCCTTCGCGGCCTCTTTCGTCCGGGAGCATGACACCGCGAAGGTAGGCGTGTACATTGCGGCCGTCAAGAAGATGCACAACGTGCCTCCGATGGGGTGCCACGAGCAGCGAGCCCGCTCGAAACCCGCTGGCATCCGATCGACGTCTCGAACCTCTCGCCATGCCCCATGGAGTCACCGCGGGAGACGCCGCCCCACCCCATGACCCGTGCCGACCTGAACAGCCGCACCCCCTCTCGGAGTTCTGCGGTGCCCCCATCGGCGCCTTCCGGCAACGGCACAGCCTCGGCTCAACTCTCTCGAATTTCACACCTGCACCCAAAGCAAGCAGTTCTCACCCACGTCCCGTGAGGAGGAGCCCATGCGACGGCGCAGTCTCGGGCTTGCGATAGCGGTGGTCACAGTCATCGGTGCGGCCGGATGCGGATCCTCGTCCGATGAGACGAGCGGTTCATCGGCCTCGGACAGCGGCAAGACCACCCAGGTCAAGGTCGGCATCATCCCGATCGTCGATGTGGCCCCGCTCTATCTGGGCCAGAAGAAGGGCTTCTTCAGCAGCCGCGGCATCGAGCTGAAGATGGAGAGCGCCCAGGGCGGCGCCGCCATCATCCCCGGCGTGGTGAGCGGACAGTTCCAGTTCGGGTTCAGCAACACCACGTCGCTGATGATCGCCCAGGCCAAGGGAGTCCTGGTGAGGTCGGTGGCCAACGGAGCGGCCACCACGGGAAACACCACGACCGACGTCACCGCGGTGGCGGTGAAGGAGAACAGCGCCATCAAGTCGGCCAGGGACCTGGCCGGCCGGACGGTCGCGGTGAACACCCTGCAGAACATCGGTGACACCACCGTGCGCGAGGCGGTCCGCAAGGACGGGGGCGATCCCTCGAAGGTGAAGTTCGTGGAGATTGCCTTCGATCAGATGCCGGCCGCTCTCGACGGCGGCCAGGTGGACGCAGCCTGGATGGGCGAGCCCGCGCTGACGATCGCCAAGTCCCAGGGTGCCCGGGCCGTGACGTCACCGTTCGCCGAGACCGACTCCAAGCTCACCGTGGCGACCTACTTCACCTCGCCCCAGCTGGCGAAGGAGAACCCCGACCTGGTGAAGAAGTTCGCCGAGGCGATGACCGAGTCGCTCACGTACGCCTCCGCACACCCGGACGAGGCGCGGCAGATCCTCACCACCTACACCAAGATCGACGGCAAGGTGCTGAAGAACCTGACGCTGCCCAACTGGCCCGCCCAGTACGACATGGCGTCCCTGGAGAAGCTGGCCTCGCTCGGTGAGCAGGACGGCCTCTTCGGCGACAAGAAACCCGACCTGAAGACGCTGTTCCAGTGACAGCGTCGGCACTGGCGTCCATGAGGACGAAGCCCGCCGGGCGCAGCCCGAGCGCCACCACCGCGCTGCGCCGGTCGCCGGACTGGCAGGCCTGGTAGCGGTCCTGGAGATGCCGCCCCACACCGGTGTGGCCTCGGCCGACTATCTTCCATCCGCATCCGAGATCGGCCGTACGCTGTGCAGCCGCTCGCCGAGAACGGGTTCTGGACGGCGCTCGGCGACACCCCGACCGGGTGGGGCCTGGGCCTGGCCATCGCGGCCGTGGGCGAGGTGGTGGCCGGTGTGGTGATCGGCTCCGGTCCGGTCCTGCGCGCGGTGACCGCCTCCAATTCACTGAGAGTCCGCCTTGCTTCAGTCCACAGCTGCTCGAACTCCTCTGCGGAGATCTCGGCCGCCTGGGGCTGGCCCTGCCAGTCGTCAACGGGACCTTCGACGAGAACGCCGTACCGCCGTTCATAGCGGCCCATCGCCGCGCGATCGACCTGATCACGTAGGTGCAGCACCTCAACGAGAGAAGCCGCCGTCACCGGCCGCGAATCCTTCCCCCGGACCTCAACATGACGCGCTGCCCAACCCTCGTCATCAGCCTCGAAATACAGCCACAGATCTTCGTCCTTGGAGTAGGCGCGGAACCAGGTCGTCATGCCGCCATCGCGACCCACGACCTTGACCAAACACATACGGGCACACCCGCCCCCCGGCAGCGCCGATTCGGCTTCCCATGACTTGCGGCTTCCGCCGGTGACTCGAACCTGCACCAAGCGACACCGGCTACCGGCTACCGACTACCGACTCAAGCGCTCAACCGCCTGAATCACGAGCTCCCCACTCCCGGCCGACGGCGTTCCCTGTCGCCCAGTCCCCCATCACGGACTCGAACTTGCGCAGAACCCGGCACCCCGGAACCCCGGCCGACGACCCAAGTCACGCTCCGCCAGCCCCTCCCTCTCGTTGCACCCTCCCACGAGAACCCTCTGCGACAGCGCGGCAGCCACTCCCGCCTTCTCCGGGATCACCTCCCGCCCATCACACCTGTTCGGTACGGCAGCAGTGCCGCCGGGCCCAGCGACCTTCTCAACCCACGGCGCCACTTCAAGACCAACCCCCTTAGAGAACGCTTGTGTTCACGAAGGCCGACTCGCTATCGTCCCGAGTAGTGAACGCATACGTTCACTACTTCGTCTCTGGGGGACATTCTGTGACGCACGATCAGATACAGACGCAGTCACCCGTGCCCGCGCGACCGGGTCCGGCCTCACGCCCGACACGCCCGGGCATCGCGCTTACGGTCATCGCTGCGTGCCAGCTGATGGTGGTTCTCGACGCCACGATCGTCAACATTGCCCTGCCCGACATCCAGACCGCACTGAACTTCTCCACCACCAACCTGACGTGGGTCGTCAGCGCCTACACCCTCACCTTCGGCGGCCTGCTGCTGCTCGGAGGTCGAGCCGGGGACATCCTCGGGCGCCGCAGGGTCTTCATCGCCGGCATCCTGCTGTTCACCTTCGCCTCGCTGCTCGGCGGACTCGCCCAGGAACCCTGGCAGTTGCTGGCCGCACGCGTCCTGCAGGGAATGGGCGGCGCGATCGCATCACCCACCTCGCTCGCGCTGATCACCACGACGTTTCCCGAAGGCCCCGAGCGCAACCGGGCATTCGGCATCTTCGCGGCCGTCTCCGCGGGCGGCGGCGCCATCGGACTCCTGGCCGGCGGACTGCTCACCGACTGGCTCGACTGGCGCTGGGTGCTCTTCGTCAACGTACCCATCGGCATCCTCATCGCGGCACTCGCACCGCGCTACATCAACGAGTCCGAGCGCCATCCCGGCCGCTTCGACCTGACCGGCGCGCTCACCTCGACGCTCGGCATGGTCGCGCTGGTCTATGGGTTCATCAGGGCGGCATCCGACGGCTGGCGGGACTCGCTGACGCTCGGCGCGTTCGGCGCGGCCGTGGTACTGCTCGCCGCCTTCATGTTCGTCGAAAGTCGCGCCAAGGAACCGATCACCCCGCTGCGGATGTTCGCCGACCGCAACCGCTCGGGCACGTACGTGATCATGATCAGCCTCGCCGCGGCGATGTTCGGCATGTTCTTCTACATCGTGCTGTTCGTGCAGAACGTGCTGAGCTACTCCCCCATCCGCGCCGGCCTTGCCTTCCTGCCTGTCACCGTGGTCATCGCGCTGGGTGCGGGGATATCGCAGCGGCTGCTGCCGGTGCTCGGCCCCAAGCCGTTCCTGATGACCGGAACCGCCCTCGTCACCGTCGGCCTGGCCTGGCAATCTTTGGTCGACTCGGGCAGCTCGTACGTCGACGGGGTGCTCGGCCCGATGCTGGTTTTCGGCTTCGGCATGGGACTCAATTTCGTCACCCTCACCGTGACCGCTGTATCCGGCGTCGCCCCGCGCGAGGCGGGCGCAGCCTCCGCCCTTCTCAACACGACACAGCAGGTGGGCGGTGCACTCGGTCTTTCCATCCTCACCACGGTCTTCGGCTCGGCCAGCCGCGACGAGGCCACCAAGCAAGTAGCGTCGTTCATGGCCCAGGCCACGCCGGAGCAAAAGGCCGCCTTCGCCAAGACCCACCAGCTGCCCGCCCCGTGGAGCGACGAAGTCCTCGCCCAGGGGATCTCCACGGCCTTCATCCCGGCCGCCGCCATGGCCGTCCTCGCGTTCGTCGTCGCTGCGGTCGTCGTACGGGTCCGCAAGAGTGACTTGGAAGCCCTCAGCGGCGCGAGCGGCGTCCCGGCCGCATAACCCGGCGCGCGTCCCCCGATCACGGCGTCCGTAACCGACCGCCCCACCAGCCGCGGGTACATCGGCCCTACGGACGCCGTGCGGCGCCCCCGACCAGGCGGCTCCCGCCGCCACGCCGCAGCCCGAATTCGGAACCTGACAACGCCCGCTGGAACGCCACCGGACGCGACGATTGTGAACATCGCGCTCCCGCAGTCCAACATCCTGCTGTTCACCATCGCCTCGCTGCTCGGCGGACTCGCGCAGGAACCCCGGCAGTTGCCGACCACACGCGTGCTCCAGGGCGTGGGAGGCGGAGTTCACCAAGACGCAGCAGCTGCCCGGCCCGTGGGGGCACGAAGTACTCGCCCAGGGCATTCGACGGGCTTCGTGGCGGCCGCTGCGATGGCGGTACTCGCCATGGCCACCGCATGGTTCGCCATCCGGGTCCGCAAGAGCGATCTGGACGCCCTCGCCGGGACGGCGGGTCCGATGGCCGGCCGACCCGGCCGGGCCCACGAAGAACCGCGGATGGCCGGATCGCGTCCGGGGGACCGACTGCGAGGATGACGGGCCGGCCATCCGCACCACCCTTGTGCCGACCGACGACAGGCGAGTCCCGTCGACACAGAAAGACCGAAGACCGCCCCACGCGGCAGCCGCCGCGACGAACAGCACGCCCAGCACCGACATGAACTTGATGACCCCACCCCCTGCGCCGCCCGTTTTGCCATGTGCGTGTGCGACCCCAGAGGTCGCACACCAGCTGCCACGACAACGGATGGTTGGTTACGCAGAGTTCCCGGCGTGCACAGAAAGTTATTAGAGGCGCGACCGGGCAGCGGCACTGCGTTCCGCCGACGTCGGCATCCACTCCGGGAATGCCTCGGTCCGCTCCACCCACTCGGCCGGCACCGACCCGGCCTTCCCGGAACCGATCACACCGCCCACGATGGCGCAGGTGGTGTCCACGTCACCGCCGACCTGCGCGGTCGTCCAGAAAGCCCGCTCGTAGTCGCCGAGGGCCCGCGCCGCGGACCAGAGCGCGAAGGGCACGGTGTCGTGGGCCGTCGTACGCCGACCGCAGCCCAGGACCGCCGCGACGGTGGCCGCGTCGGCGTAGTCGAGCATGTCCCGGGCGCGCCGCAGACCCGCTCCGACCGCGCTCTTCGGGACGAGAGCGACAACGTCGTCGAGGAGCGACTCAGGGCTCGGCGGGCCGCCGGGGGCGGCGGCGAGCGCGGCGGCGGCAGCGACAGCCATGGCACCGACGACGGCCTCGCGGTGCTGATGTGTGGGGTAGGCCGAGATCTCGGCCTGGTGGGTCGCCTGCTCCGGGTCGTCCGCGTACCAGGCGCCGAGGGGAGCGATCCGCATCGCTGCGCCGTTGCCCCAGGAACCCTGCCCGTTGAAGAGCGCGGCCGACAGCTCACGCCAGTCCCCGCCCTCCCGAACCAGGCGCAGCAGCCGGTTGACCGCAGGGCCGTAGCCCCGGTCGAAGTCATGGTGTTCGGCGAAGGAGCGGGCCAGGGCGTCCTGGTCGATGCGGTGGTGGGCGGCCAGGACGGCGACGACGGAGCAGGCCATCTCCGTGTCGTCCGTCCACTGCCAGGGCCCGGACGGCAGCTCGCGTCGCTTCAGCAGCGGATAGTTCACCGGAACGAAGAACTGCGAGCCCAGCGCGTCCCCCACCGCGAGTCCGCGCAGGCTGGCCAGGGCGCGGTCGAGGCGCCCTTCGGGAGAGGAGTCAGCGGTCATCGCCCTGCCACTCTATCCGGTGATCCCGTACGGTTCCGGATCTCGCCAGCGATCGAAAGGCCGGTCAAGCGTGTACTTGCCGTCGTCCCCGAGAACGAGCATCCGCATCTCCGCGTTCCCCGGGTTCGACAGCGACTCGAATTCCGCGACCGTCCAGTGGAACCAGCGCATGCAGAACAGTCGCATCGCCAGACCATGGGTCACCAGCAGCACGTTCGGCGGATGGTCGGGCGCCTCGAAGCTGCGGAACAGGCTCTCCAGGAAGTTGCCGACCCGGTCGTACACGTCGGCGCCGGACTCCCCCTGGGCGAAGCGGTAGAAGAAGTGGCCGTACGCGTCCCGGTAGGACTTCTGGAGACGTACGTCATCTCGGTCCTGCCAGTTTCCCCAGTCCTGCTCGCGCAGCCGGGGCTCCTCGCGCACCCGTATGAGCTCGGGATCCAGGTGAAAGGCGCGCAGTGTTTCGTGCGTCCGGCGATAGGGCGAGACGTACACGCTGACCCGCTCACGGCCGAACACATCCCGCAATCGTTTGCCCGTCTCCTCGGCCTGAAGCCAGCCCCGCTCGGTGAGGTCCAGCGCGTGGTCGGGTTCACGCTCGTAGACGGTGTCATCAACATTGCCCGTTGACTCGCCGTGCCGGACAAGGACGATGCGCCGTGGTCGTGCCATGCCAAAACCCTAGATCGGATCACGGCCCGTCGAGCACTCGTACGGTCTCCATACGGCGCAGGTCACACATTTCCTGCACCATCGGCCACGTCAAGGCACACCACTAAAGGGTCCGGAATTCAAACTATCCAGGTGGGTTCGAGTTCCACGATGTCACCCGTAAGGGCCGCGACGTCCGCCTCGATCTGGGCTCGCAGCGCCAGTCGCTCCACGCGCTCCGTCCGGTACTTGCCGTGTTCAGCGGCCGAGCGCCACATCGACAACACCAGGAACTCATGGCCCGGGGCCTCGCCGAACAGTCCGCGGATCATGCCCGGGGAGCCTGCCATCGCGGGGTTCCAGACCTTCTCCTGCATGAGCATGAAGTGTTCAGCCCGTTCTTGATGGACACGACAGTGAGCCACCCGGACGAGATCCGCGTCGGTGAAGCGCGGCTCGAAGCCGGTCTTCACGTCGAAGCGGTAGTCGAAGAGTCTGACCTGCATGTCTTTGTAGGTGCCCGACTGCGCCGTCGCCAGCCTGTTGTGGGAGCGCGCCATGAAGGAGTCGTAGAAGGAACGGCTCTCCCAGAACGAGAAGATGTGTGCCACCCCCTGCCGCCCCCGACTCCAGCCACCACCCTGCCCCCGAAATCCCGGCTCCCCCAGAAGCCCCGCCCACTTTCGCTGCCCCCGCTCGAACCCGCGGCGGTCCACCACGGTGCAGCGAATCCACTTGACCAGCACCGCGCCATCGTACGGCCACGGAGCGTGGCGCCGGTCACGCTCGGCCGGAGAGCTTCCCGGTGTGCGCGCCTGCGCGCGTGGCAGGATGGACAACCGGCCGTCTCTGCTGGGCAGTTCAGGCCGGAACATAAGCGGAACGGGGAAGGGGACGCCTGGTGAACGCCATCAACAAGGGGATCCGGAAGGTCGAGATCTCACTCAAGTGGGATCCGAGTGCGGCAGGGCAGCCGCCCACCGATCTGGACCTCGTCGCCGCGACCTACCTGGCGAGCGATCCGTACGGCGATCCCGCGTACGTGGTGCACTTCGACAGTCGCTCTCCCGACGGCACCATCTATCTCAACCGGGACAGCAAGGACGGCAAGGGCTTCGGCTGGGACGAGGTCCTGACCGTGGAGCTCGACCGGCTCGACAGCCGGTACGCGCGCGTGGTGGTCGGAGTCGCGATCCAGCAGAACCCCGCGAACCGCACCTTCGTCAGCGTCGTCAATCCGGCCCTGCGCATCCGTGAGGGCTACACCGTCATGGCCGAGGACGACTTCGGCGGCGTCCTCGGGTCGACAGCGGCGACGGTCGCGGAGTTCGTACGCGAGGGATCGAGCACGTGGGACTTCCACCCGGGCATCCACGGCTTCGAGGACGACCCGGCGACATTCACTGCGACCATGGGCGGGACTCGCCGGCCCTGAGCCGACTCCTACGTCCGCCTGGGCATACGGCGATGCGGGGCGCCGACACTTGGTCGGCGCCCCGCATTAAGGGCCTCGTCGGGGGATCTCAACGGCTACCCGACGTCGGGGGCTACGCCCCCGCCCGGCGTCAGCTGCAGCCGCTGGTCGAGCCGCAGCCCTCGCAGATGTAGCAGGAGCCGGCCCGCTGCATCTTCGTACCGCAGGAGAAGCACAGCGGGGCGTCGGCCTGGATACCCAGCTGCATCTCCACCAGCTCAGCGCTGGTGTGGGCCTGCTGCGGGACAGGCTTGGCCGACCCGGTGTCCGCCTTAGGGGTGGCGACGGCCTTCAGCTCCTGGGCGCGGGGCGCCGACTGGGCCAGGCCCTCGACGTCGACCTCGTCGTCGGACGGCTCGTACGAACCGGTCTCCAGGTGGCGCTGACGCTCCTCGGCGGAGTGGATGCCGAGCGCGGAGCGCGTCTCGAAGGGCAGGAAGTCGAGCGCCAGGCGCCGGAAGATGTAGTCGACAATCGACTGCGCCATCCGCACGTCCGGGTCGTCCGTCATGCCGGCCGGCTCGAAGCGCATGTTGGTGAACTTCGAGACGTACGTCTCCAGCGGCACGCCGTACTGCAGACCCACGGAGACGGCGATCGAGAACGCGTCCATCATGCCCGCGAGGGTCGAGCCCTGCTTGGACATCTTCAGGAAGACCTCGCCGAGACCGTCGTCGGGGTAGGAGTTGGCGGTCATGTAGCCCTCGGCCCCGCCGACCGTGAAGGACGTCGTGATGCCGGGACGACCCTTGGGGAGGCGCTTGCGGACCGGGCGGTACTCGACGACCTTCTCGACCGTCTCACGGATGGTGGCCTCGGCCTTCTCCGTGATCTCGGCCTTCTCCTTCTCCTTGGTCTTCGCGGAGAGAGGCTGGCCGACCTTGCAGTTGTCGCGGTAGATGGCGAGCGCCTTGACACCCATCTTCCAGGCCTCGAAATAGACCTCTTCGACGTCCTCGACGGTCGCCGACTCCGGCAGGTTGACCGTCTTGGAGAGCGCGCCGGAGATCCACGGCTGGATCGCGGCCATCATGCGGACGTGGCCCATCGCGGAGATGGAGCGCTCGCCCATGGCGCAGTCGAACACCTCGTAGTGCTCGTGCTTGAGGCCGGGGGCGTCGATCACATTGCCGTGGTCGGCGATGTGGGCGACGATCGCCTCGATCTGCTCCTCCTGGTAGCCCAGGCGGCGCAGGGCCTGCGGCACGGTGCCGTTGACGATCTGCATCGAGCCGCCGCCGACCAGCTTCTTGAACTTGACCAGGGCGAGGTCGGGCTCGAGGCCGGTGGTGTCGCAGGACATCGCGAGACCGATGGTGCCGGTCGGGGCGATGACGGACGCCTGGGAGTTACGGAAACCGTTCTTCTCACCGAGGCGCAGCACGTCCTGCCAGGACTCCGTGGCCGCGGCCCAGATCGGCGTGTCCAGGTCGTCCATCCGGACGGCCGCGGTGTTGGCGTCGGCGTGCTGCTTCATGACGCGCAGGTGGGGCTGGGCGTTGCGCGCGTAACCGTCGTACGGGCCGACGACCGCGGCGAGTTCGGCGGAACGCTTGTACGACGTGCCGGTCATCAGGGAGGTGATGGCACCGGCGAGGGCGCGGCCACCGTCCGAGTCGTACGCGTGCCCCGTCGCCATCAGCAGGGCGCCGAGGTTGGCGTAGCCGATGCCGAGCTGGCGGAACGCGCGCGTGTTCTCGCCGATCTTCTGCGTCGGGAAGTCCGCGAAGCAGATGGAGATGTCCATCGCGGTGATGACGAGCTCGACGACCTTCGCGAAGCGCTCGACGTCGAAGGACTGGTTGCCCTTGCCGTCGTCCTTCAGGAACTTCATCAGGTTCAGCGAGGCGAGGTTGCAGGACGTGTTGTCCAGGTGCATGTACTCGCTGCAGGGGTTCGAGCCGTTGATACGGCCGGACTCCGGGCAGGTGTGCCAGTGGTTGATGGTGTCGTCGTACTGGATGCCGGGGTCGGCGCAGGCCCAGGCGGCCTCGGCCATCTTGCGGAACAGCGCCTTGGCGTCGACCTCTTCGATGACCTCGCCGGTCATACGGGACGTCAGGCCGAACTTGCCGCCCGACTCGACGGCCTTCATGAACGTGTCGTTCACGCGGACCGAGTTGTTGGCGTTCTGGTACTGGACGGACGTGATGTCGTCGCCGCCCAGGTCCATGTCGAAGCCCGCGTCGCGCAGCGCGCGGATCTTCTCCTCTTCCTTCACCTTGGTCTCGATGAAGTCCTCGATGTCGGGGTGGTCGACGTCGAGGATGACCATCTTGGCGGCGCGACGCGTGGCGCCACCCGACTTGATCGTTCCTGCGGAGGCGTCGGCACCGCGCATGAAGGAGACGGGACCGGAGGCGTTGCCGCCGGAGGACAGCAGCTCCTTGGAGGAGCGGATGCGGGAGAGGTTCAGGCCGGCGCCGGAACCGCCCTTGAAGATCATGCCCTCTTCCTTGTACCAGTCGAGGATCGACTCCATGGAGTCGTCGACCGACAGGATGAAGCAGGCGGAGACCTGCTGCGGCTGGGGCGTACCGACGTTGAACCACACAGGGCTGTTGAAGCTGAAGATCTGGTGCAGGAGGGCGTACGCCAGCTCGTGCTCGAAGATCTCGGCGTCGGCGGGCGAGGCGAAGTACTTGTAGTCCTCGCCGGCCTTCCGATACGTCTTCACGATGCGGTCGATGAGCTGCTTGAGGCTCACCTCGCGCTGCGGGGTGCCGACGGCACCGCGGAAGTACTTGCTGGTGACGATGTTGACCGCGTTCACCGACCAGAAGTCGGGGAACTCGACGCCGCGCTGCTCGAAGTTGACCGAGCCGTCGCGCCAGTTGGTCATGACGACGTCACGGCGCTCCCAGACCACCTCGTCGTACGGGTGCACGCCGGGGGTGGTGTGGATGCGCTCGATACGCAGTCCCTTGGTCGCCTTGGTGCCCTTGGCGCGGGAACTCCGTGCCGGACCGCTCGCCGTCTCTGTCATGCCGCCTCCCTGTACGGGCTAAAACGCCCTGAAGTGCCCCGATGTTCCCCGTGGCACGTGTTCTGTCTGGTGCTGCGGGCACCCTCTGATCGCCACCCGCAACAGGTCTTCTGCCGCCGCTTCTCAGCCGGATCCGAAGTCCGATGACCGGATCCGGCCCGCCCTCAGTCGGCGGCGTTGGCGGGCACGGGGACCTCTGCAGCCCCTCGGGACCCGCGGTCGTCTTCCTGGCTCCCCGCAACTGCGCCTGCGTCGTCTTCGCGGTCGTCGTCGTCCGCGGCGGGGTGTCCCGTCGCCTCCCTCAGTTCCGCGATCGCGGCCTCGAAGTCCTCGAGCGAGTCGAACGCCCGGTAGACGGAGGCGAATCTCAGAAAGGCGACGAGGTCGAGTTCCTGCAACGGGCCGAGTATGGCCAGCCCCACGTCGTGAGTGGTCAGCTCGGCGCTTCCGGTGGCTCGCACCGCCTCCTCGACCCGTTGGCCGAGCTGGGCGAGCGCGTCCTCGGTGACCGGTCGTCCCTGGCATGCCTTGCGGACGCCGTTGATGACCTTGGTACGACTGAATGGCTCGGTGACTCCGGACCGCTTGATCACCATCAGTGAGCATGTCTCCACCGTCGTGAAACGACGGGAGCAGTCAGGACACTGGCGGCGCCTGCGGATCGACGTGCCGTCGTCGGTCGTACGGCTGTCGACGACGCGACTGTCGGGGTGCCTGCAGAAGGGGCAGTGCATAACTCCAACCCTCCTCACAGCAGACTCAATAGCCTCGCTGGGCCTCATGGGCCCCTCGAAGCAGCCCCAAGCATAGGCGATCTCCGAGCGGTCGAAGACCGGGGGGACCACAACTTCTGGGCTGCTGCCGCAATCCAACCACTAGATGTGGGGATTGGCTCATACATCGATGCCGTTCCCGCGTGTCGCACAGACCCTGGCATGCGCCATGCGGCCACACCGGCACACCGCACGCTTTGATGCACGGCCATACCCCCACGGCACATACGGAGATACCGTGAGCGCCACACGGAGGGGACGTGGGACTCCCGCGCAGATGGGGGGTCGCTTCCCGGCTGATCCGATCTCGGATGGCAGACTGGGGCGACAACCTACGAGGTCGCCACCCCGGCGCTGAAGGGTACAACAATGAACCCTTTTGCCCGTCGGACTTCGCGTCAGGCATACACCTGGACACACGATCACGTCAGGTGATTCGCGATTTTTCACTCGAACGTGTGTTTGGCGCAACCTTTCGAAAGCAACTACCGTTGTGCAGCAGGGAGACCATCGAGAGGGGCCGACGTGACCACCACCGCAGACAGTGCCACCATCACTGCCCAGGACCGCTCCCAGGGCCGACTCGAGCCGGTGCATGCGATGAACGAAGCCATGAATCCCGAGGCGCACAAGCGCTCCCTGCCGGGCCGACCTCCCGGCATCCGGGCGGACAGCTCAGGGCTTACCGACCGGCAGCGCCGTGTGATCGAGGTCATCAGGGATTCCGTGCAGCGGCGTGGCTACCCGCCGTCGATGCGGGAGATCGGCCAGGCGGTCGGCCTGTCCAGCACGTCCTCGGTGGCACACCAGCTGATGGCACTGGAGCGCAAGGGCTTCCTTCGCCGTGACCCGCACCGCCCGCGTGCGTACGAGGTGCGCGGCTCCGACCAGGCCGCCTCCGTGCAGCCCACGGACACCACCGGCAAGCCCGCCGCGTCGTACGTCCCACTGGTCGGCCGTATCGCCGCCGGTGGCCCCATCCTCGCGGAGGAGTCGGTCGAGGACGTCTTCCCCCTCCCCCGCCAGTTGGTCGGCGACGGCGAGCTGTTCGTCCTGAAGGTCGTCGGTGACTCGATGATCGAGGCCGCGATCTGCGACGGCGACTGGGTCACGGTCCGGCGTCAGCCGGTCGCCGAGAACGGCGACATCGTGGCCGCGATGCTCGACGGTGAGGCCACCGTCAAGCGTTTCAAGCGCGAGGACGGCCACGTCTGGCTCCTCCCGCACAACTCTGCGTACGAGCCGATTCCCGGTGACGACGCGACCATCCTGGGCAAGGTGGTGGCAGTGCTGCGGCGCGTGTGACGGCTGCGGCGGGCGAGGCCGAAGGCGCCGCCCCCTGACCGGGCCCCGGGACCCCTGCGCCGGTTCCGGGGCCCTGTGCTGTTCCGGGTCCTGTGCGGTGCGCGGGACCCGACGTCAGCGGACACGACATCGGGGGTTAGCCTGTCGCGGTGCCGCGACAGGCTAACCCCCGATCACTGTTCAGCCTCAGCCTCCGCCTTCGTCGCCGCTGCATCGATCGCGGCCAGCGACTTTCGGACCTGGTTACGGTCCGTCGTGTACCAGAAGTCGGGCAGTGACGCCTTCAGATAGCTTCCGTACCGGGCCGTGGCCAGCCGCTGGTCCAGTACGGCGACCACACCACGGTCCCCCGACGCCCGTACGAGGCGACCGGCACCCTGGGCCATGAGCAGCGCGGCATGAGTGGCTGCGACCGCCATGAAACCGTTGCCGCCGGCGTCCTCCACCGCCTTCTGGCGAGCGCTCATCAGCGGGTCGTCCGGACGCGGGAACGGGATCTTGTCCATGACGACCAGCTGACAGCTGGGGCCGGGGACATCGACGCCCTGCCACAGGGACAGGGTTCCGAACAGGCACGTCTTCGCGTCGGCCGCGAAGTTCTTGATCAGCTCACCGAGCGTCTCCTCGCCCTGAAGGAGGATCGGGAACTCGGGGATGCGCGAGCGAAGCTCCTCGGCGGCCAGCTGAGCGCCTCGCATAGAGGAGAAGAGGCCAAGCGTGCGGCCACCTGCCGCCTGGATCAGTTCGGTCAGCTCATCGAGCATGTCCACACGGTCGCCGTCCCGCGCGGGGCGCGACAGGTGCTTGGCGACATACAGAATGCCCTGTTTGCGGTACTCGAAGGGCGAGCCGACATCCACCCCCTTCCACTGCGGAAGGTCATCGCCCTCAGTGCCCTCGGGAGCGAGTCCCAGGGACGCACCGACGCCGTTGAAATCGCCGCCGAGCTTCAAGGTCGCGGAGGTCAGAACGACGGAACGGTCCGCGAAGAGCTTCTCCCTCAACAGACCCGACACGGACATGGGTGCCACGCGCAGGGACGCGCCGAAACGGTCGTGCCGCTCGTACCAGACGACGTCCCACTCGGAGCCGTTCGTGATCCGCTCCGCCACGTCGTGCACGGTCTCGACCGAGGCCAGCGCCTGCTTACGGACCGCGTCCTCGTCCTGCACGGACTTGTCGCGAGTCGCGCCGATCCCGGAGATGACGGTGCGGCAGGCGTCGCGCAGCGCCATGAGCGCGTAGGCGAGATCCTCCGGGATCTCCTCAAGACGGCCCGGCAGGGCCAGCTCCATCAGCCGTTCGAAGCCCTCGGCGGCGGTTTGGAGCTGGTCGGCGGCCTTCTCGTTGACGAGCTTCGCGGCGCGGCGCACCGCGCGGTTGACCTGGCCGGGCGTGAGCTCGCCCGTGGCGACTCCAGTGACCCGGGAGACCAGTTCGTGCGCCTCGTCGACGATCAAGACCTCGTGCTGCGGCAGTACGGGGGCGCCCTCGATGGCGTCGATCGCCAGCAGCGCGTGGTTCGTGACGACGACCTCCGCGAGCTTGGCACGCTCACGGGCCATCTCGGCGAAGCACTCGGCGCCGTACGCGCACTTCGATGCGCCCAGGCACTCGCGCGACGACACCGACACCTGGGCCCAGGCCCGGTCGGACACACCGGGCGTCAGGTCGTCGCGATCGCCCGTCTCCGTCTCGTCGGACCAGTCTCGCAGCCGCAGCAGGTCCTGCCCCAGCTTGCTGGTGGGCGCGGCCGCCTCGAATTGGTCGAAGAGACCCTCCTCCTCGTCCTGCGGGACGCCCTCGTGCAGGCGGTGCAGGCACATGTAGTTCGACCTGCCCTTGAGCATCGCGAACTCGGGGCGACGGCGCAGCAGCGGGTGCAGTGCGTCAACGGTGCGCGGCAGGTCCCGCTCCACGAGTTGCCGCTGGAGAGCCAGGGTGGCCGTCGCCACGACGACACGCTCCCCCTGCGCGAGCGCGGGCACGAGATAGCCCAGCGACTTTCCGGTGCCGGTGCCGGCCTGGACCAGGAGATGGGAACCGCCGTCGATCGCCTCCGCGACGGATTCGGCCATGGTCACCTGGCCGGGGCGCTCCGTACCGCCGACGGCAGTGACGGCAGCATGCAGGAGTTCGGGGAGTGAGGGCTTCGTCATAGCGCGACCACCCTACGGCCCGGCACTGACAAACGGGTCCTCACGGTGGGGAGGAGCGACGGGATCAAGACCCGGCATTCCTCGGGTGGGGATCGGATCGGCTTGGGTGGATGTGGGATCGGATCGGTTGAGGTCAAGGCCTGTCCGCCTGTGATCCAGATCGGTTCGGATGCGGCCCGGCCGATGCGGCGCGGCGGGGATATGCGGCTGTGGCCGGGGCCGGCAGGTACGGATTTCGGCGGGCCTCGTGCTGAGCGCCTCGTCTCGGGCAGTCGACCCGACCGTGGGCGGGATCGACTCGGCCTGAATCCGGATTGTCGTCGGGACGTGACTCCGGTTGTCGTCGGGACGTGATTGCGGTTGCCGTCGGGATCCGAATCCGGTTTCTCGTCGGGACTGGGAACCCGATCGACCCGAGCGGTGTACCAAAAGTGATGACGCTGCGACATGGCGTCACAGCAGTTGGCGCAGACTCCGGTCTCTGACCATCAGGGCAGCTCGTTTGGCGGGCAGTTCGATCTCGGCGGAGAACCGGAAGCCTGCGTCCAGGAAGGCGGCGACGGAAGGGGTGTTGCGAATGTCAGGTTCAGCGATGATGCGAGCGCAGGCGGGACGCTTGTCGAGCGCGAGATCGGCGACGGCGCGGAGGAGAATTCCACCGAGTCCTCGCCCACGATCACCGACGGCGCCGATGAGGAGATGGACACCGGTGTCATGGGGCCGAGCCGGGTAGTGCCGGGCCAGCGGGTCGAGGTCGGCTCGGTAGATCTCCCAGTAGCTCATCGGCGTGCCTTCCAACAGACCCAGGCACGGGACGCTGCGTCCGTCACTGGCGAGATGGGACCGCAGGTGCTCCTCAGTGGCGTTCTCGGGTCCGGCGAGCCCCCAGAAGGCCGCGACAGCAGGGTCGTTCATCCACCGGCCGATGATCGGGAGGTCTCGTTCGATCCGCACGGGAACGAGGTGCAGCACTCCTACGGGGGTGCCGATCGGCCCCCAGTCGGCAACGTGGTCGAGCAGATCGTCGGCGATCGACAGGTCGGAGGCGACGGCGGTTGCGCCTACAGCTGGGGACGCTGAGGCTGCGGCCGTGCCTGACCCCTGGTCCCGCTCCCCTTCGGCACCGGCGTCCTCCGCGATGAGCGCGACGAGCTCATCAGTCAGGGGCATGTCCAGCGTGTCCTCGCTGTCTGCGCTGTCTGCGCTGTCTGCGCTGTCTGCGCTGTCTGCGCTCGCGACGGTAGCTGGGGCGGTACGGCTCTCACGAGCACCCGGGCTCGCGGCAGTGCCGGCGTCGGTGACCGGGGCGGTACCGGCGTTGGCACTCGCGTCGGTGGGAGGCACAGCGACGCTCCTCTCAGGAGGCGGGGTGGGTCATGTTCCTCAGGGATGCAGGGGGTTGGGGAAGGCGGTTGGTGAAGGAGGTTGGGGCGTGAGGTGACGAAGGGCGAGGCGACGGTGACGATCAGCTGTGCAGGGGGTTGGCGATGGTGACGTAAACGGACTGTGTGTCGACCGGGCCGACGAGTTCGTCGAGGCCATGTACCCGGGTCAACAGATTCGCCTTGCACCGCAGCACTGGTGAATCGAGCAGGCGTGCGGGCAGTGATGTGCTGAGCCGGGCGGGACCGGAGGCCATGTCGCCGAGAAAGCGGCGGAACGCGGCGAGCAGCAGCTGTTCGTCGGCGAGGCGCTGGGAACCGAACGCGCCGATGAGACCGAGCACGTTGTTGATCGCGAGGTAGTACGCGAAGCGCTCGTCGGTGACCTCGTCCGAGACGAAGGTGTCGCTGTGCTCACCGATGCCGGGAAGCCGGGCGTCGAGCTCCGCGCGGCGGGACTCACGGAAGTAGTAACCCTGGTTGTCGCGGTACCGGCCGCCCGAGGGCCAGCCGTCACCATCCAGCAGGAGCAGCGTGTTCTGCTGGTGTGCTTCCAGGGCGATCCCCGCCTCGGCGTCCAGCCACAGCACTGGGCGGACGACCTGTTGGAGGTAGCGCAGAAACCACTCGGCGGCAACGGCTCCGTGAGGGCGGCTCGTTCTCGCGGCGAGGCGCGTGACGACTTCGGCCAGACGGGACCTGAGGACTTCCTTGCCCGACCGAGGTTGGTCGTTGACGGTGCCGAAATGTTCGCGAGGGAGGAGGGAGACGAGTCCGGCTACGCAGGAGACGTTGTCGGAAGGCTTGAACGGGTTGTGCCGGATCACCACATCGAAGCCGGGCACAGGAACGCCGTCCGGCCCATCGACGCCGAGCCACGCCGGGTCACGAACGATGTCGAACCCCGGGTGCGCGGCCTGCCACTGCGCCGAAAGACCGCTGCGCAGGAGTCGGTGGACCTCGACGCCGCGGTGGAGTTCCTTGCGGAGGTTCTCACGGCAGGAGTTGGTGATCCGCAGGCCCAGCGAGAGCTTGAGCATGGCGGTGGCACCGGACGTGTGGACGGTTCGTACGGAGGAGGTGGGATGCCACAGGGCGCCGTGGGCTCCGAGGTCCCGGAGCAGCCCGCCCTCGGCCAGGGCCGCGATGTCGGGACGGTGCCGGACCTCACGCTGCTGCCAGGGGTGCAGGGGCAGGGCCGCGTATCCGTCGGGCAACGGCAGTTCAGGGCCGGCGAGTCGGGCCGTGAGCTGGGTGGCGGGGACAACACGGCCGCGTTCGGTCCAAGCCGAGTCAGTGGCGAGCAAGGAGGGAGCGACTGCCAGCCAGTGCAAGGGAAAGGAGCCACACAACTCGGGGGAGTACGACCGCGCCTCGGCCTCGGAGAGACCCTCGCGGCTCTTCGGCGTCGGGTGGAGCGGGTGCCCTAGCAGGAGTGCCTGCTCGGCCGCGAGGAAGCGGTCAGGGGAGTCGACGGGATTCTCACGGCGCTCGCTGATGAAGGTGACGGTGCGCCGGACAGAGTCGGCGACCCGGGAAACGAGGTCGGTGGACGCGGCGGAAATCGCGGTGGCCAGGTTTGTGGGCGTTGGAGAGACGGGTGACTCGGATACGGCAGGGGGTGCGGGGACGACGAACTGCGGGGACACGGCGGCAGCCGCCGAAACGGGCGGACCGGGGACGCCGATGGAGGCAGCGGAGTTACGGACGGGGGAAGCAGGGCTGCCGCCGCCGAGCGTCTCCCGGACGAGCAGTGCGGCGAGGGTGACAGCGTCGGTCGGCGGAGACTGAGCCGGGGTGTCGGCCAGGTGCGGGAGCCCGAAGCGGTGCCAGCCCGTCGGGGACCAGTAGTGGACCGGCACCAGCAGGGTTGTGCCGGTGGCGGGCAAGGGGATGCGGAGGAGCCCGTCGTCGGGTGCCGGCACGTTGGTCTCGCGTACCCAACACCGGAGCAGGTTCTCCACTGCGGCGGCCTGGGCTGCGATGTGCGGGTCGGGATGCTCCAGCAGGTCAGTTGTAGCGCCGGGCAGCCTCTCGGCCTCCGGGGCGCCTCTCTTCGTCGGCGCGGGTACCGGCACGTGAGCAGCGGCAATCTCTTGTACCGCCGCGGGCGGCTCCTGCTGGGAGCGCTGTGAGGCGAAGGAGGCCCGCGTGCCGGTATCGGCACGGCCATCGGTTGTGGGGGTGGTCGTCAAGGCTGGTCCTCTTGAAGTGGTCCTGGCTGTGCGGCGACAGCCGCCGTGCTGCGGTGTGTGTGCGTGGGGGTGGCCTTGAGCGGCCCTCATTCCCAAGGTGCGCTCGGAGGGGGTGTGTCGGTTGGCAGTGAGGATTCGATGGGACGTGAGGGGGCGCTCGGGAGCGGGTCGGTCGACGGACACCGTCGCGACAGCACAGTGCGGCGTAGGTGGTGGCGCGCCCTCGTCGGCTGCCGCGCTATCCGGCCTTGTCGGCCCGATCGCCATGCATTCGGTGGCCCGGGTGCCTCTGGTGCATCTGGCCCTGGCCGGAGTGACCGGTGTGATCGGTGTGGCTGGAACGGCCGCGGGAGACCGCGTCCACCGCGTCGGCGAGCCGGTCCAGCACCGCTTCAGCCTGCTCATCACTGATGGTGAGGGGCGGAAGCAGCCGTACGACGCTGGAGTGGCGGCCGCCGAGTTCGACGATCAGGCCGCGGCGAAGGCACTCGCGTTGGACGGCAGCTGCGAGGTCGGGGGCAGCTGGGCGTGGAGGGCTGTCCGGTTCCTGCGCTGCCTCCGCCGTTGCTCCTCCGCCGACGGGCACGACGCCTTCCGAGAAGGCGCCCGCGGTGCGCGCAGGGGCGCGGCCGACGAGACCGCCTGCCGTACCGTCCCCAGGCCAATCGAGAGCGGCCGAAGCACCCGGTTCGTCCTGGCCAGGAACGCCCCCGCGTCCTTCCAGGGCAGCCAGGGCACCCAGCTCACTCCCCGCCCCCACCGACACCGCCAGGCCCGCCGGCCGCCCCTCAGCAGGTGCGGACTGGGCCTGTGGCTCCACCACCTCGACCCCGATCATCAGCCCTCGCCCCCGCACATCGCCGATGCATGCGAACTCCCCTGCGAGGAGCTGAAGTTGGCGAAGCATCCGCGAGCCCAGTTCGGCCGCTCGCTCGGCGAGCCGGTTCTCGCGGACGTACGCGAGGGTCGCTGTCCCGGCGGCCATGGCGAGCTGGTTGCCGCGGAACGTCCCGGCGTGAGCGCCGGGTTGCCAGGCGTCGAGTTCGTCGCGGTAGACGATGACCGCCAGGGGCAGGCTGCCGCCGATGGCCTTGGAGAGGACCATGACGTCGGGGGTGACTCCGCTGTGCTCGACGGCCCAGAAGGCACCGGTGCGCCCGACCCCGGTCTGAACCTCGTCGGCGATGAGTGGGATGGAACGGTCGGCCGTGATCTGCCGCATGCGCCGCAGCCAGCCGTCCGGCGCGGGGATCACGCCGCCCTCGCCTTGGACCGGTTCGAGGATCATCCCGGCGGGATGCGGTACTCCCGACTTGGGGTCTTCGAGAACGGACTCGGTCCAGCGGGCGGCGAGTTCGGCACCGCGTTCGCCGCCGACGCCGAAGGGGCAACGGTAGTCCTGCGGGAACGGCAGGCGCGCGACCCGCACGTCGAAGGCGCCCCCGGACGCTTCGAGCGCTCCGGCGGTCATCCCGTGGTAGGCGCCGCTGAAAGCGAGGATTCCCGTCCGCCCCGTCGCGGCCCGGACCAGTTTGAAGGCGGCCTCCACCGCGTCGGTACCGGCCGGTCCGCAGAACTGCACGCGCGCGTGGTCGGCGAGGCCGGGCGGCAAAGTGCGGAACAGCTCGGTGATGAAGGCGTCCTTGACGGGGGTTGCCAGGTCGAGGACGTGCAGCGGAGCGCCCGAGTCCAGGACCTTGCGGATGGCCTCCAGGACCACGGGATGGTTGTGCCCGAGCGCCAAAGTCCCCGCACCGGAGAGGCAGTCCAGGTAGCGGCGGCCGTCGGCTCCTTCGATGGTCAACCCCCGTGCCCGCACCGGCACGATCGGCAGAGCACGCGCGTAGGTGCGGGCCGCCGACTCACGCGCCGACTGCCGCCGCAGGATCCCCTCGTGCACAGCGCGCGCCCCCGCCGACTCGGACGTATCCCCGCGCACAGATTCGGTCACGGCCATGGCTCCCTGTCCTCCCGCTGTCCAGGGGCGAGCAGGTCTCTCGCATCCTCGCCCGACCCGACATACGAAGCCCCGCGAGCGTCCACTCGAAACTCCGGGGAACTGGGCACAGAGGACCGCACACAGACAGCAGGCCCCCCACCGCTACCAACCCCGGACCGTTCACCGGGTTACGGGTTACTTCAAGATCCTTGTCGACCACGCCCTCGACGGCGCGACCATCGCTGTCCAGGGGGTGGTGGGAGCTCCCGACGGGAAGTCGGCGCCCGACTCGGTGACGCTGTGCCGCGCGAGTTGCGGTCAACACGGGCGGCTCGGCGTCGTTCATGCCGACCTTCGCCGTCAGAGAAGCCACCGTCAGGGGCCTGCCAACCGCTGCGCCTGAGCACCGAACGGCCCGCTACGACCAACCCGGGCTCGCCCACTCGGGTGATTCCCCGGTCGGCCACACCCGCTGTCCGGGGCCAGACCAACCGCCCATCCCCGCCGCCCACCCCAAGGGGGTACCTGTTGGACACGAGCTGTCCGCCGCAGCCCCGCTGCCCCACGGCCCGCACCCATCCGCATCCCCGTACCCCGTACCCCGTACCCGAGGAGGCTCGGACAGATATGACGGAGCCGGCGCGTATCGATGTGCACCAGCACCTGGTCCCACCGGACCGCAGCCGTGCGATGGCCGACCGAGCTGCGGCCCTGGGCTGGCCCGCTCCCGTGTGGGACGTTCAGGGCGCGATCGCGATGATGGACCGGAGGTCGATTGCCACTGGCCTCCTGTCGTTTCCCGCGCCGGTCGCAGCCCGGGACGACCCCGCCGCAGCCCGTACCGGGGCCCGGAGTGTGAACGAGTACACCGCCGAAGTCGTCAAGGACCGGCCCGATCGCTTCGGGCACTTCGCCGCTCTCCCCCTGCCCGACGTGGACGCCGCGCTCGCCGAGGCCGCCTATGCACTGGACGAGCTGAATGCCGACGGGCTGATGGTTCTGTCCAACGTCCACGGCAGCTACCTCGGCGACCCGGCGTTCGATCCGCTCTGGGCCGAGCTGGACAGCCGTGCGGCTGTCGTCCTCGTCCACCCCACCGCGCCGCCGGTCGCGCCGATCCCCGGCCTGCCCAGCCCTTTGGTGGACTTCCCGTACGACACCGCCCGCACGGCCCTCCACCTGGCCCTGAACGGAGTACCGGGGCGGTACCCCCGGATGAAGATGATCCTCCCCCATGCCGGCGGCTTCCTGCCGTATGCCGCCCACCGCTTCGCGGTCGCCGCCAGGCTCCACCCCGATTCCACACCCGAGGGTCTGCTGAGCGACCTTCGGCGCTTCTACTTCGACACCGCCATCTCCGCCGGCCCAGCCGCCCTCCCCTCACTGCTCGCCTTCGCCGCGCCCGGACATGTC
The DNA here is from genome assembly GCF_001270495.1 of Streptomyces viridochromogenes. GTDB lineage: Bacteria > Actinomycetota > Actinomycetes > Streptomycetales > Streptomycetaceae > Streptomyces > Streptomyces viridochromogenes_A. The sequence continues at coordinate 219,329 of NZ_LGUR01000230.1, forward strand.
CTGTACGGCAGCGACTTCCCCATGCTTCCCGAGGAGTGGGCCACCGGGTTCGACAGTGGACTGGACGACTACCCGCACTGGGAACCCGAACAGCTCCACGCCGTCAACCGCGGCAACGCCGAAATCCTCATCCCTCGGCTCGCCCGGTCCTGACTCCGGGGCGGTCACACGGTTACGGCGTGGCTGTCATGCTGCGCTGCGCGAGGTCAAGGGCGTTCGACGAGCCGACCGCCCCGCCACCTCCAGCCTCCAGCCTCCAGCCTCCAGGAACACCGAACGACACTTCACCATGAGACGGAGCCCTGCCATGCGCAGCGACGTTTTCGAAGCCGACGGAGCGCGGCTGTACCACGAGGTGCGCGGCAGTGGGCCCGCCTTGCTGATGATCAGCGGGGCCGGAGGGGACGCCGGATACTACGCAGGGGTCGCGGAGGAACTGGCCGATGCCTTCACCGTGATCACTTACGACCGGCGCGGCAACTCCCGCAGCACCGGCCGCTCCGCCGAACCGATGAAGCTCGCCCAGCAGGCCGCCGACGCTCGCCGGCTGATCGACTCGGTGGCGGGCGGACGTGCGCTTGTGTTCGGCAACAGCGGAGGCGCGATCATCGGCCTCACGCTGGCCGCACTGCACCCTCAGGTACTGACCGGGCTCATCGCGCACGAGCCGCCGGCCGTGAACGTCTTGCCGGACGACGACCCCGACCGCGGATTCTTCGCCGACATGGCCGCGTTGTACGCCGAGGGTGGCGCCCCGGCGGCGGGGCGCCGTTTCGCGGAGACGACACGTGGCGAGGGGACGTACCGTTGGCCCGACGACCTCTGGAAGCGGTTCCTGGGGAACCAGGACCACCTGTTCGGCACGGAGTGGCCCGGCTTCGCGGGCTTCCGTCCCGACACCGAGGTCCTGAAGGCCGCGCCGTTCCCGATCGTGCTTGCCGCCGGCGCCACCGACCGGGGTGCGTATTACGCACGTCCCTCCGTCGAGATCGCCCGCCGGATCGGTGTGCCGTGGGTGGAGTTCCCGGGCATCCACATGGAGTTCCTGCGCAACCCGGCGATCTTCGCGGCGGCGCTGCGGGTGCCGGCGACTCAGATGCTGAGCTGTGAGGGCACATTCGGCCGCCGAAGCAGCGCACACCGCGGTCCGCGTCAATGATCTCTCTCCCTAGATGAATTGCCAGGTCAGGCAGCCCGTAGCGAAACCGTTGCCGTTCCGACGGAACTCCCCCACAGCGAGCGCATAGTGTGTGTTGCCGTCCCAACGCGCCGTGACATCAAGCCGAACCAGCGAATGAACTGGGGGAAGTTCACGGCCGCAGCGCCAAGTACCGTCACCTCAGGGGGAGTCAGACCATGCGATCGATACGGCCGTCGTTCACCGCTCGTCGAGGGAGGAACACGCGCCGCACAACCTCCCCGCTGCCCGTGGTCGCGCTCGCCGCAGCGCTGGCCTTCACCGCGACGGCCTGCGAGTCGGGCGACGCCGAGGCGGGCGGCGAGGCCACCGCCTCCGCGGCGGCCGGGGGTGAGGGCAAGATCACGATCCCGGACGACATCAAGGACAAGCTCAAAGAGCACGGGATCGACATCGACAAGTGGAAGGACGGCGCCTGGAAGCAGTGGGACAAGGACGACTGGCTCCGCGAGGCCCAGGACTACATCAACCCGATCATCGAGGGTCTGTGGGACCCGGACCGCATGCGGGACGCCGAGGATCCGGACCGGGGTGTCGACGACAGCGACCTCTCCGGTGACCAGGGCGTGACCGATCCGACGCCGGATCCCGTGGACGCACAGGCCGTGTCGCCCGCGTACCACGCCAACGCTCCCGAGGCGGGCAAGGTGTTCTTCGACTCCCCCGAAGGCACGATGGTCTGCTCGGCGACGGTCGTGCAGGACCCGGCCAACCCCGGTAAGTCCAACATGGTGTGGACGGCCGGCCACTGCGTGCACGCCGGCAAGAGCGGCGGCTGGTACCGCAACATCGCGTTCGTGCCGTCGTACAACGACTCGGGCATGTCGGCCGCCGAGATCAAGAACGCCACGCGGGAGGAGGTCGCCCCGTACGGCGTCTGGTGGGCCGACTGGGCGCAGACCTCGGACCAGTGGATCGCCCAGGGCGGTGCGACGGGCGGTGACGGTGCCTCGTACGACTTCGCCGTACTGCATGTGAAGCCCGAGGAGGGCGGCAACGGCAAGTCCCTGGAGGAGATGGTCGGTTCGGCCCTCCCGGTGGACTTCAACGCCCCCGCCGTCCCCGAGGTGGCCGGCATCAAGGCGATCGGCTATCCGGCGGCCGCGCCGTTCGACGGCCAAAAGCTGTACCAGTGCCAGGACAAGCCGGGTCGACTCTCGCTCAAGACGTCGGACCCGACGATGTACCGCATCGGCTGCACCATGACCGGCGGTTCGTCCGGCGGCGGCTGGGTCGCTACGGGCTCGGACGGCCAGCCGGCGCTCGTGTCCAACACCTCCATCGGACCGGTGGATTCGGGCTGGTTGGCGGGTCCGCGGCTCGGCAAGGACGCCAAGGTCGTCTTCGACGGGGTGAGCAAGAAGTTCGCCGGTCAGTGACCTTCACCGGAAACCGGTCGGTGACAGCACCATAGGCAGTGGTGGCGGTGAAGCGCGGAGAAACCTTCACCGCCTCACCGCCGTTCGCCCTCAACTCCACGGGCATAGTGGGGTGTCGCGTCGGAGGGGCCGCACAAGGGTGTACACGCCCCCTTCGTGACCAGCACCTTTCACCATCTGACAGCACGTGGCATTTCGCAGTCGGCACCTGACATCAGGCGCGACGGCACCGCACGCTCCAACGGGGGTTACCGCACCATGCGTTCCGCACACATGCCCACAGCTCCACACCGCAGGCGGCGCTCCGCCCTCGCCACCACCGGCCTCGTCGCCGCTTTGGCGCTCACCGCGACCGCCTGTGGCGGCTCGGTCGAGGACGCGGCGAGCGACAAGGCCGATGCGGCCGCGTCCCAGGCCGCCGACCTCGGCAACGGCAACGGCAACGGCAACGGCAAGATCGAGATCCCCACCGACATCGCCGACAAGCTCAAGGAGCACGGCATCGATGTCGACAAGTGGACCAGCGGTGGCTGGAAGGACTGGGACAAGGACAAGTGGCTCAGCGAAGCCAAGGACTTCGTCAACCCGGTGATCGAGGGCCTGTGGAAGCCCGACCGGATGCAGTCCGCCAAGGAGGCCAACAAGACGGTCACCACTCAGGACGCCGCGGCCGACCAGGGCGTGAGTGACCCGGAGCCTGCGCCCGTCCAGGCCACGGCCGAGAAGACGCCGTACCACGAGAACGCCGCTCCCGTCGGCAAGGTCTTCTTCGACTCCCCCGACGGCCCGGCCGTCTGTTCCGGCACGGTCATCAAGGACGTCAACCACCCCGGCAAGTCCAACCTCGTCTGGACGGCCGGCCACTGCGTGCACGCCGGTGGCAACGGCGGCTGGTACCGCAACATCGTCTTCGTCCCGGCCTACAACGATCTCGGCAAGTCCGCGGCGCAGCTGGGCAACGCGGACTCCTCGGAGATCGCCCCGTACGGCAACTGGTGGGCGGACTGGGTCTCCACCTCGAACGAGTGGATCCAGGGCGGCTCGGACACCGGCGGCGCGGGTGCCGCGTACGACTACTCCGTGCTGCATGTGAAGCCGGAGCAGGGCTCCAAGTCGCTCGAGGAGACGGTCGGCGCCGCCCTGGACGTGGACTTCTCGGCCCCCTCGGCCCCCTCGGCGACCGAGGCCGGCACGATGGGCGCCTGGGGTTACCCGGCGGCACCGCCGTACAACGGCCTGCAGATGTTCAAGTGCCTCGACCAGCCGGGCCGGTTCTCGCTCAGCCCGACCCTGCCGACGATGTACCGCATCGGCTGCACCATGACCGGCGGTTCGTCCGGCGGCGGCTGGTTCCGGGTGGTGGACGGCAAGACCAAGCTGGTGTCGAACACCTCGATCGGCCCCGAGGACAACACCTGGCTCGCGGGCCCGCAGCTGGGAGCGGACGCCGAGGCGGTGTACCAGCACATGAGCAAGACGTACGGCGGTCGGTGACGCAGGGTGAGCAGCAAGGCGTACGGCGGTCGATGACGCACGCGGACTGAGACGTACGGAAGGCCCGCCCCCTGGAATTCGCACGACAGGGGGCGGGCCTTCGGTGTTTCTACGGCAACTCGGGCCGCCGTTCCGGAACGGTCGGGCGGGCCGGCCCGCCGGGTTGCGACGGCTCAGACGGTCGGCGCCGGAACGTACGGCGCGAGATCCGCCGCCAGCTCCTCATGCACCCGCACCTTGAGCAGCGTGCCCTCCGGGGTGTGCTCCTCGGAGATCACCTCGCCCTCGGTGTGGGCGCGGGCGACCAGCTTGCCGTGCGTGTACGGCACGAGCGCCTCGATCTCGACGGACGGACGGGGCAGCTCGTTGTCGATCAGCGCGAGCAGCTCGTCGATGCCCTGGCCGGTGCGTGCCGAGACCGCGATGGAGCGCTTCTCGATCCGCATCAGCCGCTGCAACGTCAGCGGATCGGCAGCGTCCGCCTTGTTGATCACGACGATCTCCGGTACGTCGGTGGCGCCGACGTCCCTGATCACCTCGCGCACGGCGGCCAGCTGCTCCTCCGGGTTCGGGTGCGAACCGTCCACCACGTGCAGGATCAGGTCGGACGCGCCGACCTCCTCCATCGTGGAGCGGAACGCCTCGACCAGGTGGTGCGGCAGGTGCCGTACAAAACCGACCGTGTCGGCCAGCGTGTACAGGCGGCCGCTCGGTGTCTCGGCCCGGCGCACGGTCGGGTCGAGGGTCGCGAACAGGGCGTTCTCGACCAGCACGCCCGCGCCCGTGAGGCGGTTGAGCAGGGAGGACTTGCCGGCGTTGGTGTAGCCGGCGATGGCGACCGAGGGCACCTTGTTGCGGCGGCGCACCTGGCGCTGGATGTCGCGCCCGGTCTTCATCTCCGCGATCTCCCGGCGCATCTTCGCCATCTTCTCGCGGATCCGTCGCCGGTCCGTCTCGATCTTGGTCTCACCGGGACCACGGGTGGCGAGGCCGCCGCCCTTGCCGCCGCCCATCTGCCGGGACAGCGACTGACCCCAGCCTCGCAGCCTCGGCAGCATGTACTGCATCTGCGCGAGCGCGACCTGCGCCTTGCCCTCCCGGGACTTGGCGTGCTGGGCGAAGATGTCGAGGATCAGGGCCGTGCGGTCGATGACCTTGACCTTGACGACGTCTTCGAGGTGGATGAGCTGGCCCGGGCTGAGTTCACCGTCGCAGATGACGGTGTCGGCGCCGGTCTCCAGCACGATGTCCCGCAGCTCACCGGCCTTGCCGGAACCGATGTAAGTGGCCGCGTCGGGCTTGTCGCGGCGCTGGATCACGCCGTCGAGCACCAGCGCGCCCGCGGTCTCCGCGAGGGCGGCGAGCTCCGCGAGGGAGTTGTCCGCGTCCTGCGCGGTCCCTGAGGTCCAGACACCGACGAGCACGACCCGCTCCAGGCGGAGCTGGCGGTACTCGACCTCGGTGACGTCCTCGAGCTCGGTGGAGAGGCCCGCCACGCGGCGCAGAGCCGCCCGCTCGGAGCGGTCGAACTGGTCGCCGTCCCGCTCTCCGTCGATCTCGTGGCTCCAGGCGACGTCCTCTTCCATCAGGGCATCGGCCCGAAGACCTTCGGGATAGGTGTGCGCGAAGCGCTGCGTGTCCTGGGAAGGGGAAGAAGAGGAGGTCATTGGGTCCTTACGTCGATGGGGAATCCGTTTGCGGCGACGGTGGCAGTGGTTCTGGCTCTTCGGAGCGAGTCCGTAGCACCCGGAAACTGTCCGTCACTTCTCTCAACGCACGAGTGCCCCGCGAGATTCCCGCGTCCCGTGCCGTACCGTGCCGACCTGAAGATGGTCGCACGGCACGGCACGTCTCGTCACCGCCTTATTTCCCGGTCGCCTGCTTCCCGGCCGCCTTCTTCCCCGTGGCCTGCTTCCCCGTCGGCTTCTCGGGGTCCGCCGACTTCCACTCCGGCTCGCCGGGCATCGGCGGGGTCTTCTCGCCGTACAGCCAGGCCTGCATGAATCCGTCGAGCTGCCGTCCGGAGATGTCCTCCGCGAGCGCGACGAAGTCCGCGGTCGTGGGGGAACGGTCCTTGTGGCGGTGCACCCAGGTGCGTTCCAGGCGCTCGAAGGCCGGGGCGCCGATCTCCTGGCGCAGGGCGTACAGAACCAGGGCGGCGCCGTCATAGACGTTCGGCCGGAAGATCCCGTTCTTCTTGCCGGCCGCCGTCGCCTTGGGTGCCGCGGGCGGTCCGCCGGCCGCCCGCCAGCGGTCGGAGGCGGCGTACGCGGCCTTCATCCTGGCCTCCATCGGCCTGCCCGCCTTCTCCGCCGCGTACAGCGCCTCGTACCAGGTGGCGTGCCCTTCACTGAGCCACAGGTCGGACCAGGTGCCCGGGCTCACACTGTCCCCGAACCACTGGTGCGCCAGCTCGTGCACCATGATCGCCTCGACGTACCACTTCGGGAAGGCGGACTGGGTGAACAGCTCTCTCTCGAAGAGAGAGAGCGTCTGGGTCTCGAGTTCGAAGCCCGTGGCGGCCTCGGCCACGAGCAGGCCGTACGTCTCGAAGGGGTATCGCCCGATCTTGCTCTCCATCCAGGAGATCTGGGCCGGCGTCTTCTTCAGCCACGGTTCGAGCAGCTCGCGGTCCTTGGCGGGCACGACGTCCCGTACGGGCAGTCCGTGCGGGCCGGTGCGGTGCACCACCTTGGAGCGGCCGATGGACACCTGGGCGAGCTCGGTGGCCATGGGGTGCCGGGTGCGGTACGTCCATGTCGTCGCACCGCCCGAGCGGTCCACGTCCGTCGGCAGGCCGTTGGCGACGGCGGTGTAGCCGTTCGGCGCGGTGACCCGGATGGTGAACATCGCCTTGTCGGAGGGGTGGTCGTTGCACGGGAACACCACGTGGGCGGCGTCGGCCTGGTTGGCCATGGCGAGGCCGTCCGAGGTCCGCACCCAGCCACCGTCCCGGGTCTTCCCGTACACGGGGTCGCTGGTGTGCCGCACGGTGATCCGCGTCCAGCTGCCGTCGGCCAGCGGCTCCTCGGGGGTGACGACGAGGTCCTCACCGGCGCTGCGGAACGTCGCGGGCGCCCCGTCGACCTCGACGGACTCGACCTTGCCGTGGGCGAAGTCCAGGTTGACGCGGTCGAGGTCCTGGGTCGTCCAGGCGTCGATCGTGGTGACGGCCTGGAGGGGCTTGCTGTTGGTGCCGGGGTAGGTGAAGGAGAGGTCGTACGACGCGACGTCGTAGCCGGGGTTGCCCAGGTGCGGGAAGAGGTGGTCGCCGACGCCCAGAGGTTCCGCGGGAGCGCTCGCGGCGAGGAGGCCGAGGGAGGCGGCGACGGCGACCAGGGCGGACGCCTTGGCCCGCCGACGGGATCCGGGACGGGTGCGAGGAGCGCCAGGGACTGGTCGCTGAGCCTCGGTGCGGGGGGTGAGCAGCATGCACCACGGCTATCAGCGCGCGCGTGCGAGGCATCGACGACGCGCGACCGGCACACTCGAACGGGTATGTCAGGTGGGTGCAGCCTTCTGGGAAAGGTCCCGGGGGCGGGTCGGCAACGGCTCAACAGGCCGGGGAGACGGGTCGGCAACGGCTCAACGGGCGGGGACGGGCCGGCGACGGCTGCACGGGCCGACGCTCCGGGCGAATGCCCCGCGCCCGGCACACCGTCACACCCCCTGCGTCTGCGGCTGCGCCCTGCTCACGTCGTACACGCCCGCCACGTTCCGCATGGCCCGCATCAGCCCCGGCAGCTGCGCCGCGTCCGGAAGCTCGACCGTGTAGGTGTGGCGTACGCGCTGCTGGGTCGGGGGTTCGACCGTCGCCGAGACGATCTCCGCGCCCTCCAGGGCCATGGCCTCCGTGAGGTCCGCCAGCAGGTGGGGGCGGACGAACGATTCGGCGACCAGGGTGACCCGGCACTCGGTGGTGTCCCCCCAGCGCACGCCGATCTCCGCACGCCCAGCGCCTTTCATCCGCGCCACCGCGGAGCACCCGACGCGATGAACCGTCACCACTCCCCCGCGCACGGCGAATCCGGTGACGTCGTCGGGGGGTACGGGGGTGCAACAACCGGCGAGGCGTACGGTCGCGCCGGGACGGTCGACGAGTACGTCACCGCCGGCGGGCCGACCGACCGGAGCCTCCGCACCCAGCCGCACGGCCGTCCCCTCCGAGGCAGCCGCCTGGTGCGCGGCCCCGTCCGGCGCCCCCCGGAAGGCCACCGCGGCGTCGCCGACCTCCGGGGCGCCGTGCGAGGGATGCGCGGCCAGCCACCGCTGGATGGCGATCCGGGCGGCGGCTGTGTGGGCATGCTCCAGCCACTCCCTGGAGGGTTCCGAGGCCGGGTCCTGGCCCATGAGGAGCTGGACGGTGTCGCCGTCCCGCAGAACCGTGCTGAGGGTCGCCAGGCGGCCGTTGACGCGGGCGCCGATGCACGCGTGCGCGTCCTCGCCGTACTGCGCGTACGCGGCGTCCACACAAGTGGCTCCCTCGGGCAGCCCAAGGGTGCCGCCGTCGGGCCGGAAGACGGTGATCTCGCGGTCCTGGGCGAGGTCCTCGCGCAGCGTCGACCAGAAGGTGTCCGGGTCGGGAGCGGCCTCCTGCCAGTCCAGGAGGCGCGAGAGCCAGCCGGGGCGCGTGGGGTCGGCGCGCTCGCCGTCGCTGGTGGCGACCTGCTCCTCCGAAGGAGGAGCGTAGGGATTGCCCAGCGCGACGACGCCGGCCTCGGCGACCTTGTGCATCTGGTGGGTACGGATGAGGACTTCGGTTACCTGGCCGTCCGCGCGGGCGACGGCAGTGTGCAGCGACTGGTACAGGTTGAACTTGGGGACGGCGATGAAGTCCTTGAACTCCGAGACGACCGGCGTCATACAGGTGTGCAGTTCGCCCAGGACGCCGTAACAGTCCGCGTCCTCGTTCACCAGCACCAGCAGCCGTCCGAAGTCGGCGCCGCGCAGCCGGCCGCGCTTGCGGGACACGCGGTGCACGGAGACGAAGTGCCGTGGCCGGATGAGGACTTCGGCCTGGATGTCGGCCTCGCGCAGGACCTTGCGCATCTCGACGGCCATCTCCGCGAGCGGATCGTCGGCGCGTGAGGCGTTCTGGACGATCAACTCCCGTGTGTGCTCGTACTCCTCGGGATGCAGGATCGCGAAGACCAGGTCCTCCAGCTCCGTCTTGAGCGCCTGGACACCGAGCCGCTCGGCGAGCGGGATGAGGACGTCACGGGTCACCTTGGCGATGCGGGCCTGCTTTTCGGGGCGCATCACACCGAGGGTGCGCATGTTGTGCAGGCGGTCGGCGAGTTTGATCGACATCACGCGGACGTCGTTGCCTGTGGCGACGAGCATCTTGCGGAAGGTCTCGGGCTCGGCAGCGGCACCGTAGTCGACCTTCTCCAACTTCGTCACGCCGTCGACGAGGAAGCGGACCTCCGCGCCGAACTGCTCGCCGACCTGATCGAGCGTCACGTCGGTGTCCTCGACGGTGTCGTGGAGCAGTGAGGCCGTCAAGGTCGTGGTCTCGGCGCCGAGTTCGGCGAGGATCAGGGTCACCGCGAGCGGGTGCGTGATGTACGGCTCGCCGCTCTTGCGCATCTGGCCGCGGTGCGAGGACTCGGCCAGGACATAGGCGCGGCGCAGCGGTTCGAGGTCCGCGTCGGAATGGTGAGCCCGGTGGGCGTCGACGACATGGCTGATCGCATCGGGCAGCCGACCGCGCGAGGCGGGGCCGAGCAACGCCGCCCGGCCGAGGCGGCGCAGGTCGATGCGGGCGCGCGCCTTCCTGCGAGGCACCGCAGGCGTCACAGCGCCTGCTACCGGGCCTGGCGTCGCGGAATTCGTGGCCTCCGCACTCATGGGCACCTCCGGCTGCGTGGACCGGCGGACGGGGTGCCCCATGGCGGACACGGCTCAGGGGATGGCGACATCTCCCCCGTCCGGGCCGGTGCTTGATGCTACCGAGCCCATCACGTGCGACTGACCGCCTCTCGCCGAGCGTGAAACGGATCACCCATTCGAGCGAGGGTTTGTGGGTTTACGTTTTTGCGCCAGACAGCCAGCCGCCGTTCGCGATCTCGAACGGGTCCGGGCCTCCGACGGCTCCACGCTCGGGCCAGGCCCCGCTCGAGGCTCTGCCCCGGAGCCATGAAACCGCTCAGCGAACGAACGTTTCCAGCCACTCGGCGTCGATCTCACCCTCGGCCACGATCACCGCGGGGCCGGTCATCTCGATCTCGCCGTCGGGCCGCTCGGTGATCACCAGGGTGCCGCCCGGCACATCGACGGTGTATGTCACGGGGACGCCGGTGACCGCCGGATCTGCCCCGTCTCGCCGCGCGGTGGCCACGGCGACGGCGCACGCGCCCGTGCCGCACGACCGGGTCTCGCCGGCCCCGCGCTCGTGCACGCGCAGCGCCACGTGCCGGGGCCCCCGGTCGACCACGAACTCGACGTTGACCCCGTCCGGGTAGGCCGAGGCCGGGCTGAAGGGCGGTGCGGAGGACAGGTCGCCGGCGTGCGCGAGGTCGTCCACGAAGGCGACCGCGTGCGGGTTGCCCATGTTCACGTTCCGCGCGGGCCAGCTGCGCTCACCGACGCCGACCGTGACGTCCCCCTCGGGGAGCAGCGCCTTGCCCATGCCGACCGTGACGTCACCCGCGGCCGAGCCGCTGTCGGATGCCGTCTTGGCGATATGCACGGTCTTCACGCCGCCGCGCGTGGCGACCGCGAGATCGCCCTCGGTGACGTGTCCCGCGCGCTGGAGGTAGCGCGCGAACACGCGCACGCCGTTGCCGCACATCTCCGCGATCGAGCCGTCGCCGTTGCGGTAGTCCATGAACCACTCGGCCTCGGCCGCCATGTCCTTGGCCTCGGGATGCGCCGCGGACCGCACCACGTGCAGCAGTCCGTCACCACCGATGCCCGCGCGGCGGTCGCACAGGGCGGCGACGGCGGCCGGGGGCAGGTCGATGACATTCTCGGGGTCCGGGACGATCACGAAGTCGTTCTCGGTGCCGTGACCCTTGAGGAAGGCGATCCGCGTGCTCATTCCTCGATCGTACGGTGCCCCTACGACGGACCCGTAAAGAGAGCCCTCACCGCAGGCGAGCGACCCGCCACACGGCCAGGACGACAATCGCGGCGACGACCAGGACGTACGCCGTCACTACCCGCCAGTCCGGTCTGCTGCCGGAGCCCCGCTGGGGCAGCCCGGGCCAGGTGTAGCCGACCCGGCGGGCGGCCATCATGCCCCAGCCGGCCGCGCAGGAGCAGATCAGCAGCCCCAGCATGGCGATCACGGCCCCGCTGTCGCCGAAGTCGAAGGCCAGCGGGAACGCGAACATCAGGGAGCCGACCGCGGCCAGGGACACGATGGGTGCGAGCTGCCAGATGCGCAGTCGGCGCTGCGGACGCAGCTCGACCTCGACCTCCGGGCCGCTCGCGTACATCTCCTCGGGCTCGGGTCCGTCGTCAGTGACGCCACCCTCGGTCTCGTCGATCCCGTCGGTCTCGTCGATCCGGTCCGGCCCGTCGGGGCTCAGGCGGTCGCCGTCCCGCTCCGGTTCGTCCCGGTCAGCGGTGACGTTCTCGGTGCCTTGTGCGGTGTCGCGAGGGCCGGCCTCCATCGCCACGCGCCCTCCCAACTCGGACTCCACTTGGTCGATCGAAGCTCGATGATGGCATGGCGCCGGAGGCCGGGATGACGGCCGGAGCGTCCCGATGCCATCACGTGATCAGGCTGTAACCGGTCGTTCGACCAACGCCAGTGCGAGATGCGGAAGTTCTGTGAGATCCGCCGCAGCCCCACTTAGCCAGTGCACGCGCGGGTCGCGCCTGAACCATGAATCCTGCCGGCGCGCGAAGCGCTTGGTGGCACGTACGGTCTCGACCCGCGCTTCTTCGAGGGTGCACTCCCCGGCGAGCGCCGCGAGCACCTGCTGGTAGCCGAGCGCGCGTGAGGCCGTACGCCCCTCACGCAACCCCTGCGCCTCCAGCGCGCGGACCTCGTCCACGAGCCCGGCATCCCACATCCGGTCGACCCGGCGCGCGATGCGCTCGTCCAGCTCCGGACGGGCCACGTCGACGCCGATCTGGACCGTGTCGTAGATCGAGTCATGGCCGGGGAGGTTGGCGGTGAAGGGCTTGCCAGTGATCTCGATCACTTCGAGAGCCCGGACGATACGGCGGCCGTTGCTGGGCAGGATCGCCTGCCCGGCCTCGGGGTCGGCGGCGGCGAGGCGGGCGTGGAGGGCTCCGGAACCGCGCAGCGCGAGCTCCTCCTCCAGCCGGGCCCTGACCTCGGGGTCGGTGCCGGGGAACTCCAGGTTGTCGACGGCCCCACGGACGTACAGCCCCGAGCCGCCGACCAGGATCGGCCAGCGCCCCTCGGCGAGCAGCGCGTCGATCCGCTCCCGCGCGAGCCGCTGGTACTCGGCCACGGACGCCGTGACCGTCACGTCCCAGATGTCCAGGAGGTGGTGCGGGACTTCCGCGCGCTCCTCGGGCGTCAGCTTGGCGGTGCCGATGTCCATCTGTCGGTAGAGCTGCATGGAGTCGGCGTTGACGACCTCGCCGCCGAGTTGCCGGGCCAGGAAGACGCCCAGATCGGACTTTCCGGCCGCGGTGGGTCCGACTACGGCGATGACACGGGGGGCGAGGGGTGCACTACTCACCACCCCAGTCTCGCAAACCTCAAGGGGTGGACTCGAACGAGTTACGTGACGGCACGCGCGCGGGGTCGTTGCCTGTTGCGAGGTTTTCGCCGCCGGTTTCGCCGAGGCGGCGACCCGGGGGCGCAAACGGACGCACCGGACGACGCGGGATTTCGCCCGCACGAGTAACGTATGGAGTGGATATGGGCGTTTTCGCACGAATTTTCCGGAGGTCGAAGGCCACGGAGGAAGCGTCAACCGTCGAGGCCCAGGCCGACACACCAACGGCCGAACCCGCGGCGGAAGAGGCGGCGGAGACGAAGGGGTCGACTGAGACCAAGGCCGAGGCCGAGGACGCGGCTGATTCGTCGGCGGCGGAGTCCGTCGAGGCCGACGCCGACGACGGCGTCGAGATCCCCAAGCAGCAGTCCGCCGACGAGGCGGCCGACAGCGAGGCCGGCGAGGGCGCCCGCACGTAACTGCCCCGCGCGGGAAGGTGAACGATGGGTCTCCTGGATAATTTGAAATCCAAACTCGCCCCGGCCAAGGACAAGGTCTCCGACTTCGCACAGCGGCACGAGGGACAGGTCCAGCACGGGCTCGAAAGGGCCGCGAAGGTCGTCGACGAGAGGACCAAGGGCAAGTACAGCGACAAGATCCACACGGGCACGGGCAAGGCCAAGGGCGCCATGGACCGACTCGCGCACAAGGGTGACGACACGGCGACCGGCAGCACACCACCGCCGGACGCACCCCCGCCGACCACCTGAACGGCACATCGACGGACGGCCGCGGAGCTTGACGGCTCCCGGCCGTCCGCCGTTTGGTCGCCGACCTCGGCTTCCGGCTCCGGCTCCGGCTCCGGCTCCGGCTCCGGCTCCGGCTCCGGCTCCGGCTCCGGCTCCGGCTCCGGCTCCGGCTCCGGCGTGCGCTACGACCAGGTCGCGACCAGGTAACCCACCCCGTACGGGGCGTCGTCGTACAGCAAGGCGCCCGAAAGACCCGCCTTCTCGGCAGCGCCCGCGAGGACCTGCCAGGGAATCCGGCCCGAAGCCTTCAGCTCGTGCGCGAGCTGGGTGTCCAGGGCCCTCAGGGCGGCCACGTCCGCGTTGCCCAGCGCACGCGCGACGGACGCGTCGAACGGTGCCGCCCGCTCGTCGAGATACCCGGGAGCCTTGAGCGTGCGGCAGGCGCTGGCGTCGCCCATCACCAGCAGTGCCACCCGCTCGGCCCGAGCGGCGATGTCCCTTCCGATTTCAATACACCGCTCGGCCTCAAGAGGTTCCCCCACACCGAGTCCCTCGATCGGGGCGTCCGACCAACCGGTCCGCTCCAGCAACCACGCGGCGACGGCAAGCGAGGTCGGAAGCCGGAGCTCCGGCGCCGCCGCGGCGGCCGGGTCGCCGTCGGCCCCGCCCAGCCGTACGTCGATGTCCACACCGAAGCCGCGGAACGAACCCCGAGTCCCCTGCGGATACGTCCGCCGCCCGCCCTCCTCGGCCGGTCCGACGACGACGAGCCGGTCCGGTCGGGCAGCGGCGAGCAGGCCCAGCGCATCCGTACAGGCGACCCGCGCGGTGTCCAGCTCGGGCGCGGCGCCCGCGGCGACCTGGGGCACGAGGAGAGGCGGACAGGGGCAGACTGCGGCAGCGACAAGCATGATCGGCAGCCTACTGCGGGCGCCCCGAGGCGCCCCGGGACGGCATCCCCGGATCACGGCCGGTCAGTCGACGGCGCAGCCTCCGGTGACGGCCGGCAGCGGCTCGGGCACGCCCACCTTGGGCAGGCCGAGCAAGACTCCCGCGGGCTTGGCGGCCTCTGCGGCGTTGCGCTTCTCCCAGGCGTCGCCGGCGCGCGTGCGGCGCACGTTCAGCACGGGCCCCTCGGCAAGGAGGTGGTGCGGAGCGGCATACGTGACCTCGACGGTCACCACGTCGCCGGGGCGGACCTCCTGCTCCGGCTTGGTGAAGTGGACCAGGCGGTTGTCGGGCGCGCGGCCGGACAGGCGGTGCGTGGCGCCGTCCTTGCGGCCCTCGCCCTCGGCGACCATGAGCTCGAAGGTGCGGCCGACCTGCTTCTTGTTCTCCTCCCAGGAGATCTCCTCCTGGAGGGCGACGAGACGCTCGTAGCGCGCCTGGACGACCTTCTTGGGGATCTGGTTCTCCATGGTGGCCGCGGGGGTGCCGGGGCGCTTGGAGTACTGGAAGGTGAATGCCTGAGCGAAGCGCGCCTCGCGGACGACGTGCAGCGTCTGTTCGAAGTCCTCCTCGGTCTCGCCCGGGAAGCCCACGATGATGTCGGTGGTGATCGCGGCGTGCGGGATGGCGGCACGGACCTTCTCGATGATCCCCAGGTAGCGCTCCTGACGGTAGGAGCGGCGCATCGCCTTGAGGACCGTGTCCGAGCCGGACTGGAGCGGCATGTGCAGCTGCGGCATCGCGTTCGGGGTCTCCGCCATCGCCGCGATCACGTCGTCCGTGAAGTCGCGCGGGTGCGGGGACGTGAAGCGGACTCGCTCCAGGCCCTCGATGGTCCCGCAGGCCCGCAGCAGCTTGCTGAACGCCTCGCGGTCGCCGATGTCGGAGCCGTACGCGTTGACGTTCTGGCCGAGCAGCGTGATCTCGCTGACGCCCTCGGCGACCAGGGCCTCGACCTCGGCGAGGATGTCGCCGGGGCGGCGGTCCTTCTCCTTGCCGCGCAGGGCCGGGACGATGCAGAAGGTGCAGGTGTTGTTGCAGCCGACGGAGATCGACACCCAGGCCGCGTAGGCGCTCTCGCGCCGGGTCGGCAGCGTCGACGGGAACGCCTCCAGCGACTCGGCGATCTCGACCTGCGCTTCCTCCTGCACGCGCGCGCGTTCCAGCAGGACGGGCAGCTTGCCGATGTTGTGCGTGCCGAAGACGACGTCAACCCAGGGCGCCCGCTTCACGATGGTGTCGCGGTCCTTCTGGGCCAGACATCCGCCGACCGCGATCTGCATGCCGGGCCGCTTGGTCTTCATCGGCGCGAGGTGGCCGAGGTTGCCGTACAGCTTGTTGTCGGCGTTCTCACGGACCGCGCAGGTGTTGAAGACGACGACGTCCGCGTCGCCGTCGGAGCCCTCGGGCGCGCGTACGTAACCGGCGTCTTCGAGCAGCCCGGACAATCGCTCGGAATCGTGGACGTTCATCTGGCACCCGTAGGTGCGCACCTCGTATGTCTTCACGTCCACTGCCTGGCTCCGGTCGCTGCTGCTCATGCGACAAGGGTATGCGGTCGTGACAGCCCGCTGCCCCGGCCCGAGGGCGACCGCATCGCTCACGCCCCGTCGGCCGCCCACCCCTGCCGGCGCAGCACACCGGACACGTCCGGCGCCTCGTAGTGCTCGCCCTTGAGGACCTTGCCGTCGGCCCGGCGGGCGACTCGGCCGTCGGGGCCCAGCTTGGTCATGTTGGAGCGGTGGATCTCGGTCAGTACGGCGTCGAGGTCGATGCCGTGGACCAAGGCCGTGCCGTACGCGACGTAGACGACGTCCGCCAGCTCGTGCGCGAGCTTGTCGAGCGGGCCGGTGACAGCGACCTCGGCGACCTCCGCCGCCTCCTCGGCCAGCAACTCTCCACGGTGGGCGGCGAGTTCCGGGGAGACCTCTCTCGGCGTACTGCGGGCGTCGAGACCGAGGGCGAGGTGGAATTCACGGACCAGGTCGGCGGGAGAGGAACTCATGCGCCGACTTTATCGGCCGGGTCCGACAGTCACGCCACGGCAGCGACCGGCTCCGACGGCCACCGGCTCCGGCAGCTCTCCTTCTCGCCCTGTCGCCACCTCCTCATCGCCCTCTCGCCCCTTCTTCTCGCCCTCTCACCGCCCCTTGCCCACTCCCCCTGTGACCCCTGCCCTGGTCAGCACCACGTACCGGCTGGCAGGATCGCGGCCATGTCCAAGGCATTCACCCGCATCAGCAGGCGCCGGGCCCTCCAGGGCGCGACCGCCGGGCTCGTGACCCTCGGGTTGCTGCTGTGGTGGCTGCTGCCCCTGGGTGAGGAGCCGCCCAGCGGGACGATCACGTTCAGCACGGGCACGCGCGCGGGGGTCTATCAGGAGTACGGCGTGCTCCTGCGCAAGGAGCTCGCCAAGGACATGCCGCAGCTGAAGGTGCGGCTGACGACGAGCGCCGGGTCGCAGGAGAACGTCGAGCGCGTGGCGAACGGTGAAGCCGACTTCACGATCGCCGCCGCCGACGCGGTGGACACGTTCAGGATCGGCGGGAAGCCCGTCACCGACCGGCTGCGCGGTGTCGCCCGCCTGTACGACGACTATGTGCAGCTCGTCGTACCGCCGGACTCGGACATCCACTCCGTCGCGGACCTGAAGGGCAAGCGGGTGGCCATAGGGCTGCCCAACTCCGGCGTGCGGCTGATCGCCACCCGCGTGCTGGAGGCCGCCGGAATCGACCCGGAGAAGGACATCACGCCCAGGTCGGACGGCATCGACACCGGACCCCAGCGGCTCGGGCGCGAGCTCGACGCGTTCTTCTGGTCGGGCGGGGTGCCGACGGGCGGGCTGGAGGACATCGCCGAGACCTCCGCGTTCCGGTTCGTGCCGATCGACGCGGATCTCGTGGCCAAGGTGCACGCCCAAGGTGACGCGGCCCACTTCTACCGCGCGACCAACATGGCGGAGTCGGCGTACCCCAGCATCCAGGACGGCGAGACCGTGCCGACGATCGCCGTGTCCAACCTGCTGATCACCCGCAAGGACATGGACCCCCGGCTCACCGAATGGCTGACCCGGACGGTGATCAAGAGTCGCGACGGCATCGGCGCCCACGTCCACTCCGCGCAACTCGTCGACCTGCGCACGGCGATCTACACGGATCCGCTCACCCTGCACGACGGTGCCAAGCGCTACTACCGCTCGGTCAAGCCGTAGGGCGGCCAGGCCGCGGGAGAGCCGTCCGCGGAATGGGTCGGCCGCGGAATGGGTCGGCCGCAGGAAGGGCCGGCCGCAGGAAGGGCCGGCCTTACGGCAAGCCGCACGAAAGCCGCAGCGCACGGCAGGGGAGCCCCTGCCGACCCGCTACGGCGTAGGCCCCGACCTCGGCACCGTCACCGTCACCCGCAGCCCGTGCGGCTCATGACGGCCGTACGCGATGGAGCCGCCGCCCGGCGCGAGCAGCGCCCGCGCGATCGACAGGCCCAGACCCGAGCCCTTGATGTTCTGGTGCCGGCCGCTGCGCCAGAAGCGGTCGCCGATGCGGGCGAGTTCCTCATCGGTGAGGCCCGGGCCGTTGTCGGTCACCTCGATCGTCGACGTCCTGCCGTTGGAGGTGACGGTCACCTCGACGTGCTCGTCCTGCGGCGTGAACTTGACCGCGTTGTCGATCACCGCGTCCAGGGAGCTGGACAGCGCCACCGGGTCGACCCAGGCCGTGGTGGGCGGACAGGTCGCCACCAGCCTTACGCCCTTGGCCTCGGCGGTCGGCGCCCAGGCCGCGACGCGCTCGGCGGTCAGCGCGCCCACGTCGGTCAGCCGGAGATCGGCCTCGGTGTGCTCGGCCAGGGCAAGGTCGAGCAGGTCGTCCAGGACCTGCGCCAGGCGCTTGCCCTCGGCCTGCACCGAGGCGATCTCCGCATTGCCCTCGGGAAGTTCGAAGGCGAGCAGCTCGATGCGCAGCAGCAACGCCGCGAGCGGGTTGCGCAGCTGGTGCGAGGCGTCGGCGACGAAGGCGCGCTGCTGCTCCAGCACGTCCTCGACGTTGTCCGCCATCTCGTTGAACGAACGGGCCAGCCGCCTGAGTTCCGGCGGGCCGCTGGCCACCGCGACCCGCGATTTGAGGCGGCCGCTCGCGATCTCGTGCGTGGTGACATCCAGCACCCGCACGGGCCGGAGCACCCAGCCGGTCAGCCTGAGGGCAGCCCCGACGGCCACCAGCATCGCGGCTGTCAGACCCGCCCCGACGATCAGCCAGCCGTGCAGGATCTTCGAGCGCATCTGCCCGGTGGGCGAGTCGGTGACCACGACCGCGACGACGTCACCGTCCCGGATGACCGGCGAGGCGATGACGAGGCGGTTGCGCTGCCAGGGCCACACCTGCTTGGGGTCGTGGCTGCGCCGGCTGAGCAGCGACTCCTTGAAGGCGTCGCGCTCCTCGCCGGTGTCGGGTAGGAGCCAGGTCGTCGGACCGCTGGCCAGAGGAGTGTCATTGGGTAGGAAGACGCCGGCCCGGATGCCGTAGACCTCGTAGTAGCTCTCGAGTTCCCGGCTGAGGATGCGCAGGTCGTCGCGGGATCCGCTCGCGGTGTCGGCGGCGGGCCGCGCGATGGCCGCGAAGTACGCCGTGTCGTCGATCCGGTCGACGACCACCTTCTGCTGCTGGGCCGAGGCCAGGCTGATGGCGAGCGGTACGCCGAGGGCGAGCAGTACGGCCGCCATCAGGACGATGAGCAGCGGGAGGAGACGAGTGCGCACCCTTGCCCGCTACGCGGCCGGGGCGACGAGTCGGTAGCCGACGCCGCGTACGGTCTCGATCAGCGCCGGCATGCGCAGCTTGGCGCGCAGGGACGCCACATGCACCTCAAGGGTGCGCCCGGTCCCCTCCCAACTCGTGCGCCACACCTCGCTGATGATCTGCTCCCTACGGAAGACCACCCCCGGTCGCTGAGCGAGCAGGGCGAGGAGATCGAACTCCTTGCGGGTCAGTTGGATAACCGAACCGTCCACGCTGACCTGGCGGGTCGGCAGTTCGATGTGTACCGCGCCCAGCCGCAGCACACCGTCGCCGCCCACTTCCGCGTCCTCCTGCACGGTGCGCCGGCTGACGGCGTGGATCCGGGCGAGCAGCTCTCCGGTGTCGTACGGCTTCACTACATAGTCGTCGGCCCCTAGGTTGAGGCCGTGGATACGGGAACGGACGTCGGAACGCGCGGTGACCATGATCACCGGCGTGCTGGTGCGCTTGCGGATCTTGCCGCAGACCTCGTAGCCGTCCTGGTCGGGCAGGCCGAGGTCGAGCAGGACGACGCCGAAGCCGTTCCCCTCGGGGACGAGCGCCTGGAGAGCCTCCTCGCCGCTACGCGCGTGCGTGACGTCGAAACCGTGCCGTGCCAGGACCGCGGACAGCGCGGCGGCGACATGGTTGTCGTCCTCGACGAGGAGCAGTCTCATCCCGGCCTCCTTCGGTTCATCGGCCGTACGATTCAGGTAGGTACACAGTGCGTGCACACGCGCGCATGCACCATGGAAGTCACGCTGATGGACGAGGACGCCGTCAAGTGGGTTCCGGTTGCCGACGGCTTCCGTTATCCAGCCGGTACGCGCCCGGCCTCAAGTGCTACGACACGTGTCCGATTGCTATCGGATCGTGATGCTCAGATTCCCCTCAGAACTGATGACGCAGGTCGGATACGGTTATTACTGTCCTCCGAAACCGAGGAGGACGGAGCCTGAGAGCGATGACCGAAGTATCGGTGGCCAAGGAAGATGTGGCCGCGACCGGCGAGCTGGTCGTCCTGAAGAACGTGAACAAGCACTTCGGCGCGTTGCACGTGCTCCAGGACATCGATCTGACGATCGCCCGCGGCGAGGTCGTCGTGGTCATCGGACCCTCTGGGTCCGGGAAGTCCACCCTGTGCCGCACCATCAACCGCCTGGAGACGATCGACTCCGGCACGATCGCGATCGACGGCAAGCCCCTGCCCGCCGAGGGCAAGGCGCTGGCCAAGCTGCGGGCCGACGTCGGAATGGTCTTCCAGTCCTTCAACCTTTTCGCGCACAAGACCGTGCTCGAGAACGTGATGCTGGGCCAGATCAAGGTCCGCAAGACCGACAAGAAGAAGGCCGAGGAGAAGGCCCGCTCCCTGCTCGACCGGGTGGGTGTGGGCAGCCAGGCGGAGAAGTATCCCGCCCAGCTCTCCGGCGGCCAGCAGCAGCGTGTGGCCATCGCCCGTGCGCTGGCCATGGACCCCAAGGTCATGCTCTTCGACGAGCCCACGTCGGCGCTCGACCCGGAGATGATCAACGAGGTCCTGGAGGTCATGCAGCAGCTCGCCCGCGACGGCATGACCATGATCGTCGTCACCCACGAGATGGGCTTCGCTCGTTCGGCCGCCAACCGGGTGGTGTTCATGGCGGACGGCAAGATCGTCGAAGAAGCTGTGCCGGACCAGTTCTTCAGCAACCCGCGCAGCGACCGCGCGAAGGACTTCCTGTCCAAGATCCTGCATCACTGACGAGGTGCGGTCCACGTGCCTCTGATGGGGTACGAGCCTCACCACTGACGAGGTGCGCACCATGCACCACCGACGGACTGCTTCACGCACCCGACGACCTGCGTCACCCGCCGTTCCTGACGGCACGCATCTCTTCTTCACACAAAGGATGTTCACCATGAAGCTCCGCAAGGCCTCCGCCGCGGCCGCCGCTGCAATCGTCCTCTCCATCACCGCCACTGCGTGTGGTGGTGACGGCAACGGCGACAGCAACTCGGGCTCCGGTGGCGGCGACAAGATCAAGATCGGCATTAAGTACGACCAGCCGGGTCTGGGCCTGAAGGAGCCGGGCGGCTTCTCCGGCTTCGACGTGGACGTGGCAACGTACGTGGCGAAGGAGCTCGGCTACGAGCCCGACCAGATCGAGTGGATCGAGACCAAGAGTGCCGACCGTGAGAACGCCCTCGCCCGCGGCGACGTGAAGTTCATCGCGGCGACGTACTCGATCACCGACGAGCGCAAGCAGAAGGTCGACTTCGCCGGGCCGTACCTGCTGGCCCACCAGGACCTGCTGGTCAAGGCGGACTCGGACATCTCCGAGGCCACGGACCTCAACGGCAAGAACCTGTGCTCGGTGACCGGCTCCACCTCGGCGCAGAACGTCAAAAAGGACTTCGCCCCCGAGGCCAACCTGAAGCAGGTCGGCGGATACTCCGAGTGCCTCGCCGGCGTCCAGAGCGGCGCCGTGGACGCCCTGACCACGGACGACTCGATCCTCGCCGGCTACGCCGCGCAGGAGCAGTACAAGGGCAAGTTCAAGCTCGCCGGCCTCAAGCTGAGCAACGAGAACTACGGCATCGGTGTGAAGAAGGGCGACACCGCGACCGTCAACAAGATCAACGCCGCCCTGGAGAAGATGGTCCAGGACAAGTCCTGGGACAAGGCGGTCCAGGACAACTTCGGTCCGGCCAACTACAAGAACGAACCCGCGCCGAAGATCGGCGTCATCGTCAAGTAGCGCAACGGTCCACCGGCGTGCCGCCGCCCACCGCGATCAAGGTGGCGGCACGCCGCGCTGTCCACGTACGCCACCCACCCGGAAGCGCGGGAGATCGTGTTCGACTTTCTTGAAGGTTACGACGTCCTAGGGGCGTTCTGGACGACGGTGCAACTCACCGTCATCTCTGCGGTCGGCTCCCTGATCTGGGGCACCTTGCTGGCCGCGATGCGGGTCAGCCCGGTCCCGCTCATGCGTGGGTTTGGCACGGCCTATGTGAACATCGTCCGAAACATTCCCCTGACCGTCATCATCGTCTTCACTTCGCTGGGCCTCGCCGACATCTTCGGCGTGACGATGGGCTCCGGGGACTTCGATGTCCGGGGATTCCGGCTGGCGGTGCTCGGTTTCGTCGCCTACACGGCGGCCTTCGTCTGCGAGGCGATTCGTTCCGGCATCAACACCGTGCCCGTCGGACAGGCCGAGGCGGCCCGCGCCATCGGACTGAGCTTCAGTCAGACTCTCCGGCTCATCGTCCTGCCCCAGGCCTTCCGTTCGGTCATCGGCCCGCTGGCCAACGTGCTGATCGCCCTGACCAAGAACACCACCGTGGCAGCCGCGATCGGCGTGGCCGAGGCCGCCACCTTGATGAAGACGATGATCGAGAACGAGGCCCAGACGCTGCTCATCGGCGTAGTCTTCGCCCTCGGGTTCGTGGTACTGACCCTGCCCACCGGCCTCTTCCTCGGTTGGCTGAGCAAGCGACTGGCGGTGAAGCGATGACGTCCGTTCTCTACGATGCCCCGGGCCCCCGTGCCAAGCGGCGCAATGTGCTCATCTCGGTGATCTTTCTCGCCGTGCTCGCCCTGCTCGTGTGGTTCGTCTGGGACGCCATGAACGAAAAGGGTCAGCTGGAGTGGGCCCTGTGGAAGCCGTTCACCCAGTCGGAAGCCTGGACGACATATCTACTGCCCGGTCTCGCCAACACACTGAAGGCCGCGGCACTGGCCATGGTGATCGCCCTTCCGCTGGGCGCCGTCTTCGGTATCGCGCGCCTCTCCGACCACCGCTGGGTGCGGCTGCCGGCCGCCTGGGTGGTCGAGTTCTTCCGGGCGATCCCCGTCCTGCTGCTGATCCTGTTCGCCAACGAGGCCTACGACCGCTGGGCGAACGTCACCACTGAACAGCGGCAGCTCTACGCGGTCGTCACTGGCCTGGTGCTCTACAACGCGTCCGTTCTCGCCGAGGTCGTCCGTGCGGGCATCCTCGCCCTGCCCAAGGGGCAGTCGGAGGCCGCCAAGGCGATCGGTTTGCGCAAGGGCCAGACCATGAGGAGCATCCTGCTGCCGCAGGCCGTCACCGCCATGCTGCCGGCGATCGTCAGCCAGCTCGTGGTCATCGTGAAGGACACGGCTCTGGGTGGCGTGATGATCGGGTTCACCGAGCTGCTCAACTCGCGCGCGACACTGGCGGCCTTCTACGCCAACGTCATCCCCAGCTTCATCGTGGTGGCGCTCATCTACATCGTGCTCAACTTCATCCTCACCAGCTTCGCGAGCTGGCTGGAGAAGCGGCTGCGGCGCAGCAAGAAGAGCACGGGTGCGGTGCTCAGCGCCGAGGACATGGAGGAGCTGAACCCCGCGGCGGTGGGCGGATCCTTCGGGACCGGTGGCGAAGGCGGCGGCCTCCCGGGCTCCAGGACCTATACCTGACGAACAGTCAAATAGCATGAACGACCGGAGGGCAGTGGCATGATCGCCACTGCCCTCCGTCACTTGACGCAAGCACCGGCAATGGGTTGCATACGTTCTGTGATCGTGCACCCTGCTCCAACTTTCTGTTCACTTGCGTCCCTCGGGACACCGCTGCGGGCAGGGGGCGCCGCGCCGTGGACCCGGTGATCATCGTCGGAGCGGGGCCCGTCGGGCTCACGCTCGCCCTGGCGCTGGCCCGTCAGGAGGTGCCGTCCGTCGTCCTCGACGAGGGACCCGGCAAGGACGAACCCCGCCTCGCGCGCACCGTCGTCCTGCGCGAGGACACCACCGCTCTCATGGAACGCCTCACGGGTGCGCCGCTCGCCGAGGCCGGCGCCCACTGGGCCGGATGGCGGGCAATGCGGCGCAAGCAGGTGATGCGCGAGGTCACGTTCGACGACGCCGCGGAGGAGTCGGAGGGGCGCGAGGGCGCCTCGAACCCCGCCCCCCTGCACATCGCCCAGCACGTACTGACCGGCGCCCTGCGCGCGGCCCTCGCCGACGAACGGCTCGTGAAGGTCGCCGTGGACAGCCGCCTGGACGCCATCGAACAGGAGGCCTCGGGCGTCACCGCGCACACCCGCGGGCCCAAGGGCACCTGGTGGCGGGGCAGTTACGTGGTCGGCTGCGACGGCCCCCGCTCCACCGTGCGCAAACTCCAGGACATCCGCTTTCCCGGCCGTACGGCGGTAGAGCGACACGCCGTGGCCGCGCTGCGCACGGAACTTCCGTGGGACGGTCAGGCGTTGCTTCATCGGATGCCGCCGTGGCGGACGTCCGGACCTTCGGGCGGGGAGGTCACCGGACGGCCGCTCCCGGACGGGGTGTGGCGCCTGGACTGGCTGCTGCCGCCGGGCAAGGACCTGGTCACGCCCGAGCTGCTGGTGGCTCGCATCCGGGAGACGCTCGCCGGCTGGACCGGCGGGGAGACACCGCCGTACGAACTCCTCGACACCGGAGTTCACACGGTCCACCACCGCCTGGCTCGCCGCTGGCGCGTGGGCCGCGTCTTTCTCGCCGGGGACGCGGCGCACTGCCTCGGCACGCTCGGCACGCACGGGCTCGACGAGGGGCTGCGGGACGCCGACAACCTCGCCTGGAAGCTGGCTTCGGCCTGGCACCACGGGCCGTACGAGGCGCTGCTCGACAGCTACCAGGCGGAGCGGCGTGCCATCGTCGCCGCCCGGTTGCGCGCCGCCGACCAGGCGCTGCCGCTGCTGCGCGGCGGCGGAGGGCTGCGCGCGTACGTCCCCGGCTCCGCCCGGGGCCATGACGCGCTGCTGATGGACGGCCATCTGGGGCAGGGAGCGATCGGTGCACCGGGGACGTACGCCGACTCACCGCTCGCGCCCGGGGACCTGGAGGGCGAGGTCCCGGTGGACACACCGCGGGGTGCGCCGATCATGGACGTACGCGTCACCGCGGAGGACGGCTCCTTCGTGCAGCTGCGGGACCGGCTCGGGCGTGGCGCGCTGCTGGTCCTGCTGATCGCTCCGGGCACGGGTGTGTGGGAGCGCAAGCACTGGGCGACCGCCGGCATCATGCCGCGGCTGGCGGCCGCGGTGACGGCGCTGCCGTATCCGGCCGAACTGCTGGTCGCGGAGAGCTACCCCGGGGCGTCCGCGCATTCCGTCCTGCTGGTGCGGCCCGACGGTCACCTGGTGACGGCGTTGAGCGGGGTGCGTCCGGCCGATCTGTACGCGGCGGCCGAGGCTGCGCTGGGTGGACCGGCCCAGTCCGCCCGGTCCGCCAAGGGGGCCGAGGAGACCGAGGAGGCGGGGGCTGCGGCCGGTTCGCGCTGATGCCCGTCGTAAGACAACATCTCCTCGCCCTGAAGCGAACGGATTCTCACCCCGAAGCGGCACTGACTGTCACTGTGCGGTCCGCATAGTGACAGTGAGTTGACCGGCCCGCACCGGCATGGTCTACTCCGGATCGTGACCGACACCTGTGTGCGCCTGTGGCGGAGGGTCCATATGGACCTCGTCCGCTATGCGGGCTGCGTGTGTCGCCCGTCCTGCTGAACTCGCCTCTCTTTCTTCCCGCGCGCGCCGCTCCCGGCCTCCTGATTCCTGTCGCCGGTGCCGTCGCGCGCACAAAGCGAACTCTCTTCAGGACGGTGTCCGTGTCTGTCTCTCCTGCCGCCGTTGCCGCTTCCAACCCGGTTGCTACGCCTCCCGCGCCGAATCCCACGGCGACCTCCACCCCTACGCAGGCGGACCTTCTCGACTTCGTACGGCGTACGGCCGCCGACGTCGACCTGATCGCCTCGCTCCCGCTCGACCCCGAGGGCCGTACCTGGGTACGGCTCGAAGGCCCCGGCGGCAGCGAGGCCTGGCTGATCGGCTGGCCGCCCGGGACGGGCACCGGCTGGCACGACCACGCCGACTCGGTCGGGGCCTTCGTCACTGCGGCCGGTGAACTCAAGGAGAACGCGCTCGCCGTCCGGCTGCCCGCCGACGGCTGGAAGACGTTGGAACTGACGGACGGCGTGGACCGGGAACGGCGGTTGCCGGCCGGAAAGGGCCGCTCCTTCGGCCGTCACCATGTGCACGAGGTCCTCAACGAGTCCTCCCACCAGCATGCGATCTCCGTTCACGCCTACTACCCGCCACTGCCGCGGATCCGCCGATTCAGCCGCAGCGGGCCGATCCTGCGCCTGGAGCAGGTGGAGCGCCCGGAGGACTGGCAGTGAGCAGCGTGAGTGAGCGGCCGGTCGGCGGCGGTGAGCCGAAGGCGCGGGCGGGCGTGGACGTGGGCAACGTGGATGAACAGCCGGTCGGCATCGACGAGTTGCTGGAGCGGGTGCGCGCGGGCTACACGCGGATCGAGCCGCAGGAGGCGTACGAGGCCGCCCGGTCCGGCGAGGCTCTGCTGGTCGACATCCGGTATGCGGCCCTGCGCGAGCGGGACGGTCTGATTCCGGGTGCCCTGGTGGTCGAGCGCAACGAACTGGAGTGGCGGCTCGATCCACAGGGCAGCCATCGCGCCCCCGAGGCAACGAGTCACGACCTGCGGGTCGTGGTGATCTGCAACGAGGGGTACGCGTCGAGCCTGGCGGCCGAGTCGCTACGGCGACTGGGACTGCACCGGGCCACCGACCTGGTCGGGGGATTTCAGGCATGGCGGACAGAGGGACTTCCGGTGGCGTCGGGGCCAGCCCCCAACAACGCCGCCTGATCAATACCCGGCCCCGAACGCGATGGGCGCCCCCGCGCGTCCACCGTGTCCGGGGCCGGAGTCCCACAGTCACCGGCCTTCGCCCATTTCCAGGCCGTCTACGGTTCCGCGGCCGTCGGGTCAGTACCCCTCGTCCTCAAGGAACGCCGTGTCCTCACCCTCTTCCTCCAGTGCCTGCCGGACCACCCGCAGGGCCATGCCCTCGGGGTAGCCCTTGCGGGCGAGCATGCCCGCGAGGCGGCGCAGGCGTTTGTCGCGGTCGAGGCCGCGTGTGGAGCGCAGCTTGCGGTCGACGAGTTCGCGTGCGGTCGTCTCTTCCTGCTCGGAGTCGAGCTGGGAGACAGCCGCGTCGATCAGTGTGGAGTCGACGCCCTTGGTCCGCAGTTCCCGGGCGAGCGCGCGTCGGGCAAGCCCCCGGCCATGGTGCCGGGACTCCACCCAGGCGTCCGCGAACGCGCTGTCGTTGATAAGGCCGACCTCCTCGAACCGCGACAGCACCTCCTCGGCGGCATCGTCCGGGATCTCCCGCTTGCGCAGGGCGTCCGCCAGTTGCTTCCGCGTGCGCGGGGTCCCGGTGAGCAGGCGCAGACAGATCGCCCTCGCCTGCTCCACCGGGTCCCCTGGGGACGCCCCCTTCTCGGCCCTCGACGAGGCAGGGACGCCTCCGTCCTCACCGGACGGCTCTGTGCGACCGCGCCGACGACGCCCGCGTGAGCCGTCCGAGCCCCGGGCCTCGCCACGACCGCGGCGCGAGCCGCCGCCGGGCGCACCGGAGCCGTGCACCGACCCGCCTTCTGCCCACGCTTCGCCGTCTGCCGCGCCATGGCCCGACTCATCGCCGTACCCGCCGAAGGATTTGCTCCTGCCGTACGGCGCCGTGCCGTCGTTCCCCCGGTCCGCGTCATGGGCCGCGTCTCCGGCATGGGCGTAACTGCCCATCCCGGAGGAGCCCTCGTCGCCGCTTCGTCCCCGCCTACGCGGAGCGTCCGGGTAAGCGGCGTACTCGGCCCAGTCCGTTCGCCGTGTCAAGGGTCAGCTCTTGGCAGTCGCAGCCTTGGTCTTGGCTGCCTTGGCCGCCGGAGCGGGCACCGTCTTCGTGGCGTCGTCCGGAGTGGCGGAGACCGCGGCGTCCGCGCCCGGCTCGGCAGCCGGCTCCACCGGCCGCACGCCGACGCCCAGCTTCTCCTTGATCTTCTTCTCGATCTCGTTGGCCAGGTCGGGGTTGTCCTTCAGGAAGTTGCGCGCGTTCTCCTTGCCCTGGCCGAGCTGGTCGCCCTCGTACGTGTACCAGGCGCCGGCCTTGCGGACGAAGCCGTGCTCCACGCCCATGTCGATCAGGCCGCCCTCGCGGCTGATGCCGTGGCCGTAGAGGATGTCGAACTCGGCCTGCTTGAACGGCGGCGCGACCTTGTTCTTGACCACCTTGCAGCGGGTGCGGTTGCCGACCGCGTCGGTGCCGTCCTTCAGAGTCTCGATGCGACGGATGTCGATGCGGACCGAGGCGTAGAACTTCAGCGCCCGGCCACCGGTCGTGGTCTCCGGGGAGCCGAACATCACGCCGATCTTCTCGCGGAGCTGGTTGATGAAGATCGCGGTGGTCTTGGACTGGTTGAGCGCACTGGTGATCTTCCGCAGGGCCTGGCTCATCAGACGGGCCTGCAGACCGACGTGGCTGTCGCCCATCTCGCCCTCGATCTCCGCACGCGGGACGAGCGCGGCGACGGAGTCGATGACGATGAGGTCGAGGGCGCCGGAGCGGACCAGCATGTCCACGATCTCCAGGGCCTGCTCGCCGTTGTCCGGCTGGGAGAGGATCAGGTTGTCGATGTCGACGCCGAGCTTCTGCGCGTACTCGGGGTCGAGGGCGTGCTCCGCGTCCACGAAGGCCACCTGTCCGCCGGCCTTCTGAGCGTTGGCCACCGCGTGCAGGGTCAGCGTGGTCTTACCGGAGGATTCCGGTCCGTAGATCTCGACGACACGGCCGCGCGGCAGACCGCCCACGCCGAGGGCCACGTCGAGCGCGGTCGACCCGGTCGGGATGACCTCGATGGGCTCCTTCGACCGCTCGCCCATGCGCATGACCGCGCCCTTGCCGAATTGCCGTTCAATCTGTGCGAGTGCGGCATCCAGGGCCTTCTCGCGGTCGGTTCCTGCCATGGGTTCCACCCGGTTTGCTTGAGTCGATCGCTTCACGTCAAAGACGCTAACGCCTGCCACTGACAATGCGCCCCGACGCCCGTCCGGCCTGTGGATAACTCGGGGACTTCTCCATCGAAACCGTGGCGAAATGCCCGCCGAGCGCCTCGCCGGCGCCTCCATAAGAATGGATGTTCGATTTTTGTGTCAAGCACACCACGCGTCACCTACGAGACTACGTTCGCGGCCTGAGGCGCCCCGGATTCCCGGGGCAGCCACCCCGGGCAGACCGCCCGCGCCGACGCCGGCCCTCGGTTTCGCCGCCGTTTGCACCGGCCGCTCCCGGCCGGACCGCACACTCCCCAGGCAGGCCGCACACTCCCAGCAGGACCGCACACTCCCAGGGCAGACCAGCGCGCCCAGGGCAGGCCGGCACTCCAGGTCAGGCCGGCACTCCCAGGAGGTCCAGCACTCGCCCAGGAGATACGCACGCTCTCTCAGCCGGAGTCCT
Source organism: Streptomyces viridochromogenes (assembly GCF_001270495.1). Classification (GTDB taxonomy): domain Bacteria; phylum Actinomycetota; class Actinomycetes; order Streptomycetales; family Streptomycetaceae; genus Streptomyces; species Streptomyces viridochromogenes_A. Next base: position 248,809 of record NZ_LGUR01000230.1, read on the forward strand.
CCGTGGAACTCTCCCCGGAGTTCCCCGCCTCCGACCGCGGCTCAGCCACTCCCTGCCTCCGCGGGGCCCACAGCGCACGCGCGCGAGCGACCATGCCCCACCCCGTTCCCCGTCGCCGGTGCCCGTGGACCCGGGGGTCGTCAGTGACGTCGTAACGCTTCACGTACGCCCCCAGGAACGCCTGGAGCGTGGCGATCGCCGGGATGGCGATCAGGGCGCCCACCGCGCCGAGGAGGGCGGTACCCGCGACGACGGAACCGAAGGCGACCGCGGGGTGGATGTCGACGGTCTTCGAGGTCAGCTTGGGCTGTAGGACATAGTTCTCGAACTGCTGGTAGACCACGACGAAGATCAGCACCCACAGCGCGTACCAGGGATCGACCGTGAACGCGATCAGCATGGGCAGGGCGCCCGCGAGATACGTGCCGATGGTGGGGATGAACTGCGAGACCAGGCCGACCCACACGGCGAGCACGGGCGCGTAGGGCACGTCCAGGCTCTCCAGCAGGATGTAGTGGGCTATGCCGGAGATGAGCGCCATCAGGCCGCGCGAGTACAGGTAGCCGCCGGTCTTGTTGACGGCGATCTCCCACGCGCGCAGTACCTCCGCCTGCTTGGAGGGCGGCAGCACGGAGCACAGCGCGCGGCGCAGTCGCGGTCCGTCCGCGGCGAAGTAGAACGAGAACAGGGTGATCGTCAGCAGCTGGAAGAGACCGCCGAGGACCTGGGCGGACACGTCCAGGACACCGGTGGCGCTGTTCTGCACGTAGTTGCGCAGCCAGTCGGAACGGAGCAGGCCCTCCTGGACGTCCACTCGGCGCAGCTCGGTGTGGAAGTGGGCGTTGATCCAGTTGATGACGGAGTCGAGGTAGTTCGGGAAGTCCTCGACGATCTTGATGATCTGGCCCGCGAGCATGGACCCCAGCAGCGTCACGAACCCGGCGGACACGGCGATCACTGCGAGGAAGACGATGCCGGTGGCCAGGCCCCGGCGCATGCCGCGCGAGGCCATCCAGCTCACCGCCGGCTCGATGGCCAGCGCCAGGAAGAACGCGATGAGGACGTTGATCAGCAGCCCGGTGAGCTGGTGAAAGGCCCAACTGCCCAGCTGGAACGCGCCGACGAGCGCCAGCGCGAGCACCATGGCGCGCGGGAGCCAACGAGGCATGCGGGCGTCCGGCCCGGCGGCGCCCTCGCCCGGCGGCGGGGTGGGCGGCGTCGTGCCGAACGGCGATCCGTGCCGGGCGGGCTGCCCGGTCTCGTCAGTGCGTGCCACGGAGCAAGTGTCGCCCACGCCACCGACAACCGGCTGCCGTCCTGCGATCTTCGTGACCGGTCAGCGCTTCTCTCCCGGAACGTTCATGACGGCGCAGACCACACGCCACACGTCCTTGGCCTCCCAGCCGGAGTTCAGCGCCTCGTGCACCGTGCGCCCGCCGAGCTCCGCCATCACATGGTCGCGCGCGAAGGTGTCGGCGTATCCCGAACCGAAATGGTCCGCCATCCGCTTCCAGAAGACCGTCAACCGCATGCGTTCCGCTCCAAGCCCACCTTGACCTGCATGTTTCCCACCCCTCACGCCCCCGCATGACCGTCAGGGGGTTTCCAGGGAGTTCGCCTCCCCACTGAACCAAGCATCCATGGCGGCGCGACCTCGCCTGCCTGCGTCGGGCATGAAGTGCGTGTATGTACGCAGAGTAAAGCCAGGATCGGCGTGCCCGAGCCAGCGAGCGAGGGAGACGACCGACTCACCGGCTTCGAGCTGAACGCTGGCGTAGGTGTGGCGCAGGGCATGGAAGCCGAGCTCGCGTGACGGCTCCCACTTGCTCCCGTCGGAATTGGGGTCCACTTTGCCGATGAGTCCCGCGGAGGCGAGCGCGGGCTTCCAGAGGCGCCTGTTCCATGTGTCGCGGTTCCATGCACGCCGCTGCCGGGTGGCCAGGAAAAGTGGGTAAGTGCGCGGAGCCCAGTCGACGCGCTGCCGATCGTTCTTAGGTTCGTGGGGGCTCTCCCACGGGAGTTCCACCGCAACCGGCTGCCAGCGCTTCGCGTGCTGCTTGATAGCGGTCAGGACGCCGGGTGCCACATCGACTTCCCGCGTCTTGCCGCCCTTGGGGAGCGCAAAGAAGAGGTGGCCTTCGATCATGCAGACCTGCCGCCGGACATGCACAACCCCGTTCTCCATGTCGAGGTCCTCCGGGGACAGCCCGAATGCCTCGCCCTGGCGCAGGCCGAGCCCCACCCCCAAGTCAACTGCGAGACGGTATTGCTCGGGGAGTCCAGCACGTACCCGCATCGCCTGCTCGCGCGACCATGCCCGCGCCTTCTGCGCAGGCTTGGCCGGTGGCCGGGCGGTGCGACTCCCCTTCATCGGATGCTTCACCAGCCTGCCGTCCTCGACGGCGGCCTGGAGGATCGTGGAGAGATGTCCCCAGGTTGTGCGGATCGTCCCAGGCGAGAGGGTCTCCTCCAGCTGGGCAACCCATTCCCGGAGGGCTGGCGCAGTGATGGCGTTCAGGGGCAGCGGCCCGAGCGTCGGGAGAACGTGTCCCCATATTCGTCGCCGCGCCGCATCTCGGGTGGTGGCGGCGTACCGCTGGTGCGGCCACCATTGTTCCTCCACATACGAGCGCAGCAGGATCGTTCCTTCACGCGGATCGACGAACTCCTGCCGCGTCATGTCGGTCTGAGCATGGGCGAGCCACTGCTTGGCGTCGGTGAGCTTGGTGAAACTGCGGGCACGGACACCGGGGATGCCGGCGACCTTATAGCGCTTGCCCTTGCCGTAGAGCTTGGTCTTCTTCCTGGTTCGCTTGCTGACCCAGCGGTCTTCTATATGTCCTGGCACGTACTCGACACTTCCTAACAGGCTAGACCGACATTGACTTCATGTGACTTCAGCCACATCAACCACTGGCGAGTAAGGATGCAGCGGGACATATCCGGGGCCGAGAGGGATAGAAAGCAACTGCAGCTCCACCGACCCGTGGTGACCAGGCCTCCTCACCCGGAGATTCTGCCACGCGTACACCGACACAGCCCACTATGTTGTTTTCGAAGGCAGTCACTTCAACGAGCTCCTTCAAATGGATATGAAGACACCTCTGGAGGGCCTTGGAATGAGCGACTCGACGCCTGCGATGGAACACACGACAATGTGGCAATTGTTGGCACCTCCGCAGCTCGCCGAGCTGCTCGCAGTGTCGGACAAGACACTGCGCAACTGGCGGAATGATGGCAAAGGCCCGACTTACATCAAGCTCGACGGCGGGGCCGTCCGCTATCCGATGCGAGACGTGTACGCCTGGCTCGATGAGCAGCGCAATGCCTCTGTCCGCTCACATGCACACCGCGCTCATGAAATGCGCCCGATGGAGCCGAAGAGATTTCTTGATGCCGCCTGATCCACCCACTCCATTCCTCACACGAAAGGAGTTATGATGAATGCTGTGACCATACAAATGCCACTGATGCATAATGTCGCCCACCAAGGCACGAGGGGTCTTGAGGGCCTGAGTTCGTAGCGCCGCCCGTCGCACAGAAGGGCCCAGAGGGCGCGGTGACGGGTGAGAGCGAGAAAGACCTGGATATGACGCCTGCTCACAGCGCGTTTACATTCGTAGAACCGTCGTGATTCCTTGCAGGACCGGATGCTGAACGGTGCAAGGTCTTGAAGACGCATTGGAGGCGGCGCTTGCATCACCAGCGATGCACCAGGTTGCCGCTGAACTTCCCGAAGTCACGAGACACCGGCGCCACACCGCCAAGCCGACGCGGCGGTCAGGGATATCAAAGACGGCCTTTCCGCCGCCGGTGGCAGCCAGGAACGCCGCGCCGAAGATGGCTCCCAGGTCGGACACTCCGCCCCCTCAAAGACGCCACCCGTGGTGACCTCTCCGGCATCCGTCGAGCGCATATGTGCAGTTCAGAGACGTTCCGAACACCCACTAGGGCGACGACGGTATTGAACTCAGGAGCAGCGGATTCGCCCTGTTTGCCCCCTATTCCCGAATCGGCACCGTTCATGAGACGTTCCGCTGGTCACAGGAGTGCTAAGTGGAGCGGGTGGGACTCGAACTCATCCAGGTGACGCTTCTCACCCGCAGCTTTCTCGGCGAAGCCGACTTATCGACCCGTTTCCATCCCGCTGCGCCCCGCTCGATCCTCCTCTGGTGGATGTGGTGCAGCGTTCGCTGCACCACATCCACTGCTGGCCAAGCCGAGTGGGCAGCCCCGACACGGTCTACGGCTCACCTCCGCCAGGACGGAGGGGACGCTCCTACTTCAGCGGGCATGGAACCGCACGGCCCAATCACCCCGCTACCGACACGGAGCAGATATTCATCACTATCAGTAACGACGGTGACCTGCCAGCTCCCGCAAGCAGACGTGCGCGGGGCCTAGGGAACGAGCCCGGGAGGCGAGGCCAAACGGCCCTCGCTCCCAAGCTACGCAGGCTTTGCCGTCCCCTCGGCTGGCGCGGCCCGCTCAGCGAGCGTCGGGCGGGCCGTCCCCCGGTGACGGCGGACCTGCCGGTGAAGCGCAAAGCACGTACACACGTCCAGGGCCACGGCTTTGCCAAGGCTGCACGAGGGTGACGGCCTGTCGACGGCCCGTGACAGGCAGCCTTGAGGTGGCATGGCATGTCCGCGCAGATCGAGGGCAAGCGGGCAATTACCAGAGCTTGGTCACGCGGGTCGGTGGTGGAACGTGGAGGTGCCGCTATGGGCGCAAAGGTATTGGAACGGTTTCCTGCGGGGTCTCCGCGCGGATCCTGGCCGGCGGAGGAGTACGCTGCGGCGCGCCGCGCCGAGGGTAAGCCCGCGACGGTCGTGATGGACCTGAAGTCGGACGCGTTCCTCGTGGTGATCCGGGCCCGCAACGAGGACTGACCGGGACGCCCCTTCAATTCTGTGCGGTTGCGCGGACATCCCTGAACGGAGTCCCCCATGGCCTCAGCATCTGTGTCCACATCGTGTGGCTTACGTTAGCGAGAGTGTCGGGCGACAGTCGGCAGCGGCCACCGCCCCTTTCAGTCTGGAACGACGTGCTGTCGAGGCTGATCCAGGACGCGCGGACGCTGCCACCGCCCTGGACGCGCAGCCGCACCAGGCCCTTGGGGTCGATGTCGAGCTGGAGACTGCGGCGTGGCGCGTCAGAGGCAACATCGACCGTGCGCGGTGCTTCCGGCCAGTACCCCTCGGGAAGCAGCGCGACCAGCTGCTTGTCGACGGCCCGGCCGCTCGCCCGTCCGATCCGGCCGCAGAACTCGGTCGTGCCCCAGGGGGTGGCCCGGAATTGCGGCGGCTGCTCCTCGTCCGGGACGGTCATGTCGTCGGTCAGCGGAAGGTCGCGCCACTCCGGATACGGCGCGCGGCAGGCGCGTTCAAGCGTGACGACGCGCTTCTCCAGCTTGGCGCCGATGTCGGGTCGGGCCAGCGCCGACCGCTCCAACTCCTCGACGTCGATCGCCGGTAGGAAGACCGCGGCAGCCGGGCCCGGGGCGGGTTTGTCGGCCACGGAGACGCGGGCCAGACCCTCGAAGACGGATTCGGCGTAGGCCCCCGAGTACAGGACAACCTGCGGCGGCTCCCTTCCCGGTGGGTGAGGGCGTAACCGCTCAAGGCTCCCGGGTCCACCCGCTGTCCGTCGATCTCGATCGCGGCCTTCGCGCCGCGGGGGTGATCCGCACGCTGTGCAGGTTCTCGTCGCTGTCGTGATCCATTCAGCCGACGCTAAGGCCGCTGTCGGACAACCGTCTCCGTCACGGCATTGAGGACCGCGGGTGACGAGGACAGCCTGTGCTCCGAGGAGGAGGCAGCGGCACGGCGGTCGCCGCAACCATGTGGTCCCGCGTCAGGTCCCATGCGAGCCGGATCCCGTCGATCAGGGATCGCGCGCTGTATGGGGACACGGCCAGTTCGAGTCGTGCCTCAGCCAGCAGTTCCGGGTCTCCGTCCGGCCCACAGGCTGCTGCCTGGGTTCGCCGCCTGTTGAACCCTTCACGCCCGAAGATGCCCAGCAAGGTGTACGAGAAGTAGGCGTAAGCAGCGGCTTCGTCTATGAGGACCCGGGCCTCGCCAGGGATACTTGAGGCGTCGGGCTGGGTGTGGGCCCTGGCGGTGTAGATGGCGAAGTACTCCAGTGCCTGCAGGAGCTGTTCCTCTCGATGAGGACACGGGCAGGCCGTTCGCAAGTGGCCCACCAGGCTCCGGAAGGATCCGAGGATCAGGCTGTTCTCCGATGACCATTGCTGTTTGGCCAGCAACGTACGGAAGCCCGCAAGCGTCTCGGAAAGTTCCTCCACGATCATGACCCTGGAGATGTCGGTGAGTTCAAGGTGGGCCGTGGCCTGCTGTATCTCCATGAGCCGTCGTCCATAGCGGATCAGGTCACGCGGAAGGCCGCCGGACAGAGAGTGAGCGAGAAAGATATACGGGTCGGAGATGCCGGGGGCGCGCTTCTTCAGAATGGCTCCTGACTCCGCCAGGACACAGGGTTGGACGTGCACCACGTCGTCCAAAGAGCTGTCCGTGGCATCCCGGTGCGGCAGACCTCGTCGTACGAATGCCGCTCCGACGTCTTCTGCGACGGAGATCAGGTAATGCACGTGTGGAACACCGAGGATGGCCTTGACCTCGCGAAGGAACGCGAGTGCCTGCTCGTCACTGCCAAGGCGGTCCACTTCGTCAATCGCGATGACGACGCGCTCTCCACGGTGGTGAAGGTAGTCCGCGATCCGAGTGAGGAGCTCACGGAAGTCTCCGACCAGTTCGGGATAGTTCGGCGGAATGGTCGACAGCGAGGTCGTGTGCGATGTCCCCAGGCTCAAGAACTGCGCAGCGCCGGTGTTCACCGCGGCGGAGGAGCTCTGCACGGTCTGCAGCCGGTAGAGGTGATTGCGGCATTCCGTAACCAGCTTCGGTTCCGGCCGCATGATCGACCAGGAGCGGTACCTGAGCTTGCCCAGCATGATGCCAAGCAGCCAGATGGAGACGCGTATCAGGTTCTGGGAATCTGTGACCAGGACCCTGCCCGGTGCTGCAGAAAGCAGGATTGCGAGTGCCGTCAAGGGGATCAGCCTGACGGGCGCACCGAAAACGTGCCTTCTGCGAAGGACCCACCGCCCTACTCTCAGAGGGCCTTTCCAGTTCGCCCCGAACTGATACAGGCAGAACATCCAGACCATAGCCAGCACCATGATCCACCCGCCGGCATCCTCCTGGGAGACGAGGAGGCCTGCTTGATACCTGATGTCGGGGTCGAAGGCGAGGGACGCGATCGGTCCCCATTGCAATGCGATGACCAGCAGGCCGAACAGCACGCGTCGCGTCTTGCGCATGACGCGTGTGGTGACCGCGGACTGCCGGAGCATCCAGAGCAGGATTCCTGAACCGACCAGCGCGAGCGCCGGTCCCGTTGCTCTTCCGTCCCAGATGTCCATGACGTGAACGCGAACGTCATTTGTCAGTTCGGCGATCTGCTGCTGGACATCACTGCCATGCTCAGCCTGCAAGGTCCGAATGGAAGCGAACAGCCCAAGGCCGATGAGTCCAGCAGCAGGTAGTGCATAACTGAGCCAGTGGGTCAGGCGTCTGAGCAGCATCACCGCCCGGCGCAGAATTCGGTGCCCGTGCGGAAGGCGCAGGAACTCGGGGACGTCGTATCCCTCTCTACTGATGTACTCCTCGCAGACCTTCACGAAGAGTGACGTCAGGAAGTCGTGCGGAGCGTATGTGGCCGGCGCGTGCGCGAAGACGCAGAAGTCATCGTCTCCTGCGCAGTTCTCCAAGAGAGTTGTCTTCCCGGAACCGCGTGAGCCGCTGACCGCTATGGTCCCGCCGTCGATCTGCTCGATCTTGCGCTTGAGCTGTTGAGTCGCCGAGTTTTTCACCAGATGCTCCGGGCCGCCCCGTGTGCGGAGCCCGTCGTAGCTGTCCGGCAGCAGCAACGAGTCATGGTCCTCACCCAGCAGTTCCTCAATCACCCGTACCATGACCGGGCCTGTTCCTTCGCTCGTGAGCTGACTCGCCCATAGCCGACCGAAGACCCAGACGACAGGCCACATCACCAGGAACTGAAGGCCGTGGAAGGACATTCGTGCCCAACGCCGAAGCTGGCCACGGGAACTTGAGTCACGGAGCGCCAGGACGAGTGTTCCTACACACCACACGAGCAGGAGCAGAAGTGTGTACAGAAAAGGCGCGCCCCCGAACCACAAGATCAGGGTGAGGAGGGCCGCGCCATAGAACGAGAAAGTACGCCAATCCCATTCCCAGTCATCCAAGAGATCAAAGAATCGCTCTCCCCCATGCACCATCTTGTCGTAGACGACTCGGTACGCGTAATACGCGTCTCGGCATGACCGCAGGGCGGCATTGACGTTGTTCGTCCTGTTCATTGCGTCGAGGACGGCAGAGAGCGTCACTTCGGGGCGCGCCTCAAGGCGCCGCAGTATCCGCGGTTCGGCAAGACATGCGTGGATGGATTCCCGGTAGATCTCCGCTTCTTCCGGAGTGTCCCACGACATCCGCCTACTACTCCCCCGCAACCAAGCCCGGGCCCTCCCGAGCAACACAGCTTTCGCCCATCTCACCACGCGAGTTGTTCCGTCCCACAGCTCAATTCAGGACTCAGTGACGAAATGAGCGGCCCGCCAGGTTCGATCGGTCAGGTCGCTGGTGGGGATGGGAGCAGCTCTAGGGGGGTGTCTTTCCGATCATCCGATCGTTGGACTGGCATGAGGGATGTGGAGATATCTGACGCCACGTGGGCGGTGATCGAGCCGTTGCTGCCGCCGGTGAGCCGCGCCCGGGGCAGGTGACCAACTGCAGGGCACGTCACCGCGGGAGGCGGACGCGGACCGTCTTGCCCCTCCCGGGGCCAGGGGTGATGGTCACCTTGCTGGTGAGGCGGCGAACCATGGGCCATCCGAACCCGCCGGCGCCACCGTTGAGGTCCGGGGCACGTTCCCGCGGGGGTGCGGAGTTGAGGTCACTAACGGCGACGTTCACCGCATCGGCGGTGGCCACGAGTTCGAGGATGTATCGGCCGCCGCCGTGACGCAGGGCGTTGGTGGCGAGCTCGGAGACCACGAGTGCAAGGGTCTCGGCCGTTCCGGGGGCCGGAGCCGGGTACAGGCTATCGGCGAAGGCGCGGGCGACATCACGCGTGCGAGCGATACCGGCGGGGCTGTCGCCCTCAACCACCACGGGAGCCCATGGGCGGTCCGTGCGGGTCGGCTCCGTGTCCGTCATTCGCCACCACCCCGCCCTGGGTCGGTTCTGCCGCCAGGCTCAGCATGTGCCCACAGGGCATGGATTCAACCCGCGTGACACTCTTCTGGGTGTACTTCCAATAGGAATCCACAGATCAGCCCTGAAGAAAATCTGTGACGGCAACAGTAGACATGACTCGTCGCAGGGTTACGCTCTTTCCGTTGTACCCAGGAAGTCGATGAGGGCACGGCAGAGATGAACTGCCGCGCATGCAGGTCAGCAGGACGTGGCCCCCCTGGTCGCGAGCAGTCGAGCAGTACCCGCGTTATCCCAGCAGTACGGCCGAGTAACTGAAGGTAAAGGAGCAGACGCCATCAGGATCGCCCGGGCGAGGAAGAAGTCCGCCCGGGTACCGCAGGCCCCGGATTGGAAGGTGGTCCCCGGTCACGCATCCGCGATCCCTGCAGCCCCGCCCTCCCAGGCGGAACCTGCGGACACAGAAGGCCGGCGCAGTTTGCCGGTAGATCGTGTTGAAAGCTCGGGGCCCGGGTGCCGTACGGCACCCGGGCCCCCCGACGTGTCCCCCGAAAGAAGAGGTCTATGCCCCCTGCCAGTTCCCGTCCCGTCGACAATCTCGACGATGACGACTACCCCGCCTACACCATGGGCCGGGCCGCCGAGATGGGTCCACTTAGTGACGACGGCGCCCTGTTCGGCATGGCAAACAGCCGTTGGCGGATCCCCACTTTCGTCACCTCAGCCCGTAGCAAGCATGCTCGACCGCAGGCGGGCCAGGAGCCGAGTAATCAAACGGGAGACGTGCATTTGGGAGACGCTGAGGCGTCGGCCGATCTCCGCCTGGGTGAGCTCTTCGACGAACCGCAGGTGGAGGATGACGCGATCACGCTCGGAGAGATCGGCGAGGAGAGGCGCGAGCGCATGGAAGTCCTCGACGAGTTCGAGGGCGGGGTCCTCCTCCCCGATGAACTCCGTGAGCGTCGCATCGTGCTCGTCCGACTCGCTGCTGATGGCTGCGTCGAGCGATGCGGAGGTGTAGCCGTTGGATGCGATCCGCGCCTCGATGACCTCCTCCTCGGTGAGGTTCATCAGAGCCGCCAGCTCGGACACCTTGGGGGCACGCCCGAGCCGTGTGCCGAGTTCCTCTGTGGCCTTGGCGAGTTCGATGCGCGCCTCTTGGAGACGGCGAGGCACATGCACAGCCCAAGAGGTGTCGCGGAAGAACCGCTTGATCTCACCGACGATGTACGGCACCGCGAAGCTGGTGAACTGCACTTCGCGGGAGATCTCGAACCGGTCGATGGCCTTGATCAGCCCGATGGTGCCGACCTGGACGATGTCCTCCATGTCCTGACCACTGCCGCGGAACCGGCCTGCGGCGAAGCGCACCAGGGACATGTTCATCTCAATGAGGGTGTTACGCGCGTGCTGGTGTTCCTGGGTGCCCTCTTCAAGCACCGCGAGCTGATCGAAGAACAGCTGCGACAGCTCGCGAGCATCCTTGGGTGCGATCTTCTGCGGTTCGGCGATCTGCGGCAGCTCGACTCCGGCATCCGTCGCGTCGTCGGTGCGCATCGTCGTGGTCACAGGTCCTCCCACCGTCCCGGCCTCTCCTGTCCCCCGACAGGCCGCCTATAGGGCGCAGTTACCCGGCCCCGAAGGGTTCATGCCCTTGACGACTCCAACGCAGCCGCCGTCGCTCCACCACGCCTACGGGCCCACCCGCTGGCTCCCAAGTGGATGGTCGAGCCGCGTGGTGACCGCGGCACCGCTGGAGGCCGAAGTCAACGTCGCCCGTACCGAGTTGGCCGACATGCTGGACGAGAGGGTGCGTGAAAACGTCACCGAGTACGCGAGGCCACTGGACCGCCCCAGTTCGGGCCCGTCGATGGTGGGACCACGAGTGCCGTTCTGCCTCCGGCCCCTGGCCAGCGCACCCTGGGGACAATCAACAACGCACAGCCCTGGAACGCAGGCTACTCGCGCTGCTCGGCTCTGCCGAATAGTCCCACCGCTGGGGCCCGGCGTGCCGCGCACGGTTGCAGCCGAGACGGCCTGTTGCCGGGCCATGACGTGGCCTCCGTGTCGGCGCGCAGTATGTAGGCAATTTCCTTGAGGGCTACCGAAGGGCATGCCCGGTCCAGACCGTACTGTCCAGACCAAGTGGCACGCTCGGTCACACAATGAGCCTCCGCCAACTTGAAGTCGCAGGTCAAAGGGCTGGTGTGACGGTCTTCCGAGGGGCTCGCGCTGGTCGTGGACGGGAGACTGTGAAGTAGATCGTCTGCCAAAACTGTGTCGCATTCCCTTTCCGCTGATCACCGCGCCATGACGGGTCTGGGGGCGGTGTTGCCGTCAGGAAACGAGGCGGCAGTACGGAAGCGGTGGTTGGTACCGGGGAAGCGTGGTGGACTCGGTGTGGGGCTTCGTCGGCCTTACCCTGGGACGCCGTCGTTGACCTCGTCGCGGGCCGCGGCCGCCGCGTTCTTCCGCTGGCTGGAGTTCCTGGTGCTGCGGAGGCCGAAGGCGGAGACCGCCGCTCCCAGTAGCACCATGACCACCGGGACTACGAGGGCGGTGCGGTAGGCGTCCAGCACCGCGTCCGGTGAGCCATCGGTGCCGGCCGCGGCGATCCCGTACACCGCGGTCACCGCGGAGATCCCGACCGCTGAGCCGAACTGGGTGAACGTGTATAGCAGCCCGCCGGCCAGGCCCTGCTCCTCCTTGGCCACGCTGTCGGTCGCCGCGATGGTGAGCGGACCGTAGGCGAGGGCGAAGGCGGTGCCCGCGATGATCAGGCTCGGGAGCATCGACGCGTACGACCAGTCCATCCCGACCGGGAGGAAGAGCCCGTAGGCCACGATCGCCAGCAGGAAGCCTCCGAAGATCACCCGGCTGCTGCCGTAGCGGTTCACCAGGCGCGGGGTGAGGGTGGGCGCCAGCACGGCGTCGCAGCCCATGACGATCAGCGCGATCGCGGCCTGCAGGGAGGACCAGCCGCGCAGCTCCTGCAGGTAGAGCGTGACGATGAACTGGAAGCCGAAGAACGCGCCCAGAAAGAGCAGTGCGCCGAGGTCGGCCCGCACCATCGCGGCCTTGCGGAAGATCCCCAGCCGGACGAGCGGTGCCTTGGCGCGCCGCTCGATCACGATGAACGCCGCCACCAGCACCAACCCGGCAACGAGCGCGCCGAGGGTCAGCCCGAGCCCTTCGCCGCGGTGCTCGAGCCGAACGATGCCGTAGGCGAGCAGCAGCATCGCGGCGGCGGCGCTGGCCGCGCCGACCAGGTCATAGCCGCGCTGTGCGGGCTCGGGGCGGGCCTCGGCCGGCAGCAGCCTGAGCGCCGCGAGCAGGATGGCCCCGGCCAAGAACACCGGGGCGAAGAACACCCAGCGCCAGCCCAGTTCGGTCAGCAACCCGCCGATGACAAGGCCCAGCGAGAAGCCGCCGGCGCCGACGCCGGCGAAGACGAGCAGAGCCTTGTCGCGCTGCGGCCCCTCCGGATACGAGGTCGTGATGATCGACATGGCGGCGGGGGTCATGAAGGCCGCCGCCACGCCGGTGACGAACCGGGCCACGATCAGCATCCAACCGTCGGTCGCGAAGCCGCCCAGCATGGAGAAGACCAGGAAGACGCCCAGCCAGGTGAGGAACATCCGCCGCCTGCCCAGCAGATCGGCGGCGCGGCCGCCGAGCAGGGTGAAACCGGCGTAGCCGAGGACGTAGCCACTCATCACCCACGCCGCGGTGCCGGTGGTCAGGCCAAGGTCGGCGCGGATGGTGGGGACGGCAACGGCCAGCATGGCCACGTCGCTGCCCTCGAGGAAGATTGTGCCGCACAGGACGAGCAACAGGGCCCAGGATCGTCCGCTGTTGCGGGCCGTCGGGATGATGGACACGGATCCGCTCTTCACCTGTTGAGTCGCTTGGTCATTTCCGGTTCATCGGCGACGGACGCTGTCCGTCGCGGAACCTGCACGAGCCCAGCCCCGTCGCCCGTGCCCGCACGTTGAACCATCCATCCCGGAGCCTCCACGGTCGCCATGGCCGCGACCGTACCGAGCAACAAGCAACGGAGGCCACACCTTTTGTCTGTACCCGGAGGTGCGCGTGGGTGGTCAGTGCAGAGGTCAAAGAACAAGCTCAGCGGTTGACTTCGAGGTTCGTCAGGACGAGCAGGGCGCGCAGGAGGTGGGTGGCGCGGACGGGGTTCGCGCGGAGCTTGGTGAGGGTCCGCCAGTTCTTGAGGTGGGCGAAGCCATGCTCAACCGGTACGCGTCCGGTGGCGAGGACGCGGTTGACGACCCTTTGACCGGTGGTGAGTTTGTGGGCGCGGGTCGCTGTGAAGCCGGTAACGATCACAGGGTCGCGTACGTCGTTGTCCAGGCCACGGAAGCCGAGGTCCGCGAGGGCCCCCGAGGCCGGCGGCACGCAGGTGAGTCAGGACGTGGTCGTGGCGGGCGGCGGTGATGTCGTGGGTGCGGCCGGGCCGGGCGGCGGATATCCAGATCAGGCGGCCTCTCTCGTCGGTCAGGGCGAGGAAGTGCAGGCCATGGCGGCGATGTTTGCCGGAGTAGTTCCGGCGGTCGGCTCTTCCGGTGCGGCGCTGAGTAGGGATGAGCGTGCCGTCGATCAGGACCACCTCACCGCCCTGTTTGGCGACCTTCCTCAGGGCGCGATCCAGGCGAGGGGCCTGTGCGGCGAGCAGCCCGATCAGCTCGTCGCGCCAGCGGCGGACGGTGGACTCGGAGACGTTGTTGCCGCCAGCCATGTCGGCTAAGCGCTGGTCGTGGCGCAGCACGGCCAGGACGATCACCGCGATCTTCCCGGGCGGCAGGATCCGCCACCGGGACCGTATCGCCTTCAGGTGACGGCGCAGCACGTCGGCGAGGTGGTTGACGGTGCTCGTGGACAGTGACAGACGGCATTGGTAGACAAGCGGGTAGGTGTCCTCGGCGCGTGCTTCGGTTCTCGTCACACAGTTTCAACGGCCGCCGGGGCCACCCCGGTTACGCCCGTGCCGCACCGCTGCAGGTGGCGGCGCCCAGGTCACAGTCGGGTGGTGAACCGGCCGTCGGGAAGCTTGCGCAGCCAGCCGCGATCAACGAGTCTGACCAGCTTCCCGCGCAGCGGTTCCAGCTTGGCCCGCACGCTGACGTCCACGCCCACCACTTCACCGACCTGCCGGGCCATGACCGGTCCGGCGGCCTGCCGCACGGCGGCGAGGATGCGCTGGTAGTCCGACGGGAGCGTGCTCTCCTCCACGTCCGGCGCGCGATGCGGGATCAGCGTGACCGCCCGACCACCCACCTGGCCGGGTACCGGCGCGGCAGAAGCGCGCTCGTCGGCGAGCTGCTCGCTCAAGGACGCGTTCGGCGACGGCGAGTTCGTCGCGCTCGGCCCTTACTTCCGCCAGCTCCTTGGCCAGCCGCTCTTCGAGTTCATCGAGTTCCGCGCGCCGCGCGGTGATCCGTTCCAGCAACTCGGGATCCATGCACCGGATCGTAGAAGGCCTTGTCTGGCAACCCTCGACCGACAACGGCACGTCCTGCTGGCCAGTCCCCGCATCCCGGCCGGGGGGAGATCCCACTCCGGGCCGAACACGAACGCTCGATGCGGATCTTCAAAGCGATCGGCAAGGCAGCCGTAAGGCCGGATGACATGGCCCTCAGCCAAGACCAGCGGGACCAGGCCGAGCGACAGATTCGCGCGGCCGTCGACCGGCTGCTGGCCGGGCAGATCCCAGCCGGCGGGCCTGCGACGTCAAGACCCTCGCCCGGAGGGCAGGATCTCCCGCGCGTCCCTGTATCGGACCTGGGGCCACCTCAAGGACGATTTCGAGCAGCGCAGGGCTGTGGGCCGCGGGCGAACAGCCCGACCCGCGCGAAGCGCAGCTCACCCGGCCGCGGGAACAGAATCAGAGGCTCACCAACAAACTCGCCCGCACCCACACCGAGTTCAAGCAGTTCAAGGAACGTCACCAGCTGGCCCTGTCCGCCCTGACCGCCAAGGACGACGAGGTCCAGAGGCTCCGCCGCGAACTGAGTACGTTCAGCCGTAGTTGTCCAGCTCCCGTTCCAGATCACGGCAGGGGGACGACGCCTTGGCGTCATCCCCCTGCCCCGGCGCGGAGCTGCCGGACCGTGCTACTGCTCGGAGCGCCGCAGATCCAACATTTCTGCCAGCGACGTCTTTGCATGTCGCAGATGAGACCTCACGGTCGCCGGGCTGAGGCCCATATGATCCGCCACTTCTCCTGCACTCAAATCCAACACATACTTCAAGATCAACACGTTACGTTGCTGGACGGGCAAGCGGTTGATACTCTCCAGCAATTCGATGGATTCCATCTTCTGTTCGAAGATTCCCGGGGCGGTGGTTTCCGACCGATCCACTGCCGGAGCGATGCGTTCCCTGTTACGCGTCCGTTGCTTCTCTTTGGAGAGTTTCCGTTGGGCAACCGAGTATGCCCAGGCTTTGTGATGCTGCACGTCAGCCCATTCAGCATGAAGGGCGATCATGGTCTCCTGGGCCACATCCTTCGCTAGCTGCGACTCAGCCCCGACAGTAACGAGAAAGGAAACGAGTTTCGGGAAAAAGCCGCGAAAGAACGCTTCGAACTCGACCCCAAGACCTTCCTGGGGCCGAGTCGAAGCCGCACTTTCCCTCTTCAGGTTCAAGACCCCGCTGAGTCGCCGCCGCCCGTAGGGGGCGAAACGTCCCCTCCGCCCGCCGAGCCGCCCCCACCTCCGAGCCACTTCTTCAAACGTTCGACGCCCTGACTGGCACCGTCGAGAGCCCGGAGGCTCCGCGCCCTCAGAAACGATCGAGTGGCACTGCTGGCGGACCACGCAAGACAGCCAGCCAGTCCGGCAAGGGAAACCACAAGCCCCCATTGCCGACAGGTTGAAAGCACCTCGGGGAGATCAACCATCGTGTCCGACAAGTAGAAGAAGACTGCCGCCGCCATGAACCACAGAGTGGAGAACGACACACCACTGCCAGAAGAGGCAGGTTTCAGATTTTCTGCTGCCAAAGGAGGCTCCTCGCCTTCACTGTCCCAAAAACTGACAGGACCCTCCGCCGCCCCCACTCGGGCATTGATTGAAAGCAGCAGAGCGCCTGGACCTTACGGTCACAGCGAGTGAACCACCGATCACGGCGGCAGGCAAGAAAGCCGGGACCGTACAAATAGTCTCGACTTAATCGAAATATTCCGAACATAGGGGTTTGCACCCCTTCGTATGCGGGACCCGCCGCCTTCAGCTCTTTGCCCGAGTGGGGACGGCGGGTCCCGGTGGGACAGGAAAGCGGCCACGCCTCTTCACCCGTCAGTATGTAGTGGCCCTCAGTAGGCCAGAACGTGCAAGAGAGTCTCAAGATTTTTTCTGATCCGTCCGTCGACGAATCCTCGCCCCGTGCAGAGCAACCCATCACTCCCACCAACCACCCCATGCATGCCTGGGCCCTGCACGCCTACCTGCGCTTACGCAACGCCTACCCCCGCCACCGCCACCGTGACGTTCTGGCCGCGCATCGCAAGGAACGCGCCCGCATCCGAGGTGAGAAGGGCATCCGCTGAGGCGGACGCCCTCTCAAAACCGCAGCTCGCTCCGGTTGGAGAACCGATGCATCACAGCACCCTTGAGTTGTGGGACAGGACCCCTGACCGGGAGGGGTCACGCTGGCCCCGTGCGACGGTTCACTCACAGACGGATTGCCGATGATGTGCATGGAAAAGGGGGTCACCAGATGGCGGTGTCCAGGCTGCTGACCGACTCCACCACAAGGGCCAGGCTGGGCCCTGAGCTTCTGGCCGAGCTTCGCGCCAACCTCTGGGCGGTGGACTGTCAGACGTGCGGTCGCGGGTTCGGGAGATGGGAGAGGCCGGCGCTGACCGTGCAGGCGACGGCCGACACAGCGGACGCATCGCTGCATCATCGCGGCTGCCGGTCACCGCAATGGCTCGAATCTCCGACCAGCGACAGACGCGTCTTCACCGACTTCCCGCATGCCACGTGGCGGGCGAAGCTCGTCCTACTGACGGGCAGCACGCTGGTGTTCCTGGTCAACCCGTCCTACGAGGTCGCGCAGCTGCGAAGAGACAGTGGGCGTTGGCGCCTGGCCACGCTGGACCGGTTCGCCGCCTACGGGATGGGTACCGACCTGTTCGACGGGGTGATCGCTCAGCCGTCGCTGTCGGTCGTGGTTGACGAGGACCGGATGTCCGTTCACATCACTGACAAGGGGGCGGTCGTTCACAGTTGGCACGTCTCGCCGCTTTCGCCAGGCATTCGGGAAGCGGTGGATGCAAAGGAGTGGCTCACGGTCGGTTTGACCACGTCGCTGGATCTGCACCGGCGCATGCCGAGAAATCCGATGGCGAAGCTGATCAAGGCACGGCGGATGCGGCTCGGCGCGGCGAGGACCGTCTACACCCAGCAGGCGCAGCTGCTGAGCGAAACGGACTTCGGGAAGACGCGGCTCAAGCTGCTCGGCGTGAGCTGTGAAGTGATCTGGAGACAGCTGGGGATCAAGGTCGACGACGACCTGCTGATCGCCGCACTGGCGTGCAGCGCCGGAAACAGCGAGATGATCACGCGACTCCGTGACCGCGACAAGCTGGTATCGGCGCTGCTGGTCATCATGCTCTATGCGGCCGCATCACGGACGGCGTCCGAACAGCCAGCGCACGGCGGTGGGGTTCACGTTATGGCCGCCGATGCGGCCGGAGTGGCCCAATGGTTCGATATAGCCACGGCCACGGCCGAACTCACCGGCCAGACTGTGATCAGGCTGGCCGCCGAGCCAACAGTCGAGCAGCGCAGGACGGAGTACCTGGCCGACATAGTTGTCGGCACGCCCGAGCAGTTCCGTGCCGCCTACGCGTTCTACCGGGACGACGACGGGGATTGGGGCCTGCACGAAACCCGCGGCAACCTGGCCATGACCGTCCTCGAGGTACAGCATCGGGTCGGTGAGCTGATTCGCCGCTACCCCAGAGTCGCCGTCATCTAAAGCTGTGTGCGGACAGACACGCTGGGTCCCTGATCGATCAGCCTGCGCAGGCGGAGAGGCTCTACCACCGCGCTTCCAGCAATCGGATCGGACCTCACCGCACATCCAGCCACGACTACCAATACGGCGAACCCATGTGCCCACAGCACCAGACGGCACACGCTCTTCCGTAAGCATCACGCAACCGCGGTCACAACCGAGTGGGACGCTCGGTCACAGATACGCGCCGGTCACGTCCGTCTGCCCCTGTGCGGCTGTGGGTTTCCAACCTCGCCCTGCTCACCGCTACCCAAATTCAGCACCGAGCTCGCCCAACTCCAGGCCGGTGAGCATTGACCCGTGCACGCGGAGACCGACGAGGGTCCGTCCAGCGTGGCGTCGGGACAGCTCCAGCGGCGCACACACTCCCCGAAGCCGAGGACCACACTCATTGGGGACCCGGCTTACCCTTCTGGGGTTTCGAGCGGGAATGATGCGGTTGCGGGACGCGGAAAGGGACCTTGCTCCCCCGCACCGGGGCCGTGTGGACGGCCGCCAGGCTGCCGAACGTCAACCTGCCGCACTATGCGGCGCGTTGACGAGGCTCATCGGGCCAGGAAACCGGCCGAGGGCGCTAGCATCTGGGCCAGCTTTGCCTACCGAGAGAGTGGTCCCCTCACGATGGCCGACGACGCTCTGCTGTTTGTACTACCGGATGATCAGCCACGGCTGGGAGCCGCCCTGGCCGCGGTGGGTGAGCTGAAGTGCGTGGAGACACCCGCGGTCCGCGGTTGGCTGCACGCGCACGGGATCCCCGCTTCCTCCGAGCGAGTCAGGATTGTCCCGGCGGGATCCGAGGTGTTGGTTCCCGACGATGCGGAGCGCCTGCCGGTTCCCCTGAGCGAGGAGGAGACGGTGCGGGTGGAGCAGGCGTGCGCGCCCAGGTCCGTCACGGACGTGGAGACCGAGTTGCTCGGCTTCCGGGACACGACCCAGGACTGGGAGGCCCTGGTGCACCGTGCGGTCACTGAAGGGATTCCCGCGCCGCGCATCGTGCAGCTCACCGGCCTGGATCCGCAGGCCGTTGCGCGGGCTCTGGCTGACTGAACTGCCGCCTGCGGTATGGCTGCTGTCAGCGACAGGCGCTGGAGGTTCCGCTTCCGTGGCCGGACGGCGCTGCGGTCAACAGCGCCTGGCAGGGTAAGCGGAGTCCATGAACGCTCTCGCGAGGCGCCGCATCCGCCAACTCCTAGGCTCCGCAGACCTGTCCGTGTTCCACCAGGTGGCGTCCCGCTCCTGGCCCGTCGCGGAACCCGTGCTCCCGCGGTTGAGCCGCAGCGCGAACCACGGACTGCTGTGGTGCGCCACCGCGGTCGGCATCTGGGCCTTAGGCGGAGCACGCGGCAGACGCGCCGCAGTACGCGGCATGGCCTCGCTCGCATTGGCGTCGGCCACCGTCAACACGCTGGGCAAGGGCGCGATACGGCGCTCCCGGCCCCTGCTCACCTCGGTACCGGTGGTCCGGCATCTCCCCCGTCGGCCGGTCACGAGTTCCTTCCCGTCCGGGCATGCCGCCTCGGCGGCGGCTTTCGCCACCGGGGTTGCTCTGGAGGCGCGGGGCTGGGGCGCGTTTCTGGCGCCGGTCGCGGCCTCGGTAGCCTTCTCCCGTGTCTACACGGGGGTGCACTATCCCAGCGACGTGCTGGTCGGTGCGGCGCTGGGCGTGGGCGCCGCATGCGCGGTGCGCGGCCTGGTGCCGTCCCGCGCCCAGATGCCGCCGCCGGCCCGGTCCTGCGCTGAGGCGCCCGCACTGCCGGACGGCGACGGCCTGATCCTGGTGGTTAACCCCTCCTCCGGCGTCCAGCCCCAGCTGGTGGATCCTGTCCGTCAGGTGAAGAGCGCACTGCCGCGCGCCGAGGTGGTGCTGTACGAAGAGGAGGACGGCCCATTTGCCAAGGTCCTGGCCAAGGCGGCTCAGGAAGCCGCCCAGCGCGGTGGGGTGCTGGGGGTGTGCGGAGGTGACGGCACGGTGAACGCCGCCGTGAGGCCCGCTCTGCAGCACCGGGTGCCGCTGATGGTGCTGCCGGGCGGCACGTTCAACCACTTCGCGGCCGACCTCGGCGTCGACACTGTCGCCGACGCGGTGGCCGCCGTCACAGAGGGCAGCGCGGTCCGGGCGGACGTCGGCCGTATCCAGCCCCTGACCGTCATCGGCGAGGACGGTACGACCCGGACCGAGCCGGCGTACTTCCTCAACACCTTCAGCCTGGGCGCATACCCCGACCTGGTCCGCATCCGGGAACAGTGGTCCCCGCGGATCGGCGGTCCAGCCGCCACACTGCTCGGCGTGGCCCGGATCGTTCGCACCGGCCGTCCGTTGCGGGCGAGGGTGAACGGACAAAGCCGCTCGATGTGGCTGCTGTTCGCGGGCAACGGCGCCTACCGCAGCATCGGCATCGCCCCGGCCCGCCGACACGACCTGGCCGACGGCCTGCTCGACATCCGCATCGCGCGCGCCGGCCGCCTCGCGCGCACCCGTCTGCTGGTCGCGGCCCTCGCCGGGCAACTCGCCAGGACCCGGCTGTACGCCGCTGCTCGGCCGCGCCGGATGCGGATCTCCGGCCTTCCCTCGGGTACGCAGATGGCCTACGACGGTGAGATCGCCCCCGCCCCCACGGCGTTCCTCGTCGACAAGCTCCCCGAGGCACTCACCGTGTACCGGCCGACCGTTGGCTGAACAACGCCCTGGCGCCGGGCCGCTCGGTGGCCCATGTGAAGCACCGGATACCGAGCCGAGCCTTGGCACCTTGGGGTCGTGCACGGCCCAGGCCCGCCTGGGCCAGCCGAAGCTGGACGAGAATGCTGCGCAGCAGCGCGTCGTCAGGTCTCACGCCGGTGCGCCGGCGTGAACCATGCGGCGCACGTTGTCGACTGCGCCGCATCCCGCCCTCAACAACTCGCCGCGTGCCGTGGCGAAGCCGGCCGTGAGTTCCTCCCGGCAACGCTGGGTGAGCCTTTCGCAGGCCCTGTTGAGGAGGCTTCGTTCCTCCTCGTCGATATGGCGAGAGGTGACTGCGGCCAGTTGCTTCAGCCTCCAGTCCCACTCGGCGGAACCGATCTCGGGCACCTCCAGGAGAGCAAGAAGGACCCTGGCGACTTCCTGGTGCTCCTCCTGAGCGTGGTCGACGGTGTCGGTGTCCTCGCACTGCGCGAGCAACGAATAGACCGTGCTCTCCTCTGCTTCGCCGTGCGCGATCACCAGGTGGGCGAACTCCTGCAGCGCAGCCTGGCGGTCGCCCTCAACTCTGCGCATCATGCGGAGCAGGTCTTCCAACGTGCGGTGATCATCGAGGATCAGCTCGACGACATCCTGGGACGGGGTCATGATAGACGCCTCCTGCCTGGAGTTGGTTGGACCGCTGTTACCCCATCCCTCGGCGTACCAACGCCTGCACCCCCCGTATGGGTCAAGCCCACCGGTCAGGGCTAGTTCGGCGCAGTTTTCCTCCGGCCCCTGCCGTACCGCGTCTCCCGAAGGGAGCAGTCCGGACTCAGGAGAGGCAGCGCCGCCGGGTCGCCATTCGGCAGCTTGTATGAGGAGGTAAGCCGCCGGAACGTCACCCCGGTCAGCGGGCACCAGCCAGCCCACGACGCGCTCCCAGCATGGGGGCGCCCTGGCTACACAGACCTGATCCTGGAAAGGTCGAGGACCTGCACGCCCTCAATCCCCTCCTCGCCGCCCTCTCAGGGGGCGGTTCGTAAGTCTGAGCGTCTTCAATTATCCCTCGACGGAGTGCGGCTTCGTCATTTGCGTCAAGGCCACGCTCGCACCATTCGGGGTCGGCCAGTCCGGCCATGGGTTCGGGACACGGCATCCGACTGGGCTCGGCAGGTGCTTCTCACCGCAATCAGCTCCTTGACCACGTCACGGTGGTGCGTAGCCGCCAGGAACCATGTGCTCACGAGCCCCGTCCGGGTCATTGACCTTCCGACTCCGGCTTCAGCAGTTGCGCCATGGCCTTCAGCACGGTTCCGCTGGGAGCGTGAGCAAGCCCATACCGCTCCTTCATCTGCCGCACTTCGGTCGGGGTCGGCTCGTTCTTCTGGGCGCCCTCCGGCCCAATCAGGGCCTTGAGTTCCGGTCCGTAGGCGGATTCGCCCGGAGGTTCGGTCAGAACCCACCAGAGCGTGGCGTAGTACGGAGCCCTGGTGTTCTCCAAGAGGGCGTTGCTGTGGGTGATGCGTGACTGGAAGCGGATGGTGTGGACGCCCTTGGCGACCCACGGCGGTGCCACGTGTTCGGAGCAGCACTTGTACTTCTTGGTCCAGGAGCTGCGACCGGAGCGGACGAAGTCGTCGATGATCTTCACCCGGTCCCTTCGTACGTAGGTGACGTTCGCGGTGGCCCCCAACGCCTCGAAATCCGCTCCGGCCGGGAACTGGACGATCTTCTCGGTTAGAACCTCCGCGCCGGGCTCCAGCACGTGCACCGGCCCCGACCTGCTGATGAACTGGCCCTGTGCGAGGAGTTCGTAGCCCTTCTGCTTGACGTTCGTATACCGCATGAAGTCCCGCTGCCCACTGCCGAAGTCATGGAACCAATCCGACGGCTTTCTCGGGGTCGGGACGAACGATGCCCTTCGCCCGCTCACTTGGTAGAGGGACCCAAGGACGTACACGCCTACCTGTCCCGTGTTGCGGGTGCGCAGGCGCACCGGCACGCTGACACCCCCGGCGGCCACAGTCGCTTTGCCGAACTCAACCGAGTTCGTGAGCATGGCCTTCGAGGTGTACGGCTGGTAGATCTGCGTGTACGTGAAGTTAGCGACGGCGAGGACGCCCGTGATGATCACACCCACCGCGATGCCCTCGGCATGGGGGATGCGGCTCCACACCTTCAGGCGGTGGAGCTCCCACAGAGCCCAGAGCGACCACGGAAGCAGCAGCGCCCAGACCCAGAGGTAGTGCGTGTAGCTCCAGCCGTCCAGTTGAAGGATGAGCAGAACCACGTTCACCAGCAGGGAGACCAGAACACCCACGAGGACGACCACGGCGGAAATGTTCGCCGGGTCTGACTTCCGGAGGATGTTCAGAGCGACGGCGGCCGCAACTTCCAGTAGTGCTCCCGCGAGGAAAATGACACCGTTGAGCCTTCCCGCATACGTCAGGGCGTTCGACACGTCCGCCAGCCCGAACACGCCCAGTTCGATCGCGGTCGCACAGAGGCCCGCAGCCAGCAGAAGCCACCGGGCTTTGACTTCCCACCATCCCATGCACACAGAGTGATGGATGCGGCACGGGGCTGCGTCCGTCGCCCCGTGCCATTCGGGTGATTCGCGAAGCGGATCCATAACCCAACGGGGCCGTTACATGCGAATTCCCGCTGCGCTATTGCCCCTCCCCGCTGGCTCTTTGACCAGTTGGCGTCGGTAGCGGCGATGGTCTACGAGTTCCCTCAGACGTTTATGGCTGAAGCGTGCGGTCTCTTGCGCCCGGGCGACACAGCGCCACGCGCATCGCAGATTCGGGGCCAGCCCCGCTCACATATGGGTTGAGCAACGCGGGGCTCTCCGTGCCAGGATGCACGCCTCCAGCGGCGAAGACAGAGACGCTCAAAGACTCACGAACCGCCCTCTCAGAGCGTCAGCGCCAGATCCTCGTCCTCCGCTTTGCCACCGACATGACGCAAAGCGCCATCGGCAAGGAACTCGGGATCTCCCAGATGCACGTCTCGCGCATCCTGAACCGGACCCTGAACGAGCTACGGCAGAAAGTCGCCACGCCACGACAGGGCCCCGCAGACAGACCCGGTGCGCCGCCAACCGATGGCTCACACAACGCGTCCACGCCCGTCAGCGTGTGGGGAGACGCACGACGCTCACGAAGAACTCGTCGATCTGCCGGACGGCGGCGATGAACTGGTCCAGGTCGACCGGCTTGGTGACGTAGGCGTTGGCGTGCAACTTGTAGCTGCGCAGGATGTCCTCCTCGGCCGAGGAGGTGGTCAGGATGACCACGGGAATGTGGGACAGGTCGGAATCGGTCTTGATGCGTTCCAGAACCTGCCGTCCGTCGTACTTGGGCAGGTTGAGGTCGAGGAGAATCAGGTCGGTCCGGCCCTGGTAGAGGATCGCGTTCACGATCTCCCGTATCGCAAGAGCGCCCTGGTGGCCGCTGACCGAGCGGTGCCGGTCCTTCCACGCGGTGATCACCGGTTCGATCAACGACCACTGTTCGTCCGACAAGTCGCTCGGATACGGTTTCGTCCATTCACCTCATCGCATCAACAGATCAGCGGCCTCGGACCGGCGGATTCCGCCCGCACCCACACCGTCAGGTGAGAGCCTTTCAAACACTCAGGAACCGCCCTCTAAGAGGGTGATTCGCCCCGTTCAGGTGTCTCAAGACGGTTGAAGCCGGCGAGGCGGGGCGAGATAGCGAAAGGGAAGGATTCGCCGTCGGGGGTCTTGAGGGCCGCCACGACGTCGTGGTCCGGTTCACCGAATATCTCGAAGTGCTGCACGGTGCAGTGCTCCATCACCTCGCGGATGTACGGGTCCGACAGCCGCCAGTGGGCGCGGATGGCATCGGAGTCGCGGTAGAGCTGGAAGCTGTGTGCCAGCATCCGCTCCTCGTCGATGAAGACCTCCACCATGAGCTGGGGGCCGTGCTCTTGAGCGAATGCCACTGCCTGCGCGATGGCGTGCCGGAAGCCGTCGAGGTGACCGTCGGTGATGCGCATGGTGTTGCGGAAGAGAATGGTGCTGCTGTTTGTGACCTTCATGCGCCAAGCGTTGTACCTAAACCAGGGTTGAGGTCAAGGGAACAGCTCAGCCGGGGATACCGGCGACGGTGCTGAGGTTGTTGATGAAGCCCTGGCGGGCCGCTTCGCGCGCTTCTTCGACGCGAAGGGCCGAACAGCGCCTCTCACTCAAGCCCGACGATGAACCGGACATCAACTCGCGAACCGCCCTCTTACACCCGAGCACCCGTGTTCGGCGTACGGGCTGCGCTACGCCGCAGCGCTTGAAGCACCCCGTGGGCGCGGAGCGTGGGTCAGCCCCATCGCCCGTTCTATAGAGATCTGGATGACAACCCGCTCAGGGTCCGGGGCCGGCGTACGCCCGTATCGCTCTCCATAGCGGGCAACGGCCTCCTCGACCGCTGCGGCATCGGTGCAGACCTCTGCCACGCCTTCGAGTGTGGCCCACCGGCCTCCGTCCACCTGGCACACCGCCACTCGGGCTTCACGGCCACCCGCAAGGACGTTGGCAACTTTTCGACTGGATTTGCGGGTGATAACTCGGGCCACTCCGGCTGTGGCGTCGATCGTCACACCAACGGGTACGACATGCGGTCGACCATCGGGACGCAGCGTGGTCAATGTGCACAGGTGGTACTCAGACCAGAACTCCAAGTAGCCGTCGGATTGGCTCAACAACACGTTCGACATGGCGAAAAGAATAATGGCGAGCATTGCCCGATCTATCCGGAAGTGACCATGGCCACATCTACTCCGATCGGGCAGTTAGAGCGATTCGCGGGCTTATGCCGCAAGCCACCAAGGGAGAAAGAGTCTCAGATCCATAACAGACCCTCCGCTGGCCACCGAGCCTTGAAGTGTTCACATCAGGACGCAAAGTCGCAGCTCAGAGCATGATCGCGACTGCGTTCGGCCGGATTTAGTGCATTTTGGGGGATCAAGACACCCGGCGAGCGATCCAGATCGATCATGCTTTTTAGGCCATGTCCGTCACGTACTGTCCGAAGAGGTTCCCGAAAGCTCCGATGAGGCAGCTCGCTAGGTGTCGTTGCACGTTCGCAGCAGTTACATCATGTGGCGAAGTTGGTCTGAAGGCTCGGCAGCCGGGCCCCGTTGAAGGGGCCTGGTGGGGCACGCGGACACGCGCCGCCTGCGGTCGCCTCCGGCGTTGGGAACCGGACGTCATCGACACGGGCGTGGTGTCGCCCGGCTCGGGGGAGCCATCGGTTGGAGGGATCCTCAATGTGGTTGAGGAAGAGTGGTCGCGGCGCGGCTGAGTTCAAACTGTCTGCTCAGGGCGAAGGGCGCCGTCGACGCATCGGGCGCTGGCGCACAGCTGCGAACCGGGCGGTGGAGAGGGATCTGCACCGCCTGATTCGGCGTGAGCTGCAAGACCTCGGGGTGACTCCCCCGCTCGATGTCGACGAGCTCTGCCAGGCACTCAGCCGACGGCGCGGGCGCCCCCTGTACCTGCGTGAAGCTCCGCTGCCGAAGCCTGGCCCCTCGGGTATGTGGGTCGAGTACGACGACTACGACGTGATCCTGTACCAGCAGGAAACAACCCGCCTGCATCAAGATCACATCAAGCTTCACGAGATAGGCCACATCCTCGTAGCGGAGAACGAGGAGGCCGCGAAGAAGGCCGCGGGCGAGACGACAGAGGAAGCCCCTGAGGTCGACCCAGACGAGGAAACGGCCGTCCTCGTGGAGGGCTGGGCCACCATGCTGCCGGTCTTCGATCCCGAGACGATCAAGCGTGTCGCGCGGCGGTGCTCGTACGACGACGGCGAGGAGTGCTCTGTAGAGCTGGTCGCCACCATCATCCTGGAGTGGTCTTCTCTGCTGGACAGCTCCACTCCGCTGTCGGACGACCCGTCTCTGCGTCGTGTGGAGTCGGCTCTCAGTGACCGGCGAGGATGGCTGTAGCTCGTGGAACTGCTACTCCTGGGGCTCGTGGCTGCTCTCGTCTGGAAGCTCTACCAGCTGAAGCGATCCCCTCATGACGCACCTCTGCGTTCCGTCACCCTCTGCTTGTTCTGCGCTGCGTTGTCGTACCCCGTGGCCATGCCCGGCGGCGCGTCCGGCGTCGACACGGTCGCCGGCCACGGGACGGCGAAGCTGATCCAGAACCTGTTGTTGCTCCTCGCGGTGTACTTCTTGATGTGCTTCTACCTCCACTCTGCCGCCGACGAGGAAGCGGGCCGTCGCCGCGCCCGCAAGGAAGCCGTCGTCGTCGGAGTCGTCGCCGTGGCTATCACCGTGGCTGCGGCATCAGTGCCTCACGAGGTCTTCACTGGCAGCTTCAGCACGGCCGACATGACGATTCCGCAGATCGCCTTCTTCTACGGTGGCGCTGGTCTCTATCTCATGTATGCCCTCGGCATGGCGTGCCGGTGGACTCGCCGCTATGCCAGCATGTCCCGGCGCCCGCACTCCACCGGGCTCTGGATGGCGGCCGTTGGCCTCGGGGCGATGGCGGTGGCCTGCGCGATCCGCGCCGTCTTCGTGGCTGTTCGCTGGGCCGACGGAGAGGTACCTGAGCCGCTTATGGCCGCCGTCGCCTTCCTCCTGGTGGCGTCCGTCCTGCTGTTCGCGGCGGGAGTCACGTACTCCGGAGCGCGGGCCCGGATTTCCTCCCTTCGGCTCTGGCTCCAGCACCGACGTGACCACCGTCGCCTTGCCCCTTTGTGGGAGCTGTTGGCAGAGGCGCACCCCGATAACGTGCTGAGGCCGGCGTCCCCGGCGGCGCTGGACCGGTGGCGCGCCCGCGGGGTGCACCGGCGCTACCACCGCCGCATCGTGGAGTGCCGCGACGGGCTGGTGGACATCAGCCCGTACCTGCTGGATGAGGGTGACGACAGCGCGGTCCTCAGCATCGACTCGGCAGAGCTTGCTGCCCGGCTCCGTCGGGCCGCCGCACGGGTCGAAAAAGGCGTCCCCGCACCCCGCCGAGCGGTCCCCCTCGCGATGGCCCTGGGAAGCGACCGCGAGTCGGATGTGAAACAACTTATTGCAGTGTCCGACGCACTGCGCAAAGCCGCATGACCACCCATGATCTAGGAGTCACGATGCTGATTGCCGGTGGACGAGTGCTTGTCGACTCGGGGACCTACCTGGAGGACGGCGCCGTTCTCATCGAGGGCGACTCGATCGCTGCTGTCGGGCCGCGCAAGGAGATCGAGGAGCAGTTCGGCGCCGACGTACCTCGGTTCGCGTTCGACGGAACTGTTCTGCCGGGGCTGATCGACGCGCATGTCCACCTGGCCTTCGATGGCGGGCCTGATCCGGTGGCCACCCTCCAGGACTCGACAGATGAGGTCCTGTTCGAGGACATGCGACGCCGTGCGGAACAGCTCCTGCACAGTGGTGTCACCACGGCCCGCGACCTCGGTGACCGGGGTGGACTGGCACTTCGTCTGGCTGCGGAGATCAACGGTCGCCATACGCCGGGACCCAGGATCGTGGCCGCAGGCACACCCGCGACCACCACGGGCGGGCATTGTCACTTCCTCGGCGGCGAGGTTTCCGGTGAAGCCGAGATCCGCGACCTCGTACGGCGCAACCTCGCAGCGGGAGCCGGGGTCATCAAGGCCATGGTCACCGGCGGTGGCCTGACGAAGGACGGCCCCAAGAGCCACCAGTCCCAGTTCACAGCAGAGGAACTGACTGCCCTGGTGGACGAGGCCCACGAGGCAGGTGTTCCCGTCGCGGCCCATGCACACGGTGCCGACGGCATCACTGCGGCCGTGGAGGCGGGTGTGGACACCATCGAGCACTGCACGTGGATGACGAGCGATGGCCTCGATTTCCGGCCGAACGTGGTTCGGCAGATCATCGCTCAGGGAATCTCCGTCTGCCCGGCGGTAAGCCCTCACTGGCAGATGCTCCCGCGCTTCTTCGGCGAGGAGCGCGCCGCCGCGATGTTCGACCTGGTGCGGCGGATGGCCGACGCTGGTGTACGCCTGGTCGCAGGAACCGACGCGGGCGTGCAGCGCGCGAGCTTCGACGGCTTGGTTCCGGCCCTATCGTTCTACTCCCACCTGGGCCTGCCGAACGCTTCCATCATCGACATGGCGACGTCCGAAGCGGCTACGGCCCTGGGGCTGGGGTCCATCACGGGGCGGGTCGCTCCCGGCTACCGCGCGGATCTCCTCCTGGTTGACGGTGACCCGCTCGCTGATCTCGGCTCTCTGAAGGACATCCGGGCCGTGTTCGCCTCCGGCCTGCGTTACGAGCCGAACGCGCAGTAGAAGCGGCGCGCTGGTGCCCTGACGTTTCGTCACAGACCTTGGAACTGGTGCCATGAGAGGGCTGTTGACGCGTCGCGGCAGAAGGTATCGGCTTCCAGTGTGCTTGCTATGTCAGCGTGACACGGATCACGCATCGAGATTGAGTCAACTCATCTTAATGGCAGACAAGTTACGAAAGCTGTGTCTGTAGGTTCCCCTGTGACCACTCTTGATCGTCCCTAGGGGGAACCTTGTCGCGTTCGCGCGCGAGATTCTTGGCCTCGGCATGCACCGGGGTCACCGCACTCACCGCATTTACCGTTCTCGGCACCGCCCCGTCGGCGAGTGCCGCCGCGCCCAAGGAAGCCTGCACCGGCCTCTACAACGCCCGCATCACCTTCTGGGCGATGACGTGCAGCCAACCGGGCGAGCCGATGATCGGCGGCTTCGCCACCTGGCGCAACATACCGATCACCTTCGATCAGGTCGACACCGGGTCGGCGACCGTGCAGGCGGCCAACTACATGCGCGTCAGCCCGAACACGTCGAGCGGCCCGCTTGCGCCGAACATCGAGATCGGCCTGTACGCGGAGAAGACGGGGAAGACCACCCACACCTACGGCCCGCGCTGGTCGGAGCTGACCACCAGCGGCGGCCGCACCACGGCCATCAAGGCTGGGGTCAACCCGACCAAGCCGGACAAGCGCAACCACACCTACATGACCGTCCGCCAGGACAGCGGCAACCAGTGGGACGTGCTCTACGACTTCAACAAGGTCGGCTCCACCACCAAACAGCTCAAAGTTCTGGGCGGCAACACCAACCGCATCGACATCGGCCTTGAGGTGATGGGACCGAAGTACATCAACATCCCCTCGGTCGCGAACCGCATGCAGTTCATGACCGGGAACAAGGCGTGGCAGCAGGTGGCGACGGCCAATGTGGCCAAGTCCGTCACGCTCCCCGTGTGCAGCACGACCCACAAGCCGCCGAACTGCTTCACCACCAAGCTCACCGACAACACCAAGTTCACCCAGTGGACGGTGAGCAAGCCGCGCCGCCAGGCCGCCGCCGCGGCGTCCCCGGCTGCCGCGCCCGCTGCCCGGTCGGACGGCCCGGACGGCCCCGTTGCCAGCCTGCCCGCCACGTTCAACGGCGTGGACCAGCAGGCTCTGCAAGCCTGCCTGGAGAACGATCCCGACAGTTGCCTGGCCACCGTGCCCGGCCTGTCGGAGTGCGTCGTGACCCTGCGGGTCTGCAACGCCGCCGCTCTGCCGTCCGGCGGGGTATCGGAAGACGCCCCAGCCGGCGCGGACGTATCGGCCGCCGATATCCGGGCCCGGGCCGCAGCCGCCTTCGACGTCCCCGGTGACGCCCTCGCCGTCGAGCCGCCCGCTTCACCCGCCGGCTTGAAGACTCGCTCGAACGCAGCCAACGCCCATGGCGACGCCGCCTGGACGGTGACCTCCACCAGCTCCACCCCCGGACTACAGCGCACCGACCGTCGCTTCGAAGGGTTCACCGCCCGCTACTCCGCACAGACCGGCGCACTGCTGGAGGCGTGCTGGGGCGACCTGTGCGATGCCTCGTGACCACCGCCATCACGACATGCCGCAGATGCCCCGTCGCTTCCTCACGCATGCAAGGAATCCACTGGTGAACATACGCACCGCACTCATACGTTTCGCCCGCATCACCGCCACTACGGCGGCCCTGACCCTGCTCACCGCGGCCACCACCACCGCCACCCACGCCGCCTCGACAACGAACGACCCGGCCACCGAGGGCACGGTGTTCGTCGACGCCGCATCCCTCCCAGCCGACGAACTGCGCGGCCTCGACCAGCCCATCCCGTACGCCGAATACGCCCGATCCCCTGGATCGAAGTCGGTGACGCGGCAGGCGGTGGCCGACCCGGCTCCCGGCGACCAACAGGATCTGCGCCAGCAATGCGCCAACCACGCGGCGCAGGCCAAGGCCGCCACGGGGTGGCTCAAGTCCCGCTTCGAAAGCTGCCAGAAGCTCCCCTTCGACCTGGTCCTGCGGGACGTCAGGGGCACCACCACGCTCGGCCGTCTCTGGTTCGACCAGTGGGTCCTCGGCTTCGCCTACGACGGCAGCCGCCGCGTCGACTATGTCTCCAGCATCGAGAACATACGCGTCCAGCCGATACCCACGGAGGATGCCACCAAGTGGCGGATCGGCCAGCACTTCCACCACAGCGTCAACGCATCCACCAGTGATCCGGACCCCCAGGTGACCGCGCCGCAGACCGTGAACCGTGACGAACTGCTTGGCGTATGGGACACCCAGCCCCACTGGAACCTCACCTACACCTCCCCGGACAAGGGCGCCCTGTTCGACCAGGGCAACCAGCAGCGCGTCTTCTTGACCGTCGCGATGGACGTCAGCGCCAGTTCCCCCAACTCCGCCCCCTTCACGGGGGGAAGCAACGTCTACAACTCGAGCGTCCGCTACGACTACGCCGGACCGGTCGCGGGCAAGCACAAGGGCACCGTCTTCAGCAAGGCCCGTGTGGAACTCGTGATGAGCCAGAGGGACCCGGCGGTCAACGAAAGCGCCGTGCACATCTACGACGCTTTGAACCGCCCCGAGCGCACCTTCCCCTCCTGGCCCGGTAAGAGCGTTCCGGGATCGAAGGAACCCCTGCGCCGAGTCGTCGCTCCGAAGAAGATCGAAGACAATCGCAAGAAGTCCATCAAGGAATGCAAGAAGGTCTGGGGCGACTACGCCGGCAGCGGCCTGGAGTGCGACGAGTACCCCTTCGCCTCGACCAAGGAAGGGTCCACCAAGGGCGACAACCGCTTCTCCGTCCGGCTGATCGACGGTAAGGACAACCGCAAGGGCGGAGAGCGCCTCAACGAGATGTACACCCTCAACCGAGTCCTGGACGGCGACCCCTTCTACGTGAAGATCACCAACTAGCAGGAAGACACCACTGACCATGGCACTTCTCGCCGAACACAACGTCACCGCCACCCCCGGTCGCCGCGTGCTGGAGGTCTACGACGCGGACGCCTACCTCGGCGACGAAACAGCCATGGACGCCGCAGAGGTACAGGTGGTAGCCGGCAACGGCTACCACCTGTACCTCTGCAGTCTGCAGCCGGACATGAAGGTCCAGATGACGATCCGCATCTGGGACACACCACCGGCCCCGCCCGGCGATGCCGAAGGCCAGACTGACGTCAGCCTCGAATCCGAAACAGGCATCCTGGTCGTCGGCCAACTCGACCGGGGACCCGCCGACGAGATCACTCTGCCCCGCCCCGGCGTCTACGAAGGCCACGCCTGGTGGCAGCACCGCCAGGCAGCCGCCGACTACTACAACACCACCCTTGACCAGCTCACTGACGACTCCCCCGAAGACCAGCTCACCGAAGCCTGGAACAACTGCCCCGTCACCGAACGCTACGTCCTCGACCTGGCCTACACCCGGGAACCCGAACCCATCGCTGACGAAGATCAATAAGAGGGTGGGGCCGCATTCAGAGTGCCGGCTCCAAACCGCCCGTTCCGGCCCGGTGACGACCGAAGATCACCTACGCCAGCAAGACCTCCAGCCTGTCAGGCGCGCGGAAGTGTGAGGCTAGCTGTTGCTGTCGGGATCGGTCTTCTTGTCCAGCTCGGTCGCGAGGTCGTTCAGGATCGAGAGGACGTCGGCCGGCAGGCCCTCGGAACCGATCCCGCGGGCTCGGACTCGGCCCACCCTCCCCCGCTTGGCTGCCGACATCAGGCGAAGCCCTTCGTAGACCTGACGGGCGACAGCGTCGTCCGGCTCGAAGTACATACGAGCGACACCGAAGAACTGGGCGAGACCTTCCAGGACAACCGGCGCGGGGGCTTCGTCGGTTCCCGTTCGAAGAGCCTCGACTTTCGCGGCCGTAGTGACCTGCGAGCCCGCGTAGGCGTTCACCGCCTCCGCGATCTCTTCATCCCCCGGGGCGGTCCCCGCCGCGTACGAGCGTTCCAGGAGGAGAGTGATCTTCTCGGCGAGTGTCCGCGGAGGCTCCTCAGCCTCCGCAGCCGCAGCAGACTCGTCCTCTCCGCCTTCTCCGAATGACCGCTCCTGCGCGCGCCTCAGCTCGTCCTCGGTCACGCCGTAAGCCTCCGCCAGGGCAGGGATATACCTGTCCTTGAGGCGTCGGACCCCTTGTTCCGCTCCGGCCACCGGGCCGTCGCTCTTGGTGCCGATGATCGCTTTCGTCTCGTACCGGTAAAGGCCGGCATCGCACCGGAGGTCGGTGAGATCGGGCAAGCCGTCGCGAGGGAACAGCTCGTCCAACGGCTGATTGAGCACCTTGGCGAGGGCAGGCAGCTTCTCTTGATCCGGCACGCTTGCGCCCGACTCCCACCCCGCGACCGTAGAGTCCGCCGCGCCGAGGGCGGATCCCACGGCGGCCTGAGGGACCTCGGCGGCTCGACGTACCGCGCGCACACGGACCCTATCGAAGCGTCGAGCTGGCATCAGACCTCGTTTTTGGATGAACCGGAGAAACCCCGGACCGTTGACTTTCCGAAGGAACCACGATAGCTTCAGTTTAGCGAAAAACGAGAGGGTTCGCACCCCTCTCTGCCTTCACCTACCTGTTGACTCCCCCCGGGGACCGGCCAGGTGGAGAGGAGAAGCCGCGCGCGACTCGCGCGTGTTCCTTCCCCTCAAAACGCCATCGGCGTCCGAGAGTTCGCACCTCTCGGACGCCAGACAGCTCGTGATCCGCTGCCCTTGCGGGCCGCAAGATCACTCGCACAGCCGCTCCGTGTCCTTTCGCACGGCACGACGGAGCGGCGTACCACATAGAGGAGTGTCGCATGTCCCCTACTGCGGACTGCAACCCGAAGCCAGAGATCGCTTCCGAACCGGCTGAACGGCTAGCTGCACAGCTGACGTCCATGCTGCCCGGTGCCGCCGTCGTACAGGTTCGCCTCCAGGGCCCTCGGACAGTGTGGCCACACCTAGGGCTAACCGCCGTGAACGAACGTGGACACACCCTTCGGGTACCCCGAGCGAAGGCGCTCACCATCGCGCGGTGGATCATCCGCTCGTTCCCGCAGGCCGGTTGGGCAGCCTCGGGCGGCCACGCCTTCGATCTGCGAACGGCTCAGCTGCGCGGGCTGGAAGCGTGATGTCGGCCGTGGCACCGGCGAACACAGGCCCGACCTCCATCGGGCCCATCGAATTGCAGGGGCTCGCCGCCATGGTGAACCTGCTGGCTCAGGCCGGCGGCCTCGATGCACTGCTGAGCAACAGGCCGTCAGAGCCTCGCGATAGGCGTCTGCACATCGGATACAGCGAAGCGGCTGAACGACTGAACATCCCGGAGAAGTGGCTGCGTGAGCGCATCTCAACGCTGCCCCATCGAAAGTTCGGAAAGTTCGTGCAGTTCACGGAGGAAGACCTCCGCGCTATTTCCGACATGCATTTCGTAAACCCGGGCGCAGTGTCCGAAAAGGACGGCGAGTCGGCGTTGATGTCGCTTCAGCCCTCTAAGCGCTCACGCAAGCGCTTCTGATCTTCTCTTGCGCTCGTGCGCGTACACCGCGCGGCGCCGTGAACACCGTGAGATGCAAATGAGCATTGACATATACAGTCTCATCGAGGCTGCACATCAGGGGAATTGGTCGCCTCTCATAGAAGAGTCGAAGAAGGCCCCCGGAAAGCACTGGGCGGAAGACGCTAGGTGTTCTAACCAAGAAATCGACATCTTCGTTCCCCTCGGGGACGGCCCTCGCGAAGATCCCGACCTTGTGAAGCACAGACTGGGCACGGACCTCAACCGGCCGCGCAATCTCTGCGCATCGTGCCCGCTGGCTGTGGCTGCCCGGTGCCTGGTCGAATCACTGAGGGATGACGACGAGTACGGCATTCGAGCTGGCCTGCTGGCTTCGGAGCGTTCCGCACTGCGCGCCGCATGGCAGCAGCGGGCTAACGAAGACGCCGTCCAAGGTGCTCTCCAGGGCTCTACTGCGGTGTTGAGCAAGTTTGAGCGGGACGCGGTGATTTCTCGTTTCGCGACAGACCCGTCATTGGAACCTGCCGCTGTCGCCCGGGGACTCGGAGTTACGCGCGAGTATCTGTTGAAACTCGCGCGACGCCACCGGAAGAAGTCCCAATCCAGGCTGGCCGAATCCTTGCCTGCTGGCCGAGCCGACGCAGCCTGACACGCCTCTGCGAGGAAACGATCCTTGCCGCAAGGCAAGCCTTGCGATTACGGGAGTTCTCCCCATGTCTCAGAACAACCCTGCCGCTTCGGCGTGCGCAAATCTCAGTGCGGCGATCCGCGAAGTAGCTCCCACGGCAGTCCTTGCCCGCGTGTATCCAGAGCGCCGGTCTGTTACCCACCTCTTCGAATCGGACTTCTACCGCATGCTTATCGACCGGCGAACCGAAGAAAGAGTGGCACACATGATCAGGCGGAATTTCGGTGATTCCGCCGATTGGCGCCGCGCCCATGACTTCTACCTCCCCACCGGAACGTTGTACCTCACTCCCGAACCGCATCAGATCGGGTACATTCCCGAAGATGATCACTCTTTTGGCCTTGCTCTCGTCCGTCGCATAGCGATGGATGGGACTTGCTGATGAGCGACATAGCGACCGAACTGGTTTGGTCAAAGTCCAAGTCATGCAGGGGCTCGCGTCTGGTCATGCTCGCGCTCGCCCGCGAGGCCGACGATAAGGGCAGGGCCGCCCTGACCCTGGAGGAGATATCCGCCCTCACCCAACTCACCGCTCGCTCGATAACGAAGTGCCTCGGGGAGTTGACGACGCTCGGCGAAATCAGCCGCGAGCGCGGCGGGGGCGCCTCGAACCCCAACAGCTACTCAATACTCCTGTTTAACGAGGGCACTGAGACCCCGGCTGGTTCAGAGACAGAACTTCCATCTCCGCCCCTCGAGGCATCCCAAGGGGGAACGAGGTTCCACGAAGTTCCTTCCCACAACTCCCCCTCGATGACGGAAAGTGGGAAGTCTCTGAACCGAGACTGGGAAGTCCCTTCCTCGCGCGCGCGTGGTGGTAATACTCCCTACGGGAGTATTACCACCACCAAAAAGCAAGCTAGCTTGCCTGGGGCGAGCCGAAACCACCACCAAGCAGCTCATCAGGAGTCGGTCAAGGTTCCTGAAGGCGCCAAGGATCTGGTAACAGCCATCACTAATGCCGGAATGCTCGTCGGCTGGCGGCTGACCGAATCGGAATGGGATCGGGTAACAGCTCTCGCGGCCCGCTGGGGGAATGAACGGCTGGTCGGCATGATCGCGCGGCGATGGAACGCCGACCGACCCCCACAGTCGGCCCGCTACCTGCTTCGCATCTGGGCAGACCTCCCATCGCACGCCTCCGCAGCCGCATCCCCAGGCAGCGTCGTGCCACTGCGTCGCCAGCCCGGAGGATGGGCCCCCTTTCAGAACACAGCCGAACCCAGCGCTTACCAGAACGGATTTTGATCATGGCAGAGCCGGAAGGCGCAGGTAGCGCCCGGTCAATGCGCCGCCTGGAAGAAATACTGACTGCAAAAGGAATTCAGGTCGTGCCCGACAGCCCCGCCGACGAATCACCGGAGGAAAACCCGGGAGACCGCGAATGGCACCGTCGGGCTCGCGCCGAGTACGCGCTGAACCGGTGGCGGACCTCGACCCCTCCCCGGTTCAGCGATGCTGAAGCGACGATGCCGGAGGTCACCGCGTGGGCTGATCGCGCTCTCGCGGACAACGCTGGCGCTGGCGCTCTCCTCCTCACCGGCCTCACGGGGACGGGCAAGACCCACCAAGCCTACGGAGCCCTGCGGCGGATCGCGGCCGGCGGGCCGGACCGGTTCGAGCTGATCGCCGTCAACTCAGCAGACATGTACGGCAACCTGCGCCCCTCACAGGTCATGGGTGCGGCGGAACGGGAGCTGCGGAAGCTCAGCGAGGTGCAGTACCTGCTGCTCGATGACCTCGGTACGGCCAAAACCTCGGAGTGGACCGAGGAGGTGACGTATCGGCTCATCAACTACAGGTACAACCACTGCTTGCCGACGATCATCACGTCCAATTTGCCAGCCCGCGACGACAACGGGCCGGACCTGACCGACTTCGTCGGGGCTCGGGTGGCGAGCCGCCTGGCCGAGATGGTGACCAGCCTCGTGCCGATGGTCGGCGCCGACCGGCGGCGTGGCGGGAGGGCAGCCTGATGCCCGTCCGTCTTCGCGGAGCGTCCCGAGACGCCGCAGACTTGTCCACGGCCTGTGTATACGTCGGGCCCCACAGCCGATTCGCGAACCCGTTCAAGGCGGGAGACCGCGCTCCTTCTCCCCTCGGCCCGCCGATGGACGCGGCGGAGGCCGTGGATCTCTTCGCCGCCATGCTCCGCGGCCCGGTAGGCCGCTGCTACGCAGCCCGGTTCTCCCAAGCCCTGCGCGGTCGCGACCTGATGTGCACCTGTCCCCTCGGCGTGCCGTGCCACGCCGACGTTCTCCTCCGCCTCGCCAACGAGTCCGGCGACGGCGACGTGATCCGCACCTGCAACTCCCTGGAAGGCCCCCAATGAGTCACCCGATCATGTTCGCTGCGGCCAAGCACCTCACGACCGCCGAGGAGCGGCGCACGGCCGCGCGGGAGAACGCCTTCCGCACATGGGGGCCGAGGTCCGTCGCAGCAGCCGCGAAGTACGCGCGCCGCCTCCTGGGCGACGAGGCGGTCACCCTCGACTGGGAGGTCCTGGGTCTCCTCTCCTTCGAAGAACACCTGCAAGCCTTCGCCCCGCTCGACACCTTCGGAGGCCAGCACCTTGAGCTGTACTACACCGACCAGGGAGGCACGGAGCGCATCCTGCTGCGGGTGTCGTGCGTGAGCTGCCCGAGTCAGCATGTGCACGAGGTGACGTCGATGGAACAGCTCGGGCAGCTGCTGTCCCAGACCCCGGCCTGGCAGTCCATCGACCCACGCGACGGAGGCAATCTCTGATGTCTCGCGCGCACATACAGGCGCTCGCGACCCAACCGCAGGGGATCCACAGCCTTCGCGGTATGACGGCCTGGGACCGTTCCGCAATCATCCTGCTCGGCGCGGCCGGCTTCGCGTTCTCCTACGACGCACTGCGGCAGATCGCCATTGCCATCCACGCCCGGGAGACCCTGAGCTACCTGTTCCCGGTGTTCATCGACGGGTTCATTGCGTACGGCGTCCGAGCGATCGTGCTCCTCCGACACCAGCGCTTCGGCGCTCGCCTTTACGCCTGGTTTCTCTTCCTCGCGGCCACTGGGGCGAGTCTCGGCGCCAACGCCCTTCATGCGATCACGCTGAACCACGGTCCGCAGGCAGGACGGTCCGCGCTGCACCTCACGGACAGTGTCGTCGGGGTGCTGTCGACACTCGCGCCGCTGGCGCTGGCGGGCTCCGTGCACCTCTACATCCTGATGGCGCGGACCGCCGAAATGTCGGTCCGGGACGGCGCAGACAGCGGTCCGGGACCGGTCCGCCGAGATGTCCCGCCGCTCGGCAGCATCACGGCCCAGCCAGGACCTCGTCCGCTGGAGGCAACGGCGTCGGCTGAAACGCGAAGTGTCGAGGCTCGTCCGTCCGCAGTGGACAGTTCTGCTGGGACCGCCGTTGACCTGTGGAAACACGAGGATGCCCAGACTGCGGAACCTCGTACGGACGAGTCGAGCACAGGTTCGTCCGCGCTTGCGGACGGCACCGGTGCGGAGCTGGACCAGTCGGACGGACCGCCCGTCGCCCTCGCGAACCACGGGGCTGCCACGGCGCCCGCGACGGCGGCCGAGCCCTCCGTCCCGGCGACGGTCCGCACCGGTGCGGACGGCGAAAAGTCCCCCGTCCCGGACGGCGCCGAGTTCCCGCAGGACCGGGAGGCCGACAACGAATGGCTTGAGGATCTGCTGCCGATCGCACGGGCCGCTTCCGAGAAGGCGGGACGGATCAGTCGTGACGCCGTGAAAGAGGCCGTCCGCGCACACCAGCCGATTAGCAACGACCGCTTGGGCGTACTGCTGGCACGGCTGAAGGAAGAGGAGGACGAGGCCGCGAAGGCACCCGCCGCTGCCTCCAGCGCCCTCTGGTGATCTCATCTCATAGGTGCCCCCACGGCCTCCGCGGTTTCGCCCCGTAGAGGCCGTGGACGGTCCGCTTGATCAGGAAGGAAAGACCATGTGGCGACGCCGACAAGACCGAGCGGAGGACGCCGCCCGCCCCGATGCCGTGCAAGCGGGTTCCGCACTCGCGCTCCACCTCCAGAACGGTGGCGAACTTGCAGCGGTCCAGGTGGACGACCTTCCTCTTGCGGACGGGGAGATCGCCCTTGCGGACGTAACGTGCTCGGTCGCCCGGTTCTACGGAACCGACATCGTCGACCCGCGATCGGCCGGCTACTTCGAGGACCACCCAACCTTCGGCCGACGCTGGGTGCCCAACCGTCGGCTCGACGCCCGGCGTCGTCAAGAGGCGGAGGCTGCCGCTGAGCCGCAGTGGCGCGATCACACCGTGGCGCGGGTGGTCCTGACCTCCACCGGAGTACGGCTCAAGCCATCCGGTTCATCGACCTGGTTGCCGTTCGACCACGCCCTCCTGTCCGGGGTCACGACGGGACAGCCCGAAGTCGTGCTCTCCTACACCCTGTGTGCGCCGCTGCTCCTCACCGGACCGGCCGCGCCTTGGCTCGGCGTCGCGATCGAGCACCTACGGCGCACGACTTTCTAGAGATCTTCAGCTGTGCGGGTTACGAGGGGCGTGACGGCTGGCGTAACCCGCATCGTTAAAGATTTCTACCGGCCGTGGGCCGACTGTTGCTACTGATCGGTGGCCGGCCATGCGAACCCTCACCTCCGCGGTCTGCCCTTCGGGGATGCGCGCGGCAGTGAAGCGCCCCGGCTGAACGAGTGGCCTGGCGGCCCTGCCGACAGCGAACCGCAGCGCTACCCACCTAGCTTGGCGGTCACAGATGGGCGCACCCACAGGAGCTGCCAATGAGCGTTTCGTCCCTAGCCGAGGCCAGTGCCCTGCGCCTCACCCAGCCGAATATCGAAGCATCCCCGGTGCAGATTGCGGCAACCCCTGCTCCTGCACTGGCAGGCACTCCGCCGGTGCCAACCAATGTCGGGCCGTCTGGCCCACTGGCCCAGCTCTTTACTTTCATCCCAACGGAGACGCTCACAGTCTATGTGGCTGTAGACACAGCCCTAGGCGCAACCACTGCACCCAAGGGGCTCGCTCTCTGCAAAGCAAGCTTTGAGGCGCGATGGTGGTGGGTTGTAGGTCTCGCCCTTGCAACCATTGCACTGACGTGTGCGCTCAGCTATCGAAAACAGAGGCAGGCAAATCCGGCAGATTCGTTTCGAGCTCCTATTGCCGAGACAGCTGCCGCTACAGCAGGCTTTCTCATTTGGTCACTATCCTTGCCGAGTACTCCGCTAAGGGACTTCTGCGGGTACGATCCGTCGAAATGGAGTCCTGTCATCATTCTGGTCGGAACAATTTTGATTGCAACAATGCTCCACGTGGCTGGTAAAACCGTAACGTGGACCAAGGTACTTACGAGCGCAACACCGCCGGCCTGACGTTCGCTCGTGCAGCCCTTCCCGAATTTCGACGGCATGTTGGGATGTGTGTATATGTGTCCAGCTTCAAAGTGTAGCGTCCGCATGTGCAGATGCGATCATGCTGAGGCGGAGGTGTCATAGAGATAGAACCCGGCACCTAGCGTGCCAGGGTCCTTGTGGACTAGCGACATCCGCATCACCGGCGACGCGGGCTCCGGCGGCACCCGTCCCTCAGACCCGCGCACCACACATTAGGCCCTAAAACCCGGAAGGTAGAGGGCAGCGGGTTTGCGAATAATCGACGTACTCTCCCCCACTGGCGAGAAGACAGGGCGGATCGAACTTCCTCCAGAGATCTTCAATGCGAAGGTCAACCGACCCCTGATCCACCAGGTGGTTGTTGCTCAACGAGCCGCCGCTCGCCAGGGCACGCATAAGACCAAGACACGTGGCGAGGTTCGGGGCGGGGGAAAGAAGCCTTACCGCCAAAAGGGCACGGGCCGAGCCCGCCAGGGATCCAACAGGGCACCGCAACTCAGAAGCGGCGGCAAAGTACATGGTCCAGTTCCGCGTGACTACTCGCAGCGCACGCCGAAGAAGATGAAGGTCGCCGCACTGCGTGGTGCCCTCACTGACCGGGCTCAGTGTGACCGTGTCCATGTTGTCACGGGGATTACTGCTTCACGACTCCCGTCTACAAAGGCAGCTAAGCACCTAATTTCGTTGATCAGCGAACGTAAAAATGTTCTGCTAGTAATTGACCGCGCTGATGATGTCTCTTGGCTTTCCGCGCGAAACCTCCAGCAGGTGCATATTCTGGAACCGGAACAGCTGAACACGTATGACGTTATTGTTTCCGATGACGTCATCTTTACTGAGTCGGCGCTCCACCATTTTGTAAGGGCCTCGGCTCCATCCACTGCCCTCAACTTCCCCCCTGATGGAGGCAGGTCAATGCGCGTTATCGCCTATTTTATGGACAAAGATGAGGAAGGCCTCGCCCTCCGCA
The DNA here is from genome assembly GCF_001270495.1 of Streptomyces viridochromogenes. GTDB lineage: Bacteria > Actinomycetota > Actinomycetes > Streptomycetales > Streptomycetaceae > Streptomyces > Streptomyces viridochromogenes_A. Next base: position 290,601 of record NZ_LGUR01000230.1, read on the forward strand.
CACTTCACAACGTTTCCCGCACTCGAAGCTATGTGATCGGCGATGTCAATACGAATGACATACCCCTGCTCGAACAGGGCGGCCTGACTGTTGACAAGATTTCCTCAGGTGCGATTGTCGAGGCTGCCTCAGCAAGCGAGAAAGTCCGCACTAGAAAGAACGTCGTTGATGATTCTATCCCGCTAGACGATAGGTCTCTTGAGGCCTCTACATCGCCGAGGTATTGGATACTTCAGTTGGCCGAACCGATGCTGGAGGATCACAGGGCGAAAATTGCGAGGATTGGCGTACACGTGCAGCGCGTCATTCAACCCAACGCATACTTGATAGTTGCCACAAGGAGGCAAGCGACGAGTTTGAACGGCTTGCCATTCGTGGCAGGGATAACAAAATATGAGCCACGCGTGGCAAATCCCATTCGACTCAGGCCCGAGATCGATGCAGAGTCACCTCGGAGCAATCTTCAGACATGGGACTTGCGCTTGACTGATGAGCATGCGGCTCGTAAATTCATTAACTGGCTGGCTAAGCACGCCGACTCCGAGGATTTTCAGATCCTGGGGTCTGCCGGGCACCGAGTTCGGATCAAATTGCCCGGCGGATCGATACTGGAACAAGAGATTCCGCAATTTGTCGGGGTCCTAGATATGGTGAAGTATGTGCCCCCGAAACTCTGCAATAGCGTTGCTCTGCAACTGATAGGGATCACAGGTGACAACCCAGGACATCGAATTCTCCCATATAGAGGAAGTGGTCAAACTATTGCAATAGCCGACAGTGGCTTGGATCAGCAGCATCCGGATTTCGCCGGTCGACTTGTTGGTGTGATCGGCCTTTGGCGCCCCGGTGAAACTAGCGACCCGCACGGCCATGGTACTCATGTGGCGGGCTCAGCATTGGGTGACGGTACGGCATCTAATGGAGAAATACAAGGTGTAGCTCCGGAAGCTCACCTATACTTCCAGGCTATTACAGACAACTACGGCCGCCTCGTACTTCCGCTTTCCCTGGCCGATGGGCTGTTTGAACCCGCCTATGCCGCAGGTGCCCGTATACACAACGACAGCTGGGGAGCCGAGACAGCGTCTACATATAACGGCAATTGTGACGATGTAGATACTTTCGTTGCGCGGCGGAGAGACATGCTGATTGTCATCGCCGCTGGCAATGCAGGAAACGAGGCAGGGCGGGTTCATTCGCAGCCCGGATATGTCGATTGGGAATCCATTGATTCCCCTGGGGCCTGCAAGAATGCGCTCACCGTGGGTGCCAGTAGAAGCACCAGAACCATCGGCGGTTACTCGCAAAAGCTCTATGGGCAAGTCTGGAGGGAAAAATTTCTAACCCCACCTATAGCGATCGAACGCGTTTCCGGGGACAAGGAAGCCATAGCGGCTTTCAGTAGTAGAGGGCCTTGCGATGACCAGCGCATCAAGCCCGATGTAGTGGCTCCGGGGACGGACATCTTGTCGACTCGCTCTAACCTCGCGCCTAGTCGCAATTTCTGGGGGGATTACCCTCCGAACATGAGGTATGCCTACCATGGCGGAACGAGCATGGCTGCACCTCTAGTGTCCGGCTGCGCGGCACTCGTCCGCGAGTACTATATGCGAACTCGCGACTTTACGCCTAGTGCGGCTCTACTTAAAGCCACTCTGATAAATGGCACACGTCCTCTCACTGCACCTGATTCCGTCGCCCGGGAGCGTCAATATCACCAAGGTTTCGGTGCCATATATATGCCGTGCACAATCCCTAATTCAAGTGTACCCAATCTAGTGTTGGAGTTTGAGGATCCTTGGCAGAACCCAGCTTTGCAGTTCCGGGCCGTTGGGGACTATGCGAGATTCCTCATTGAGGCAGGAAGCAGGTTGCCGCTACGTATATGCCTCGCCTACACTGACCTGCCTTCCAGATCTCTGCAAAACGACCTCAGCATAATCGTAAAGGATCCAGCCCAGGTCAAGCATATGGGAAATGCCGCATTCCAGCCACGACTGCTCAAGAGTGACACCACAAACAATGTGGAGATAGTCCGCTTGATGAGTCCGCAAGCAGGAACTTATGTGATTCAGGTGTTTGCGCGTAGCCTCCGCGAGCCTCCCCAAGATTATGCGCTTGTAGTTAGCGGTGACTTGAAGGGGTCTTTGACGCGTCTGCCAGACTGAGATTGCGTCTGGTCGAGAACGCCGACATCGGGACACTGCATAGACGTTAGATAGATGGCCAGGCCGTCCGAAGAGGCCTCCCCATCACAGAAGTCGGAACCTAATTCCTAGAATTAGGTTCCGACTTTTTTGCTGATTCGAGTTGTCCGCGAACCCCTGCGATGATTCAGGCACGGCCAGCGCCACAAGGCACTTCCTGGCCGATGGAGATTCGTGTATCGATCTTCCCTTAATCGAGCGAGGGGTTAACGACCTTGATATGAGTAACGGCTCATCCGAACCCTCAGCCTTGTTGCGCCATAGCACAGGTTGAAGATGACACGAAAATCGGCACTGACACGAAAGACGGCCGAAATCTCCCGTGCATGAGAGGCACCGAGGAGTAGGTGCCGCACCGCAAGGTCACCATCCATATCTCGAATCGGTAGTTGCCGGTAAATCCCGCAGAAGGAGGGATCTCCCCCCTCCTTCTGCGAAGGGGTGTTGCGGTCCCCACCTCCACGAGATCCACGAGACCGCAAACACCCGACTGTCGAAAGCCCCCTGCACCAAGGTTGTGGTTCCTGCATGCCTCGATCCGGCCGTTTTATACCTATATCCGCCACAATGACGATTATCGGTTCCCTTGCTGCACTGTCGACCGGATGCTCCAGCTCGACAGGCGGCCCCTCCAAGACCACGACCGCACTACCGCACTCCGTCTCGGTCGGCATCACCGAGACGATCTCACCAAGCGCGGGAAGCCCCGCGTCGCCGCCAAGTACCGCTTTGCCGAGGGACGTTGAGCGCACTGCGCGGGCTTTCACCACGGTCTACGCCGAGCACGACGCGCGCGACGGCAAGGACAGCTCGTACGCCGATGCCGGCGCTCGGGCGGCCCAGCTCACAGCAGGTGAACTGGTGGGCATCCTTGGCCAGAAGCGGCCGAGTCAGGACGCCGCGTGGGCCGCGCTGCGGGCCGAGAAGGCCCGCCAGACAGTCGAGATCACCTCGGCTGTGGTCCCCGACGGTGCACCGGCTGTGACGGCGTCCTCCGCCCTCGTTCGAGTGGGTTACACCCTCACGACGACCCCGAAGTCCGGGCACACGCGCCGCAGCAGCGAACATCTCGCTCTCCGTCTGGAGCACACCTCCAAGGGCTGGCGCGTCACCGCCTTGCCCTGGGCGTGACGGGGCCGCGATGAACAAGGGCACACAAGCTGGTCTGGGACTCTTCACGGCCGGGGTCATCTCGGGTGTCGCCCTGCTGACCACGTTCGGCGGGGCCGACAGCGCCTCCGCACGGGAGACCGGGCCGGGCGGCAGTATCACGACGGACGCGCCCGTTCCCGGCTGGGTCCGCGAACTCATCAACAAGCACGCGGGCGAGTGTCCGCAGGTCACGGCCTCGCTCTTGGCGGCTCAGCTGTACACCGAGAGCAAGTTCGACTCCGACGCGAAGTCGCGTGTCGGCGCCCTCGGTATTGCCCAGTTCATGCCAGCGACCTGGGCCCAGCACGGCAAGGACGGTGACGGGGACGGGGTCAAGGACATCCTCAACCCGGTCGACGCCGTCGCCGCACAGGCCGCGTACGACTGCACCTTGGCCAAAGAGGTCAAGAACGTGCCGGGTGAGTCGACGGACAACATGCTCGCGGCGTACAACGCGGGCGGCCCCGCGGTGATCAGGTTCAGCGGCGTGCCCCCGTACTCCGAGACCCGCGACTACGTGCGGAACATTCGTGCGCTGGCCTCGAAATGGGCGGACGCCGTCCGCCCGGACGCTCCGGCCGGCAAGGGCGCGGCTCGTGCGATCTCCGCCGCGAAGACGGCCCTGGGCACCTGGTACCGGTGGGGCGGCAACTGCGTCAGTCCCTACACGGGGGCAGGCGGCTGCGACTGCTCGTCACTCACCAAGATGGCCTGGGCCTCGGCAGGCGTAAACCTCCCCCGGGTCACGTACGACCAGGTCCACGCCGGGACCGCCGTCAAGAGCGTTTCCCAACTCGCTCCGGGTGACCTGCTGTTCAGCATCCCCGGCAGCGCGGGGCCCGAGCACGTCGGCATGTACGTCGGCAATGGCCAGGTTATCGACGCCCCGCGCACGGGGGCGAAGGTCCGGATCAAACCCCTCAGTTACTGGAAGCCGCAGATTGTCGCGATGCGGCACGTCGGCTAACCACTTCGGAATCCCCAGTCCCAGTCGATTTCGGCAAACTCCCACCCCCCGGATTCGCCTGACGTCCAGCCAGGCCCCCAGCCGTCGCTGGCCGATGAGGGCGCAGCCACGCGGCTGGAGTAGGCCGCTTCCGCACGCCCTGCAGTAACCCAATCAAATCTCTTTGAAAGGCAGGACTTTCATGAATCTGCGTACCCCTGCGCGTCTGGCCACTCCGGGTCTGCTGGCCCTGTCGGTGGTCGCCGGCGTGACAGCAACCACCACCTCACCGGCCAGCGCCGCCAACAGCGTCGGCACGAAGGCTTGCACCGAGTGGGTGCATTTGAAGACCACCGTGTCTGCCACTGTGAAGCTGCGCAGCGGGCCGGGGACCAAGTACGTCGCAATGAGGCAGCTCGCCAAGAACACGAAGGTCTACTGGGACTGCAACCGCGGATCGACCGGCAGCGGGAAGTCGTGGGGCCACGTGCTGGTGAAGTCGGGCGCGAACAAGGGCAAGTCGGGCTGGGTGGCCCGGACTTACATCAACACGCCGATGCAGCTCTCCTGACGAAGGAATTCGCCGCTGCCAGGGAATCCAATCCCATTCGATATCCAAAGCATTAGGGGCACCAATATGCACAACTTGCTGTCTGCCGCTGCCGAACCTTCCTTGCACTCGACTCTCGCGGCCGGGGCCGACGTCGTGTCCGGCGTGAAGCCGGACTGGGGCCCCTTCGGGAAGCTCGGCAACACGGCAAAGGTGATCTTGGGCGTCATCGCCGCCGTCGTCCTCGTCGTCGGCGCTGGCGCATTCCTCGCGGGTGTCGGCAAGTCCAAGGGCTGGTTCGGTGAAGGCCACAGCACCATGGACAGCTCGCGTGGCAAGGGCATGATGGTCGGCGGCCTGACCTGCGTCTTCCTCGTGGCCTCGTTCGGCACCATCTTCGCCATCACGTACGGCATGGGTGTGTGACCCATGGTCTCCCGATCCCGAAGGAGGAACGATTCCTCTGCGAAGGCGGCAGGAGCACGCAAGCCGTTGGCCAAGCTCTGGGGTATCGCAGCCGGCGGGGCGGCCGTGGTTACCGCGGCCGGGGTGATCGTCAGCCTGGCCACGGGCAACCCTCCCGCTCCTGCTCCCCCCGCGTCAGCACCCGTCCACTCGGCACCGCAGGCGGGGGGAGAGGGCGTGCGTGAGGTGCACAGCGTCCCCGTGGGCTACCCGCACACTCAGGCCGGCGCGAAGGCGGCGGCGGCCAACTACACCACAGTGAGCGGCAGTTCTGCCTTCCTCACGGACAAGGACGCTCGACACCGCGCCGTGTCGGTCATGGCGGCCAAGGGCACCGCCAGCACGGCGACGAAGAAGGCTGACCACGCTGCCCGTGAAGCGGTCAGCGCACTCCGGGGCGACAACGCCAAGGTCTCGACGAAGAAGGCCATCGCCCGTACCGGCGTCCTGTCGGCTCACATCCTGGGCTTCGACGCTCATGGGGCGATGGTCCGGCTGTGGACGACGACGGTTCGCGGTAGCGCGGCCGGGCATGCGACGCCGAAGGTGGGCTTCCAGTCGGTGACGGTCACGCTCACCTGGGAGTCCAACGACTGGAAGCTGAAGGCCAGTTCGAGCACGAGCGGGCTGGTCGCGCCGATCGACGCGCGGCAGGCGTCCAACGTCACGAGCGACTTCTCCGACTATGTACCGGCCGCTGCAGAAGACCCCGCCCTGAGCGGTTGGGCTGGTCAGGACGGATTCCCTGCACCGTATGCGCGCAGCGAGCGCGGCGCCCGTGCCGCCGCTGTCAGCGCCACCATGCTCTACGGCGACCCGAGGTTCTTCACCGATGAGGACTGGCGGCACCGGATGCTGACGGCCACCGCAGCGCCGGGCGTGCTGCCCTCGGTCACGTCAGACGCGGACTCGACGGCCCGCCTGGTCATGGAGAACCGGGGGGTCGGGGCCGGCGGCAAGACGGCCGACGGGAGCGAACTGATCACGCGGACGGCGGCGCTCGCCACCCGCTCGATCTCGTTCTCCGACCAGGCCGCGAGCATCGAGGTGTGGACCGCGTCTGTGGGCGGGGTCGCCGGAAAGGACGAGACACAGCGCCCGCAGGTCGCCTTCCTCCGGATGACCGTGGACCTGGTCTGGGAGGACGGCACCTGGAAGACGACGGCCGTTACGCCGTCCGAACCGCTCGTGCCGTCGCCGCCGGCCATGCAGGAGGCGGACCCGGCCGACAGCTTCGCGGACGTGGGGGGTGCCAGCAATGCGCCTGCGACTGCGTGACGATGCCCCTGGGCTGCTGAGCGTCGAACGGGGTACCCCGAGCCGCTGGCGGAGCCGCGTTCAGACGGTGGCCATGGTCAACGTGATCATCGGGTTTCTGCTCGTGCCCTCTGCGGTTGCCAATCCGTTCTGCTACATCCCGATGGTGTGCGAGGCGAAGGCGGCGATCGACTTCGTATCGGATCCGCTGGGCTTCCTTCTCCAGAAGCTCACCGAGGCCAACATCTGGTTCCTGCGCAAGATGCTGGAGCTGATCCAGAACACGACGAAGATCGATCTCACCTCGCCTGGCTTCCTGAAGCAGTACGCGATCATTTTCGCGGCCTCCAGCCTGCTCACTGTGGCCCTGTGGTTGATCGCCGTGGCCAAGAGGGCGGTCCGCGGGGTCGCCCTGACCACCGCGGTCTCCGAGGCGATCGGCTTCTTGCTCCTCCAGTTCGTGGTCAACGCGATGACTCCGGGCGCAATCGCCTTGCTGATGAGAGCCATTGACGAGGTCACAGCCGTTTTCGAGCCCTACGCGACCGCGAACTTCAAGCCGTTCCTGGAGAACATCCTCAAGACGATGGCAGCAAACCCCACCGCGGGCGTGGGTCAGCTGTTGGTCGTCAACCTCATCATGATGTTCGGCGCTCTGCTGATGTGGATCGAGCTGCTGATCCGCAGCGCGGCCATCTACGTGGCCGTCGCTCTCGGCCCCATCGTGAACGCCGGGCTCGTCGACCGCGATCTGTGGAACAAGAGCAAGAAGTGGTTCGCCGCCATCTTCGCAATCGGCCTGAGCAAGCCTGTGCTCTTCGCCCTCCTCGGCCTCGGCGGCGCACTCCTCAGCGACACCTCGGGCAGCATGTCCGACGAGGTCTCCAAGACGCTGGTCGGTGCGCTGATCCTCCTGCTCGCCGTCTTCGCGAGCGCCACGCTCTACAAGTGGACGCCCGCCTTCGGCGACGAAATGGCCCAGCTCCACCACGACCGGAAGACCGCCCAGTCATCGGGCCCGGCCGCCGCGATCGACGGTCCCGGCCAGCACGCGAACAGGGCGATCGGGGCGCGTGTGCAGGACTCCTTGGTCGGTGGCAGCTCGAAGACGGCAGGCAGCAAGGCGGCAGGCGCCAAGATGGGCGGCGGAACGGCCGTAGCCGGGCCGGTCGCCGCCGGGGCAACCGTGGCCAAGGCCGGGGTCGACATGGCGAAGAACAAGGCCACGAGTTCCCCCGGCATGCAGGGCACCGACGCCGCCAACGGCAGCACCCCCGAACACCCCGAAGGCCAGCAGGGCGGCGACGACCACGCCGGTACCCCCGGTGCACCGGCCGCAGCTCGCCCAGGGGGAGCGACCTCCGACCCGGTCGTCAGCTCTCCTTCAGACTGGTCCTCGGCCGGCAGCCACGCAGCGTCCGGACGTCCACCGGGAACCAGCGGAGCCCCGAGTACGGCACAGCCGCACTCGCCGCCGGCTCCCGATCCGGCGGTCTCCTCCCCGACGCCGCCACCCGCCTCCCCCTCCGCTGCATCAGGAACCACCTCGGGCTCCGGGCCTTCGGTCACGCCCCCGCCGCCGTCGCGTCCGTCGGGCGGCCAGGCACCCGGACGTCCGAACCCCAGCAAGGATCAGTGACCCATGTCGACTCGTACGTATCAGTTCGGAAAGCACCGCCCCACGGGGCTGGTGGGCCGCCGCGACCTCGGCGAACAGGTCGTTCTCGGTGGCGGTGCGGTCACCGGCATCCTGTTCGGCTACCTCTTCAACGGAGCGACGGCCATCGCCGCGACCTTCCTCGTCCTGCCGATCCTGCTCGCCCTGGTCATCGTGTACGCCCCGTACCGGCCGAAGGGCACGTCCCAGCGGCGCACGCTCTACCGCTGGTGGCGGATCAATCACTACCACCGCAAGGCGCTCCGCCGTACCGGCGGCGTGTGGGTGTCCCCGGCCTTTGAGGCCGGCGTGGGCCGCGACGGCACCCCGCCGGATGCCGCCCTCGCGGAGCCGGAGGGCATCACGGGCATGACGTGGGTGCCGGTCACGGTGCGCGGGCAGAAGGCCGTCGTGGTCCTCCAGCCGGAGGCCGGGTGCGTCACGGCCACCCTGGAGATCGCCTCCCCCGGCCTCGGTGGCAAGGAAGTCGGTGAACAGGTCGTCGCCCTGGAGCGCTGGGGCGAACTCCTCGACGCCTTCGGCAACGTCGAGGAACACCCGGTGAAGAGGGTTCAGGTCCTCGCCCGGCAGATGAAGTCCGACCCCTACGCGCACCAGCGGTTCATCGCTCAGCGCGACGAGTCGGCGGCGACGGCCGACGCGCCGCAGTGGCTGAAGGACTCGTACGACGTCCTGGCCAACGCCGTATCCACCTCGGCGGAGGAACACCGCTACTACATCACCATCCACGCCAAGTTCACCCGCGACCTGGCGGCCGAAGGCGCGGCCCGAGGCACCGGTGACGAAGGGGTCGCTGCCGCCATGGCCGCATACCTGGAAGAGCTGTGGTCCCGCGCGGAGGACGCCGACCTCTCCGTGATCGCACCCCTGGACGAGGGCCGGATGACCGCGTTCATCCGCAATTCCTACGACCCGGACCACGCCATCTGGGACACCGAACTCCCGCGAGCGCACGCCTTCCCGCGCAACGTCGACGTTCGCAACGGCGCTCACGTCGCCACCCGGGCCGCAGGCTCGACCGACAGATGGTTCCACGCCACGGCCGCCGTCGTCGGGTGGCCCGCCACGCCCGTGGGCCCCGACTTCCTGTCGCCCCTGCTGATCGGAATGCCCGACGTGATCCGCACCATCTCGATCACGCAGCAGCTTGAGCCGAACGACAAGGCCGTGGAACGGATGCTCGCGGAGGACACGAACAACCAGGCGGAGATGGACCGCGACCGTAAGCGCGGCAAGAACATCGACCCGCGCGACCGGATCGCGGCGGACGCCACCGGATCACGGGGCATGGCCCTGGCCTCCTCCGGCGCGGCCGGCTCCGCCGTCGTCGGCTACATCACCATCTCCTCCCGCAGCGTCGAGGAACTGGAGCGCACGAAGCGCACGACCGCTTCCCGTGCCCGCAACGCCCACCTCCGGATCGAATGGCTCGACCTCGAACACGCAAGGGCCTTCGCCACGACCCTCCCCCTCGCCGGAGGCATCAAGTGACTGACCTGCTCGACCTCGCCCCGCTGTCCCCCATGTATGAGACGGTGCGCCGCCCGCTCTACACAGAGACGACCACCAGCCAGGCCCTGTACCTTCCGATCGCGCCGCCGACCCTCGGCACTGCGGGCGCGATCATCGGCCGGGAGCTGTACTCGGGGAAGGCGTTCATCTACTGCCCCTTCTCGGCGTTCGGTGATGGCCTGCCCGGCGGGAACATGATCGTGATGGGCGACACCGGCCGGGGAAAGTCGGCGCTCACCAAGACCTACACCGCACGGCAGATCCGCCTCGGCCGTCAGGTGGTCGTGCTCGACACCAAGGAGCAGAAGGAGCGGGAAGAGGGCGAGTGGGCCGCGCTCGGTCGCTCGTTGACCGGGAAGGCCCCGGTGAAGTTCGCCCCGGGGGGCGGGCGCGGCGCCTCCTGCATCAACCCGATGGACCCCGCCATCGCGGGCAAGCGGCAGATCGAGCTGGTTCGGACGATCGTAGAACTCGGCCTCGGCAAGGCCCTGGACGAGTTCGCCGGCTCCGCACTGCGCATCGCGATCCGCCGCGCCCACCAGCGGGCGGGTGCCCTTGGCCGTACGCCGGTCCTGGCGGACGTCGCCGCCGCGCTCCGGTCTCCGGAGGAGTCCGACGCCACGGCCAAGCAACGGACACGGGACGAACTCCTCGGTGACGGCCTCGAAGCGTCCTACGTGCTGGACCGGCTCTGCGGCAGTGAGCAGGACGCGACCGGCGACCTCACCGGCATGCTCGACGGGCCGACCAGCCTCGGCGTGGATCTCGACGCCGACATGATCGTCTTCGACCTGACGAAGGTCCCGTCCGGAGGCGTCGCCATGACCATCCTGGTCGCCGTCATCAGCGTGTTCCTCGAAGAGGTCTGGCTGCGTCCGCTGTGCGAGTGCGGGACGGAACCGGGACAGCACGATCGGGTCGTGGTCGACGCGAACTCCGGAGCTTGGGAACTGGGTCCGAACCCGGAATCGGGCTGCCGCCGCTATACCCAGCGCAAGCGCATCCTCGTCTGCGAGGAGGCGTGGCACATCCTCGGAACTCCCCAACTCGCTTCGCTGTTGGAGAAGTTCCTGAAATTCGCTCGTGGCTACGGACTGTCCTGCATCTTCATCGTCCACCACCTGTCGGACATCGATGACAGCCCGGAGACCCAAGCGGCGCTGAAGATGGCGGACACCATCGTCATCTACTCGCAGAAGAAGTCCGAGGCAGAAGTGACGGTGTCCCGGCTGGGCCTGCCGTCCTGGACGATGGAGCACATCATGCGCCTGCGCCGCGGAATCGCTCTGTGGAAGGTCGGCGAGGTCATCTATCCCGGCGTCCAGCACCTCCTGGTCGAGGCCGAGCAGCACCTGTGCTTCTCCTCCGGCTCGATGACCGACCTGACCAGCACATCTCCGGACACCGAATGAGCAGGTACCGCCACCTCTCCGCCGCCGATCCCTTCCACGCAGATTCGGAGCGCGCCCCCTCCATGACCATCACCACCGACGCGACCACTCTCCCAGCCGACGAGCACGCGGTGCGGCAGGACATCGATCAGCTGCACGCCGATACTCTCGAACTCGCGCGCCGTACGAAGGCGCTGGCCACCGCGCTGGATCACGGCGACTACTCCGCCGCCGGGGGCCGCGTCCATACGGCCGTCGCTCACATCTGGCGAGCTGCCGAAGACCTGCACAGCGCCTTCCACACGGCGCCGCCGCGCTGTGCCGGGCCGGACGCGTCCCTCTCCCGGCTCTGCGGCCGGCGGATGCGCTACCTCGCGGCCCGCGTCGCACGGAGGGCCGAGTAGTGGACGTCATGCCTAGTGGGATCTCCCTGGCCCTGTACGTCCTGACAGCCGTGTGCGCGGTGGCCCTGGTCACGGTCTGGGTCCTGCTGAACCGGAGCCGGCGCAACGCCGGATTCGCGAGCAAGGGACAGCTCGAGCGCCAGATGTCGGCCAAGGCAGTCCTGCGGGCCACCGAAATCCGCCCCTCCCTCACCAGCGACAACGGCCACCCCACCCACGCATCAGGTGTGAGCTTCGCGAAGGACCACTCCGCCGTTCGCTGACCTTCCCTCTCCTCGTCGCCCACCTCGTTCCGGAGCACGTCATGCACCGCCCGCTCGATCCTCACGATTTCGGCTACTCGCTGGGCACCTCGCAACGCCCGAAGGGCGTCGAGCTGTGGTCCCGCGCCGACAAGGCATGCCGGGTCATCGGCCCCATGGGCAGCGGAAAGACCATGCGCTTCTTCGCGCCGACCATCCGCAACTGGGCCGGTCCGGTCCTGGCCACCTCGACCAAGCCCGACATGGTCGAACTGACCCTCGACGCCCGGCGACGGGACGGCCGCCCCGTCGCGGCCTTCGACCCGCAGAACATCGCTCCGAGCCTCCCGAAGTTCCGGTGGACGCCGATCAACGGCGCGTCCGAAACGGAAGTCGCGATGATGAGGGCCAAGGCGTTCGTCGCAGGCTCGCGCACTCCCAACAGCGCGGCACAGTCCAGCGAGGGCAGCGCCTTCTACAAGGGGCAGGCTTCCAAGATCCTTGCCGCCTTCCTTCACGCCGCAGCCCTCGACGGCGCCACCCTCGACTGGGTGCTGAAGTGGGCACGCAAGCTTACCGACCCGGCGCCTCTCGGCATCCTCAACGCTCACCCCGGCGCCGGCCCCGGCTGGGCGGACATGCTCCGCACGGCCACCACGGGCGACAGCCGCACCGTCGGCAACACCGCTTCGACCCTCGACGCGGCTCTCGAACCCTTCATGCACCAGTCGGTGATCAAGGCCCTCCAAGGAGACGCAGAGGACCCCACGGACTTCGACGCGTTCCTCGACGCTGGCGGCACCCTCTACCTTCTCGGCAAGGACTCGGAGGTGAACAGCGTCGCACCGCTGACCACCGCGATAGCCGAAGACCTCTTGGACCTCGCCGAGGCGCACGCCCTCACCTCCTCGGCCGGGCGGCTCGACCCCGCTCTCCTCGCGGCCTTGGACGAGGCGCCGAACATCGCGCCCATCCCCTCCCTTCGCCAACGCGTCGCCGACGGCCGGGGCCGAGGCATCACGGTCGTCTATGGCCTCCAGGCGTGGGCGTCGGCCCGTGCCCGCTTCGGCGAGGACACCGCCAAGGAGCTGGCGGCCTTCACCAACAACGTCATCGTCCTGCCCGGGGACAAGGACCCCAACTTCCTCAAGGACATGTCCGACCTGTGCGGTCAGGTCGAGCGAGAGCGCACGACGAAGACCACGTCCGGCGGGGACCGCGGCGGCCACTCGACCGCCACGCACATGGCGCTCGAACCAGTCCTTCGAGGAGACGAGATCAGGGGTCTGCCCGAGGGGCACGCCCTGGTCCTCGCGGACAACCTCCCACCGATCGTCACCCGTCTCGACGGCATGTGGACCTGGGAGTCCTGGTCCGAGATCGAGGGTCACGTCCGAGACCTGCGAGCCGCCAACAAAGCCGAGCGGACCCGGCGGGCCTCCGAGAAGAAGAACCAGGCCAAGGCCCACGCCGCCGCGTGGGCCGGCCGTGAAGGAGCGGCTGCCGCATGAACGAGACCCTGGCCCACTTCGAGCCCTTCCCCGAGCCGCCCGCGCTGATCCTGGAGTACATCGCGGAACGGACCGCGGAAGAGTCCGTGGTCGACGGCCCCGCCCCGTGGGACCTCGGCGCCCTGTCAGCGGAGTTGATCGAACCGATGCCCGCGTGGCTCGACTCCGTGTGCCGCTGGCTGAACGGACGGTACGCGTGGCAGCCGCAGGACGTGATCCCGCCCTGCTGGGCGAAGCACGAGGGCCTGGCATACGAGATCGCGGCCCTGGCCTTCGCCAGGGGAGACGCGTATATGGAAGCGGGCTCGTCCGTGATCTGGCACGAGCAGTACGACCGATTCCTCACTCGGATGAACAAGACGTTGGGCAAGGCGGGCGACGAATGCCGCGTCGGCAAACACGAGGAGCGTCCGGCGCGTTTCCAGCTCGCGGCCTGGCGTACTACAGCCCAGGGAGAAGCGACGGGACCTGCGGGACGAGTCGAGGAGATGGCCGGATGATGACGGACCCCAACATGGTCTTCTCGACGGACTCTCGTCACGGACTGGTGGCGCGAAGCGGCTGGGAGCAGGAGGAGGCCCGGACCGTGCTCCGTGATCTCGGTTGGGAGTGGGCGGAGGAGCTGCACGCGCTCGTCCCGCCGGACGACGTGCCGAAGGCCGACGCCGGACTCCAGGCAGTGGAGAAACTGCACCGGCACGGGCACCGGACCGGGTACGCCGTGGGTCCGTACGGCACCATGCGGTTGACCCTGGCTCGCGCGGAACAGGTGTTCACGAAGGTCGCCTCTCGGGAATCTGCTGCGACCGAGCCGGGCCGAGCACAGACAGAACCGCGGTCTGCCCACCGTGACGCGGCGGTCATAGACGGGGCTGAGACCGTGACGATTAGCTCCGAGCCTCCGGCGATCTAGCTGTGTTGTCCGGGCACGTTGGTGACAGGCGACACGCCTTGAGCGGTCCTTGAAAGGGGTGAGGGCCTCTGGGTTCGGTGTGGATTGCGACATCTACAACCGGCGCCCAGGAGGCCCTCGTTGTCCCACCGTGATGCCCCGCTGACTCCGACCGGCAGGCTGCGTCTGGCCCGGTGTGTCGTCGACGACGGCTGGCCTGTGCGGCGGGCCGCGGAACGATTCCAGGTCAGTCACACCACCGCCGCCCGATGGGCCGGCCGCTACCGCCACCACGGCGCCGAGGGCATGCACGACCGCTCCAGCCGCCCCCATCACTCACCCCGGCAGACGCCCGCCACGGTTGAAGCAGAGGTGGTGCGGATACGGCGAGAGCACCGCATCGGACCACTGCGGCTGGCCGCCCGCACCCGGATCGCCGCGTCCACGGCCCACCGCATCCTCAAACGCCACGGCATGCCCGTCCTGGCCGCGCTGGACCGGGCCACCGGTGAGCCAGTCCGCCGCTACGAACGCTCCCGGCCCGGCGAACTGATCCACATCGACGTCAAGAAACTCGGCCGCATCCCCGACGGCGGCGGCCACCGCACCCAAGGACGCGCCGAAGGCCGACGCAACCGGACCGGGACCGGCTACGCCTACCTGCACACCGCCCTGGACGACCACTCCCGCCTGGCCTACACCGAAGACCTGCCCGACGAGACCGCCCCGACCTGCGCAGGCTTCCTCACCCGCGCCACCGCCTGGTTCGCCGCACACCACGTCACCGTCGAACGCGTCCTGACCGACAACGGGGTTCATGGCTGGACTTGACGCGGGACCATCCCCGCGGGTGCGGGGAGCACGAGCACATCCACCCGCATCAGTTCCGGCACACGGGACCATCCCCGCGGGTGCGGGGAGCACCGGCTCCCTCATCCGGCGCCGCCCGCGGGGCGGGGACCATCCCCGCGGATGCGGGGAGCACGGCTTCGAGCTGCGCGATCTGTTCCTGATCGGGGGACCATCCCCGCGGGTGCGGGGAGCACTCCTGGACGGCGCCGAACGGCATCTACCGCGGGGGACCATCCCCGCGGGTGCGGGGAGCACGCCCTGGCACTTGGGGACTTCGCTGGGCAGTTGGGACCATCCCCGCGGGTGCGGGGAGCACCCACCGAGGGCCGGGCCGCCCACCTTGACGAGGGGACCATCCCCGCGGGTGCGGGGAGCACATGTTGAGGATCGCGGGGTCCAGGGGCGCATCGGGACCATCCCCGCGGGTGCGGGGAGCACCCGTCCAGCATCAGCTTCCGGCAGACGGCCGCGGGACCATCCCCGCGGGTGCGGGGAGCACACCACGGGATACAGAGCGGTGAGCGCGTCGTCGGGACCATCCCCGCGGGTGCGGGGAGCACATCATCGTGCCGCGGAGCTGTTCGGACCGCTGGGGACCATCCCCGCGGGTGCGGGGAGCACCGCACCGCGCCGATGGAGTCGAGGGCCGAACCGGGACCATCCCCGCGGGTGCGGGGAGCACCCCACGTCGGACGCACCGAGGACGGGCGGACCGGGACCATCCCCGCGGGTGCGGGGAGCACATCTCCAACCGTGAGTACGGCGGCCCGTACTGGGGACCATCCCCGCGGGTGCGGGGAGCACCCCAGCGATCGAAGCGCCGGGTTCGAGTCCGGGGGACCATCCCCGCGGGTGCGGGGAGCACACACTCGAGGAAGAGCCCGTCGAGGACGACACGGGACCATCCCCGCGGGTGCGGGGAGCACTGGACCGGGGCGTGGCCGCGCTCTTCTTGGCGGGGACCATCCCCGCGGGTGCGGGGAGCACCGCGAAGCGGCCCGGCCTGGCGGCCCCGCCGGGGGACCATCCCCGCGGGTGCGGGGAGCACGACTCCAGCTCCAGCCCGATCGGGGTGGACCCGGGACCATCCCCGCGGGTGCGGGGAGCACTCGTGAGCGCAGGGCGGGAGTTCTCCGCAGGCGGGACCATCCCCGCGGGTGCGGGGAGCACCGCCCCATCTCGAGGGAGAAGAACGCGGTGGGGACCATCCCCGCGGGTGCGGGGAGCACGTGCGGATCGCCATCGGCGGTCTGATCGGCTGGGGACCATCCCCGCGGGTGCGGGGAGCACGGCGTCGTACGTCCCGCCTCGTATCCCGGACTGGGACCATCCCCGCGGGTGCGGGGAGCACGCGTCAGAGCCGTCACCGCCCCATGACTCGGGGGGGGGACCATCCCCGCGGGTGCGGGGAGCACTGGAGCATCCGGCCGATCTGTTCCAGGTTCACGGGACCATCCCCGCGGGTGCGGGGAGCACTTGCTGCGCAGCGAGTCCACGGCGCCCTTGACGGGACCATCCCCGCGGGTGCGGGGAGCACAAGGCGGAGGCGCTCGACTGCCTCTTCTACACGGGACCATCCCCGCGGGTGCGGGGAGCACTCATCAAGAGTGTCGCTGAGTCGATCTCGCCGGGGACCATCCCCGCGGGTGCGGGGAGCACGACGGTATGCAGCTCCCCGTGATGATCCGCACGGGACCATCCCCGCGGGTGCGGGGAGCACAACGCGTCGCCCGGTGGCGCGAAACTGGTGACGGGACCATCCCCGCGGGTGCGGGGAGCACGAACCGTCTCGTCCGTCTTGGCCATCCTGCCCGGGACCATCCCCGCGGGTGCGGGGAGCACCGGCCTCTGCGCCCCAGGCAGCTCGTCCCCTCGGGACCATCCCCGCGGGTGCGGGGAGCACGTCGTAGGTGCGACCTTGGTAGGCGTCGAAGTGGGACCATCCCCGCGGGTGCGGGGAGCACCCGAGGAAGGACTGCGGATAAAGACGGCCCTCGGGACCATCCCCGCGGGTGCGGGGAGCACCCACTACATGCCCGCTATCGGCTTGAATGGAAGGGACCATCCCCGCGGGTGCGGGGAGCACAGAACGTCCGCCAGCAGCACCGAGCCCGACCGGGGACCATCCCCGCGGGTGCGGGGAGCACGCGATGCGGCACCAGGGGCAGCCGCGCGTGTCGGGACCATCCCCGCGGGTGCGGGGAGCACCTGGAGACCTACGGCGAGATGAGTGTCGAGGAGGGACCATCCCCGCGGGTGCGGGGAGCACAGCGAACCGGCAGGTCGAACAGGGTGTCGGGGGGGACCATCCCCGCGGGTGCGGGGAGCACGATGCGGCGGTCGATCGAGTTGGGTGCGGCGAGGGACCATCCCCGCGGGTGCGGGGAGCACGCGGTGTCGATGCCGGCCCCGACGAGCAGTGCGGGACCATCCCCGCGGGTGCGGGGAGCACTCCCAGAACCCCGGGCGCATGACCGATGAGGAGGGACCATCCCCGCGGGTGCGGGGAGCACCAGCCCCCACCCGTTCCACAAGCGGCGCTCATGGGACCATCCCCGCGGGTGCGGGGAGCACGGAGCCCGCCGATGTCCGAGTGGAACCTGAGTGGGACCATCCCCGCGGGTGCGGGGAGCACCCTGGCAGTCCCCCGACCACCCCTTGGGGGTCGGGACCATCCCCGCGGGTGCGGGGAGCACACTTCGCAACCTGCTGCTTTAGGCGTGGTCGGCCAGGTTCTCCAGTACTTTCACGGGTTCCGACATTTGGCACAGGGCTGGCATTCTGGACTTCAGCCTCTCGTGAAGCGGCGTCGTTTGGCGGCGTTGCTCCAGCCAGGTTTGGGAGTGTTGTTGGTGGGCTGGGTGTTGGGGTTCGGGCGGCGGATAAGGGTCAGGCCCTCGTGGTCGATCGGGTGCCATCCGTGGTCGTGTGTGCGGAAGGTGAAGCCCTGTTCGTTGTTGGTGGTGTGGACGAGGAGGGCGCGGCCCTGTCCCGCGTATTGCTGGACTTCGTTCCAGAGGGCGTCTCGGATGCGGGCCGACGGGTTGCCGATGAAGACACCGGCGGAGATTTCGAGGAGCCAGCGGGTGAGGAACCCGCGTAGCCCGGACGGGCAGTTGGTGAGGACGATCACGGTCACCAGGGCATCGCTTCCTCGTCGTCCGCGTCCGCGTAGTTGTGTCCGGAGGCCACCTGCCGGCCTCGGTCGCTCTGGAGCGTGACGCGGTCCAGTTCGTCGGCTGGGTGGGCGTCCGTGTCGGTGGCGTCGGGCATGAGGAGGTTCTTGATGTCGTCGACGCAGCGGTCCAGCAAGGACGTTGCGTTGATGCGGTCGCGCAGGGCGCGGCGGGTGCGGGCGCCGATGTCCTGTTCGTCTTCGCCCGCGATGTCGAAGGCGAGGGGGATTCCGATCTCGGTCTTGTACAGGTCGGCGATGTCCAGGACGAATGAGAGCTCGTGGCCCGAGTGGACGAAGCCGAGTGCGGGGCTGCAGCCGAGGGAGGCGACGACGGCGTGGGCGATGCCGTACATGCACTGTGCGGCGGCGGTCACGGCCTGGTTGACGGGGTCGCCACTGGTGAAGTCGCCGGGGGTGTACTTGCGGCCTCGCCAGGGGATGCCGGTGCGGGCGGCGTGTTCGCGGTAGCAGTCCTTGACGCGTCGGCCTTCGCGGCCGAGGAGTTCCTGCCGGGTGAGTCCCGCGGGGTCCTCGTCGGGAAAGCGCAGGCGGTACATCGCGCGTGCGACGGCGAGACGGGTACGGGGGTTGGCCCATTTCAGGGCTTGGGCCTCGGCGAGCGCGGATGAGCGGGTCAGGGCTCTGCCGCCTGCGTAGTAGCGCACTCCGTTCTCGCCGACCCAGGCGACTGCTGCCCCGGTTTCGCCGAGGACGCTCATCGCCTGGTGGGTGATGCGGGTGCCGGGGCCGAGGAGGAGGGTGCCGATGGTGGCGGACGGGATGTGGGTGGTGCCGTCCGCGTCCTCGGCGGTGATGGCGTTGGCGTCCCGGTGGACGGTGCAGCGTTCCAGGTAGACGAAGGAGAGGCGCTCGCTCGTGCGGGTGAGGTGCCGTGGAGTGAGCGCGGCGCGTCGGCCGACTGTCGTCACTGGTTACGCTCACCTGCGCTGGGAAGCGGGGCGAGCGTCATCAGCCCGCAGCCGTATGCCTTCGCCTTGCCGAGCCCCTGGACGAGGGTGCGGCGCAGCAGGTCGGAGTCGGTGACCTGGAGTCGGCCGTCAAAGGTGACGGCGACCAGGCTGACCGATCGCCGTCCTGGCGCGTTGTCACCGCGGGACTTGGCGAAGGACAGGTTGCGCTGGTCCCGGACGATGAGTTCGTAGCGGTCGCCGTGGTGGGTGGCCTTCTTGTGCGTGTTGCCGCTGGGCAGAAGTCGCTTGCTGTCGGGTTTTTCGCAGATGCGGAATCCGCAGCGTTCCTGCCGTTCGAGGAGCCATGCCATCTGATGAACGGGGGTGAGGTGGGCGGTCCTCTTGATCGGTTCGTCGTCCTTGCGGCGGATGTGGTGCACCGGGTTGGCGGTGAGCCGGAACGCCCAGGTGGTGCCCTGTGCGAGCCGGTCAAGGAATGAGGCGTAGGGCCGGGTCTGCCAGCCGGGATTGTCCGGGTCGGCCGCTGCGGCGGCCGGCCAGCCGGCTTGCTCGACGAGGTGGGTCAGGTCGGGCCGGTCAGGACTGACCACGTACAGGAAGACCTCGGCGGACGCGTTGTGGTCCAGGCGCCACAGCACCCGTGGACCATCGGATGGCGTGCCGGGACCGGCCGAGACTGTGGGCAGCAAGTGGGGAAACGACGACATGACGGCCGCGTGCAGCGACTGAGGGGAGGAGAGCAGGCGCCGGGCGCCCGGGCGCGCGGTGTTGATACGGAAGCGGGACAGGTACATCAGGGGCTCTCTTCCTCCAAAGCGGCGAACGGGTCGTGCGGGGGCACGGTCCTGGGTGTCGAGGCGGCCCTGGCGGTGGGGTTCAGCACCTCCACGGTTGAGGTGACCACGGTGCGCAGGGCGTGCCGGCGGTGTTCGGCGGCGAAGCTGAGGGGCTGGTCGCGTAGCAGGTCCCCATCGGGTTCGTCGGGACGGGCTTCGCGCAGCACGGTCAAGGACACGGTCGCGTCGCCGCGGCGCTGCTTGCGATACCAGGCGGCGGCCTGCCAGGGCTCCGCCTGCAGTGCCTCGGCAAGCCCGGCCCCGCGGTGCAGGCCGAGCCGGACCGGATGGGCCGGCGGGCAGGAGCGTCGGCCGAGGTAGGGCGGATGGACAGGGTTGTGCAGCGCAGCGTCGAGTTCGTCGAGGAGTACCTCCTCGCCCTCGACCGCGGCGACGAAGACCGCGTCGGCGAGGTAGTAACGCTCGGACAGAGGCATCGACTTGCCGGTGTCGGCATGATGGGCGGTCTGGAAGTCGCGGACCCGCGTGCCGGGTTGGTCGACGCGGACCCCGAATCGGAGTATGGCCAGCCGGGCCAGTGCCTCGTCGTCGCGGCGGTCCATACCTCGGGCCGCGGCGAGCATGCCGATCACGCCGCTCTTGGTCGGGGCGGACTCGGTGGTGCGGCGGGCGAACCGGGCCGAGGCCCCCCACGCTTGCAGGGGGCCTGCCAGCCGCAGGGTCAGCACGCTCATGCGGGCTTCTCCATGCGCTCGGCGACGGCCTGGCCGACCGTCTCGACGAGCGAGGACAGGCTGGGTGTCTCCTGGCCGATGCCGGCGAGCTTGTCGGTGGCAGCTCCCACGCGCAGTACCCAGGTTAGGGTGGACTGCTCGTCGCCGTAGGCCCGTTCGACCTCGGGAATGTATTCGGCCAGGCGGGCGGATGCCTCGCGCAGATGCCCGCCGCCGGACTCGGCGCTCACCGGTTCCTCGAATGCGGCGACGAAACTGATGGGACGGGTGGTGCGCAGCTTGACGACGACTGCATCCGGCAGGGTGTGGTGCCCGAAGGTGTTGATCTTGCCCTTGGGTAGTGAGGCGACGAAGGCGTGTACGAACGCCTCGACGGCGCGGCGTACGGGGGTGTTGACGGGTTCGTCCTCGCGCAGTCCTTCGCCGAGATTGGCGGCGAGCTGGTGCACGCTGACGGCGGCGTAGCGGTAGAGGGTCGCGGAGTTGAAGTCGACCGTTCCGATCATGCCGGCGCCGGTCTCGGCGTCGGTGTTCTCGTCGTCGACGGCCGTGTAGTAGTCGGATTCGCTGTCCACGCGGTGCACGCTGATGGCGTGGGCGACCTGGGCGGCCGCATCGACGTTGAAGTCGGTCGAGTCGGCGACCATGCGCCCGAACAGGGCGATGTCGACGGAGTGGCGAGTGTCCGCGATCTGCTTGGCGTGCGCCTTGTTGTCCTTGTCCTTCAGGTACGCCCTGATGTCGGCGGCCCCTTCGACGGCGAGCGCGGCAAGGCCGTCGAGCTGCCGGGCGCTGAGGAACATCAGGTACTTGGACTGCGGCGCCACCTCCTCCAGCTTCTCGCCCGCCGCTTCGGCCTTCGCCGTGCGCGCCTTCCGCTCCGGTACCACCATCTTCGAGCCGGTGGCTGTCTCCATCACCTCGGCCGCCAGCGCCAGCGCCTCAGCGTCCTTGATCGACGCGTCGAGATCCGTGATGCGATCCGCAAGGATCTCGGCGACCTTCTTCGTCCGGACGCCCAGTTCGCTCGGGTCGAGCAGTTGCTCGGCACCGAAGTACTCACGGGTGACACGCTTCCAGGCCTGGCTGGAGACCCGGGCCCGGGGAACCCCGCCGTAGACGGCCGACTTCGGGGCTCCGGTGTCATCGCGGTTGAGGTTGCTGGGCGGCACAGTCTGCAGGGCGTGCACGTCGAGAAAGATGCGGTTCATGATGCGTCCTTGGTCGTGTCGGAGTCAGAAGCGAGGCCGGCGGCGGGGGTTGATCCGGCCGGGTCATGGGGATCGGGCTCGGAGTTCTTGGTCGGGCGGTAGGCATGGAATGAGCGGCCCCACGCGCGGCGTACCTCGTCCCGGCCGCCTGGCCGCTGCCAGTGGCACAACTGCCCGGCGAGCAGGGCATAGTCGAGTGCGATGTCCTCGCGGCGTAGCAGCAGCACGATCTCCCGCAGCCGCTGTGCCAGCGAGGGAAGGTCCGGAGCATGGCCTGCACGGACGAGCCGTTTGAGGATCGCCTCGTCGATATCCCCCTTGGGCATGAGCCGACGGACGGCGGAGCCCAAACCGGCGGGTGCGTCCTTGCGGTCGGGCTGGTGCATACCGGTTCCACGCGACTGCTGGTGCAAGGCCCACAGGGTCAGAGCGACGTGCACGGCGTCTTCGGCACGGGTCAAGTCTTCGTCGCGCGGGGGCAGGCCGCCCTCATGCGTCGGATCGTGCAGGGGGCCGGTGTCGATCAGACCCCACAAGTCCGGAACCTGATGGACCTCCTTGCCGGCGCCGCGGCGCAGCCGGGCCAGGGCCGCCACCGCGCGCGGCTGGTCAGCCAAGTAGCCCCGCTGCAAGCCGTTGATGTTCTCCGCGGTGATTCGCCGGACCCGTTCCGGGAGAGCGACAAAGGTCGGAGTGGTCACGAGCGTGCCCTTTCTGCGGGAAAGCCTGCGCCGGCTTCGGCGGCGGAGTCGGCACCGGGAAGCTGCTGCTCGCCGGTCTCGGCGCCGGAGGAATCCAAGAGACCGAGTGCATCACCGAGCCGATGCCGGAACCACCCTTGTGCATAGGCGGAGTTGAACCACACGGCGCCCTTGGGGGTAGCCACGATGCGGCCCTCCCACGCGGCGTCTCCGGCCTCGGCCAACAGCCGTTCGCTGAGCCGACTGATAATGCGGTGGGTCTGGCGACGCCACAGCGTGCGCTGCTCGCCGGGGTCCACGGCGTCGGCCAGCCTGCTCAGCCAGATGCGGTACGGGCCGTCCAGTGCGGCGAAGCCGCGTTCTCGAGCCCTGCTACGGGGCCCTTCCGTTTGGGTCCCCGCGGCCCGCGCAAGGTCGGTGGCAAGGTCACCGAGAACGGCGACGGCCTGCTCCGCGTCCCCCACCGCATCGATCGCCTGCTGCGCGTACTCCCGGTCCTGACGGTGCAGCAGCAGGACCGCCATGGACAGGTGGTCGTTGACGATCTCGTCGATCACGGACTGCTGAGTGCCGTACACCGCACCGACCACCCGCGTCCGAATCAGGAAGCCGCGGGGCAGCTCTCCCTCGGTGACCAGCCGGGCGACCCACTCCAGGATCCCGGGACGCAGTGAAGACGCGGCCTCCGCGCCCTGGCCGGCGACTTCCCGTTCGGCGATGAGCGAGGACAGCCCCCGCCATACGGCGCGCGATGGGTCGTGCTCGCGGGGCAGGTAGACCAAGGCCTCGCCGCGCTTCTTCTCCTGCGCCTTGCTGCGCCGCCACGCGGTCATGGGCTCACGTGTGTGCAGGTTGTGCGCGGTGAGAGGGTCGCCGTAGCCGAGGACGACGCCATGCACTCCCGCCTCGTCGAAGTGGAGCCGCAGCCGCCGCGTCTGCCAGCTGTACAGGTCGCGTACGCCCGAGGGGTGTCTGTTCGCGGCGGCTGCGGGGCCGCACGGCTCGCGTCGCCAGGCCGGCCGGTCGTCGCCGTCGATGCGCAGTCCGGTGGTGTCTGCGGCGACCAGGTTGAGCAGCAGAGTTTCGCGCAGGGTGTTGCCCTCGACGAAGACCCCGCCCAGGGTGCCCGCCCAGCCCACTCCAAGCGGGTACACCTTGCCGTTCTTGGCTCGGGCGTCGCCGACGGTGCCGGTCTTGATGCCGGAGGTGTCATAGGCGTGGGCGTGCACCACCCAGCGGGCGGCCTCGGCGAAGCCGAGCCGGTCGACGGCAGGCATCCGGGAGGTGAAGAACGGCTCCCCGTTGGGGACGTCGGCGACGATCCGGTTGAGCGAGAACACCTCGTCGCGCGCTGTGCGCAAGTCCGCCACTTGGAAGAACGGTGTGCGCGGGTGCAGCAGGTCAAATCGGCCAAGGTGCGCATCGAAGTACCCAGGGACCGGCGCGAAGCAGTCGTTGTCCGCCCACAGTTGTGCCCAGTCCTCGGTGTCACGCGGCCCGTTCAGGGCGTCGTGGGCCACGGCCAGCAGCAGCCGCAGCAGGGCGAACTCCTGGGTGGGCACGTCGCCGACGATCCGGCGCAGGCTGTCGGCCTGGGCAAACACCTCTCGCAGGGATAACTCGTCCTGCGTGCCGTCCTGCCGCAGGACCGGGATCCATGGCCGCAGAGTCAGGTCGAACGACAACGAGCCGTTCGCACGGCTTTCACTGGCGTCAGACACGCGTCACCTCAAGTCCGTCGGAGGGGCTGTAACGGAGTGAAAACCCTGCCAGACGGGTCTGACAATCGGCGTCCAGCGCGAGAATCAGCTGGCCGGCCAGCCAGTGACTGTCTTTCACCTGCCAGGCGGGAACGTAGAGTTCCTCGAGTTCGGCGATGGCGCGGTCCATCACGTCCGCGTACGAGAACTGGCTCGGCAGCCGCAGCCCGCAGGCGGCCGCCGCTCTGGCCGCCCGAGGGGCGGGGGGCCGGTCCTGGGGCAGCTCCAAGTCTGCCTTGTCCGGCGCGATCCAATCCACGGTGGCCAGCGACCCGTCGGCCCGCCGCTGCACGACCACGACCTCCAGGCTCTCCCTGCTGTCACGGACCTGGGCTCGGCCCGTGCGCGTGTCGTCCGCGTCCCCCACGCCGGCCGCCACCCAGCCGATGAGCGGGCGCCCCGGCCGGCCCACCGCATCCAGCCGGAACGCACCGGCTCGCTCGGCCTGGTCCTTACGATGCTCCTCGTGCCGCTGCAGCGCCGTGTCCATCGCTTCTGCCCAGCCGGCGGGACTGGCCGCTCCTTCCGCGTACGCGCTCTGCACCAGCGGGCTGATGTCCTGCGGCAGCCGCACCGGCCGACGTGGACCGTCAAGGTGCTCCAGCAGTACGGCGGCCGAGCGCAGCAGCCCGTAGGCGCCGTACACGGCAACAGAACCCCGTACCGGCACAGGCACCTGGCCCGTCCAGTCGGCACCGGTCACCAGGCAGCGCGCGGTACGCAGCCGCCGTGGACGTTCCGCTTGGTTCTCGCCCCGCTGGTGCCGGTGCAGACGTCCCATGCGCTGCAGCAACAAGTCGACCGGGCACAGGTCGGTCACCAGCAGGTCAAAGTCGACGTCCAAGGACTGCTCCGCCACCTGGCTGGCCACCACGACATGGGGGCCACGTGGACGCTCCGCACTCTTGCCCGGCGGCCCGAACCGGGCGAGCAACCCGGCGTCCTTCGCGGCCCGGTCCAGGTCAATGAAGCGCGAATGGGCGACAGTTACGGCGTCGTCACCGAACCGCTCGCGCAGGACCCGCGCCGTTTCCAGAACCCGATTGACGGTGTTCCGCACCACCAGCGCGCACCCCCCGCCCTCCAGCTCGGCGACCAATCGGTCCGCCAGGACACTGAAGTCGTCGTCGAGACGTTCGAGACGGACCGATGTCCCGCGAGCCGATGCCTGTGGGCACTCGACGACGGGCGTACCACCCGGCGGCACAGCCGTCAGCAGCGGGTACGCATCAGTCCGCGCCACCACCTCGAACTCTTCCGCACCGACGGCGCCCCCGCCTCCCGCATAGGCCTCAGCCAGCTGCCGCCTGCGCCCGGCGGGCAGCGTCGCCGACAACACCACCACCGGCACCCGGTACGCCCCCAGCCACGACAGCACCCGGTCCAGATAGGCACTCATGTACGTGTCGTAGGCGTGCGCCTCGTCGATCACCACGACCTTGCCCGCGACGGCCAGGTGCCTCAACGCCAGATGCCGACTCTTCAGCCCCGCGAACAGCAACTGGTCGACCGTACCCGCCACGAACGACGACAACATCGCCTTCTTACGCCCCCGCAACCACGCGTGTGCCACGAGTTCGGCCGACGCGGTCCGCTTGTCATCCGCAGGCCGCCAAGGACGTTCTTCCTCATCCACCTCGACGGCGGCAATCCGCTGCGCACTCTTGCGCATCAGATCCGCGTACTCGTCGTTGAGAGCCGCCTTGGAATGCGCCAGCAACGCCGACAGCCGCGTGCCCTCCTGCGCAGGAAGCCGCTTCAGCCAGTCCAGCAGCCGTGGAAACATGGCATTTCCCGTGGCCATGGTCGGCAGCGCGAAAAACACGCCGCCCGCGCCCGACCGTGCAGCCAGCACCTCCGCCACCGCCAGCGCGGCCTCCGTCTTCCCCTCGCCCATCGGCGCCTCGATCACCATCAACCCCGGGACTGACATCCTGCGCGCCAGCCGCACCGCCGCCTCCTGCACCGGCCGTACGACGGCCCCCGGCGGCAGGACGAATCGCGTTCGGAACAACTCCTCGACGTTATCCGGCGGTTCCTCGGCCCTCCACGGCTCGGGCAGGCGAAGCCCCTGCCACGCAGCTGCCACCCGCTCGGCGCCCGTACGATGAGCCGCCTGCGGAAAATACGGAAACAGGTCAGGGTTGCTGGCGATCCAGTCGGCAACGATCACCAGTGCCGACAGCAGTACCTGTACCGGCTGCGGCAGTTTCACCGCCCGCCACGCCGCGAGCCGATCCCGTACACCGAACTCGTCGGCACACGCGTCCATCAGCTCCTCTTGCACCTGCCGCCACAACACCCGGCTCGCCCCCGGAGTCCGCAGCAGGTGAGGACGGTCGTCCAAACTCTTCAACTGCCCGTGGTCCGGGGTCACACCGTGATGCCCACCCACGACAACCGTGAACTGCGCAGACTGCCGCCCAGTCCAGCCGTGCTGCTCCTCCAGCCACTGCGCCAGCAGCACCTGCCCGGCGAGGCCGTGCGGAGCCAACCGCCGGTCAGGCCCGAACTGCCGCCGCGTCTTCATCTCCAAACCGTGCGCACGCATGACGTCGGCGAGTTGGTCGACCTGACACGCGAACGCCGGCGTCGCCTTGCCTATGTCGTGCACACCTGCCAGCCAGACCGCCAGCCGCCGGCCATCCCGCTCACCACCCGGCAACGCCTCGGATATCAAAGCCCGTACGTTCGCGGGCAGCCACCGGTCCCACAACAGCCCCGCCACCGCGGCGCTGTCCTCCATGTGCCGCCACAACGGCAACCAGCCCTCGCTGTCCCGGTCATGCTTCGCCCACACCGTCCGCACCGACCCCCTGAGCCGATCTCCCAGCCCAGACCCGGACTCTCCGTTATGCGCCATCCCTGATACATACAGGCAGATACCGCCCGACAACTCCTCCTTCGACAAACCCGAACACCGTCGCGACCTGAGTCCGCACAGCTCCACGCATCGGCAGGCCTGCCTGACGGCGACGTACACTCCGCCTTCAGCCTCAAACTGACGACCAACGACCGGTAGATTTGCACCCTATGAGGGGAATGGCCGTCTCGGTGAAAGTACTTCCGAACCCCGCTCGGCAGTCATGACACTGCAGGTCACCGAGTGTGCTCCCCGCACCCGCGGGGATGGTCCCGCCTGCGTGAGTTCGGCGTCCTGGGCTTCGTTGTGCTCCCCGCACCCGCGGGGATGGTCCCGCCGGGCGGCTCATGCTGCCCACGGGCCTCACGTGCTCCCCGCACCCGCGGGGATGGTCCCGTCTCGTCATGAGTCAGGGCGATGTTGGGGCCGTGCTCCCCGCACCCGCGGGGATGGTCCCATCCCCGATCTCTTCGCGTGGATTGTCGGGGTGTGCTCCCCGCACCCGCGGGGATGGTCCCTCCGCTGCGGCCCGGATGCTGCGCGCGAGATCGTGCTCCCCGCACCCGCGGGGATGGTCCCCGCAGTCGGCCTCTACCTACGCGAGGGCTACGGTGCTCCCCGCACCCGCGGGGATGGTCCCAAGGCCGACGTCTACGCCGCGACGCTCGCGAGGTGCTCCCCGCACCCGCGGGGATGGTCCCCCGAACGCCCTCTGGCTGATGGCTGCTCCGATGTGCTCCCCGCACCCGCGGGGATGGTCCCGTATCCGGACGCCGCGAACGACGTGTTGGTCTGTGCTCCCCGCACCCGCGGGGATGGTCCCCAGGCCCCTATGGCGGCTTCATTTGCCGATCTGTGCTCCCCGCACCCGCGGGGATGGTCCCAGGTCGAGCTGGTCGGGCTGGTCTTCGATGCGGTGCTCCCCGCACCCGCGGGGATGGTCCTGACAACCGTGCATCGGAGGCCGATAGTCCACGGTGCTCCCCGCACCCGCGGGGATGGTCCCAACGGGATCAAGTGGCGGTCCCTGGGCAGAGAGTGCTCCCCGCACCCGCGGGGATGGTCCCTCCTAATCTCGTCAGTTAGACGATAACTAGAGGTGCTCCCCGCACCCGCGGGGATGGTCCCCACCCGGCCCAGATCCGGGTGACGGAGTCGTTGTGCTCCCCGCACCCGCGGGGATGGTCCCTCCTCGGTCGGCAACGGGGTGCCGGGGTTCTCGTGCTCCCCGCACCCGCGGGGATGGTCCCTCACCGACCAGCAGCAGGCAGCGCTCAAGCCGGTGCTCCCCGCACCCGCGGGGATGGTCCCGACGAGCTGACCCTGGCGGGGGTGGTGGTGAAGTGCTCCCCGCACCCGCGGGGATGGTCCCTCGGTCGGGCTCGGCTCCGGGCTCTCGGCCTTGTGCTCCCCGCACCCGCGGGGATGGTCCCCGCGTCACCGGGAAGTTCCTGGAGCCCACACCGTGCTCCCCGCACCCGCGGGGATGGTCCCTCGGTGGAGAGTTCTTCTTCGGTGCGGCCGTTGTGCTCCCCGCACCCGCGGGGATGGTCCCGAGCTGGACACGCTCGCCGCTACCTTGCGCGGGTGCTCCCCGCACCCGCGGGGATGGTCCCGGCGACCAGCCCCGCATCCGCATGCACTTCGCGTGCTCCCCGCACCCGCGGGGATGGTCCCACAGCCCTGACCCAGATGAGGGCGACGGGCGTGTGCTCCCCGCACCCGCGGGGATGGTCCCAACCGGATCGTCGAGCCGCACGAGCGGATCGTGTGCTCCCCGCACCCGCGGGGATGGTCCCTCGAACCTGGCCGCCACGGCAACATCGGGAAAGTGCTCCCCGCACCCGCGGGGATGGTCCCTCGAACCTGGCCGCCACGGCAACATCGGGAAAGTGCTCCCCGCACCCGCGGGGATGGTCCCGTCGGCCCGTACGTCCAGGAGCAGCGTCGGTAGTGCTCCCCGCACCCGCGGGGATGGTCCCTGGGCGACGTCGTTGCTTTCGACGCGGACCATGTGCTCCCCGCACCCGCGGGGATGGTCCCGCGCCGAACAAGCCCGCCAGTGGGATGCCATCGTGCTCCCCGCACCCGCGGGGATGGTCCCTCGGTGACCCGCTGCTCCAGCTCGGCCATGCGGTGCTCCCCGCACCCGCGGGGATGGTCCCGATGTAAGTCGGTCTGGTACGGGTGAACTCCTGTGCTCCCCGCACCCGCGGGGATGGTCCCAACAACTACAGCGCACGCCTCGGATTCCAGACGTGCTCCCCGCACCCGCGGGGATGGTCCCAGCACGGGTACGCGAACGGCCCCACCCGCATTGTGCTCCCCGCACCCGCGGGGATGGTCCCTGGGTGGTGACGGGGCGGCCGTGCTGCCTTATGTGCTCCCCGCACCCGCGGGGATGGTCCCATCCCCTGCCGGGCCGCCGGGTTGAACCCGAGGTGCTCCCCGCACCCGCGGGGATGGTCCCGACGGCACCGCCGCATCCGGCTCCGGCTACAAGTGCTCCCCGCACCCGCGGGGATGGTCCCTTCAATGGCGGAACGGCCTTGAGTTCGCCGGTGTGCTCCCCGCACCCGCGGGGATGGTCCCGCGGTCGTCCTCGCCGTCCTCGGACTGCTGACGTGCTCCCCGCACCCGCGGGGATGGTCCCCGCGCCCTGCCAGTCCTGAAGGGCCGGGACTTGTGCTCCCCGCACCCGCGGGGATGGTCCCAAGTGCGCTGAGAAGGACTGGGACTACAAGGGGTGCTCCCCGCACCCGCGGGGATGGTCCCACGGTCCGGAACGCGCAGGAGCGGGTGGCGGAGTGCTCCCCGCACCCGCGGGGATGGTCCCCCGCGCGGGCACCGCTGGGCACAGTACGGCGTGTGCTCCCCGCACCCGCGGGGATGGTCCCGGGATCGTCACGGTCTCGGCGTTGGAGGAACGGTGCTCCCCGCACCCGCGGGGATGGTCCCAACCAGGTCTACGACCTCAGCCGTAGAGACGAGTGCTCCCCGCACCCGCGGGGATGGTCCCCATGCAAGAGTGTGCGGTGATCGGCGCGGAACGTGCTCCCCGCACCCGCGGGGATGGTCCCAAGGCGAAGGACCGCATCAACAACACGGTGTGCTCCCCGCACCCGCGGGGATGGTCCCGACTACCGCTCCCGCCGGGGCGAGGGCCCGGAGTGCTCCCCGCACCCGCGGGGATGGTCCCCGGCTGGTGGTCACCCCGAAGATGCGCCGGCGGTGCTCCCCGCACCCGCGGGGATGGTCCCCTGGAGGAGATGCTCCCGCGCGTCGGCGAGATGTGCTCCCCGCACCCGCGGTGATGGTCCCTTGCCCAGCTCCGGATCGTCGGCCAGCCGGAAGTGCTCCCCGCACCCGCAGGGACGGTCCCAACTTCGCCCGCTACGGCAGCCGCGTCGCGAAGTGCTCCCCGCACCCGCGGGGATGGTTGCCGGTGAGACGTCTGCGAGCAGGGCGGTCTACCTCCGCTCGCGCGGAGAGCACCGTTTCGATCCCGCCGGATCACCCCCGCGTCGACGGGGAGCACGTGCCGCAAGACGGGCACGCGATGTGCTGATGCGTGCTCCCCGCCGACGCGCGGTGATCCGTTCCCGTGGGCCATGTACGTCCAGCAGGGCACCGCTTCAGGGGCTGAGGATGTGGCCTTCGGCGTCTACCAGCCGGCCGTCACCTCCGCCCTGCCGCCTGGCTGGGTCGGCAACAGCTCCGGGGTCGGCAAGCCCGCGATGATCGCTCCCCGCTGGGACGCCGGGAAGTATCTAGGCAACTCCACCGGCGGCTCCGACGCCGCCAACATGGGCGCCGCTTCTTTCAGTTACCTGGCCACCCTCGTCCACGGCACCAAATCGACCGCTCCCGAGCGCGGCGTGGCAGCGCACATCAAGAAGGGTGTAGCTCGCCCGAGTGACCTGATCGTTTAGGCGGTGAGGTCGTACTCGTTCTGGTAGCGGGCTTGGTGGACGCGTTCGTGTGCGTGTTGCACGTGGAAGGCCCGTTCACCGATGCCGGGATCACTCCACGCGAGTTACACCCTTCCGGGAAAGTCCTTGAGATGGTCGGTGAGTCGTTGGAGCGTCGTCCAGGACTGAGCATCGGTGCCTTCGCCCAAGGGGTAGTGCAACGCGGGTCTGGCGGTGGGACCGAGTCGGAGAGGGCGGACATTGAGAGGTGGGTGGAGGGCGTGGGCGAGGCCGATGTCCATGACCGTTTCGGGGCTGAGCGTGAACGAGACGGGGATGGGCGGGACTTCGAAGCGCGGGGGGATGGTCAGGTCGCGGCGGGCGCTCCGGAGTGAGGTGAGCATGGTGACCAGGCCGTGATCGGCGGCGAGGGCTTCAGCGAGGGGCTCGACGGTGTCGAGGGGCGGGGTTTCGGTCGTGCCGTAGCCGAGGGTGAGGGTGATGTCCTCCTCGACGCCGGCCGGGGTGCGGGTGATGCGGATGGTGGCGATGGCCGGGCGGTCGGGGTGGCCAACGGCGGTCAGCCAGGTGGGCCGGGGTGCCCGGGAGCGGGCCAGGTCGGTCAGCTGGCGTGTGGACCAGGGGAGGTTGACCGGTTCGGCGGTGCTCCATCCTGCCGGCGGGGCGATGGTCAGGTGCCGGAAGGCGGCTTCGAGGGCGCGTCCGAGGACGAGGTCCGCGTCGGCGGGGTGGCGGGTGCGGAGGGTGAGGATCAGCTGGCGGTCGCCTGAGTCGGCGGTGGGGGTGAAGGCCTCGGCGATCCGGGGGGTGCCGTTGTCGTCGTGTACGGGGGTGAAGGTGCCGTTTTTCCAGTGGAGTACGGCGCCGGAGAGTCCGTCGTAGTAGCCGTGCTCTGGGTCCTGGACGACCCAGCGGTTGGGCAGGCCGTGCAGGGCGGTGCGGGTGGGCAGGGTGAGGCGTGCCGTCGGCGGCGTGACGATCTGGAGGGCGCGGTCGGTGGCGGTCGTGGTGCGCAGGGCGTCGGAGAGCCAGCTGGTTATGGCGACCAGGGGCCGGTCCTGGATGACCACGGCTGTCGAGTCGGTGAGGACGTCCACGGAGGGGGTGGAGGTGGCGGGCACCGGGATCGCCGAGACGTCGGTGGTGAGGGGGACGACGTCCGTGGTGGCGGCCTCCGGGGGCCAGACCGTGCCGCCGAGGACGGTGGCCAGGCGCCCGGCGAAGGAGCCGGCGAGGCGTCCGGCCTCGGCGACGGCGGTGGAGGCGCGGGCCTCGGTCCACCACACCGGGCCATCGTCGACGGAGTGCCCCAGCAGGCGGGTGGTTTCGCCGGGTACCTGGACGAGGATGGGGGCTTCCACGGAGACGAGGGGGCGGCCGTCGGGGGCGCAGAGTTGGACGACGGCGCCGTCGGCCGTGGTGTTCACGCCGAGGTCGGGGCCGCCGGCGTAGAGACCAGCGAGCAAGGTGGGCAGGTCCGGCATTTTCGGGGTGAGGGCGATGACGTCCTTCGTCACTCTGTGTCGGCCTCTTCAGCGGTCAGGGCGGTCTGGATCAGCTGGTGGGGGCGGCCTCGTCGGACAAGGGTGCCGCGGCCGGGCGGCTGCTGGGAGGCGTACAGGCCGGGGAAGAGCTGGCCCTCGGTGCGCTCGCCGGTCATGACGAGTGCGGTGGTGCCGGTTTCACGCAGGGCGGTCAGCAGGGGTTCGTACAGGGCGCGGGAGGCGCCGGCGGTGCGGCGGGCGAGGACGAAGTGCAGGCCGATGTCCTGGGCGGAGGACAGGTACGGCAGGAAGGGGGCAAGCGGCTGTTGTCCAGCGGCGGTGAGGATGTCGTAGTCGTCGACAAGGATGACGATCCGCGGTCCGGTGAAGGCAGGCTCGGCGGTCAGCGGCGCGTCGGGGTCGGCCGTCTCCGGCAAACGCTTTTCCAACTCGGTGGCGATGCCGGTGGACAGGGCGGCGGCGAGTGTGGCGTTGTGGGCGTAGCCGCCGCGGTAGGGCTCGGGGATGCTGCCGCGCAGGCCGCGGCGCGGGTCGAAGATGCCGAAGACGAGTTCCTCGTCGCCGTAACGCTCGACGAGCTGGGTGGCGATCAGCTTCAGCAGGTTGGTCTTGCCGCACTCGTTGTCGCCGAGGATCAGCAGGTGCTGGTCGGTACCGAACAGGTCGAGGAGGGCCGGTGCGAGGGTCTCCTGGTCGACGCCGAGGGGAATCCTCGCCGGTTCGGTGGCCGGGGTAGGCAGCTTGGCGGAGGGCAGCCGGGTGGGCAGTACACGGACGGGTGGGGCGAGTTCGCCGTGCCAGGAGGCGCGGATGGTGCGGGCTGTGCGCTCTAGGGAGGGGCCCAGGTCGCCGGTGGCGGGCCGGTTGTCGATACGGGGCAGGGCGACCTGCGCGAACAGCTTGCCGTCGGTCAGTGCGCGGCCGGGGTTGTCGGGGGACAGGGTTTCGGAGAGCTTGCGGTCGATGGTGGAGTCGGCCGGGTCGTTCAGGCGTAGCTCGATGCGGATGCCGAACATGGACTGGGTGGCGATGCGGACGTCGTTCCAGCGCAGCATGCCGGCGACGACGTGGATGCCGTAGCCGCTGCCACGTTTGAGAAGGTCGGCCACCGGATCGTCGAGGTCGGCGAACTCCTCGCGCAGGGCGCCGTATCCGTCGATGAGCAGCACGATGTCGGTGGCGCCGAGTTCAGGCAGCCGTCCCTGGGCGCGCAGGTGACGGAGCTGGTCGATGGAATCGATGCCGCGCTCGCGGAACAGTTCCTCGCGCTGGGTGAGCATGGTGCGCACCTCGGCGACGGTGCGGGCGGCGCGTTCGTGGTCGGCGCGGGAGGCGATGCCGCCGACGTGTGGCAGGTTGGCCAGGGCGGACAGGCCGCCGCCGACGAGGTCGAGGCCGTAGATGGCGACGTCGTACGGGGTGTGGGTGAGGGCCAGTGACAGGGCGAGGGTGCGCAGCAGGGTGGTCTTGCCGGACTGAGGGCCGCCGATGACGGCCACGTGTCCGCCGGCGACGGTCAGGTCCAACAGCCACGGCCGCTGCCACTGACGGGCCGGGTCGTCGAGGATGCCGAGCGGGATGCGGAGTGGTCCGTCACCGCGGGTGAGGCGCAGACCGTCCGGGCCGGCCTGGAGGGGCCCGGCGGCGGCGTCCAGGGTGGTGGCATCGGGCAGCGGGGGCAGCCAGATCCGGCGTACCGGTGGGGCGGCGGTGGCGAGTTGGCCGACCATCACGGACATGACGGTCGGTCCGGTCTCGCGCTTGGTGGCGAGGGGCTCCTCCGCGGCCACGGCCTGTTGCGGTGTGTTGTACGTCGGATAGGGCTGGGCGAGCGGCTCGTCGTCGCGCTCCTTGCGCAGGGACGGGCCGTGGTAGGCGCCCGAGACGTAGCCGGCCTTGAAGCGTTCGTAGGTGGAGGAGCCGTCGCGATAGGCCGAGGGTGTCCATGGCGGGGGCTCGGATGAGGCATCGTCGAGGACCTGTCAGGCCACCGAGCCCACAGCCGCTACCAGCTCCCGTACGCGTCACCCGCGGGTGATGGGACCGGAGTTACCGACGATCTGCCGGATCGCGGGCCGGTCACGCACCTCACCCGGGGAGACGCGCGCCGCCACAGCAGCTCGGCGGTCGTCTGCTCCGCCGGTGGCTTGGATACCTCGCCGAGCAGGGCATCACGACGGGGCCCGTGTTCCGGCACGTCCTCAAGAGCGCCGTCGCCTCGCGCGAGACCAGGGCGAAGACCGCCACCGTGCGGGGCGAGCGCCTGCGCGGCCACACGCCTCAATGAGCGTGTGCAGCTCTGGTTCTCAGCGGCCCGTCTGGTGACCGACGGCCGACCGGTCAGTTCCCAAGGTCTCCGCGCAGGCGGCGCCACTGACCTGGCCCAGAACGACGCCACCGATGACGAGCTTGAGGAAGCCGGCCGCTGGGCCAAGGGGCTTCCATCCCCCGCACCGTCTACAACCGTCCGGCGCAGAAGGCGAAGAGGGACCCGTTCGACAAGGTCCCAGTACACAATCCAGCGGCGGCGGCGGACTGACGCGGCATCCAAGGACCCGGCCGCCTCGGGTGCCGCTTGGGCTACTCGCCCTTCGGTAGTCCCGCGGCCAGTCTTGGCCCGATCCGCGCACACCGATCGGCGTACGCCTGGAGGTGTTGGACCTCGAAGGCGGCGGCGCCCCAGTCTTCCGCCAAGACGTCCCCACCCGGCCATACGTACGTCCATCCGCGTTGGCCGGTGGAGAGCACGACTTCCCGCAGCTCGTACCGGTCATCCTCGAATGCGTCGAGGATTTCCCACTCTCCGTCGGTCAGGTCGGTCAGCAGCACGCCGGGCGCCGAGCCACCGTGTGAGTACGCGACCAGTCCGGGATAGACGCGGCCAGCCAGTGCGGCGGCGCGCCATTCCGGTGCGGAGACGGGTGTGCGTGCGGGTATTCGCCCCAACAGACCTTTCAGGACAGCATCAAACTGAAGCGTGCCGTAGCAGAACAGCACGTCGGGGCCTTGCGCGACTCGTTCCCGGCGGCTGGAGGTCACCGGCTCACCGCTCTCCATTCGTCCTCGAGCATCGCGTGCACGACCGAGTCACGCCATCGGCCGGCTTTCCTGATGTGGCCGCGAATGGTGCCTTCCTCGACCATGCCCGCCGCCGTCATCGTCTTCGCTGATGCCTCGTTGAGTGGGGAGCGTGCGCCCCAGACGCGATGCAGACCTAGGTCCTCGAACCCGAGCCCGAGGAGGAGGCGAACAGTCTCGAGGCCGTAGCCAACGCCCCAGGCATCTGGGCGCAGCGCGAAGCCGAACGTGGCCGCGCGCTGCTGGTGCGGGTCCATGGCGAGCCGACCGAACCCGATCAGTTCGTTCGTATCCCGCTCGACGACGGCGAGCGCGTACTCGCTGCGCGGCTCCGCTGTGGCCGAGGCAATGGACCGGGCCACGATGTCGCCGACCTGCTCGCGAGTGCGCGGCTCGAACGACAGGTGCTCCGTGGCCTCGGGGCTCCCGTAGATGGCGAGCACCGCGTCGACGTCCTGGATGCCGAGTTCGCGGAGGGCGAGTCGTGGGCTGGTGCGCGTGACCGGGTACATGGCCGGACCCTATCCCCGAGGGAGGGCTGGCCGATTGGCTGGGAAGGCCGCGATCTCCGCACGGAGGTCGCGGGCGACGACGGCCGTGCGCGCCGGGCTGTGCAACAGCGCCTGGCGTACGCGCTGCGCTGAGACGATGATGCCGTTGTTCCGGTGAGTGCTGGGCAGGTCCAGCACGGGGCGAATGGCGGCGGCAGCGCCGTCCAAGTCACCGCTGAAGAGGCGGATTAGCGCCAGGTCGCATTGCGATCCGGCAAGGTCCCCGAACGCCCAGTTCGGGGAGCTCGGGTCGCTGAATCCCCGTACGGCTTCCTCTGCCTGCGCCGCGAGTTGGGCGTCGCCGTGGCCGAGGAGCGCCTCGGCCTCCACCGTGTAGTAGAGCTGCTTTTCAGGGGCGTACGTGAACAGTCCACCGAGCTGGTCGAGGTCGTCGGGGATGATGCGCTCTCGCCGGTCGGTGGCCTCCTGGTTGGCTTCGCGCACTGTCTCCTCGTCGCCCAACACTGCGGCGGCACGGGCCCGGAGGCCGAGGAGCCACAGCCCAACGGTTCCGCGCAGGTTGGCGGCAGTCGCGGCGCCTTGGCTCGCGTAGTGGTATGCGTCCTCCGGCTTGTCCGCCCAGTACGCGATCAGCGACTTGAGCCCGTCGGTCAGGGCAATGAGCCCAGCGTGTTCGGCGGTCCGGGCGCAGGAGGCGGCGACGCGGGTCATAGTCATCGCCTGGTACGGGGACTCCATGTCGTTGAAGCCTTTGGCGACGAGGAACGACAGCACTGCCGCCTTGACGTTCAGGTCACGCAAGTGCGACAGCTGCCGAACCCTGCCTCCCTCGAGGAGGCGGAAGACCTGTTCCTGTGTTTCGAGCAGGTCGGGCCAGAGCGTTGAGAGGGGCTCTCGCGGGTACGCGGCGACCAGGCGCCCCACCTCGTCGTCGAGGAGGCCGAGCGTGTCCTCGCCCACCACCTCGCGGTCCATCCCCAGAAGGAACTCCTTCGCGCGCTGCACAGCCATCGCGCCCGTCCTTTTCATCTCGTTCAGGTCCACGCCGACGGCGGGGTCGGTGTGGAGTGCAGTCGGTGACGCGCCGGTCAACGGAGCGAAGTTCGGTGTGGTGCCTTCGGGGACCTCGGTCCACAGGTCGTCGATGCTGTAGCCCAGCATTTCGACGATGACCTCTCGAAAGGCCCGCTGCGGCTTCCTGCCGTCGTAGAACCATCCCTCGACGGTCTTTGAAGCTGGCTCCACGTTGCTGTCCAAGCCGAGCCTCGTGGCCGTCTTCCTGTAGAGGGGAAGGACGTCCTCGGGGGTTCGTATGCCGCGTGCTTCGAGCGTGTATCGGAAGAACAACACGGCGCTTGCCTCCCATTCGTCCGTCTGCGCGTCACTGCCCCGACGGTAGAACGCTGTCCCCATCAAGTTGCCCCGTACAGACCGTACTTAGCAGATCCGAGGAAATACCGAGGGAAGTTAGAGGGCGACCGTCAACTTTGCACCAAACACCGAGGGCGATCTGGGGGTAGAGCCGTCTGCACACCGTTGCAACGCTCGTAACAGCCCTCGCTGAGAGTGCGCGGACGTGCACATTCATGGATCAGGGAGTTCCCCCATGCCCCCCAGAGTTGCCGGAGCGACGACAGCCGTACGGACGCCTCGCGCGGTCGCGTGCCGCGACGGCGACGTGATGAACGAGCGCTTCAGGGTCGCCCCCCGCCGTGGTGATACCCCGCCCCGCGCAGAGGACGCCCACCGCGTAGGAATCATGCGCCGGGTCGCTGCAGCACGGCTCAGATACTGCGGCCTCGATGAGCTGGTGGACGACGTGATGACGATCGTCTCCGAGCTGCTTACGAACGCGCTTCTCCACAGTGGCACCACGGAGATCGAGCTGAGGGTGGCTCTCGATGACGGCTCTCTCCGCATTGAGGTCTGTGACGGCCAGGAGGGCAGCATTCAGCCCAAGCCGGCGAATGACAACGACCAGTCAGGTCGGGGCCTCGCGATCGTTGAAGGCCTGGTGCAGGAGAACGGCGGCAAGTGGGGCGTCAGCGACGACGGCACGACCGTCTGGTGCCTCCTGGCGGCCCCCCATGGGGGATCGTGATGGTCGCCGTGACGGCCGACGTCGCCGCGCAGTTACTGAGCCGACCGTCCTCCAACGATCACGAGACGCTAGGAGTGCTCCTCGCCGGCCTGCGACGCTCCCTCGCCCATGAGGCGATCGACGACGAGTTGTACGACGACCTGGAGTCCGTACTCGGCGAGCACGCGCACCCCGCTCCGGGCCAAATCGTGGACATCGCGAGGCGGTTCCGGGAGGCGACGACGACGCTCGTGGAGTTCGTGCCGCACCTCGTGAGGCCGTACCCGCTCGATGAGATCCAGTGCCTGATCCAGGTGAGCGCCGAGCATCCCAGCCCCGACGGTGCACACGGCCATCTCCGCCGGTTCGCCCTGGCCGTCCTCGCGCTTCTCGACCTGATGGGAGATGACGGCTGGTGACTGTCATTGCACGCCCCGAGCTGCCGAACGACGCTATGCCTCTGACTCAAGTGGAAAGGCGCGCGGTTGCCCTGGCCGCCCTGGGCCACAGCAGCGTGGAGATCACGGGGAAGCTGGCCGAGGAGAAGCACGCCCTTCCCACGGCCGGCTTGGGGCCGATCTGGACCGGGGCCGCGACGAAGCTCGGCGCCGAACGCAGCCGGCCGCAGGGGCGGCAACCCGAACTTGTCTTTCGCGCGCGTGTCCACGCCATCCTTGACGCCCCGGATCCGGAGGACGCCGGTTGGCTACCTCCTGACGTCCTCGACTTCATCCAGGCCCTGGCCCGTGGCAGGACGCTGAAGCAGTACGCGCTGGACGACCTGCGCGTACAGGTCTGGGAAGTGGACCAGATCGCCAAGCAGACTCGGAAGCTGCTGGGCGGAGCGCCGACCCAAGCGAGCATCGTCTACCGGGCCCTGCCGCAGCTGCTGCGCACCGTGCAGCCTCCTGTCGAGGACGTCGGGACAGACCTCGTGCCGGTCTCGCGGCCGTCGCCGATCGTCGTCACCCTCCAGACCGAACTGCCCGGCGACATCAGCGCCGTGCGAGCGGCACGGTGGTGGACGCGGGCCATATTTCCCGCCCTCCGCTGGGCGGGACCCATCGTCCAGGCCGCCGAGGTGGTCGCCCGGCTGGTCGACAACGCAGTACGCCACGGCATGCCCGATCACGTGGAGACGCAGACGCTCCTCCTGCGTACCGCCGTCAACGCGGCAGGAGATCTCATCATCGACGTGAGCGACCTCGACCCCTCATTCCACGACTTCGACGCCGCAGCGAGAGGCGAGCGGGGACGCGGCCTTTCACACCTCGCAAATCTGGGCGCCCGGGTCACCTGGTTCCTGCACCACGACGGCCCCGGCAAGACCGTACGCGCACTCCTCCCGCCAGGGGAGGTGGACCTGTAATGCCGAAACAGCACTACTGGAACGGCCTCCACGTTCCCTACATCACGCACTGGACTGCGGAGGCCATCGAGCAGCCGAAGGTCGTCCGGATCGTCGGGCGCGGCGGCGAGGGCATCGGCTACGAGGACGAGAACCCCGTGACCGACCGCCGCCACGAGGCGCTGTGGGTACGCTCCGGCCTCGGGCAGGGCCGCGGCCGGCCCGACTTCGCCCGGCTCAACTCGCTCCGGCAGAAACGTGCGATGCGGTACAGCCTGTGCCAGGTGTGCGGAGAGTCGGTTCTTGACTCGCGGGCCGACGAGCGGACCCTGCACCTGATGGGCGCAGCCGTCCCGATCGCCGAGGGGGAGACCACCACCGCACCCCCTCTACACCCGCTCTGCGCGATTGAGTCGATCCAGACGTGCCCGCACCTGCGGCGAGGGTTCGCCGCCGCGCTCGTTCAGTACACCCCGCTCTGGGGAGTGGCCGGAGTGGTCTACGACCCGGTCACGCTCGCTCCGCTCCCCACCCCTGGGAAGCACCCGGACGACCTCGCGCACGTCTCCATCGGCGACAAGCGCATCCGGTGGACGCTGGCCAACTTCACCGTGGTCAGCCTGCACGGCGTCACCCCCGTGTCCCTGGAGGAGCTGCACGCGATGGCGGAGGAAGACGCACGGGGTGCAGCGGCTGGCGGCCAACGGGTGGGCGCCACCTAGTTTCTGCCCGGCGGCCCGGTTGCCGATTCGGCCCTGGCCCGCGGGCAGAGCACAACTCCCGCCGCGGGGTGGGCAGACACCGTTTCCGTCCCCCACGGCGTTACTCCTCCCCGCACCGGGCCCTACCCCCAAGAGAGAAGGAAGCTCCGCGTGTTCATCGACATCCCGAGCGAACTCGAAGCCGCTCTGATCGACCGTTCTCTCCCGCCCTGGGAGCTGGACGGTTCGTTCCTGTCGCAGTCCACCATTGAGGGGTATCGGACCGAGCTGACGGCGACCCCTCGGTTCGAGGAGACCGCCGCGATGCTGCGCCACGCACTGAACGGGGAGGGCGGCGGCTACGCCGTGCTGCGCCTGAGGAACCTCGCCAAGGCGCTGGGGACCGACGACGACCGGTTCCTGCGGCTGGCGACGGGCTTCGCGACCGAGGTGGCCGTCCCCTTCTCACCCTTCCCGCGGTGGCCCCTGTGGAAGGACATCGGGGTCAAGGTCGACAAGGACCCCGGCAAGTCCAGCGGCATCGGGTACAACGCGTTCCACATGGACCTGGTGAACGGAACCCTCCCCCCGGACTTCACCACGCTCCTGTGCGTTCGCCCCGACCCGCTCGGCGGCGGCCCCAGCATCCTCTCCGACGCCCACGCGGCGGTGGCGCGGCTGTCGGAGGCCAGCCGCGCCCTGCTGGCCGAGTCGGCCTACCACTACGGGACCTTCTTCGACCTGTTCGGCGTGGGCGAGGAGTACAAGCCGTTCCCGATCCTGGACGGCTCCGACCCGGGCGAGGGGTTCATCCGGTTCACCGCCAAGATGCTGGAGCGGTCCGAGCTCGGCCAGGCGCACGCCGACGCCGCCAGGGAACTCGCCGAGGAACTAATCCGGGGTCAGGTCTCCTTCATGCTCCAGCCCGGGGACTACCTCATCGTGAATCAGCGCCGCTTCCTGCACGGTCGGGAGGCGCTCCACAGCGGTCAGGAGACCGTCCCGGTCTCCGACCGGCGGCTGCTTCTCCAGTTGTTCCTGCGCGCGAGCGCCGGCGACGGCTCAGCCGCGTAGCCGACCGACGGCACCGGTGACCCACCGAGTCCCGCCCCCAGGTCCAGCCTCCGAGCACGCGACACGGCCACGGGGCGGAGCCCGGTCGGGCACCCCCGGAAACGGTCGCGCACCGGGCTCCCCGAGCCCGTGCACGGACCTAGATGCGCGAGTTGCGCAGCGACTGCCACACGGCGCCGGCCAGCGCCTGCGTCGCCCGCGGGACCGACAGATGCTCGTGCTCGCGGTACAGGGCCCAGTTGTACTGCACCAGCGACAACTTATTGGAGGACAGCGATCCCGCCTGGTGGGCCCTGTACACCGCAAGCGGCTCAGCCAGGCCCCGGGCCTCCGAGCCGT
This sequence comes from Streptomyces viridochromogenes, assembly GCF_001270495.1. Classification (GTDB taxonomy): domain Bacteria; phylum Actinomycetota; class Actinomycetes; order Streptomycetales; family Streptomycetaceae; genus Streptomyces; species Streptomyces viridochromogenes_A. The sequence continues at coordinate 332,405 of NZ_LGUR01000230.1, forward strand.
CCCGCATGATGCTCAACCACAGCGCGTAGTCCTGGCGCTTGCGCATCTCCGGCATCAGCCTCGTGCCCAGGACATTGCGGTCGTACATGGCCGTCAAGGCGCCGATGTAGTCCCGGCGCAGCATCGCGCGGTAGTCCACGTGCTCCCGCGCACGGATCACCCGCCCGTTCGGGACCCAGTCGGTGCTCTCACCGTCGTAGTCGGCGTCCATCTTGAAGTACGAGGTGAACGTCAGCGGCGCATCACCTTCCGCGGCGAAGGCGAGCTGTTTCTCGGTCTTCTCCGGAAGCCACATGTCGTCGCTGTCGAGAAAGGCGATGTAGTCCCCGCGGGCCCGCTGGATCGCCAGGTTGCGGGCCCGGCCTGCGCCGCCCCGTTCGGGTGCCGACTCCGGCAGAACGCGCTCGTCCTGCTCGGCGCACTCGCGCAGCAGGTCCATGGAGCCATCGGAGGACTGGTCGTCGGTGACCAGCAGCTCCAGATCGCTGTGGGTCTGCGTGAGCACCGATCGGACGGCCACACCGAGGGTGGCTGCCGAGTTGTACACGGGCATCACGACGGACACCAGGGGCACAGCACTTCTCCTTGCCAGATCAGGAACGACGGTCCATTCAAGCACCGCAATCGAGCAGGAGCTGCCATGCAGATAGTTGTCGCTGGTCAGGGCTATGTAGGGCTTCCCCTGGCCGTACGCGCCGCCGAGGTGGGTCACCGTGTCGTCGGTTACGACGTGGACACGCACCGCGTCCAGCAGCTCGCCGCCGGCCAGTCTTACGTGAGGGACGTGGACTCCTCGCGGCTGCGCGCAGTGCTGGACTCCGGGGCCTACTCCGCGACCGCCGACACTGCCGCGCTGGCCGGCTTCGACATCGCGGTGATCACCGTGCCGACCCCGCTGCGGGACGGCGTGCCCGACCTGACCTTCATCGAGTCCTGCGCCCGGACGCTGGGCGAGCACCTTCGCCCCGGTGCGACGGTGGTCCTGGAGTCCACGACCTATCCCGGCACTACCGAGGAACTGCTGCTGCCGATCCTGGAGGAGGCGTCGGGCCTCAAGGGCGGGGTGGACTTCCTGGCCGGATTCAGCCCCGAGCGGATCGGAAACAAGCGATGGTCGTTCGAGACGCCGAAATTGGTGTCCGGAATCGACGCCAAATCACTCGATGCGATCAAGGGCTTCTACGACGGCATCTTTCAGACCACGGTACCGGTGTCCGGGACCAAGGTCGCCGAGCTGGCCAAGCTGATCGAGAACACCTTCCGGTTCGTCAACATCTCCATGATCAATGAGATGGCGATGCTGGCTGCTTCCCTCGGCGTGAACATCTGGGAGGCAATCGACGCCGCCGCGACCAAGCCCTTCGGATTCACGCGGTTCACCCCGGGGCCGGGGGTCGGCGGGCACTGCCTGCCCGTTGACCCGATGTTCCTCTCGTGGAAGGCCCAGCAGGAGCTTGGCGTCCCGTTCCGGTTCGCGGAACTCGCCGCCGACGTGAACCGGCACATGCCCGACTACGTCGCCCGGCGTCTCGTGGAAGCACTCAACAAGCGCGGCATGCCCGTCAGTGGATCTCGGATTCTGCTGCTCGGCCTGACCTACAAGTACAACGCCACCGACCTTCGCAACTCCCCTTCGGCGCGTGTCGCCGAACTTCTCATCGACCTCGGCGCCGAGGTCCGCGGCGCCGAACCCAACATCCCGGACGGCGACGACACCAAGCTGAACGTGCCCCGGGTCGATGCGACCCTGGACGAGGTGGCCGCCGCTGATGCAGTGGTTCTTCTCATGGACCACCCGCGATTCGACCTCCAGATGATCGAGAAATACGCAACCTATGTTCTCGACTGCCGAAACCGCCTTTCCGGAGTGAACGTCGAGGCTCTTTAGCCTCTCGAAAATCCCCCCGGACCCGCGGCCAATCCTCCATCATCGGGAGTTGTCTTGCGCGACGATTGGGAACACGCCCACACGGACTACACCATGCCCGCGCAGCGTCGAATTCCTTCCTCGCTGGCCGAAAGCGAGAGCGACTGGCGCCACTACCTGGAGCACTCAACCCCCAACGGCTGGCTGATACGGCACAACGCGATGACCGAAGCGCTCGTCAGCGGAAAGCCGATGTACCTGCTGCACACCACCAAGGACATCGACGCCATCCGCATCAGCCGGCAGCTGCACGTCTCCACCGGATGCCTGGTCGGGGCCCTGTACTGCTCGCCTCTCATCAGTCAGCGTGGGGGACTGCGCCCCCACAACCTCGGCGCCTACCTGATGCGGACGAAGCCTTCCACCATGCCCATGGTCTTCGAGGTCATCCCGGACGCCCCGATCCGACCCAAAGGCGTCGACTACCTGCATCTCGGTGCCATCCACCTGCGTACCTACGAGCGTTACCAGAGCTTCCTGACCCTGGCCGAGAACGACCAGCTCGACCACGCCGTGCTGACCGGGCTGCGTGCCTCGGCCGTGTTCCTCGACGTCGCCCTGCGCAACGCCGTCGGCCATGCCACTCCGGCACCCGAGTTCATCGACCAGTTGTCCGACGCCGTGGCCCACGTGCCGTTCCTCGGCTACCTGTACTTCGAGGTTCTGTCCGAATACCTGATGCTCCACTCCGTTACTCCGGAGACCAAGACCTATGCCCAGGCGGGAGAGCTGAACAACTGGCTCTACAAACGACTCGCCTTCGCCGCCGTGGACGGCATGGACCAGTTGTTCGACCTGGCCCGTTTCAATCCGCGCTATCACCGGCTCGTCCAGCTCATCGAAGGTATGGAACCAGCTCTCGGCCCGGGAGTCGCCGAGTACGTCCGGCGACGACTGTCCCACCTGTTCGCCCGGATCGCGCTGCACCCGTCCCAGGATGCGGCGTCGGTCACCTTCCTGGGCGCTGATCTCAGCACGATCCGGAACGTCGCGCCTGGACTGATCGGCCAGATGATCTTCCGCGAGATCCGGTACCTGCCGCGCTACCAGCAGCTCTACCACTGCTTCGAGAAAGCCAAGGCTCTTGAGGCATGGGATTACTGGAACAGCGAGGGAATACCCACACCCTTCAACGGAGTCCTCCCCAAAGGAGAGATAGGGATAAATCCCGTCTACCCCAGGTCGGCAGTCAGAGCATGGACGGCAGAACAGGACAGTAAGGGCCACTTACATCCGGCCGACGAGGTCTCGGCCGTCTTCACGCCGCACCTGGCGTCGTGGTGGGCGCCACCTCGTCAGCGCGAGATGCGAAACGCCACCGCTGACTCACGAGTCGAGGTGGCCCTGGGAGCCCGATCTCCGATTCCCACCCAACGGGCATCCATTAATGGAGTTTCAGCATGACCTCCAACCTCCTGAACATCGTGACCGGCATCAACCGCACCTCCGTGCCTTCGTCGGGGAGCATGATCCTCGTCAACGATCTCTACAGCGCGATGCCTGACATCCACACGACCTTCCTGGGCAGGGCGCCGGTCGATCAGGCTTGGACGGCCGCGTTCGATCATCTGATCGTCCTCTCCACGACGAAACGCCCTCACGGCCCCGACTTCGACCCATACGTTGACGAGTTGACGCGTGAGGTCGGTGCGCTCATCGAGAAGATCCAGCCGAACGCCATTCACGCCCAGTACCTCGGGTTCGCTCTCAGCCTGGCCTTCACCCGAACCGCCGGCAACACCCCGATCATCGCCATCGCCCACGGCCCAGACGTGATGGTGGCCGAGCGCAGCGCATCGGAACGCGAGGCTATGAATGAAGTTGCTGCCGCAAGCGCCGCGATCGTCGCCCCGACCTCCGCACTCGCCGACCGCATCGACCGTCTCACCGGACGCCGATTCACCGATCGACTCACCGTCATCCCGTGGGGCATCCGTTTGAGCGATGCCCGGGTACGCGATCAACCGCCTACTGGAATCGGCCCCCTGTCTCTGGTGCACGCCGGTCGCCTGGACGAAAACAAATCCACGATCACCGCCGTCGAAGCCCTCGTATTGACCGATCAGCCGCACCACTTGACCGTGATCGGCAAAGGACCCCTACGGGAGCATCTGGAGCAGCGGGCTATCGAACTCGGGCTGCGGGACCGGGTCCACTTTGATCCGTTCCTGCCCCGCGCCGAACTGTGGCGCCGTCTGCCGAACTTCGACGCCTTCGTCTTCACGACCAGAGGTCTGGAGGCTTTCGGGCTCGTCCTCATCGAGGCCCAAGCCCACGGACTCCCGGTCGCCTACTCCGATCTTCCCGGTGTGAGGGAAATCCTCGGGAGCGCTGGCATTCCCTACTCTCCTGGCGACCCACGCTCGCTGGCCGTGGCCCTAGACGAGATGGGCCGGGACTTCCACCGGCGCAAGGCCCTGACCAAGGCATCTCTCAACAACGCGCGCCGATACGACATCACTACCACCGGCCGCCAGCTTCGCGAACTGACGCTCCGCGTTACCTCCTAATGCAAGGACAGGCGGGATCGACCGGGACGACCGGCGGGGCGAAAGGCGGCGGACTCCATCACAGGAGTGGCCCAACGGGTGGCTCGCTCGGTCCATCGTGCGACAGATGCGCATGCGCGTCGGCTTGCCCGGTGTAAGGAGAGACAGGAATCCCATCTCGACCATGCTGGCGACGGGGCTCGTCACTCGACGTCGGCGCCCTCCCTTCGGCCCGCGCTGACAACTCATCCCGCAGACCAGCTACGCGGTAGGCCGCACCGTTGGACGTGTTGCGCGCCTTGGCGGCCTCGGCCCGGATTTGCTTGGCTGCCTGGTTGTCCTTCTCCTGGGCCCGCCGAAGGAGTGCGGCCTTCTTCTCCTGCGGCATGTCCGCTTCGGTGAGTACGGCTTCATGTTCGCTGACCGGCCCGGCCTGCTGGGTGACCTCGTGGAGCCGCGTGCTCATCTGCTCCAGTTCTCGCGCGTCCTCCTCGCGCGTACGGAGCAATTCCTCACGGTCGGCCTCGACCGCAGCCCGATCCTTTCCACGGAGCACCGGCCGCCCGAAGCGGCCTGTCTCGGCCAACTGCTGTTCGAGTCCTTGGATACGGGCCTGCGTGTGGTGGAGTCGGTCAGTGCACTCCGTGATCGTGCCGCCCAGTGCTCGGACTTCGCGGATCGCCACGGCACGCTGGGCAACGTCCTGCTGACGACGGCTGAGCGCGAGCGCGTTCGGGCCTGTCCCGGCGGCAGCCTGCTGTTCGGCGCGATCGGCGGTAGCCTCCGCCTCGTCGGCCGCCGCGCTGGTGGCGCGCGCTGCCACGGTGGCCTTGCGCACTGCGTCGCGCAAGGCCGAAGTGGTGAGGTGAGCGTATGGGCGGTCGGCCGTCGGCGCAGGTTCCGGAGACGCGGTCGACTCCTCGCGCCCCGCGGCGGGCGCCGGGGTGGGTCGGTTCTCGGTCTCCATGTCCTCGTCGGGAGTGTCCGCGTCGTGCGGTTCTCCGGTACCGGGTGCGCGCGGGGTCGGCAGGTCCGCCACGGCCTGGCGGACGTGGACGGGGACCGCGTTCGTTGGGAGTTCGGTGAGGATCATGCGTTCCTCGGTGCCGTTCTCGATCTCGCGGATGAGGCCGGCGACGGCGCGGTCGAGCTGTTCCTGCTCGGTGAGTGCGTCGCCGCTGCGGGCGCGGTCGGCATCGGTTTCGTAGACGGAGAGCGGCAGGAAGAGGTGGGACTCCTCCTTGTCGCGGCTCATCATCGTGTAGAGCGCGTTCGCTTGTGCGCCGGGTCCGTAGACCAGGGCCTCTTGGACGCTGAGGCCCTGGGACTTGTGGCCGGTGATCGCGTATCCGAGGCTGAGTCCGCCCTGTGCGATGTAGTCGGCGTCGACCCATTCAGCAACGTCACGGTGGCCGTCGGCGGTCTTCTCTCGCCACTCGACCAGCACCCGGCGTTCCTCGTCCACGGCCCGCACGATTCCGCGGAGGCCGTTCAGCACGTCTTCGTTCTCGCCTCGGGTCCGCTTACCCCGGTAGTCGTTGATCCGAAGGAGGACCTGGTCCCCTACGGAAAGCATCAGCTCGCCGCCGCCGGGCAGCGCGTAGGCGTGCTCGGGGCCGGTGAGGTCGCCGTTCTCCTTCCGCAGGGCGCGGGCCCCGACGTTCAGTTCCTCCACGATCTCGTTGGTGGCGGCGAGCATGAGGAGCTGCTGCACGGCGGTGTGGTCGTCGGTGTGCCCGGCGCGCTTGTCGGCCCAGATGGTGAGCATCGCGGCGAGGGTGGCGTCCTTGTCCGCGAGGGCGTGCACGCGGCCGGTCCCGGCGAAGGTACGGAGTGCTTCCACCCGGTTGTCGTCGCGCCACAGTTCCAGGGCCCGGCGCTCGATCGCGTCCTTCTGCCGGAAGTTCTCGTTGAGGCTGAGTCCGCCCACGATGTGGTGCACGGCAGCGAAGGAACCGCCGATGCCGGGCGAGTGCAACTGCTTCGGGTCACCGATGCCGACAACCTTCGTGCCGGTCATCGCGGCGTGGGTGAGGAGTTCGGCAATGTCGCGGTCATCGCACATGGCGGCTTCGTCCACGACCAGCACGTCAACGCCCGTGAGGCCGGGGCCGCCGGTGCGGATGCCGGTGAGCCAGGACGCGAGGGTGCGGGACTCGATGCCCGCCTCGGCCTTCAGGTTCGCGGCGGCGACGGCGGCCGTGCTCGCGCCGGCGATGACGAGACCGTGGGCCTCCCATGCCTGCCGGGCGGTGTCCATGATCGTGGTCTTGCCCGATCCGGCGATGCCCACCACCGCGTCGATTCCGTGCCCGGCCGTAAGCAGCCGTTCGAGGACGGCGCGCTGTTCGTCGGAGAACGCGAAGGTGCCACCGTGCTGGGCCTCGACGGTGGACAAGGTCATGCCGACCGTGTCGCGGCTGACGACGGCGGCCTGCGCGCCGAGCCGGTTCGTTGCCTCAGAGACGATCAGCGCTTCCGCCGCCACGACGTCCGCCGTGGTGTACCGGTCGGCGTGCGTGAAGTGCTGAGCGCCCTTCGGATTCAACTGAACCGCGTATCCGGCGTGACGGAGGACGGAGGTCGTGAGTTGTTCGGCTTCCTCGGCGTTCGCGACTCCGTACGGGAGGGCGTCCAGCACGGCGGCGATGGCGGCGGCGTGGGTGAACTCCTTGGAGTGGCTGGTCAAGCCGGTCTTCGGGTCGAAGACCTGGGCGCATAGCTCATCCAGACCAGGGTTCTGGTCTGCTCGGGCCTGCTCCATCGCGCTGGCTGCGATGGCGTCGGGGTCGTCACCGGCAGCGCGGCCTTCGGCCTGCCAGTAGGCGCGAAGAACGTCGTCCCCGACTCCGGCGGCTTCGCCGTTCTTGGCGGCCTTGGACGCGGTGGAGGCCGCAGTGCGCTCTCGGGTCGTGGCGCTGTCGTAGTCGATGCCCAGCTTTGTCAGCAGGTCCCGGACCTGGCTGTCGCGCTTGCTGAACAGGCGGATCGTCGCCTCGAGAATCGCTGCGATCTCCCATGCGCCGGTCCGCTCCTCGCGGCGGAAGCTGATGCCGAACTTGTCGGTCAGCTCCCGGCGGATACGAGCGTTCATGAGGGACTGGGTCGCGCGGGTGTGCCGGTGCAGGTCGCGGCCCCCGCTGGCCATGGTGGACCACTTGCCGTCGGTGCCCTTGACCATGTTGGCCAGGGTGAAGTGCAGGTGGAAGTGGGGGTCGCCGTACGGGGCGCCGTCCACGGGTCGAGCGGCGCGGTGCACCATCATCCAGCCGGAGAACCCGCTCGTCTTCGCCCTCTCCGCTTCGTCGCCGTCGCCGTGGTGACCTCGCATGGCGTACGCGGTCCACCGTTCGAGGGCGGTGATGGACTCGCGGCCGGCGGAGGTGTAGATGCCCTCGACCTGGGCGGCGATCTCCTCCGGGGCGTAGGCGAGGAACGCGGACTTCGACTTCGCGAGGTCCAAGGTGACGTCGGCACCGAAGTTGCCCACCTGCACTCGGCCTTCGAGGAGAGCGGCCTTGATCTCCTCGGCGTCCCACACGTCCTCGGGCGCAAGTCCTGCCGCCTTGGCCATGGCGACGGCTTCGCGCACGTCCATCGGCAGATCCCGAAGACGGCGTTCGCCTTCGCCTTCGGTCTGGGCGTACCGGCGCTTCATTGACGCGGCGGTGAACAGGTCGCCGGGCTGTTGTCCGGTCTCGGATGCGCGGGCCTCGACGGCACGCAGGAGCGCACGGGCGTCCAGGCGGCCGCCCGCCTCGGCGGCCACGGCCTTCTCCAGCGTGTCTTCGCCGTACAGGTCGACGGCGTCGATGCCGACGGCGTCGGCGAGCTTCAGCACGGTGGAGGCGGGGACGCGGTGCGATTCCCCGAACCGCTTGAGCTGGCTCTCCATCCTTCGGAAGGCGTCCTGCTTACGCTGGGAGTCCAGCAGGGAGACGGGGTTCACGCTGCGTTCGGCGGCGGCGCGGCGGATAGCGCGGACCAGCGGGGCGGCAGGGAGCTTGGCGGCCGGCGCGATGGCGAGCTTGGGTTCTACGAGAGTCTGCCCGGTCCGGGGGTCCTCACCGTGCATGAGGCGTCGGGCGGCCTGGAAGTGCTCGGGGGCGAGGATGCTGCCGGGGGTGATGTCGAACTCGGTGAGGCCGTTGCCGATCCACACCAGGGGGCGTTCGCTGGCATCCAGGTGGTAGTCCACCTGTCCGTCGGCGGCCGGTGAGGGAAGGGCCTGTTCGCCGTAGATGTCGCGAGCATCAAGCCCGGCTGCGGCAGCGACTTCGACGGCGTCGAACCCGGTGAACCGAGCCGAGCCCTTGCTACGGATGAGTCCGCGTGCACGGAAGAAGGCGCGCTTGGCCTCGCGGGAGCCGAGCAGGGAGGCGACGGGGGAACCCGCCGCCTCGGCCTTGGCCTCGACGGCGGCAACGAGGGGGGCGGCGTCGACCGTCGTGGACTTCCCGCAGCCGTGACCGCCGGTAAGGCGGTACTCAACCTGCTCGTCGGACGGGCCGATCATGGTCACCCACCCCACCGGCCCGCTCACCCCCCGCTTGCGTTCAGTCAGATTCGGTCATCTTGGCTGATTGTATCGTCACGAAGTGACGATACCTTGGTCCTCTAAATTCAAGATCATGATCAACGAGGGGAACCTCAGGCACTCGGAGCAGCCTGGTCGCTCTTGCGGATCAGGCTGCTGGAGCCTGATGCCCTGTTGGACTGTTACCTCTGTGCGAGGTGCGTGGGCTGGGGTGCCGTACGCGGTGAGGCGGTATGACGATCCAATGTCGGTGCGGTACCTGCGCGGGGTTGTGTCGTTGGTCCGCGTTTGGAGCGCACCCCGCATCCGGCGGCTCCCCGCCAGTTCGCCGAGTTGTCGGGCCCGTACTGGATGGCCTCGGACTCCCCGGCGTACGAGCCCGGCGCGGAGGGCCGGTTCGAGCCGGGACGTGAGACTCCGCCCCCGCACCCGGGTGATCGGCACGAGGGGGAAGCGGGCTCCCGGCCGGAGGGGGCTCGTAGCCGCTGATCCGTCGCCCTGCTGTCGGGTCGAGCGGTCTTGGTTGGGCTCTGCCCGGCCCGCCAGCACTTGGTGACATGACGAAGGTCCCCGCTCCGTACTGGATGCTGTGGGTGAATTCGGCACTTCGCGTGACCTTCGGTTCCCAAGACCACAACCGGGTCTTGGGAACCGAAGGTCACGACGAGCCAGGCGCGCCCCGCCGTGACCGAGGCCCCCGGAAGGGCGTTGAACAGATCATGATGAAGAAGATGATCGTCACAACGGTCCTCGCAGCCGGCTTCCTGAGCATCGCTCCTCATGCGATGGCCATCAGCGATCACAGCGGCACGACGAGTCTCAGCGGCAACGGCGCCAAGCAGGCGTTCGGGAACTCGAAGGCGGAGGGCGACATGAGTCCGCAGCTCTCCCTCGCCCAGGGCTCGCTGGACAAGCCCTGTATCGCCCTGCCGGTCAAGGCCAACATCGGCTCCCTCGTCGGCCTCATTAACGTCGCCGTCCAGGACATCCCGATCCTCTCTGCCCCGCAGAACCAGCAGTGCACCGAGAACTCCACGCAGGCCAAGGGCGACGAGCCGCTGTCGCACATCCTGAACGACATCCCAGTCCTGTCCGGCAACGGTGAGTTCAACGGCTGACCTCGAACACGTCGCAAGCCCCGCCCTCCAGCGCGATCGCGCTGGAGGGCGGGGCTTGGTGCTGTCGTCAGACGGTGGCGTCGACCATGCGCTTTCGCCAACAGCATCCGTACTGGAGCGGGGACCTTCACGTTCACCGTGTGGCCTCACGGCGAACGGCTATCTGGTCAGGGGCCATTCGCCGAAGGGCACCGGCGCCTGACCTTGTGCTTCGCGCACGGCTTCCTCCGTACCGCACGTGGTGCAGATGAAGACCTCGCGGTCGACGGTCAGCCGGGAGCGAGCGGGCCGTTCACCGAGCGGGCCACCGCAGCGCGGACAGCGGGTGTCGAACACGGGGTCACTCCTCGGGGTGCTCGCGGGCGGACTTGAGGATCAGGTTCCAGGTGGGGCGGGAGTAGGTCTTCTCCGTCTGCCCCTGGAGCTCGGGGATCAGCTCGGCGTTCTTCGCGCCGGGGTTCGCCGCGATGGCCTGCCGCGCGAGGGTCAGCCGCTCGTCTCCTTGGTAGGGGTAGGCCAGTCCGCGGCGGCCGGCGGGCCGTCCGCCGGCGTGCCCGCGGCCCTTCCGGTCCGCGAGGTACTGCCACAGCCTCCAGCGCTTCCACTTGGGACGCCGCCGGGTCGGAAGCTCGTCCCAGTCGTCCGGCTCCGGCCATCCCTCGGGCGGGTTCTTGACGTAGTGGGAGACGGTGGTGGAGTCGGCGAACCCGCAGACCTTCGCGGCTTCGGCGGGGCCGACCATCTCTTCGGGGTCGCCGTCGAGCTTGGGCGGGTTGGTGGTGCTCGCCGCGGCGCGCTGCCGTTGAAGCTCGTGGTGCCACGTCGCCCATACGTCGCCGTCCCAGTGCATGACGCCGTCGATGGTCTCCGCGACGGGCGGGTGCCCGTTGTTCTCCCGGTCGGTCCACAGGTTCTGAAGCGTCGGCTCGCTGATGCCGTGGACCTTGCGCAGGTCCGCGCGTGAGTAGAGCGTGCGGCCGGTCTTGCGGGACACGGTCGCCTCCTGTTCTTGGTCGGGGTCGTGACCGCTTGGCACGGTCACTGGATGTCGTCCGGGTCCGGGGCCGGCGCCCACGTACGGCTGCCTGCCGGTTCGAGCCGGGTGAGGGTGGCTATGTCGGCCAGGGGGACGGCGGCGGCCCAGTCGGCGCGGCCGGGGTGGTCGGCGGGCAGGTTGAGCACGAGGTGCCGGCCAGTTGGCGGGAAGTCCTCGACGATGACGAAGCTGTCAGTGGGATCGGCGCCGATGCTGTTACCCCTCGTGAGCTGGGCGATGTCGCCGGGCTGGGGACAGTCGGGGTGTCGGTCACATAGCATGGTGTGGTCTTTCTGGTGAGAGACACCGACGGCCAGCGCCTTGTTGCCCTTGTGCGCTGGCCGTCGTCTGTTGTCTGGGGTGCGTGGCGCCCCGTGGGACGCATGGCCGGTCGGAGGTTGCCCGCTCCGCTGATGGCGGAGTAATTAAACCACCTTTGCGTTGGGCGGGGTGGGGCCCTGCTCCGAAGGACGGCGGTCATCAGAAGAGGGCCCCCTGATCTGTGGGGCGTTGACCCCGGTCGTTCGGTGGCCGGGCGATGCGGAGTTCGTAGCGGGGGCGTCCTTCGTGCGGCGGAGCGTGGGCTTCGCGGCGGTACCGTCTCCAGGCCACGACGGGGGCGCCCTGGTCAATCCAGCCCGCCGGGTACCCGGTGGTGAGCTGAACCCAGCGGCTCGGGCTCCGGGGAACGGCAAACCGGTCCTCGACCGTGGTGATCGGCGGCAGCGTCCGCCAGCCGGGGAAACAGTGGTCGTGCGCGTCCTCCACCGCCTCGTTGTCACCGTCCCCGAACCCCTCGCCGGAGTGCACGGGGCCTTCCCACTCGCACGCGAGACACCCGCCGCGGAACTCCTGCTCGTCCCTCCGGCGGCGGGTCGGCCGGCTGCGGGAGAGCAAGGTCGGGGTGTGGTGTACGGGCGGGTCCAGCTCGTGGCCGAGGTCGCAGTACGCGCCGCCGGGGTGTCCGGGCTGGATGTGCCACGCCTGCCCGGCGCTCTCGGGTGGGTGGTGCGTCTGCGCGTTGCGCACTCGCCAGTAGTACGTCTGCCGTGCCCGCGCTCCAGTCGGCTCGGCGACGGTGGTGGTCACGACTTCCCCCTTCCGGCGGCGAGGACTTCGCGGAGCGGGTCAGCGAGCATGGCCTGTTCGTCGGGGGCATCGAGGAACCGCGGCCCGTACGCGCGGCGTACCGCGCGGCGGGCGTCCTGGTGGCGGTCGAGCTCCGGGTAGTACGGCGATCGGTCGAGCACGTCATAGCCGTGCTGGGTGAGCACGTCGGCGATGAGCGACCGGACCCGTACCGGGTCGAGGGCGGTGAGGTCGGCTTCCCCCGGGGCCGCGAGGAGTACGCGGATCAGCTCGGTCGCGCTGAGCCGGGGGTGGAGGGGGACGCTGAGCCGGTGGACGCCGTCTCGGCTGGGGGTGGCGGATCCTCGGCGGCTCGGCGTCCTGGTGGTGCTGCGGTCTTCTGTCGTCTCGTCCATCGTGCTGGCCTTCGATGACTCGGGTTGCTGGCGGGCGTCGGGTGTCAGAACAGGGCGTGTTCGGCGCGGGCGGCGGCGGTGCGGAACGCTCGGGCGGCGTCGGCGGCGGTGCGGCCGGGCTCGGCGCTCCATCGGTCGATGGCCTCGCGGTGCAGGGCCTTGGCGGCGGCGGGGTCGTCGGTGTCGACGGGGTGACCGGTGAGGGTTTCCGCGAGGATGGCGAATGCCTGGTCGCGAGCATGATTGATGCGGTCCCAGTCGTACGTTCGGCCGGCGGCTCCTCGCCCGTGGCCGGCGGCGACTTGGAGGGCGCCGCGCGGCCAGCACGGCAGTGTGGCTGTACGGCCGGGACCGGCGAACAGGTGCGGGCCTTGGTAGAGGCCGACGTGTTCGATGTGGTGGGCGGCCCATTCCAGGATCGCGGCGGGAGTGTCCGCGATGACGATGCTTTCAGGGGTATGGCGGGTCGGCACGGCGGTGTCCTTCGGGAGGGCGGGGGCGGCGGCGCGCTGCCGCCGCCCCCGGTGGTGCTGCTACTGGTAGGCGGGGATCAACCGGCGGACCTTGTCCTCTCCGATGCACCCGCCCTTGTGACGGCGCGCGCTCGGCGGCTCTCCGTTGCGCCCGCGCAGGTGACTCCAGAACTTCGGGCCTTCCCAGTCACACAATTCGCAGCTGAGGTACCAGTGGTTATCGCTGCCGGGGAACCCGGTCAGGACTGCCCGCCAGTGGTGGGCCCGGAGCCCCGCGAACGCGATCTGCGCGCCCTCGATGTTGCGATCGTTGACCGACATCCGCGGGTGCAGGAGAGGCACCGGCCCGCACAGCGGGGTGGGGGCCTCGGCGAGCACCTGGTCCAGGGGGACGGCGCCGATCCGACCGGCGGCGTATTCCTGCGCGAGATGGGCGGCGGCCATCTCGGTGCCGGGGGTCCCCTTCGGCGGGCGACGAAGGTTGCGTTCGCCCGCGGTGGTGAGGACAAGCCAGTCACGGTGCCACCTGTAGGCGCGGCCGATGACCTGGTCTTCGCCCACGATCAAGGGGTAACGGCACTGGATGTCGGGGGAACCGACGCGGTACGTCGGGACGGTGGTGGTGCCCTCGGTCGCGGGGACGATGAGCCCGCCCGCTCCGGGGTCGGGGACGGTCGCGGGTCGTTCGAGGAGTTGCGTGGTCATGGTGGTGCCCTGTTCTGGTGAGAGAGGGGCCCGCCCCGGCGCGCTCGGCCGCCGGGGCGGGCGGGGCGTGGTTACGCGGCCTCAGCGGGGTCCTGCGGGTTGGCGGTCCATTCGCGGCGCGGGGTGATGCCCAGGTCTTCGAGGACCGGGTCCAAGCTCCCGTTGTCCGGCACCCATTCCCAGTCGGCGCCTTCGGTGCCGGGCCGGTCGGTCCAAGTGAGCATGTAGGAGCGGCCGGAGGTACGGGGGTCGCCGCACACGGCTTGTGCCTCGCGGCGGGTCATCGCCCACAAGGCACGCTTGCGGGAGCGGCGGGAGTTCTTCGAGGCGATCAGCACCAGCGCCATGCCGTCCTGCCAGTTCGTACCTGCGCCGGGGGCCGCCATGGGGGTCGGCTTCTCCGCCGGTACCGGCTCCTTGCTCGGCGTGGACTGCTCGGCCTGCTGCTGCTCGGCGGCCTCGGCCTGGGGTGGCTGCATCTCGTCGGCGCTCTTGCGTCCGGAAACGTCGTCGTAGGGGGCGGTCCAGGTCCAGCCGTCGTGACGGTTGTCCGTCGCGCGGACGACGCGCTGACCGACCCCGTTGTGAATGTGCGGGATGGTCACCGACTTCGGGTTGACCCGCAGGACCTCGTACCAGGTGCCTCTGTAGAGAACGAAGTCACCGCGGGTGAAGTCGGCCTTCGACCAGACCTTGAAGCCCTTGGCCTCTGCGTCCTTGATGATCTGCTGCCAGTGCTCGATCTCTTCGGTCAGTTCCCCGTGCCGGATTTTCAACTCGAGGTCGTCGGGGTTGCGGGTGGAGCCCTTGGCGGACTCGCCGCGCTGCCACTTCTCGACCGCGCGAAGGTCGGCCCGCAGTTTGTCGAGACGGCGGAGCGTGCGGCCGGGGTCCTTCCTAAACCGCTCATAGTTCGCGGCGGCCTGCGCCCGGCCTGTCCAGTGCTCGGCACGGTCGCGCTCACTGATGCTCTTGCGCATCACGTCGTCCATCCGTGCGTGATCACGACGGGCGCGTCCCTCGGAGTGGTGGCCGACGAGGATGGGCTGACCGAAGGCGAACCGCTCGGATATCTCGTGGCTCGACTTCCACGCAGCCTCGGAGTTCTGGGCGGCGGTGTCGGCGTATCCGCCGAACCTCTCCGCCTGGCCTTCGGCCTTCTCTTCCCGGTCCTGCTCGGCCTCGGAGAACGATCGGCGGTCGGCGTTGTCGATGGTCAGTGTGACCTCGAAGCCTGCGTCTCGGAGTCGCTGGGCGAGGAGTTCGAGCGAGGGGGTGTAGGTGGCGTGGTCACGGCTGTGCGGGAGGTACCAGCAGTCAAGGTTCCTGCTCCAGCGGAAGGGCTGGCGCTGGGTGCGGCCGTACTCGCGGAGCCGCAGGATCTCGGCCGATCCGTCTCCCCGGCTGGTGCCCTCGATCAGGGTTCCTTCTCGGCGGGTGTGGGTGATCTCGATAGTCACTGAACTGGCCTTTTCTGGTGAGAGTTTGTGGTCCGGCCGCAGGGCGGACCGTGCGTTGGCAGCGGCGCTGCACCACGGGCGCGGGCCGTGAGGGACGATCGGCTCGCGGGCCGTCGCGCCCTGCGCGACGGCAGGGGCTGCCGCGCCCCCGCGGGGCGCGTCCGCTGCGGTCCGGTGCCCGTCGTCGGTCGGCGGAGCCGCCTGCGGCGGAGTCGGCCGGCGGCGGAGTCGGCCGGCGGCGGTGAACGCACCGGACCTGTCCTGCCGCCCCGAAGGGGTGTCCGCTTGGGTGCTGGGGCCTGCCGGTCCGGAGGTGTTGCCCTCCCCCGGGCCGGCGGGGCCTGGTGTCAGCTGCGGTGGAGCGTGTGCCGGGCGGCCGGGTCGGCGTCGGCCAGTCCGGTCCGCTCACGCCATGCCTGGCGGACGGCGGCGCGGAGCGCGTCCCCGTCGTCGTAGGCGAACCGGCCACGGCGCAGGCTGCGGACGATGTCGCGGAACGTGTCGCCGTGCATCGTGGTCAGCGTGTCGTCCAGCGGGGTCAGCTCGTGCGGGAACATCGCCTGGACGCTGTCGCCGGGCTGCGGGGCACCGAGGGTGAAGAACCAGACCACGGACATGGTGGCCTCGTCCGCGAACTCCGGCCCGCCGAACGGGCCGACGACGACGGCGGGGCGGGTGTCGAGCTGGTGGCCCCGGTGCCAGGGTCCGGCGATCACGAGCGTCGCGGTGGGGAAGTCCTGGACGGTGGGCTTCTTGTCAGTGGTGAGCATGTCGTGTCCTGTCTGGTGAGAGATTCCGCCGGGGCCGGTCGGCCCCGGCGATGGTGTCGGTCGGGGGGTTGCCCTCCCCCTTCCAGCACCATTAATTAAACCATGTTCTTGGGTCTGGGTCAACCGGTCACGACAAGTTCGTGGCGGCGTTCGGCGGCCGTGGTGACGGCGCGGGCGATGGCGCGGCCGGTCTCGATGACCCGGACGGCGGACTCATGCACCGGGGGCTTCTTGTCCTGGGTGATGATGCCCGCGAGCGGCGGCATGACGGCGGGGCCCGGGGCGATGTTCAGGATGAGCGCAGCGACGTGGGCGGCTGAGGCGACTTCGGCGGCGTGCTGGCCGGGAAGGGGGGCGTCCGCCTCGGCGATACGTCGCCACGCATGGCCGTACAGCAGGATGCGGACGGCGTTGTCGGGGGCTTCCCAGGTGAAGTCGAACCCTCCGGCCTGCTCCGGGTCCTCGTGGTACTGGTCGCGGTACTGGTTCACCAGGACATCCCGGATGACCTCGGCGGCGAGCGGGGCGGCGGCGGGCGGCTCGTAGGCGTCGCCGTCGGTCTGGCTGATGTCGAAAACCGGCCCGGCCTTGAAGCCGGACACCTTGCGCCCCTGCCCCTCGGCGGCCTCGCCGGCGGCCTCTCGCTGCCCGCCGTCGGCGGCTGCGGCCGTGGCTCCCTGGGCATCCTCGGTCCGGCGCTTGATCGGCGTCCAGATGCGGAGGGAGGTGGACCCCTTGACCGGGAAGCGTCCGACCTTTCGCCAGTCTCTGGAGCTGAGTACGTGGGTGGCGTTCGGGCACTGGGCGGCGATGGCGATGCAGTTGGTGGGACTGCGGTCATCACGGTCCCGGTGGGTCAGGTTCGCGGCCGTGCGCATGACGGCGGCCCAGAAGTCTTCGCTGCCGACCATCGCGCCGCACGCGCGATCCATGACGGCTTCGAGTTCACCGCGCATCTTGGCGCTGTAGGCACGACGCTCTTCGTCGGTCATCTTCGGCTTGCGGGGCATGCCTCGGTCCTCCTGGTAAGAGATCGACATCCGGGGCCGACTGGCCTAACGGTGCCGGTCGGGGGTTGCCCGCCCCTTCCGACACAATTAATTAAACCATGTTATTGGGTGATTGGCAACCCCCTAAATCCAGTACAACTCTGCCTCGTTGCTCACTGCTCGGTATGCCGCTATGACCTCGTCCTCTATTTCTGTCCAGTGTTCGAGGGTATCGGGGGCGGTCTCCTTGTCGCTGGCCGCGCGCCTGGCCCTGCGCCATTCAATGGCGATTTTGAGTGTGCGGAGTTGGGAACGGGTCAGCTCCCATCGGCCGGAGTCCGGGAGTTGATCGCCGTAGGCCATCGCTACGGCGTTGTTGATGTGCTCGGTACCGGACCACACATTATGTGTGGCCTGGAGCGCAAGAGCGCGTTTAAGGGTGCACCGGAGGTGCGGGGCCTGCACGACCCATTGCGGCTCGATGGTGAATACGTCGGCGCTCATCACAGGGCCTTTCTGGCGGGGCGGCGCGCTGCAGGAGCGCGCCGCCGTGAAACGTCGGGAATTAAAGGGCGTATCCGTCAACGTATTCGCCGCGTTCACCCTCGGGGGTCTGGATGTTGGGAAGGAATCGGCTCACCGCGAATACGACGGCGTCGGCGATAAGCCGGGGCACGTCGTTGAGTACGAGGCTCACCGCGTCGCCGTCGAGTCCGATACGGACCTCTCCCGGTTCAAGGTTCATGTAAACGAAAGCAGATGTGCCGTCGACTCGCGTTCGGGCTCCGGGGAGTCGGGCGGAAAGATCGCGTGCGGCTTCTTCGACACCCCGCCGCATCTCGGCCTGTGCGCGGTTGTGCTCGGTCACGCGCTCGTGAACCTCGCGGTGCACGGGGATGAGATCGGCGGCGATCCGGGCCGCGATGTCCGCCGGGTCTTCACTCATGGCGACTCGGACGCTGTCGCGCTCGCCCCTGCGGAACGGGTAGTCGGTGGCGGGGAATGCGCCTCGGATGTGCAGGTGGCCGGGATCGTCGAATCGCTCGGAGAGGTGGAGCTGTCGGCCGTCGAGGTGAGTGAAGGTGGCGGCGTGGTCCAGCTCCTGGACGCCGTGGTACGCCTGCTGCGGTCGCCAGTTCCCTCCGAGTTCGAGGGCGATCGGGTGGGCCAGCTCCGCGACGGTGGGAGGCGTGCTCATCTCTTATCTCCTGGTGAGAGAGGTTGTCGGCGGCCGGTCGGCCTACCGGTGCCGGTCGGGGGTTGCCCTCCCCTTCCGACACCACTAATTAAACCATGTTCTAGGGGTTGGGTC
>NZ_LGUR01000231.1 GCF_001270495.1 Streptomyces viridochromogenes
GGCTGTGGGGGGCCGAGGGGTGGAGCTGAGGCGTTGAAGAGAGGCGGGCCGTCAGCGGCCGGTGTCGAAGACCTCGTCGCGTGTCGTCGCGAGCGCGCTCTCCAACGCACCCCGCAGTACGGGGTGTTCACGGACGTCGCCGACGACGAGGCGGGGGCGGGCCGCGGCCAGTTCCTCCAGCTCGTCCTGGACGAGGGTGCGCAGCACCTCGCCGCCGGCGGTGAGCGAGGCGCCGCTGAGGACGACCAGCTCGGGGTCGAGGACGGAGACCAGGGAGGCGAGACCGGTGGCCAGCCGGGTCGCGTAGGTCTGCAGGAGCAGCCGGTGCATGACGGTGTCCTCGGTGGCGGCCCGTTGGATGAGGGTCGCGGCGGCCTCGGGGTACGGCGTCGACGGGACGTGGGACATGCCGAGCTCGTGTGCGAGCCGGGGGATCGCCTGTGAACCGGCGAGTTCCTGGTAGCCGCCACTGTTGGCTTTGGTCACCTGCCGGACCAGGGGGGTGCCGGGAACCGGCAGGAAACCTACCTCGCCCGCGCCGCCGGTCCAGCCGCGGTGCAGCCGGCCGCCGAGGACCAGGGCGGCACCCAGGCCGCCCTCGTTCCACAGCAGTACGAAGTCCTCGTGACCGCGGGCCGCGCCGAGCCGCTGCTCGGCCACCGCCACGAGGTTGACGTCGTTCTCGTACTCGACCGGCATGGGCAGGGCCGCGGCGAGTTCGTCGAGCAGCGCGGGGGTGTGCCAGCCGGGGAGGTGGGAGGCGTAGCGCAGCCGGCCCGTGTTGGGGTCGAAGGCGCCGGGGGTGCCGATGACGAGCCGGCGGACGTCGTCGCGGGCGAGGCCCGCCGCCTTCACCGCGCCGTCCAGGGCGTCGGTGACCTGCCGGACCACGGGGTGGGCCGGGCGTCTGCCGGGGGTGGGCAGTTCGTACGACCCGATCGTGCGGCCGGTGACATCGGCTACGGCGGCGAGGATGCGTTCGGGAGTGACATCGAGCCCCGCGGCGTACGCGGAGGTCGGATTGACCTCGTACAGCTGGGCGTTGGGGCCGGGGCGGCCCTCCGTGGTGCCGGTCGCCAGCACGAGGCCGGCGGCCTCCAGGCGGGCCAGCAGCTGGGAGGCGGTCGGCTTGGACAGGCCGGTGAGCTTGCCGATCCGCGTGCGGGACAGCGGCCCGTGCTCCAGGAGGAGGTCCAGGGCGGCACGGTCGTTCATGGCGCGCAGGACGCGTGGGGTGCCCGGCGTACCGGCGGTTCCTGCCATGGGATCGACACCTGCCTCTCGGCTGACCAGCTTCTCAGCGATCTACGACGGAAGTCCATCCAGGATCACTGTTAGGAAAGTTTCCTGTCTGGTTGTCGAGGAACGTAGACCCGAACGGAAGGTGGCGTCAAGAGAGGTCTATACCAGGCGACCCAGTCGTTACGTGGCGCCGCTGTGCTGGGCCACCTGCTCGTGCCGGGGGAGCAGGAGCGGTGTCGCCAGCAGCAGGACTCCGGCGAGGGCGATCGCCGTGCGCGGACCGGTCTGCGACGCCAGCAGGCCCCACAGTGCCGTCATGGTCGCGGTCGTCGTCCTGCTGGTGATCGACCACGCCGACAGGGTGCGGGTCGTCCGGTCCGGCGGGGTCCGGTCGAGGCGGGTGGTGGCGAGCACCGGAGTGAAGACGCCCATGCAGGTGATCAGGCCGAACTCGACGGCCATGACGAGGAGCAGCCCGGGGGTGCCGGGGCCGACGAAGGCCAGGCCGACCGGCCAGCAGGCACGCAGGGTGCCCACGGTGAGGAGGACACGGTGTCGGCCGTGCCGGGCGACCAGCCGCCGGGACAGGCGCGAGCCCAGCAGGCCGCCCAGGCAGGGCACGGCGAAGGCGAGGCCGTACTGCCAGGGGGCGAAGCCGAGTTGGCCGAGCATGAGGACGGCGAGCAACGGGGCCGGCGCCATGATCAGGGCGTTGACCAGGAGGGTGTTGAGGAACAGGGGGCGCAGGGTGGGGTGGGTGAGGATGTGCTGCCAGCCTGCCGGGAGGTCACTCATGCGTAGACCGGCGGGGGCGGCGGGGGAGGGGTACTGCCTGTCGGTCGCCTGCCTGTCGGTCGCCTGCCTTTCGGCCGGGTGCCTTTCGGCCTGTCGGCTGCCGGTCTGTTGCCTTTCCTTACCGCTGATCGCGCGGATCCCCAGCGCCGACAGCAGATAGCTGGCCGCGTCCGCCAGTACGGTCGTCATCGGGCCGAACACGCCGATCGCCACCCCGCCGAGCGGTGGGCCGAGCGCGGTGGCCGTCCATGTCGTGGCCTCGAAGCGGCCGTTCGCGACGAGCAGGTCCTCCGGCGGCACGAGCGATTTCAGATACGCCCCGCTCGCCGCGCCGAACGTGATGTCCGCCGCGGCGACCACCACCGACACCACCAGCAGTTGGCCGAGGCCGAGCTCGTCCAGCGCGAACGCGGCGGGGACGCTCAGCAGCGCCGCGCACCGGACCAGGTCCGCCGCGATCATCACGGGCCGCTTCCGGCGGAACTCCACCCACGCCCCGAGCGGCACCGCCACCACCGCTCCGACCGCGAGCCCCGAGGCCGCCAGCAGCGCCACCTCGGTCGCCCCGGCGTGCAGGACGACGACCGCGATCAGCGGGAAGGCGTCGAAGGCCAGCCGCGTGCCGAACGTACTGACCGCGTACGCCGCCCACAGCCACCCGAACCGCCGCCCCAACGACCGCCCGCCGCCCGCCACCTGTCCACCGCCCTGCCCGTCCCGCCCCGCACAACCGCGCGTTGACCCGGGACATCCAAGCCAGCGGGACACGCCCAGGGCAAACAACCGAGGGGCAGAGCCGCACAACCGTTGGTTGTGTCTGCCCGTCGTGCCCGTCGCACCCGTCGCTGTCCTTCGTCCGGAGCTCGACCAGCGGGAGCGCGATCACGCGATCGTCGAGGGGCCGCTACTTCGTCACGCTCGGCGGTGCCAGCGGCGTCGCGGCCTGGGCCTGGGGTGAGGAGGTGTTGGCGTAGGCCGAGGGGGCGGCCATGCCCGCCGTCGGGTCCGCCGTGGGCTCGCCGTCCACCAGGACGGGAGCGCGGCCGACGATCGGGATGTCGGCCGCGTCGAAGGCGCGCTTGACGCGCCAGCGCAGTTCGCGTTCGACGGTCAGGGACTTGCCGGGCATGGTCTTCGCGGAGACGCGGACGACCATCGAGTCCAGCAGCACGCTGTCCAGGCCGAGGACCTCGATCGGGCCCCAGAGGAGCTCGTTCCAGGGCTCCTCCTTGCTCATCTTCTCGGCGACCGCGTCGATGGTGCCCTTGACCTTGTCCAGGTCCTCGGAGGAGCGGACGGTGACGTCGACGCCGGCCGTCGACCAGCCCTGGGAGAGGTTGCCGATGCGCTTGACCTCGCCGTTGCGGACGTACCAGATCTCGCCGTTGTCGCCGCGCAGCTTGGTCACGCGCAGGCCCACCTCGATGACCTCACCGGAGGCGACGCCGGCGTCGATCGAGTCGCCGACGCCGTACTGGTCCTCCAGGATCATGAAGACACCGGAGAGGAAGTCGGTGACGAGGTTGCGGGCACCGAAGCCGATCGCGACGCCCGCGACACCGGCGGAGGCGAGCAGTGGGGCCAGGTTGATGTCGAAGGCGGACAGGGCCATCAGCGCGGCCGTGCCCATGATCAGGAAGCTGGCCACCGAGCGCAGGACCGAGCCGATCGCCTGGGAGCGCTGACGGCGGCGCTCGACGTTGACCAGGAGGCCGCCGATCGCCGTGCCGTCGACCGCCTGCACGGTGCGGTTCATCCGGTCTATGAGCTTGGTGATCGCCCGTCGGATCGCCACTCTCAGCACCGCCGCGATCACCAGGATCAGCAGGACCTTGAGACCTATCGCGAGCCAGGTCGACCAGTTCTGCTCGACCCAGCTCGCGGCCTGGGTCGCGCTCTCGTGGGCGTCCTGGATCGAGGGAACCGCGGGGGTCGTCGACTCCGAGGGGGTGGGTGACGGGGTCGAAGCGGCGGCGAGTAGGCCGGCGGGCAAGGACACGGAAGGTACCTCCAGGTGCAGCGTCCGCCCCATCGGCATGCGGTCAAGGTCACGAAAAGGTCACCGGCAGGGCAGGCCCACCACACTATCGGGGCATCGTGTGTGGATCGGCGCCATGTTCGAGGGAGAAATGGTGCCCACCTGGGGATGAACTGGTGGGATGAACAGTTCGTCGTCCTGGGGATGAATCAGATGTGGTCGAAAACACTCCCAGCCCGTTACCGGCACATGGTGGCGCTTTCACCAGGCAAGAGGGGAGACTGACTACAGATCGTCCCGGCGCGAGCCACGCGCCGCCGACGCCCAAGGAGGCATCCGTGCCGCATGTCCTGGTCCTCAACGCGTCGTACGAGCCACTCGGCGTCGTACCGCTCCGCCGCGCGCTCGTCCTCGTCCTCGAGAACAAGGCCGTATGCCTCGAGGAGTCCGGCGCCTTCATGCACAGCGCGACCGTCACAGTCCCCGCACCCAGCGTGGTCCGGCTCAAGCGATTCGTCCGGGTTCCCTATCGGGGGCCCGTTCCTCTTACCCGCAGGGCGCTCTTCGCGCGTGACGGGGGCCGGTGCATGTACTGCGGTGGCGTCGCAACCAGCGTCGACCACGTCATCCCGCGCAGCCGCGGGGGCAAGCACGTCTGGGACAACGTGGTGGCCTCGTGTCGCCGCTGCAACCACGTGAAGGCCGACCGACACCTGTTCGAAATCGGCTGGCGGCTGCGCCACAAACCCGCTCCACCCACCGGTCTCGCCTGGCGCATCATCGGCACCGGGCATAGGGACCCGCGCTGGCTGCCGTATTTGCAGCCATTCGGCGCGGAGGACGCCATGGCCCGGATCGACGGCATTTCCGCCTGACGACCCGGGCCTTCGCATACCTGCTGTGCGGCGCCTGCAACCGTCCGGCCCCGAGGGTCCCCCGTGCCCCCGGGGCCGGACGGCTGCGTGGCCGTGCGGCCGTTCTCCTCCGGGCCGCGGCCCGGTTCTCGCGCGGGCCGCGGTACCGCTGTCACACGTACCGCAGCTCCGCCGGGCGCACCGAGCGGTGCAGCAGGGGCAGTGAGGTGGCCGCCGCAAGCAGGCAGCAGGCGTACACCGCGAGGGGAACCAGCAGGGAGACGTACGGCACGTCCGGCACCACGTACTCCGTGGTGATCGACGCGTACCCAGCCCCGATCGCCATGCCGCCGGCGCCCGCCGCCACGACCGCCGGGATCAGCGGGAGCGCGGTCTCCAGGAACAGCGCCCGGGCCAGCACCCCGCGCGGCACCCCGGCCGCGTTCTGCACCGCCAGGCCCCGGCGCCGGGTAGCCAGGGACTCGGCGGTACCGACGGCGAGAGCCGACAGGACGATCCCGAGGGCGACGAGGATCGCGGCCGCCGTCAGATCGAGGCCCGCCGTGTAGAACTCCATGCGCATGCCCAGTTGGCCTTCGCGCCGCATGCCGTGCAGATCGGCGAGCAGCACCTGCCGCACTCCCACGAAGCCGGTGCCGACCACGGTCACCAGCAGCACGGCCCCGTGGGTGCGGGCCGCCGCCCACGGGTCGTCACGCAGCCGTTCCGCAGCGATCAGCAGGGCCGGGCGCTGGGCCCGGACCGCGAGGGTGCGGCCCAGCAGGCCGGAGGACCAGCCCGTCAGCCACACCGCCGCGGCACCGACGAGCAGGGTCATGGCCAGGATGATCACCGGGAGGGGGGAGAACACGTGGGGCCTGTCGAACACGGGGGTCAGCAAGGTCAGTACCGCCAACACCGCGAGCAGCCCGGCCCCCGCCAGGAACACCCGCCCCGGACGCTGGGCGGTCCGCACCCGGCGCACCCAGCCGAGCGGTGACGCCACCACCCGGCGCAACGCCAGCGCGGCCGCCGCCGCGCCCAGCGCCGGTACCGCCAGGGCGACCAGGGTCATCCCCGCCCAGGCGAGAGCGGTCGGACTGGTCCACAAGGACAGCAGTACCGGAACCGCGACCGCGGTGGCGAGCGCCGAGCCCAGCAGACAGGCGATCCCCGTCTCCAGCGCGGCGATCCGGCGCACCTGCCAGGGAGCGGCCCCGGCCAGCCGCAGCCCGGCGAGCCGCCGGTCGCGGTGGACGGCGCCGATCCGCGCGGTCTGGCCGAGGAAGCCGAGCACCGGGATGAGAAGGAGTGCCAGGCTGAAGATCACCCCGGAGCGCTGTCCCGGGGCGTGCAGCAGGCCGTGCGCGAGCGGCACGCTGTTGTAGCCGTCGAGCGAGGCCAGCGCGACGCCCGCCTGCGCGAACCCGGTCGCCAGCGCCGCCCCGACCGCGGTGAGTCCGACCCGCCACCACTCGCGCCGGTCGGATCCCCGGGTGAGCTGCCAGGCCAGCCGAAGGTCGGTGCTCATGAGGTCACCTCCGGGCCGGTCACGGTCGCGCCGCGACGTCGGAATCCGTCGCCGAGTCCGGCGGGTCTCACTACCGCCGCCTCCGGTCGGGCGGCGATCCTCCCGCCGCCGCAGAGCTCGTTCCTCATGCCGCCACCTCCAACGGCGCCACGGTCCCGTCGGCCAGCCGCACCTCGCGGTCCGCGTACGCCGCCACCTGGGCGTCGTGCGTGATCAGCAGCACCGCCGTACCCGACTCGCGGGCCGTGTGTGTCAGGGCCGTCATCACCTGCTCGCTCGCCAGTGAGTCCAGCGCCCCGGTCGGCTCGTCCGCGAAGACGATCTTCGGGCCGGTGACCAGCGCACGGGCCAGGGCCACCCGCTGCGTCTGGCCGCCGCTCATCTCGCCCGGCCGCAGCTCCTCCTGCCCGCGCACCCCGAACCGCTCCAGCCACTCACCGGCCCTCGCCTGCGCCTCCTGCCGTCGGGCACCGGCGAGCAGCAGCGGCAGGGCGACGTTGTCCAGGGCCGTCAGCTCGGGGATCAGCTGCCCGAACTGGAAGACCACGCCGAACTCCGTACGCCGCAGCTCGCTCAGCCGTTTCTCCGGCAACTGGTCCAGCCGCTCCCCGTCGTACGTCACCGCACCGGTGTCCGGGCGGACGATGCCGGCCAGACAGTGCAGCAGCGTGGATTTCCCGCCGCCGCTGGCGCCGGTGACCGCGAGGATCTCGCCCGCCCGCAGCTCGATGGAGGCGCCGCGCAGGGCCTGTGTCCTGCCGTGCGCCTTGACGAGGTCACGGGCCGCCAGCAGCGGCACCGCGCTTCCCGTTGTATTGCTCATCCTGCGTCGACCTCCGCGGTCAGGGTGGTGAGCCGGGCCGCCGTGGTCGTCATCCAACGGAGGTCGGCGTCGAGGTGGTTGAGGGCGTAGTCCGCCGAGAGGACGGTCGCGAGATCGCTGCCCTGCGCGGTCTTGACCGCCGTGAGCTCGCGCATCCGCGTCATATGGGCGGCGCGCTGGGCGCGCAGATAGGCGTCGGGGTCGCCGCCGGACAGGATCGAGACGACGACCTTGGCGAAGATCTCGTTCGTCACGAACGGCGCGGGTGGCGCGATCTTCCCGGCCCACTCGGTCAGTTCACGCGCTCCGTCCTCCGTGGAGC
The DNA here is from genome assembly GCF_001270495.1 of Streptomyces viridochromogenes. Lineage (GTDB taxonomy): Bacteria > Actinomycetota > Actinomycetes > Streptomycetales > Streptomycetaceae > Streptomyces > Streptomyces viridochromogenes_A. The sequence goes on from NZ_LGUR01000231.1 coordinate 7,546, forward strand.
GGTACACGGTCCGCTCCGGGCCGCCGTCCGAGTCGATGCCGTCGACCTCGGCGAGTCCGTCGCGGACCAGCCGCTGCAAGGTCGTGTAGACCTGCCCGTAGGCCAGCGGGCGGGCCTGCGGGAAGCGTTCGTCGTGCCGTCGCTTGAGGTCGTAGCCATGGCTCGGCCCCGTGGCGAGCAGCCCCAACAGGATGTGGCGGGTGCTCATGCGGATCATTATGTACTGAGTACATGTACTGAGTGAATAGTGATCAGGAAAATGGTCCGGGAGGGGCTGCCTTCGCAACAGGATGTGCGGAACAGAATGTGAGGAGAGGCACGTTGTTTCTCTTTGCACGTCTGCCGTCGCGTCCGCTGGGTAGGGCTGCGGTAACCCACGTCGTACTCGACAAGGAGGTCCCCGTGGCCACAGCATCGGCCCTGTCCAAACCTGAGGCGCCCATCGAGCCCGAGATGTACGAAGGCGTCTTCACCGAACCCGGGATGCACGCCTGCGTCTTCAGCGCCGAGGGCGCCTGCTTCGAAACCCCCCTCACCAGCGAACCACCCCTCCCCGACGCCGAGCCCCTCACCAGCGAGCCGCCGCTCGCCGACGCCGCGCCGCTGACGAGCGAGGCCGCGACCTGGGACATGGGCATGGACCTGGGTATGGACACCGGTATGGACTTGGACATGTACTCCACGAGGCCGTAGATGACAGGACAGCGGTCGGCCGAAGCCCCTGCCGAGGACCCAGCGGGTCCCGAAGGTCTCCCTTCCGACGACCTGTCGCGGCTCGCAGAGCTGCACGGCGTCGCCACCTCCTACCAGCCGTCCGCCGACCGCACGGTCACGGCCTCCGCCGCCGCCCTCACCCTCGCGCTGGCCGCCCTCGACGTCGACGCGAGCACGCCCGGTGCCGTCGCCGCCGCGCGCGCCGCGCGGGAGCGGGAGCTGCGCGAGCGGCTGCTGCCGCCGACGACGGTGTGCTGGGGCGGCACCGAACCCGACGCGCTGGCCACGCTGCCCTCCGGCACCCGGCTGCGCATCGAGACCGAACAGGGCGAGACCCGCACCGCCGTCGCCCAACTCCCGCCCGGCGTGCACCGTTTGACCGCCACCACCCCGGACGGCCGTACGGCGACCAGCCACCTGGTCGTCGCCCCGCCCCGCCTGCGCACGCCCGCCGGCCGCTCGTACGGCCTTCTGGTCCAGCTCTACTCCCTCCTCTCCCGCCGCTCCTGGGGCATGGGCGACCTCGGTGACCTCGCCGAGCTGGCCGCCTGGGCCGGCCGGGCGCTCGGCGCCGGATTCGTGCAGGTCAACCCGTTGCACGCGGCCGTGCCCGGTGCCCCGACCGACCCGTCCCCGTACCGCCCGTCCTCCCGGCGCTTCCCCGACCCGGTGCATCTGCGGGTCGAGGGCGTGCCCGAGTTCGCGTACGTCGAGGACCGCGAGCGGGTGCGGGCGCTGCTGGAACGGGCCGGGCGGCTGCGTGCGGCGGTGCTGGAGAAGGGGGAACTGATCGACCGGGACGCGGTCTGGGAGGCCAAGCGGGAGGCGCTGGAGCTGCTGCGCGAGGTGCCGCTCGGGCCGGGACGACGGGCCGCGTACGTCGACTTCCTCGCGCGGGAGGGCCAGGCGCTGGAGGACCACGCCACCTGGTGCGCGCTGGCCGAGGTGCACGGCTCGGACTGGCCGCGGTGGCCGGCGGGGCTACGGGATCCACGGTCGCCCGAAACCGCCCGCGCGCGGGGCGAGTTGATGGACCGGGTCGACTTCCACTGCCGTCTCGCGTGGCTCACCGACGGCCAGCTGGCCGAGGCCCAGCGGGTCGCGCGGGAGGCGGGGATGCCGGTCGGGATCGTGCACGACCTGGCGGTCGGCGTGCACCCCGGGGGCGCGGACGCCTGGGCACAGCAGGAGTACTTCGCGGCCGGGATGTCGGTGGGCGCCCCGCCGGACGCCTTCAACGCCCGCGGCCAGGACTGGGGGCTGCCGCCCTGGCGGCCGGACCGGCTGGCCGAGTCGGGATATGAGCCGTACCGCCGCCTGCTCAGGGCGCTCTTCCGCTATGCGGGCGCGCTGCGCATCGACCATGTGATGGGGCTGTTCCGGCTGTGGTGGGTGCCGCAGGGGCAGCCGCCCACGGAGGGGACGTACGTCCGCTACGACGCCGAGGCGATGCTCGCGATCCTGGTGCTGGAGGCATCCCGGGCCGGGGCGGTGGTGATCGGGGAGGACCTCGGCACGGTGGAGCCGGGGGTGCGGGAGACGCTGCGCTCGCGGGGTGTGCTCGGCACCTCGGTGCTGTGGTTCGAACGGGACTGGGACGGCGACGGCCGCCCCCTGTCGCCGGACTCCTGGCGCGCCGACTGCCTCGCCACCGTCACCACCCACGACCTGCCGCCCACCGCGGCCCGCCTCACCGGCGACCACGTCGAACTCCGCGACGGCCTCGGCCTGTTGACCCGCCCCCTGGAGCAGGAGCGGGCCGAAGCGGCGGCGGACACCGGCGAGTGGCTGGAGCTGCTGTCCCGGCTCGGCCTGCTGCGGGGCACCCATGGCGGGCAGTGCACCTCGGAGGAGGAGGCCGAGATCCAGGCCGTCCACCGCTTCCTGCTGCGCACCCCGGCCCGCATGGTCGGCGTCTGGCTCCCGGACGGCGTGGGCGACCGCCGCCCGCAGAACCTGCCGGGGACCTGGGACCAGTACCCGAACTGGCGGCTGCCGATCGCGGACGCGGAGGGCAAGGCGGTGACGCTGGAGGAACTGGCGGGGTCGGCCCGGGTGCGGGCGTTGGTGGAGGTGCTGCGGGCGGGATCGGGAGCGGGATCCTGACCTGTCGGGCGGGACTGACCGCACCCCCAACGCTGGGGGGCGGATCGCCTCATACGGCACCCCGGGCGCGCGGCCCCTCGTGGGGTTCGGTACTTTTGGCCCCGTGGACAAGAAGAACGCCCTGCGCGCCGGCGCCCTGGCCGCCGGTACGACGCTGATGATGCTGCTCATGTCGTCCCCCGCGCTCGCGCTGACGCGTGACGACGGTGACGACCCCGGCCCGGGCCTGAGCGTCATCGAGACGCTGGGCCAGTTCGTCCTGGCCCCCCTCGTGGTGTTCGCGGTCATCGCGGGCCTCGTGATGGTCCTGGACCGCTCCACGGACCGCCAGCCGAAGGCCAAGGCCAAGGCGAAGGCCTGATCAGGGCTTCCGCCCGGCTCGGCCCCTCCTCAGCTTTCCCCGAGGGCGCCGGCCCCGTCGTGCGTACGCGCATCCGCCGTACGTCGACGAGGTCGGCGCCCTCGGCATGTTCTCCGGCGGGACCCTCACGCCCGGTGATGCTCACGCCGGGTGGCTCTCACGCCGGCTGACCCTCACGCCGGGTACGGCGCCGTCAGATACCGCTGCACCGTGGGCGCCAGCCACGCCACGATCTCCTCGGGGGCCAGGGCCACGGAGGGCGGGAACCGCAGCACGTAGCGTGTGAGCGCCAGCCCGAGCAGCTGCGACGACACCAGCGCGGCCCGCGCCGGAGCCTGTTCAGGGTCGGGGCAGGCCCGACGGGCGACCGGCAGCAACTGGTCCGCGAAGATGCCCCGCATCCGCTCGGCCCCGGCCTGGTTGGTCGCGCCGACCCGGAGCAGGGCCGTGAGCACCTCGTTCTTCTCCCACATGTCCACGAAGTGGGTCACGAGCGTCCGTCCGGCGTCGTCCCGGGACAGCGACGCGGGGTCCGGCAGTTTCAGGTCGATGGAGACGGCCGCCGCGAACAGGCCCTCCTTGTTGCCGTAGTAGCGCATCACCATCGACGGGTCGATGTTCGCGTGCTTGGCGATCGCGCGGATGGTGGCGCGCTCGTAACCGTCGGCCGCGAAGCGCTCGCGGGCCGCTTCGAGGATCGCCGTGCGGGTGGCGTCGGAGCGGCGTGCTGGGGTGGAGGGCTTGCCCTGCATCATGCCAACAAGCGTAGGTCAACATGCGTGGGCCAACAAGTGTTGACGTCTTCATCGGTGCGGCTCTATCGTTGCCAACAAGCGTTGACCAACAACTGTTGGCATCCAGGAGGCCACTATGAACGGCACCGGCACCAACCCCACCCACCCCGTGCTCGTCGTCGGCTCCGGCCCCACCGGGCTTCTCCTGGCCGGCGACCTCGCCGCCGCCGGAGTCCCCGTCACCCTCGTCGAGAAGCGCCCGCACGAGATCAGCAACCTCTCCCGCGCCTTCGGCGTGCACGCCCGGACCCTGGAACAGCTCGACGCCCGCGACCTGGCCGACGAGTTGCTCGCCACCGGCAGCACCATCACCGAACTGCGCCTCTTCCGCCGCCTCTCTCTCGACCTGGGCACGCTGCCGTCCCGCTTCCCGTTCCTCCTCATCACCCCCCAGTACGAGGTCGAGCGGCTGCTGGAGCGGCGGGCGCGTGAGCTCGGCGTCGAGTTCCGCCACGAGAGCGAGGTCGTCGGGCTGCGGCAGGACGACAGCGGGGTCGACCTCGACGTGCGCGGCCCGGACGGGGAGGTCGTCACCCACCGAGCCGCATACGTCGTCGGCGCGGACGGCCACCGCAGCGCCGTACGCCGGGCGGTCGGCCAGCCCTTCCCCGGCGTCTCCGTCATCAAGTCCCTGTTCCTGGCGGACGTACGCCTCGCCGAGCGGCCGGACAGCGTGCTCACCGTCAACGGGGCCGGCGACGCCTTCGCGATGATCGTGGCCTTCGGTGACGGCTGGTACCGCGTGATGGGCTGGAACCGTCGCCACGAGGTCCCCGACGACGCCCCGCTCGCCCTCGACGAGGTCAAGGAGGTCACCCGTCGCGCCCTGGGCACCGACTACGGCATGCGTGACGCGCGCTGGCTCTCCCGCTTCCACAGCGACGAGCGTCAGGCGCCCGAGTACCGGGTCGGACGGGTCCTCCTCGCCGGTGACGCCGCGCACGTCCACTCGCCGGCGGGTGGCCAGGGCATGAACACCGGCCTCCAGGACGCGGCAAACCTCGGCTGGAAGCTCGCCGCCGTCGTCAAGGGCCGCTCGCCCGAGAGCCTTCTGGACACCTACCAGGCCGAGCGCCACCCGGTCGGCGAGGCGGTGCTGCGCAGCAGCGGCGGGCTGGTCCGGCTGGCGCGGGCCCGGAACCCGGCCCTGCGTGCCGTACGCGCCCTCGTCTCCGCCTTCGTCAACGCCGCCCGGCCCGCTCAGGCGAAGGCCCTGGCCCAGATCTCGGGCATCGGCTACCGGTACGCCGCTCCGCGCGGCTCCCACCGCCTGGTCGGCACCCGCGTCCCCGACGTCCCGCTGGAGGGCGGCCGGCTGTACGAGGCACTGCGCGGCGGGCGGTTCGTGCTGATCACCCCGAAGGCCGCGGAGGTGTCCTCGGACCAGGGCTCCCGCGAGGACCGGCTGTCCGTGGAGCGCTGGGCGAGCGACCGCCGTACGACCGTGCTGGTGCGGCCCGACGGATACGTGGCGTGGGCGGCGGACGGGGTGGACACGCGGGCGGTCTGGGCGGCCCTCGCCGCGCACGTGGGGTGAACGGGGCCTCCGCGTACCGCCCGTCGGCCGGTTGGCGACTACCTGGTTGGCGACTACCGGGTTTCGGGCGTCCCCGCCAGCAGCTCCCGCAACAGGTCGGCCAATCGGTCGGCCTGTTCGTCGTCGAGGGCCGACAGGGCCTCCGTCTGGACGGCGAGGCCGGCGCCGACCGCCTCGTCGATGAGGTGCAACCCCTTCTCGGTGAGGGTGACTTGCAGGCCGCGGCGGTCGTGCGGATCGGGGGAGCGGCGCAGCAGGCCGGCCCGTTCCAGCTTGTCGAGGCGGCCGGTCATGCCGCCGGTGGTGAGCATGAGCGTCGCCGAGAGCTGGCGGGGCGAGAGCGTGTGCGGCTCACCGGCGCGGCGCAGGGTCGCCAGGACGTCGAACTCGCCGCGCGAGATGCCGTGGGGCGCGTACGCCTTCTCCATGCGGTCGCCCATCGTGCGCGAGAGGCGGAAGATCCGCCCGAAGACCTCCATCGCCTTGGTGTCGAGGTCGGGCCGCACGGCCGCCCACTGGTCGATGATCGCGTCGACGGGGTCCTTGGGCTGCGGACGTTCGCTCATGCGCCGAGTATCGGCGGTCGGACGCTCGGTCGCAAGAAAGTGGCTTGACGGAAAGTAGCTTACGACTAAGCTACTTTCCATCGACCTACTTTGAAGGGTGTGTGTGCCGTGCGTGCACTGATACTCCTCACCGCGCTCGCCCCCGTCTCCTGGGGCACGACCTACGCGGTCACCACCGAGTTCCTGCCGCCCGACCGCCCCCTGTTCACCGGCCTGATGCGCGCTCTGCCCGCCGGTCTGCTGCTGCTCGCCCTGGCCCGGGTCCGCCCGCGCGGTGCCTGGTGGTGGAAGTCGGCGGTGCTGGGCGCGCTGAACATCGGCGCCTTCTTTCCGCTGCTGTTCCTGTCCGCCTACCGGCTGCCCGGTGGCATGGCGGCGGTCGTGGGCTCGGTCGGGCCGCTGTTCGTCGCCGGGCTCGCGGCGGTGCTGCTGGGGGAGCGGCCGACCGTACGGACGCTGCTCACCGCGGTCGTGGCCGCGTTCGGGGTCAGCCTCGTCGTGCTGCGGGCGGCCGGTGCCCTGGACGCGCTGGGCGTCCTGGCGGCGCTCGCCTCCACCGCCTCGATGTCCACGGGCACGGTGCTGACCAAGCGCTGGGGGCGCCCGGACGGCGTCGGCCCGCTCGCCCTCACCGGATGGCAGTTGACGGCCGGCGGCCTGCTCATCGCCCCGCTCGCCCTCCTGGTCGAGGGCGCGCCGCCCGCGCTCGACGGCCCGGCGATCGGCGGCTACCTCTATCTGGCGCTGGCGAACACGGCCCTCGCGTACTGGCTCTGGTTCCGCGGCATCGGCCGCCTCACCGCCACCCAGGTCACCTTCCTCGGGCCGCTGTCCCCGCTGACCGCCGCGGTGGTCGGCTGGGCCGCGCTGGACCAGGCGCTGACGCCGCTCCAGCTGGTGGGCATGGCGCTCGCGTTCGGGGCGACCGTGGTGGGGCAGACCGGGGCGGGGCGCCGGGCGGCTGTCCGCGGGGTGGCTGTGAGCGCGGCCGGTGGCGAATCTTTCAGTTCTACTGAAGAGAAGCATCGAAAAGATTCGATGGACGTGACGGTTCAGGCGCTGCGACGGTAGATCGAGCCCGATCACCGACCAGCGAAAGGATTTCCGTGACCGTCGTCCTCCCCAGGACAGCAACCCCGACCTCCCTCCCCAGGACAGCCGTCCTCGGCGTCGCGCTCGCCGCCCTCGCCACCGTCGTCTGGTCCGGCAGCTTCGTCACCTCCCGCGCGCTGCACGACAGCGTGCCGCCGGTGCAGCAGGCGTTCTGGCGGTGGCTGGTGGCGCTGGTCGCGGTGGCTCCGTTCGGGGCCCGGCAGGCATGGCGGCAGCGGAAGGTGATCCGCCGTCACCTCGGCTTCGTACTCCTCGCCTCGCTCCTCGGTGTCACCGTCTACAACACCCTCGTCAACCAGGCCGGGTTGACCACGTCCGCCGCCAACATGGGCATGATCATGGCTGCTTCACCGGTGCTGATGGCCGTGTTCGAGCGGGCCGCGGGGGTACGGCCGGGTGCGCGCCGGGTGGCGGGACTGGTGGTGGCCTGCGCGGGGGTCGTGCTGCTGATCGGGGGTGGCGCGGGCGGGGCCCGCTTCGCGGCCGGGGACCTGTGGATGGTGGCGGCGGCCTGCTGCTTCGGGTCGTACAGCGGACTGTTGCGGCGCAAGCCGGCGGAACTGGGCGGAACGGCCTTCCTGTTCACCGTCTTCCTGGTGGGTACGGCCCTGCTGCTGCCCGCGCAGGGGGTGAGCGTGGCGGTGCAGGGCGGCTTCGACCCGACACCCGGGACGGTCCTGCCGATCCTGTACGTCGGGGTCGCCTCGTCCGCTGTGGCCTTCTTCGCCTGGAACAGGGCGATCGCGCTGGTCGGCCCGAGCCGCGCCGGGGTCGTCTACTACCTCCAGCCGGTGTGCGTGTCGCTGCTGTCGTGGGCGGTGCTCGGTGAGACGACCGGCTGGGCCCAGGTGCTGTGCATGGCGATGATCCTGGGCGGGGTCGTACTGGGGGCGGGGGCGGGAGCGCGTCGGTGACGTAGGTTGCCGCCATGGTCGAGTGGGACATCCGGAAGCTCCAGATCCTGCGGACGTTGCGGGAACGGGGGACCGTGACGGCGACGGCCGAGGCGTTGCGGATGACGCCGTCGGCGGTGTCGCAGCAGCTGACGAATCTCGCCAGGCAGGTCGGGGTGCCGTTGCTGGAGGCGCAGGGGCGCCGGGTGCGGCTGACGGACGCGGCGCGGCTGGTGCTGCGGCATGCGGAGGCCGTGTTCGAACAACTGGAGCGGGCGGACGCCGAGTTGGCGGCGTACGCGCACGGTGAGGTCGGCGAGGTGCGGGTGGGTGCCTTCTCCACGGCGGTGCCGGCGCTGGTCGTCCCGGCTGTGCGGGCGCTGCGTGCGTCGCATCCCGGGGTGGTCGTACGGGTGCGGGAGGCCGAGGCCGGTGAGGCGTACGAGCTGCTGGCCGCCGGGGAGGTCGATCTCGCCCTGTCGCTCGCGGCGCAGGCACCGGTGGTGGGGGACGCGCGCTTCACGCGGGTGCCGTTGCTGGCGGATCCGCTGGACGTCGCCCTGCCCCAGGGGCACGGGCTGGCGGCCGCCGAGGGCCTTCGGCTGGCCGATCTCGCGGGGGAGGACTGGATCTTCGGCGGGAGCGGGCCGTGGTCGGACATCACCCGGGGGGCGTGCGAGGCAGCGGGGTTCAGCCCGCGACAGGGACATTCCGCGGCCGGGTGGACGGCGATCCTGGCGATGGTCGAGGCGGGGATGGGGGTGGCGTTGGTGCCGCGGATGGCTGCCGTGCCGCGGGGCGGGGTCGTGATGCGGGAGCTGGGGGAGGAGCGGCCGGTGCGGCATGTGGTGGCGGCCGTGCGCAAGGGCGGGGCGGATTCACCGGCGGTGGCGAGGATGCTCGACGCACTGCGCGGTCTCGACGCTCCGCGGAGTGCCACCGCCACGTAGCCGGGCACCTCGGCCCTGAGCCGGATCGGCGGCACTTCCGTAACGGGACCTCAGGGGCGGCGCACCTCATAGAGGAAGCATCCGTACTCGACGGCCCTGACGTGGACGAGCGCCACGGCCGGATCGTCGAACGCCTCCCCGAACGCCGCGGCGAACGCGTCCGCGTCCCCGACCAGCCGGCCGCCGAGGATGTGCCCCTCGGCCGAGTACCGGCGGACCACGCGGTGCGCGTTCACGAAGGGCAGGCCGGCCGGCTGCGGCCCGGCGCACTCCGCCGCGTGGACGAAGACGGGGCCCTGCTCGTCGTACGCGCCCGGATCGACGCCGTTCGCGGCCGCCCAGCGGCGCAGCGGGGCGTACGAGACGAGGGCGACCCGCTCCCCGGGTGCGCTTCTGCGCAGGCAGCAGCGCAGGGGCGACCCGCCCTCCTCGTCGGTCACGGGAACCGTCCGGCGTCCCGCGTCGTCAGCAGAGCGAAGCTCCTTCAGGGCCGTCGGATCGATGGGACGTGCGAGGTAGGTCGTCATGACCCCAGCCTCACGCGCGTGCGCCCCGTCCCACCGGCGGTAAACGGACATCGCGCTCCGTGCAGGTCCCGTGGAAGGATGGCGCAACCCACACATATCGAGGAGATGACCGCGTGCCTGGCACAAACCTGACTCGCGAAGAGGCGCAGCAGCGGGCGAAGCTGCTCACCGTTGACTCTTACGAGATCGATCTCGACCTCTCCGGCGCGCAGGAAGGCGGCACCTACCGGTCCGTGACCACGGTGCGCTTCGACGTCACGGAGAACGGCGCCGACTCCTTCATCGACCTCGTGGCACCGACCGTCCACGAGGTGACTCTCAACGGTGACACGCTCGACGCGGGCGAGGTCTTCAAGGACTCCCGTATCGCGCTGCCGGGCCTGCTGGAGGGCCGCAACGTCCTGCGGGTGGTCGCCGACTGCGCGTACACCAACACGGGCGAGGGCCTGCACCGCTTCGTCGACCCGGTCGACCAGCAGGCGTACCTCTACACCCAGTTCGAGGTCCCGGACGCGCGCCGCGTCTTCGCGTCCTTCGAGCAGCCCGACCTGAAGGCCACCTTCCAGTTCACCGTGAAGGCCCCCGAGGGCTGGACGGTGATCTCCAACTCGCCCACCCCGGAGCCCAAGGAGAACGTCTGGTCCTTCGAGCCGACGCCGCGCATCTCGACGTACATCACGGCGCTCATCGTCGGCCCGTACCACTCCGTGCACAGCGTCTACGAGAAGGACGGCCAGTCCGTCCCGCTCGGCATCTACTGCCGGCCGTCGCTGGCCGAGTACCTCGACTCGGACGCGATCTTCGAGGTGACCCGGCAGGGCTTCGACTGGTTCCAGGAGAAGTTCGACTACGCGTACCCCTTCCAGAAGTACGACCAGCTGTTCGTGCCGGAGTTCAACGCGGGCGCGATGGAGAACGCCGGTGCGGTCACCATCCGGGACCAGTACGTCTTCCGGTCGAAGGTCACCGACGCCGCGTACGAGCAGCGTGCGGCCACGATCCTGCACGAGCTGGCCCACATGTGGTTCGGCGACCTGGTCACCATGGAGTGGTGGAACGACCTCTGGCTGAACGAGTCGTTCGCCACCTACGCGGAGGCGTCCTGCCTCGCGTACGCCCCCGGATCGAAGTGGCCGAACTCCTGGACCACCTTCGCCAACTCCATGAAGACCTGGGCCTACCGGCAGGACCAGCTGCCCTCCACCCACCCGATCATGGCCGAGATCCGGGACCTGGACGACGTCCTCGTCAACTTCGACGGGATCACCTACGCCAAGGGCGCCTCCGTCCTCAAGCAGCTCGTCGCGTACGTCGGCATGGACGAGTTCTTCCGGGGTGTGCAGGCGTACTTCAAGCGCCACGCGTTCGGCAACACGCGCCTGTCCGACCTGCTGGGCGCCCTGGAGGAGACCTCCGGCCGCGACCTGAAGACCTGGTCGAGGAAGTGGCTGGAGACGGCGGGCATCAACATCCTGCGTCCCGAGATCGAGACGGACGCCGACGGCGTCATCACGTCCTTCGCGATCCGCCAGGAGGCCCCGGCGCTGCCGGCCGGCGCGAAGGGCGAGCCGACCCTGCGCCCGCACCGCATCGCGGTCGGCCTGTACGACCTCGACGGCGACAGCGGCAAGCTGCTGCGCGCCGAGCGCGTCGAGCTGGACGTGGACGGTGAACTGACCGCCGTTCCGCAGCTGGTGGGCAAGCGCCGCGCGGACGTGATCCTCCTCAACGACGACGACCTGTCGTACTCGAAGGTCCGCCTGGACGAGCAGTCCCTGGCCTTCGTCACGGAGCACCTCGGCGACTTCGAGGCGTCCCTCCCCCGGGCCCTGTGCTGGGCGTCGTCCTGGGACATGACGCGCGACGCGGAACTCGCCACCCGCGACTACCTCTCGCTGGTCCTGTCGGGCATCGGCAAGGAGTCCGACATCGGCGTCGTGCAGTCGCTGCAGCGCCAGGTGAAGCTGGCGATCGAGCTGTACGCCGCCCCGGCCGCCCGCGAGGCCCTGCTGACCCGCTGGACGGACGCCACGCTGGCCCATCTGCGGTCCGCCGAGGCGGGCAGCGACCACCAGCTGGCGTGGGCGCGGGCGTTCGCGGCGACGGCCCGTACGCCGGAGCAGCTGGACCTGCTGGAGGGCCTGCTGGAGGGCTCCCAGTCGGTCGAGGGGCTGGCCGTCGACACGGAGCTGCGCTGGGCGTTCGTACAGCGTCTGGCGGCCGTGGGCCGCTTCGACGAGACGGAGATCGCGGGCGAGTACGAGCGGGACAGGACGGCGGCCGGCGAGCGGCACGCCGCCACGGCCCGCGCCGCCCGCCCGACCCCCGAGGCCAAGGCCGAGGCCTGGGCGTCGGTCATCGACTCCGACAAGCTCCCGAACGCCCTTCAGGAAGCGGTCATCGTCGGCTTCGTCCAGACCGACCAGCGCGAACTCCTCGCCCCGTACGCGGACAGGTTCTTCGAGGTGGTCAAGGACATCTGGGACTCCCGCTCCCACGAGATCGCCCAGCAGATCGCCACCGGCCTCTACCCGACGATCCAGGTCTCCGCCGAGACCCTGGAGAAGACGGACGCCTGGCTGTCGTCGACGGAGCCGAACGCGGCCCTGCGACGCCTGATCTCGGAGTCCCGGGCGGGCGTGGAACGGGCCCTGAAGGCCCAGTCCGCGGACGTGGCGGCCGACCAGCCGTAGCCGACGCGGCCGACCCGGCCGACCGGCCGGGGCGGCCGTACGACGCCAAAGGGGCGCCCACCGTCATCGGTGGGCGCCCCTCGGCCGTGGGCAGGGGCGTCAGCCCTTGAGCTCCGCCGCCACCAGCTCCGCGATCTGCACGGCGTTCAGCGCCGCGCCCTTGCGGAGGTTGTCGTTGGAGAGGAACAGGGCGAGGCCGTGCTCGACCGTCTCGTCCTGGCGGATCCGGCCGACGTAGGACGGGTCCTGGCCGGCCGCCTGGAGCGGGGTCGGGACCTCGGTGAGGGCCACGCCGGGGGCGCCGGCCAGCAGCTCCTTGGCGCGCTCCACGCTGATCGGGCGGGCGAAGCGGGCGTTGACCTGGAGGGAGTGGCCGGAGAAGACCGGGACGCGCACACAGGTGCCGGAGACCTTCAGCTCGGGGATCTCCAGGATCTTGCGGGACTCGTGGCGGAGCTTCTGCTCCTCGTCCGTCTCGTTCAGGCCGTCGTCGACGATGGAGCCGGCCATGGGAAGGACGTTGTACGCGATCGGGGCGACGTACTTGTTCGGCTCGGGGAACTCCGCCGCCGAGCCGTCGTGGGTGAGCTTGGGCGCGTCGTCGCCGACCTTCTTGACCTGCTCGAACAGCTCGTCGACGCCGGCCAGACCCGAACCCGACACCGCCTGGTAGGTGGCGACGACCAGGGCCTGAAGGCCCGCCTCGGCGTGCAGCGGCTTCAGGACCGGCATCGCGGCCATCGTCGTGCAGTTCGGGTTGGCGATGATGCCCTTGGGGCGGTCGGCGATCGCGTGCGGGTTCACCTCGGAGACGACCAGCGGGACCTCGGGGTCACGGCGCCAGGCCGAGGAGTTGTCGATCACGACGGCGCCCTGGGAGGCGACCTTCGGCGCCAGGGCCTTGGAGGTCGAGCCGCCCGCCGAGAACAGGACGATGTCCAGTCCGCTGTAGTCGGCCGTCGTCGCGTCCTCCACGGTCACGCCGTCCAGGACCGTCCCCGCCGAGCGGGCCGAGGCGAACAGGCGCAGCTCGGTGACCGGGAAGTTCCGCTCCTTGAGGATCCTGCGCATGACCGTGCCGACCTGACCGGTGGCTCCGACGATTCCGACCCTCACGGCGACTCCTTCTACGTGAACTGCGTGGCTTGTCTGTGTCTGCTGCATGGCCGAGGCGTTTCCATCATGCGGTCAGCCTTGGTCCGCCTGTCCAATCGTTTGACCGGGATGACCGAACGGTGGAACGCGACGCACCCCGGTGGGAGCCGCGGTTCTGCGGCTCCCACCCGGGCTGAGCTGGAGATATTCGCCCCGCGGCGGCCCCGCACCGCAAGCTCGCCTGCCCGCGCGCAACCGGCCTACGCGGCGGTGTGACGTACGCCTCTGTCCCTGTCTGTGTGCAGCGGCGGGGCGTCCCGGGAAATTCCGCCGGCCGATGTCGAACGTTTTGGCCCGCCCCGGCGTCACAGTCACCACACGGCGAGGGGAGGGGTGGCTGTGCTGCGCAGAAAGGCCCGCCGCGACCAGGGGGGCGGTGCCGTCCAGGACGTACTGGACGATCCGCTGGACGCGGCCCAGGAACGTCGGGTGCGGGCGGTGCTCGCGCTGGGCGGGGTGCCGCAGGCGGACCTGCCGGACGGGGTACAGCAGGTCCGCCTGCGGCTGCTGGAGCGGGCCGCGAGCGGCCGCGAGGCACCGCGGGACGTGTCGGCGTGGGCGGCGGTCGTCGCCTCCAACCTCGCCATGGACTGGCACCGGGCCAAGAAGCGCCAGGAACGGCTCGGCGAACGCCTTGCCTCCCTGCGCCAGCCGGCCGCCCACCCCTCCGGCGAGGAGACGAGCCTGCTCTCCCTCGCCGTCGCCCGGGGCCTGGACGAACTGCCCGACGCCCAGCGTCAGGTCCTGGTCCTGCGCTTCTACGGCGATCTCCCCGTGCGCGACATAGCCGAGGAGCTGGGCATCCCGGAGGGCACGGTCAAGAGCAGGCTGCACACGGCGGTACGGGCCCTGCGCGCCCGCCTGCACGAGGACGAGGTGGTGTGACATGACCGCCGAGAACGACGGCCGCAACGGTCGCGAGGGCTACGACGGCCGTACCGGCGTCGACGCGCTGATGGCCGCGCTCACCGACGAGCCGCTCACGGCCGAGGCGCGCGCGGACGCCGCCTTCATGGCGGAGCACCGGTCGGCAGCCGCCGATGTGGTGCTGCTGCGGGAGCAGCTGGAGATCATCGGGCACGCGCTCGCCGAGCCGCCGGCACCGGCCTCCGATCCGGAACCCGACCCCGCTCCCCCTCTCGCCCCGATTCGCGTACGACAGCCCTCCCGCGCCCGGCGCCGCGTGTTCGCCGTCGCCTTCGGCGGGCTCGCCGTGGCCGCCGCCGGGTCCGTGCTGGTGGGCATGGGCTGGCTGCTGGCCCAGGGCGAGGGCGCCCAGTCCGACTCCGGTACCGCCGCCGACAAGCAGGTCTCCTCCGAGGCCGGCGGCGGCACAGCCTTCGGCAGCCCTGGCTACCTCGCCTGCTCCAGCCTGGTCGCCGAGGGGAAGGCCACCTCGGTGGAGCGGCTCCCCGGTACGACGTCCCTGCGCGTCGTCCTGCACATGACCCGCTACTACAAGCCGGACAAGGGCGGTGAGCCGGAGCTGACCTTCGTGGTCGACGAGAACCTCGTCCCGGGCCTGCGCGTGGGCGACCAGGTGCTCCTCGGTATCCCTGAGGGCGCCCGTCAGCCCGACTTCTGGGCCGTCGGCGAGCAGGACATCGCCCCCGAGCGGGCCTGGATCACCGCCTCGCTGCCCAAGTCGAACGGCCGGACCTGCGGGGGATGACGAAGAAAGGGGCGGGCGCCCGCACGGACGCCCGCCCCACTGCCGTACCGCGAAGCTACGGCGTGACCTTCTCGATCTTCACGTTGCCCAGGCCCGCGGCCGTGCCGCGCGCGTTCAGCAGCCGGACCTGGCCGAAGAACTCACGTCCCTCGGGCGCGGCCGCCGCGGCGGTGACGCTGCCCGCGACCGTGGCCGAGTCACCCGTGCCGAGCTTCACCGGGGTCGACTCGTCGACCGTGACGGTGCCGAGCGCGGCGGAGTAGAACACGTCCAGGTAGTCGTAGGCCGTCGAGCCGGCCGGCACCGAGTAGCCGACGACCTCGATGCTGTACTTGCCGGCGGCGGGCTTGGCGATCGAGACCGCCTCCTCCGAGTCGCCGTCGGCGGAGCTGCCGACCTGGGTGCCGGCCGCGTCGTAGACGACCAGGTCGAGGTCGGCGGCCGCGTCGGAGACGTTGCCGATGGAGACGTCGAGGGACGTGGCGCCCTCGGGCACGTCGACCGTGGTGGTCTGCGTGTCGCCCTCGGCGATGGCCGGACGCGCCGTCTTGGACGAGCCGAGCGGGCCGCCGGCCAGCTTGCCGTCGATCGCGGCGTACTTGTTCGTCACCTTCCAGGAGGCGGCGGCCGGGGTGCCGACCTTGGCCTCGGGGAGGGTCACGGTCTCCGGGTCGAAGGCCGCGCCCAGGACGGTGACGTCGAGCTTGTACGGGTTGTCGAGCAGCGGCGACGTACGGCGCGACTCGACCTCGATCTCCCAGACGCCGGGCTGCGGGTCGGCGTAGGCACGCACGTCCGGCTTGCAGCCGTTGCCGCCCTGGTAGTTGTTGTAGCAGTTCGGCGTGCCGGTCGGGTCGGACGGGACGCCGTACGGGTGGATGGCGATGAACCGGGTCTGGCTCTTGTCCTTCAGCCCGCCGATCGCGATCTCCAGGGACTTCGCACCCTCGGGGACGGTCACGAAGTGCGACTTGGTGCTGTTGCGCTGCACCGAACCGGCCGCCGAGTACGTGTACTTGAGCGGTGCCGAGACCACGACCGTGTTGAGGACCTGCTGGTCGATGCCCTCGGTGCGCGGGTCGTCGACCTCCAGGATCGCGCTCTTGATGCCGGCCGAGGACGGCTTCGCGGCGACCTTGACGGTGACCGGCTTGTTCAGGCCGAGGCTGATCTCGTCGGAGCCGACGATCCGGAAGGTGTCCCCGGCGTTGTTCTCGAAGTGCAGCTCGTGCCGGATCGCCTTGTCCGCGCCGGACGTACGCGTGATGGTGACGTCGTACGTCTTCTTCTGCCCGGCCTTGAGGCCGCCCTCACGGTCGTAGACGCCCGTGCCGTAGCCCGGGGTCTTCAGGAACTGGTCGATCGCGGTGTCGACCGGCGCCTTGACCGTGTACTCGTGGGCGGTGGCGCCGTCACGGATGGAGTCCCAGGCGTCCGGGATGTTGATGAGGCCGACACCCTCCTCGTACGCCTGCACACCCTTGATGTGGTCGGCGGTCGAGGTGAGGGCCGTGCGCAGCTTCGCCGGCGTCAGGGCGATGCCCTTCTGCTTGGCGGCCGACAGCAGCAGCGCGCTCGCGCCCGCCGCCTGCGGGGACGCCATCGAGGTGCCCTGGAGCATGCCGTAGCCGGCCGGGAGCGAGTAGCCGGCCTCGGCGACCGGGGCGCCCGGCAGCCAGGTCTGGATGGTGTTGATCGCGGCACCCGGCGCGGAGAGCGTCGGGGTGAAGCCACCGTCCTCACGCGGGCCGCGCGAGGAGAACGGCATCATCGCGTACTTCTTCTCCACGGCCGAGCCGTAGTTGGCGGCCCAGGTCTCCTTGGAGATGGTCGCGCCGACCGAGATGACCTTGGCGGAGAGGGCGGGGTCGCCGATGGTGTTGGCGCCCGGCCCGGAGTTGCCCGCCGAGATGACGAGCTGGACGCCGTAGGTGTCGATGAGGCGCGTGTACAGCTCGGAGCGGGCGTTGTTGCCGTCGTTCAGCGCCGGGAGACCGCCGATGGACATGTTGACGATGTCGACGCCGCGGTTGACGACGAGATCGATCATGCCCTCGGTGAGCGCGACGTTGGTGCAGCCGCCGGTCCAGGTGCAGGCACGGGACGCGACGAGCTTGGCGCCCGGCGCCGCGCCGTTCATCTTGCCGCCGAACAGGCCGTTCGCGGCGGTGATGCCGGCGACGTGGGTGCCGTGCTCGGACTCGATGACGCCGATGTTGACGAAGTCGCGCTTCTGGCCGACCCAGTCGCCGCCCAGCGGGTCCATCGGCACGTCCTTGCGGATCTGCACGACGAACGGCTGCCGCTCGGCGACGTCGGTGGCCGGGTTGTCGGTGCCGAAGTACCCGATCTGGTAGCCGTCCTTGTACGGCTTCATCGGGGTGTCGTCACCGAAGTCGTTGTTGTTGTTGAGGTCGACCCGGACGGTGCCGTTCGCGGCGTCGTACAGGACGCCCCACGAGTCGGTCTTGTCGCCGTCGCGGTTGGCGTCGCCCGCCGCGTCGCCGCCCGTGGTGTACGACTCCAGGAAGGTGCTGACCTGGTAGGAGCCGGCGGGCGCGGTCCAGGTCTTGCCGCCGTAGGTGAAGGTGGGCCCGGAGACGGAGGTCACCATCGGGCGCCAGGTGCGGTCGTTGTCGACGAGCGGGTCGGTGGCGGTGACCCAGTCGACGATCTTGCGCTCACCGGTGGTGGTCTTCTGCAGCGCGGGATGCCCGAGGTCCACACCGCTGTCGAGGATGCCGATGGTGATGCCGCGGCCGTCCGCCTTCGGGTGGTCCTTCACGAAGTCGACGGCGCCCGTCTCGAAGGACGGGTTGTACGGGTTCTCCGCCGGGGTGTTCTTGTCCGGGGCGGAGGCCGCGGTGGCGGCGGCCGTCGACTTCTTCGTGTCGACGGCGGGGTCGTCCAGGGGTATCTCCTCGCGCAGGTCGATGCCGTGCACCGAGGAGAGCTTCGTCGCGGCGGCGATGGCCGAGTCGGCCTTGCCGGTCGGGACGGTGGCCCGGACGTAGCCGAGCTTGTCGTACGTACGGCCCACAGAGCCGACCGCGTCCAGCTGCTCGGCGACCTTCTCGGTCTGACCGGGCGCGGTCGCGATCATCATCGTGACGTTCTTGTCGCCGCCGGCCTTCGCCTCGGCGAGCAGGTCGGCGTCGTCCGAACCGAGCTTGTCGTGCGCGGACTTGACGCTCGGGTCCGTCGCGGTGGGCGCGGGATCCGCGGCCATGGCCATGGGTATCGGCCCGGCCGCGGAGAGCGCGGCGACGAGACCGGCGGCCACGGCTATGCGGGCCGCGCGTCTCGGACCCGGCTTCGGTTCGCGCTGGGGGTTGAGGGTCATCGGCATCCCTTGTTGGTAAAGGAGCATTGGCCGTCCGGTATGTGATCCCGGACGACCGCACAGCCTTACGCAAGGGAAGGATGTTTGGGAAGAGTTGACCGAATCGAAATGGAGGGATGGGGGAAACCCGCTATGCAATTGGGGTGAGAGGACCGAAAGGGGCAAGTCGCCCGCAAGCTGAAAAACTGTCTGCGCCCTGCGTCCCCGGCCGTCTAACGTCCGTATGTGCGGAAGAAGTTGAGGGTGGCGGCCTACGCCATTTGCGTACGTGACGGACAGCTCCTCCTCGCGCGCTCCCCGGCGCCCGGCGGCGGCTTCGAGTGGGTGCTGCCGGGCGGCGGTATGGAGCACGGCGAGGATCCCTACGACACGGTCGTGCGGGAGGTGGAGGAGGAGACCGGCTACCTCGTCGAACCGACCGGGCTGCTCGGCATCGACTCCTCCCACCGCACGTTCCCGAGCGGCCGCTTCGGCCGGCCCGTCGACCACCACGGCGTACGGCTCGTCTACGAGGCCCGGATCACCGGTGGCGACCTGCGCTACGAGGCCAACGGCTCCACCGACATGGCGGCCTGGCATCCGATGGACGACGTGACAGCCCTGACCCGCGTCGCCATGGTCGACAAGGGGCTGTCGCTGTGGCGTGAGCGGCCCGCGGCGGGGCGGATCGGAGCCGCCGGGAAATAGCTTCCCTACCCCCGAAGATGAACACGGAGTGACCGCGTCCCGGCCGTTCGAGGAGCGGCCGTGGACGCGGAAGGTAGTCCAAGATCCACGTACGGTGATCGGCGCTGCCCGTTGCGGTCATGTTCATGCGCAGGTCATCCCCGCTGCCAACGATCCACAGTGAGCGGGAGGTTCGCTTCGGCGACCGCCCGCGACCACTGCCGACGCGTTCGCACTCGGGGAGATCGCGCCATGTCGCGCATACGCTCTGTCGCCAGCTCCGCGCTGGGGATCCACCGCCGTACCCTGCTCGCCGCCACCGGTGCGGTCACCCTCTCCGCGGGCGTCGGCTACGCCTTGCGGCCCACGGAGAGTGAGGCCGCGACCACCACCAGCACCGCGAACGCGCCGGGTGCCGGCACGGGCGACGCCGCCGCCGAGGCCCCTGTCGGTGCCTCCCGCAGGCTGCCGGCCGCGCTCGCGCCGTACACCAAGGGCACCACCGTCGCCTCGGTCGCCACCCCCACCGGCAGCTCCGGCTACCGCCGGCTCGGCGACGGTCCCGGCTGGAAGCGGGTCGTCCGCGAGAACCTGGCCGCGGCCAAGCCGGGGCGCGAGAAGCGGCGTACGGCACTCGCCGCCTTCGTCCAGCTCACCGATCTGCACCTGATCGACGCCCAGCACCCGCTCCGCCTCGAGTACCTGCGCTCGACGGACGTGCACGCCTGGCGGCCGCAGGAGGCGCTGACCGTGCCCGGCGCGGTGGCGCTGGTCGAGCGCCTCAACGCGCTGCGGGGCGCCCCCGTCACCGGCGCCCCGCTGCACTTCGCCATGACCACCGGCGACAACACGGACAACAACGCCAAGTCCGAGCTGGAGTGGTTCCTGACGGTGATGAGCGGCGGCCGCGTCACCCCGAACACGGGTGACCCGCGGCGGTACGAGGGCGTCCAGAACAGCGGCCTGAAGCTGTACTGGCAGGCCGACGACAGCGTCCGCGACGCCGACAAGCAGCTCGGCTTCCCGCACATCGAGGGCTACCTCGCCGCCGCGATCCGCGAGCTGCGCAGCCCCGGCCTGAACATCCCCTGGTACTCGACGGTCGGCAACCACGACGCGATGCCGCTCGGCACCTACGCCTCGCACGCCGACTCCTACCTCACCGACCTGGCCGTCGGCGGCAAGAAGCTGATGAGCGTGTCGGCGTCGGACGCCAAGAAGCTCCAGGACTCCCTCAAGCAGGACAAGGACCCGAGGGGCACCGTCTTCAAGGACTTCCTCAAGGCCCACGCCCGCTCGATGCGCTCGGTCACCCCGGACGAGAGCCGGGCCCCGTTCACGCCCCGGGAGTATCTGCAGGCCCACCTGAACCCGGCCCACCGCGGCCACGGCCCGGTCGGCCACGGCTACTCGGCGGCCAACCTGGACGCGGGCACCCAGTACTACAGCTTCCGTATCGCCGACGACGTCCTCGGCATCAGCCTCGACACCACCGACCCGGGCGGCCACTACGAAGGGTCCATCGGGGCGGCGCAGTTCAAGTGGCTGGACCGGACGCTGCGCGAGAACAAGGACTCGTACGCGATCGTCTTCAGCCATCACACCAGCAAGACGATGGGCAACCTGCGCCGCGACCCGGCCCGTCCGGGCGAGCGGCGGGTGGGCGGTGCCGAGGTCGTCGAGCTGCTCGCGAGCCACCGCAACGTCCTCGCCTGGGTGAACGGCCACATCCACAAGAACGTCATCACCCCGCACTCCGCCGCCGGGGGCCGCTCCTTCTGGGAGATCTCCACCGCCTCCCACGTCGACTTCCCCCAGCTCGCCCGGATCATCGAGGTGGTGGACAACAAGGACGGCACGATCTCCGTCTTCACCACCCTGATCGAGTCCTCGGCCCCGCACCGCACGAACTTCACCGACCACTCCCAGACCGGACTGGCCGCCCTCTACCGCGAGCTGTCCCTCAACGCCCCCGGTGCCAGCACCAAGCTGGCGGGGGACCGGAAGGACCGCAACACGGAGCTGGTGCTGAAGAAGGGCTGAAAGCCGCCCAACCGCTGTACAGATCCTCAACCTTCGTCCCGCACCCAGGGTCTCCCTCCCCGACCACGCTCGACGTGAGCGGGAAGCAGGGGGAACAGGACATGACCGTACGGATGACACGCGCGACCCTGGTGGCGGCGACTGCTGTGGCGTTGTCGGTGGCCCTCGCGGCCCCCGCGGCGGCCACGCCCGCCGGAGCGGGCGGCCACGACGCGACGCGCAAGGCCATTCAGGCCGCGGTCGACGCCGGTGTGCCCGGCGTGACCGCGACGGGGAAGGACGGGCACCGGACCTGGTCGGCGACGGCCGGCGTCGGCAACCTCAAGACGGGGAAGCCGCGTTCGGCCGACGACCGCTACCGGGTGGGCAGCATCACCAAGACCTTCGTCGCCACGGTGCTGCTCCAGCTGGAGGCGGAGGGCAGGCTGTCCCTGGACGACTCGGTGGAGAAGTGGCTGCCGGGCCTGGTCCGGGGCAACGGCCACGACGGCGGCCGGGTCACCCTCCGCCAGCTCCTCAACCACACCAGCGGCATCTTCAACTACACGGCCGACGACGACTTCGGCCGAACGTACTTCCTCAAGGACGGCTTCTTCGAGCACCGCTACGACACGCACAGGCCCGAGGAGCTGGTCGCCCTCGCCATGACCCACAAGCCGGACTTCGAGCCGGGTACGTCGTGGAACTACTCCAACACCAACTTCGTGCTCGCCGGAATGGTGGTCGAGAAGGTCACGGGCCGCCCGTACGGCGACGCGATCCGCGCGCGCATCATCGAGCCCCTGCACCTGACCGCCACCTCCGTCCCGGGCACCCGCGTGACGGTCCCGGGCCCGAGCAGCCGCGCCTACTCCAAGCTGGCCGAGACGGCGACCGGCCCGACCTACGACGTCACGAAGATCAACCCGTCTCTCGCCCACGCGGCCGGCGAGATGGTCTCCAGCTCCACCGACCTGGGCCGCTTCTACGCGGCCCTCCTGCGCGGCAGGCTCCTCCCGCGCGAGCAGTTGGCCGAGATGACCACCACGGTCCCCATGAGCGAGACCAACGGCTACGGGCTCGGCCTGATGAAGGCCGAGCTGACCTGCGGCGTCACGGTCTGGGGCCACGGCGGCGGCATCCACGGCTCCATCTCCGAGGCGGTCACGACCAGGGACGGCCGCAAGTCCCTGGCCTTCAACTTCAACGGCGACTGGTCGGGAGACGCGGGGGCGGTGGTCGAGGCCGAGTTCTGCGGCAAGGAGCCGGTGCGGGCCGGAAGCCGAGCGGGCGCGGACCCGGAGCGCCGAGCCGGTTCGGGCGTGAGGTTCGCGCCGCCGCGGATCGGCTGACCGGCGTTGGGGGAAAGCGGTCTCACCGAGGCGGGCTGAACCGTACATTCGGAATACAGCACTCCGAATGAGGAAAGGCCGCCCCCCAGCGATGAAACTCGACATCTTCAGCGAGATACAGAACCCCCGCCCCTGGCCCGGTGACCACGACCACCAACACCACCGTATCCAGCAGGCGATCGAGCAGGCGGTGCTCGCCGACGAGCTGGGATACGGCTGTTGGTGGCAGGTCGAGCACCACGGCGCGGAGGAGTTCAGCCTCTCCTCCGCGCCGGAGCTGCTCCTCGCCGCACTCTCCCAGCGGACCTCGCGCATACGTCTCGGCCATGCCGCCGTGCTCGCGCCGCGCGAGATCAACCACCCCATCCGGATCGCCGAACGCGCGGCGATGCTGGACCAGTTGAGCGGCGGGCGGGCGGAGATCGGACTCACCCGGTCGACCCCGCCCGAGTGGCGGCTGTTCGGGGCCGACCCGGCGACGGTGCGGGACCGGACGCGGGACGCCTTCGAGGCCGTACCGAGGATGTGGACCGGGGACACGTCGGTGAGCGGCGGAGTGCCCGTCGTGCCGGCGCCGTACCAGAGCCCGCATCCGCCGCTGTGGCAGGCGGCGTCGAGCCCGGCGTCCTTCGAGGAGGCGGGGCGGCGCGGGGTCGGGGTGCTGGGCACGACCTTGTGGGAGCCGCTGGACCGGGTGGCGAGGCTGGTCGAGCTCTACCGGGCGGCCGCCGCGGAATGCCGTGAGCCCGTCGGCGCCGCCGTCAACGACCAGGTCGCCTTCTTCACCTTCGTGCACTGCGCCGAGACCGACGAGGAGGCCGTGCGGGGCGGCGCGGCGGCCGCCGCGGCCTGGTACACGGCCCGCGCGCTCACCTTCTTCGAGGCGGCCGACGCCTTCATGGAGACCATGGAGAGGGAACGGGCCCTCATGGCCGACCCGGCCGGCGGCGGCCTCGCCGGTGAGTTCCTGCGCCGGGAGGCGACAGCGGGAGGCGGGCCCAGTGCCGCCACGCTGGTCATCGGGCGCATTCTGCAGGGCGAGACGGTCCCCGACGACGAGGTCTACAACGCCCTCGCCGAACAGGACTCCCTGATAGTCGGCAGCCCCGAGACCGTCCGCAAGAAGCTGCGCGCCTACGCCGACCTGGGCATCGACCGGCTGATGTGCTTCCAGCAGGTGGGTGCGCTGCCGCACGAGAGCGTGCTGCGGAGCATCCGGCTGGTGGGCGAGCTCATTCCGGAGTTCGACGACTGCGCCACACCCGCGCCCGGGTGGCCTGTTGCGGCAACGTGACACATCAGACAGATCTGTAACGAAAGAGAGCACAACGGATGCGGGCGGCGGCGGGTCGTATGAGGCGTGGGGCGGGAAAGCACCGGTTTCCCGGGGTGACCCGCCCGCGCAAACGACCGCTGACCAGCATGGGGGAATCATGAACGTCCGAGCACGAGGCACCCGACGCACCGCTGCCGCCGCAGCCGCCGCCGTGGCGGCCGGAGTTGCCGTCGCCCTGGCCGCAGTCCCGGCTGCCGCCGCGTCGACGTCCGACGACACACCGCGGTACCTGGACGCGAGCGAGCTGCCGCCGCACCCGACGTCGCCCTGGTACGCCGGCCCCGTCACGTCCGGGCAGCCCGACCCGCTGCCGGCGTGCGGGGGCGACCCGCTGCCGTCGATCGCCGGCCACCGTCAGTACTGGACCGAGTACGACACCAACGCGACGCAGGTGACGGTGGTGGAGCGCAGCGAGCAGCGGGCCAAGGACTTCGCGGCCCTGCTGCGCAAGGACCTCGCCGACTGCGCGGCGAAGCTGATGCGGCAGAACCCCGATGTGACCGCCACCGAGAAGTACTACGGCAGGCTGAACGTGGAGGAGGGCGCCCATGTCTACGGCATCCACACCACTTCCTCCACGGTGGGGTCCTCCGACATCGGCCTGTACTCGGTCGGTCGGGACGGGGCGACCGTGACACTCGTCAGGTGGGCGCAGATGGGCAACTTCCAGCACGCCCAGGTCGCCGACTTCAAGAAGACCACCGTCACGGCCGTCAACAAGCTCTACTGAACGGCATGAGGAGGGGCCACCGACGCCGCCCGGCCCCGGTGGCCCCTCCTCTCCCCTCCTGGTGCTGCCTCCCGGTCCGTCACTACCTCGGCAGCACCACGACATACGCGGCCGGATCGCGGTCCGCCGCGGCCATCAGCGCCGTACGGACCACCGCCGCCTGCTGCTCCATCGCGTCCCGGAGCTTCTTCGGGGTGATGTAGACGACCGTGATGCCGAGACGCTCCAGATGCTCGCGCTTGCGGGCGTACTCAGACCAGAGGGCGTCCTCGTCCTGGCGGGGCGCGCGGGTGTCGAGTTCGACGGCGACGGCCTGGTCGGGCCAGTAGGCGTCCAGTCCGCCGAGGTGGGGGCCGCCGGGCAGGCGCAGGTCCACGTTCCAGACGGGGTCGGGCAGGCCGTGCACGTGGACCATCTCGTACAGGCGGTCCTCCGCGATCGCGCGGCCCTCGGCGAGCAGGGAGTCCACCGCGTCCACCACGTGCGGTCGGGAGAGCAGCTTCGCCTGGTTCAACTCGCGTACCACCGACGCCGGTTCGCAGTGGCCGGCGCGGACGGCCTCGGTCAGCAGGCGGCGTACGGCGCCCGCGTCCGTCAGTTCGGCCACCGCGTCGGCCAGGGCGCGGGGGACCGGCGCCACCGGGAGGCCCGTCACCTGCTGGGGGGTGGGCAGCGAGGAGGTGCGCAGGACGCGGGCGCAGCCGGTGGAGCGCAGGCGTCGCATGCGGGGGACCAGGACGTCGACCGTGTCCAGGGCGGTCAGCGGCGGCGTGGCGGAGAAGCCGTGCAGGGTCAGCGCCGCGAGGCCCGTGATCACCGCGTCGGGGTAGGCGGGGGCGGCGTGTTCCTCGCCCGGGTTCGGCTGGGACGGCACCCCGGGTGACCGTTCCCGGGCCGCGTACATCAGCACCGCGTGCAGGCGCTCCTCGCTGGTCGGCGGGCCGGGGTGGAGCAGCAGGACGCCGGGGAGGATCTGCTGCCAGGGACCGCCGGGGCGGCACTGCTCGTTCATCTCGGCGGTCGCCACGCCGTGCGACTTCAGCTGGGCGGCCGTCATGACACGGCGGTGCACCTCGGAGAGGTGACGCAGGGGGCGGGGCGAGAGCGGGGGGAGCGGGGCGTTGTGGTTCATGACCCGGAGGTTCCCGCGTCCCGTCGGCCCTTTAACCGCTGTTACACGCCCGTCGACAAATACGGACAACCCGGCACTAAAGGACGGATGTTCGGATGCCGAGTAGGCACGGAAAACCCCTGGTCCGTTCGGGTTGGACCAGGGGTTACGGCTGCTATTGCCTGAATTCCGTAACGGTCACGGAGGGCCGTGATCGTTGGCCAAAGGTCTTATGCGGTTGACGCCGATCCGGATGCCGCCGCGTCACACGCCTGCCCCCGCAGCACCCGCGCCAGATCGTCCCGCGCCTCCAGCACCAGCCGCCGCAGCGCCGGCGCCGCGTCCTCGTGGGCCGTGAGCCACGTGTCCGTGGCGTCCAGCGTGGCCCGCGACTGCTGGAGCCCCGGGAACAGGCCCTGGACCACGTCCATGCCGATCTGGATCGACCGCTCCGCCCACAGCCGCTCGATCGCCGCGAAGTACTTCTCGGCGTACGGCGCGAGCAGCTCCCGCTGGGACGGCTGGGTGAGGCCGGCGATGGTCGCCTCGACCAGGGCGTTGGACAGCGCGTCGGACTCCACGACCTGCGCCCACGCCTGGGCCTTCACCGCCTCCGAGGGCCGGGCGGCGAGGCACCGGACCTGGTGACGCTTGCCGGACGCCGTGTCGTCCCGGGCCAGTTCGGCCGCCAGTGCCGACTCGTCCACCACACCGTGCGCGGCCAGCGGCTCCAGGAACGACCAGCGCAGCTCCTGGTCGACGTCCAGCCCCTCGATCTTCTCCGTGCCCTCCAGCAGCCCCCGCAGCAGCCCCAGGTCCTCCGCCCGCGACGCCACCGACGCGAGGAACCGCGCCCACGCCAACTGCTGCTCGCTGCCCGGCTCGGCCGCCCGCAGCTCCCGCAGGCCACACTCCGCCAGCAGCCGTTCGCCGGTCGTGCGCCACGCGGGCGCCGCGTAGTGGACCAGGGACGAGTCCGCCCACGAGTGCAGCACCTGGAGCACACCGATGTCGGACTCGCGGCCCGCGAACCGCAGCACCAGGTCCACGAAGTCCCGCGCCGGCAGCAGCGCGTCCCGCGTCATGTTCCACAGCGCCGACCAGCACAGGGCCCGGGCCAGCGGGTCGGTCATGTCGCCGAGACCGGCACGCAGCGTCGCCAGCGACGTCTCGTCGAAACGGGTCTTGCAGTACGTCAGGTCGTCGTCGTTGACCAGCACCAGCTCCGGGGCCTGCGCGCCCGCCAGCTCCCCCACGACCGTCCGCGGACCCTCGACGTCCACCTCGGCCTGCGCGTACCGCTCCAACGCCCCGTCCGCGCCCCGCCGGTACAGGCCCACGGCGATCCGGTGCGGGCGCAGCTCGGGGTGCGACTCGGGGGCCTCCTGCACCACCGCCAGCTCGTCGATCCGGCCCTCGGCGTCCAGCAGCACCTGCGGGGTCAGCGAGTTCACGCCGGCCGTCTGCAGCCAGGTGCGCGCCCACGCGCCCATGTCCCGGCCACTGGTCTCCTCCAGTACCGACAGCAGATCGCCGAGGCGCGTGTTGCCGTACGCGTGCCGCTTGAAGTAGCGCCGCGCGCCCTCCAGGAACGCGTCCTGCCCGGCGTACGCCACGAGCTGCTTCAGCACGGAAGCCCCCTTGGCGTAGGTGATGCCGTCGAAGTTGAGCTTCGCGTCCTCCAGGTCACGGATGTCCGCCGTGATCGGATGCGTGGAGGGCAGCTGGTCGGCGCGGTACGCCCACGCCTTGCGCCGGTTGGCGAAGGTGATCCAGCCGCCCTTGAAGCGGGTCGCCCCGACCAGCGCGAACGCGCCCATGAAGTCGGCGAAGGACTCCTTCAGCCACAGGTCGTCCCACCACTCCATGGTGACCAGGTCACCGAACCACATGTGCGCCATCTCGTGCAGGATGACGTTCGTCCGGCGCTCGTACGACGCCTGCGTCACCTTGCCGCGGAAGATGTACTCCTCCCGGAACGTCACCATCCCCGGGTTCTCCATCGCGCCGAGGTTGTACTCGGGCACGAACGCCTGGTCGTACTTCCCGAAGGGGTACGGATAGTCGAAGTGGTCGTGGAAGAAGTCCAGGCCCTGCTTGGTGACCAGGAAGACGTCGTCGGCGTCGAAGTAGGGCGCGAGACCCTTGCGGCACATCGCCCCGAGGGGGATCTCCAGCGTCGTGCCGTCGGCGAACGTGCGCGCGTACGAGTCCGTGACGTAGTGGTACGGGCCGGCCACGATGCACGTGATGTACGTCGAGATCGGCTTCGTCTCCGCGAACCGCCACACCCCGTCCGTCTGCGAGCCCGCCCCGTTGCTCCACACCGTCCAGCCCTCGGGCGCCCGCACCTCGAAGCGGAACGGCGCCTTGAGGTCCGGCTGCTCGAAGTTCGCGAAGACGCGGCGGGAGTCGGCCGGCTCGTACTGCGTGTAGAGGTAGACCTCGCCGTCCTCGGGGTCGACGAAGCGGTGCAGGCCCTCACCGGTACGGGAGTAGGCGCACTGGGCGTCGACGACGAGCTCGTTGTCGGCGGCCAGGTCCTCCAGGACGATCCGCGAGCCGTCGAACACCTCACTCGGGTCCAGATCCCTGCCGTTGAGGGAGACGGCCGTCACACTCGGCGCGATCAGGTCGGCGAAGCTGGTGGCGCCCGGCTCGGCACAGCGGAAGCGGATCGTGGTGACCGAGCGGAAGGTGCGCGGCGCCCGGCTCCCGGAGTCCCCGGCGCCCGCGTCGCCGAGCGCGGAGCGCACGTCGAGGGACACGTCGTACCCGTCGACGGCCAGCAGGGCGGCCCGCTCCCGGGCCTCGTCACGGGACAGATTCTCACCGGGCACGAGTGGCGCTCCCTCGGGTGGTGTTCAGTATGCGGACAGCGCTGATCCTGCCATGCGCTCCTGGTCCGCGGCACCGGCGCCACAGTCGTACGGCACCGGGAATGACCGGGCTGGAAGCGGCGTTCCCCAGACGTTCCGCGGACACACCCTTGCCTCATGAGGAGAGACATGTCGGAGAAGACACCCGTCGACTTCTGGTTCGACCCGCTGTGCCCCTGGGCCTGGATGACCTCGCGTTGGGTGCAAGAGGTGGAGAAGCTCCGCGACATCGAGGTCCGCTGGCACCTGATGAGCCTCGCCGTCCTCAACGAGGACAAGCTGGACGACCTTCCCGAGGAGTACCGCGAGCTGCTGGAGACCAAGGCGTGGGGCCCGGTCCGGGTCGTCATAGCGGCACAGGAGGAGCACGGCGCCGACGTCCTCGGCGACCTCTACACCGCGCTCGGCACCCGCATCCACAACAAGGAAGAGGGCCCCGGCAAGGAGACCGTCGCCGCCGCCCTGAAGGACGTCGGTCTGCCGGAGTCCCTCATGGAGCACTGGGACGGCACCCCGTACGAGCCGCAGCTGCGCGCCTCCCACAAGGAGGGCATCGACAAGGTCGGCCAGGAGGTCGGCACCCCGGTCATCGCCGTCCCCGGCGCCGACGGCGAGCAGATCGCCTTCTTCGGCCCCGTCGTCACCCCGGCCCCCAAGGGCGAGGACGCCGCGAAGCTCTGGGACGGCAGCCTCGCCGTGGCCTCCGTGCCGGGCTTCTACGAGATCAAGCGCACCCGCACCAAGGGGCCGGACTTCAGCAACCTGTAGGGCCTCGGGGTCACCCCGGTTCGGTGACGGCGGCCTGGATCCTCAGTTCCTCCGGGAGCAGGCCGCCGTCGCTCCGCTTGTGCCAGGGCTGGTACCACCGGCAGCCCTCGGCGGTGCAGCGCCACAGGTCTCCACGGTCCGCCTTGATCGCTCCCCGTTCCTCGGAGGTGAGCGGCCTGAACACCTGTGTGCGGCTGCCACCACACGTCCGACAGTGCTTGTCCCGGAAAAACATCAGCCCCTCCTAGCCATCACCGCCAGATCGGGGAAGTCGGTCACCACGGCGTCGACCCCCATCCCGTAGTACAGCGCGTACTCCGCGAACGCGTCCCCGAAATCGTTCGCTCCGCTACCGCGCCGGAACTGCGCCGGCAGGAACTGGTTCTCCGCCCGGAAGGTGTACGGCCCCACCCGCAGCCCCGCCGCGTGCGCGTCCGCGAGGACCGGCGTGCCGACCAGCGACGACTTGTCCGGCCCGATCCACTCCGCGTACCCGGCGATCCCCGCCAGCCCCGCCGGGGTCATCATGTCCTTGTACGTCGTCGGATCACCGGACGAGACCAGGTCGTACGGCCCGCCCGTGGTCCCCAGCGCCTGCCACAGCGGCACCCCCAGCCGCTCGGCCGCGATCCGCTTCAGGCTCGTCGGCTCGAAGGACTGCACGACACACTCGCGCCGGCCCAGGCGGTTGCGGCGGATCACCTCCGCCAGCTTCGGCTCCAGGGGCAGGCCCAGCCCGCGGAAGTACGTCGGGTGCTTGGTCTCCGGGAAGACGGCGACCGTCCTGCCGTACGTCTTCGAGAGCTTCCGAGCGAGGTCCACCACCTCCTGGAAGGTGAGGACCCGGTCCCGGCCGTCGAAGACCGTGTTGCGGTTGCGTACCAGCGGCAGCCGCTCCACCGCCCGCAGCGTCTTCAGCTCCGCCAGCGTGAAGTCCTCGGTGAACCAGCCGGTCACCGCCCGCCCGTCCACGGTCCTGGTGGTACGGCGGTCCGCGAACTCCGGATGCGACGCCACGTCCGTCGTCTGCGAGATCTCGTTCTCGTGCCGGACGACCAGGACGTGGTCCTTCGTCGGGACGAGGTCCGGTTCGATCCAGTCGGCGCCGGTCTGCACGGCGTACGTGTAGGAGGCCGCCGTGTGCTCGGGGCGCCAGCCGGCGGCACCGCGGTGGCCGATGACGAGCGGTCGTCCCGGGGGGTGGGAGGCGGCGGCCGCGGTGGTGGGTGCGGTGGCGGCCACGGTGGTGCCCACGGCGGCCGCGAGCAGCAGGGACCTACGTCTCGGGTGGTGCTGGTGCATGCAACTCCCCTTCCTCGTAAGGCTCTTGAGTGCACCTGGTAGCGCTTGAGTGCGCCTCCTCAGTTCCGTGCCCGGCCGCGCGCCTCGGAAAGGCGGGCCAGGTGTTCCTCATAGCCCTGTGCGTAGTACGCCGCCCGCCCCGAGTCCGGCTCGACGACCGCCGTCGGTCGCGTCCACGCTTCCGCGTCCAGCGCCACCCCGTACCGCTCGGCCGCCGCCAGCACCGCGCCCCGCGCGCCCACCTCGCCCTCGACCACCCTGAGCGGCCGCCCGAGGACATCGGCGAGCAACCGCATCCAGGCCGGGCTGCGCGTACCGCCGCCGCACACCGCCAGCGTCCCGGTGAGCCCCGCCGCCTGAAGGCAGTGCCGGGCCGCGTAGCCGATGCCCTCGCAGGTCGCCCGGACCAGATCGGCGCGGGTCGACTCCAGGGAGACGCCGGTCAGTTCGGCCCGCAGACGGGGTTCGACGAAGGGGGCGCGTTCGCCGGAGGGGGCGAAGTAGGGGAGGACGCGCACGCCGTTCGCCCCGGGCGGCGTCTCCGCCAGCAGCCCGTCGACCTCCTCGTGCCGGACGCCCGTCGTCGACAGCACCCAGTCCAGCGCCGCCGTGCCGACCATCGCGGGCATCGCGCGCAGCCAGTGCCCGGGCCGGTCCGTGTTGATGTACAGGCCGGCCGGCTCGCCCGTCAGATCGAGGTCGGTGGTCGCGACCAGGCTGGCCAGGCAGGTGCCGACGATGAGGAGCCCGTCGCCGGGTGAGGTCACCCCCGCGCCGCGTGCGCAGGCCGGCAGGTCGTACGGTCCGTTCGCGATCCGCGTCCCGGGGGGAAGCCCCTCGCCGCGTGTCCGGGCGGTCGCGATCGGGTCGCTGACGGGGGCGAGGAGCCCGCGGCGGTGGGTCAGGCCGAGGAGTTCGACGACACGGTTGTCGTACGTCCGGGTACGGGGGTCGAGGAACGGCATGGACGCGTCCGACACGTCCGTCGTCGCCCCGCGTCCTCCCGTCAGCCGTTGGAACACCATGTCCTTGCAGTACACGGCGGCACTGGCGGCATCCAGCGCCTTCGGGTCATGGCCGTCCAGCCACGCCAGCAGCGGTCCCGGACACCCCGGGAACATCGCGCTCCCCGTCCGCCGGAACACCGTCTCGAACGTGCCGTCCGCCAGCCAGCGGTCGACGAGTTCGTGTGCCCGGCCGTCCATCCAGGAGGCCGCCGCTCGTACCGGGCGGCCCTCGGCGTCCACCAGCCATACGCCGTCGCCCTGACCGGTGAGCCCAGCCAGCTCGACCGGGTCGGGGGCGCGGTGGGTGACCTCGCCGAGGACGGCCACCACCGCCTCGTAGATTTCCTCCATGTCCTGCTCGACGACCCCGCCGTGCAGGGCGAGTCCCACCGGGCGGGACGCCACGGCCAGTTCGCGGCCCTCGGCGTCGAACGCGGCCGCCTTCACCGTGGACGTGCCCACATCGATGCCTACGTACATTCCCACCCACCTCTTTGACTCGGCCGGCTGTGCTGTGCCTTTTGCGGTTGGCGTGCTCGGGCCTCCGCGCTCCCCCAGAGGGGGGACCCCCAGCCCTCTCGACACCGGCGCGCCCCTCCGGCTCCCTCGCGGCCGGTGTCGTCGGCCCGGTTCAGGTTGGTGGGCCCTCACCGGCACCTCACCTGGCCCTCGCCCTCAGGTCAGACAGTGCGCAAGCTGTTCCCCCCGTGCCCAGCGGCCCACCTCCGCGGCGGCGATGCGGGCCGCCTTCTCCGCCACCGCGCGGGACGCCCCGCCCAGGTGCGGGGTGAGGACCACGCGGTCGGCGAGGGCGTGCAGGCGGGAGGCCGACGGGAGCGGCTCCCGTACGTAGGTGTCGAGCGCCGCTGCCGACAGGCGTCCGCTCGCCAGCGCGTCGCACAGCGCCTCCTCGTCCAGCAAGGGCCCCCGCGCCGCGTTCACCACCACCGCGCCCTCCGGCAGCAGGGCAAGTTCCCGGGCGCCGATGAGGCCGCGGGTCTCGGTGGTGAGGCGGGCGTGCAGGGTGATCACCCGGGAGGTGCGGAGGAGTTCGTCGAGGGACGTCACCCGCAGGCCGTGGATCTCGCCGTGGACGTACGGGTCGAAGACCATGACCCGTGCCCCGAACGCGCACAGCACGCGCGCGACCCTGCTGCCCACGGCCCCGTAGCCGACCAGTCCGACGGGCAGGTCCTCCAGCTCCAGGCCGCTGTGCTCGTAGGTGTAGTAGGTCGCGCCCTCCCAACTGGCCTGGCGGGCGAGGAGGTCGTGGGCCTGGGGGATGCGGCGCAGGGCCGCCAGCATCAGGCCGACGGTGAACTCGGCGGTGGCGGCGGCGTTGCGGCCGGGGGCGTAGCACACCCGGACGTCGTGCCGTTTGGCCGCGTCGAGGTTGACGTTCACCGGGCCGCCCCGGCAGACGACCACCAGCCGCAGGTCCGGGCAGGCGTCGAGGACGCGTTCCGTCACCGGGCCCATCTGGGTGACCAGCACCCGGGCTCCGGCGAGGGCCTCGATCAGCTGGTCCTCGGCGTCGCTCGCCTCCGTCACCTCGGCCACCGGGCCGAAGGGGTCCAGTGGCCAGCCGAGGGTCAACTCGCGTACATCACAGGTGAGTTCGTGACCGATTGCCTGGCTGATGAGCGACGGCAGGATGAAGTGGTCGCCCGCGGCCACCACGCGCACGCTGTTCCCGTTGGTCATCGTAGGGAGTCTCCTGTCTCGGCGTCGAAGACATGGGTGAGGTGAGGGTCGGCGGTGACGTGGACGCGGTCGTCGTGGGCGAGGCGGACCTCGGGGTCGGTGAGGACGACGAGGGGCTTCTCGACGCCGTCCAGGGTGAGGGTCGCGATGCCCGACTCCAGGAGGGGCTCGTGGGCGACCACGCGGGCGGGCAGGCCGTCCTCGCCGGTGAGGGTGAGGTCCTCGGGGCGGATTCCGACCACCACGTCCCGGCCCTCCGGTACGGGGAGCGGGAGTGCGACGCGCGCCGCGGGGGAGAGGCGGGCGTGGGCGTCGGCCTCCGTGGTGCCGGGGAGGAGGTTGATCGCGGGCTCGCCCACGAAGTCGGCCACGAAGACGTTGGCGGGGCTGTCGTAGATCTCGTACGGGGTGCCGAGCTGCTGGATGACGCCGTCCTTCATCACCGCGATCCGGTCGGCGAGGGACAGGGCCTCCTCCTGGTCGTGGGTGACCAGGATGGTGGTGTGGCCCAAGTCGCGTTGGATGCGCTTGAGTTCGCGGCGGGTGGTGTCGCGCTGGGCCGCGTCCAGGTGGGAGAGGGGCTCGTCGAGGAGCAGCACGTCCGGTTCGCGGATCAGGGCCCGGGCCAGGGAGACCCGCTGCTTCTGGCCGCTGGAGAGGCCGGCGGGGCGGGCGTCCAGGAGGGTGGTCAGGTCTACGCGCGCGGCGATCTCCCTGACCTTGCGGTCGACGTCGCCCCGGTCGGCCCGGCTGCGGGCCTTCAGCCCGAAGGCCAGGTTCTCCGCCACGGTGAGCGGTGGATAGAGGGCGTAGTTCTCGAAGGCGACGCCGATGTTGCGTTGTTGCGCCGGGCGGGCGGTCACCGACGAACCGCCGACCAGGATGTCCCCGCCGGTCACCTTCTCCAGGCCGGCGATCATCCGCAGGGTGGTCGACTTGCCGCAGCCCGACGGGCCGAGGAGGCCGAGCAGTTCCCCGGAGCGCAGGATCAGGTCGATGCCGCGTACGGCGTCCACCGCCGGGCGGCCCCGCGCCGAAAAGGTCTTGCGCAGTTCACGTAGCTCCAGCTCGGTCATCGCTGCCCTTCGTCACGTTCGCCGGCTCAGGACCTGTCCTGGCGCAGACTTCGTAGGTGACCTTGTGCTCGTCCAGGTCCCGCAGCGCCTCCGCCGACGCCCCGTCGTCGACGAGGAGCAGGTCGAAGCGGGAGAGCGGGACCACCCGGTGCAGGGCGACCCTGGCGAGCTTGGTGTGGTCGATCAGCAGGACGTTGCGGGCGGCCGCGTCGAGCATGGCCCGCTTCACCGACACGATGTGCTGCTCCTGGTGGTAGGCGTAGCCCCCGCGCACGGCCGACGTCGACGCGAAGCAGACGTCGACGCGCAGCTGCTCGATCGCCTCGACGCAGGACACGCCGAGGAAGGAGGAGTGCAGCGGGTCGTAGTCGCCGCCGAGGGCCATGAGGTGGATGCCGCGCTGGTCGGAGAGGAGGTTGATCGCCTCCAGGAAGTTGGTGACGATCGTGAGCGGGGTTATCTCGCCCAGGCGCAGCCTGCGGGCTATCTCCAGGGTGGAGGTGGAGTCGTCCAGCATGATCGCCATGCCGGGCTCGACCAGCTTCAGGGCGCGGTCGGCGACGGCGGCCTTCTCCGCGCGCATGGTCTTCAGGCGGTACTGCACGTTCGACTCGAAGACACCGGACGGCTGGGCCGTCACCCCGCCCCTGAACTTCCTTACGATGCCCTGCCGTTCGAGCTCGTCGAGGTCCCGGTGGATCGTCATCAGGCTGACGCCGAAGCGCTCGGCCAGCTCGGCCGCCGTCGCCGTTCCGTCGGCGAGGACCCGCTCGGCCATGGCGGACTGGCGGGCGGCGGGGCCCTGCTGTGCGTTGTTCAATCCCCGGTTCATGGTCCGATCCTTCGTCCTGGACGCTCCGGCCGGTCGGCCTCGAACAGCATCAGGTTCTCAGGCCGCACCGACAGCCGTACCGGATCGTCGGGCCGAAGACCGGCCGCCGCCCCGCGCGGGGCGACCAGCGACACGTGCTGCTCACCCAGCCGGACGGTGACCTCCACGGACCGGCCGAGCACCTCGGTGACGTAGACGGTGCCGGTCAGCTCGTGACCGGGGCCCTCGCCGAGGGTGAGGTCGCGGGGGCGGACGCCGATCAGTGTCTGCGCGCCGGGGGCCGCCGGGGCCGGTAGCGGCAGTTCGACCCCGCCGTCCGCGGAACGGAAGCCGCCGGCGGGTGTGACCGCCCCGGGGAGGAGGTTGATCCGGGGGCGCCCGAAGGCACGGGCGACCTCCGTGTCGTAGGGCCGGTACCAGATCTCCTCCCGGGTCCCCGTCTGCACGATCCGCCCGTCCCGGATGACCCCGATCCGGTCGCCGAGCGCCAGGGCCTCCACGGAGTCGTGGGTGACGTAGAGGGTCGTGGTGCGCCGTACCGCCCCGATCGCCTTCAGTTCCGCCCGCATCTGCTGGCGCAGCTTGGCGTCCAGGTGGGACAGGGGCTCGTCGAGGAGGAAGGCTCGGGCGGGGCGGACCAGGACGCGGCCGAGGGCGACGCGCTGGCGTTGGCCGTTGGAGAGGTGGCCCACGGGGCGGTCCAACAGGGCGGAGATGCCGAGGAGTTCGGCGATCTCACCGATCCGCTCCCGGGCCTGGGCGGCGGGCAGGCGGTGGCGTGGGGAGCGGAGCGGGGAGGCGAGGTTGTCGTAGGCCGACTTGTGCGGGTAGAGGGCGTAGCTCTCGAAGCACATCGCCACGCCACGGTCGTAGGGCTCGACGCCGCGCATGTCCCTGCCGTCGAGTTCGACCGTGCCGGCGTCGGGCTGTTCGAGGCCGGCGACCGTCTTGAGGGTGGTCGTCTTGCCCGCGCCGGACGGGCCGAGCAGGCAGAAGAACTCGCCCTCCGCCACCTCCAGTTCCAGGCCGTCGAGGGCCGTCGTCTTCCCGTACGTCTTGCGGATCCCCCGCAGTGCGACGGCCGTGCTCACGACTTCACCGCCCCGAACGACAGGCCCCGCACCAGATACCGCTGGATGGTCAGCGCGAGCAGCAGGGGCGGAACGACGGAGACCAGCGCGGCGGCGGCCGTCAGGTTGTACTTGGGGCGGTCCCCGCCGAGGAAGGACAGGGCGCCCACGGTCACGGTCTGGGCCTCGTTGGAGGTGAGGATGAGGGGGAAGACGAAGTTGTTCCAGGCGAAGATGAAGGCCAGGAGGGACACCGCCGCCACTCCCGGCTTCACCAGCGGAAGGGCCACCCTCAGGAACGCCTGTTTGCGGGTGTAGCCGTCCAGCAGCGCCGCCTGCTCCAGTTCGGGGGTGAGGTCGGCGAAGTACGACCGCATGATCCACACGATCAGCGGGAGGGTGACCAGCTGGAGCACCCAGACCATGCCGACGTACGTGTCGAAGAGTCCGAGCTTCTGGTACAGCACGAACAGCGGGATGATCACGGTGAGTTCGGGCGCGAACCGGAACGACAGCAGCGTGAACATCAGGTTCTCGGAGCCCTTGAACCGCCAGCGCGCCGAGGCGTACGCGGCCGGGAGCCCCACGAGGAGCGACAGGACCACCGCTCCCACCGACACCACCAGGCTGTTGACGAAGAACCGCACGAACGGGATGCCCTCGCTGTCGCCGAGGACCGTGCGGTAGCCGTCGAGGGTGGGGGAGAAGGAGAAGTAGGTGGAGAAGAGCTGGTTCGTGGGCTTCAGGGAGAGGATCACCATCCAGGCGATCGGGAAGAGCGCGAAGAGGAAGTAGAGGATGAGGGCGGCGTCGGCCAGCCATCCCAACAGGCGTTTCCTTACCGTCATTTCGCCTCGGCCGCCTTCCGCTGGATCTTCCCCAGGT
Organism: Streptomyces viridochromogenes; assembly: GCF_001270495.1. Taxonomy (GTDB): domain Bacteria; phylum Actinomycetota; class Actinomycetes; order Streptomycetales; family Streptomycetaceae; genus Streptomyces; species Streptomyces viridochromogenes_A. The sequence goes on from NZ_LGUR01000231.1 coordinate 44,710, forward strand.
GCTTCACCAGCACCATCGCGGCGAGATACACGACGGCCCACAGCACGATCGTGTAGCTGATGCCGAACGAGTACCGCTGGAACCGGATCGCCTCCAGGTACGCCCGGATCTGGAGGACGACGGTCGAGTCACCCGGGCCGCCCTCCGTCAGGGCGTAGATGATGTCGAACACCTTCAGCGAGTCCATGAAGCGGAAGATCACCGCGACGAGGACGTACGGCCACAGCATCGGCAGCGTGAGGCGCCGGAAGGTGTACCACCAGCCCGCGCCGTCCACGGCCGCCGCCTCGAAGGGGGAGGTGGGCAGCGACCGCAGTCCGGCGAGGGCGAGGATCGCCACGAACGGGGTGTAGACCCAGACGTCCACCGCGATCGACGACAGCAGGGCGCCGGTCGGGGTGTCCGTCCACTGGACTCCGCCCAGGCCGAAGGGTCTCAGCAGGTAGTTGATCACCCCCACCGACGGCTGGAGCATCAGCTTCCAGATGATCGCCGCGATCACCGGCGCGATCATCAGCGGCAGGATGAGGATCTTCTCCAGTACCCGTCCGACGATCGTCGACCGGTGCAGCAGCAGGGCGACGGTCACGCCCAGCACGGTCTCCACGGCGGCCGCCCCGACCGCGTACAGCACCGTCACCCACGCCGAGTTCCAGAAGGCCTCCTGCGTGAAGACGGCCTCGTAGTTCTCGAACCGCACCATGTCCGGCTGCGGCTTGCTCGCCGAGAAGTCGAACAGCGTGTAGTAGAGGCCGAGTCCGAAGGGGTAGAGAATCCCGCAGGTCAGCAGCAGGGCGGGGACGATCAGGACGTACGGGCGAAGGGCGAGCCGCCATCCCATCGGCTAGCCCACCTTGTCGGCGAGGTCGCCCGCCAGCCCGTCGAGCACCGACTTGGCGCCCTGGCCGCCGTAGATCTCCTGGAGGGCGGACGCCCAGCTGGTGGTGGCGTCGAAGAACTGCGCCTGCGGGGTGAACTGGATCTTCGTCTGGTCGACGACCGTCTCGAAGGTCTCGATGAAGCCGGGCAGGTGCCGCATCTTGTCCTTGTAGGCGGAGTCGTCGGCGATCGATTTCCGCACCGGGTCGATGTGGTTGTGCGTGATCGCGCTCTTGAGCAGGTGCTCCTTGCCGGTCGCCCACTGGAGGAACAGCCAACTGGCGCTCTTCTTCTTGCTCTTGGCGTTCATGCCGAGCGACCAGATCCACATGTTGGTGGCCAGCGACCCGTCCGGTCCCTTCGGGCCGGGGTGGAAGGCGATCTTCCCGGAGGCGGGGCTGGCGCCCTCCACCGCCTGGAAGTAGGCCGCCGTGTCCGCGTCGAACAGCATCCCGGCCTTCTTCGCGCCGAGGTCGCTGGAGCACTGGTACCAGGTGTACGACGTCCAGGACGGCGGCCCGCCCTGCTTGACCATGCCGGCCCAGTCCTCGGTGAAGGCGACGGCCTCGGGGCTGTTCATGGCCGGTGTGAGCTTCCCGCCCTCGACCGTGAAGTCCTTGAGCCCGTTGCGGGCGTACATCGTCATGAAGCCGGGGTGGATCGTCGCCCAGCTCCGCGATCCCCGTACGGCGATCCCGTACATGCCGTCGAAGCCCGCGCCCGGCGCCTTGCGCTTGATGGTCCCGGCGAGTTCGCGCAGCTCGTCGAAGGTCTCGGCGGGCTTGAGGCCGAGCTTCTTGAAGACGTCCGTGTTGTAGGCGACGACGTTGGTCTCCCAGCCCCACGGCAGCGCGTACTGCCCGCCCTGCCCGAGCGGCGCGCCCGCCTTCAGCGACCACTGGTCGGCCTGGAGGAGGTTCGGGAAGAAGTCGGCCTGGTCCCATTCGGAGCCGGTGGCCGAGGAGTTGCGCATCCAGGGGCCGAGGTCCTCCAGCCAGCCGGGCGGGCCGTACTGCCAGACCATGTACGCGCCCAGCATGAAGACGTCGTACGAGGCGCGTCCGCTGGACAGGTCGACGGTGAGCTTGTCGAAGTAGTTGTCCTCGGGGAAGACGTCGTACTCGACCTTGATGCCGGTCTTCTCGGTGAACGACTTCAGGTCGGCGATCAGGGCGTCCGTGTAGGGGTGCTTGTTGAGGAGCGCCTTGACGGTCGTGCCCTTCTCCCGCTTCCAGTCGAAGGAGCCGGTGACGTCGTCCGCGGCCGAGCCGTCGCTCTTGTCGTCGTCACCGCCGAATCCGGCCCCGCAGGCGGAGAGGAGGGGAGTGGCGGCCAGGGCGGCGCCCAGCGCCAGGAAACGTCGGCGGTCGTGCGCGTGCATGTCCATCCGTGACCTCCACGTGGGGTTCGGCCATCCGGGTGTGCTCGATTAACACGGCGAGTCGACTCGTTAACAGAGGGTGGAACGGCGGAAGTTGGGCGTCAATCCCTCGCGCACGGGAAAATCTCAGGGCAGAGTGAGAAGTTCACGACTCGGATCGCGATGTACGGGAGGTCCGGATGGTGCACGAGCACTTCGAGAGCGAGGCCTGGCTCGGGATCGACCTGGGCACCCAGAGCGTCCGGGTCCTGCTGGTCACCGGGGACGGCACCGTCCTCGGCAGCGGCTCGGTCCCCCTCGGCGGGCGACGGGACGGGGTGCGGCACGAGCAGGATCCGGCCGAGTGGTGGGACGCGCTGCGCGCGGCGTCCCGTGCCGCGCTGCGAGGCCGGTCGAAGGTGCGGGTCGGCGGGCTCGCGGTGTGCGGGACGTCCGGGACCGTGCTGCTGACGGACGGGGCGGGGCGGCCGATGAGCCCCGCGCTGATGTACGACGACGGGCGCGCGACGGCGCAGGGGGCGCGGGCGAGGATGGCGGGGCTCGCGGTGCAGGACACCTGGGCGTTGCCGAAGGCGCTGTGGCTGGCCGGGACGTACGGGCAGGGGCGGATCACCCATCAGCCCGACCTGGTCGTCTCCCTGCTCACCGGCGAGCTGCCCCCGGCCGACTCCAGCCACGCCCTGAAGACCGGCTACGACGTGGAGCGCGACGCCTGGCCGTCCATGCTGTCGCGCCTCGGCCTGTCCGACACGGCGATCCCCGACGTCGTCCGCCCCGGCACCCTCCTCGGCGAGGTCACCGCGACCGCCGCCGAGGCCACCGGCATCCCGGCCGGCACCCCCGTCCTGGCCGGGATGACCGACGGCTGCGCGGCCCAGATCGCCTCCGCCGCCCTGCGCCCCGGCGCCTGGAACTCGGTGCTCGGCACCACGCTGGTCCTCAAGGGCGCCTCCCCCAGCCCCGTCCGGGACCCGGCCGGCGTGGTCTACAACCACCGTGCCCCGGACGGGAGTTGGCTGCCAGGCGGTGCCTCCAGCGTGGGCGCGGGTGTGCTCACGGCGGCGTTCGCGGGCGCCGACCCGGCGGCCATGGACAAGCTGGCCGCCGCCCATGAGCCGTCCGGCGCGATCACCTACCCCCTGGTTTCCCCCGGCGAGCGCTTCCCGTTCCTGGCCCCGGACGCCTTCGCGCTCGTCCTCGGCGAACCCGAGTCGGACGCCGACCTGTGGGCCGCGCTCCTCCAGGGCGTCGCCTTCACGGAACGCCTGTGCCTGGACTACCTGCACCACCTGGGCGCCCCCCTCGACGGCCCCCTCACCCTCACGGGCGGTGCCGCCCGCAGCCCGTACTGGAACCAACTTCGCGCCGACATCCTGGGGCGCCCGGCCCGCGTACCCGAACAGACCGAACCGGCTCTGGGGATGGCCGCGTTGGCGGCGTACGGGGCGGGCGCGGCACCGGATCTGGCGGCGGCCGCGGAGGGCATGGTCCGCATCGGCACGACCGTCGCGCCCCGCCCCGACCGCACCGCCCGCTTCGCCGAGCCGTACGCCCGCCTGGTGAAGGAACTGGAGGAACGCGGTTGGCTGCCGACCCCGGTCGCGCGCCACGCCCGCGGCCGCCTGGGCGGCGGGCCTCCGCCGGGCCCGGATACTACGGATTCATGAGCCCACCCTCGCCACAACGCCACCGCGGCCCGATGCCGCACGCTCCGCGCGGCCTGCGGCCCGTGAGCCCCGTCGCGCCGGGCTGCGCGACCTCCCCGCGCCGGCACCGGCGCCGAATGAAACCGGACGGCCCATGACCACAGCCACGACCCTCCTCCTCGCCCGGCACGGGCAGACGATCTGGCACGCCGAGAACCGCTACGCCGGGATCAGCGACGTGCCCCTCACCGACACGGGCCGCGCCCAGGCCGAGGCCCTCGGCCGCTGGGCCGCCGCCCACCCGGTCGACGCGATCTGGACCTCGCCCGTTTCCCGTGCGGTCGTCACCGCCGAGCCCGCCTGCCGGGCCCTCGGACTCACCCCGCACCGCGAACCCGGCCTGCGCGAGTGTGACTTCGGCGTGCTGGAGGGCCGTACCCTCGCGGAGTTCGCGGCCGAGGACCCGGCCGCCGCGGAGGCTTTCCGCACCGACCCGGTGGCCCACCCGTTCCCGGACGCGGAGAACCCCGCCGCCGCCGCCGAACGCGGTGCCGCCGCGCTGCGCCGCATCGCCGCCGCCCACCCGGGCGGCCGGGTCCTGGTGGTCGCCCACAACACGCTCTTCCGCCTGGTGCTGTGCACCCTGCTGTCGATCCCGGCCGGGGAGTACCGCAGAGTGTTCCCCCGGTTGCGGAACGCGGCGATCAGCGAACTCCTCATGAAATCCGACGGATCCGCCGCACTTCTCTCCCTCAATGTGCCGTGCGAGCCGGACGTCTCGTAGCACCATGTGCCCATGACGGAGATCGACACCTCGGTACCCCACTCGGCCAGGATCTGGAACTACTGGCTGGGCGGCAAGGACAACTACCGCGTGGACGAGGAGGCCGGCGACGCCTACACCGCCGTCTTCCCCGGCATCGTCACCATCGCCCGCAGCAGCCGTGCCTTCCTGGGCCGCAGCATCCGGTACCTGGTCACGGAGGCGGGCATACGCCAGTTCCTCGACGTCGGCACGGGCCTGCCCACCGTCGACAACACCCACGAGGTCGCCCAGCGCCTCGCCCCCGAGTCGAAGATCGTCTACGTCGACAACGACCCGCTGGTGCTGGCCCACGCCCGCGCCCTGCTCACCTCGGCGCCCGAGGGGGTGACGGCGTACGAGGACCTGAGCCTCTACGAGCCGGAGAAGATCCTGGAGGCGGCCTCCCGGACCCTCGACCTCTCCCGGCCCACGGCCCTGATCCTCAGCGGCATCCTCGGCCATGTAGCCGACCACGAGCAGGCCCGCGACATCGTCCGCCGCCTCCTGGCCGGCCTGCCCTCCGGCAGCTACCTCTCCCTCAACGAGGGCTCCCGCGGCACCGACCCGGCCTACGAGCAGGCCCAGGACGCCTACAACGAGACGGGGGCCGTCCCCTACTTCCTCCGCCCGGTCGACCAGATCGCCGCCTACTTCGAGGGCCTGGACCTGGTGGAGCCCGGCCTGGTCTCCGTCCCGCTGTGGCACCCCGAGCCGGGCGAGGAGGAGCCCCGGCCGATCGGCCAGCACGGCGCCCTGGGCCGCAAGCCCTGACGCCCTCCCGGCACGGGGAAGCCCCCGCGAGTCACGTCCTCGCGGGGGCTTCCTTCATTCCGCCTGCCGTGCGTGAAAGGTGAGAAGACGATCACGAGGCAGGACGCCGGGGACTCCGTTACGGAGCGAGCAGCAGCACGTCGGCGCGGGACTTGGCGGCCTCGTAACGCCGGGCCACGTCCTGCCAGTTGACGACGGCCCACATGGCGTCGATGAAGTCGACCTTCTGGTTCTTGTACTGGAGGTAGAAGGCGTGCTCCCAGGCGTCGAACACGAGGATCGGCGTGGCGCCCTGGCCGACGTTCCCCTGGTGGTCGTAGACCTGCTCGACGATCAGCCGCCCGCTCAGCGGTTCGTAGGCCAGCACACCCCAGCCGGAGCCCTGGGTGGTCGCGGCGGCCTTGGTGAGCTGCGCCTTGAAGCCCGCGAACGACCCGAACGACTCGGCGATGGCGTCCGCCAGGTCGCCCACGCCGTCCGCCGCGAGCGGCTCGCCGCCGCCGTCACCGGTCATGTTGTGCCAGTAGATGCTGTGCAGGATGTGCCCCGACAGATGGAACGCCAGGTTCTTCTCCAGGCCGTTGACCGACCCCCACTGCTCCTTGTCCCGCGCCTCCGACAGCTGCTCCAGCGTGTCGTTCGCGCCCTTGACGTACGCCGCGTGGTGCTTGTCGTGGTGCAGTTCGATGATCTCGGGGCTGATCACCGGTGCGAGCGCGGAGTAGTCGTAGGGCAGTTCCGGGAGTGTGTAGACGGGCATGAAGGGTCCCCTCAGGAGCTCTTGTTGCAAGTGGCTTGCAATAACAAGCTAACAGCAAAAGGCCCCCGTGTGGATCACGCGGGGGCCTTTTGCTGTCGGGACGGCGTCAGCCTCTGGCGCGCGCCTTCTGCCACGCGTATCCCGCCACCGCGAGGAACACCGTCATCCCTCCGGTCGAGTACAACTGCACCCGCGTGTCCGGCTCCCGGGCCATCAGCACGAAGATCGCCGCCATCCCCGCCAGCGCGACCCACGTCAGCACCGGGAACGCCCACATCCGCACGACCAGCTTCTCCGGGGCCTCGCGCTCCAGGCGGCGCCGCAGTCGCAGCTGGGAGACGGCGATGAAGATCCAGACGACGAGGATGACCGCGCCGATCATGTTCAGCAGCCAGGGGAAGACGTCATCCGGCCGCCAGTAGCTCAGCACCACGCACACGAAGCCGAACACCGACGAAGCGAGTACGGCGATGCGCGGGACGCCGCCCGAGACGCGGCCCAGCGCCGCGGGACCCTGGCCGCGCTGGACGAGCGAGTACGCGATGCGCGAGGAGCCGTAGATGTTGGCGTTCATCGCGGACAGCAGGGCCACCAGGACCACGACGTTCATCAGCTGGCCGGCGCCGGGGATGCCGAGGTGGTCGAGGGTGGCGACGTACGGGCCCTTCTCGACGACCTCCTTGGAGTCCCAGGGGACCAGGGTGACGACGACCGCCATCGAGCCGATGTAGAAGAGGGCGATGCGCCACATGGCCGTGCGCACCGCGCTCGCCACACCGCTGACCGGGTTCTCCGACTCCGCGGCGGCGATGGTGACCGTCTCCATGCCGCCGTACGCGAAGACCGAGGCGAGCAAGCCGATGATCAGACCCTCGGTGCCGTTCGGGAAGAAGCCGCCCTCGCCGGTGAGGTGGGCGGTGCCCGGCGCGTCCGTGCCCGGCAGGACGCCGGCGATCGCCAGCCCGCCCAGTACCAGGAACAGCGCGATCGCGCCGACCTTCAGCGCCGCGAACCAGAACTCGAACTCACCGAAGTTCTTCACGGCGGCCAGGTTCGCGCCGCAGAAGACGACCATGAACAGGGCCACCCACGCCCACTCGGGCGTATGCGGCAGCCAGGTCGTGACGATCTTCGCGGCACCGATGCCCTCCAGGCCGACGGCCGTGCAGAGCAGGACCCAGAAGGACCACCCGGCCGTGAAGCCGGCCCACGGGCCGATCGCCTTCTCGGCGTGCGCGGAGAACGAACCGGAGGAGGGATACGCGGCCGACATCTCGCCGAGCATCCGCATCACCAGCATCACGAGGAGGCCGGAGAGGACGTAGGCGATGACGATCGACGGCCCGGCGGCGGCGATACCGGCGCCGGAGCCGACGAACAGGCCCGCCCCGATGACACCGCCGAGGGCGATCATCGACAGGTGACGCTGCTTGAGGCCGTGGTTCAGTCCGGGGGAGACGTCGTCCGCCTTCGCGGGCGTCTCCGTGGAGGTGCTGGGCATGGGCGCGGCTCGTCCAATGCGTGAGAGGGCAAAAAACGCCCACAGTCTGGGCAGCCTCTCCGCTCAGAAGGAGAGCCTGCCCAGTATGCGGACACTCGCCGCACGGTAAGTGACGTACCGGCTACACGGTGGCGGCGCGAGGGCTATGCGGCGGCCGGGGTGGCGGCGGCCGTGTAGTGCGACGCGTCCCCCTCGATCGAGTAGCTCGCCTTGCCCTCGATGCCGACCGGCACGTCACCGGCGACGGTCACCCGGTGCAGCCGGCACGGCAGACCGTCGTAGTTGTCGATGGCGTAGTGCTGGGTGATGCGGTTGTCGAAGACGACCAGCTGGTTCTCGGAGGCCGGCAAAGCGGACCACCGCTGCCCAGACGGCGACCGACGGGCGAGACGCCTCTTCACCCGGGGGCTGCGTGATTGGCGTGTTCCTACAGTCGGCTCGAAGGCCCGCCTGTGAGCTTGACGTCCCTGCCTCAGTGACCGGCATCACCCCGTACCCGGTGTAACCCCCACCCTTTGTCCGGAGCCAACCAACCCCGGGTTCGGGCCTTTGTCGACCACTGACGGTGAGGGACCGAAACACCCTGGGATAGCGTCACAGCGTCCCGTACCGCCCTCACCCTCGCGGAGTCCCCATGAGCACCGCTGCCGTCGCCCCCGCCCGCACCGGGCAGGTCCTCGCCGACCTCCTCCCGGCCTCCCGCGTCCGCGACATCGCGCTCGTCGTCGGCGGCGCCGCGTTCACCGGCCTCGCCGCCCAGATCGCCGTGCCCGTGCCGGGCTCCCCGGTGCCGGTGACCGGCCAGACCCTCGCGGTGCTGCTGGTCGGCACGGCCCTCGGCGCCGGCCGCGGCTTCCTCTCCCTCGCGTTGTACGCGCTGGCGGGCATCGCGGGCGTGCCGTGGTTCGCGGACGGCACCTCCGGCGCCGCTGCCCCGTCCTTCGGCTACATCCTCGGCATGATCCTCGCGTCCACCGTCGTCGGCGCCCTGGCCCGCCGCGGCGCCGACCGCACCGCGCTGCGCACCGCGGGCGCGATGCTGCTGGGCGAGGCGATCATCTACGCCGTCGGCGTCCCGTACCTGGCCCTCGCGACCGGCATGTCGGCCACCGCCGCGATCGCGGCCGGGCTCACCCCGTTCCTGATCGGCGACGCCCTGAAGGCGGCCCTGGCGATGGGCGCGCTGCCCACCGCCTGGAAGCTGCTCAACCGCTGACGCCGAAGTCGGTTCGGAAGAGGTTCGCCGGGTCGTACCGCGACTTGATCCCTGCGAGCCTCTTCGACGTCTCGACGTCGTACAGCCCCTCGCCCCGATCCCCGGCCCCGAAGGCGAAGTTGACGGCCCGCCCGAGCGTGACGGGTGCGAGCAGGGCGAAGGCGGGGTCCAGGATCTCCCGGCCCCGCACCCGGTCCGCCATGGTCAACACCCGCACCAGGAACCTGCCTTCGCGGTACGGCACCGAGTTCGGCACCGAGTCGGGCGCGGGCCGGGCCAGCGCCCCGCCCAGATGGTTGACCTGTACGACGCACATGGCACCGGCGGCCTCCGGACCGGTCCGGGCGAGCACCCCGGCCACCGCGTCGAGGTCCCACTCACCCAACACCGCGCTGTCCCCGTAGTAGGAGTGCGGAAAGTCCGGGTCGCCGTGGATGGTGTGGCTCTCGGCGTACGGCATCTCGCGCAGCGAGTCGGACAGCACCGCCCCGATCCTGCGCAGCGGGGCGACGACCCGATCACCGTCGCCTCCGGTCCAGGCGACCCGCACCGAGAGGACGTACCGCCCCCGCAGCCGCGGCGGCAGCGCCGGGATGTCCGGATACGGTACGGCGGCGAAGGACGACGTCAGCCCCTCGGGCACGGTCCGCGTCCACTCCTCGTACGCCCGCAGCACGACCGCAGGATCGACGTCCCGTCCGTCGAAGGCGAGGGAGCCGCCGTAGAGCGTGCGGACCGGAACGAGGCCGATCTCCAGCTCGGTGACGACACCGAAGGCGTGTCCGGCGCCGAGCAGCGCCCAGTACAGATCGGCGTCGGATTCCGAAGTGACGTGGCGCAGCCGTCCGTCGGCGGTGACGACGTCGAGCGAGCGCACATGGTCGGCGGCGTACCCGAACTCCCGGGCCAGGATGCCGAGTCCGCCGCCCAGCGTGTACGACACGGCGCCCACGGAGGGAGCCGACCCGTTCAGCGGCGCGAGCCCGTACGGCGCGGCGGCCGCCACGACCTGCCCCCAGCGGACGCCCGCCTGGAGACGCACGGTGCGGGCGTCGGGGTCGACGCTCACCCCGTCCATACGCCGGGTCGAGACGACGACACCGCCCTCGACCGGGCCGGGCAGCCCGTGCCCGGTGGCGTGGACGCCGAGCGGCAGCTTCCGGTCGGCCGCGTGACGCACGGCGGCGACCACGTCATCGGCCGAGGACGCGGTGAAGACCACGTCGGGGCGTTGTACGAAGCCGGTCTGGAATCCGGCGAGTTCCGCTACGTCGTTCATGGCGCCCAGGCTCGCCGCATTACCTGACATCCGCCGTCATGTTTTCGGCGAAGACCCGGGGTGCGGTACGGCTACCGCACCCCGGGCCGTTCCGAGTGTCCGGCTCAGCCCTCCAGCGAGCGCCCGGGACGCCGCAGTTGGGACCACCACAGCCCGGCCGCGCCCGCCGCGATCAGCGTCGCGCCGGCCGCGCCCAGCGGCAGGACGTCCCGGCCGAGGCCGGTCTTGGGCAGTTCGTCGGCGCCGGGTGCGACGGGCCTGTTGTCGGTGCCGAGGAGCAGCGGGGTGGCCGGGGCGTCGGGTGACGGGTTCGCCGTACCGAACGGCACGGGGCCCTGCTGCCAGTACGTCTTCTTGCCGTCGCCGCTCTGCACGGGCAGGCAGATCTTCCCGGGCTTGCTCAGGTCGTACGTCGCGTCGACGGCGTATGACTTCGACTCACCGGCGGCGAGATTGTCGATGGGACAGGAGAAACCGCTGTTGGAGCCTTCCGGAAGGCTGTTTTTCTCGATAGCCGAGCAGCCCTCGACATTCTTGACCGTCAGGCCGTCGAAACCGACGACCAGAAGCTGGATCTTTCCGCTGTCCTTGGTCCCTTCATTCTTCGCCGTGGCGGTGATCTCCGTTTCTTGCGAACTGTTGTCCACAGAGATTTTCTCGGGCAGCCCAGTAGTGAGCTTCACCCCCGCCGGTGCCTCGTCGATGACCTTTCCCCCCTTGCTGCTGCCAGGACCCTGGTCGTCCGCACCGGCAGTCGCGGAAAGGATCAGTACTGCCGAGAAAGCTGTCGCGACCAGCGATCCCGCGATGGCCGTCGTGCGACGAGAACTCATGTTCGTCCCCCTTGCCTGCGCCTGAATTCGCAGTACTCGAAGAGGTACCACAAGATTTCTCCGCACTATGCTGGTACGGCACGAAGTGTGACCATTGTGTTTCAATGGCGGATGTCCGATGTGGCATCGAGGGGGGTGCAGCGGATTGCCGGGAAATATGGGGGACATGGGGAATACGAGGAGCGGCGGGGTTCCAGGTCTACTGGTGACGGGCCGTTATCGACTGGTCGAGAGTATCGGTCAGGGGGGAATGGGGCGCGTGTGGCGAGCGGTCGACGAAATACTCGATCGGCTCGTCGCCGTCAAGGAAATGCGTATCGACGGCCTCGACCCCGAGGACACGCGCACCCGCCGTGAACGCACCCTGCGGGAGGCGAGGGCGACGGCACGCATCGACCACCCCAACGTCGTCCGGGTCTACGACGTGGTCGACGAGGGCGAACGCCTTTGGATCGTCATGGAGTTGGTGGTCGGCCGCTCCCTGGAACGCATCATGGCGGAGGAGGGCCCGCTGGGCCCGTGCGAGACGGCCCGGATCGGCATCGGGCTGCTGGCAGCACTGCGCCAGGTCCACGCCCGGGGCGTACTCCACCGGGACATCAAGCCGGGCAACGTCCTGGTGGAGACGGAGGTGACGCGGCCGCGCGGGCGGGGCCGCGTGGTCCTGACGGACTTCGGCATCGCGGCGATCCAGGACGCGAAGGCCCTCACCATGGTCGGCATGCTCGTCGGCTCCCCCGACTACATGGCTCCCGAACGCATCTCCGGCCGCCCTCAGGGCCCACCGTCCGACATCTGGTCCCTGGGCGCCACCCTGAGCGCGGCCCTCGCCGGCCGCTCCCCCTTCTCCCGCGACACAACCCTGGCAACCCTGCACGCGGTCCTGTACGAGGAGCCCGAACTCCCGCCCACCGCAGGCCCCTTGCGGACCATCCTCACCGCCCTCCTGCAAAAGGACCCAACCCTCCGCCCCGGCCTGGACAACCTGGAAACGGCCCTGGAACCGGTGGCGTTCCCGACGCCCACGCCGACGATGCCGGTGGTGGCGGGACGGAGACCGGGGCGAGGGCTGGGGCGACGGCTGGTCC
>NZ_LGUR01000232.1 GCF_001270495.1 Streptomyces viridochromogenes
TCCACGGACCCCAGGAGCCCGCTGCTCACCCACCGCCACCGCGGGGCGGCGGAACCGGTTCACAACGTCGGCCACGTCGACCTCGTCGACACCCCCGCCTGCCTCGGAGTGCGCCCGTGCCGACCTTCGCCAACCCCGTTCTCGCCGGCAGTCACCCGGATCCGTCGATCTGCCGGGTCGGCGAGGACTTCTACCTGGTCACGTCATCGTTCGCGTACTACCCCGGGCTCCCGGTCTTCCACAGCCGCGATCTGGTGAGCTGGAGAGCAGTGGGGCATGTGGTGCACCGGCCATCCCAGGTGTCGTTGACCGGGCTGGACGTCTCGGACGGCCTCTGGGCCGCCACCATCCGCCATCACGCGGGAACCTTCTACGTGGTCGTGACCCTGGCGCGAGGCCGTCGGGGCAGCACCACGCTCCTGTACACCGCGGCCGACCCCGCCGGCGCCTGGTCGGACCCGATCACGCTGGACGCGGAGGGCATCGACCCGTCGCTCTTCTTCGACGACGACGGCCGCTGCTGGTTCACCGCCTGCCGCGACGCCGCCCACCCGGAGGTCACCGGCCCAGGCGAGCTGTGGATGCGCGAACTCGACCTCCAAACCCTGGCGTTGACCGGGCCGACCCACAGCCTGTGGTACGGCGCGATGCGCGGCGCCTGGGTGGAGGCACCGCACCTGTACAAGCGTGACGGCGTGTACTACCTGATCGCCGCGGAAGGCGGCACCGAGCACCATCACGCCGTGACCGCGGCCCGTTCCGACACCGTCACCGGCCCCTACTCCACGGACCCCAGGAGCCCGCTGCTCACCCACCGCCACCGCGGGGCGGCGGAACCGGTTCACAACGTCGGCCACGTCGACCTCGTCGACACCCCCGCCCGACACCCCCGCCGGGGAGACCTGGGCCGTCGCCCTCGGGGTACGGCCGCTGGAAGGTACCCACACGCTGGGCCGCGAGGTGTTCCTGGTCCCCGTCGAATGGACGCCCCGGGGCCCGGTCTTCGCACCGGACACCGGACGCGTGAACCTCTCGGAACGGCGGCCCGTGGGAACGACGGCGGTGGGAGGGGGACCGGCCCAGGACGGACCGGTGCGGTACGAGTTCCGCGGCGGCGCGCTCGGCCCGGAATGGAACAGCTTGCGCGGGCCGGTCGACGACGTGGTCTCCCCCGGCGCCGGAGAGGGCGGCCTGACCATCCGCCTCTCCCCCGAGCCTCTGACCTCGACGGGCACCCCCGCGTTCATCGCGCGCCGCCAGCAGCATGTGCACCTGTGCGCGAGCACCCGTATCCGCTTCTCCGCCACCGCGCCGGCCCAGCAAGCGGGCCTGGCCGTCTTCCAGAACCACGCCCGGTACGCCACGCTGGGTCTCACCGTCGACGCCGCCGGCACCCCGCAGGTCGTGCTCACCGCCCGCGAGGCGGCCGCCGCCACCCGCCTCGCGGCGGTCGCCGTGGCGGACCGCGAGGTCGTCCTCGCCGTCGACAGCGACGAGTCCGGCTACACCTTCCGCGTCGACGACGGCACCTGGACGACCTTGGGCAGCATCGAGCGGTCCTTCTTCAGCACGGAACGAGCCGGAGGGTTCGTCGGCGTCTACCTCGGTCTGTACGGCACCCGCGACGCCGAGGCCGACCCGGCGGAGGCACACGTGGACTGGTTCGAGTACGCCCCGGGGCGCGTCGGCCCGGGACAGGATCAGCTGTAGAAGTTCTTCGCCCAGCGGTGCTCGGCCAGCTGCGCGAGTCGCCGCGGGGTGAGCGGCGGTGCGTCGGCGATCGCCGCGTTGCGTTCCACGTTCCGCAGGGAGCGCATTCCGACGATGACGGTGGAGACCGCCTGCCCGGCGAGGGCGAAGCGCAGGGCGGTGGACGGGAGTTCCTCGACGCCGATCCCCAGGTCGGCGCAGATCGCGTCGACGCGCTTCCCGACCTGGGCGGGCCGGTCGTCCCTGAAGTACCAGTTGCGCCAGTCGCCCTCCGGGAAGGTGACGCCCGTCCGGATCGAACCGGTGAGGGCACCTTCGTCGAGTGCGACCCGGACGATCACACCGACTCCGTACTCCTCGCAGGCCGGCAGCAGGGCGTCGGCCGGGGCCTGCTCGAAGACGTTGTAGATGACCTGGACCGTGTCGACGACTCCGGTACGCAGCACCGTGAGCACGTTCTCGGGCTGGTGGTCCTTGACGGAGATCCCGAAGGACCTGATCCTGCCCTCCTGCTTGAGGGCGTCCACCGTCTCCAGCCAGTCGCCGCGGCCGGTCCACTCGTCCTCCCAGGTGTGCAGCTGAAGGAGGTCGACGTGATCGCGGCCCAGTTCGCGCAGGCTGGTCTGCAGGCTCTCGCGCAGGTGCGACCCGGGGAACGCCTCCATGGGGTCGAGTCCGCTGGGCGAGAGGGAGACGGGCACCTTCGGCCCGACCTTCGTCGCCACGTGCACGCCGTCCCCGCCGCCCGGGAGCTCCCTGAGCGCACGGCCGACGACGCTCTCACTGCGGTCGTACGCCCGGGCGGTGTCGATGAAGGTGACACCCAGGTCGAGGGCGCGGTGCAGGGCGCGTACGCCGGAGTCGTCGTCGGCGCCGACCCAGGCCCCCTGGCCCAGTCCCCAGGCGCCGTAGCCGATCTCGGACACGGTCAGTCCGGTGCGGCCGAGTTCCCGATAACGCATGTGCTGTTCGTACTCCTCGGGTGATGCCACGCCCCTGGTGAGGGCCGCTGTGCCCGCTCGACGCTACTGACGGCGGATCTCCTGCGACAGCAACGGCGGAGCAGCGAAACTTTCGAAATCGGCGACGCGCTTCAGGACTTCGCCCGGGAATGCGCTCAGGACTCCCCGTGGGAATGCGGTCGGGAATCCGCGACGGGGGCGGCGGTACTGCGCCGTACGACGAGTTCCGGCGTGATCTTCAGTCGTTGCGCCTTCTCCCCGCCCAGCATCCGTACCAGCAGCTCGATGGCGCTCCTGCCCAGGTGGACGAAGTCCTGTCGGACCGTGGTCAGGGCGGGCACCAGATAGCCCGAGCCCTTCATGTCGTCGAACCCGACGAGTGACACGTCCTGCGGCACCTTCACGCCGCGCTCCGCGAACGCCGCCAGGACTCCCATCGCCATCTGGTCGTTCCCCGCGAAGACCGCGGTCGGCAGGCCGGTGTCGTCCGTGCAGAGCTGGTGGGCGAGGCGGAATCCGCTCTCCGCGCTGAAGTCCCCTTCGAGCATGGTCCCCTCCGCTCCCGCGCCGGCGAGTTCGGTCTGCCAGCCCTCGACACGGGCGCGCGCGTCGAAGGTGCGCAGGGCGCCGGTGAGATGGGCGATGCGCCGGTGCCCCAGGCCGAGAAGGTGCCGGACCGCCAGCCGGGCGCCGAGTTCCTGGTCGACCTCGACGAAGCTCAGGTCGAGGTCGGGCACGCTGCCGGACATCACCACCGCCACCGGCACCCCGAAGACGAGGCCGGACAGCGCCTCCACGGCGACGGGCCGGTCGGCGACGACCGCGATCGCCTCCACGGACTGATCGGTGAGCCGCTGCAGCGTCTCCACCAGGTCGCCGGTGGTGCTCTCGCCCTGTCGGCTCGCCAGGCTCACCCAGTACCCGGCCTGCTTGGCGGCCGTCTCCACACCCAGCAGGATGCGGGGCAGCTCGAACAGGTCCGACCCGACGATCACCACACCGATCGTCGAGGAACGGCGGCTCTTGAGGGCCCTGGCCACACTGTTGCGGCGGTAGCCGAGCTTCTGGATCGCGGCCTCGACCTTGGCCCGGGTCTCCGGCCGTACCGACGGATGGCCGTTGATCACGCGGGAGACGGTGATGTGCGAGACGCCGGCCTCCCGGGCCACGTCCATCATCCCTGGCGGCCGGTCCATGTCACCCGTCCCTCTGCCTTCAACCCCAGCAGGCGGCCCTGCGTACACCGCCGATACTGTCACAGGCCTCGGGCCGCATCCCCGCAGCGACTGGACAAGATCCGGACGGGCATTGCCGCCGTCTCGTGCATCTCGGCGCACTGTCCGTCGGGCGCATCCGACCCGGCGGAGATCGTCACGCGCACCTCCCGGCCCGCCGAGGTCAAGGCCGCCGCGTCCGCGGTGTACGGCGCTGCCCGCGTCGAGGACGACACCGAGCGCACGCTGGACGGTGAACTCAGCAAGCCGGCCGTGGTGTTGAAGGACGCCCCCGACAGCCGGGCGGCGAAGGACACGATCGACGACCTGCGCACGGCCGTCCACCGGGTCCTGGGCGTCCTGATCCTCGTGGCCCTCGGTATCGACCACAACATCTTCCTCATGCACCGGGTGCAGGAGGAAACCGGGAGGCTGGGCTGCATCGGCGTCCTCCTGGACACCTTCCTCGTCCACACGGTCCTGGTGCCCGTCTTCGCCCTGCCCGGTACCGGACGGGACACGTCGCCGGGTTCGGTCACGGGGTGTGACCCGTATGGGACCGACACCTTTCAACCGGCCCTGACACCTTGTTTGTTGACCCTGTGGAGACGCCAACGGCGGCCTCAGAACGTTTGTTTGTGAGTGATAGCATTCCGCCGTCTGCGACCTTGATCCACTTCGCTCCGGCACAACCGGCCTGAGGTGGTCTGCTCTTCGCACCAACAGTCATGCGGTCCCTGTGACGGGTTGCGGATCCTCGCGAGCTGTGTCCGTCGACGCCTGCATGCCACGCGCCGGGAAAGGTTTCCATGAGTCAAGACGCGCTTATCTGGTGTCTGGTTGCGATAGCGGTGATTGCCATTGCCGCAGTCGTGGCCCTCACACTCCGTAACTCCGCCCTGGGGGCGAAGAAGCGGGAAGCCGAGGCCGCGCTGGCACAGCGGCTCAGATACACCGAGGGCGAGCTCGGCCGTATGCAGGCAGAACTGCAGCGAGTCCGGGACGAGCAGGACGGTGTCATCGGGGAGGCCGAGCAGGCGGCGGAGGAGAGCACCAAGGCAGTCCTCAAGGGCGCCGCCCGCTTCCTCCAGAGCCTCGCGGCCGAACAGACGGCTCTGCTGGACGAGGTCCAGCGCAAGTACGGCGGGCACAGCGTCCTCTCCGACCTGATGGACGTGAACCACGCCAACGCGCAGATGGCCCGTAAGGCCCAGGGCATCGCGGTCATGTGCGGAGCCCCCCTCGGCCGGCGCAACCAGCCCGCCAGCGTCTACGACGTGGTGCGCAGCGCCCAGAGCCAGATCCGCAACTTCCACCGCGTCGAGATCATGCAGCCGAGCGGCATCGCGCTGAAGGCGTCCGCCGTGGCGCCGGTGGCTCTGGCCGTCGCCGAACTGCTCGACAACGCTGCCAGCTTCTCGCAGGCGGAAGCACCGATCGAGGTAACGTTCCA
The DNA here is from genome assembly GCF_001270495.1 of Streptomyces viridochromogenes. GTDB lineage: Bacteria > Actinomycetota > Actinomycetes > Streptomycetales > Streptomycetaceae > Streptomyces > Streptomyces viridochromogenes_A. The sequence continues at coordinate 5,340 of NZ_LGUR01000232.1, forward strand.
GCGCGTCCAGAAGAACCTCTGCATCATCATCGACGACGCCGGCGTCAGCATGAGCGACGAGGACCGGCAGGCGGCGACCGCGCTGCTGTCGGGCGATGAGGTGCCCCGGCTGTCCCAGCTGGGCACCCAGCCCAAGTTCGGCTTCCCCGTCGTCGGTCTGATCGCCCGTCAGTACGGCTTCAAGGTGGACGTCACCGGAGTCTCCCGCTACGGCGGCGTACGCGCTGTCGTCCTGCTGCCCGAGGAGCTGTGGACCATGGAGGAGACCCCGCCGCCGGCCAGTGAGGTGCCGGTGAGCAGCATCCGCCGCGTCGAAGGCCGTGAGCAGGCCGGCGCGCGCACGATGCACGGCCTGCCGAAGCGCGGGGCGCGCAAGTCGCCCATCGCCAGTGTCCCCTCCGACGGAAGCGCTTCCGGCGGGCAGGCGGCCGGCCCCAGAAGGGCGGGCGGGGGCCTGGGGGCGTTCCAGCGCGGCACGCTGACCGGCCGTGATCTGGACGCCCCGACACCCGAAGGGTCCGAAGGCGCATGACTACTACGGACATGTCATGGATGGTCCAGGACATCGTGGACAACGTCCCTCGCGCCCGGCACGCCGTGGTGCTGTCGGCGGACGGGCTTCCGCGCGGGGTGACGGACGGACTGGTCGACGGGGACGTGCGGACCATCTCCGCCGCCATGGCGGGGATGCAGTCACTCAGCCGCGCCACCGCCCACTTCGCCGGGCCGACCGAGGACCGGCAGTGGAGTCAGACGGTCATCGAGTTCACGCACGGCTGGGTGTTCCTGATCGGGGCCGGACAGGGCACCTATCTGGCCGCCGCCGCGGAGCCCGATGTCGACATGCAGCAGATCTCCTTCCGTATGAACCGGCTGGTCGCCCGGCTGGGCAACAACCTCACCTCGGCACCCCGGGTGAACGGCGCCGAGTCGGCCCATGCCCAGGCCGACTCCGCGACACACAGGGAAGGGACGACCGGGACGGGGTTCGTTCTCGCCGAGCTGGACCAGCTGATCGCTTCCGTGCGCGGCGCGCGGCACGCCCTCCTGCTCGGGGCGGACGGGCTGCCCCGTGGGGCGAGCTCCGGGATCGGCCGGGACCTGGCGGACACCATCTCCGCGGCCATGACGGGCATTCACGCCTACAGCCGGGCGACCGCGTCGTTCGCGGGCGGGCTGCGCGACGACGGGTGGCGGCAGACGGTCATCGAGTTCCAGCACGGCTGGATCTTCCTCGTCGCGGCCGGTGAGGGAGCCTTCCTCGCGGCGGCCGCCGCACACGACTGTGACATCGAGGAGTTCACCACGCGGCTGAGCGATGTGGCGCCCACGCTCACCGCACGGCAGGTGCCGCAGGGAGGGAAGGCCGGCGATGCATGACGAACCGGACAGCGAGCTGGAACTGACAACCGCATTAGTCCCTCTGTTCGTCATCGCGAAGGGACGTGCGCTGCCCGCGGACCACGAGTACGAGCACACCACGCTCGTCACCGCCCAGGAGGGCACCGAGGCCGCTTCCCGCACGCTGACTCCGGAAGCCCGAGCGGTCATGGACCTGATCGCCGACGGTTTCCTGTCCGTGGCCGAGATCTCCGGCTACACACGGCTGCCACTGGGCATCGTGCGCATCCTGCTGGCGCAGATGGCCGAGGACGGCCTGCTCTATGTGAGGAATCCGGCGCCACGTGCCGAACGTGTCGACCGCGAACTGCTCACCGCCGTACTCGATGGCCTGAAGACCCGATTCGGAGCGTAATTCGTGTATCTGGATCCAGCCGTCTCCCGTTCCGTGAAGATCCTCGTCGTGGGCCACTTCGGAGTCGGGAAGACCACCTGCATCGGCAGCATCTCCGAGATCGAGCCGTTGCAGACCGAGGAGGAGATCACCGAGGCGAGCGAGGGCTTCGACGACCTGTCGGGCACCCCGGACAAGACCACCACGACGGTGGCGATGGACTTCGGGCGCCTGTCCCTGAGCGACACCCTGGTCCTCTACCTCTTCGGGACCCCGGGTCAGGAACGCTTCAAGGAGATGTGGGAGGGGCTGTCCCGGGGTGCGCTGGGCGCGCTGGTCCTGGTGGACCCCGAGCGGCTGCACGAGAGCTTCCCCATTTTGGACCTGGTCGAGCAGTTCGGCCTGACCTACGCCATCGGTGTCAACCACTTCGACAGCACCCCCGACTATCCGCTCGACGAGGTACGGGAGGCGCTCAACCTCTCCGAGGACACCCCGGTCGTCCCCTGCGACGTACGCGACCAGGGCTCCTCGGCCCATGCGCTGATCACCCTCGTGAAGCACCTCATGTCCACCCTCGGCTAGGAGCCACGGCATGCAACAGCACTTCGACCCGTCCGGGATCCCGGCCGGCTGCCCCGCTCACGGCAACACACGGCTCTACGGGCCCGAGTTCGGCTCCGACCCCGAGCGGCACTACGCCCAGTTGCGCTCGATGGGGCCGAGCGCCCCGGTCGACATCGCGCCGGACGTCGAGGTCGAGCTGGTGACCAGCTACGACGCGGCCCTCTACATACTCCAGAACCCCGGCTCGTTCGTGCGGGACTCGCGCCGCTGGAACGCGCTCAACGAGGGGCGGGTGCCCGCCGACAGCCCGGCGCTGCCCATGATGGCGTACCGTCCCAACGCGCTGTTCAGCGACGGCGCGGCGCACGCCCGGCTGCGGCAGGCGGTGACGGACAGTCTCGCCACCGTCAACCAGGTGCAGCTCGTCCGCCAGACGCAGCAGTCGGCCGACTATCTGATCAGCCGGTTCAGCTCCGAGGCCCTCGGCCAGGCCGAGCTGATGGCCGCTTACGCCCAGCCGCTTCCGCTGCTGGTCTTCAGCGACCTGTTCGGGTGCCCGCCGGAGATCGGCGACCGGGTGATCGTCGGCATCAGCGGCATCTTCGAGGGCACGCCCGGCGCCGACGAGACACTGGGCGCGGCGCTCGGCGAACTCATCGCCCTCAAGCGCAGTCAGCCCGGCGAGGACCTCACCACCCGGCTGATGGTGCACTCCGCCCGGCTGACCGACGAGGAGGTGCTGCACCAGCTGGTGACCCTGCTCTCCGGTGGCACCATGCCCCTGACCGCCGCCATCGGCAGCAGCAGCGCGCTGTATCTGAGCGACCAGTGGCCGAACGGCCTGCCCGTCGAGGACGCCGTCGTGCAGACCCTGTGGAACTACGCGCCGATCGCCAACTACGCGGGCCACTACCCCGTCCACGATGTCGAGCTCGGCGGCCGGACCCTCAAGGCGGGCGACCCGATCCTGATCTCGTTCGCGGCGGCCAACACCGACCCCAAGCTGACCGCCCACCGCGAGCAGCTCAGCGCCAAGGCGCATCTGGCCTTCGGCGCCGGTCCCCACGCCTGCCCGGCCAAGGACCCCGCCTTCCTGATCGCGTCCACGGCCGTCGAGTCCCTGCTCAACCGGCTGCCGGACGTCGAACTGCGCATCCCCTTCAAGGATCTCGCCTGGGCGCCGACGCCGTGGAGCCGTGCCCTGGTGACCGTGCCCATCCGGTTCACCCCGCGCACCGTACCGTCGGCCGCCCGGGCCACGCCGGCTCGCCCCGCCCAGACGGCGCAGCCGTCCTCCGCGCCGCAGCCGTCCCCCGCGCCTCGGCCGGCTCACGCCGCTCCGCACCAGAAGGGCGGTCTCTTCAGCCGATTCCTGGCATGGACGAGGGGCGCGTGACGCAGGTAACTCTATGAGGCCGGTGCGTTACTGAATCTTTCAAAGATCTCTCGGGTACGTATGGCGGCTGACTCGCAGAAAGGAGCCGCCATCGTGGGGAGTACCACCTCTCCGATATCCGACCGTCGTGCGACCGTCGCCCTGTTCTCCCGTCTCCGGACAGCCCAGGGGCAGGCCGACCCCTTCCCCGTCTACTCCGAACTCCGGTCACGAGGAGATGTCACCCCCGCCCCCTGGGGTGGTTTCCTCGTGACCGGATTCAGCGCCTGCGACCAGGTCCTGCGCAGCGGCGCCTGGCACGAGCCGGACACGGGCTGGAGGGAACGGCAGGGGGAGCGCACCCGCTGGAGCGCCCCTTCCTCCCGGGAGATCAGCCGCACCCTGCCCGCACTCAACCCTCCCGAGCACACCCGGGTGCGCCGGGCGGCCGGCACCTTCGACCGCGGCACCATAGAGCAGATCGGCTCGAGAGTGAGCCGGGTGGTCGACGGCCTCCTCGACTCCCTGATGGAACAGCTGCACACCGGGGAGGCGGACTTCGCCGCCCTGGTCAGCGAGGAACTTCCCGTCGCCACGATCGGGGACTGGCTGGGGCTGCCCAGCGCGGACTGGCCCCGTCTGCGGGAACTGACCCACGACCAGGTCTTCACCCAGGAACTGCTGCCCTCCGCCAGCCAGTTGGCCCGGTCCGACGTGGCCATGGCCGAACTGCGCGCCTACTTCCTCAACCTGGTGAGTGAGCGGCGCACACGCCTCGGCGACGATCCCGTGTCCCGCTGGATCCGCACCTGGGACGCGCTGGAACCCGACCGGGCCAAGGCCGACGAAGCGGTCTACTTCCTCGCCCTGTTCGTCCTGCTGGCGGCCCTGGAGACGACGTCCACCCTCCTGTCGACCATGGCCTTACTGCTGGTCGAACGCCCCGACCGGTGGACTCTTCTCGCCGAACGGCCGGACCTCGTGCCCGCGTTCGTGGAGGAGTCACTGCGCTACGACCCTCCCACCCATGTGATCAGCCGGGTGGCCGCCCAGGACTGCGTACTGGAGGGCGTCGAGGTCCAGGCGGACGAGATGGTCCACCTCATGGTGGGAGCCGCACACCGGGACCCCGCCCGGTACAGCGCTCCCGACCGGTTCGAACTGAACCGGGGGCCCGGGCACCTCGCCTTCAGCGGCGGCATTCACTACTGCCTCGGCGCGCCCCTGGCCCGGCTGGAGGCCCAGACCCTCCTCAGCCGTATGGTCACACTCCTCCCCCGCCTGACCCTGGTCCGCCGCCCCTCCTGGGCCCCCAGGGTGGCGTTCCGGCGTCTGCTGAATCTGGATGTCGCCCTCGCATGAACCCGCTGCCCACCCCCGCCTCCGCCACCACGCCGGTCCCCATACCCGTGCCGGTGCCCGCACCCGCACCGGCTTTCGCACCCGTGCACGTGGACATCGCGCAGTCCGGCCCCGTCCTCCACGTCCGGCTCAACCCGTCCGTCCAGGACGACACGCTGAGCGCCGCCGTCCTGGACGAGCTCACCGCCGTACTCGACGGCCTCCATGAACGGCCCGACATCCGCATCCTCGTCCTGTCCTCCCTGGGCGACGACTTCTCCCTGGGAGCGGATCGCCAGGAGTACCAGGACGCCCTCACCACGGACCCGACCGGAGCCGCGCTGCGCCGCATCGCGGACAAGGCCCACCGGCTGTGCCAGGGCCTGGAGAACACCCACGCCATCACCATCGCCCGGCTCCACGGCAAGGTCGTCGGCGCCGGCCTCGCCCTCGCCGCCTACTGCGATCTGCGCGCCGGCGCGGACAGCTGCCGGTTCCGCATGCCGGAGGTCGGCGTCGGTCTCGCGCCCACCTGGGGCGGCGCCATGGGCCGGCTGATCTCGGAGGCCGGCGCCGCGCGGATCCGCGAACTCATGCTCACCTGCGACGTCTTCGACGCCGACACCGCCCAGCGGATCGGGCTCCTGCACAAGGTCGCCCCCCTCGACCGGTTGGACGACACCGTCGCCGCCTGGACAAGACCCCTGGCCCGCCGCTCCCCCGAGGCGCTCGTCCTGACCAAACGCATGCTCACCGGCTACGCGAAGGCCACCCGCACAGCCGACATCGCCCTGCTCGACGCCCACCTCCTGACCGCCCAACTGACGGCACCCCGAACCCCGATGTGACATCCCGCCGCCTCCGCAGCATGGTGATCCATACCGGCCGACGCCCCCGAAACCGGCCGGCCCGCACACTGCCGGCGCCCGGTGATACCTCATCACCGGGCGCCGAGAACGTCACACCCCCACTGACGTCACTCCATGACGACGGTTACCTCACGCCCGAGGGAGCGCTGGTCGGCCGGTGGGCGCACGGCGTGTGGTGAAGTAGGGATCATGACGACGAGTGACGCGATCGTGGTGCCAGAGCTGTACGCCGGCTACCCCGGGGTGGCCTTCGGCGGCTACGTGGCCGGCGTGTTGGCGCGGAGGTCCGGGGCGCGGACGGTACGGGTGGACTTCCGTGGGCCGGTGCCGGTCGAGGTGCCCGTGCGGATCGCCGAAACGGCGGACGGGGGCGTGGAATTGGGCGAGGCCGAGCGTCCCCTGGCAGCGGCGCGCCCCGCCGAGTTGTCCCTCGACGCCCCGGCCGCGCCCTCCTGGGACGAGGCGGCCGCCGCGGCTGAGCGATTCCGGGCGGCGCCACCGTCGGGCGTGGTCGACTGCTTCGGCTGCGGCCTGCGCTCCGCCGACCGCGGGCTACGGGTGTACTGCGCCCCGGTGCCGGACCTCGGCCTGGTGGCCTCCGCCTGGACCCCGTCCCAAGCTTTCGCCGACCCGGACGGCCTTCTCCCGCCCCATCTTGTCTGGGGCGCCCTGGACTGCCCGGGACACTGGGCGGGCCGTTTCCTCGGCACCCAGCGCCCGGGCGCGGTCACCGCCAGCCTCACGGGCAGCGTTCTCCGGCCGGTCGCCACGGGCGAGCCGCACATCTCCTACGCGTGGCTGCTGTCGGAGTCCGGGCGCAAGCACACGATGGGCGTGGCGCTGGCCACCGCCGAGGGCGAACTGTGCGCCGTCTCCGAGGCGTTGTGGATCGATCCCAGACCGGCCTCCTGACTCCGTGGCTGGCTCACGTGGCTGGCGTACGGGGCCGAGGCTAGCTCCAGTCGATGTCGGACTGACGCTCCAGCGGGGTCCGCTCCTCCAGGGACTCCGGGACGACCAGCGTGTCCGCCGTGGTCATCGCGGTGGGGAAGCGCAGGTGGGTTCGCGTCCGGATCTCGGACAGCTTGACCTGGAACACCCGGAACTCGTCCAGTTCGAGGGCTTCGGGCACATCCAGGTTCTGCGTCAGCAGGAACGCCTTGCACTTGAGTTTGCCGTCCTCGGAGTAGACGAGCACCTTCCAGAACTCGCGCGGGAGCTTGACCCCCCGGAAGACACGGTCGTCCTCGTGGAAGATCGGGCCGCCGAACACGCTGACCTTGAGTTCGTCGACACGGACGTCTTCGAAGACCGCGTCCTCGAGGTGGCCCCAGATGCCGTTGCGCCCACTCTGGTTGAAGTCGTCCATCTGCGGAGTGATGTTGGTGTAGAAGAACGAGTCCTTGTTGGCCTTCTTCGCCTCGGGCAGCGAACCCCACACCACGTCGGCGCGGCGCGCGATATGGCCGCGGTCGAGCCGGTTGTTGCGGCCCTTGTACAGCTCGTTGCTGACCTGGGCGGCGGCCGGCAGGCGCGGGTCCTTGGCGAAGTCGATGCCCTTTCGGTCGAGCTTCTTGAGGGTGCCCCCGTCGATGTTCCAGGCCACCCAGATGGCGAAGCGCCGTGAACTGCTGAGCGCCAGGGAGAAGTGCGTGTAGGGGACGACCTCGGACCCTTCGAGCCGGACGGCGTCCTCCTTGATCGAGGGGTTGAGCTGCGGGGTGCCGATCGGTACCGCGAGGAACCCGGGGTCGTACCCGGTCACGGTCTCCAGCGATTCGGGGTCCGGCGGAGCGAGGGTGATCTTCAGTTCGTCGAAGACCGCCTGGGGGAAGCAGGCCAGAGCGCGCTCATCGGGGTCCTCGTCGCCCTCGCCACCGAAGTGCAGACCGGCCATGACGTCCGTGGGCTTGCCGGAGCGGTTCGTGAACATCCAGACCGATCCGGAGTCGCCGGGCAGGCTGATCTCGTTGCCGTCCGCCGGATGCCTGGGGTCGGGACCTATCTCGAAGCATTCGATCTCGCGGACGCCGACCAAAGCGCCGTAGTTGATGCTGACGACGGCGAAGGGCCTGCTCACCACACCGTGCGTCACCCCGGTGGTGCGGCCGCACTTGACGACCTTGTCATCGATCTGCGGTTCGCCCAGCTTCGTCGGTGTGACATCGAGATCAAGGATGTCCATGGCGAAATCACGGTCCGTGACCGTCGACACGGCGCAGTCTCCGACCCTGCCGAGGTGGGCACGCTTGAGCGTGCCGAGGCGGTTCAGGGCGATACGGCTGTCGTCTTCCTTGCCGGGCTGCACGACCACGTCGCCGAGCTCGCCCTTGCGGCCGTTCAGCACGTGCCAGTTGCTCAGCAGACAGGGCGAGCCGTCGTTCCTGTCGAAGGCGATGCACCCGAAGGTGCCGGCGCTCACCTTGACGTTGCCGACGCTCACACCGGGGCGGACCGGATTGACACGCGTCTGCCGCTGCGGCGTCTCGCCCTCGGCCACCACGAGGAAATGCGGCTTGTAGGAGCGCTGGACCACATCGGTGGGCACCTGGACGCCGCCACCGATGTCGATGACAGCGGGGATCTCCTCGGTCCTCAGTTCATCCAGCCCCTCCGGCCGGACCTTCTTGTCGACCGTGAACTGGAGGGCCAGTTCCTTGCCCCTTTTCCCGCTCTTCTCCTTGTAGCCGATACCGATCGAGGACACATTCGGGTCGCTGAGGAAGCCCGACCCCCGGGTACGGATGAACTGCTTGAGGTCGCTGACCAGCTTGTCCTGGCCGTTTGTCGAGGACCCCTGACTGGCGGACGCACGCTTCTTGGCAGCCATGGAAGGCTCCCTTCACGCATGGAGTTCAAGCGTGGGAAGCCCTACCGAAATCATGGGGGTCCAGCGGTGGTTGAAACCGAAGCGAACGGCCTGGGCTTCCCGCTCTTTCGTGCACTTTTCAGCATACGGCCGGCGCATTGGGCCGGCGCACCCAGAAAACAGGCGAAAATTCAACGATATTTGGTTGCACCGACCACGACTTGGCCGTATCGCATACAACTCTCAATAAGTTTACCGTGGTTAGAAGGAAAAGCCTGGTTACATACGAGGGGAGTAGTAGCCATGGGCACGCAGATCAATTACGTCTTTGAAACTCACAGGGCCGTCGCCGACAGCGGCCGCGCCGCGGAGCTCGCCGCGACCACCTCTCCGTTCCAGATCGAGGTGCGGTTCCTCGGAGGGCTCACGAACAGCCAGAAGAGCGTCTTCGCCGAGGCCGCGGACCGTTGGGCGCGTGTCATCGTGGGAGACCTGGAGACCGCGATCATCAACGACCTCACCGGCAGGGTCGTGATCGACGATCTCCTGATCGACGCCGAAGGCGTGCCGATCGACGGGGTGAACAACGTCCCCAACATCCTCGGCCAGGCGGGCCCCACTCGGTTCCGGAGGGACGACGCGGTGAGCGGAGCGGGACTTCCCGTGAAGGGGCGCATGAGTTTCGACAGCGCCGACCTGGCCCAGATGGAAGAGGAGGGCACACTCCTCGACGTCATCACGCACGAGATGGGGCACGTCCTGGGAATCGGAACCCTCTGGATGACCTTCGGCTTCCTGAAGAACTTCCCCGGCCCCAACCCGACCTTCGTCGGCCCCGGCGCCATGAAGGAATTCGGCAGGCTCACCGGAGAAGGGCCCGCCCCGGCGCCGGTCGCCAATGTCGGCGGCCCCGGAAGCGCGGGCGGCCACTGGCGCGAGTCCGTCTTCGACAACGAGCTGATGTCGCCGAACATCGACGGCAGCAACAACCCCCTGAGCCGGCTGACGGTGGCGAGCCTGGAGGACCTCGGATACACGGTCGATCTCGACGCCGCACAGGACTACCAACTACCGGATCTTCTCCAGATCGCACGCTCCGGCCGCGTCCGGACCCCGGTGCCGGAGCATGTGGTGCTCCCGACCATCCCGACCCGCATCCCGGCCGAGAGGCCCTGACCGCCAACCGCCTCCCGGCCGCGGTGCGGGCGGCCCCTGTCCGTCGCGGGCTCACCGCCCGGCGATCGAACGCCGGGCAACGCCCGGGAAGGCCCGCGTCGGCAACCTCTGAAGCCCGGTCAGTCCACCGGGTGACCGGGCGAGATCGTATGGGCGTCCTCAAGACGCAGCAGCGGCCCGTCGCACACATCGCGGTCGCCCCATTCGACCGGGTCGAGGACGAAGCCGATGTGGTCACCGCCGCCCAAGCGCGTGACGATCCGGCCGACGAACCAGGCCGGCGCGTCCTGAAGAACGACGGCCCCGCCGTGCCCCTCCCGCCAGCGGACGTGCGCGAGCTTGTCCTCCTGGTCGCCGGTGCGCCCACCGAACAACTCGGCCAGCGCATGCTGCTCGCGGGCCAGCAGATGCACGGCCAGGACCTGCGCGGACCGCGCCACCCGGAAGGTGTGGTTGGCCTCCGAGAGCCACACCACGAACCGCACCGGCCGGATGGAGCACTGCGAGGCGAAGCCGACCAGACAGCCGGCCCGTTCGCCGCCCGACGCGGCCGTGACCACACACATGTCGGGGTTCAGCCGTCCGAGGAACTCGTCCATGCCCGCCATACCCAAGCCGCTCCCGCTCCCGTTACCGTCCGCCTGCCCCTCCGCCTCTCGGCACTACCTCACCACGGAGCGTGTACCCCTGCCATCCAGCGATTCAGCCGCCGCCCGCGGTCTCGTGCGTCTCCGCCCCTCCGAGTGGGCGCCACCCCGGCCACCAGGACGGCGCATCGCTTTCGGTCTCCTCGCCACCTTCACCGGTCGACGGAACTGAGCCCCGCGGCCGAGACCCACAGGTGTCGCAAATCGTCAGATGAACCGCGCTGACCTGGTCGTTCAAGGCACGAAGGGGCGGAGCACCCGTCGCTGAAGGACGAATGCAACGACGTTGCGAAAGTTGCCGCAAAGCTTTTCATGCGCCCCTCGACATCTTCTACGCTGGAGCCGCAACTGTTCACAAAATGAAGGGAATCAGCACGATGCTGCGGTACATGCGTTCAACTTTCACATCCCTTGCAATGCCCCTGCTCGCCCTGTTCGCTCCATTCGCCCTGTTCGCGGTGACGACCGGTACGCCTGCGCACGCCGCGCCCCAAGCGGCGGCATCCCGGGAATCGTCGCGATCGATGCAGGGTTCGATGAGCGCCCCCGACTGCGTGCACCTCACCGTGGACTGGCGCTACACCTTCGTCAGCAACGACTGCTCCAGCACCTACACCCTGACCGTCGCCTACCTGGACGGCACGGAGGTCCCCTGCCGAACGGCGGCTCCCGGCGATCGGATCACCTTCCCGGGGCGCGGAACTCAGGGCAACGAGGTCCTGGGCGCCGTCCTGTGCGACAGCGGCGGGAGCGCCTGACGGGCAGAACCCTTTACGCGGCTGTCATGTCCCTGTAGCTTCCACGCCGCAAGAGCTTTCAGGAATTTTCCGGCTGCTCTTGCAGGGACGCTCGAAGCCGCCCGGGATCCGCCCCGTATTGGAGTCGCCATGAGATCTGCATCTCCGCGCCGGCCACGACGCCCCCTGGTGGCGTTCGTGGCGGCGACCGGACTGCTTGGGCTGGTGTCCACAACGCCGGCCGCAGACCTGGCGGTTCCACTTCAGCCGGTGGCCGACACGGCCAACACCGCGACGGTCCTCTACTACACGAAGACCAAGAACTGGTCCTCGACGTATCTGCATTACGCGCCGGACGGTGGCTCATGGACGGCCGTCCCCGGCACGCAGATGGAGAGCGCCTGTACGGACTGGGTGAAGAACACCGTCGACCTCGGCTCGGCCGCCGGACTGCAAGCCACCTTCAACAACGGCAGCGGCACCTGGGACAACAACGGCGGCAACAACTACGCGCTGGGCACGGGCACCATCACCGTCAAGGACGGCGTGATCGCGCACAGCGACCCGTGTGCCGACACCGGCACGGGCGACGGCAACCAGGCCACGGTCTACTACTCGACCGCGACCTCCGGCTGGACCACTGCGAACATGCACTACGCACCCGCCGGCGGATCGTGGACGACGGCGCCCGGTGTCGGCATGGAGTCCGCCTGCACCGGCTGGTGGAAGAAGTCTCTCGACCTCGGCACCGCCACCTCGCTGAAGGCGGCCTTCAACAACGGCAACGGCGTGTGGGACAACAACAACAGCGCCGACTACACGATCCCGACCGGTACCACGACCGTGAAGGACAAGACGGTCGCCACCGGCGCCGCCGACCCTTGCGCCGCCGAGGAGCCCGACACCGGGGCGCCCACCACACCGACCAAGGTCACCGCGAGCGCCACCGACACGTCGATCGTGGTGAGCTGGGACGCCGCGACCGACGACACGGGGGTGACCAGGTACCAGGTCACACGGACCGGTGGAACCACGGGCACCGTCGTCACGGACGTCGGCTCAACCGTCCACTCCGACACTGGACTTGAGGAGAAGACCGCCTACACCTACACCGTGAAGGCCGTCGACGCCGCCGGGAACACCTCACCCGCCTCCGTCGAGGCGACCGCGACGACCGGCGAGAAGGCCCCCGCCCCGGCCGCCGGCACCCCGCTCGGCGCGGACCCCCGCAAAGACCCCGTCTACTTCGTTCTCACCGCCCGCTTCTACGACGGCGACAGCTCCGACAACCGCGGCGGCAGCCAGCACACCAAGTCCGGCAACGCGGCCAACAACGACCCCATGTTCCGGGGCGACTTCAAGGGCCTGGTCGAAAAGCTCGAAGTGAGACCCCGATCCGCGACCCCTCAGCTGCGGACGAGGACGCCCAAGTCCTTGTGACCCACTCCCGGTGCGCTCAGCGCCAGCCAGCCGTGGCCGCGTATCCGGGTGGCGGCGCTGATCCGGGTGGGATCCACCGACAGATGGGAGCTGGCAGTGATGGCGTCCGCCGTGCCCTCGTTGGGCTCGGCCTCGTCATACTCCGGATCGAAGTCCTCGTCGTCGACGCGCAGGTCTTCCCAAGGCAGTGGTTCACCTACCCACGCGGGATCGTCCTCGCACGCGTACAGGCGCCGGATGCGTCCCTGCTCGGCGACCACCCAGACATTCGATCCACCCGCTTCGTCCTCAAAGAACATCTGGGCTTCGCCGCACTGGACGCTCAGCCGTTCCACCGCGCTCATCCACTCGTCCCAGTCGACGCCGACCACGTCCGCCAAGTTCCCGGTGATCAGCCGCCAGCCGTCCAGTTCCGGCGTGACGAACACCGGAACCGCGCCTGGCCTGTGCGGCAGCCGCTCGACGTCCGCCCCTTCGTCGAACGTGACAGGGAACCGGTCGTGGAGGTCCAAGGCCGTGAACAGACCCTCGTAGCGCTCGCCGGGCACCGCGTACCACCAACTGTCCGAGAAAAGCGGGGAGGGCACTTCGTAACAGGCCCTGAGCAGTGCCCGGCGTGCCAGCAGCGTTCTGTCGCGCTCGCCCAGACGGTCGGTGAATCCGGCTTCCAGCAGCGCACCCAGCCTGTTCTCGATCATGAGTCAGGAGCATAGGGCGAGCCACTGACAATGACCGGGGCGCCGACATCGCAATGGCAAGGAGAGCACTCTCCTTGCCACTCTCAACTTATAGCGCGCCGGGGGGCTTGCGGCAAGGCCCGGGTCGGGGCGCAGAATCGTCGGCCGAGGCCACGGCCTGCGGAAACATGGGGGTGCCTCAGAAGGGAGGCATCCAGGGGTGGAGGTATCACGTTGATCGGGCAGTACGTGTGGGATCTGCAAGAGGTTGAGGAGAGGCAGGTCGCGGTCGTCGGCGGCAAGGGCGCGCACCTGGGCGGGCTGTCGCGGATCGAGGGCATCCGTGTACCGGCCGGCTTCTGCGTGACGACGGACGCCTTCCGGCGGATCATGGCGGAAGCGCCGTCGATCGACGATCGGCTCGATCAGCTGTCGCGTCTGAAACCGGACGACCGGGAGGCGATCCGCACGCTCAGCGCGCAGATCCGTCAGGCCATCGAAGGGATCGCGATCCCGCCCGATCTCGCGGCGGCGATCGCCCGCGCGCTAGCCCAGCTCGGCGAACAGGCCGCCTACGCCGTCCGATCCAGCGCGACGGCGGAGGACCTGCCGACGGCCTCCTTCGCCGGCCAGCAGGACACATACCTGAACGTCGTGGGGCCGACGGCGATCCTCCAGCACGTCAGCCGGTGCTGGGCCTCGCTGTTCACCGAGCGGGCCGTGACGTACCGTCAGCGGAACGGCATCGACCACCGTACGGTCGCCATGGCCGTGGTCGTGCAGCGGATGGTCTTCCCGTCTGCGGCCGGCATCCTGTTCACGGCCGACCCCGTCACGGGCAACCGGAAGACCGCCACCGTGGACGCGGGCTTCGGCCTCGGCGAGGCCCTGGTCTCCGGCCTGGTGAACCCGGACGTCTTCAAGGTGCGAGACGGCGAGGTCGTCGCCAGGGCGATCGCCGCCAAGCAGCGGGCAGTTCACGCCCTGCCGGCCGGCGGTACGCGGGAAGTGGCGATCGACTCGCAGCGGCAGGAGCAGCCGGCGCTGACGGATGCGCAGGTCGTGCGGCTCGTGCAGCTCGGGCGGCGGATCGAGGCGCACTTCGGCCGCCCCCAGGACATCGAATGGTGCCTGGTCGACGATGACTTCCAGATCGTTCAGAGCCGGCCGATCACGACGCTGTTCCCCATCCCCGAGACCGGCGACCAGGAGAATCACGTCTACGTCTCCGTCGGCCATCAGCAGATGATGACCGACCCCATGAAGCCCCTCGGGTTCTCCATGTGGCAGCTGACGGCCATGGTGCCGATGCACGAGGCCGGCGGGAGGCTGTTCGTCGACGTCACCCGGCGTCTGGCGTCGCCCGCGAGCCGCGCCGGCCTCCTGGACCTCATCGGGAGAGGCGATCCTCTGATCAGGGACGCTCTTGAGACCGTCCTGGAGCGCGACGACTTCGTGCCGTCGCTCCCGGACGCGGGTCCCGGCGGGCCACGGGCCGGCGGTGCGTCCGCCCCGATCGAGACCGATCCGGCCGTCGTCACCGAGCTGATCGAGCGCAGCCAGGCGTCCGTCGCCGCCTTGGAGCGCGACATCCGGACGAAGACCGGACCGGCTCTGTTCGATTTCCTGCTGGAGGCCTTCGAGGAGCACAAGCGGGTTCTCAGTGATCCGCTGAGCATTCAGGCGATCATGGCGGGGATGGAGGCCACGTGGTGGCTCAACGACAAGCTGAAGGAGTGGCTGGGCGAGAAGAACGCGGCCGACACCCTCACGCTGTCCGCCCCCGACAACGTCACGTCGGAGATGGGACTGGCGCTGCTCGACGTCGCGGACGTGATCCGTCGGCATCCGGAGGTGGTGGCGTTTCTGCAGGACGTGGAGGACGAGGGCTTCCTGGACGAGCTGCCGAAGCTCACGGGCGGGGCCGAGGCTCGCGACGCCATCGAGGGCTACCTCGACCGGTACGGCATGCGCTGCGTCGGCGAGATCGACATCACGAGGCCGCGCTGGCGCGAGCGTCCCACCATGCTCGTGCCCGTGATCCTCGACAACGTGAGGATCTTCGAGCCGGGCGCCGCCGAGCGGCGCTTCGAGCAAGGGCGGCAGAAGGCTCGGATGAAGGAAGAGGACGTCCTGTCCCGTTTGCGGGCTCTGCCGGACGG
Source organism: Streptomyces viridochromogenes (assembly GCF_001270495.1). Lineage (GTDB taxonomy): Bacteria > Actinomycetota > Actinomycetes > Streptomycetales > Streptomycetaceae > Streptomyces > Streptomyces viridochromogenes_A. Next base: position 20,875 of record NZ_LGUR01000232.1, read on the forward strand.
CGGCCGGAAGGCCGACGAGGCCAAGCGGATGATCGACCGGGTCCGCACCTTCATCGGGTACCGGGAGTACCCGAAGTACGGCATCATCAGCCGCTACTTCGTCTACAAGCAGGCCCTGCTGAGGGAGGCGGAGCGCCTCGTGCGGGCCGGCGTGCTTCCTGAGCAGGAGGACATCTTCTACCTCACGTTCCAGGAGCTCCACGACGTCGTTCGCTCGCACCGGGTGGATGACCGGCTCATCCAGCAGCGCAAGGACGCGTTCCGGTCGTACCACGCGCTCACACCGCCCCGGGTGCTCACATCGGATGGTGAGGCCGTCAGCGGGGCGTACCGGCGCGACGACGTGCCGCCCGGCGCCCTGGTCGGCGTAGCGGTTTCCGCCGGGACCGTCGAGGGTAGGGCCCGCGTCATCCTTGACATGGCGGACGCCGATCTCGAAGCGGGCGACATCCTGGTCACGCCCTTCACGGACCCCAGCTGGTCACCGCTGTTCGTCGGAATCGCGGGCCTGGTGACGGAGGTGGGCGGCCTGATGACCCACGGCGCGGTGATCGCCCGGGAGTACGGCTTGCCGGCCGTCGTGGGCGTGGAGCAGGCCACCCGGCTGATCCGGGACGGTCAGCGGGTCCGCGTGCACGGAACCGACGGCTACGTCGAGATCCTGTCTTGACCCGCCTGCAAGAGCAGTGGGCACGCCCAGCGGTATCCGCGCACGTGACCTTCGCTGCCGCAAGGTCGATACTGCCGACAGCAGGGGTTTCGCCGAGCAGCCACCGACCGTCCCTGAAGCCTCACAACCCGTCGTCGAGCCCCCCGGGACCACCAAGATCGGATACCGATTCAGCCCAGCCTGACCTGCTAGAACGAAGGTCATGAGCCCATCTGCCGGCCTCACCAGGAGGTACTCATGAAGATGCTGATCAATGTCGCGGAGACCGTGGTCGCGGACGCGCTGCGCGGGATGGCGGCCGCCCACCCCGAGCTGGTCGTCGATGTGGACAATCGGGTGATCGTACGGCGGGACGCGCCCGTGGCGGGGAAGGTCGCCCTCGTTTCCGGTGGCGGGTCGGGGCACGAGCCGCTGCACGGTGGTTTCGTGGGTCCGGGGATGTTGTCGGCGGCCTGTCCGGGGGAGGTGTTCACGTCGCCGGTGCCCGATCAGATGGTGCGGGCCGCGGCCGCAGTGGACAGCGGGGCGGGCGTGCTGTTCATCGTCAAGAACTACACGGGCGACGTCCTCAACTTCGACATGGCGGCCGAGCTCGCCGAGGACGAGGGCATCCAGGTCGCGAAGGTGCTGGTCAACGATGACGTGGCGGTGACCGACAGCCTCTACACGGCCGGGCGGCGCGGCACGGGCGCGACCTTGTTCGTCGAGAAGATCGCCGGTGCGGCGGCGGACGAGGGGCAGCCATTGGAGCGAGTGGAGGCGATCGGGCGTCAGGTCAACGAGAACGCCCGCAGCTTCGGCGTCGCCCTCAGCGCCTGCACCACGCCCGCCAAGGGCAGCCCCACCTTCGATCTGCCGCCCGGCGAGCTGGAGTTGGGCATCGGCATCCACGGCGAGCCCGGCCGGGAGCGGCGGGCGATGATGACGTCGGGCGAGATCGCCGACTTCGCCGTGGGCGCCGTCCTGGCGGACATGACCCCGCGCAACCCGGTCCTCGTCCTGGTCAACGGCATGGGCGGGACACCGTTGTTGGAGCTGTACGGCTTCAACGCCGAGGTCCAGCGGGTGCTCGCCGAGCGCGGCGTCGCCGTCGCCCACACCCTCGTCGGCAACTACGTCACCTCGCTCGACATGGCCGGGGCCTCCGTCACCCTGTGCCAGGTGGACGAGGAGTTGCTGCGACTGTGGAACGCGCCGGTGAAGACGCCGGGGCTGCGGTGGGGTATGTGATCAGGGTCTGTGATCCGGATCTGTGATCCAGGTCTGTGATCCAGGTCTGTGATCCGGAGCCGGACGCCGCAACACACCTGCCACGCAAGGAGATCCAGTGCTCGACGCCGATTTCTTCCGCCGTTGGATGACGGCGACCGCCGCCTCCGTCGACCGTGAGGCGGAACGGCTCACCGCTCTCGACTCACCCATCGGGGACGCCGACCACGGCAGCAACCTGCAGCGCGGGTTCACCGCCGTGGCCGCGGAGCTGGAGAAGGAAGCCCCGCGGACGCCCGGCGCGGTCCTGACGCTCGCGGGGCGGCAGCTCATCTCGACGGTAGGCGGCGCGTCGGGGCCGCTGTACGGGACCCTGCTGCGCCGGACCGGCAAGGCCCTCGGCGAGGCGAGCGAGGTGAGCGAGGACCAGTTCGCTCAGGCGCTGCGGGCGGGGGTGGACGCGGTCATGACCCTCGGTGGTGCGGCGCCGGGTGACAAGACCATGATCGACGCGCTGGTGCCCGCCGTGGACGCGCTCGGCGACGGCTTCGCCGCGTCCCGGGCCGCCGCGGAGGAGGGCGCCCTGGCGACGACGCCGTTGCAGGCCCGCAAGGGGCGGGCCAGTTATCTCGGCGAGCGCAGCATCGGGCACCAGGATCCCGGTGCCACGTCCTCGGCGCTGCTGATCGCGGCACTGGCGGAGGCGCACGGTGAGTGACGCGAAGGCGAGTGAGCGTCTCGTCGGCATCGTGCTCGTCTCGCACAGCGCCCAGGTCGCCGCTGCGGTGGCCGAGCTGGCCCAGGGGCTCGCGGGCGGCGCTACGGCGGTACCGATCGCCCCGGCGGGCGGCACCGAGGGCGGCGAGCTCGGCACCAGCGCCGAACTGATCGCCGCGGCGGCCGCCTCCGTGGACCGCGGCGCCGGGGTCGCGATCATCACCGACCTGGGCAGCGCGGTCCTCACCGTGAAGGCCCTGCTCGCGGAGGGCGACGAACTCCCGGACAACTCGCGCCTGGTGGACGCCCCGTTCGTCGAAGGCGCCGTCGCCGCGGTCGTCACGGCGGCAACAGGCGCCGACCTGGCGGCGGTTGAGGCTGCCGCCACGGAGGCGTACACGTATCGGAAGACGTGAGGCGCGCGCCTGCCCATGCGCGATGGTGCCGCGTACGCCCCCTCACCACACGCATCGCACCCATCACCCCAAGGACCGCTCCCCTACCCGACACCCTCCGCCGCAACGCCCAGCGCCGAGCGCAGCGTCGCCGCCAACTCGGTCTGTGCCGCTGCGCGGTCCGGGTGGGCGTCGGCGGTGCGCCAGGCGTAGTGCTCGACCGCAGCGCGCAGGGCCGCGTTGAACATCGCCGCCTGGATCGTCGGACGCAGATCGTCCGCGGCGGCCCCAGCACGTTCGGCGAGGGCGCGGGCGAACACCGGTTCGACCTCGTCGTACGTCTGGAGCCAGATCGCCCGTAGGCCGGGCTCGGTGCGGGTCAGCCGTACCAGTGCCCCCACGGTCGCCCGGTCGGGTCCGGCGAGCAGGTCGTCCTCGTCCGCAAGTGCGCGGTCGAGGAGTTCCTCGAGGGGCTGGTCGGCACCCCATTGGCGCAGGCAGTCGACGATGAGGTCGATGCCGGCCGAGAACAGCGGCCGTACGCAGCTCTCCTTGCTCGGGAAGTAGCGCCACACGGTTCGCGAGGACACACCGACCGCCGCTCCGATCTGCTCGCCCGTGGTCGCCGTCACGCCCTGGGTGACGAACAGATCCACAGCAGCCCGCGCGATGTCCAGCCGGATCTCGGCCTTGCGCTCCTCGGTCAGCGGCGGTCGTCCTGCGGGTCGGCTCGTGGTCCGGCTCGTACGTCCACGGGCTGCGGTCATGTTGTCCTCCGGCCGACGCTGATCGCTCTTCCGGAATTCTCCACGAGGTTCTCCTCGCAAGTTTATGTCACTCAGAGACATTAAGTCGTAGGGTGAGGCCCCGGGGGCGTTCGGCACGCCCCCGGGGACACATGGATGGGAGCACCACAGGGGCGGCGGATTCGACGGACGCAGCGTCATCGTCACCGGAGCGGGCTCGGGCATCGGGCGCGCTGCCGCGCTGGCCTTCGCCAAGGAGGGTGCCCGCGTCGTGGCGGCGGACCTCAACGCCGAGGGCGTGGAGGCGGTCGCCAAGGAGATCGAGCAGTCGGGCGGCGGCGCGGTCGCCGTCATCGGGGACCTGAGCGAGCAGGCGGTCGTCGACCAGCTGGTCGAGACCGCCGTCGAACGCTTCGGCGGCGTGGACGTCCTGGTCAACAACGCCGGGATCATGGACCGCATGTCGGCACTGGCGGACGTCACCGACGCCGAGTGGGAGCGGGTCGTACGAGTCAACCTCACCGCCCCGTTCCTGCTCACGCGGGCGGTGCTGCCGCACATGTTCGAGGCGGGCCGGGGTGCCATCGTGAACACGGCGTCCGAGGCCGGTCTGCGCGGCAGCGCGGCGGGCGCCGCCTACACGGCGTCGAAGCACGGCGTGGTGGGGCTGACGAAGTCCCTGGCGGTGATGTACCGCAAGCAGGGGATCCGCGCGAACGCCATCGCCCCGGGCGGCACTCAGACCGGCATAGTCGTGGACGCCGCACAGGACGCCCACGGGCCGGCCGCCCTCGGCCCGCACTTCGTCAACCTCGGCAGGCTCGCTCAGCCCGAAGAGCAGGCCGCCGCCATCGTGTTCCTCGCCTCGGACGCGGCCAGCAGCATCAACGGCGTGATCCTGCCGGTCGACGACGGCTGGTCGGCGGTCTGACGCCCCTGCCTACCGGCCGCCGTACGACTCGTCGCGCGGCTCACCGTCCACGAACTGCCGCGCCAGCCGTTCCCCGGCCCGCGTGGCGGCCGCCGCGTCCTCGATGGGCGTCACCCGCGTGTCCTTGAAGACGATGTAGGTGACGCCGGAGGCCGTGCCGCCGCTGCGCGGATCGGGCGGAATGCCAAGGGCTTTGGCGGTGGCGTACGACGCCTCACCGATGATGTCCTGCGGGCCGACGTCACCGACCACCGCGTACCGCACCCGGCCCCGGTAGACGACGGCCGCGACCGCACCGCCGTGTATGCCGTCGGCTTCGTGGTCCCAGATGCCGCTCGGGGTGGGTACGACGATGTACGGGAGGCGTTCGGCGTTCAAGTGGCGGCCGTCGGACTGCTGATAGGCCGTAGCGGCGGAGAAGTAGGGATCCGCACGGCGGTTGCAGTGGCCGGTGGCCTGCCCGTCGCAGTCGATGTCCATGTCCGCCTTCCAGAACACCGCCCCCTTTGCCCCGCAGATCGGGATCTTCGCGGGCGCTCGGCCGTCGCTCCGGTAGCGGCCCTGGGAAACGGGGGCGCAGTTGCGCACCTTGGACAGCAGGTCGGCGGCGCTGACGTCGATGTCGGCCTCGCGCCGCACCTCGGGCCCTTCGTCCGCTGCGGGTGGTGTGGGTGGTGCGTTGGGCGTCGTCGGGGCGAGCAGAGCGGCGCCTGCCGCGACCAGCGTCAGCGACTGGAAACGCACGATATGGAACCCTCCCGGCGGGGACACTGACGGACACCGATCGGGACATTGTCGAAAATCAGCCCAAACTGGTGTCATTCCGATCATGTTGCCACCAGTAGGTCCCTACGGTGTGCACCCCGGCGACACGGCGACGTCCCCGAACTTCCGCCAGGGGCCGGGGGTCTGGGGCCGCGACGGTCCCGACTCCCCGGCCACCCGCGTCCGGCGCGGGTTCAGCGACGACAGCGGTCCCGCGCACGCGGCATGAACTCCCCTGCACTCATGGAGAGTTCAGCCGTGAGGAGCTTCAGCATACGTAACGCCCCGGACATCCCGACAACGACGCCCTCTTGATGTGATCGCGCCAGCCGCGTCATATTGGTCCGGACCATTGCTCTGGACGAATGCTCCGGCCCCTTGCCGCGAGGCCGCCCCGGGAGGCAGAGTCGTGCGACGCGTTCTCGTACTCGTTTCCGCCCTTTGCGCGACGCTCGCCCTGCTGTCGTCCTGTGCCTGGGGCGGCCCGGACGGGGACGGCGGCCGCCCGCCCGGGGCACCCACCGGTGTCACGGCGACCGCGGGCAGTGCGACCAGCGTGCACGTCATGTGGAACGCGGTCTCCACGGACCAAGGCATCCGCGTCTACGAGGTATATCGAGGCCCTACGAAGGTCAAGGAAGTACCGGGCTCCGAGCACATGGTGGATGTCACCATGCTCAGGCCCTCCACCATGTATGCCTTCACCGTGCGGGCCCGTGACGGGGACGGGCGCCTCGGGCCGCCGAGCAAGCAGGTCCGGGCCACGACTCCCGCGGCGGTGGCCGCCGACCGCTCGGCTCCGACACGTCCGGGGAAGGCCACCGGCCGGGCGGTCGGCAGCAGAGCGGTTCAGCTGTCGTGGTCGAAGGCCACGGACGACCGGGATGTGGTGTCGTACGACATCCAGCAGGGCGACACGAAGATCCACAGTGTGGGCGGCAACCAGACGGGCACCGTGATCACCGGGCTCAGGCCGGGAACCCGCTACTCGTTCACCGTCCGGGCCCGCGACGCGGCCGACAACGTCTCACCGGCCACGGCGGCCGTTCGTATCACCACGCCGGGCACCGACGACGGGCGCGGCACCGCGCCGACCGGCTTCCGGGCGACGACCCATAGGGCGGACGGGGCGTACTACGTCGATCTGAGCTGGGTGCCGCCGCACACGGACGGCGTCGTCACCGAGTACCAGGTCCACCTCGACGGCCGTACGGCCACCTCGCTGGTGTACGGCGGAACCGCGCCGCGTGAGCGGGCCACGTACAGCTTCTACCTGGGCCCGGACCCGGGGGTCAGCCACCGGGTGCGGGTCCGGGGCAGGCTACCGGACGGCACCTGGGGCGGCTTCTCGGCGGAGCGGACGATCAGGACCGGCACGCCGGACTGACATCCGGCCCGGCGTCCCCCGCATGCAGCAGCGTGTCACCTGTCCGGGTGCGGTCCGCATGCGGGCCGCACCCGGGGCGCATTGGCTGCCCCTGAGGCAGCACGGACGTTCCCGACCCTCGGCGGCGCTACGGATGTACCGCCGGCCGTGCCGCCGGAGGGCATTCCATGCGCAATTCATCGCTATTCCTCCGCTCGGGCCTGACCGTGGCAGCCGCCTCCGCACTTCCCTTCGTCGTGGCCGCCGGTTCGGCCGCCGCGGTCTCGGGGATCTCCGTGAGCACCACCGGGTCCACGGTCTCCGTCACGACCAGCGCGTGCAGCAACGTCAACGGCAGTTGGGGCACCGCCTCCCTGCTCAACAGCCGGCAGGCGAACTTCGCCCAGGGGCGCCAGGTGTCCCTGTCCGGGACGGCCGCCTTGCAGTCGGCGGCCTGGTCGGGTGTGGGCCCGGGCACGTACACGGTCATCGTCGTGTGCTCCAACGGCACGACGGCGGGAACCCAGTCGGTCATCGTCTCGGGCCCCTCCCCCACCCGCACGATCTCCACCACGGCCTCGCCGTCGCGCGGCGTCATGGGCGGCATGGGCGGCGGCTCGAAGGACTACGGCACGCTCACACTGGTGGGCGGCGGTGCCCTGGTGGGTGCGGGGGTCCTGGCCACGGCCTGGTTCCTGCGCCGCAAGTCGAAGCCGTACCGGCTCTGACGGCCGCGTCGGAGCCGTACCGGCTCTCAGGGCCCCCTCGGCTTCACCCCGTCTCGGGCCCCGGCAGCTCCGCGAACTCCTCCAGTGCGCGCGTCAGCCACTGCGTCCAGAAGGTTTCCAGGTCGATGCCGGCGCGCAGCACGAGGTGCCGCAGCCGGTCCTGGGGACTGTCCTTGCCGGGCGGGAAGTCGCGCTTCTCGATCTCCTCGTACTCGGCCAACTGCCGCTCGTGAAGGTCGAGATGGCGGCGGAGATCGGCTTCGATGCCGTCCGTCCCCACGACGGCCGCGGCACGCATCCGCAGCAGCAGGGTGTCGCGGTGCGGCCGCGGGTCCTGGGACGCGGCGGTCCAGCGGGCCAGTTCGGCACGGCCCGCGGGCAGGACCTCGTAGCTCTTCTTCTGCCCACGGGCCGGCTGCTGGCTCGGCAGGGTGCGGATGAAGCCCTCGGCCTCCAGTTTTCCCAGCTCGCGATAGATCTGCTGGTGCGTCGCCGACCAGAAGTACCCGATCGACCTGTCGAAGCGACGGGTCAGCTCCAGCCCCGAGGACGGCTTTTCGACCAGGGCGGTGAGAATCGCGTGCGGGAGTGACATGAACTCATCCTAGGTACGGCCCGCAGGGGCTCCGCGGTGCCTGAACGGTCGCTAGAGGCTCGCCGCCAGCTCCGTGCCCTGCTTGATGGCCCGCTTGGCGTCCAGTTCGGCGGCCACGTCGGCACCGCCGATGAGGTGTGCGCTGCGGCCCGCGGCGAGCAGCGCCTCGTACAGGTCGCGGCGCGGCTCCTGTCCGGTACAGAGCACGATGGTGTCGACCGGGAGGACCGTGCTCTCCTCGCCGACGGTGACGTGCAGTCCGGCGTCGTCGATACGGTCGTAGCGCACGCCCGGGACCATGGTGACGCCGCGGTGCTTGAGTTCGGTGCGGTGGATCCAGCCGGTGGTCTTGCCGAGGCCCGCGCCGACCTTGGTGGTCTTGCGCTGGAGCAGGTGGACGGTGCGCGGCGGGGCGGGCCGCTCGGGGGCGGCGAGGCCGCCGGGGCCCGTGTAGTCCATGTCGACGCCCCACTGGCGGAAGTACGTCGCCGGATCCTCGCTCGCCTTGTCGCCGCCGTCGGTGAGGAACTCGGCGACGTCGAAGCCGATGCCGCCCGCGCCGAGGACGGCGACGCGGTCACCGACGGGGGCGCCGTCGCGCAGGACGTCGAGGTAGCCCACGACGCTCGGGTGGTCGACGCCGGGGATGTCCGGGGTGCGCGGGGAGACGCCGGTGGCGACCACGACCTCGTCGTAGGCGGCGAGGTCCTCGGCCGACACCCAGGTGTTGAGCCGTACGTCCACGCCCTGCCAGTCGAGCTGGTGGCGGAAGTAGCGCAGCGTCTCGTCGAACTCCTGCTTGCCGGGGACCTTGCGGGCGACGTTGAGCTGGCCGCCGATCTCGCTCGCGGCGTCGAACAGGGTGACGTCGTGGCCGCGTTCGGCCGCGCTGACGGCACAGGCCATCCCGGCCGGTCCCGCGCCCACGACGGCGACCCGCTTGCGCAGCCGGGTCGGGGACAGGGTCAGCTCGGTCTCGTGGCAGGCGCGCGGGTTGACCAGGCAGGAGGTGATCTTGCCGCTGAAGGTGTGGTCGAGGCAGGCCTGGTTGCAGCCGATGCAGGTGTTGATGGCCTCCGGCTTACCGGCGGCGGCCTTGGCCACGAAGTCGGGGTCGGCGAGCATCGGACGGGCCATCGACACCATGTCGGCGCAGCCGTCGGCCAGCAACTCCTCTGCCAGCTCGGGGGTGTTGATGCGGTTGGTGGTCACCAGCGGGACCGACACCTCGCCCATCAGGCGCTTGGTGACCCACGTGTACGCGCCGCGCGGCACGGAGGTGGCGATGGTCGGGATGCGCGCCTCGTGCCAGCCGATGCCGGTGTTGATGATCGTCGCCCCGGCCGCCTCGACGGCCTTGGCGAGCGTGATCACCTCGTCCAGCGTGGAGCCGCCCGGGACCAGGTCCAGCATGGACAGCCGGTAGACGATGATGAAGTCCTCGCCGACGGCCTCGCGCACCCGGCGGACGATCTCCACCGGGAAGCGCATACGGTTCTCGTACGAGCCGCCCCAGCGGTCGGTGCGGTGGTTGGTCTGCCGGGCTATGAACTCGTTGATGAGGTAGCCCTCGGAGCCCATGATCTCCACACCGTCGTAGCCGGCCTGCCGGGCGAGGCAGGCGGCACGCGCGTAGTCGTCGATGGTCCGCTCGACGTCGGCGTCGGTGAGCTCGCGCGGCGGGAAGGGGCTGATCGGCGCCTGGAGCGGGCTCGGGGCGACGAGGTCCTGGTGGTAGGCGTACCGGCCGAAGTGCAGGATCTGCATCGCGATCCGGCCGCCTTCGCGGTGCACGGCGTCGGTGATGACCCGGTGCTGCTCGGCCTCCGCCTCGGTGGTGAGCTTGGCACCGCCCTCGTACGGCCGGCCCTCGTCGTTGGGTGCGATGCCGCCGGTGACGATCAGGCCCACTCCGCCGCGCGCCCGCTCGGCGTAGAAGGCGGCCATGCGTTCGAAGCCGCGCTCCGCCTCCTCGAGCCCCACGTGCATGGAGCCCATGAGGACGCGGTTGGGCAGCGTGGTGAAGCCCAGGTCGAGCGGGCTCAGCAGGTGCGGGTAACGGCTCATCGGGCCCCTCCGTGCGCGGTGTCTTGCCTGAGTAGTTGTAGAGGACCGCGAGGCGTTTATGCAACTAGTTGCACAACCGGGGCGGGGTGACACCGGCCACTCGCGCCCCGGGCGGCCGCAGATGCGTGGGGGCTGATCGCGCGGTTCCCCGCGCCCCTGAAACCGCGTCCGCTGCACGCCCTCAAGGGGCGCGGGCCTGTGTTCGATTTGCGGCTACCGCCGCGTGGGCGCGCGCAACCACCCACGACCCGCAGCCGCCGCCCAGCCACAGCTCCCCCCACCTCCGGCTTCGGGCACAGTGACCCCATGACCACACACGCCGACATCGTCGACCTCGCCCAGCGGCTCATCCGCTGCCCCAGCCGCGCCGGGATCGACGACTACGGCCCCGTACTCGGCGTCCTGGAGGACTGGCTAGCGGCACGTGAGGTGCCGTATCGGCGCCTGTACGGCGATCAGCGCGACACCGTCGGCCTGCTGATCGAGATCGCGGGCGGACGGGCGGGCCCCTGGTGGGCGCTGGACGCCTGCGTCGACACCGCCCCCTACGGCGACGAGGCCGCCTGGTCGTTCGCGCCGGACTCCGGTGAGGTCGTCGACGGCTGGCTGCGCGGCAGGGGCGCCGCGGACTCCAAGCTCGCCGCGGCGATGTTCTGCGGCATCGCGGCCGAGCTGCACGAACGCGCCGACGGCCTGCGCGGCGGGCTCGCGGTGCTCCTCGACGTCGACGAGCACACGGGCGGCTTCGGCGGCGCCCGTGCCTATCTGGCGGACCCGGGGGCGGTCCGCCCGGCCGGGGTGATGATCGGCTACCCGGGTCTCGACGAGGTCGTGGTCGGCGGGCGGGGCCTGTGGCGGGCCACGATCGCGGTGTACGCGGCCTCGGGCCACTCGGGGTCACGGCGTGCGGCACCGGGTGCCGTATCCCGCGCGGCGCGTCTCGTACGGCTCCTGGAAGACACCGAACTCCCGGATGCCGTAGGCGAGTTCCCGCTGCCGCCGAAGCTCACGGTGACCTCCTGCCACGGCGGCGAAGGCTTCTCCGTGGTCCCCGACCTGTGCGAGCTGGGCGTCGACATCCGCACGACCCCGGCCTTCGACGAGCGCTCCGCCGAGCAACTGGTCAGGGAGGCGGTGAGCGAGCTGGACGTACGGGTGCCCGCTCCGCGGCCGACCATGATCACCCCGGTGGCCTCCTGGCCGCCGTATCGACTGGCCGAGGGCCGGCAGCCCGCCGCCGCGCTGCTGGATGCCGCCTCACGGGAGGGCCTGACCGTCCGGCCGAAGACCGCCGGTCCGTCGAACATCGGCAATCTGCTGGCGGGCGAGGGTATCCCGGCCACGGCGGGCTTCGGCGTCCGCTACGAGGGGCTGCACGGCGTGGACGAGCGGGCCTGCCTCAAGGACCTGCCCGCCGTCCACGCCGTCTACCGGCGCGCCGTACTCAACCTGTCGGGGTCTGCATGAGGAGCCGGTCACGACGAGCCGGGGCGGCTCTCCAGCACCACATGCAGCTCCCGCTCCTGGTCGCCCGAGGCCGAGGTGAGGTCGTGCACCGTGAACAGGGAGTCCAGCGTCGTACGGAGCCGTTCGATGGCCCAGTAGCCGCCCTGTGCGTCGGCCTCGACGGATGACGAGAGCCGGGCGGGCGGCGGGCACTCCTGCGCATCCGTGACCTCGAACGTGCCGAGCCACACCATGGGGCGCGTCTCATGAAGTTGCTCCGGCACGTCCTCGGGGCCCCGGTCGGACTCGAAGCACGCGCACAGCGCGTCGAACACGATCCGGGCGTCTTCCTTGTCGCATCCGCTGATCTCGACGGAGACGGGTTCCTCGTGCATTCGTTCACGGTCCATCGTGATCGCTCCTCTCGTGGCCGCACCGCGGTACCACGGGTAGCCCGCGGAACCGGACCCCAACCCAAGAAAAGCACCACCCGCGGCCGAGCACTACCGGCGGAGCCGTACCGTCCGCGCCTCGGCGCCCCGTGCTCAGCTCCTCGTGAACCGGTACGTCTTGCTGTCGGTCAGCACGCAGAAGCCCGGCGAGACGACGATCACGCGCAGGGTGCCGGTACGGCGGTCGTAGTCGATGCCCTCCGTCTCGAAGTCGCCCGAGCAGGAGCTGCGCAGCGGGAGCTGCCGCAGGGCCGTGACATGGCCGGTGACGTCGGAGGTGCCCGGCTCGGCGGAGAGGTCGATCTGGAGCAGCGGCTTGGTCATGCCGAAGAGGGTCCCGGCGGGGTCGTCGGAGGAGCACAGCAGGGTCGTGGCGCTGAGGAAGTCGCAGCCCTGGACGTCGCGTACGGCGTGGTCGAGCCGGATGCTGGAGGTCCAGGGGAGGTTCGCCGACGGTGACGTACTGGGGTTGACGCCCGGTGTGGGGTGGACGAGCAGGCGGGTCATGGTGCCCCACTCGCCCGACACCATCCACTGGCCGCCGGGCGTGACGGCGGCGAAGGAGTTGTTCAGCGCCTCCCCGGAGCCCAGCGTGTGGACGTACTCCGACCACGTCCCGTCCGGCGCCTGCACCCGGAACATCTTCGCGTTGCCCGAGTCCGCCTGGTACGGCTCGACGTAGTAGCCGTTGTAGGAGGCGTCGGGGTCACCCACGTGGTTCCAGCCGCGGCTGCTGACCGAGGCGGGGATGGTGCCGATGCCGGTGTAGCGGTTGGGGCTGTTCGCGGGGACCTCGACCGAGGTCAGGCCCTGGCTCTCGGTCAGCGGGTCGGCGCGGTCGGAGCCCACCTCCGTCCAGGTGTCGGCGGCCTGCGCGGGCGTGGCGGTGGACAGCACGGCGGCGGAGGCGAGGGCGACGATGCCGGTGAGGACGGCGTGACAACGTTGCCGGGCGCGCGGGGCCATGGGGTGACTCCTTGGGGGGGTGGGTGCGTGTCGGCGGACAGTTTGGCGGGCCGTCCTGGGCATGTACAGACCAAGCGTGAGAACGTGCGCTGTCGGTTCGGCCACAGTCATCTGCCCTCGTGATGACTTCGGCGTACGCCCGCCCTCGTGTTGAGGGATGGTGGAGGAGGACGACCAAGGGGGCCCGGAGACGGTTGAACGCGGTAGAACAAGGGGAGTCGGCACGGGGGAACGGCGTGCCGCGAAACTGGGCGAAGGCGGTGCGTGGGATGTCTGCAGCCGAACCTCCCGTGGCTGAGGGCGCCGAGCCCGTGCGCGGGCCGGTAGGGCCGAGCGGGCTGCTCGACGTGCTGGGCGTGGCTTCGGTGGTGCTGAACACCGAGGGGCGCATCGTGCTGTGGAGCCCTCAGGCGGAGGAGCTGTTCGGCTACTCGGCGCAGGAGGCGCTGGGCGAGTACGCGGCCCGGATCATGGTGCACGAGCAGTACCTGGATCTGGTCGTCAAGCTGTTCGTCGACGTCATGGAGACCGGTGAGGGCTGGGCCGGGGCGTTCCCGATCCGGCGCAAGGACGGCAGCACGCGACTGGTGGAGTTTCGCAACATGCGGCTGCTGGACGACGAGGGGGAGGTCTACGCGCTGGGGCTGTGCGCCGACCAGACGACGGTCCGCCAGGTGGAGCGGGACGTCGCGCTGTCCACGCGGACGATCGCGCAGGCGCCGATCGGCCTGGCCGTCCTCGACACCGAGCTGCGGTATGTCTCGGTGAACGAGGCGCTGGCGCAGCTCAACGGCATCTCCGCCGAGGACCATCTCGGCCATACGCCGCGTGAGCTGCTGCCGGACGTCGACGCCGACGCCATCGAGGGGGCTCTGCGCGAGGTGCTGCGGACCGGTGATCCGCTCATCAACCAGCGCATCGTGGGCCGGACCCCGGCCGACCCGGACCGGGAGCACTTCTGGTCCATCTCCCTCTACCGGCTGGAGGACACGGCCGGGACGGTGCTCGGCGTCGCCGGGATGGCCATGGACATCACCGAGCAGCATCAGGCCGCCGTGGAGGCCGAGACGGCGCGGCGGCGCCTGGCGCTCATCGCCGACGCCTCCGCCCGGATCGGCACCACCCTGGAACTGGACCGCACGGCACGCGAGCTGGCCGAGGTGGCCGTGCCGGAGCTCGCCGACGTGGCGGCCGTGGATCTGCTGGAAGCCGTAGTGGAAGGCAGACGCAGCAGCCTCGGGCCCGCGGAGTCAGCGGTGATCCGCGCCCTGGCGGTCCGGGCGCAGCACGACACGGAGGCCCTCGACGCCGCCGACCAGCCCGGCCAGGTCGCCCGCTACGGCCCGGACCGCCTGGTCACCGAGTGCGTGCGCACCGCCAGTCCGGTCCTGGTGGCGCACGTCGAGGAGAAGGACCTGCCGCGTATCGCCCGCTCCCCCGAGGCCGCCCTCCAGCTGGGCCGCGCCGGCGTGCACTCCTATCTGGCGGTACCGCTGATCGCACGCGGCGAGGTGCTCGGCGCCCTGGACCTCAAGCGCACCCGCAATCCGCTGCCGTTCAGCGAGGACGACCTGCTGCTAGCCCGTGAGCTGGCAGCCCGCGCGGCCGTGCAGATCGACAACGCCCGCTGGTACCAGAACGCCCGCGACACCGCCCTCACCCTCCAGCGCAGCCTGCTGCCCAGCCATCCGCCGGTCACCGGCGGCCTGGAGGTCGCCTCCCGCTACCAGCCCGCGGGCGCCAGCGCCGAGGTCGGCGGCGACTGGTTCGACGTGATCCCACTGGAGGGCGGCAAGACCGCGCTCGTCGTCGGCGATGTCATGGGCAGCGGCATCGACGCCGCGACGACGATGGGCCGGCTGCGCACCGCGACGCACACGCTGGCCTCCCTCGACCTCGAACCGGCCCGGCTCCTGGAGCACCTCGACAAGATCACCGAGGGCCTGGACCACTCCATCGCCACCTGCGTCTACGCCATTCACGATCCGCGACTGCGGCAGTGCCGGATCGCCAACGCCGGGCATCTGCCGCCCGCCCGCCTCCGCTCCGGCCACGCCCCGGAGCTCCTCGAACTGCCCACCGGGGTGCCGCTGGGCGTGGGCGGCGTCCCGTTCTCCACGACGACCATCGACCTCGCCCCCGGTGACCGTCTCGTCTTCTACACCGACGGACTCGTCGAGACCCGCCAGCACCCGCTCGACGAACGCCTGGCCGCGCTGCTTGAGCTCCTCGACGGCCCCGACCGTCCGTTGGAGGAGGTCTGCGATCTCCTGCTGCGCACCCTGCACCGGCCCGAGAACTCCGACGACGTGGCGCTGCTCATCGCCCGTGTTCTACCGCCCAGTTGACCGGTGGGGGCCGTGGGGTGGCGGCTTCGGCCGCGACGGTCGCCCGCACCGAGACCTCGTCGGGGTCGGGCGACGAGGCATCGCCCTTGACCTTGGCCTCGGCCTCGGACGAGTGGCTCGGCGGCCTCCTGGTCCGCTCGGCTCCCTGCCTGGCAAGCCACGCTTCGGCTTCCTGCCTGGCAGTCCGGCCTGACCTCCCGCTCAGCCTCCGGCCGGGTCGAGGCCGATCACGACATTCGCGTAGAGCTCCTCGGAGACGAGCAGACGCGCCGCCAGCCCGCTGCGGGTGAAGGCATCCAGGGCCGTCGCCGCCTGGCGTTCGCTCGTCTCGACCAGCAGACAGCCACCGGGGGCCAGCCACCGGGGAGCCTCGGCGGCGACCCTACGCAGGACGTCGAGCCCGTCGGGCCCACCGTCGAGGGCGACGCGCGGCTCGTGGTCGCGCGCCTCTGCGGGCAGGAGCCCGACTTCGTCACTGGGCACGTACGGCACGTTCGCCGCGAGGATGCCGACGCG
This sequence comes from Streptomyces viridochromogenes, assembly GCF_001270495.1. GTDB lineage: Bacteria > Actinomycetota > Actinomycetes > Streptomycetales > Streptomycetaceae > Streptomyces > Streptomyces viridochromogenes_A. The sequence goes on from NZ_LGUR01000232.1 coordinate 36,792, forward strand.
GCCGCGCAGCCTGTCGGGCAGCGCCCCGAACAGGTCGCCCTCGTGCACGTGACCGCCATAGGGGGCCACATTACGGCGGGCGCAGCGCACGGCTGCCGGATCGATGTCGGCGGAGTGCAGCTCGACGCGGCCGAGGGATGCGGCCAGTGCCGCACCGACCGCGCCCGAGCCGCAGCACAGGTCCACGACCACGGACGCGTCCGGGGCGTGGGCGAGGGCCTGCTCGACCAGGAACTCGGTACGGCGGCGGGGCACGAAGACGCCGGGTTCCACGACTATGCGCAGGCCGCTGAACTCGGCCCAGCCGAGGACGAGTTCGAGCGGCAGGCCGGTGACGCGCCGGTCCACCATGGCGGCCAGCTCGTCCGGGGTGTCGGCGGCGTCCAGGATCAACCGGGCCTCGTCCTCGGCGAAGACACAGCCGGCGGCACGAAGCGCGGACACGACGGCGTCGCGCGAGAGTGGCGAGGGGGAGGAAGACGAGGAAGAGGAGGAAGAGAAAGGGGAGAGAGAGGGCATGGAAGCCGAGAGCCTTTCGGAAGCCGAAGGGTGCTCTCGCGGTCGCCTACTGGCGGTGACCCGCGCCGACTCGAGGTGAGAGCACCCGACCTGACACAGCAGTAATGGGTCTCACCTCCTGGACTCCGCACGGTCGGGACTGCCCCGACCGGACGGCAACCCTACCCCAATCGACCCGGGGCAGGGCGGGACACCGGAGCGCGTACGGTTGAATGAACAAGCACTGATCACGCTCGACCCGCGGGCCGTCGCCGACGGCGGCCTGGAGGCACCACTCGTATGAACGTCACCCGAGGCTTCACCGGGCGCCCACGCGTCCAGAACGCCGCGCTGCCGCCCGGCCAGTACGACGCCGGCGACGACTGGCCCGTCCTGTCCGCCGAGGTCACACCCGAGCTGACGCCTGCCGAGTGGACTTTCCGTGTCGACGGCCTGGTCGAGGAGCCGCGCAGCTGGAGCTGGGAGCAGGCGCACGAGCTGCCGGCGTCGGTGTACGAAGGCGACATCCACTGTGTGACGAGCTGGTCGAAGTTCGGAGTGCGGTTCGGGGGCGTGTCGCTGGACGCCTTCCTGGATGTGGTCCGGCCCCATGTGTCCGCCACACATGCCGTCGCCTATTCGCACACCGGGTACACCACCAACCTGCCGCTCGCCGACCTGACCGGCGGACGGGCCTGGATCGCCTGGGAGTACGACGGCAAGCCGCTCGCCCCGGAGCACGGTGGCCCGGCACGGCTGCTGGTGCCGCACCTGTACTTCTGGAAGAGCGCCAAGTGGATCGCCGGCCTGCGGATCCTCGACCGCGACGAGCCGGGGTTCTGGGAACAGAACGGCTACCACGCCCGCGGCAACCCCTGGGAGGAGCAGCGGTACTCCGGTGACTGACGTGACTGTGACCGAGACTGGGACGTTCACTCCCGCGACCCGGTTCGCCGTGCCCGGGCGGATCGCCGTCAGCAACCGGGCCGCGGCGGTGTGGCAGACCGCCACGATCACCGAGATCCGCCAGGAGACGCCGCACGCCGCCACCTTCCGCCTCGCGGTGCCCGCCTGGGCGGGACATCTGCCCGGCCAGCACCTGATGCTGCGGCTGACGGCAGGGGACGGTTATGTGGCCCAGCGCCACTACTCGATCGCGTCCGCGCCGGACGACTCCGGGCACATCGAGCTGACCCTGGACCATGTCGAGGGCGGTGAGGTCTCCGGCTGGTTCCACTCGGTGGCCGAGCCCGGTGACACCGTTGAGGTGCGCGGCCCGCTCAGCGGTTTCTTCGCCTGGCCCGGCGACCGGCCCGCGCTGCTGGTCGGCGCCGGCTCCGGCGTCGTACCGCTGATGTCGATGGTGCGCCACCACAAGGCTCGGGGCCTCGACGTGCCGCTGCGGCTTCTCGTGTCGGCGCGCAGCCCCGAGGAACTGATCTACGCGCGGGAGTACGGCACCGAGACGACGCCCGTGTTCACACGAAGTGCGCCGGAGGGTGTGCCCGTGGGACGTATGGCCGCCGCACATGTGGCGCCGCTCCTGGCCGAGCAGCCGACTGGTGGGTGGGAGGCCTATGTGTGCGGCTCCAACGGGTTCGCCGAACACGCCTCCCGGCTGCTCGTGGCGGCGGGTCAGCCCGTGGACCGCATCAGGATCGAACGCTTCGGCTGACCGGCGCTCCGGCGCGGGGGCCGCGTTTCGTCCGGGATCGTCAGGAACGTTGTCCGGTGTACGGGGTACCTGGACGCCATGCGATACCTGGTGCGTGGCCGGCGTCTGCGGCGCAGTCCGCTGCGGCGCCGGTCTGATGTCGTCGAGGCACGGACGTTATGGGCCGTGATCGTCCTGCTCCTCGTGATGGCACCCCTGGTCGGAGGGCTCACGGCCTGGTGGGCCGACGGCAGCGCCCGGGCCACGGCACGGGAACAGCGCGCCGATCGCCGGCACATCCGGGCCGAGGTCATCGGCCGAACCTCCGAAGCGCTTCCGGTGGCTCACGGCGGACGGCAGCCGTCCGCCAGGACGACCGTCCGCTGGACGGAGCCGGATGGCGATCCGCGTACGGCCACGGCGCGTGTCCCGGCCGGCACGCGCAACGGCGACATGGTCGACGTGTGGCTGGACTCCCGGGGCCGAAGTGTGGCCCCGCCTCCGGACAGCATGGCGATCCGGCTGCACACCGTCACCCTCGGCGTCTGTGCCACGGCCGGCGCCGTCGCCGTGATCCTCCTCGGCCACGCGGTCGTACGCCGTACCGCGATGCGTCGTCGCCTTGCCGAATGGGAACAGGAGTGGGCCGCGACGGAGCCGGAGTGGACGGGTCGTCGGGCGTGACCCCGTGGCGGCTGGTCGCAGCCGTGAACGGGTGGCTGTGACCAGCACCGTCACAACGGCCCTCAGACGACGTCGAATTCGTTGCCCTCGGGGTCCTGCATGGCGGCGGCGTAGAGCCCCATGTCCGGCTCGTCCTTGATCCGCAGCACGGTGGCACCAGCCTTGACCAGCCGCTCCACCGTGGCCTTGACCCGCTGTGTGCGGACGTCCAGTGGGACGTCACGGCCCCCACCGACCTTCAGGTCGAAGTGCCACCGGTTCTTGGCGACCTTCGCCTCCGGAACCTGCTGGAACCACACCCTCGGTCCACGTCCCACGGGATCGATGATCGACTCCGGAATATCCCCCGCACCGGCCGGCAACTCCGCTTCGGGCACCCCCACCGCCGCCCAGTAAGCACGCCACGTGGCATGCCCGCCCGGCGGAGGCTCAGGCACGTAGCCCAGGGCCTTGGCCCAGAAAGTCACCATTCTCTGCGGATCGGAGCAGTCGACCGTCAGCTGCACTGTCATCTCCATGCTCGGAGCATCCCAGGCGGGTCTGACAGACGATCCACTCTCGCAACAGGCCCCTAAGCCCCTAACCTCGCCGTTTCGGTTGGGTGTGGCGGCTGTCGAGGCGGAAACGCGAAAGTTTCTTTCCTGACCTGGCGCGATGAACCTTGTTGAGGGGTTCTGTCCGTGCAGGCGGAGGGCACTTTCTTCGTGCAGGGTATCGGGTTACGTCCCAAGGTCTATGTCAGTGCCGATGATTCGAGGGTGTCGGTCATGCCGGCGCACGGTTGCCGGCGGATCTCGCCGCGATGCCACTTGGCTGACCGCCGCCTACTCCACCGCTCTCATGATCCGGGACGGATCGCCACCGACCTGGCCGTGTGGCCTGACCGGCAAGATTCATCTGGCCTGCGACGCCTTCGGTCGCCCGCTCGCGCTGCTACGCCGTTGGAGCGAATCCTCGAGCCGACGGGATTCCGGGCCCGGCCCGGAGGGGGAGACCCAGCACTGTGACAGGCCAGGTAGCAGGACACGTAATTCCGTATGAGGTACAGGGCAACGGTCCGGAGCGGGTCCTCGCACTCCACCACTGGCTCAGCGACAGGTCGAGTTTCGGCCATCTGCGGCGGTACCTGGACGGGAGCGCGTTCAGTTACGCGTTCGTGGACTGCCGCGGGTACGGCGAGGCGATGGGCACCCCCGGCACGTACACGATGGAGGAGATCGCGGCGGACGCCCTCGCCGTGGCCGACGACCTCGGCTGGAACACCTTCTCGGTCATCGGTCACTCCATGGGCGGCAAGGCGGCCCAGCTGATGTTGCTGGACGCCCCCTCGCGAGTCCACTCGATCGTCGGCATCTCGCCGGTACCCGCGTCCGGGTTCCCGCTCGAAGGGGAGATGTGGGAGCTGTTCGTCGGGGCCGTGGAGGATTCCGGCAACCGCAGGACGATCTTTGACGTCACCACCGGCAGTCGGCACGACGATGCATGGCTGGATGCCAGGGTGAGCGGCTCGGAACGCTGCTCGTCGGCTGCCCTGCGCTCGTACCTCGAATCCTGGACTCGCGGCTCCGACATCCACGGGCGGCTGGAGGGTAATCCGACCCCGGTGCTTGTCGTGGCTGGTGCAAACGACCCGGCGATGGGCCCTGACACCATGCGGTCCACCTGGCTGAAGTGGTATCCGAACGCCGAGCTCGAGGTCTTCAACGACGCCGGCCACTTCGCCCCGGATGAGAGCCCACAGGCCCTGGCGACAGTGGTCGAAAGATTCCTCGGCCGCTAGTCACCGCCTTTCGCTTGCGGCGGCGGCCGGATGCCGAACCACATCGCCGTCCTGGATGCGGCCTTGGCCCAGATCCCCGACGCCGACCGCCACGGCACCGACATCCTCATCCGCGCGGACAGCGCCGGAGGCGCGAAAGTCTTCCTCGCCCACGTCCGGGCAGTGCGCGAGCGGGGTATCGACACCTCCTTCTCCGTCGGACACGCCGTCACCGATCCGATCCGCCGCGCAATCCAGGCCGTGCCCGACCACCTGTGGCACCCTGCGCTGGAGCAGGACGGCACCCTGCGGACCGGCGCTGAAGTGGCAGAACTGACCGGCATGCCGGACCTAGCGGAGCACCCGGACGGCACCCGGATCATCGTCCGGCGCGAGCGCCCTCACCCCGGCGCCCAGTTGTCCTCGCACGACGAAGGCTCCAGGCTCCCTGCAGCATCTGGAGGTCCGCCACAGGGCGCACGCCCGCGTCGAGGACCGCATCCGCTGCGGCAAGACCACTGGCTTCGGACGCTTCCCCTCCCGCCACTTCCAGATCAACGCCGCCTGGCTGGAGCTGTCCCTGACCGCCGTCGATCTGCTCGCCTGGGCCCAGGCCCTACTGCTGGACGGCGAGTTGGCCTCCGCCGAGCCGAAGAAGCTCCGCTGCCGGCTGCTGCACGCAGCCGCCCGCATGCCCCGCGGAGGCCCCGCCTCCACCTGCAGATCGCCGCCAGCTGGCCCTGGCGACATGAGCTGGCGAACGCTTTCACCTGCCTCGCGGCCCTGCCGAGGCCGGCCACCTGACCAACGGCGCTGCCTCTGCCCACCCACGACCCGAGGAACCCGGAGCACCCGACCCGAGCGCCGGGCCTCCAGCCATGACCACCCGCCGACAGCCATGACCCTCCACAGTCAGCCCAGCTCGCCGACCCAACCGAAACGGGGAGGCTAAGCCCTTCAGCCCCTAAGCCCCTAAGCCCCTAAACCCCTAAGCAGCCCGCTGCATACGGCGTGCGATCCGGTCGTGCGTCCGCAGGGCGTCCACCAGCCCGGCCAGGCGAGGCTCGCCGCGGTCCACCAGGATGCGACCGCCGACCACGGTGGTCCAGGCCCGGGCGGGCCCGCAGCGCAGCCAGGCCTCCACGGGGTCGCTGACCGCGCCGGCGAGGGCGACCTCGTGCAGGTCCCAGACGACCAGGTCGGCGCAGGCGCCGGGCCGCAGATGGCCCAGCTCGTCGGACCGGCCCAGACAGCGCGCCGAGCCACGGGTAGCGATGTCGAGGGCGTCGCGGGCGGTCATCGCGCCGGGGCCGCCGCGGTAGCGGCCCAGCAGCAGTGCCGCCCGGGTCTCCATCCAGAGGGAGGCGTGGTCCGTGGAGGCCGAGCCGTCGCAGCCGATGCCGACGGGCAGACCCAGTTCGCGCATCTCCTTCACGCGCGCGGTACCGCCGCCGATGAGCATGTTGGAGCTGGGGCAGTGCGCCACGCCGACGCCCGCGTCCGCGAGGCGGCGCAGCTCGGCGTCGTTCGGGTAGATGCAGTGGGCGACCCAGCTTCGGTCGCTCATCCACCCGGTCTCCTCGAAGTACTCGACGGGACGGCAGCCGTAGGTCTCCAGGCAGTAGGCGTCCTCGTCGTGGTCCTCGGCGAGGTGCGTGTGCAGCCGTACGTCGTGGCGCTCGGCGAGTTCGGCGGTGGCGGTCATCAGTGACTTGGTGACCGAGAACGGCGAGCAGGGCGCGAGCGCGACGCGCACCAGGGCGCCCGGTTCGGGGTCGTGGTACGTCCTGATCAGGCGCTCGCTGTCGGCCAGCACCTCGTCCTCGGTCTGGGTGACGCTCCTCGGCGGCAGCCCTCCGTCGTCGACGGAGCGGGTCATCGAGCCGCGGGTGGCGTGGAAGCGGAAACCGATGTCACGGGCGGCGCGGATCTCGGCGTCGACGAGGCGGGGGCGGGGGTGGACGTAGAGGTGGTCGGACGAGGTGGTGCAGCCGCCCATGAGCAGTTCGGCCATGCCGACGTACGCCGACACGTACGCGGCCTCTTCGTCGAGGCCGGCCCAGAGCGGGTAGAGGGTGGTCAGCCAGTCGAACAGGGAGCCGTTCACGGCGGGCGCGTAGGAGCGGGTGAGGTTCTGGTAGATGTGATGGTGCGTGTTGACCAGGCCCGGGGTGACGAGACGTCCGGCCGCCGAGACGGTCTGGCGGGCCTCCGGCTCGCTCTCGGCGGCACCGACTCCGGTGACCCGACCACCGGTGACGGCCAGCCAGCCGCCGGGGATCTCGCGCCCTCCGTCCACGACAAGCAGTGCGGCGTCCCTGACCAGCAGATCCGCAGTCCTCACCGGCGCATCGACGACAGACGTCATGGCGTCATCGTAGGTGCTCGACCCACGAAAGATCTGGCGAGTCCTCCGACCTCTCACGTACGGTGTGATCATCCGCAGTCACTCTTCGCAAAGGCGGTCCTTGATGGCCCTGTTCGACCTTCCGCTCGACGAACTGCGCGAGTACCGCAGCGAGTCCGTCGAGCCCGAGGACTTCGACTCGTTCTGGTCCAAGACCCTTGAGGAGGCACGCGGACACGACCTGGACGCCCGGTTCGAACCGGTCGACACGGGGCTGTCCACGGTGCAGGTCTACGACGTGACGTTCGCCGGTTTCGGCGGTCACCCGGTGAAGGGCTGGCTGCGGCTGCCGACCGGGGCCACGGAGCCGTTGCCGCTGGTCGTGGAGTTCATCGGGTACGGCGGCGGGCGCGGTCTGCCGCACGAGAACCTGTTGTGGGCCTCCTCGGGCCGGGCGCACTTCATGATGGACACGCGCGGCCAGGGCAGCGCCTGGGGTGCCGGTGGCGGGACGCCGGACCCGGTGGGTTCCGCGCCGGCGTTCCCCGGTTTCATGACGCGGGGCATCGACGCGCCCGAGAACTACTACTACCGCCGGGTGTTCACGGACGCGGTGCGTGCCGTCGAGGCCGCGCGCTCGCACCCGCTGACCGACGCCACCCGCACGGTCGCGCTGGGCGCGAGCCAGGGCGGCGGCATCACGATCGCGGTCGGCGGCCTGGTGCCGGACCTGACGGCGATCGCGCCGGACGTGCCGTTCCTGTGCGACTATCCGCGCGCGGCGACCATCACGGACCGCCACCCGTACCGCGAGATCGGCCTGTACCTCAAGACGCACCGCGGCCGCACCGAGGACGCCCTGCGCACCCTGTCGTACTTCGACGGCGTCCACTTCGCGTCCCGCGGCCGGGCGCCCGCCCTGTTCTCGGCGGCCCTGGAGGACCAGACCTGCCCGCCCTCTACCGTCTACGCGGCCTTCAACGCCTGGGCCCATGACGAGAAGGCCATCGAGGTGTACGACTTCAACGACCACGAGGGCGGCGGCCCCTTCCACGAGGCGGCCAAGCTGGACTGGCTGCGCGCGCACTCCTGACCGTCACAGGAAGCCGGAAGGCGCGCTGTTCTCCGGGTGAGGTCGGCGCGTTCGATACCTTCCACCCAGTCCGACCAGTCGGTACGTTCAGGGAGCCCGGGTCGCGCAGTCGCGGCCCGGGTCTGCGGCGGACGACAAGTGGGCAACAAGGGGTGGGGCCATGACGGAGCGTGCGGCACAGGTGCACGGGCACTGCGATCCGCGGTTCGCGGCGGTGCGGACGGCGTTCGAGGTCAACTTCCGGGAGCGCGGGGAGCTGGGCGCCGCGGTCGCGGTCACGGTCGGCGGCGAGACCGTGGTGGACCTGTGGGGCGGCTGGGCGGACGCGGCGCAAAGCCGCCCGTGGGAGCGCGACACGCTGGTCAACGTGTGGTCGACGACCAAGGGACCGACCGCACTGTGCGCGCACCTCCTCGCCGACCAGGGCCTGCTCGACCTGGACTCGCCGGTGGCCGCGTACTGGCCGGAGTTCGCCGCCGCGGGCAAGGAACAGATCCTCGTACGGCATCTGCTGTCGCACCGCGCCGGCCTGTCCGGCCTGCGGGAGCCGCACTCGCTTCAGCAGCTCTGCGACTGGGAGTTGACGACCCAGCGGCTCGCGGCGATGGAGCCGTGGTGGGCGCCGGGGACGGTGTCCGGGTATCACGCGTTCACGTACGGCTTCCTGGTCGGGGAGGTCGTACGGCGGGTGTCGGGGCTGCTGCCCGGGGCGTTCCTGGAGCGGGAGGTGACCGGGCCGCTCGGGATCGACTTCGCGATCGGGTTGCCGCAGAAGGAGGCCGGGCGGGTGGCCGAGCTGGTGCAGCCGCCGGTCGCGTCGAGCACTGAACAGGCGGCGGTCTTCAGCCGGTTGGCGCCCGCCGCCCTTGCCGCGCTGGCCAACCCCGCCGTGGGTGCGGCGGAGGCCAACTCGCCCGAGTGGCGGGCCGCCGAGATCCCCGCCGCGAACGGACACGGCACGGCACGGGCCGTCGCGGCGCTGTACGGGATCTTCGCGGGCCGCGGGTCGTACGACGCCCACCGCTTCCTTTCGGCCGAGGCGGCCGAGCGGGTGCGTGAGGGGCAGGGCAGTTGCCGCGATCTGGTGCTCGGGGCCGGGCTCGACAACGACACCGAAGCCGCGCTCGGCCTGTGGCTGAGCGGGTCGAACGGTTCCTACGGCCCCAACCCGCGGGCTTTCGGACACGACGGCTTCGGCGGCTCGTGCGGTCTGGCCGATCCGGAGGCCGGGGTGTCGCTGGGCTATGTGATGAACCGGATGGGGCCTCATATCGCGGACGACCCGAGGAAGATGGCGCTGATCGACGCCCTGTACGGCGCTCTGTGACGGCCGGTCCACGCGGGCCGTTTCGGCCGAAGTGACAGACCGGTCTTCCCTTCTGGTTTAGACCAATGCTTGGATCTGGTGGCGCAACGAACCCGCACGGCTACGACACGTCACCAACAGGAGGCGCGGCATGGTCCGCACCACCCCGCACGACCGCCCGCTCACCGAAGCGCAGCCGCTGTACTGGAGGATCGCCACCCAGTTGCTCGGCGAGCTGCGCGACGGAACGATCCCGCCCGGTGAACGGCTTCCGGCGGAAAGGCAGTTGGCAGGGCACTTCGGCGTCAGCCGGGAGACCGTACGGCAGGCGCTGGAGGTGCTGCGCCACAGCGGCCTGGTCACCACCGACCGGCGTGGCAGTCACGCCACCCTGTCCGGTCCGCCGGTCGAGACCCCGTCGGCCCTCACCTTCCCGGTCGGCTCCCGCTGCACGGCCCCGGGCGCGGTGGACCGGGCGACGGTCACCTGGGAGACTCCCCCGCCGGACCACGCCGAGGCCCTGGGGCTCGCCCCGCACCGGCCGACCCTGGTGCACCGCTACGAGTCCGCGGGCGCCGACGGACAGGGCCGGCGTACGGCCGTGACGTCGTTCTCCGCGGTGGCGCTCACCGAGGTGGCGGAGCTCGCCCGCTGCCGCGACCGCGCCGACGGCACCGGCTCCGGCTCCCCCCAACTGCGCCGCGCCTACGACTGGATGCGCCGGGCGGGCCTCGCCCTGCACCACCGGGACACCATCACCCGGCTCCCGGCCACGCCCTCGGTACGGGTCACCCGGCGCGTGCACGACCAGTACGCCCGCCCGCTGGAGATCACGGACCTCGTCATGGACGCCCAGCAGGACGCCTTGGTCTACGAGTTCACGCTGCCGGCGGCCGTCTGAGCGCGCCCGACCGGCGCCCGCCGGGCCACCACCATCCGCACGCGTGGGCTCCCATCCGCGCGCAGCCCGAACTCGGGCAGGGTCCGCAGTTCCACGTCGAAGCCGGCGCGCGCCAGCTCGCCGCGCACCTCTCCCAGCCGGAAGGCCCGGTAGTACATGACGAAGGGCGGCCGCCACAGGGTGTTGCGCACCCGCATCACCGCGTCGAAGCCGAGCAGCGCCCAGTAGGCCGGGGACGTGGGACGGGGCGGGGCCACGACAGGGAAGGCGAAGGTACCGCCGGGCCGCAGGACGGAGCGGACCTGGGCGAACAGGCCCGGCAGCTCGCGGGGAAGGAAGTGGCCGAACGCTCCGAAGCTCACCACCAGGTCGAAGGCGGGGGCGAACGGCAGGGCACGGGCGTCCGCGCGCACCCACGTGACGCGTGTGTCCCCTGCCTCCACCTGCCGCCGGGCGACGTCGAGCATGCCGGCGCTGAAGTCGACGCCGGTGACGCTGCGCCGGCACACCCGGGCCAGCACATCGACACCCGCGCCGGTTCCGCAGCACAGGTCGAGGCCGTCGTCGTACGGGCCCGTCCGGGCGAGCGCCGACGTGACGGCGGTGAGTACCGACTCCGGCGTACGGAACGGCGTGTGGTCGAACTTCGGGGCGAGCAGGTCGTATCCGCGCTCGACGGACGACAGTGCCTGGACGGCGAGTTCGCGCAGGGAGGGGCCTTCGGGGCTGACCATCCGCGTCACCCCGCCGCGACGCGCTGTTCCAGGACGGCGAGAACACGCTCGCACCAGCGCAGGTTCTCCTCCTCGAAGGAAATACCGCGCAACAGCGTCAAGTACGGTCCGACGCGGTCGGACTCGCACAGGAACTCGTCCTCGGTGCGCCCGTCGAGGAGGCGGTCGCGGACGTGTTCGTAGCGGTCGAGTTTGCCGCGTGCCCACGCCGTGCGCTCCTCGATCAGGGCCCGGGTGCTCTCGGGGTCCTCCATGGCCTGGAGCTTGATCAGGAGTTCGTCGCGGACGGCGGTGGGGCGCCGGGGCGGCTCGGCGGCGAAGGCGCGCAGGTCCTCCCGGCCGGCCTCGGTGAGGGTGAACATCCGCTTGTTCGGCCGGCGTTCCTGCTGCACGAGCCGGGCCTCGACGAGGCCGTCCTGCGCCAGGCGCTCCAGCTCCCGGTAGAGCTGCTGCGGGGTCGCGGGCCAGAAGTTGGCGAACGACACGTCGAAGGCCTTGGACAGCTCGTAGCCCGAGGCCTCGCCCTCCAGAAGGGCGGCGAGGACGGCGTACTTGAGGGACATGTGGATACGGTAACAGCAGGTGATTATTCTCATCGGCAGCTACTCAATTAATTGAATACGAGGTGATCCGATGCGCGCGTTCCGTGAGGCGGTCGAGGCGGGCGACCTCGCTGCCGTGGAGGCCCTGCTGGCGGAGGACGTGGTCTTCACCAGCCCGGTCGTGTTCAAGCCGTACCCCGGCAAGGCGATCACGGCGGCGATCCTGCGCGGTGTGGTGCGGGTCTTCGAGGACTTCAGCTATGTGCGGGAGATCAACGACCCGGGCGGCCGCGATCACGCGCTGGTCTTCACCGCGCGCGTGGGCGACCGGGAGATCACCGGCTGCGACTTCCTCCGGGTCAACGAGGACGGGCTGATCGACGACTTCATGGTCATGGTCCGTCCGCTGTCCGGCGCGCAGGCTCTGGCCGAGGCGATGGGGGCACGGTTCGATCAGATCGCGAAGGAGGCGGAGGCGCGCTCGGCGTGACAGCCGCGTCCGGCCGCTCGGGGCGTCGGCGCCGGGGCCGGGAGCACGGGGGGAAAGATCGGGGGCTCCAGGGCCGTAGGGGTGCTTTCACCCCACCGCCGAACCGGGATCGGAATTCCTGCCGCCGCGCGCGGCCCGTTCGCGGTTGGATGTCCTCATGAGCACCGACGAGCACGCGCGGATGATGGAGGCCAACCAGGCGAACTGGGACGCCCGCACGCCCGTCCACCTCGCCAGCCGCTTCTACGGGCTCGACCAGGATCTCGATCCCGCCCGCTGGTTCGCCTCCTTCGAGTGGGACGACCTCGGTGAGCTGGCCGGGCGCGACGTACTCCATCTGCAGTGCCATCTCGGCACCGAGACGATCGCCTTCGCGCGGCGCGGGGCACGGGCCGTCGGGCTGGACTTCTCCGCGGCGTCCGTGGCCGCCGCGAACGGGATCGCCGAGAAGGCCGGGCTCGACGTCACCTATGTACAGGCCAATGTGTACGACGCCGTGGAGGCCCTGGGCGGGCGGCAGTTCGACGTGGTGTACACCGGCAAGGGCGCGCTGTGCTATCTGCCCGACCTCGACCAATGGGCCGGTGTCCTGACCCAACTCCTGCGTCCCGGTGGGCGGTTGTACATCGTCGAGTTCCATCCGCTGCTCAACTCCCTCGGTCCGAAGCCCGGTCCGGGCGAGGGGCCCGAGCTGCTCCTGCGCCACGACTACCTGGGCGGCGACGGCGCCGTGCACCGGGACGCGACGCGTACCTACACCGACGGACCCGCCGTCGAGGGCGCCACGGACAGCTACGAGTGGATGCACGGAATAGGCGAGGTCGTCAACGCGTTGGCGGGAGCAGGGCTGACCATCCGGCGCCTCACGGAGAGCGACGAGCTTCCCTGGCCGCGCTGGCCGCAGATGGTGCGGACGGCGTCCGGCTGGTGGCGACTCCCCGAGCCGCGCATCCCCCTGCTGTACGGAATGCTCGCCACGCGCTGAGAGAGCGTGGTACCGTCCCGTTAGCACTTGTGTACGCCCGGTCGTAGGCGCCGGTGCTGTTTCTCCCTCAGTTCGCCGGTCGGCGTACCGGCTTCTCCTCATCACCTCGTGAGCACTGGTTCTGCCGTATCCGAGGTGCTGTTTCCGCCGCGCGAAGGCGCTCTGTCCGCCTTTCCGAAGTTCTTCCGATGTTCGCGGCACATCCTCCCTCCCCTCCGTATGTCTCATGCCTTCCGTCCGTGAAAGGACCGACCCTCATGACCACCACACTCGAACACCCTCCAATCCAGCAGCAGGCCCCGGCCCGGGCCGTCACCGGTGTCCTCGACATCGACGCGAGCGGGAAGGGCCACCTGCGCGCCGAGAACCTGCTGCCCTCGTCCTCCGACCTGTCCGTCTCCCCCGCTGTGATCCGCCGATACGGCCTGCGCAAGGGCGACCTCGTCGACGGCGTACGCGGCGCCCAGCGCGCTCTCACCGAAGTAGCCCGCGTCAACGGCCGCGCCCTGGGCAACAACCGGCGCGCGTTCGGCGAGCTGACGCCGCTTCACCCGCGTGAGCGCATCCGTCTCGAACACCCGGCGTCCGGCCTGACCGGGCGGGTCGCCGATCTGATCGCGCCCGTCGGCAAGGGCCAGCGCGGCCTGATCGTGGCCCCGCCCAAGACCGGCAAGACCGTGCTGCTCCAGCAGATCGCGGCGGCCGTCGCCGGCAACCACCCGGAGTGCCGGCTGATGGTGGTGCTCCTCGACGAGCGCCCCGAGGAAGTCACCGACATGGTGCGCTCGGTGCGGGGCGAGGTGTACGCCTCGACCTTCGACCGGGCGCCCAAGCAGCACATCGCGCTCGCCGAGCTCGTCATCGAACGGGCCAAGCGGCTCGTCGAGGCGGGCGAGGACGTCGTCATCCTGCTCGACTCCCTGACCCGGCTGTGCCGGGCACACAACAACGCGGCCGCGTCCGGTGGCCGCACCCTGAGCGGCGGCGTCGACGCGGCCGCACTGCAAGGGCCGAAGCGGTTTTTCGGCGCCGCTCGTCTGGCCGAGGAGGGCGGTTCGCTCACCATCCTCGCCACGGCCCTGGTGGAGACCGGCTCACGAGCCGACGACTTCTACTTCGAGGAGCTCAAGAGCACCGGGAACATGGAGCTGCGGCTCAGCCGGGACCTCGCCTCCCGTCGCGTCTTCCCCGCGGTCGACATCAACCCGTCCGGCACCCGTCGCGAGGAACTCCTGCTGCCCCCGCCCGAGTTGACCGCGGTCCGCGGCCTGCGCCGGGTGCTGCAGACCCGGGACGGCCAGTCCAACCTGGAGACGCTCCTGGAGCGGATGCGCGAGACGCCCGACAACGCCACGTTCCTTCGCCGGATCCAGCCGACACTACCGGGCGAGTGACACGTCACGGAAGGATCGCCCGTCCGGGTGCAGGCGCACCCCGACCGGCCCGGGCAGCGCGCTGTACGGCGACTCCGTTCCTACGTTGACGATATGAAGATCGGATTTACCTCCCGGGCTCTCGCGTCCACCTGCGCGCTCTGCGCGGCCGGCCTGCTGGCGCTCGCACCGGCCACCGCGGTCGCCCGCACCGGGCACGACTCCGACCCGCCCGGCGGGCACCGGGCCACGACACCGCAGCCCGCGCTGCTGTACCGGTCCGGCCCGCATGTGCGCCCCACGGCCGAGATGCCCCGGGTTCCACGAGTCTCCGCGCTCTCGTGGCTGGTGGCCGACGCCGACACCGGAGAGGTGCTCGCCGCGTACAACGCGCACCGGAGGCTGCCGCCCGCCAGCACGCTGAAGTCGCTGTTCGCCCTCACCGTGCTGCCCACCCTGCCCGGCGGCATCCGGCACACGGTGCGGGAGGAGGAGCTCGCCGGGATCGGGCCCGGCAGCAGTCTGGTCGGGGTCGCCGAGGGACGTACGTACCAGGTCGCCGATCTGTGGCGCGGCGTGTTCCTCAGTTCCGGCAACGACGCCGTGCGGGTACTGGCCGCGCTCAACGGCGGCTGGCGCTCCACGGCCGCCCGCATGCAGGCCAAGGCGCGTTCACTGGGCGCCCTCGACACGCGCGTGGTGTCGCCGGACGGCTACGACACACCCGGCCAGGTGTCGTCGGCGTACGACCTGGCGGTGTTCGGCCGGGCGGGGCTGCGCAACACGGAGTTCGCGCGGTACTGCGGCACGGCGGTGGCGAGGTTCCCGGGCCGGGGCGGCTGGTCGTACGAGATCCGGAACACCAATCGGCTGCTGACCGGCGCGGACGGCGTGGACCGGTACCCGGGCCTGATCGGCGTCAAGAACGGCTACACAAGCCATGCCGGCAACACACTCATCGCCGCCGCCCGCCGGGGTGAGCGCACTCTGGTCGTCACGGTGATGAATCCCCGGGCGGGCGGGTTCGCCGTCTACGAAGAGGCCGGCGAACTGCTCGACTGGGGGTTCGGGGCGGCAGGACGGGTCGAACCGGTCGGGTCGCTGGACGCCTTGCGGGCCAAGCCGAGACCCGGGCCCGTGAAGGTGCCAGTGGTCGCGGCGGTGGAACCCGAGGGCGCGGCCGGCTGGCCGGAGGCCTTCGCGATCGCGGGCGCCGCCGGGATGGGGGCCGGTGCCGTGTCGCTGGTGACGCGCGGCAGGGTCGAGCCGTAGACGCCGGGGTGACCGACCGGCAGCCACAGCAGCAGGCCGAGCGTGATCCAGGCGTAGGCGTTGCTGCCGAGGAAGCCGTCGACGCCGGACGCGTCGTCGAACCACAGCCACACCACGCTGGTGCACAGCACGGCGTACAGGGCGCCCGCGATCCGCAGTCGCCCGGCGCGCACGAGGACGGCGAAGGACGGCAGCAGCCACACCAGGTGGTGGACCCAGGTGATCGGGCTGACCAGACAGGCGGTCAGTCCGGTGAGGGCGAACGCCGCCGTCCAGTCGCCCGCGACGACCGCCCGCCGGGTACGTGCCGCCCAGACGCCCAGGACCAGCAGCACCACGACGGCCCACACCGCCCGGCTCGACACGTCCAGCCGGGCCAGGATGCCCTGCAACGACTGGTTGGAGACGTAGTCGAGGCGGCCCACCCGGGTGGTGTCCCACATCGCGTGCGTCCAGTAGAAGCGGGACGCGTCGGGGGCCGCCCAGGCCGCCAGCGCCGTCGCTCCGGCGGCGACGGCCGTCGCCACGGCGGCGGCTCGCCAGCGCCGGGCCACCAGCAGCAGGCCGATGAACGCGGCCGGCGTCAGCTTGATCGCCGCGGCGAGGCCGATGCCCACACCCGCCCAGCGGCTCCGGCCCGACGCCAGCAACCGGCAGTCGAGGAGCACCAGAGCCAGCAGCAGAATGTTGACCTGGCCGAAGCTGAAGGTGTCCCGCAGCGGTTCGAAGAGGGCCAGCCCGCATGCGACGAGGGCGCAGCCGTACCAGCCGTGGCGGTGCCAGGCCCGTCCCGCCAGCACGCGCAGCGCGACGGCGAGTGCCGCCAGGTTGAGCAGCAGCGTCACCGCGATCGCGACATGCAGATCCACCAGTGCCATGGGCAGCATCACGACGGCGGCGAACGGTGGGTACGTGAAGCCGTATGTCGTGCCGGGCACCCGGTAGTCGTAGATACGGCCGCCGTGGTGCGTCCAGCTGTCGACGGTGCCGTAGTAGACGCGCAGGTCGAACCAGTCGCGCAGCAGCGGCACGGTCGCGGTGAAGACGGTCACGGCGGCGGCGAGGGCCAGGACCAGGGCCAGCCGGCCGCGGTCGGTGCGGGGAAGTCTCATGCGGTGCGCTCCAATGCCGGGGCCTGCGCCGCGAGATGCGCCTGCCACAGGACGACCACGGCGAGCGCGCCCCCGGAGACCGCCAGCACCAGCTGGCCGGCGTCCGCGGCGGCGCCGCTGGGCAGGACGGCGAGCGCGAGCACGCCCGTCAGGGCCGCCACCCGGTGCCGTACCGAGGTGCTGGGCGCGGCGGCGGCGATGAGGAACAGGCCCCACAGGGCGTACCAGGGGCGGATCGCCGGCCCGAAGGCGGCCACGGCCGCCAGGCTCAGACCGAGCGCGTACACGGGGCGCGGACGCCAGCGCCACCATATGAGGAGTACGAGCACCGCCGTGAGCACGAGGCCGAAGACGTGCCACACCGGGACGGCCAGCGGCGCCAGATCGCTTCCGGCCTGGTCCAGCAGCGAGGCGGTGGCCCGGCCGAGCAGGCTGGTGAGCGCCCAGTTCTGCGGGGAGACCGGGGTGTCCAGGGCGCCGATCCAGCCGTATCCCGTGCCCGCGACGGCCGTTGCGGCGACCGTGGTGGCTGCGGACGCGGCCGTGGTGGTCAGCACCGCCTTCGCCGGCCGGTGCCCGGACCGCATCTGGAGCAGCACGACCGCGGCGAGGCCGAGTGCGGCGGGCGCCTTGACGAGGGCGGCGAGTGTGACGAGCACGGCGCCCAGGACCGGCCACCGGCCGAGCGCCGCGACCAGTCCGGCGCCGAGCAGGCCGAGCATGATGGCGTCGTTGTGGGCGCCCGCGACCAGGTGCAGCAGCACGAGCGGGTTCAGGGCGCCCAGCCACAGCGCGGCGGCCGGATCGGCGCCGCTGTGCCGGGCGAGGCGCGGCAGCGCGGCCGCCATCAGCGCCACCCCGAGGAGCGCTATCAGGCGCATGCCGAGGAGCCCCGCGGGCAGTTCGCCGCGTGTCACGGTGGACAGGGCGGAGGCGACACCGAGGAACACCGGGCCGTACGGAGCCCCGGTGTGTCGCCACAGCGGGGCGACCTCGTCCGCGAGCGGGCCCCCCAGATGGGCCGGCCCGTACGCGTACACGTCGATGTGCGCGTCGACCATGGCGCCCTGGGCCAGGTAGCTGTACACGTCCCGGCTGAACAGCGGCGGCGCGATCAGCAGCGGGGTGGCCCAGACGGCCAGCACCAGCAGCAGGGCGCGTGGGGTCGGCGGGTCGGCGCTGCGCACGAGGCGCCCCAGCAGCAGCCACGCCACTATCAGCAGGACGACACCGAAGTACACGCCGACCAGGCCCAGGGCGGCGTGCACCGAGCTGGGGGCCAGGAGTTCCCGGACCGGCAGGGCGCCGGCCGTCTCACCGCCCAGGGCGAGGAAGGCGGTGCCGGCCAGACCTAGGATCTGGCAGCGGCGGAGATCGAGGGGGAAAGCCATGGCCAACACTCGGTCAGCGTGTCAACGCCGGGTGGCTTTGAGTTGACGCGGGACCCTCCGGAGGTAAGCCGGAGTGTGACTGGCCGGTGATCTAATGCGAGGCGGTTGCAGGCCGCTACTCCTCTGCCGCATCCAGTAGGTCGCAGGCTGCGGGCCGGTGAGGCTTGTCGCACCCACGCGGCGGAGCCGCACATCGATACAGCCCCGCGCCCCGTGGGGTCATGAGCGCGTCCCCCGTCAAGCAGTTCTGTCAGAACACCGACAGGCCCGTCAGCGTCGTGAAGCGGTCCAGTGCTGCCACTCCTGCTACCGAGTTGCCGCGCTCGTCCAGCCCGGGGCTCCACACGCAGAGCGTGCACCGGCCCGGTACCACCGCGATGATTCCGCCGCCCACGCCGCTCTTGCCGGGGAGGCCCACCCGGTACGCGAAGTCGCCTGCCGCGTCGTACGTGCCGCAGGTCAGCATGACCGCGTTGACTTGTTTGGCCTGGCTGCGGGTGAGGAGGCGGCTGCCGTCGGAGCGGACGCCGTGGCGGGCCAGGAAGGTGGTGGCGAGGGCCAGATCGGCGCAGGACGCCTTGATCGAGCACTGCCGGAAGTACTGGTCGAGCAGGACGGGCACGGGGTTGTCGATGTTGCCGTAGGACGCCATGAAATGGGCGAGGGCGGCGTTGCGGTCACCGTGGGCGGACTCGGAGGCGGCGACGTCCTCGTCGAAGTTCAGGGTCGGGCTGCCGCTCTCGGCGCGGAGGAAGGCCAGCAACTCCCCCGCCGCGTCTCCGGTACGGGTCTGGAGGCGGTCGGTGACGACGAGGGCGCCCGCGTTGATGAACGGGTTGCGGGGGATGCCGTTCTCGTACTCCAGCTGGATCAGGGAGTTGAAGGGGTTGCCGGAGGGCTCGCGGCCCACGTGCTCCCAGAGTTCGTCGCCCTCGCGGGCCAGGTCGAGCGCGAGGGTGAAGACCTTGGTGATGGACTGCGTGGAGAACGGCTCGCGCCAGTCCCCCACGCCGTACACCGTGCCGTCGAGGTCCGCGACGGCCATGCCGAAGCTGCGCGGGTCGCAGGCCGCGAGCGCCGGGATGTAGTCGGCGGGCCGGCCGCGGCCGGGGGTCCGCTCGATCTCCTCCGCGATGCGCTCCAGGATCGGCTGGAAGGTCAGTGACGACGTTGACGCTGCCATGATCACCATTGTGCCTCCCTGCCGGTCCCGGTGCGCATCCCGGACAGGCGTTCCGGCTGGTCAGGCCAGGGCCTGGCCGCTGCCGGCCACGACCTCGGGCCGCAGCAGGTCGGTAAGGGTCTCGGCGGGCAACAGGCCCTTCTCCAGGACGAGTTCGGCGACGCCCCTACCGCTGGCGAGGGCCTCCTTGGCGATGTCCGTGGCCGCCGTGTACCCGATGTGCGGGTTCAGGGCGGTCACCAGACCGATGGAGTTCTCCACGGTCCGGCGCAGCGCCTCGGTGTTGGCGGTGATGCCGTCCACGCAGCGCCCGGCGAGCGTCAGACAGGCCGCGCGCAGGTGCGTGATCGACTCCGACAGGGAGTGCAGGATGATCGGCTCGAAGGCGTTGAGCTGGAGCTGTCCGGCCTCGGCGGCCATGGTGATGGCGACGTCGTTGCCGATCACCTCGAAGGCGACCTGGTTGACGACCTCGGGGATCACCGGGTTGACCTTG